>NZ_CP058559.1:2400000-3695371 GCF_014467015.1 Alkalicella caledoniensis | reverse complement strand
TGAATAATGTGTTCCCGCCGACAGTAACTTCTAAAGCATCATCAACTGGGTTTTTAGGTTCTGGTTCTGGTTCCACAGGTTTAACAGGTTGTGTAGGTTGACTAGGCTTAGAAGGTTGAGATGGTTTTGATGGCTGACTCGGTTGAGATGGAGGGGGAGCAGGGGTTTTTACTGTAACTTTGGTGCTAGTTTTTGGAGTACCCATTGAAGCGAGGTCTACGTTGTATGTTTCGCTAGTGGTAATAGATATGTTTGATTCTCCAGTTTTTAGAGCTTTGAAAGTAATTGTTGTTCTTAAAGAGTTGGTGTCTCCTGTACCGTAGAGTACAATGGTACCGTTTCCACCACCACCGCTTGTCCCACCACCTGAAACATATTGTAGAACGTCTGCATTGTAAGTAAATCTTCCTTCAACTCCAAATATTTTACTACCACTGAAGGTGACAGTAACAGTTACAGTATCTCCAACATTTACTGTTGAAGGACTGGCTGATGCGGATGCTGAAGCGTTTGATGCGTACGTAGTGTTAGGTAGTATCAATATCATCGTTGTTATTAACATCAATGAAAGCAAGACTTTAGTAAAATTATTATTCATATCCTATGACCTCACATTTTTAGATTTAGTTTTAGTTCTTATTCTAAATATTACCAAAAGTAGAGCTACACATATACCGCTTAAAACAAATATGATCCATGAAAAGTTATCATTTTGCTCGCCTTCAACGTTAGTTGTTGTAAGCCAAGCTCTTTGCAATGTATTTTCTGCATCGTCAAAGAAATAATAGTGTGCTGCACCTTCTTGATTCATGGCATATATAAGATATTTGCCGTTAAAATTATCATCAGATTTTAGTACAGTAATTTCATTTCCTTGTATATCCAATGTGGTCAGGCTAAATCCTACAATGTCTTCTACAGGATGGAGGAAGGTATATCTTTGTTCTGCATCAATGTAAAAGTAATTATAAAAGGTATTTAGGACTGGATCATATACATAGAACCCTTCTTTGAGGTTTTCATCTACTGCATAAATAAGGGTTAACCCTGTCTTCGCATGTCTAGCAACTGTCAATACTTGGTTGTCCAGTGTAAGGGAGGTTAACTCAAAACCCGGTGGAAGGGATGTCTTAGGTCCATTTTTAGGGATTATAAGTGTTTTTCCACCTCTGGTGATTTCAACTAATTCCTCTTGAGGTTCAGGTTCTTCAACTGGTTCAGTTGGTTCATTATCTTCTGAAGAAGCTATTGTTATTGTTTTACTGCCTATGGGACTACCCAGAAGAGTTTCTGTGCCATGGCCAATTACCTCACTGTGGGTAATCTCAAATTTAGCTTCACCAGAGTCATTGGCTCTAAAAGTAAAGGAATACATTAAGGAATTTCTATATGGAGATCCGATATCCCAGATTCCACCTTTTCCATTGCTTAATTGAACTGCATTTCCACCACCAGATTGATATGTCATTAGTTCTTCGTCATAGGTGATTTCTGCTGTTAAATCTCCTATAGGCTGATTGCCAGTGAAAGTAACTGTAACTACGAAGTATTCACCTTTACTTATCTCTTGACTATCCACAGAGATGCTTAACTCTACATTCTGAGCAAAGGAAACAGAAGGGAAGAAGGAGAGTACTAAGGTTAATATACTTATATAAATTACTGTTTTTATTTTAAAAGTTTTCATCAAGAACACCCTTTATTGTTTTATATTTTCTATTTTTAGTAGATGACGTTGAACCATCAGCAAATCTAAGAGGGTAAGGGATCCATCCTTTGATACATCTGCAGCAGTTTGATATGGACCGTTAAGTTTACTTATGTTTAAAAGATGTCTTTGGATGGTCAGTAAATCTATTAGAGCAATTTCGCCACTGCCAGTAACATCACCATAGATGATTATAGGATATTCTTTAAAGGTTTTGTTATCTGTTTGCTTTACTCTTAGGATGTCTCCAGTTACAACTTTGTCATCGGATTTTTTATTTTGACCAGAAGAGTTGAGTAATTCAACTGTTCCATCATTTACACTGATATTTGAGATAAAGGTACTTGCCTTCATACCTGTTGAGACACCAGTTACGTTATTATCATTTATCTTGTGTTTGCTACTGGATACATTAGGTTCTTTAGGGGTATCTGGCTCAGTTGGTGGTTCTGGTTGTGGATCTGGGCGAATGGGAAGGTCAGGTACTTTAGTATCTACAGTCAAAAGGCTTGTCCCATGGAAATAGAAAGCCAGTATTTCGTTATATTTCTTATTATGTGGGGAAGAGGCCATTTGTTGAGCTCCACGTTGACTCATACCAACTCCGTGGCCGTATCTACCGGCAGTAACAGTGAAACCATTACTCTCAGGTGTTACACCACGCATACGGGTGTTTGTACTGAAATACTCATGGGTGTTTAGGATACTACCAGAAGCATTTCTATTCATGAGGTTGATTGTTACATCTATATTAGATTTACTTGATAATGTATCTGAACCAGTAAGATAATACTGCACTGTAATATTGCCGTTGGCAGTTAAAAATGTTCTGCTTTGAGTGTTTGGCCAACGCTTTTGACCATTTGCTAGACTGTTAACATTGGTTATTTTAACATCAGTTGCTTTTTCTATATCGTGGCCATCTGCTTTAAGCTTTTCAAAAGCTTTTATTTGCAAATCAGCTAGTACAGGACTAGCATATAGGAAAGTTCCACTTTCAACTCTGGCAGCATAGTCAGGAGTTATATAAGCATCTTGACCATTATACTTTATTTGGTGCCAGCCATTTGATGCTGTGGAAACCCATTCGTAAACATTATTTAGAGTAGTTGTGCCGAGGATTGAATGATTTGTTCCAGGGCCACTTCTTACATTTATGTTACTATTAGTTTTAACAATTCTTACAGCATGCTCCCCAGGTAATGTAGCTGAATCATATGCTGAACCTTCTACAACCTTTGGAACAAAAAATTTGTGGTAGATACTTGCAGTATTTTCTAAGTCATAAGGGTCGTCTTTTTGTACTAGGTATGGCAAATTTGTTACCCATACATTTCCGGCAAGCTCTGTTTGTCCACCGTTTGAAGCAGAATAGTATGTAGCAATTATTGTACCGTTATGTGTAAGTACCCGGCCTGCGGTCTCATCTACAGCCCTTATAGCCCTTGCATATGAAGGGTTATAACCCTTATATACTTGATGGGTTGTAGTGTCACCAAGGTCATGGGTACCAGATGTTTTTATATATCTTATTGCATAGCCCCTAGCACTGACAGCTTGTGCCTTTAATGCTTCGAGAGGGAAGGAGTTACTCATTTCATATGGCACTACCCCATAAAGGTATTCTTCTAGTGGTACATGATTTACCACCCTTAGATTACTACCGTTAACTGTAAAGACCATATTACCAAGATAGTTAATGTCACCATAGTCTGTGCCACGGATAGTTAGATGGTTATTACCATTTCCTTCGTTCTTTAGCCTTACTAAGGTAAGAGTGGAACCAATTATTTTATTTATGCCATTGCCGTTTATACGTACACGATTATTTGATGCCACTGATATGGTGTATGTCCCCTTAGGTAGAATAAGTTCAGGATCTTGTTGAATCATATATTCGCCATCTAGAACTACTGGTATGCTAGCTTTGCTGATAGATAGAAGTACCCTTATGGTACTATAGTTTGCATTTGCAGCCACCTGAAAATTGGGCGTCAAAAATATACAAGATAGAACTACAATCAAAAATACTACTTTAACTTTAATCAGTCTTTTCACTCTTTTTCTCCCCCAGTTGGTACTTGCACTAAGTATTGCAAGTATTTTTATCTATTTAAATTGGTATAGATTAATGATAGTTAACATATACTAATTAGTCAATTGTTTATTCGCATATTGTGCAATTTCTTATAGGAAAAAGGTCACATAGAGAAAAAAGTGTCTAATTATCTGTCTCCGAGTCGTTTAGTGGTAAATAATGGCTATCAAGTTGGTTGGAAAAATTGCTTAAATAAGCCGTGAAGTTATATATTTCTTATCACGGCTCGTTTTGATTTAGTTATGGAGAATATACTCATTAAAGAAAGGCCAGATTGTCAAAAAAAAGGTTATTATTATATAAAATTATCAATATATATAAGTGGAGAATTTAGTTTTTAAACAGGAAATTTGATGATTGGTGTCGAAGTAACTTTATGTAGATTACTTTTACCATATTTAGGTCTTTAGAAAGTCTGAAATATAAATATAAGAGGTGGTTATATGGCAGTTGTTGATGTTATTAGGTATGATGGTAATCCAGATGTTTTCGCTTGGAAGCATCCATCACATGAACTTGGCAATTGGACTCAGTTAATTGTCAACGAATCTCAAGAGGCTATTTTGTTTAAGGGGGGCCAGGCACTAGATTTATTTACTGCAGGGAGACATACTTTAAGCACTAATAATATTCCTTTACTTTCAAAACTAGTTAATCTTCCATTTGGTGGAAACTCTCCTTTTGTTGCAGAGGTGTGGTATATCAATAAAAGATTTACATTAGATGTAAAGTGGGGGACAAAGGACCCTATTCAACTTCAGGATCCACAATATAAGATATTTGTGCCTGTTAGGTCATTCGGTCAGTTTGGTATACAGATAAATGACTCTAGGAAGTTTTTAGTAAACTTAGTTGGTACCATGAAGTCCTTTGATAAGACCACTTTAAATAATTATTTCAGAGGTGTACTTACTACCAAGATTAAAGATCATATATCTTCATACTTAGTTCATAAAAAAATAAGTGTTTTGGATATCAATGCATATATTGATGAGATTTCAGAACATATTCAGGGGAGAGTAGCTCCAACCTTTGAAAAGTTCGGTATCAGTGTTGAGAATTTTTACGTAAACTCAATAAATATACCTGAAAATGATCCTGGTGTAGCAAAGCTAAAGGATGCTTTAGCTCGTAGAGCTGAGATGGATATCATAGGATACAACTATCAGCAACAAAGGTCTTTTGATACCCTTGAGTCAGCAGCTAGAAATGAAGGTAGTGGAGCTTCTAATATCATGGGGGCAGGTATTGGTATGGGTATGGGACTAGGCATAGGTGGAGGTATGGGTAATGCCATGGGGCAAGTGACTCAAAACCTAAAACCTGAAGGTAACCAGACTTGTGTTAAATGTAATGCTGCAAATCCTTTAAACGTTAAGTTCTGTAATAATTGTGGAAACAACTTAACGGAGTCTAAAAAAGAAAATCCAGCACAAAATACATGTGCTAGCTGTAGTGAACCTATGTCATCTAAGGGTGTTTTCTGTCCTCACTGTGGGAGTAAACATGTTATGTGTCCTGATTGTGGAAAGGGCAATTTAGAGGATAGCAAGGTTTGCAGAGCTTGTGGTAATGGTATGCCTGTACCATGTAATAATTGTGGAGAGAGTGTACAATCTGGCGTTAATTTCTGCCCGAACTGTGGAAATAGCATGGTCCTTCGTTGTGGAGGGTGTAGTGTAGAAGTTAAGCCAGGTCAAAAATTCTGCCATGAATGTGGTAATGTTTTGTAGAAGGGGTGATTGATATTAAAGGACATATCCGGAATATAACTTATGGGATTTTAGTTTTAACAGTTTTTATCATAATTCTTATGGCTTTTCAGTTAACAGATTCAGCTGACAGAGCAGGTCACTTTTGGTTAACTTTACTGACATTAGTTTTTGCTCAAGTTTTAAACTTTAGCTATATGGTTTTTACTATGACTAAAGTTAAGGAACCACATAGCCCTTTTCCTGCTTTTACAGGTATTGGTTCTGCTGTATTTTTATATAATGTGGCAGTATTTGTGTCAATGTTTTTATTCTGGATTTATCTAGAAGTATCCCTTAGTTGGTACATTACAATCCATCTACTGAACTTACTAATATTTGTAGTTGGAGGAGGATTTTCTTCCATATTCCTTATGACTGCATCTAACAAGGAAATGGTTACTAAAAATAATGTTAATAGATTGAAAAACCTTGTAATATCTGTAGAGGATATAATTCGATATGTTTCAAACCTCAAGAACAAAAATGAGCTTGAAGATCTCGCAAACAGCCTTGAAAAATTAAGGGATAAATTAAGGTATAGTGACCCAGAAACTGGCAATGAAGTATCTGTTATTGAGGAACAGATAGAAAATCATATAGATACTTTAGTAAATAGGGTAATTAGCTCAAAAGAGCACATGGTACTAAAAAATCAAGAAGATATTTGCACTTATATTCAATCTATTTTAGATACTGTTGATAAGAGAAACAGTGTTTTAAGCTCAATAAAATAAAGAAGGGGAGTGTGTTTATGGAAGTGGTTAAAAATAGAAATTTTGGTTGGATGCATTCTTGGCCGGTAATTGTTTTAGCATTCATCTTTTTTTGGCCGGTTGGTATTCTACTACTTATAACTAGATTAACTAAAGACCGTAAAACAAGTATGGTAGCTGGAAAAGGCCTGAGTATACTAGGTTATATACTAGTTGCTCTTTATTCTCTGTTTTTCATAATGGTTTTGGTAGGAGAGTTTCCTGGTGAAGAGTTATTTGTTCTTTTAGCGTTTGGTGTATTGCTTCTTTTGCCAGGTGTGTTATTAGTTAGGTTTGGCAGAAAGCTGGTAAAACAAAGTGCAGTTTTTAAAAAGTACTTAAATCTAATAATAAATCACAGGATGTCATCCATAGAAGAGATTGCAACTAGTATGCAAAAGGACATAGGGTCAGTGAGAAAAGATATCGAGTCTATGATTGATAAGAATTTCCTTCCTAATGCATTTATTGATCAGAACCTATATATCAGAGTTCCTAGTGTAGAACAACAAGTTGCAGTTGAAGATCAACCCCATAGTTCACAACCGAGTAAGGTCACTAGAAATGTTACTTGTAATGGGTGTGGTGCTAATAATATAATTATCGAAGGTGAGACCACAGAATGCGAGTATTGTGGGGCATCACTGTAAATGATATACTATTATTAAGAGGTAAACTTAAATTTTACCTTAAACCTCTACTTAGGTAGGGGTTTTATTTTTCTCCATTTTGAGGTGAGAGTGATGCTAAAAGATAAACTAAATGACGTCCCACATGTCCCAGGGGTCTATTTTATGAAGGACGGCTATGGAAATATAATTTATGTGGGCAAGTCCAAATGTTTAAATAAGAGGGTTCGACAGTACTTTAATAAGTCCAGCAACCATTCTGATAAGATTATTGAGATGGTTAGTAGAATAGAAGATTTTGAAGTACACGTGACAGATACTGAGTTTGATGCACTTCTTTATGAGAATGAAATGATCAAAAAGCTAGCCCCCATGTACAATAGCAAGCTTAAGAAATTCAAGGGATACCCATATATAAAAATTCTCAAAAAAGGTAGAGATTCCAAAGTATTTATTACATCTGATTTTGACAGCACCACAGAAGGCCTGTACTTCGGTCCTTTTACAAGTAAAGGAACGGTGGAGGAAGCTTTGGAGTTTATAAAATCCCATTTTGGGCTTAGGATGTGTAATAGGCCATCTAACAAGGGAGGAGGCTGCCTGAATCATCAACTTAATCGTTGCGATGGCTTATGTAGGGTTGATATTGAGAGTAGTATTTATGATGAAAGAATAGACCAGGTAGTTAATTTTTTGTTAGGGAAGGATCGTGCCCCTGTAAGAATATTAATAGAGCAAATGCAATCCGCTGCAGAGAATCTGTATTTTGAGAAGGCTGATGTTTTAAAAAGGCAGCTAACTGCAGTACAACATATACTTAGAGGTGGAGAAGTTCTTAAGTTTGCAGGAAAGTATATTGTGGTTTTAGAGAGTTTAGGAGATTCTAAGTACAAGGTTTTTATGATCCATGGTAACAAAGTATTATATAGTGAAGTACTATGCATTGATGATGACTGGAAGGACAAGCTTTGCAACTCTATTTTAGAAGTTTTTTCTTTCAGCAGTACTTCCATTTCCACTTCGAACTCCATGGAGAAGAGTACTATCGACACTGCAAGTATTATATACTCATACTTGCACAGTAAGAATGAAAGGCTTGATTTTACAATACTTCCGAAAATTTGTATTAAAAGCAGGGATTTGGAAAGAATTAAAGTTGAGTTGAACAAACTCATTCTAAGACTTGACAAATAAGATATTTTTGGTAAATTAATAATTAGCACTCTATACTTAAGAGTGCTAATTATTAATTTATATTGGAAGGAGATAATGTATTATGGTTAAAAAAGAGTTTAAAGCTGAGTCTAAGAGGTTGTTGGATTTAATGATCAATTCTATTTACACCCATAAGGAGATTTTCTTAAGGGAGCTCATTTCTAACTCCAGTGACGCCATCGATAAGCTTTACTACAAGGCTTTAACAGATGAGAATATTTCTTTTAATAAAGAAGATTATTACATAAAAGTAAGTGCAGATAAGGAAAATAGGTTACTTAAGATTACTGACACAGGGATTGGGATGACCAAGGACGAGCTAGAGGAAAATCTAGGTGTTATAGCAAACAGCGGTTCTTTTGCTTTTAAGAGAGAAAATGAATTGAAAGATGGTTATGATATCATCGGTCAGTTTGGTGTAGGCTTTTATTCTGCATTTATGGTGGCAGATAATGTTACTGTGTTAACTAAGGCCTTTGGTTCTGATAACGGATACAAATGGGAATCTTCTGGTGCTGAAGGGTATACAGTGGAAGAATTTGATAAAGATTCAGTGGGAACTGAGATTGTTTTAAAACTTAAGGAAAATACTGAGGATGAAAATTATGATGACTTCTTAGAGGAATATAGGCTAAGATCTATTGTTAAAAAGTACTCAGATTTTGTAAGGTACCCCATTAAGATGGATATTGAAAAGAGTGTGCCTAAAGAAGGCTCAGAAGATGAGTATACTGAGGTTGTGCAAGAGGAAGTTGTAAATAGTATGGTTCCCATGTGGAGAAAGAATAAAAATGAACTTACTAAAGAGGACTATGATAACTTCTATGCCGAGAAACACTACGGATTTGATAAGCCACTTAAGCATATTCATATAAGTGCAGATGGTGCAGTTAGATACAACGCCATTCTCTACATTCCAGAGAAAACGCCCTATGATTTCTACACTAAAGAGTATGAAAAGGGTTTAGAGCTATATTCTAGTGGCGTACTTATCATGAATAAGTGTTCGGACTTGGTGCCTGATTACTTTAGTTTTGTGAAGGGTATGGTAGATTCAGAGGATTTATCACTGAATATATCAAGGGAGCTATTACAGCATGACAGACAGCTTAAGATCATAGCTAAAAGGATCAAAGAGAAGATCAAAAACGAACTGCAGTTAATGCTGAAAAATGATAGAGAAAATTATGAGAAGTTCTTTGAGAGCTTTGGTAGACAGTTGAAGTATGGAGTTTACAGTGACTTTGGTCAGCATAAGGAAACTTTGCAAGATCTTCTTCTGTTCTATTCAAGCAGCGAGGAAAAAGTAGTTAGCTTAGCTGAATATGTTGAGCGCATGAAAGAGGATCAAAAGTACATTTACTACGCAGCGGGTGAGTCAGTTGCTCGTATAGATAAGATGCCCCAGACAGAGCTTCTGAAGGATAAAGGTTATGAGATCCTATATTTCACTGATGATGTAGATGAATTTGCAGTACGCATGCTAATGAACTATCAAGATAAAGAATTTAAATCTGTATCCAGTGGTGATTTAGGAATAGAAGATACTACAACTGAAGAAGAGAAGACCCAAGAGAATGAAAGTAAAGAGATATTTGTTCTTATGAAAGAAGTTCTTATGGGCAAAGTGAAGGATGTAAGAATTTCTAAGAGGTTAAAGAACCATCCTGTTTGTCTAACTGCTGATGGAGAGCTCTCAATTGAGATGGAGAAAATACTAGCTGCCATGCCAAACAATCAGGAAATCAAGGCTGAAAGGGTTTTAGAAGTCAACCCAAACCACGAAGTGTTTAATAAATTGAAGGATTCTTTTGAGAGTGACAAGGATAAATTTAAGCTGTATACGGAAGTACTTTACAACCAGGCACTCCTTATAGAAGGTTTGACATTAAGTGATCCTGTGGAGTTTGCTAATAACATATGTAAGTTGATATCATAATGAATACCCAGCTATTTTAAAAAAATAGCTGGGTATTTTAACTTTTGTATAGTTCTAAAGCACTAGTTTCATCGACGAAAACCCTATAATATGGGTTTTTGTCGAATGGAGTCGGACGAATTTTCTTGAAATATAGGACTTTAGCACCTATAATAGATATGTGAATATAATTACGAAAGCTTGGGGGGCTGGTAGTGGTTAATAAAAAATTAATTAGTAAAAAAGGTTGGAATTGGGAAGCTTTTTGGAAAAGTTTTTATTGGTATGGTAAAAAAGGTATGACAGGGCAAACCATTATTATGGTTATATTAGTTTTTGGTAGTGTTGGAATAGGTCTAATTCCAATTATGTTTTACTGTGGTTTAAATGGAAATAGAGATTTTTACAATCATGTTAAAAAGACATCTTTCATTATTTAAGTCCTTACACAATTTACCACAAGGGGGAATGCCCCCTTGTGGTATAACTTTTTTAAATGGGTGTCGAAAGTTGTCGCACGAAAAGCATTGAATAATAGTTCAAAAGATACTAAAATGATATTATGTTTGACTATGTAGAATCAAAATATGTAGCTTTTAGCAGGAAAATGGACTTTTTTGTAGAATATATTTTAGTCGAGCTTTATAGTACATACAGGTAAAGGAGAGGAATACATGGATTCACAGGAGTACGAAATTGATTTGAGGCAAATATTTGATATATTGTTTAAGAGGTTATGGATTATAGCAGCTATTGTTTTAGTTACTACTACCACTTCCGCAGTAGTCAGCTATTTTTTCTTAGATAGAGTATATGAAGCTTCATCTAGTTTAGTAATTTTAGCTAAGGCTGATTCTGGAAATATACAGTATAATGATGTTTTACTTAATCAGAGGCTAGTTAAGACATATAGCGAAATTGCTAAAAGCCGAAGTGTTTCTACTGAGGTAATTAGAAAGCTGGGTTTAAATATGTCCCATGGCGAGTTTGCTGGCAAAGTTCAAGTTAACTCAGTTAGAGATACTGAGGTTATCGAGATAAGGGTTCAGGATACTGATCCCCAACGTGCTGCTAGGATTGCAGATGAGCTTTCTAGCGTTTTTATGAGCAAAATTGTTAATTTTTTAAACATCGACAATATACAGATTTTGGATAGAGCGTCTGTGCCAACTAGTCCAGTTAAACCAAGGCCTGCATTAAATGTCGCAATCGCTTTTCTGCTTGGGGCAATGCTTGGTGTAGGAATAGTATTTTTAATGGAGTTTCTAGATAATACCTTGAAAAATCCAGAAGACATTGAAAGACATTTAAAGCTCCCAGTACTAGCTACTGTTCCTGAAATTGAAGGTAGTCAAAGTGATATCAATCTGATAACTTATAGGGAGCCAAAGTCACCTATTTCAGAAGCATATAGGATGCTTAGAACAAATATCCAATTTGCCAATTTAGATAATGATTTAAAGACTATTGTTATTACTAGTACTGGTCCGAGTGAAGGTAAAAGTACAACCATTTCAAATTTAGCTATCACTCTTATTGGAATGGGACATAAAACGTTGATTATAGATGCTGATTTGAGAAAACCTAAAGTGCATAAGGTTTTCAACTTAGATAATGATTCTGGTATGACCAATGTTTTAATGGGAGAAAGTCTAGAAAATGCTGTTAAGCGAATAGGTGGAATCAAGCTTGATATTCTAACAAGTGGACCTATTCCACCAAACCCTTCAGAGTTACTTGGTTCTAAGAAGATGAAAGATTTTATAGAGGAATGTAGCAGGAGCTATGATTTTGTATTGATCGATGCACCACCTATCGGTATAGTAACAGATAGCGCCATATTGTCTAGCATTTGTGATGGAACTATCTTTGTTGTTGCAGCTGGCGAGGCTCAGAAAGACCAGACACTAAAAGCTAAGGAAATGCTTGAAAAAGTAGGCAAGAAAACTTTAGGTGTTGTTGTCAACAAAGTGAAGATCACTAAGAGAAATTATGGAACGTATTATAATTACTACTACGCAGAGGAAAAATAATTTTAGACACCACTGGCTTTGATCAGTGGTGTTTTTGCGAGCAGAAGGTAATTGGATTGGCGACTATGACACTGCTGCCCACTAATTTTCTTAGAAAAAATGAATATTTTCATAGTCTCTTTCATATTATTTTGTAGGATATGTTGGAGGAGGGAGTTTTTATGTCACGAATAAGAAGAGTTGGGATTAATAGCTGGAATTGGGAGGCTTTTTTTAAGAGCTTCTATTGGTATGGTGTGAGGGGCATGAATACTCATGCTACTTTGATGATCCTCTTTATTATGTTAACTGCTTGGATTGGATTTATTCCATTGATGATATATTGCGGCAAGAGAGGTAACATGGACTACCGTAAGCATTTGTCGTCTCAAAGGGTAAGGGTCGACTTTGGCGACAGGGTCACTTTGTGACGTAGGATTGCCTTTGGCAACAGGTTTGCTTCGCGAAAAGTAAAGTTAAAAATGCTAGTAACGCTCCTAGTCTTTGGGGGCGTTATTTTTTTGAATTTGTCGGATAGAGGATTTTTTTGTTGATTTGGAGAATTATATATTATGGTTATGAATGATGTGAGTAAATATAAATATATAGGTGAAGGGCTGGGGATTATGAAATTGTTTAAGTTCTTGTTTAGAGTGGTTATTGCTTTAGTGGTGATTTTAGGTGTTGTTGTTGCTTATACATATGCAACTATTTTGGTTCCTTTTTCTGCTAATTATATAGACTGGGATAATCCGGAGCCTATTTATGAAGAAGATAGGTCTATTTATGTTGTAAGGGATGTTTTGATTAGGGAGTTAGAAGTAAATAAGATTGATTTTGTGTCTTTTGAGGAGCTGCCAGAATTTTTGGTTGATGCTTTTGTAGCCATAGAGGATAATCGTTTTTTTGATCATAGGGGCTATGATCCTAGGGGTATTTTGCGTGCTGCTAAGGTAAATGTTACCAGTGGTGATCTTGTTCAAGGGGGTAGTACTATTACCCAACAGTTGGCTAGAAATTTATTCTTGAATCTTGAGCAAACTGCTGAGCGAAAGCTTTTAGAGCTTTGTATTGCCATGGAACTTGAGAGAAGGTTTACCAAGGAAGAGATTTTTGAGATGTATTTGAATCAGATTTATTTCGGTAGTGGTTACTATGGTGTTGAGCGGGCATCCCAAGGTTTTTTTGACAAGAGCGTGAAGGATTTAGATTTAGGAGAAGCTGCAATGCTTGCAGGGATTATTAAGGCGCCTAATGTGTATAATCCAAAAAGAAATATTGACCTAGCAGTAAAGCATCAGCAAGTTGTCTTGTCACAAATGAAGCATTTCGGCTACATCACAGATGAGGAGCTTGCGGTGTTTAAATCAAATGATTAAAGACAATATTTTAAATAGTCACGGACCATATGCTGCCAAGATATCAAAGATTTATAACACGGCACCCTTCAGAGATCACTGGCCAATGGGTTTTCGAAATTGGGATATAATTAAGTACTTAAAGGGGGAGAAGTTATGTTACATAAGGAAATTACAGGTAAAATTATCCGGGCGGCTACTGAGGTCTATAATGAACTAGGCTTCGGTTATTATGAAAAAATCTATGAGAATGCACTAGCTTATGAACTGAGTCAAATGGATTTGAACTGTGAATTTCAAAGGGAGTTGCTAGTTAATTATAAGGGCAAGGTAAACCTAGGTAAATTTGTTGCTGATCTGATAGTGGATAACAAGGTCGTAGTAGAGTTGAAGTCTGGGAGCACAAGAGCAGAATTTCATATACCACAGATATTAAATTACATGAAAGCTGCAAACATACAAGTTGGGCTTATAATAATTTTTGGTAGAGAGAAGGTCTTTTATAAAAGAGTGATAATATAAGTTTCAGAGTTGGGCATGATTTTCGAAGCAACACTGTGAGGGACAGAATTATGTAGCTTATTTAGGCCGTGTAAAGTTTTTTTCTGTGACTAAATTACTTGATTTGAATGTATTACTAGCAGCTAAAACTAACATTTAAAACCTATCATTAATAGTCACGGGCCATATACTGCCAAGATATTCAAAGGTTTTATAACACGGCACCCTTCGGGCATCACTGGCCAATGGGGTTACGAAATTAGGTAAAATGAGAGTATTTTTGGCTGGTTTTGTAGCAGTATGTACACCGTGAGGGACAGAATTATGTAGCTTATTTAGGCCGTGTTAAAGTTTTTTTCTGTGACTAAATTACTTGATTTGAGTGTATTACTAGCAGCTAAAACTAACATTTAAAACCTATCATTAATAGTCACGGGCCATATACTGCCAAGATATTCAAAGGTTTTATAACACGGCACCCTTCGGGCATCACTGGCCAATGGGGTTTCGAAATTAGGTAAAATGAGAGTATTTTTGGCTGGTTTTGTAGCAGTATGTACACCGTGAGGGACAGAATTATGTAGCTTATTTAGGCCGTGTTAAAGTTTTTTTCTGTGACTAAATTACTTGATTTGAGTGTATTACTAGCAGCTAAAACTAACATTTAAAACCTATCATTAATAGTCACGGGCCATATACTGCCAAGATATTCAAAGGTTTTATAACACGGCACCCTTCGGGCATCACTGGCCAATGGGGTTACGAAATTAGGTAAAATGAGAGTATTTTTGGCTGGTTTTGTAGCAGTATGTACACCGTGAGGGACAGAATTATGTAGCTTATTTAGGCCGTGTAAAGTTTTTTTCTGTGACTAAATTACTTGATTTGAGTGTATTACTAGCAGCTAAAACTAACATTTAAAACCTATCATTAATAGTCACGGGCCATATACTGCCAAGATATTCAAAGGTTTTATAACACGGCACCCTTCGGGCATCACTGGCCAATGGGGTTTCGAAATTAGGTAAAATGAGAGTATTTTTGGCTGGTTTTGTAGCAGTATGTACACTGTGAGGGACAGAATTATGTAGCTTATTTAGGCCGTGTAAAGTTTTTTTCTGTGACTAAATTACTTGATTTGAATGTATTACTAGCAGCTAAAACTAACATTTAAAACCTATTATTAATAGTCACGGGCCATATACTGCCAAGATATTCAAAGATTTTATAACACGGCACCCTTCGGGCATCACTGGCCAATGGGGTTACGAAATTAGGTAAAATGAGAGTATTTTTGGCTGGTTTTGTAGCAGTATGTACACCGTGAGGGACAGAATTATGTAGCTTATTTAGGCCGTGTTAAAGTTTTTTTCTGTGACTAAATTACTTGATTTGAGTGTATTACTAGCAGCTAAAACTAACATTTAAAACCTATCATTAATAGTCACGGGCCATATACTGCCAAGATATTCAAAGGTTTTATAACACGGCACCCTTCGGGCATCACTGGCCAATGGGGTTTCGAAATTAGGTAAAATGAGAGTATTTTTGGCTGGTTTTGTAGCAGTATGTACACCGTGAGGGACAGAATTATGTAGCTTATTTAGGCCGTGTTAAAGTTTTTTTCTGTGACTAAATTACTTGATTTGAGTGTATTACTAGCAGCTAAAACTAACATTTAAAACCTATCATTAATAGTCACGGGCCATATACTGCCAAGATATTCAAAGGTTTTATAACACGGCACCCTTCGGGCATCACTGGCCAATGGGGTTACGAATTTGGGTAATAAAATAGAGGTAAATGTGTGTATTTTTGCTGCTTTTGTAGCAGTATGTACACCGTGAGGGACAGAATTATGTAGCTTATTTAGGCCGTGTTAAAAGATTGTAGCAGGATATGATCCGTGACTTAATAATGGATTTTTTGTTTTTATATTTTTTAATTAGGAGGTTATTTTATGAGGTTGGTTTCTTGGAATGTTAATGGGTTTCGGAGTTGTTTGGGGAAGGGGTTTATGGAGTATTTTAATAGTGTTCAGGCTGATGTTTTTTGTTTGCAGGAGACTAAGTTGTCTGAGGGGCAGGTTGAGGTTGAGTTGGGAGGGTATTATCAATATTGGAATTACGCAGTTAAGAAGGGTTATTCTGGTACTGCTGTTTTTAGTAGAATTGAACCTTTGTCTGTTGCATATGGTTTAGGGGAGGAGAAGCATGACCAAGAAGGTAGGTTGATTACCCTAGAATTTGAGGATTTTTATTTGGTCAATAGTTATACTCCCAATGCCCAAAGACAATTAGCACGCTTGGAATATAGATTGGAGTGGGAGAAGGTTTTGAGGACTTATCTTTTAAAGCTTAAGGAGACTAAACCTGTTGTTTTATGTGGCGATTTAAATGTTGCTCATAGGGAGATTGATTTAAAGAATCCTAAGACCAATAGAAAGAATGCTGGTTTTTCTGATGAGGAGAGAAATGAGATATCTACGCTGTTGGACTCAGGTTTTATTGATACTTTTAGGTACTTTTACGAGAATAAGACAGATGCTTATTCTTGGTGGTCTTATATGAGGAATGCCCGTGAGAGGAATATAGGGTGGCGCATTGATTATTTTATTGTTTCAAAGGAGCTAGAGTCTAGGCTTGTAGATGCTAAGATTGACTGTGATATCATGGGGAGCGATCATTGTCCTGTTGTTCTTGAGGTGAGGTAAGGATTGCCCTTTGGGCACCAGGATTCGCTTCGCGAACAGGTTTGTTTACGCAAAAAGAAGTTCAAAAGAATTTTACCACTATCCTTCACTATTCAAAGACTACAAAGCGCACTTGCTTAAGGCATTAAAAAAAGTCATTAATTACTAAGTTTAATATATAGTGTGGTTCTTTTTAGTAGAGGTTAGTGTGAAGCTGCTTTGTATTTAAAGTTCAAGGGAATTTTTACCACTATCCTTCAATATTCAAAGACTACAAAACGTACTTGATTAATGACTAAAAAGTCTTTAATTACTAAGTTTTTATATAGTGTAGTTCTTTTTAGTGGAGGTTAGTGTGAAGCTGCTTTGTTTTTAAAGTCCAAGGGAATTTTTACCACTATCCTTCAATATTCAAAGACTACAAAGCGTACTTGCTAAGGACTAAAAAGTCTTTAATTACTAAGTTTTTATATAGTGTAGTTCTTTTTAGTGGAGGTTAGTGTGAAGCTGTTTGAAAATATTATTGAAGGGAGAGGTTTTTGTGAGGATTCCTGGGTCTTTGGTTTTGGCTAATTTGCCTACCTCTATTGAGAGGTTGGGTAGGTTGAGTGAGGAGTTAGGGGTTAATGTCTTTGTTAAGAGGGATGATCAGACTGGGTCTGAGATTACTGGCAATAAGGTACGGAAGTTAGAGTTTGCCATTCAGGAGGCCTTGGATCAGGGGTGTGATTACTTGATTACTTGCGGTGGTATCCAGTCTAATCATGCAAGGGCAACTGCTGCAGTAGCTGCAAAGCTGGGCTTAGGGTCATGTTTGGTTCTACGCAGTAGTGGGGGTGACAACTTAGAAGGTAATTTCTTTTTTGGCAAGCTGTTAGGTGCAGATATACGTTTTGTTACTCCTGTAGAATATCGTGAGAGCAGGATGGATATTATGAAAGAAATTACGGAAGAACTTGCTGCAAAAGGGCATAGGGCATATATAATCCCCGAAGGTGCTTCCAATGGTATAGGTTCTTTTGGTTATTTTAAAGCTTTAGAAGAGATTTTAGGGCAAGAGAAGGAACTTGATGTTAAGTTTGATGCCGTAGTAGCTACTGTGGGTTCTGGTGGTACTTACGCTGGGCTTTTTTATGCAAATAAGGGTCATAATAATTCCGGTAAGGTATATGGTATTAATATTTGTGATGACGCAGAGTATTTTAAAGATAAAGTTGTTGGGCTTATTGATGAGATGAATGGCTATACAGGACAGGAGCTTAATTATAATAGGAATGAGTTAAACATTATTGATGGCTATGTTGGAGATGGGTACGCTTTAAGTAGGCATGAGGAACTGGAGTTTATTCATTGGTTTGCTAGGCTTGAGGGTATTATTTTGGACCCTGTTTATACAGGTAAGGCCATGTATGGTTTAGTTGAGGAGATCAAGAAGGGGACATTCAAGGATTGTACGAATATCTTGTTCCTTCATACTGGTGGGATTTTTGGGTGGACGGAAAGCGCTCGTTTGGCTTTCGCGGATTTGGGATAGCCTCTTAGGAAAACATAAAAAATGGATTTGACTATTTATAATTCGTCTCCCATTGTGTCAGTATGTACACCGTGGGGGACAAAATTATGTAGCTTGTTTAGGTCGTGTTAAAGAAGGGTTCTTCTGTTATTAATAGTCACGGGCCATATACTGCCAAGATGTTACAGAGCATATATTACACGGCGCCCTACGGGCATCACGGACGAATAGGGTTACGAAATTAGGTAGAAATAGAGTATATAGATATAAATAGTTTCTGAATATATAAGAATAATCCTTGTACTGCACCGATACCAGTAATTTTATATTGTTACTTTTGGTACTTTTGTGCTATTATATTATTTATATATTGTAATTAATTCGAAATTTATATATGGGGGATATATTATGAAGAAGACGGCAATTTTGTTGATGATTTTGACAATTGTTTCTAAGTTTGTGGGTTTTGGTAGGGAAATTACACTTTCGTATTTTTACGGGGCATCAGCTATTAGTGATGCTTATTTAATTTCTCTTACTATCCCTCAGACTATATTTGCATTTATTGGTGCAGCCATTGCCACTTGCTTTGTTCCCATGTATAGTGGCATAAAGAAAAACCAAGGGCCAAGACAGGCTAATAGGTTTACTAGTAATCTAACAAACATAACATTAGTACTTTGTACTGGCTTTTTTATATTTGGTATGATCTTTACAGCTCCTGTTGTGCGTATGTTTGCATCGGGTTTTGAAGGCGATACCCTTGCATTAGCTGTTCGCTTTTCCCGTGTTACTTTGTTTGGTATTTACTTTTCAGGATTGACATATGTTTTTACTGCTTATCTACAGGTTAACAATAATTTTGGTATTCCAGCTTTAACTGGGTTTCCTTTTAACTTTGCTATTATTATTTCAATAGTACTAAGTAGCTCCGTAGATACTATTTTCTTATCCTATGGGGTTGTTTTAGCAATGATTTTGCAGCTATTACTTTTAGTACCATTTGTTAAAGATGTAGGTTATAAGCATAAGTTCAATCTAAACATTAAGGATGAGAATATAAAGAAAATCTTATATTTAGCCATGCCTGTTATTTTAGGGTCTTCTGTTAATCAGATTAACAAGTTAGTGGATAGGACATTAGCCTCTCGTTTGGCAGTTGGGGGGATTTCTGCCCTTAACTATGCCAGTAGGCTAAATGGTTTTGTTTTTGGTATTTTTGTTGTTTCTATCTCCACAGCTATGTATCCTATGATTTCTAAAATGGCTGCAGAGAATAATATGGATGGTTTGAAAAAGTCTCTTGGTGAGGCTATCAGTGGTACTAACCTTCTTGTTGTACCAGCAGCTGTGGGTTCTATGCTTTTTGCTCAACCAATAGTTGAACTTTTATTTGGTAGGGGTTCTTTCGATGGACAAGCCCTTAAAATGACATCTACTGCTTTGTTCTTCTATTCCATAGGGATGATTGGCTATGGCTTAAGGGAGGTTTTAACTAGGGCCTTCTATTCTTTACAAGACACTAAGACACCTAAGATCAACGCTGCTATTTCTGTTGTTGTAAATATTGTATTAAACTTTGTTCTTTCTGCTTTTTTAGGTATAGGCGGTCTTGCTCTAGCTACAAGTATTTCTGCTCTTTTTTGTACGGGGCTTTTATTTATAAGTTTGAGAAAGAAGGTAGGCTATTTGGGCTTGAAAAATATTGGCGAGTCTTTTGCTAAGATTTGCATTGCTTCGGGGGTCATGGGAGTTGTTGCTAGGGTTGTTTACGCTATTTTAAATGATTTTAGTGCTAGTGTGGCCCTTGTTGCTGCTATTGGTGTAGGTGCTGTTGTGTATTTTGTCCTTGTGTTTTTGTTACGCATTGATGCTGTGGACAGTATTACTTCAGGTGTTAAGAGGAGACTTAGGGCGAGGTAAGTGTTGCTGGGGTTATGATATTGGGTAATGACTATAGAGTGTTTTTGACTCCTGTTGTGGCAGTATGTACACCGTTGGGGACAGAATTATGTAGCTTATTTAGCCCGTGTTATATGAAAGTTTCTTCTGTGACTTTTTATTTGATATAGAATGTATTATTGTTACTAACTAAATGCAAAAGAGTTAGAACCTATTTTAAATAGTCACGGGCCATATTCTGTCAAGACATTAAAGTCTTTTTGACACGGCGCCCTTCGGGCATCACGGGCGAATGGGGTTATGATATTGGGCAGTGACAAATAGAGAACAAATAGGGTATTTTTGACTCCTGTTGTGGCAGTATGTACACCGTTGGGGACAGAATTATGTAGCTTATTTAGCCCGTGTTATATGAAAGTTTCTTCTGTGACTTTTTGTTAAGTTTTTTATTTTTTGTACTTATTTTTGTATTTTATCTATATAATTTTAGTAAATGATTTGTTTGGGGGTGTTGTTGTGGATTTTTTTAATAAGGTTAAGGATAGTGTTAGTAAGGGTGTTTCTAATGTTAGTGAGAAGTCTACTACCATGATAGAGAGCTCTAGGATTAAAAAGGAGATTTCTGCCCTTAGGGCTCATAAGACAGGCATGCTTACAGATTTAGGAAAACTTGTTTATGTGCGCTTTTCCGATGATAAATTAAGCGCAGATGAGATAGTTTCTAAGTGTTTAGTTATACAAGATATAGATGAAAATATTGCTGTTAAAGAGAAAGAGCTACAAAATACTTTAAACCTATGTGACTGTGGCCAAAGGTTTGTACCAGAAGCTAAATTCTGCGCCCATTGTGGAAAATCAATAGGTGAAGTAGAAGAATAGTAACTAAGGTTATTATATGTTCTAACCAGTACATATAAGTGGTTAAGTCAAAGGAGCGACTCAAATTGAGCCACTCCTTTTTTTGTTAGGTGTGTAGTTATAATTGTGAAATCGTTGTATGGACAGAATTTGAGTCCTGCATGCACATATTAGAAGATATTTTACATCAACAACATGCCTAGGAAAATGGTTCCTCCTGGTCCTATTGGCAGTTGTAATAAGAACCATAGTACTAATAGCAATATCCACGCTATTAGCAAAGCAATTGCGTAAGGGAGCATTGTAGAGATAAGTGTCCCAATACCTATGTTGTGGTCATATTTTTCTGCAAAAGCAATGATTATGGCAAAGTAGGGCATCAGTGGCGAGATAATGTTTGTAACTGAGTCACCAATCCTATATGCCATTTGTGTAAATTCTGGGCTGTAGTTCAGTTGCATAAATAGTGGTACGAATACAGGGGCCATGATTGCCCATTTAGCAGAAGCACTTCCTAAGAATAGGTTTATAAAGCCTGCTACTATAATGAACATTATTATAAGAGGGAGGCCAGTTAGATTTATGGCCTGGAGGAATTCGGCTCCAGATACAGCCAGTATTGTCCCGATGTTTGACCATCCGAAATATGCAACGAATTGACCTGCAGCAAAGGCTAGAGCTATATATCCGCCCATTTCTTGCATGGACTTTGATAGATAGGTTGCCACGTCACCATCACTTTTTACATTGCCCACAGCCACACCAAAGGCAAGGCCTGGGATCAGGAACATCAAGGCAATTATCGGTACCATACTTTGAACAAAGGGAGAATTCCCTGCAATTATTTCTCCTTGGTCATTTCTAAGGATACCATTGGCCGGTACTGTCAATGCAGCGAAAAAAGCTGCTACCAGTAGCATGGCTATCAGAGCCCATACTAAGCCTTTTTTCTCTGCACTTGTCACTTCGTCTAGTTGATCTATGTGCTCGCCTTTGTATTCACCTAGGCGAGGTGCCACGATTCTTTCTGTTACCCATGTGGCCACAAGTGTTACTAAAAAAGTAGAAGCTATCATGAAGTACCAGTTGACAGTAGGTGGTACTGCATAGGTTGGATCTAAAAGCTGCGCAGATTCTGCTGTTAGACCTGCAAGCAAAGGATCAATAGTGGAAAGAAGTAGGTTTGCACTAAAACCACCGGAAACTCCTGCAAAGGCTGCTGCAAGTCCTACTAAAGGATGTCTTCCTTTAACTGCAAATATTATTGCACCTAGGGGTACAAGTACTACATAGCCAGCATCTGACGCTATGTTAGACATAATACCTGCAAATACAACAGCCGCAGTTAGCAGTGCATCTGGTGCCCCAAGGACTAATACTTTAATCAGTGCTTTAATTAGCCCTGTTCTGTCTGCAACTCCAACTCCTAGCATTGCCACTAGCACTGTCCCTAATGGAGCAAAGCCAGTAAAGTTCGTAACTGCTCTACCAAATATATTTTGTATCCCCTCTCTGGAAAGAAGGTTAACTGCCTCTACAGTTTCACCAGTTGTGGGATGTACAACAGTTATTCCAAGCATGCTGACAATCCAAGAGAGGACTAATGTAAGACCGGCTAGTAAAAAGAAAAGCGTTATGGGATGTGGTAGTTTATTACCGACTTTCTCTATACCTCCCAATATACTATCACCAAAGTTTCTTTTTCTGGTCATTTAATTCAACTCCTTTGTATGTATTCTTTTATATATTTTGTAGAAGTTCTTTCTTGTATGCATTTTGTTTGTTTAAAGCTTGCCTTCGGCAGCAGGATTCGCTTCGCGACAGGTTTGCTTCGCAAAAGTAAAATGCAATATTGTTAGCTGCTTAGACACAGGTATAAAAAGTGAGATTAATGCTTAGAGCTCTGGATGCTGGGATTTAATCTATTAATAGTTTTTCCTGACTTCTTATTTTCATCTTCTGTAAATTTGTGACAAAATTAGAGGATTTTTTTATATTGTATCGAATATAAATAAGTGTTAAATTTTACAAGTGGGAGAGGGGGGAAATAGTTGAGAAGAGTTTTTGCTATTATTTTATGTTTAATTTTGTCTTTTTCAATGGTTGGAGATGTTATTGCTCTAGGGACTAATGAAATACCTAACACCTTCATAGTCAGTGGTAGAGTTATAGCTGAGGATGGAAGCCCCATCAATTCCGTAGAAGTAGAGTTTATAAAAGGATCAGTTGTAGGAAAAACAACTACAAATGAAGAAGGATTTTTTTCATTGGAAGTAGAAGAAGGTGTCTACGAGATAGCCTTTAACGCTTTAGGTAAATGGAACTTAATAATAAATTCTATTGATGTGAGTACAGAAGTGGTGTTAGGTGATATAACTCTTATTGAGCAAGTAAGTAATCCAACTTTCAAAAGAGGAGAACAAGTTAATTTTTATCTATTCGCTGATGCAGAGAATTTAGAAATGAACGGTACTCTCCCAGAGGGAATTAGCTTTAGTCCAAATGGATTGTTGTCTGGATCTCCCAAAGTAGCTGGTGTTTTCCCAGTTACCATTACAAGAGCTGTTGGAGATTCTACCATGGCAGCTAGTTTTGATATTACAGTTGTAAAAAGTGACAATGCAAACCTCAGTGGAATTGTGATCAATGGTAAGCCTATTGAAGGCTTTTCAAGTAATAAGCTAAGTTATAATTACTTGAAAAAGGTAGGGGAGACATTAAATCAAAGTTCTGTTGTTGTAACAAAGGCTAATGAGTTTGCAAATGTCCAAACTTCAGTAACTGCCAGTAAGATAGATATTGTAGTTACAGCTGATAATGGAAGTAAGAAAACTTATACTGTTAATATTGAAAACGAGAAAATTCCAGTGGAAAAGGTTACTGTGCCTTCAAAGAATATAAAGTTATTAGTTGATGGTACTGCTGAACTTGTTTATGAAGTATCCCCGAAAAATACAACTGACGTCGTTATCTGGAGTGTTGTTGATAGCTCTATCGTTTCCTTAAAAGATGGAGTAATCACAGGTCATAAAGCTGGTAAAACAACTATTCAAGCAAAAGACCAAACAGGAAAGCTTCTTCAGGAAATAGTTATAGATGTATATCCAGTGGGTGATGTCAATCTTGATGGCAGGGTAGATATTAACGACGCTATACAGATCCTTCGATATGTTGTAGGTCAGGCTAAGCTTACGGGGTTTAACTTAACTGCAGGTGATGTTAATTTTGATGGCAACGTTAACATCAATGATGCAATTTTAGTTTTGCGTCATATAGTTGGAGATGCTAATTTAGGTAAAGGTCCCCTTTCTGGTAAGGTTGTTATGCTTGACCCCGGGCATGGTGGGAGGGACCCTGGTGCAGTAGCACATGGTTATCACGAAAGGTTATTAAATGATCAGCTTTCTGACGCTATTGCCAAAGAACTTAGGGCAGCAGGAGCAACTGTATTGTTTACAAGACAACCTTTCAACAATATAACCATCGAAATGGCTGATAGGATACCAACAATCAATAAATCTAATGCAGATATTTTTATCAGTGTACACCATGATGGTAGTACCAATCAAAGTGTGCGAGGTGCCTCAGTTTTCTATAGTACATATAGACCTGCAGTTACCACTAAAGATGTTTACGTTCTTTGGAATGGTAAAAAATATCCTTATGTTGGTGAGATAGATACTTCTAAAGGTAATGAAGGTGGCTATATTATCAATGATAATGGAACTTTACGTTCATTGACATTTAGTACAGGGGCAAGGGCATATAGTAGTAACCCCAGTCAAGTAGCTAAAAATAGTATAGTTCTTGCCGATAAAGTATATCAAGCATTGATAAAATCTGGTTTGAGGGAACGTAGTGCTCCCTATGATACCAATTATTACATGACACGTTGGCCCAACATCCCCGCCATTTTGTTAGAGGCAGGCTTTGTAACCAATAAAGAAGATGTAACACTAGCTGCAAATCCTGTAGAGCAAGCCAAAAGGGCAAGACTTATAACGGAAGCAATAATTGAATATTTCAAAGTGGTTGATAAAAAATAGGGTTTTACAACCCTATTTTTTCTTTAGACATGTCGTATTTTGTCGGCAAAATTATGCATTATGATTGGATATTAGTTGAAGGAAATCTTACAAAAATCTCGAATATAATATAGGCTGAATTTTCATCTTTTACGTCTGAGGAAAAATAATCTATATTTAAACAATTTAGGGAGAGAGGGAAGTGTGTTAATGATTAAAAAAATGTTCGCGCGTATTTGTTTTGCATTACTTATTTTAAATACCTTTGGTAATATTTTTGTTCCTCAAATAGCATTAGCTTCTAGTGCAAATATTAGTGTAACTTCTGTAGATGGCGTAATAGGCAGCGAGGTGACAGTGGAGATTAGACTGGCTAATGCCACAAATGTTTCAGGATTTGAGCTAGAGCTGGAATATGACCCAAGCCATGTGGAGGTAACTAACATTCGCAGAGGTAACTTGATTAGTAATGGAGATAATTATCTTTTCTTCAGTAACCCTCAGTTTACAGGCTCCCGATTGAAAATTACAGGTGGATCTACAAACCCAGAGAGGATTTTCTTAAAGGGATCAGGTACTATTGCTACAGTAACCTTTAAAGTTAAAGGTGAAAAGCAAAGCAGTTTAAGACTAAGGAATGTTATTTTCTCAGGGGATAGTGTTGGGAATATAAGTAATGGTACTGTAAGACAAGTTATAACAGCTACAGGAGTTACCCTTAGTAAATCTTCATTAAGCTTAGATGTGGGCCAGTCTGAAAGACTGACTGCCACTGTTACACCAGCAAATGCAACTAATAAGAATATAAATTGGAGATCCAGCAATACAAATGTAGCAACAGTTGATTCAAATGGTAATGTAAAAGCCGTGGGCCCAGGTAGTGCAAATATATCTGCAACAACCCAATCAGGTAATAAAGTTGCCACAGCCAGTGTCAATGTGACTGCAAGGGTAACAGGTGTTAGTATACAAGGGAATTCTACTATCTTGATTAACACTTCAAATAATCTTACTGCAAATATTACTCCTTCCAATGCCAATAACAAAAAAGTAACATGGAGTAGCAGCGATACCTCTGTAGCAACTGTAGATAATAATGGTAGAGTTACTGGTGTTAAAGCAGGGGAAGCTACTATTACTGTAATTACAGAAGAAGGAAACAGAACTGCCACCATGAAAGTCAAGGTTGTTACTACTTTACCTGTTGAAGGGATTAGTGTAGCAAACAGTGAAGTTTCAATTGTAGTAGGTGAGGTAAACAAAAACACTGTTGAGTTTAAACCAGATAATGCTAGTAATAAGGGTCTAAGTTTTGAAAGTAGTGATACCTCTATAGTAATTGTTGACGCTGAAGGTAACTTTAGAGGCCTTGTACCTGGAGAAGCTACCATAACAGTAACTTCAGCTGATGGAGGACATAAAGCATCTTTTAAAGTAATTGTTAATCCCAGAACAGGGGATGAAGCTGTTTCCACATTCAATCCTATCTTAGTTAATGAAAATACTTTTGTTTTCCCTGCCTATATCTTGTTAGGTGAAAATGATTTAGAGTTTACAAACGATGATTTTTCTATGGTTTTAGGGCGAGATGTTATTCAGTCTACCTTAAAGGAAAATGGACAGGAAAATGCAGAGTACTTTACAATTATTGTCAATAAGGTTCAGCACGGGACACCATCTGGGTTTATTCCCCTAAGTCCTGTATATGAGTTTTTCTTAGAAGTAGATGGTAATAAAATTAAAAACTTTAATGGAGAAATTGTTAAAGAGTTTTATTTTGATAAAATGAGGGAACTAAACTTAGAAAATGTTTCTGTTTACTGGTTCAATCCAGATACAGATGCTTGGGAGGTTGTCCCAAGTGAGATTGATTCAGAAGCAGGAGTGGTCCGGGCTAAGTTGAATCACTGGAGCAGGTTTATACTTATGGAGGATATGAATTCCATAACTGGTGGTGATAAAAAACCTCTAGGTACTGGTGGTTTACTAGGATTTATATTCTTGTCACTGGTAGTAGGCTTTGCAGGTGGTTTCTTCTCAAAGGATATAATAGTTTCTAAGGTTGGTAAGAAAACAAGAACCATGTAATTTAAAAAATCCCATCTTCTCATTGAGGAGATGGGATTTTCTTTATATCTGGTATGTGTCTAAGTCTTCTTTGAACTGTTCTGTTAGTTTCTTAAATTCCTTTATGTTTGAGGACATATCCATTATTTTGTAAGTATACTGGGTAACGTTTGCAGATACCTCTTGGGAGGATGCTGAGTTTTCTTCAGCTATAGCTGCAAGGTTTTCTATCTTTTGATAGATGTTAGATATGGAGTTGGTTTCTAATGTTAACTGATCAATCATCTCTATTATGCTATCTGTAACAGAACGGATGCTTTGGGTTGATTTGAAGTTGGAGTCAGCTACTTTTTCTAGCTTGCTGCTTTCGTCTTTTAGTATAGTAAATTGATTTTCTATATCTTGTACTATTTCAGATATGCTCACAGTAAATGAGTTTAAGTCGTCAGTGATACTTGTTGCAGCTTTTTTGGATTCTTCGGCGAGCTTGCGGATTTCTTCAGCTACCACAGAAAAACCTCTACCTTGTTCACCAGCTCTAGCTGCTTCTATGGATGCGTTAAGGGCTAGTAGGTTAGTCTGTTCAGCTATAGATGTAACTGTTTCAACAACTTCGTTTATGTCTTTAGTTTTTACTTCTAGTTTGTCACCATTGTCTTTAAGGCGTGAAAACTGTGAAATAATAGCTTGTAGGTTTTCTGTTGTCTGTTTAACATCATTGTAGCCTTGGTTGATTTCACCAACTACTCCTTCGAGAAGATCTTTACTTTCATTTTCTTTGTCCACAATCTCTTTAAGGGAGTTGATGTTATCGTTTAGTATGGATACGGAATTCTCTGTTTCTTCTGCTTGGTTCATGGCTCCAGCTGCTACTTGTTCAACAACTAAGGATATCTCAGATGAGGTTTCGTTCATATCTGCAGAGATCTTTGTAAAGGTCTCGCCAAAGGAATCCATTTCATCTGTAAGTCCTTTAAAGGCAACAAAGTCTTTTACTAATAGGTTTTTGTATAGGTTTAACTTGTTGTTTAGTGCTTCATATTGGTCTTTAGTATATATTTCGTTTGTTTCATAGTAGTTTTTGTTGGTTATGTTGTCCAATGAAGCCATAATCTTCTTTAGTGGTAAGTTTATGATTTTAGAGGATATGTATGAAGATATAAAAAAGATAGGAATGATAGCATAGGTTCTTATATCTGTTTCAACAAAGGGTGACATACCTAGTGTTGCCATTGAAGTTATGGCAGTGGCCATAATTGCAATTTTTACTTCAGCTGATTTTATAAAACCCAAGGATAGGACTTTATTTATAGGGTAGTTTTTCCTTGATACTATGGGTTGTTCAAATGTTAGCTTAAGGGTTACAGAGCCTTCGGCTTCTGACTTAGATACTGTTGATACTTCTATTTTTTCCTTGAAGTAGTCTGCAGCACCATAGAGTAAACCTTGGAGGTAGTCAAACATTCCACGCTTTGATATATATTGAAGTGTGGCTTCATTTTTAGATACAACTTTCATTATAAGTCTTGGGGGAGTGGCTCCAGGCATCTTATTTGTAATTATTGTATGTATGTCGTCCATGGAGCTTAGGAAAGAGTATAGATTTTGTTGTTTAAAAAAGCTTGGGTACAGTTTGAAGAAGGACATGATATTTCTTTTACCTATGGCTTGCCATATTTCAGACACTGTTATTCCTAGCTCAGTAGCTATACCTTTAATTATTTTTAGTGGTATTTCTTCAGGTATGTCTTCTGATGGTTTAATGATGTGTCCTTTGTCCCAGTTTGCTTGGTTCATGTGCTTTTCTACTATGTCATCACCGTATAGTTCTCTTGCTGTATTCATCCAAGCGGACATAAGTGTTCCTTTCATTTTAGCACCTCCGGTTTATTTTATTAAGAATTTTTATTGATTAGACATATTGTAATTATATTACAGTATAGGTATATGGACAAGCTAAATTTTGTCATTAATCGACATTTATTTTAAATCAAAAGACCTTAGGGGATTAAAATCCTAGCCACGGATTTACACTGATTTACATGATATAAAGGGCAAGGGCTTAGCCACAGATCTGTATGATCTATATGATCTTAAGTGCAGAACGTAAGGGCAAGATCTTAGCCACGGATTTACACTGATTTTCACGGATATCAAAATAAGGGTTGTAGATAAAAGCTTAATAGCTGGCTTACTAAGAAAGACTCTCCCAACAGACAGTTGTAGCCAAGGCTTCAGCCTTGGGACCCACGAAACTGACATATATTGTAGGGTGCTGGGCTTCGAACCTGCCCGGACCTTCAAAGCTAACCTACAGATTAACCACTGATATAGATGATCATTGTGTTCTTAAGGTCAAGGGGCATAAAGTCAAGGGCTTAGCCACGGATTTACACTGATTTTCACGTAATTTTTCAAGAGCATGGTCAAAAGAAAAATGAATTTTTTAGCCACAGATCTACATGATCTTTATGATCTTAAGGGCATAATTTTTTTTAAGTATAGAAGGTTAATTATTCTTTAAGTTGCTAAGATAAACTATATTAGCATAGGATATATAATCTTAGGGGAATGGCTTTCTTGGGGTCGAGGGGTATTTTTTACTTATTTTATAGAACATGGAGTTTTTATAGTTTATAATAGTACTATTATAGTAGTTTGGAGGAGGCTTCAGTGAGAGCTTGCTTATTTGGCTTGGTGTATGTAATTTAAGTTACTCATTGGAGAGGATGATCAAAATGTATTTACATGAAGAAATTACTAAAGAGATAATCGGGGCGGGATTTGAGGTATATAATCAGTTAAGATACGGGTTTGCGGAAAAGGTTTACGAAAATTCTTTGGTAGTGGAATTAAGATTGAGGGGTTTTAAAGTGGAAACTCAAAAAAACATCACTATTAAATATAAAAATGAATTGGTAGGATTGTATGTAGCGGATGTAGTAGTCGAAGATAAGGTTATAGTAGAGCTCAAAAGTAACAAGGGAAATGTAGAAGATGCAGTTCCACAACTCTTAAATTATCTATCTGCTACCAATTTAAATGTAGGTTTAATACTAAACTTTGGACCTAAAGATTTGGAATTTAAAAGATTGATGAGATGATCTTTAATTAATTATTTAGGATTTATGATCATGTTGATCATGTAGATCTGTGGCTAAAGCTATTATTTTTACTTTATTTTATTGTTGATTGGATTTAGAAAGGAGTGGTTTTTGTGAGGGTTTCGGCTGAGGTTTTTCAGGGGTTGGTTGGGGAAAAGGGGTTTGATTTTTCTAATGTTCGCGTTGGGGATGTTTTGAATGCTCGAGTGTTGGAGATTTTGGAGGATATGGTACTCATCAGTGTTAAGGGTGAGAAGATTGCTGCTAAGACTGATATACAACTGCAGGTGAATGAACAGATAAAACTAATATTTCAAGGTCTTGAAAATGGAGAGATCAAGTTAAAGATAGGTAGTTCTTTAAATGAAGGTTCTTCCCATACTAATGGTATTGTTAATGCTTTAGAAGATATGGGGTTGGTACCCAATGATAAGAATATTGAAATCTCACAGGGCTTGCTTAATAATAAGCTTCCTGTTGATTTATCCAGCGTAAAGGTGTTGGACAAGATTTTACCAAAGGTTAATAATTCTGGTTTTAGGGACCAACTACAACAAGCTATTACCCTCTTAAAAATGGATCTCCCAATTACAAAGGAAGGTATTCAGGTATTAGCTAATACTAGTGGCAATGAAGTTAGTGAAGTACTAAAAGGTATAATAGAAAATCTCCTTGTTATTGATGGAGAATTGGCTCAAGATCAAGATGTTGGCTCTACAAGCAAGAACGTAAGTTCTACCTTGCAAAATAGTGAAGGTCTTGTTAATGCCAAGTTAGAAGATGTACCTTTGTCTAAAGGGAGTATAGGTGCTACTGCTATAGAGAGTGAAGTTAATCAAGCTGCGGATAGGGACAATGTAGAGAATTCAAAAGCCTTTGGAAGTAACTCTACCCTTAGCTCCCTTACCGTTGGTAAAGATAGTATTAAGTTAAATGAACTGTTTCAGAAGTTTACAGAAGGTTTCAATGTTAAAGGGGACAGTGAAGAAATTAAAGGAGCCATTGAGAAGGTTTTTAAGGAAAACACTTCTATCAAGTTGTTTGAGTTACTAGATGAACTTTCGAAGGTAGAGAAAAAGGAATTACAGCAACAGCAAAGGGTAATTCCCGATACTGAAAAGCCCGAGAGTCAAGTGTTAGAGAAAATATCCCAAACTAAGACCCATGTTGTTGATTTAGTTAAGGGTTTAGCTAGGGATACTTTGATGACCTTGCAGGATAGGCCAGTTACTGAGAACAACAATGTTTACTTGAACCTTCCTCTAAACATTGATGATACATGGTATGATACGAAGATACATATTAATTCTGATTTAGATAAAGAAAGTAAGACTGACTTTAACAAGAAGGTTTTTGTTCGCATAGATGTGGAGACTAAGTCCTTAGGAAGTGTGGGAGTAAAGCTAGAGATTGTGGAAAAAGGTGTCAGCTGCACTGTGTATGTTGAGGGAAATAATGCCTATGGAATTTTTAACTCTTCCACTAACGAATTAAAGGATATGTTGTTGGAAACATACAAGGATGCCAGTGTAAGTGTTGAAAGGATTACTGAGGGTATGGTTGTTTTAGAAGAGGAAAACAGAGATGTTAAGTTTAGTAGGCTTGATTTTAGGATATAGGGGGGCTATTTTTGGAGGACAGAAAAAAGGTCGCAGCTTTAAGATATAGTAAGGATAGGAAAAGAGCCCCTGAGGTCATTGGAACTGGAGTGGGGGATGTGGCAGAGAGAATATTGGAAATAGCCAAGGAAAATGATATTCCTCTGTATAATGATGAAAGACTGGTAAATCAGCTTATTGCTTTAGAGTTAGGGGATCAAATTCCTCCTGAGCTTTACAAGGTTGTTGCGGAGATATTAGTTTTTGTTTATAGGGTGGATAAGAAGGCGTAGTCGCTAAAGGAAGAGCTTACTTTGGGTAGGCTTTTTTTGCTTTGGTGTGTGTTTCAATAATTTACCATTGTAGAGGATAGAAGGATGTTGTATATTATATTTTGTAAATGAAAGAATTCACATTCACGAGAGGAGACGTACTAATGAAATTAAGACGATTAAATGTAATGGACAGAGTATTAATAGTGTCAATGGTTGTTGTTTTGACACTTGCAGTTTTAGCTGGTTGTAATCGAGGTAGTTCATCTAATGATTTGAAAACTGATGTGGTTATTATCGGTTCCGGTGGAGCTGGGCTAGCTGCTGCAATAGAAGCTAAAGATGCTGGCAAGGAAGTAATAATTGTTGAAATGATGAATATGGTTGGTGGAAACACCCTTAGAGCTACAGGTGGTTTAAATGCAGCTGGTACTTCTGTACAAAAGGATCAAGGGATTGAAGATAGCGCTGACAGTCACTATGAGGATACTATGAAGGGTGGTTATAACATAAATAACCCTGCGCTTGTGGAAATTTTAGCTTCTCAAGCAGCAGATAGTGTTGAGTGGTTGATTGGCTTAGGAGCTGACTTATCAAACGTTGGTAGGATGGCTGGTTCTTCCCAAGATAGAACACATAGACCTACAGGTGGAGCTCCAGTTGGGCCACATGTTGTACAGGTGCTAAAGGAAAATGCTGAAGAAAGAGGTATTGAGATATTACTTGAAACTAAGGCTACTGATATCATAACTAAAGATGGTAAGGCTACTGGTATCAAGGTAGAGCAAAAGGATGGCACTAAGTTTAATATTACAGCGGATGCTGTTATTATAGCTACTGGTGGTTTCGGAGCTAGTGAAGAGATGTTTGCAGGTTTTGATACAAAGCTAGCAGGCTTCGGTACAACCAACCATGCTGGTGCTACTGGAAGTGGTATTGTTATGGGACAAGCTATTGGGGCAGATGTTGTTGATATGGATCAAATCCAAACACACCCAACAGTTGTACCGTCTAATGGTCATATGATTACTGAAGCTGTAAGGGGTAATGGTGCTATCTTAGTTAATGCTAAGGGCGAGAGGTTTGTAAATGAACTTGCTACTAGGGATGTTGTTTCTGCAGCGATTTTAGAGCAAGAAGGACAAACTGCTTATCTCGTGCTTGATAACTCCATTAGAGAAAGTTTAAGTGCCATTGATGGCTATATAAGAATGGGTATTACCCTTGAAGGTACAACCATTGAAGAGCTAGCTAGTAATGTAGGTATGGATTCTGATACTTTAGTTAACACAATTACAGCATATAATGGCTTTGTAGACGGGGTAGACGCTGACTTTGAAAGAGCTGATATGCCAAGAAAGCTGATTGAAGGTTCCTACTACGCAATAGAGATTGGACCTGCTGTTCACCATACCATGGGTGGATTAGTGATTAATGCTGAAGGACAAGTTATTGATACAGAAGGCAATGTTATAAGCGGTCTATTTGCAGCAGGTGAGGTTACTGGTGGTATTCACGGCGGCAACAGACTTGGTGGTAATGCCATGACAGATCTTATTGTTTTTGGTAGAATTGCAGGGAAATCCGCAGCTAAATAATTAATCAAATACACCTCTAGTTAGAGTTCAATCTGACTGGAGGTGTATTTTAAATAAGAGAAATTATTTCGACACTAATTTCACTATAGTCCTTATCACTAACTGACACAATAAATAACAAACCTTCGAACACCATCTGGCACCAACTAAAACCGCACCATTTTTCACCAAGAGATATGTAAGTGGGGTCTTGTTAAAACATATGTACACTGATAACTCGGATTTTGAAAGAAATTTAACTGCTAAGTTCATAGGAATTTCTTATTACAGATACGCAAAAAATAAATATTCGGACACCATCTGACACCAATTAAAACCCCGCCATTTTTCACCAAGAGATATGTAAGTGGGGTCTTGTTAAAACATATGTACACTGATAACTCGGATTTTGAAAGAGATTTAACTGCTAAGTTCACAAGATTTTTTTATACAGATACGCAAAAAATAAACATTCGGACACCATCTGGCACCAACTAAACCCCACCAATTTGCACCAAGAGTTATGTAAGTAGGGTCTTATTACTAAGATTTTTTATAGTGCTGAGCTTTTTAGTGAAAGTTAGTGTGAGGAAGGTTTTATGTTTTTCTTTAGACCCAGCATGTAGCTATAAGTCATTTTTCTGTAGCCAATAAAAAATCTTGCCTCCAAAACGCACCCCTATTTAAATATTTTTATCACAAAGAAGGTATTTTGTTTCTAAGGTCGAAGTAAATTAATAAAGGCTTCTAACAATAAAATAAGGGAGGTTCTTAGATGGAATTATTAAAAAGATTAACAGAGACCGCTGGTATTGGCGGTAGGGAAGAGCGTATTCGCTCTATCGTGATCGATGAGCTTAGAGATTATGTTGATGAAATCCAGGTGGACGCCATAGGTAACGTTATTGCTTTAAAAAGAGGTAGTGGTAGTGGCAAAAAGGTTATGATTAGTGGTCACATGGACGAGATTGGTTTTATTGTTACCTACATAGACGATAAGGGCTTTTTAAGATTAAATCCCGTTGGTGGGTTCGATCCTAAAACTTTAGTTGCACAAAGGGTTAAGGTTCATGGTAGAGAGGATTTAGATGGTGTTCTTATGCCTGGTATTAAGCCTATACATTTAATGACTCCAGAGGAAGCGAAAAAATCCTTGGCTGTCAGTGACTTTTTTGTTGATCTTGGTAGAAGTAAGGAAGAAGTTGAAAAGCTTGTTAGAATTGGTGATTTTGTAACTTTAGAGCGTGATTTTCTGGAGATTGGAGATAACTTCTCCGCTAAGGCTTTAGATGACAGAGCTGGTGTTTATATCATGATTGAAGCTATTAAGGGTTTGAGCAAGCATGATGTAGATATTTATGCTGTTGGTTCAGTTCAAGAAGAGCAAGGTTTAAGGGGTGCTACAACCAGTGCTTTTGGTGTACAGCCTGATATCGGTGTAGCTTTAGACGTTACCATCGCAGGGGATATCCCAGGTGGGAGCCCTCATGCTCAGATTACAGCTTTAGGTGCCGGTGCAGCTATTAAGGTTATGGATTCTGCTTCTATTTCAAATTATAAGTTGGTTGATTTCATGAGGGACATAGCTGAGGAGAATGGTATTAAGTATCAGATGGAGATTCTTCCACGAGGAGGTACTGATGCAGGTGCTATTGAGAGATCTAGAACTGGCTGTCCTGTAATTACTTTATCTTTACCTACGAGATATGTTCATTCAAATGTAGAAACTGCAAATAAGAAGGATTTAGAGGCAACTGTTGAGCTTCTTACTAAGTTTTTAGAGAACGCTCATAAGGGTGACTTTACACTGTAGTTTTCGCAGTTCGCAGTTCGCAGTTCGCAGTTAGCTTTACGCTTTAGAGCAGGCCTTTGGGTCTGCTTTTCTTATTATAAAAACATTGCCACTAACTTCACGAAAAATCTCATCACTAACTGGCACAAAAGATTAAAACATTTTGGACACCATCTACACCAACTAAAACCGCACCATTTTTCACCAAGAGATATGTAAGTGGGGTCTTTTTAGAATTAGAACATATAGACACTGATAACACTGATTTTATAAGAGATTTAACTGCTATGTTCAAAGGACTTTTTCTTGTTACTGATTGTTAAAGATAATTATTCTTCACGGTAATGGAAAAAAAGATTATAACATTTGGACACCATCTACACCAACTAAAACCGCACCAAGTTGCACCAAGAGTAATGTAAGTGGGGTCTTTTTTGAATTAAAACATATGGACACTGATAACACTGATTTTATAAGAGCTTTAACCGCTATGTTCAAAGGACTTTTTTATCACTGATAGTTAAAGATAATTATTTTCACGGTAATGACCCAACAGACTACTTTTTACTGATATAAGGACCCAGCATGTAGCAGTAGATAGACGTTTTCGCCCAGCTCTTGACCCAGCATAATTGCTTATGAGACAGGTTCATTTAAAATTGGTGTTTAAACTACATTTATAATAAAAAATAATACCAATGCAACAACAAAACCATACAAAAAAATTAGGACCCAGCATGTAGCAGTATATTTCTTGATCTTAGACCCAGCATGTAGCAATAAGTCGATGTTTCTGTAGCCTATTAAAAGAAAAGACCATCAACCTCACTCCCAAGTCCGCGTAATCTGCGTAATCTCTATTTGAAAATCCGTGTTAGACTCCTTTGACTTAAGTTTAGTCCTTTGAACTGCCCTCAAAATTCCCCTAAAAAATATAGAATAAAAAATAAGTATTTTCATAACCCATTAACTCTTTGCATATATATTATATAAAATAACTAGGCCAGGGAGTTGATTGGTTTGAGCGTGATAAGTAATGATAATCTGCAAGGGATACTAAGAGAGTTAAATAATATAAAATCAGCTGAAGTTAAGAATATCAAAGGAGCCGTAGAAAATACCACTGATTTATCTACTTTTTTATCTGACTGTCAGAAGAAGATACTCTATCTTGATCGGGCAATTCAATATTATCAAGGTTTTTTAGATGCATGGAAGGCATACAGCAGTGGGGAAAAGGTTGAGGATGATGATCCTATACAAAGAACTACTTGGGTGGTGCATGAGAGTATTGTTACTATTGCCATAAGGAGACCTAGCAGTAAGTATGCTACCACCATAAGGTTTTCACAGGAACTGGGGCAGGAAATGGTTGATTTCATACTTAATTTCATTGATGAGAAAGGTTTTGTTCGTAGGTCTGATATTTTAAGTCGCTTTGAGGATAAGATCATAGAAACAACTTCTTACAACAGTACTTCTGCAGGTCAGGTTGTTTATGCTTTAACTTTATTGTTGTTAAAAGAAGGTGTATTGTCTTGGAGTGAACATAATAAGAGGGAGTATGTTCGGGGGATAAACACTACTGTGAGTTGGTAGTTTCCCTGGGGGAGGAGATTTCCCTTAGGGATTGAGAGACGCTTCGCGAGGAGGATAGCCTTTGACGGCAGGATTGCTCGCAAAAGGGAGACTTGTAAATATAAAAAAAATAAAGTGGCCGGTGGCCACTTTTTTAGTTTAGTTTGGTTCTAATTTTTCCTATTAGGTTTATTAGTATAGATTGGGTTTGTTCTAGGTAAAGTGGGGTGGGGGTGGATTCTGTGTTTGCTGTTATCTGGGATATTGGGTTAGTAGTGGCGGCACTTTTAGTTCCTTGGTGTTGGTAGTATTGGCTTTGGTAGTTTAAGATTTTTTCTGTGAAATACTGATATGTTTTAGGAGCCCTTTGTTGTATTTGACTGTTGTTTCTTGCTCCACCTGTAAGTTTTTTGCTGTCACTTATGAAGAATTGGGTGAAGAATTCAGCAAAGTATTCTTCGGGATAGTCTACGAAATAGCTTGTATCTATAAGGCTGTTATTAAACATTGATGCTGCTTCTTCACTCCTTAGCTTTTCAAAGGCTTCAGTTTGACTGTGGTTATCTATTAGGAAGAAATCTACACCATGGCCAAGCTCGTGGATGGTGGTGCTTGTGGGATTCCCTCTATCAAGCCTTGTAATTAGGAGCCTGTTATGGGGACTTGCTATGCCAAGGGCATCTTTTAGGGGGACACCACGCATGCTTTCTGCTATACTCCGGAATTCTGGTTGATTTGCTATGGAACCATTTATAAGTCTGTGTTTTACACCTCTTTGTACTAGATCTTCTAAGATAGTGATAGGAACAGATTGCAGCTCTTTAATTATATCCCTTACCACCGAGCTATTGTATGTGGAGGGAAATTCTAAATACCGATACATCAAGTATTTAAAGTGATTATCATTACTAGAACTTTCTACGAGCTGTGAGTGTGGGAGGAGGGAAGTAGCAACTGTTACGGCTTCCTCATATCCTAGTTTATTAAATATTTCATAGTAATGCTGACCCAGTGCAGCTGATAATTTCTGGCCCTGGGGTAAGTGGAAGCCAGAGTAATCTAGGATTTCATCATTCTCCCATTGGCCTTCATAATGGAGTTTTCCGTTGAAGTACTCTTTGCCTTGACCGTGGCGCAGGGCATTTTGCATATCTCCACTATAAATAAGGCTCTCTTTTATATCAAATAGCTGTCCTTGTCCATGGGGTATACCTTTGTTCCATTCCCCAGTGTATATTTTCATATTGTCTTGGGTAAATTTCGTTCCGTCACCATGATAAGCGCCTTCTAGCCATTGGCCTTGGTATTTCACTGAGCCATCATTATAGTACTCAGTTCCATAGCCTGTAATCAAGCCATTTTCCCACTGACCAGAATATACTAAATCCCCATTAGGCGTAAAATAATCTCCTTCACCGTGAGCATACCCATTTAGCCAATAGCCTTGGTAAAATGAAATACCGTTAGTATAGTAGTATGTTCCATAACCTGTGGCTAGGGAATTATCCCTTTGGCCAATGTATTTTACAGAACCGCTAGAGTAATATAACGTGTCACTGGTACTTGGTACAAAGGCTAGGGTTGCAAGTGTTGCTATAAGAAGGAATACAATAAATAATAGCTTATTTGATTTTTTTCTTTTATGACGTATGTTTCTTTGTGGGTACTTTAGTGAGTCGTTGATATTCATGTTATCCTCCTATATTACTTTATAGTACAATTATAATATATTTTTGTGGTGGATGGGGTTGTGATTTGTAAATTTCTTTTATTTTTTGAAACATAGTTGACTGAAAACACAAAAACTTTGGACACCATCTTGCACCAAAAGGGCTGGGAACACCATTTGACACCAAAGGGCAAATTGCCAACAGAAACGTCGACTTATTGCTACACGCTGGGTCTGAAGCCTTCTTTTATTTAAAAACTAGGCACCCTTGGAGGTATAAGAGTTGGGACAACATCTGGCACCAAAAGGGCTAAGATCAAGGCATGTATGTTAGTGGCTTTCGGTGTTATCTTTAAAAAAGTATAAAAAAAAGCTGACGTTATGTCAGCTTTAGTTATTTGTTTAGTTGGCAGGGGAGACAGGAATCGAACCCGCAACCAATGGTTTTGGAGACCACTACTCTACCAATTGAGCTACTCCCCTGCGACAAAATTTATTATATAACATATTTGATATTAATGCAATAGCAAATTTTGTTTTTTTGTTTTTTGATGAAGTAAAATATATTTACTTGTCTATTATATCATGTTTAGTAGTGATGATTAATGTTAAATATTAGTATTAAAAAATCTTATCACTTAAATTAAAAATTTAATATACCCTAACATTAGCTTACCTTATATGGTAAAATCAGTATATAATACTTTATTATTATGTAACTTAAACGGTGAGGGTGAGAGAGGATGGGGAGAGTTGAGTAGGTTTAAAAAAATGTTGTCGTCACCTATATTTTTAGTGTTTTTAATTTTTCTTTTTGTATTTAGTTTTCTTCGGTTTACTTATGTTAATAAAGAACTTAAACGTGAACGCGGGAGTCAGGCTTATTATCAATTAAATGATGCTAAGTTTCTAACTAGATTCATAGATATGAAATTAGAGACTGATGGTACTGATTCAATTGATGATGACCTTTTAATGCATGTTAACCATTTGGTTTATGTAAGCGGTAGGCCATTATCCACCTTTGAGTTCCTTTTACAGGACGGGTATCAGACTTTGCTTAGACAGTTAAGCTCTACTGCCAGTGAACATGAAAAAGAGCAGCTTGTGGTAGCTGTAGAGTTTTTTCATGAGGATTTAAGGGAGATCGTCAGGTTTGCCAATAGTGAATGCGAAATTGTCCTCAGTCGTGATGAAGATGGTAACACAAAGAGCTCTAAAGGTGACTATATCAATTATGCAAAGTTGACCGATCCCAATTATAGGCTTTATGAGGAGTTTAATGCACTTGTTCTTCAGAAGATAGAGGATAATAGGGAGAGGCTCAGAGAAGTGGGGAAGTAAGTGGTTGTTTGAAATACAATGGGCTGAGATATAAAGGGGAGGAGGGAATGGGATGTTTTTAAAAAGGATTATTACTATTTTTATTTTTAGAGTTGCTTTAGAAATGCTTTCAAATAAATTAGGTGTAGCAAAATGGCCTTTCTTTAAAGCCATACATAAAAAGACTAAAAAATGGAAACGCAAGAATTTAATTGGATTTTTGCTTATTATTCCGGCAGCTGCGATTACCTTTCCAATTGCCTATTTAGTAGATTATAACAATATAGTGTCTGCGTTCTTGATTGCTTTTTCTTTGCTATTTATTGACTTAATGTTCAAATATAAGTAACGATTAAGTATTATAAATCTTAATAAATAGACTTTGATGAGCATTGTATAAAATATGTAAATTAAGTTTTTTGCCAGGTGAAAGAGGAGGGGATAGTTTGAATCCATTCGGAGTTTTTTTAATTGTGTTTGGCATAACTTACTTGACTTATTCTATTATATTTAGGAACAAAGTGACAATTTATTTCAAAAACATAAAAGTTGTTAAAGGAAAAGAAGATAAATACTTTAAGATGCAGTTATTTTTCTCAATTTTGAATTCATCTATATCACTGATAATAGGGGGTATGATGGTTTTATCTAGTTATAGTTCTTCATATTCTATATATATGCCATTAATACCACTACTTTTTTATTTAGTGAACTTTATAATGAAACAGTTAGGTAAAGCCAAAGGGTATATAAGGTAAAAACTCTTTTATTACCCAAATAACATGAATTAGAAATAATGAGTGTTTAACCAAAATTATTACATTTATTATTCTAATTAAGATCCTGGCTCTTTTTATATATATAAAGAGAATACTGGATGTAAAAAAGCATTAAAACGCTCTTAAAGAGGTTTTTAAAGCCAAACAGGTCTGTATGGGGCCTGTTTGGCTTTTTAGATGCCTTAAATCGCAAAATACGAGGACATTTTTGGGGAAAAGTGGCTGGAAATGATGAAAGCTGTAAATTTGGCACTATTGCCTGGATAATGTTTTAGTGATTTGTTTTTTAAGATGACATTGCGGGTCACAAGGCTAAAGCCTTGGCTACAATTTAAATAAATAGATGACTGCTTTATCTTACTCATTGATGAAACTCATAAGATATTCTTTGAACTCTTCATCTAGATAATAAAATTCTTCTCCAAAGTATGATCTAGCAATATTATGGCCCTCATAAAAGGTAAAACCCATCATTATTGGTCCACCCCTTTGGCCATCTTCTTCAATTTCTTCTATTGTTCTTATCCAAACTCGAAACCTATTAGCTTCAAATCCTTCAGAATCGCGAACATAATCTTCTACAGTATAGTCCAGGATTTCTTCAAATTTAACAATTTCTCTTATTATATTTCTTACAATCTTTTTGTTAGTTATTCGTGCGGTTTCACGAACATTTAAATCTCCTCTAAATTCAGACCAGCCCTCACCTTTATAAATTTCTAGGTCCACAGGATTATCAAATATCATCCAGTTATAGTTATATTGACCATTTTTACCATGACTCTCATCTTTATAAATTATAAGAAGGTGTTTTTGATTAAGACCAACGGTTATTAAAACCAATACAAATAAGATACCAAGTATTATTTTCAACCTTTTACTCATTTTACTCAATATATTCATCTTGTATCCCCACCTAACCTTTCACTCATATATCCATAATTATACAATGATTTATATAATTTTGATATGTCCTTGTGAGAATTTACTTAATGAGAAAGAAAATACATACTAACAACCTGTTTGAAGATTACTTGAAATATCATAAATCCTATAAAGTGCAGATGCACCATAGAATTGAGGATTATGAAATATACCAAATTTACTCTGATGAGGAAGTTAACAAAAATTTATCTCGCTTTTCTGATTCATTTTCAGTAAAAAAGGATCCTTCGTCAAGGGAAGGATGGATACATGGAAATGGACAAATTGATGGAAATAGGGTAAGAGATAAATATTTGATTTTAACGGTAATTGCAGAAGATGGTTATTATAGGATTTCTTCAATGGGCACAGGGACATAGGTCGATATATTAAATTTTTAAAATATGCATAGTAGGGAGGAGGTTTGATTTTTTGGTGTGGAGGGAGGTTCTTTTTAAAAAGTGAGTTTTGGTTCCTCTTGTTTTGAATATTGTTTATATTGTTACTTATTGCAAGTACTGAATTTAAAGGCTTTATTGGTTATTTATAAAATAGCCTCGAATAAGAAAGTTATGGTTAGTTTATTTTTTGAATTTTTAGTTTGGGAGATAGTAAAATTTTATTAGCCTTTTTTGAAATTATGTTTTGGTTATTTCTATATCTGATTATGTGGCGGTTGCTTTATGTAGGGCAATTTGTTGTTTTGTTGCCTGGCCTTTTGAAGGCATTAAACTGCCGCCTGCTAAATTTTGTTGCTTGGCGAAGTGTATATGTATGGTTTATTGTTTTTCGTGACTTATATGGAGAATTATGGGGTCGTTTTGGTGGAAGTTTGGTGAAAGTTGTCATTTTGCTACGGATAGTGTAATTTTCTCACTATTGCCTAGAAAATGTTATGTGCGTTTCGTGGGTCAGCCAAAGCTGAAGCATTGGCTACAATTTTTTAAAGATTATTGGAATGATTTTGTGGGTCCGCAGACGCGGAGGTCTGTAGCTACATCTTATAGGATCTAAAAGCAGCTTTAGTTAGCCCTTATATATTTATTTTTATTCTAGTTTACATAATGTATATTATAGGACGTTAGAAAAAAGTTCCGAAAATCTCACATCTCAAGACTTGTTGTGTTTTTGAGATGAAAAAAAATCCAGATCTTATAGATCTGGATTTTGGTTATTTGAATAAACATCATTTAAATCTGTATTGTTTAAATTATTTAAGTCATTAGAATTGTCTTGACTGTCCTTTGATTCATCATATTGTTTATTCCCATTATTTTCAAAAGCTTGGTAATAGTTTAGTAAGTCGAAACTTTCTGGGTGATAATTATTATAGTAATGGTTATAATCATCTTTATTGTTTTCATAAAAAGGAATTTTAGACATTTATTCCTACCTCCTTTATAAGGCTTATATAGATTGTTGAATGTATTTGTAGTTTTTGAAGAATGGGCTTAAATTATTCGCATTATGTGTTAAATTTAAATAAAGTTAAAAATCCTTATGTTTAATCTAAATTTTCTATTTGAGAGGTAGTAATTTAGTAACGTTTAAAAAATCCTGTCTGAATTTTGAATTGTCTATTTTAGAGGTAATAAATATTAACTATCTGCCAGGTAGATAAGATTATTTAAAAGAAAACTCTCAAATTAATAAAAAACAAAGTTTCTATAGATTAGTTTAGTGTTACAATGGCAAAAGCCCTGTATGTCAGAGACATTACAGGGCTTTTATTTAGATTATCCTTCTATCTTATCCATATACTCTTTATATCTTCTATGCACAGTGGCCTTAGAAACATCATAGCCAAAACCTCTAAGTGTAGCAGCTATATCATAAAAAGTCAGTTTGAGCTGCCTTAACCTTATAATTTCCTCTATGGGAACTTCTATTTTATCTCTACCACCTTGATTTCTATTTTTTAGGTTTCGCGATGGATCATATCCTTCTTCTATGGCTTTTCTAACACCTCGTTTAATCTTACTATTAGAAAGCCTGCGTTGGTACTCTTCAACCAGTGCCAGAATTTCTAGAACCATACCTTCCATTTCTGTAATATTTAAGGGACCGCCATTTTCAATTGATATAACCTCTCCCCCATATTTATTTACTTGGTGGAGTATTGCAATTTTAGCTGTGCCCCTCCCTATCCTAGTCTCATCTTGCACCATAATAGCCTGGGCTTGACCTACTTTTAACAAATCTAAAGCTTTAATTAGACCCTCTCTTACTTCTTCAAATCCACTTTCTTTTTCCTCTATTTCACAAACTGGATTAAACCCGTGTTTGCTACAATAATCCAGTAGTTCCTTCTTTTGCCTAGTTATACTGCTTTCCTGGGTTTCTTTATCTGTACTAACTCTAGAATACAATACTACGTTCATTTGGCACTCCTTTATAATATAGGTATTTTTAGAGTACTTCCTTGTCTAACAACTGTATGTGGCATATTATTGAACTGTTGAATAATGCTTATAAACGTATCTTGTGGAATTTCGTTTCTGTACCTTTCGCTTATGGACCACATGGTGTCACCTTGCTCAACTGTTATTTCGATGTATTGGATGGTTTTAACCAGTTGTTTATTATGTTTTTGTTCTAATGATGATGCTACCCCTATGGTAGCCATTAGTAATATTATAGTAGTTAAGATTAAAATAATTATTTTTTTCATAATATAACCTCCCAGAACGTTTGTTTGATTAAATGATACTACAAAACATTTGTTCGGTCAAGGGGTTTAGGTAAAAAAATAGAACTAATGTTTGCATATGTGGAATATTATGTTATAATTACTTAAAAGAAGAGTTCTGGGAGGTTTTTCATATGGAAGGGTTAACTGATAGACAAAGGGAGATACTCAGTTTTATCAATATGCAGGTAAAGGACAAGGGATACCCACCCTCAGTAAGGGAAATTGGCTTAGCAGTAGGTTTAAAGTCTAGCTCTACAGTGCATTCACATTTAGCAAAGTTAGAGGAATTAGGTTTTATTAGGCGTGATCCTACTAAACCAAGGGCTATAGAAATTCTAAATTCAGATTCAGGTTTCCCCATCCCACAGCCAAGCATTATTTCTGTGCCAATTGTAGGAAAAGTAACCGCTGGTTTACCCATACTGGCTGAGGAAAACATCGAAGATTATTTTCCTGTACCTGAAAATTTTATTAAAAGTTCCAATAAAACTTTTATGCTCTCTGTAATTGGAGACAGCATGATTGATGCCGGCATCCATGATGGTGACTTGGTTTTAGTTCAGCAAGAAAGTGTGGCAAACAACGGCGAAATTATTGTGGCACTCATTGACGATGAAGCTACTGTAAAAAGATTTTTCAAAGAGAAAGACTTTGTAAGATTACAGCCTGAAAATGAATTTTATGAGCCAATCTTAGTAAGAAACCCAATTATTTTGGGTAAAGTTGTAGGTCTATTTAGGCAGATGTAGTTATTGTTTAGATGAAGATTCATCTAAACAATATTGATACTTGTTTTTATCTAGCCAATCTTCTATAAGCCTAGTTAGTTCATTTGTATCTTTTAGTTCTTTATTTAGCATTTTTACTAAACTTACATAATCGTACTCAGAGTCAACTATATAGATAGCTGCTTTATCATCAACTTTTGTTTTCAAAGTCCAGTCAATTTGCTGGACTTTTATTTCTATCTTGTTTCTTTTTACTAGCTTCCCTACTATTACTATATCCCTAGTTCTATAAGGATTATTTTTGTGTACAGGGAAAGATTTTTTTCTTTTGATTAAAAATTTAGCCATAAAATCACCCCTCTAATTAATTTTTATTCTTAGAGGGGTGATTTTTTTACAAAATATTAAGATTTGGTATGTTAAAGTGTAAATGGACATATCTTCCCTTATGAATCTTTGAGCACTTTATCAAAAGCCATAGATATCGCTATTTTTCCATGTTGAAATGTTAAAGATCCTTGGAGATAACCTATATAAGGTGATTTTATTGGGGCGTCTGCACTAAGCTCTATGGATGCACCTTGTATGAATGTGCCAGCTGCCATTATAACAGGTACTTGATAACCCGGAAGTTGGTCTGGCACTGGTGTGGCAAAAGAATCTATTGGAGAATTGTGCTGTATTCCCTGACAGAATTTAATCAGAGATTTTTCATTGTTGAAGATTATACCTTGAACGATATCTGTCCTTAGATCCTCATGTTTAGGATGGGTATCAAAACCTAGCTCTTTAGCTATAAAAGCTGCATATATGGAACTTTTTAAACTATCACCCACTACCTTAGGAGCTGAAAAGATACCTTGGTAAAAAGGTAAATTATTATTTAATGATGCACCTACTTCATTTCCAAGACCTGGAGCTGTTAGCTGCTCTGCTACTTTCTTAACTAAGTCCTTCCTCCCTACCACATATCCTCCTGTTAAAGCTAGCCCACCACCAGGATTTTTTATAAGACTTCCTGCCATTATATCTACTCCAACATCTGTTGGTTCTAAACACTCAGTAAATTCCCCATAACAATTATCAACAAAAATAACGATATCTTTTTTGGTATTCTTAATAAAATCCACTATTGATTTCATTTTTGCAATATCAATGGAACTATTTAATGAGTATCCTTTTGAACGCTGTATGGCTATCATTTTGGTGTTGGGTTTGATAGAGTTTTTAATTGACTCAAGATCAAAATTACCATCAGGCAAGAGATCCACATGGTTGTACTCAATACCTTGAGAAATTAAAGATTTGGGATGTTCTACAATCCCTATGGTTTTTTCTAGGGTATCGTATGGCTTACCAGTTATATACATAAAGTGGTCCTTTGGATTAAGTATTCCGAATAGACAGGACGATAAACAATGGGTCCCTGACACAAATTGTTGTCTCACAAGCCCCGCTTCTGTATTGAATATAGAAGCATACAGTCTATCCAACCCATCCCTACCTAAGTCCCCATACCCGTATCCAGTACTCCCCCACAAGTGACCTTCAGTAATGTTGTTTTCTTTAAATGCCTTTAATACTTTATATTGGTTATTTTCTATTATGGTATCAATATTACCAAAATATTGATATAAAACTTCATTACTAGATAAAATAAGTTCTTTAAGTCTACTAGATTCAATGTTATTCATCCAATTATACATAAACTACCTCCGATGTCTTAGTTGTTAGTTTTAATTAAGCTTCAGATATTTCATATCTGCTATTTATTACCCTTGCCACAAACAATTATACCATATTTTAGTATAACTTGTTAGGCTGATTGCATATTGGACAATGGGCCTGTGTATTTGCTTTTAACCTTAGTATAGATTTACTTTCTTGATATCCAACCTTTTCCCCTTGAGCGCGCCCTACCCTCCTACCTACTGCATATCCAACTAAAAATATAGTGTTAATGGCCATAAAAGCTAGGATTATCTTTTCGGTCATTTAAATTCCTCCTATAAAAATAAAATATTTGTATACCAGTATAAGCAATTAAGGCTAAAAAGGTTAATTGATAATCAAGGTATAATAGCATCAGCAATAGATTCAATGAAATAATGCAAATCTCAATTACACCATATTTTCTTGCAAAATTTTTGCCAAACTCATCTATTTTATAATCGATTAAATCATCTGTAAGATTTATAAACAACATCAAAACTAAAAAATAACTAAAATTTAAAGGGGTAAATATAATGAAGCCAACAGCACAGACTACTACCCCTTCTACAATTCCGTTTAAGTTAAATATATAATGAACTTTTAACTTATCGGCCATGCCAATTGCATATGCTGCCCAAAGGCACGGTATGGCTAGACTTTTATCTAATAAAATAGAACAACTCAGTAACAAAAGATAGTAAGGGAAATTGTCAAAGTTACCTTCTCCATCTGTTAGGTCATCCATATACTTTATTACAATACCTATAAATAAAAAGGATAAAAACATCTTAAACAAGTCTAGCAACATATTTCGTCACCTCCTGTAGGCCTTCTCCTGTTTTTGCTGATATTGGAACTACTATAGCTTGGCTATAATCGTTTCGAACTCTAGGTATGGAAAATTGGCCACTATCAAGGTCAATTTTATTTGCTAAAATTAAATAATTATCTTGTTGTAATCCAAACTCATATATTTCTTGATCTATTAGATTATCAGTAACATAGGAACTACTATCAATAATATGAAAAACAGCTGTAGCCTGTTTAAAATGTTGAAGGGTTTGAGCCATCCCCTCCCGTACTTCATCTACGTGATGAATAATTGGCAGAAGACCACAGGAATCTAGTAAAGTTATTTCCACGTTACCTTTACCTTTTTTTATAGGTAGAATAAATTCGTGGATATTAAGAGTATGATTAGCTTTTTCACTCACAAGAGTTCTAAAACCTTCACTTATATCCATTTTCTTTTTGTATTTATGACCATTGTGATGTATCAGTGTGAAGATCAAATTCTCGACTTTATATAACTTAGCCATTTGCAAAACAAACATGGTTTTGCCAACGTTGGGCTTGCCAACAATCAATATTTTCATGAAATTCCCCCCTCGGTAATGTCTTGTTGTTCAATGGTCATCAATAGATCCCTTGAGACCTTTCTTTCCTTTATCAATCTAACTGCTTGTAAACGAATGGACTTTTCGATTATATTTCTAACTAACCTGGCATTCGAAAAGTTAACTAGGCTGAAAGTTAACTGCTTTTCTAGTATAGATTTTAATTTTTGCTCTGCTGGGATTGAAAGTTTATAGTCCCTTTTTGTGAGCATTAATTTCGCTATCTTTAGAAGATCATTTACTGTATAATTATCAAAATCTATCTGAATGGGAAAACGAGATTTTAATCCTGGGTTAGTTTTTAGGAAATAATCCATTTGATCACTATATCCTGCAAGTATAAGAATAAATTGCTCTTTCTTATCTTCCATAGCCTTTACTAATGTATCAATTGCTTCTTTGCCGAAGTCTTTCTCACCACCCCTGGCTAAGGAATATGCTTCATCAATAAAAAGTATCCCTTCTAATGCGGAGTTAACTTTATCCCTTGTTTTTTGCGCAGTTTGACCTATATACTCTCCAACTAAGTCTGCCCTTTCTACTTCCACTAAGTGTCCTTTAGATAAGACATTTAGATGTTTAAGTATCTTTCCCAAAATACGGGCCACTGTAGTTTTCCCTGTACCTGGGTTACCTTTAAAAATCATGTGAAGTACAACTGGCTCAACTATCAAACCCTCAGTTTCTCTTCTTTTTTGAATTGTGAGATAAGCTTCAAGCTCTTTAACCAGTTCTTTTACTTCAGTTAACCCAACCAATTCATTTAACTCTTTGGTTGGATCTAATGCTACAAATTCTTTTTTTTGTGTGTTTGTGTCTTTGTTTATATCAACACCCTTCAAAGCCTTCATGGCTTCTATTGGACTTATTTTACCAAGCTTTACTTTTTCGTAAATTTCATCAGGATTCATGTTTAGCACCCCTCCTATCTTAAATTATATTTTTAGCGACTCACTTATATTCTAACGACAATAAAAACACTTAAATGCCCTTTAACACTTGAAGAAGTACGGAGATCTTCTTACAAAAAAACTCAGAGCTAGAATGTTTAACATTCTAGCTCTGAGTTTGTCTCTATGTAACTTTAAAATAACTTACCTTAAATTATTGATTATTAGGATTTAGGTTCACTGATTTTGCTGGAATAATTGTGGATATGGCATGCTTATATATAAGCTGTTGTTTATTATCTGTTTCTACTACTACAGTAAAATTATCAAAACCTTTAACAAAACCCTTTATTTGAACACCACTTATTAAATAAATAGTAATAAGGCTGTTATCCTTTCTAATTTGATTTAGAAACAAGTCTTGCAAGTTAATTGGTTTGTTCATATAAATCAACCTCCAGATTAAATTTATGTTAATTATTTATTCTAGGAAAAATGTTCTTTTCCTGCATGCTGGTTAAAATTTTTTCCATAGCTTCCTCAATGGGTGTATCTAGCATATCCATCCATAGGACATTGTCCATTGCTTTGAACCACGTCAATTGCCTCTTTGCATAGTGCCTTGTATCCCTCTTTAAAATCTCAACCATCTTATCATATGATATCTCACCATTTAAATATTGTAGTACTTGCCTGTATCCTATACCCTTCATGGAATTGCAGTTAGCAGGAACCCCTCTATCTAGTAGTCCTTCTACTTCATCTACGAGGCCGTTTTCCAACATTATTTCTACTCGCTTATTGATCCTATGATAGAGTTTTTCTCTATCCATCGTTAATCCTATATATAGGATATCCATGTTTTTAACGTTTTTTCTTTGTTGTAAATTATAAATGGAAGTATTAGTTAACTCATATACTTCTAAAGCCCTTATAACCCTTCTATAATCGTTGGGATGGAGTTTATCAAAGGCGAAGGGATCTTTATCCTTCAGTAGATTATGTAGGTAATCCTTCCCCTTTTCTGCCATTATTTCCTCATATTTATTTCGGACATTAAGATCTTGTGGGATATTATTTAAAGAAAAATCCTCAGTTAACGCTCGAATAAACAGTCCTGTCCCTCCTACAACCATGGGAAGTTTCCCCCTTGATTTTATATCCTTTATAATCCTTTGGCTTAGTACTTGATAATCATATACACTGAAATCATCTTCGGGGTTAACTATATCTATTAAGTGATGTGGTACACCTTCTTGCTCTTTTTCATGGGGTTTTGCTGTACCAATATCCATACCTTTATAAACATACATAGAGTCAGCAGAGATAATTTCTCCATTTGTTTTTTTAGCTAGCTCTATTGAGAGAGCAGTTTTACCAGTGGCTGTTGGTCCTAATATAACTATATATTTATCTTCCATCTCTGCCTCCTTATAACCTAACTATCCCATACTTTATCTTGCTGGAACTTTTGCTAAAGGTTTCGTAAATACCCAGTTTATTAAAATCGTAATCCACCCTATTTTTTACTATCACAAACTTTGAAGCTACCATCTTCGCCCTATCAATTACTTCAACAGTCAATTGATCTTTTTGTGCTAGAGCTCTTATTGGGTCTAAATGCACCGACTCAGTAAGTGGCTCATCGAACATGGGATCAAAGTACACTATATCATGGCTTTTTTCAGTGCAACTATCTAAATAGCTATGATAATCCAAATTATATGTTCTAATATTCATTTTAGTTGCATTTATCTCATCCCACTTAGGGTAGCTATTCTTTAGACCATCAGAAATAACTGTATATATAAGAGTATTTATCTCAAGGGCTGTAACACAACCTAACTCCTCTACTAAATAACTAAAGACTAAAGAATCAGAGCCAAAACCCATGGTACAATCTAACACTGAATAACCACGAATATCTCCACAGATAGTATTGAATATATCCTTTTCACCCTTCATTATTCTCTTGATCCTTAGCATTGCCATACTAGGGTGAAAGAAGAATTTCTCATCATTGTAGTGAAGGTTAATACCTTCTTTTGCTACTACTAATACAGGGGCTTCACAACTTGAAATACCCTTTAGGCGAGAACGTTCAAGATATGTACCTTTCAGTTTATCAGCTATGGTTTTTGCTTTTTTCTCAAGATCTTCGCTTGCTCTTTGGACTGTTGTAACAATGGTATCCAATTAATTCACCCTTTTAAAAAGTTTCTCTATGCTGTACTTATCCAGAGATATAAGAGTTGGCCGTCCATGGGGGCAGCTGTAGGGGTTACTTATTTTACCTAGATCCTTTATGAGCTGCTCCATTTCTTGGTGGCTAAGTTTGTGGTTTGCTTTTATTGAACCTTTACAAGATATGAGTGCTATTATAGCTTCTTTATATTTTTTAATGCTACTCAACTGGTCGTCGAACATTAGTTCCTCTATGGAGTCAAAGAGCACTTGGATGTTAACTGTCTTATTAATAAAAAATGGCAAACCCCTTACCATGACAGTATTCCCATCTAGTGGTTCTATATCAAATCCTAGCTTTGTTACTAGCTGTAGGTTTTCCAAAACCTTGTCTTTATATCCAGGGGAGAGCTCTAATGTTGTAGGTATTATTTGTTGTATTACAGGATTTTCAGAAAGCTGATTGAATGCCCTTTCAAAAAATATTTTCTCTTGTGCTGCGTGTTGATCTATAAAGTACACTTGTTCCTTATCCACACAAACTATATATGTGTCAGTATATTGACCCAACACTTTCAGTGTTAAAAAGAAGGGATGTAGGTACTGCTCATCCTCAGGTAGATCAAAGGTTTGCTGCTCTGTGGAAGAATGGTTGCCTTGGTCAACAGGTACAGGTACTTGTTCTATACCTTTAAAAATTTTTGGCTGTTCTTCATAGGCTTTTTCCCCTAAGTCTGACAGTATCTCCAGTGTCTTCAACCCTATTTCTGAACTATTTTTTGTATTATTATAGGGTTCATTATTATAAGTTTCATTTTTATAGCCCTTGAAGGGGTTGGTAACAGAAGGGGCTTTTTCAACTCCTGGTGTATTTGTTAAACCTAAGCTTTTGCTTACATTAGAATGTTTAAACTCAGATACTAAAGAAATACCCTTTAATGCATTATCTACTGCATTTTTCACAGCAGAGAACACTTGTTTTTCTGCTTTAAATTTAATCTCTTGTTTGGAGGGATGTACATTAACATCTAGTTCTGATGGTGCAATAGTTATATTGAGAACCCCTTGGGGATAACGTCCAATGGGCAAAAGTGTATTGTATCCAGTCTCCATGGCCTTTGATAACATAGTTGATTTTACTATCCTACAGTTGATAAAAAACATCTGCCCGTTTCGTGAACTTTTTGTCAAAATAGGTTTAATTACAACCCCTGAAACATTGATTTCATCGGCTGTTAAATTAACTTCTATGCAGTTCTCTGCAGCCTCAAAACCATAAACCTCTGCAATGCAATTTTTTATATTGGAGTCACCTGGAGACTTTAAGAGTATTCTGTTATTATGGGTTAGCTGAAATGATATATCAGGGTATGAGAGTATAAACCTGCCAACTAAGTCACTGATATATCCTACCTCAGTGCCTGTGGTTTTTAAGAACTTTTTCCGTGCAGGGGTATTAAAAAATAGATCTTCGATAACTATCCTTGTACCTTGATTAGAGGGTGCTATATCGAAGTGGGTCTGTTTACCACCTTCTATTACATACTTCATACCAAAGTTTTGCCCTTGTGCTTTAGTAGTTACTGATACTTTAGCAACAGCGGCAATGGATGGTAGTGCTTCACCGCGAAAGCCAAGGGATAAAATGTTTTCTAAATCCCTGTCTTCTTTGATTTTGCTTGTGGCATGGCGCAAAAAGGCTAAAGGAATGTCCTCTTTTTCTATTCCTATACCATTATCTATTATCTCGATTTTCTCTTTTCCACCATCGGTTACATGGACTATAATATTGGTACTGTTTCCATCGATGGAGTTCTCTATTAGCTCTTTTACAATTGATGCTGGCCTTTCTACAACTTCACCTGCTGCAATTTTATTTGCTGTTTCAGGAGGCAAAATATTTATCCTACCCATATATAACCCTCCCTTTTTATTTCGATACTTTTTTCTTTAAGGAATTAACGAACATTAAGGCTTCCATTGGTGTCATGTTGTTGACATCCGCATCCTTTATTTCTTCTATTATATCAGAGTAGTTTTCTAAAACAGGAGTAAATAAATCCTCCGGTTCTTTAGCTAAAGCCACCTCTGAATGGCCAGTGTAACCTTCTTCTAAAGAGGTTAGTATTTCCTTTGCTCTACGAATAACCGTATTTGGTACACCCGCCAACTTAGCCACTTGTATACCATAGCTTTTATCACTTCCCCCAGGGATTATGGAATGTAAAAAAGTTATTTGATCCTTTTCTTCTTTGACTGCTATTGAATAATTCTTAATTCCTGGATATAGGGCTTCCAAACTAGTTAACTGGTGATAGTGGGTAGCAAATAATGTTTTAGCTCCTAGTTTCTCAGGGTTATATATATACTCTATAGCCCCTTGCGCTATACTCATACCATCAAAGGTACTTGTCCCCCTCCCCACTTCATCTAGTATTATTAAGCTTTTTGGGGTAGCATTATTAAGTATATTAGCTAACTCATTCATTTCAACCATAAAAGTACTTTGCCCTGAAGATAGATCGTCGCTGGCACCTACCCTTGTAAATATACGATCGACTACACCTATTTTAGCATTAGCTGCCGGTACAAAGGAACCAACTTGAGCCATAAGGGTTATTAGTGCAACCTGCCTCATGTAAGTAGATTTACCCGCCATGTTCGGTCCAGTTATAACTAGTATATTGTTATCACTACAATTCATTATGGTATCATTAGATATAAAGTTTTCCGTGGCTATCATTTGCTCAATAACTGGATGACGTCCTGCGTTTATTTCAATTGTATCATTTGTATCTACTACAGGTTTACAGTACCCGTTATCCGATGCTACTAAAGCAAAGGTAGATAAACAATCTAGCTCAGCTATTACCTCACTGTTGGTTTGGATCTCAGGAATTTTTACAAGGGCAGAATTTCTAACCTCACAAAAAAGTTTATATTCTAATTCCATTATCTGTTCCGATGCCCCTAGTATTATATCTTCATATTCTTTAAGTTCCTCTGTAATGTAGCGTTCTGCATTTGCTAAGGTTTGTTTCCTCTGATAGTTTTCCGGGACTAAATGCGAATTTGATCTAGTAACCTCTATATAGTAGCCAAAAACTTTGTTGAATCCTACTTTTAAAGACTTAACTCCAGTGAGTTCCCTTTGTTCATGCTCATATTTCGCTAGCCATTCCCTACCATTTTCAGCGGTGTATTTCAGCTTATCTAATTGCTCATCAAAACCCTTTTTGATTATATTACCATCTTTTACTTGGGTTGGGGGGTTTTCAACAATACCTTGTTCTATAATTTCAACAAGGTCATCTAACTCAAGTAGCTTATTAGCGATATTTACAAGGGGTTGAAAGTTGGACTTAAGTAACATTTGCTTAATGTCTGGAAGCACACTTAGGGAAGTTTTAAGTGCTACTAAATCCTTAGGGTTAACTGAGTTATATGATATCTTTGTGGCTATTCGCTCTAGATCATATACACTTCCTATAAGGTTAGAGAGTTTTTTTGTGTAATATAAATCATTATGGAGCATTTCCACGGTGTTTAGCCTGTTATCTATATCCTCCACTTTAAGTAAAGGATTAAGAAGCCATTGTTTCAGTTTGCGCCCTCCCATGGGTGACTGGGTCTTATCTAGTACCCAAAGTAAAGAACCTTGTTTTTTATTTTCTTTTATGGTTGTAGTAATTTCTAAGTTTCTAATAGTACTGTAGTCTAAAGACATAAACTGCTCTAAGGAGAAAAAGTCTAACTGGTTTAAGTGGGACAGATGACTTTTCTGTGTACTAATAACATAGCTTAGGAGTAACTGCACAGCTTTTATACCTGCTGTATAAGATACATAGCACTGGAAAAGATTATTAAATTTTTCTATAGCTTCATAGTCAATACTATGGATTGAAGTGTTTGGGCTTAATGTCTCAAGCTTGTCCATAAACCCATTGTCATCAAAAACAATTATTTCAGAAGGATTATATTTCACTAATAATGATATTATCTGGTTTAAGTCATACTTCCCTTCAGTGAAGGAAAATTCACCAGTTGAATTGTCAAGTAGGCTAAAACCAAATTTTGTAGAAAAGGTGCTAATTGCGCATATATAGTTGTTATCCTTTGAACTTAGTAAGTTATCATCTGTTACCGTCCCAGGTGTTATCACTTTAACTACTTCTCTTTTAACTATACCTTTAGCTTCTTTAGGATCTTCTACCTGCTCGCAAATGGCAACCTTGAAGCCTTTTTTTATAAGGCGTACAAGATATGTGTCTAAAGCATGGTACGGTATCCCTGCTAATGGTATAGCTTTTTCTCCGTCCCTGGAGGTTAGGGCAATTTCTAGAGCTTTTGCCCCTATTACTGCATCTTCAAAAAACATCTCATAGAAATCTCCTACACGAAAAAATAGCAGGCAGTCTTTATATTCTTTCTTTATATCAATATATTGTTGGATCATTGGTGTAACCTTAGACATGAATCTACCCCCTTATTATATAAAATATTATACCATATGCCAGGATAGTTGGACAGTGGACAGGAGTTGGTTAGTTGGACAGGAAGTGCTTTATATAGCAAAACAAGGGGGTATTAACCATGGATGGATAATACCCCCTTGTTAGTACGGAGTGTATTCTTTAGCGGCTATTAGCTATCGGCTTACAACTATAAACTAATAACTAAAGAACAACTTCCCCTAGTAGTGACCATGTCTGTGCTTCTATTATTTTAACCTTAACTATTTGCCCCACTAGACTTTCATTAGATGGTGCTGAAAAGTTTACTAACTTGTTAGTTGTTGTTCTACCACTTAGAAAATCGGGGTTATTTTTACTTGGCCCTTCAACTAATACTGTGAATGTATTTCCTAAATAGCTTCCTTCGTTAATCTCTTTTGATATCTGGTTTTGAAGGTCGATTAGAGCTGTTAGTCTACGGCTTTTATCTTCCTTTCTCACTTGTTCTTCCATTTTAGCTGCTGGAGTACCAGTTCTTGGTGAGTATGCAAAAGTAAAAGCTGAGTCAAATCTAACTTGGCTTACAAGGTCTAATGTAGCTTGGAAATCTTCTTCAGTTTCACCTGGGAACCCAACAATTAAGTCAGTAGTAATTGCTACATGCCCCATGGATTTCTTTATTTTACCCACTAATTCCAAGTATTCTTCCCTAGTGTAGCCTCGGTTCATTTTCTTCAATACAGTATTACTTCCTGCTTGTACAGGTAAATGAAAATGGTTACATACCTTTTTAGAGTTTGCAATTACATCTACTAATTTATCTGTAAAGTCCCTAGGATGAGATGTCATATATCTAATTCTTTCAATACCTTCTATGTCATCTAAATCCTTAATTAAATCTGCAAAGTCGTAAGACTCATCAAAATCTTTACCGTAACTATTTACATTTTGACCTAGTAAGGTTATCTCTTTAAAACCTTCACTGGCAAGTCTTTTGGTTTCCTCAACTATGTCCTCTGGTTTTCTACTTCTCTCTCTTCCTCTAACATAAGGTACTATACAGTAGGTGCAGAAGTTGTTACAACCATAGGTAATAGTAACCCAGGCAGATACACCTTCATTTCTTTGCTGTGGCAAGCCTTCAACCACTTCCCCTTCTTTTTCCCAGATTTCAAATACCCTTTCATTATTGAATAGTATTTTCTTAATCATCTCAGGAAGCTGATGAACGTTATGCGTTCCGAAAAGCAAATCAACATGCCTGTAACTTTTCTTTATTTTCTCAGCAACTTCTTCTTGTTGAGACATACATCCACAAATACCTACAATAAGGTTAGGCTTTTCTTCTTTAAGCTTTTTAAGTGCCCCTAGCTTACCGAAAACCTTTTGTTCAGCCTTATCCCTAATTGTACAAGTGTTTATAAGTATAATATCTGCTTCTTCCTCTTTAGATGTCTGAGAATAACCCATTTGACCTAACATACCAGCTAATATCTCACTATCATGGACATTCATTTGACAACCATAAGTGTGTATAATAAAATGTTTATTTTCTACTTCCATTTTTTTGTACCCTCCTAGAGCAATAATCAATAATTCAATGTAAAATATTATAGCACATATTACCTATTATTTAAAGAAATGAAATTCTAAGTACCCTAGCATGCAAAATCTTTTACGTAAATTGAGTTTTTTTCGTAAAATTTGCTCTAGGAAAATCAGAAAGACGCCATTATGGCGTCTTAATCAGTAGATGTTGCTCCATGACTGCTCATTATTGCTTTCATTCCATCAGTTGCCCTTAGCTCACCATCTGGCATTACCCATACAACTTCAACTCCGTCTAAACTCTCTGCTAAAGCAAAACTCTCTTCGTAGGGCATCAAAAACAATTCTGTTGAAAGAAAGTCTGCTAATCCAGAGTCCTTTGCAACTATTGTAACTGCCCTGTAGTATTTACCTGGCATAAGGGTGTCAGGATCGATAATATGATGGAGATATTGACCATCAGCATAATAAAACCTTTGATAGTCTCCACTGCTTACAACAGATGCATCTGTTATAAAAACAGTATCAAGGTTTTTGTTTTCAGAAATTATAGATGCGTCAGGGTCTTGAATACCTATACCCCATCTTGCTCTCACACCATCTAACGGTTTTCCAATAACCCTTACATTACCACCACCACTAATTATGCCTGATATAAAGCCCATTTCCTCAACTTCATTGGATACTAGTTCCACTGCATAACCTTTAGCTATGGCACCCACATCAAGGCTCATACCTTCTTGTAAAAAGACAGTGTTATTTTCTTTATCAACAATTACTTCGTTAATATCAGTTAATTGTGCTGCCCTTTGTAAGTCCCCTAACTCTGGTATTTTCGCGTTTTCTGGGTCATCAATACCTTCGTTACGATATTTATTCCATATCTTAGTCACAGGTCCTAAAGCGATATTTGTACGAGGTCCTATTTCTGCATTCCATTTCTGTGAAGTAAGTATCAGATTTATAAGGTCTTCGTGGACTTCTACTGGTTTAATTCCAGCATTATCATTTATTGTTTTTATATTGTTTATTCCTTCATAGTCATTATAAATGTCGTACAAAGCGTGCAGATCTTGAAACCTTTGATGAATTATATCAAAATAATTATTAAATTCCTCTTCGGTTTCTGTGTACCCTATTACAACAGTCAGTGTATTAAATGTGTCTAAAAAACTATTTGTGTATCTATTATATTCAGGTTCAGAAGGAGTGGAGGTGTTACATGCTGTTAGTAAAAGCATTAGTGTTATTATTACGACAACATTCTTTTTCATTTTAATCCCCTTTCATAATTAATAAAGGTTGATAGTATAAAATCACTCCTTATATAAGGAGTGATTTTATTTTTTTATCTATTAAATATTATTTACCGTTAGCTACTGCTCTGTCTACAGCAAGGATATACGTATCTACAGTGATAGTAACACTTGAAGTAAGGTCAGCATCAGCTGGTCTGTTATCTTCTAGGTCCATACCTTTGATTTCAGAGATAGTTTTGCCAATCATCCAAGCTTCAAGCTCAGCCATTTGCTCATCCCACTCTTTACCAATTTCTGAACGAGGTTTCATGTTATAAGCATCTCCAAGTTCATACTTAGTTTTTAGCTCAGCAGCTCTGTCATTAGTAACTGCTCCATCTTCATCAAATGCAACTCTTACTTGAGCAACATCGATGAAAGTAGCAACTACTTTACCATCAGCGTCTACTGCAGTTGCAGAGAAAGTTGAATCAACTTGTGCTTGAGCAGTGTTTTCTTCACTAGCACTTCTTGATTTAGCTATACTTATAGTAACACCTAAACCTACTTTGTCTACATTTTCAACTTCAACAGCGTTAGCATAAGCTTTTTCTAAAGCTGCGATATAGGTATCTACAGTGATAGTAACACTTGAAGTAAGGTCAGCGTCAGCTGGTCTGTTATCTTCTAGGTCCATAGCTTTAATTTCAGCAACAGTTTTACCAATCATCCAAGCTTCAAGCTCAGCCATTTGCTCATACCACTCTTTACCAATTTCAGAACGAGGCTTCATGTTATAAGCGTCACCTAATTGAAGTTTTGATTTTACCTCAGCACTTGTATCTGTAGTGATTTGCATTTCATCGTCGTAAGCGACTCTTGCTTGAGCTACATCGATAGCTACTGTTAATACTCTACCTTCTGAATCGAATGAAGCAGCTGCAATTGTGGTATCAACTTGTGCTTGAGCAGTAGTTTCACCTTCTGCATCCCTTGATTTAGCAAGTGTACTTACACTTCCAAGACCCACTTTTACAGTTTCGTTGTTTTCAACTGGATCAGTTCCTGGAGTTGGCTCTTCGTTGTCCGAAGAACATCCAGCAAATAAAGATAGTGCTAGGATTGATACTAACATTAAAGCGAATAATTTTTTCACACTCATTACCTCCTGATATTATTATAATTTTATATTAGATAGGGTTTCCCCTTATCTCACACAAGTGAAAGTGAAAACATTATAATAGTTCGACAAAAAAATTTAGGTATGTACTTTCTTGAACATAAAGTTTTTGTCCACTTCTGTGACATATGTCCTCTCGGAACAAGTTCATTATAGCATAATGTATTCTGCATAAAAAGTACTATTTTGGGTAATATAATAAACTTAGCTTCTAAACACTCAAGATATCTTCTTATTCTTCCTGTATAGTGATTATTTATATAAATTTTACATTTTTAGATTGCATCATATTTATACCTATTTTTTACTTCCAAATTTTAATTGTTTAAAATTTGCCTAATCTGACAAAGCTATAACTGAAGGAAAAAGGCGATAGCAATTTTCCTGCAGGAAAAAAATATACTGTGGCTTGCGAGTCTTTTTCCCCCTACCCTTGGACAATGTCCAGGGGTAATTTTTTAACAATAGTAAACCCCAAGAAAAGTTCTTTTCTTGGGGTTTATTATTGTTATTTACTTAACTATGTTAACAAAGTCTCCATTTTTTACACCGGCACCATTTGCTTCATCCGTATCTATGTGGAACTCCAGAGCAAATGCCTCATTTGCTCTTATTAGAACATTTTTGAACATTACTCCTCTATCACCTTGTGTTTCAACTGTTACCACTTCCTTATCCTTTAGACCTAATTCTTCTGCATCTGTTGTGTGCATGTGAATGTGTCTTTGGGCGATTATAACCCCTTCAGTAAGCTCTACTTCACCCTTTGGTCCAATTACAGTAATAGGTGCACTTCCTAATAAAGAACCGGAGTCCCTTACAGGAGGCTTTATTCCTAAAGAGAAACTATCTGTTTTAGATATTTCTATTTGTGTTTGTTCTCTTGTAGGGCCTAGTACTCTCACTTTGCCAATCTTACCTTTAGGTCCTTGGATTTCTACTGTTTCTTCTGCAGCGAACTGACCAGGTTGTGCTAGATCTTTAAGATGTGTTAGCTCATAGCCTTCACCAAATAATTTATATAGATCTTCTTGAGACAAATGTAGGTGCCTGTTAGAAACACCAACTGGAATCTGTTTTGACATGAAAAATTCCTCCCCTAATATTTTAGTTTCTTCATATATTATTACATGAAACAGAAGACCTTTCAAGACTATTACAGTTTTTATTTTATTATTATCTAGTTACTGGTATTTTTATTTCTTTCTATAACCCTTGGTGCTGGCCTGTATGTGTCATTATTTAGTAGTTCCCTTTTAGTTGTTCCATTTCTTGTTATTAGTCTATAGGTTTTTACTTTGTATCCAACAGATCCCTTCGAGATAACCTTTTCTTCACCGACAGATAAGTTTTCATTGTTTCGATATTCCGTTGTAAAGGGTATTACTTCCTTCTCATGTTCAAATTTTATATCAGGATAATGGGGCTTGTAGCTATAAAAATCTACAGTAACATGTGTGGAGGTAGTAACTGTGTTTATGAGAACCCCATATGGTGTGTTGTTTTTGAACTTTAAGTCAAGGGATGGGTATGCGATTGTTGCATCTAAACCTAACGGCATGTAACCCACAGGCCTTCCGTGATTTTTCCGTTGTACTATCTCCAGATCAGCTTTTAAAGCGCCCCAGTAAATGTTGGAAGATAGCTGACATACTCCTCCCCCAAACCCTGGAACAAACTCTCCATTTACAATAATTAAAGCTTCTTTAAAGCCATTTGCTTTATTTGCTGGCCCCACAACTTCATTATATGAAAAGGTATCACCAGGGAGTAGAAGATGATTTTTAACCCTTGATGCAGCTCTTTGTATATTGAAAATTCTATTTTCCCCAGTGCCTGCATAATTGGTAGCTGTTGAAGATAAGTGATTTACTACTTTAAGGCTCTCTAAATATGCAGTTGTCATATCAGGTTCCACTAACTCAAAAACTACACCTGCTTGAAGATTATTTTTTGTTAGTTCATTTTTTATGGCTTTTATTGTTTCATCAACAGAGACTATGTATCCATTTTTATGGGGTTTAATTGAAACTTTTTTATCGCTACTAATTCTAAATTCAGCATTTTCTGGTTGTATATCTACATCTGTTTTTATCTCATCTATGATTTCAGTAAGAGTATCTTTTATAGCAAAGTCTAAATGATGGGTTTCGTTATTTTTCTTTAGAGTCCTTCTTATATTTAAAGAAGACCAAAAACCATGTTCTTGAAGATCGTTGTATATTTCAGTTAGTGTTGTTTCAATATTATATACAATAATGTCTTTAAGGGGAATTTCCCATTTATTCTCATTCATTGTTAGAATAAATGATTCATTTAAATTAATAGTTGATTGAACAGCCTTTATTGCTTCCTCTAAACTTTGACCCCCTATATTCACTTCATTAACAATAATACCTGGAAAGAACTTGTCTTTATATTTGCTATGATCCATTGCCATATAGGTTGTAAACCCAGTAAGTAAAATACATAATACTGATACTACAGATATAATAATTATTTTTTTCCTAGACAAAATAAACACCTCCTGCATTATTAATATTTGCGGAGGTGCTTAATTATAACTATTCTATTTAGTCTTTTTTGTTTTTAATTCTAGGAGAGAACTCTTTAGAAGGTTTATAGATGCTAAGTCAGGCTGGAATACAAATTCTATAATTTCTTTGTTGTGAAAACTTCCTAATAGCTTCGTAAGTTTCATTCTCTTACCAGGCGAAGTAATAAAATATTTGTAATTAGGAAGGTCTTTCTCAAGAGTTGAGTCTAAAACACTTTCTGTTAGAAACTGGTCTATTTGAAGGTGATTTATCCCGGCACTTTGAAGGCTAGATTTAATCTTATTTGCAAATATTTCTGATTGGCAAACCAATGCCACCTTCTCTTCTGCTGGGAATCTTGCTATTTTAACTATTGTTTCTAAATGCGGGGATAAAGCAATTGGTATGATATCTCTGTTTTCAAATCCTGGTATAGACTTAACTTGATTATAATGGAAAAATGTAGTTACTATTATATCTGCTTTCTCCGCTAGAATTAAAAACTGATTCGGATTTTCATATATCTCGTCTAGGTTTAAAGGTTCAACTAGAATTGATAGGTTTGTAGATAGTTGTTTTGCGATATAATCCATCTGTTCTTTATTACACTCTATAAAAAATACTTTTACAGAATTTAAAATTTCTTTCTTTTCCCTTGCTCTTACGTACATAATAGCCAAAATTTCATCCATGGAAAAACCTAATGATAAACCTTCATCTAAGCAGATATCCACTACTTTAACTAAACGTTCCTTGCGACTTTCTTTTTTTAAGGCTTCGTCTGCTTCAGCAACAAAAGTTCCTCTTCCTTGTTGACACACCAATATTCCTTCAGTTTCAAGTTCTTGAAATGCAACACTTATTGTATTACGACTTACATTTAACTCCTTTGAAAGCTCCCTCTCCGTTGGAATCTTCATGCCGTGTTTCCAGATTCCTTCACTAATTAGTCTGCGAATGTTATCTTTTACCTGGATGTAAAGTGGTGTCTTATTGTCCCTTTGTAAAAGAAAATTAGTCATTTTACTCCCCCCTATTGACTTTTGCCATACCTCTCTTTGTATATCTCTTTTATTCTGACTTTGAACTCTTCAGGAATTTTGACAGTTCCTAACAAGATATCCTGATCCTGACCTTTTCCTTTTCCATGGCAGTCGGAGCCACCTGTTATTATCAAATTATTCTTAATAGCTTTCTCTTTATATATCAGAAAATCCTCAGTACTATGTTCACTATGATATACTTCAACACCGTCAAAGCAAGGAAGCATCTCGTCAACTAGTTTTTCATCAAAAACTAATCTAGGATGGGCTAATACTGCTATCCCTCCAGATTCTTTTATGAGTTTAATGGCATCAAAAGGAGATAGCTTGAATCTCTCCACATATGCTGGTTTATTGATGTCAAGATACTTATCGAATATCTCAGCTACTGTTTTTCCATATCCTTTTTTAATTAGTGCCCTTGCAACATGTGGACGCCCTACAGAATCACCTTTACTTTCTAAAAGAACATCATCTAATGTTATATCTATTTCAAGGCTTTTAAGTTTTTCCACTATTTTTGTCACTCTACTTAAACGTCCATTCCTCAGATTATCTAGGGCTTGTGTCAAGCTTGGGTTATCTATATCTATAAAGTATCCAAGGACATGTACTTCCTTTTTGTTGAACTCAGTATTAATTTCCACCCCCGGAATAAGGTTTAAATTATACTTATTTGCAAGCTTTTCTCCCTCTCTAACACCTTTTATTGTATCATGATCGGTTATAGCTATATATTTTATTTTTTTATCATATGCCAGTTGGAAAATTTCTTGTACAGTCATTGTCCCATCTGAATGTTTGGTATGCAAGTGTAAGTCCATCAACTTAATTATTCCTCCTATAAAGATCTAGTTAAATAGTTATAGAAGTTTGAATATAGTACCTTTTCTACATCTTCCTTGGAAAATCCTCTTTCTAACATTCTAAAATATAATTTCTCAAGATCAGTTACGTCATTTATCCCTCTAGGCAAAGATCCCACTCCATCAAAGTCACTCCCCAAACCAACATACTGAATTCCTACTAAGTCACCAATATAGCTCATATGATCAATAAGTGTGTCAATTGTCACTTCCTCGGGATTGTCACTTAAAAAGTTAGGAAGAAAATTTATACCTATAAGGCCTTGTGTCTCAGCTATTGCCTTTATTTGATTGTCGTCTAAATTACGCCTATTACCACATAAGCTTTTAGCATTTGAATGGGAGGCCAATATTGACCCATTGTAATGCTCTATGCAGTCCCAGAAACCTTTAATTGATAAATGTGAAATATCCACAATCATCTTTAGTTGCTCCATACGCTTTACAACTGATTTTCCAAAGGTAGTAAGTCCACCAGCACTTTCCTCACCAATGCCGTCACATATCTCATTCCTATGGTTCCAAGTCAAAGTAAGGGCACGAACCCCTAGTCTGTGGTACACGTCTAGTAAAGCTATATTTTTATTTATTACTTCTCCACCTTCTAAACTTAAAAGGGCTCCTACTTTCCCCGTGGTCAGTTTATTTAAATCATCAGCATCCTTTATTAAAAATAGTCTACTATCTTTTTCTATTGCTGCAAGAAGTTTGTTGGTTAGGGTAAGTCCTTCTTCTAGTGCCTTATGTAGCAAGTTAGTTTCGATAAAAACTGCAAAAAACTGTAACAATACATTTGCAGATACCAAACGGTCCATATCAATGTGGCCTATTTGATTTTTATTATGAAAATCATACTCCGGTTTGTCAAAGAGTAACAGAGTATCACAGTGTCCATCTATTATTCTATAATCCTTCATTATATCTTCCCCCCCACTAAAAATTATAAAACCTGTTTACCGAAGTAAACAGGTTTATGTCTTCATTACCTTGGTTCTACAATCAGCTTGATTGCTGTTCTTTCTTCTCCATCAATTTGGATATCTGTAAAAGCTGGTATACAGATTAGGTCAACTCCACTAGGTGCTACAAATCCTCTTGCGATGGCTACGGCTTTAATTGCTTGGTTTAAAGCTCCAGCACCAATTGCCTGCAATTCTGCTCCGCCCCTTTCGCGAAGAACTCCAGCAAGCGCTCCGGCTACTGAGTTTGGATTGGATTTAGCTGATACTTTTAATACTTCCATTAGTAATTACCCCCTCAAATATAGAGTATTTTATATTTTCTCTTTATATATATTCTACAAGAAAATAAAAATACCTTCTTTTTACAAAAAAATTATTCCACTATTCTGATGGGGGTGATTATTTTTTCATTTAAGTCTAAGAATACCGCATTTAACTGATATGGCCTGTCAGTAAGCACTGTAAACCTTGCAGGCATTTTGCTTATAAACTTATCAATTACCACTTCTTTTTCTACACCTATTATTCCATCATAAGGACCTGTCATACCAACGTCAGTAATATACAAAGTTCCTTCCTTTAGAACTCTATGATCTGCTGTTTGAACATGGGTATGGGTGCCTAATACTGCACTCACTTTGCCATCTAAAAACCATCCCATTGCTAACTTCTCTGAAGTTGCTTCTCCATGCATATCAACTATGGCATAGTCGTATGTAACATTGTTTAGAATCTCTTCAACTGCCTTAAAAGGGCAGTTCAAATTATCTAAATAAACAAGTCCAGACACATTGATAATAAGTAGATTTTTTCCATCTATCTTCACAGTTGTGTACCCTTTCCCTGGGGCTGCATCAGGGTAGTTGGCAGGCCTAACAATCCTTAAGTCACTTTCTAGCATGGGATACAATTCTTTTTTATCCCAAACATGATTACCCATTGTTATAATCTCTATACCCAATTCAAATAATTCATCTGCAATCTTCGGGGTAAGGCCTTTACCACCTGCAGCGTTCTCGCCATTTGCTACTATTAGGTCTGGATTATATTTTTCTATAATAAGGGGTAAATGTTCTTCAACTATATCCCTACCTGGGCTACCTACTATATCCCCAATAAAAATTACTTTCATTATGTACCTCCAATAGTGTATTTAATTATTATTATTGCCAGTATTTAAAAAAATAAAGGGATAAATTATCCCTTTATTTTGCATATTCTACAACTCTAGTTTCTCTAATAACAGTAACTTTAATCTGTCCAGGGTATTCAAGTTCATCTTCTATACGCTTAGTAATATCCCTTGCAATGGATGTAGCAGATAAATCATCGATTTTATCAGGCTTAACCATTATGCGGATTTCTCTACCAGCTTGTATGGCAAATGATCTTTCAACGCCTTCGAAAGAATCAGCGATGTTTTCAAGTTTTTCAAGTCGTCTAATATAATTTTCTAAAGTTTCGCGTCTTGCGCCAGGTCTTGCTGCAGATATAGCATCTGCCGCTTGAACTATTACAGCTTCAATGGTTTGAGGTTCCTCGTCACCATGATGTGCTGCAATACAGTGAATAACCTCGTTTGATTCTTTAAACTTCTTAGCAAGTTCAGCTCCAATGGCTACGTGAGGGCCTTCTACTTCATGGTCAACGGCTTTACCGATATCATGTAATAGGCCACCCCTCTTAGCTAGCTTAATGTCAGCATTTAGTTCTGCTGCCATAACACCTGCTAAATGTGAAACCTCTAGAGAATGTTTTAAAACATTTTGTCCGTAACTTGTCCTAAATTTGAGTCTTCCTAATAGTTTAATAAGCTCTGGATGTATACCATGTATACCAGCTTCAAATGTTGCTTGTTCGCCTTCTTCACGAATTTGAGTTTCGACTTCTTTTTGAGCTTTAGTAACCATTTCTTCAATTCTACCTGGATGGATTCTTCCATCAACAATTAGTTTTTCTAATGCGATTCTTGCAATTTCACGTCGTACAGGGTCAAATCCGGATAATATAACAGCCTCAGGGGTATCGTCAATTATTAAATCGATACCTGTTAGGGTTTCTAATGCCCTAATGTTTCTACCTTCACGACCTATTATTCTACCCTTCATTTCATCATTTGGAAGAGGAACAACGGATACTGTTGACTCGGCAACGTGATCTGCTGCACATCTTTGGATTGCCAGTGAAATAATCTCTCTAGCTTTTTTCTCAGCTTCTTCTTTAGCTTGAGATTCCACTTCTTTTATCATAATTGCCATTTCGTGTTGAATTTCTTTTTTAACATTTGATAAAAGCAAGTCTTTAGCCTCATCTGTTGTTAATGATGAGATGCGTTCTAATTCCTTCTTTTGATCAAGTTGAGTCTGTTTTACTTTTTCTTCTAACAAGTTAATATCATTCTCTTTTTTACTGAGGTTATCTTCTTTACGTTCTAAATTATCAATTTTACGGTCTAGTGTTTCTTCCTTTTGAATAATTCTTTTTTCTTGACGTTGAATTTCTTGTCTACGATCTTTACTCTCTCTTTCAAACTCTGACCTTAGTTTTAGAACATCTTCTTTTGCTTCTAAAACCATTTCACGTTTTTTCCCTTCAGCATCTTTTTTAGCATCTTCAACTATTTTAAGAGCTGCCTGTTCTGCAGAGGAAATTTTAGCTTCAGCTATCATTTTGCGTAACATATAACCAGCGCCTAGGCCCGAAGCACCTACAGCTGCAGTTATTAAGATTTGTGTAGTGTCGATAATGTTCACCTCCCTATTTTTTCAATACCTTTTTCAAATTTTTATAGTTAATTTTGTGGAAATACATTGGAAAAAATATTTATTTATAATTATAACCTCCAATGTATTTTTCTAAAAAAATTAACCGAGCAGCCCTCGGTCAACATTAGGATATACTAAAATATTAGAGTCAATATCCAGTTTTACCATTGTATTTAAAGTCTAGGGCTACTAACTATATTAATTTCAATTGAATTTATAATATTATTGTATATTTTTTAAAAATCTATGTCAAGCTAATGGGATTTATTTACCCATGTTATACCATTTTTTATTTCAACTCTGTATCCTTCATCTGCTGATTCCATTAAATGAGAGTTGTGGGTAACCATAATTATTTGCCTGTTGAAATTTGTGTTTACTGATTTTAAAAATAAAGCTACCCTGGCTATATATTCCTCACTTACGTGTTTTGCAGGTTCATCTAAAATGATAGGTCCCTGAAGTTTTGGGCGGTATGTTTCCATAAGGGCAATTCTCAATGCCAGGGAAACAATATCAACTACCCCCCCACCCCTGGAATCCTCAGGCTTTGTTTTAATTTCAACTCCATGATGCATAGAACAGACATAAAATTCTGCCTCTATTCTATTGCTCTTTTCTTGAAATTCTATTTTAAAATAGTGGTTTTCATCAAAAATATATTGTAGAGCCTTAGTTACTAGAAGTTCAATTTGGCTTTGAGCTTGTTTTCTTCCATGATCTGCTGAGTTATTGAGTAAAATTCTTACTTTATTATAAATATCTATTTCAGCTTCTAATTTCCTGGTATGTTCAACTAGTTTTTGTTTAATATTCTCCATGGCCCTTTTTTCAGCAAACTTGATAGATAAATTCTCTTGACAAAGGTTAATTTCTTTTTCTAGTTTTCTGATTTCATCAATCACTTAGATCACCTGCCAAATTTTATAATAGTTCTCTTGGGAGCATTTCTTTTGTCTTTTTCAGTAGCTCAGAAACCTCTTGCTCCATTTTTCTGATTTCATTTTCTAAATCATTGGGGTCAATATTCAGTTCCTTAATCTCAGCTAGAATCCCTTCCCGCTGCTTAACTAATTCTTCTAGCTTAGCCTCTGCTTTATATCTTTTAGACTTTATTGTTTCAAGTTGCTCCTTTAATATACTTATTTCTTTTTCAACAGACATTTTCTACACCTCTCTCCATTTTTCAACTAATCTTTTTGCCCTAGCTCTATCTAATGTATTTTCACATACAGGGCATTCTTTTAAATTGAGAATTTTATTTTGATATGATTTTAAAACCATACTAAGTTCACTGTCTAGGGTTTTGACATATTTTTTTCCATTTTGGATTCTTTGATTGGTCTCAAAGTAAGTTTCTTTATATTTAGTGCTCTTATGGATGTTCTCCTGCAATAGCTTTATTTTTTCTAAATTTGGGGTTATATGTTGTATGCCCTCAGTTAAATTGATAACTTTAACACATTTATTGATGTCACTATTACATACCATGAGTTTTTCGTTTATAGGCTTGAGACTTTTTATTTGCAAAGACAGATTGTTGCTGGCATTTATATTCTGCTGTAGTGCAGCAATATTTGTAGTGTTACTTAAAACTTTTTCTAGCTTTTGTATTTCTAATTTATTTTCTTTTACCCTTTTGAACAAGTCTTTGTATTTTTCTAGTTTATTAACTAAAGCTTCACACTTCACAATGTTTGCGTTTAATTCTTCAATGTGAGATGTTTTTTCAATTAGTCGGGTACTGCTTTCTATTTCTTTAGTTGTAGAAACAAGTCTTTTATTAAATTGTAGTGCAATACTGTGCATATGACTTATCTTAACTATAGCTTCCATTGTACTCTCTAATTTCTCTAAATTACTGGTACTATGGATAATACCCTCTGTTTTAACAGTTTCCTTATTTAAAGTAGAAAGTTTGCTTTTATAATCCACTAGTGTTTCAAGAAACTTATATTTTAGCAAAAGGAGACTATAGTTCTCTTTTGTTATATCAAGCTGTTCTTTATAATCCTCATATATTTCATAATCTTTAATTCGATTTTCTAAGTCATTTTTCTCTAATAACTTATTTGTGTATTCTCTTTTAAGTTCACCTATGTTTGCAGTGACTTTTCTAGCTCCAGCATCAAGGTAGTGTATTCCTAATACCCTACCTATGGCTTTTGCCCTAGTGGCACCAGACTCACTTAGTAAAAAGGGCCCCTCCAGCTGATTTGAAAGATTAATTGATGTTCTTTGATCTGTATCTAAGTAAATATTTTTTATTTGGTGTGTGTTTATAATTTCTTGAGGCACCGTATTTCCGAAACCTTCAAAAATTTGCTTTTCATCATCTTGTATAAGTATATATCTATTTTTACTACTTGTTCTCTCTCTTATTATTGAAATGCCATTACTTAAGACCAATGTCACCCTACATTCTTTTTCATTAGCAGTTATGAATTCTGTACCCCTAGGTTCATTGTAAAGCACCCATCTTATGGCGCGTATTATTGCAGACTTCCCACTATCTGAAGGACCGGTGATTACATTTAAGTCATTAGCTAGGTTTAACTGTGTATCTTTATGAGATTGGAAGTTTTCTATTCTAACATTAGTGATATATGGCATTTTTCTCTTCCTCCCCCTAGGATATATCTTGCTCTGAAAAGTCTGATTGAATATTTGCGATAACCTCCAAAGCTTTTCTTTTTACAACTTCATCTACACCAGTGTTCTCTGCAATGGAGCTTACTATTTCTTCTATAACCATAAGTTTATTATTGGAGATATCTAAAATTCCGTCTAAAAAGTCTATCAATTTTGATTCCTTTTCCATGCGAGCTTCAATTTCACTTCTGTCTAAAATATGCTCCCCTTTTTGAACAGATTTTAAGGGAATCTCCTTGATTGTTGGCTTACTTCTCTTATCTAGATTTATTTCTAGAATCTTTGGTTGTCTTTTAATTTCAGTAAGACTATTATCTATTCTTACTAGTGCACCGGGGTTAATAAAATATTTATTATCTAATTCATAGATTCCAAAGCCTCCATGGTAATGACCAGTTAACGTAATATCTGCTTCTGTTGAGCGTATTTGGTCTATGGTTGTCAATTTTTCTGTAGGTAGGCTTTTACGGGGCAGCAACATGCCGTGGACAATATGAATACAATAGTCTGAGTTAGTAGTATTTGAAACAATATAATTTTCCTTTTGCTCAATATCATAGCTATACCCGCAGCCAGTTAGTTGCAGTTTAATATCTGAATCTATTACTATAGGTTCTTTATCTAAAAGGTTGACAATTTCTAAACCATCTAGTATTCCCAACATAGTCCGAGGTAAAGTTGATGGATTTTGGGCATATATATCGTGATTGCCATGCACTCCATATATGGGGCAATTACAGTTAAATAAAATTTTAGCAAAGTCTTTAAAAACAGATGGTGAAACATCAGGTCGGTCAAAAAAATCACCACCATGTAAAAGCAGATCAACTGAGTTATTGTTACAGTAATTAACTACCTCAGTAAGTTTAGCCTTTAAGGTCAATAGAAAATCATCTTTACGATTTTTAGGAGTAGTGCCACGAAAGTGGGTATCAGTTATAAAGACTATCTTCATGAAAATTCTCCTTATCCTTTAAAGTGTTAATGACTTTACTCACAACTGCTGGAGAATAACCTCTCCTTAGTAAAAAAGCATATAGTTTTCTCAAAGAATCTAAATCTCTCTTGTCTTTGAGCTTTTTTAACCCTATCTTAAGGGCTATGGTATAATAATCTGATTCACTTTGACCTTCGAATTCCTGGTATTTATCTTTGCTTATACCTTTTTGTTGTAGGTTATATTGTACTCTTAAAGGTCCATAACCCTTAGTTTGAGTTTGATATCTGTGGAAATTTTGCATATATCTTTGGTCATTAAGGTAGTTGTATTCCTTTAACTTGTCTATAACTTCTATTATAACAACTTCTGTAAATTCCTTTTTTTCAAGATACTTCACCAGTTCTTGTTCTGTTCGATCCTTAAATGAAAGGTATCTATATGCCATTGACAAAGCTTTATCTTTCATACGATTTCACCCGCTTTATAAAAAACCAGGCAAATTATGCCTGGTCTTGTATTTGGTCTTCAGATGGAGTTATCCCTGTACTTAAGTTATAATGTTCTCGGATTTTTCCTTCGATCACATCACAAATTTCTGGGTTTTCTTTTAAAAATTGCTTAGCATTTTCACGTCCTTGCCCTAATCTCTCATTTTCATAAGAGTACCAAGCTCCACTTTTAGCAACAACGTCTATATTTGCGCCTATATCTAAAACACAGCCTTCCCTTGATATACCTTCACCATACATTATATCAAATTCTGCTTGTTTAAATGGTGGCGCAATTTTGTTTTTAACAACTTTAACTCTAGTACGGTTACCAACCATATCTTGCCCTTGTTTAAGGGTTTCTGTACGTCTAACATCTAGTCTTACAGAAGCGTAGAACTTAAGAGCTCGTCCACCTGGTGTAGTTTCTGGACTACCAAACATAACCCCTACCTTCTCACGCAACTGGTTAATAAATACAGCAATAGTTTTTGATTTGCTTATAGCTCCAGAAAGCTTTCTTAAGGCCTGACTCATTAGGCGGGCTTGTAGGCCTACATGGGAATCACCCATTTCACCTTCAATTTCCGCCTTAGGTACTAGGGCCGCAACTGAATCCACTACAATGATATCTATAGCACCACTACGAACTAGCGCTTCAGCAATCTCAAGGGCTTGTTCTCCAGTATCTGGCTGAGATACATAAAGTTCATCTATGTTAACACCTAGTTTTTTTGCATATACAGGGTCTAAAGCATGCTCAGCATCAATAAAAGCTGCAGTTCCACCACTTTTTTGAGCTTGTGCAATGGCGTGGAGGGCCACAGTGGTTTTACCAGATGACTCTGGTCCATATATCTCAACAATCCTTCCCCGTGGAAAACCACCAGTCCCTAGGGCTATATCCAAGTCTAAACAGCCTGATGCAATAGTTGAAACTGAAAGGCTAGTGTTCTCTCCAAGTTTCATTATAGAGCCTTTTCCGAACTGTCTTTCAATCTGATGTAAGGCCATCTCTAGTGCTTTTTTCTTTTCCATATGTAATTCCTCCCCCAAAATTTCTTTTCGTTAAGCTAATTATAGAACATTTATTCGATTGAAGCAAGTATTTTTTGTTTGGAATGAATGTTTGGTTTTAATTTTTTTTAGAGATAAAGCAAAAAACAAATAGCCTTAGGGTCAAAAGAGCATAACAAAATTTTAAATAGAGATTACGCGGATTACGCGGACTTGTGGTTTAGGTTTGTGGGTCTTACTTTTTTGGCTACAAAAACCTTAACATTGCAATAAATAAGCCTCACACTATCCTCCACTAAAAGCTCCACACTACGAAAATACTTAGTAATAGAGACCCCACTTACATATCTCTTGGTGTCAGATGGTGTGGTTTTAGTTGGTGTCAGATGGTGTCCGTAAGGTTTTCACGACCCAGCATGTATCAGTAAATAGATTGCAGTTTGACCCAGCATGGTTGCAGGATATAGAGGTTACAGTGAGCTATAAACTAAAGATCTTTAAGTACATAAGTAATAAGGACCCCACTTACATATCCCTTGGTGCCAGATGGTGTGGTTTTAGTTGGTGCCAAATGGTGTCCGTAAGGTTTTACAAAAAACAAGCTAAAAGGCAGCTAACAGCCTTCTAGCTTGTTTTGAAATCATTGACTATCTACTCTTCTTCTGGTTCTACTATCTCTTCTTCTCCATCTTCTTCTCTTAGTTGGGATTGTATTAGTTTGCGTTCTAATATAAATCCAGAGCTTATGTTATAAACTTTAATAGTATCTACTGCTGCAAGTCTAAGACTGTCATCTTCTTGTTTTTTTAGATGTACTAACACCACACTATAAGGCACCTCATCTCTAGCTAACAGACCTCTTATACCTGCTGCTCCAGAGGTTCCTGGGTTAATAATCACTGACCCTTCACTTTCAAATATATTTAAAGTATGTGTATGTCCATGTAACAATAATGGATACTTGCCAGCTAATTGCTCTGATATAATAGGATGATGAGATATTACAAAAAATGGATCTAGACCACTTTCTATTATGGTGTTTTCCAGTTGTCTTGCTAGTCTTTCATACTCCTGCCTAGGGGGAACCGCCATGGCAGTTGAAGCAGATGCAGGGTCTGCTATGCCAGCTATGGTTACTCCGTTGACATAAATCACATCATCTAGTATCACAAATACATTTTCAATTGTTTGCAGTGTCTCAATTATAGCAGGCGAATCATGATTTCCAGGAATAAAAACATATGGAACTTCAATATCAGCTAAGTTCATTAAAAGCTCGCCTTCCAGTGGAGTACCATAATCACTAATATCCCCAGTATCTATAACTAGGTCTACATTGAAATTCCGCACCACCTGTCTAATGAAGTCATAGGCCACTGGGTGATTATGAATATCAGAAACATGTAGTACTTTTATGTCACCATCTACTGCGCCAAGGGGTTCTAAATATTGTATCCGCTCAAATAAATGATATAGATTGACAATTAGAAGGTCCATTTGGTCACCAAAATCCTCTAAACGCTCTAAACTCTCTTCTAAAAGCCCAAACATCCAAGGGGCCATTTGAAGAACTCCTTCAAATTCAGGGTTGGTGAAAAAAGCTGTCTGGTCATACGTTGCGAAAGTTGAAGTTAACAAAATTACAAATACCAATAAACCTATGGTTCCACCTATTATAAGATCCTTAGGCTTTTTATAAAAGAAGAAGGTAAATAAAAAACCCCCTAAAAAAGCCAAAATAGCATTACGTAGGATAAAAATTTTCATTCTTTGGGTGAGTATATTTATAACAGAACTTAGTATTTCTTCTTGTTTCTCTCCCTCTGTAAGTTCCTCTAATAAATTTAAGTTTATATTTGAAAGCCCTATTGTAAATCTTAGAGGTGACGAATGAGTTCTACTCCTTATGATCCCTAAAGGTGGAATCTGTATTTCTGTCAGTCCGCTATCGAAAATACTTATGCTGACATCTAGTTCAAAAGCTAACACTTGGAAAGATGTTGTTCCCAATATAGATATAAACAATATTGCTCCTATTAAACTCAAGACTAATATATGAACGTACTTATTTAGGAAGAATGAGTTAAAAGATTGCTTTATTTTATCCATCTAAGGGCTCCTCGTTTAAGTTTTTGTAAATTAGATGTAAAGCTGCTAAAATAGCTTTTTCTTTTATATTCTCCCGCGAACCATAAAACTTAAACTCTTTACTAACAATTTTGTTATCTAAAACTATGGCCATGAAAATAGTACCCACTTCAACTCCTTTAGGAGCAGTTGGCCCTAAAGCCCCGGTTATAGCAAAAGCAATGCTTGTAGAAAAAACTTCCTTTGCCCTCTTAGCAAGTTTTATTGTCAGTTGTTCCTCGATGCCCCCTTGGGGAATTTCAGTCAAAGAACAATGTAAAAAATTAGCTTTTGATTGTTCTGTATAAAGCACAGTACCCTCAGTGTAAACACTTGCACTTCCAGGGACATCCGTTAAAGATGATGCTATAGCTCCTCCTGTACATGACTCTACTGTACTTACACTGAGTTTTTTATCTTTAAGTGTCTTAACAATCAACTGATTAACAGAGTCATCGTCATAGCCCCATACATACTCTTTTAACCTCATTTCCACCGTGGAAAGTGTTTTAGTAATTTTATCTTGATCAGTGTTTGTTGTTATACGTACATGAATACCATCATTTTTAGCCAAAGTACAGATGGTAGGATCTGTTTGATTTGTTATTATATCATCAATTTTTTCAACTAAAGCTGACTCACCTATGCCATAAGTCTTTATGACCCTAGAGTGGATCCTTCCTAAGTTTTCCTCAAGCTCAAATAGCTTAGGTAGTACTTTATCTTCAAACATTGGGAACATTTCTCTTGGGGGCCCTGGTAGTAAAAACAGATGCTTTCCATGAGAATTAATATAAATCCCACATGCAGTTCCATTTTTATTGGTAAGAATTTCAGCCCCTTTGGGAATCAGTGCTTGTTTTATATTGTTACTAGGCATTATAGTTGCTCGTTTGGAAAAGATTTTATTAATAGTTTTATACCATTGCCAGTTGAGTTTCAAAGGCTTATTCAATACTTTAGCAACCACTTCTTTTGTTAAGTCGTCTTTAGTTGGCCCTAAGCCTCCGGTAATAATAATAACATCTGACCTGGATAAAGAAGAGTGTAATACAGTGGCAAGTCGGGATGAGTTATCCCCCACGGACGTATGATAATAAATGTTTAAACCAATAAACGCACATTTTTGGCTTATAAATTGTGCATTTGTATTTACTATATCACCAAGTAAAAGTTCTGTCCCAACTGCTATGATTTCACCTTTCACAAAATACACCTCCTATATACTATTATTATTCGACCCCTTTCGACAAATTCCTTTAATTGCATAATGAGTAATAACTGTTTAAACGAAAAGGTTTTTTCAAAAAAAAACTAAGGACACCTTTATTATGGTATCCTTAGTTTACTTTTCCTACTTCTTCAATTTTCTTTCTAAAGTCTTCTCCGGAAATAGTTTCATTTGTTAGTAGATATTCAGCTGTATCTTTTACTAACTCTTTATATTGAATTAGCACTGCTTCTGTTTGTACTTTTACTTCCTCGATTATTGAATTTATTTTTGTATGCAAAATTTCTTTTGGAAGTATATCACAGTTCGTTGTGCCTAGATCACTTAAGCCACAATTTATTAGCTTTTGAGCTAAATTGATTGCCTCTTTGAAATCATTAGTTGCCCCAGTACTAAACTCTGAGTAAAAAATCTTTTCAGTCATAGCACCAGCAACTGTTACTGCTATCATATTTTCAATGGTTTTTTTGGTTTCCAATAGGTTTTCACTATTTATTTGTCTCATATAGCCTAAAGCTTGTCCCCTCGGAGCTACTGTAATTGACGCTACTGAGTTAGGTCTGTAGAACTCACTAATAAATCCATGGCCTACCTCATGTAATGCAACGCGGTATAACTCTTCTTTTGAGGGTACCCTATCTATTTTTTCGCCCATTATAACCTTTTCAATGGCATCTTGGAAGTCTTTTTGAATTACATTAACACGGTTGTTTCTAAGGGCAAGTATAGCTGCTTCATTAGTTACACTTTCAAGGTGAGCACCTGAAAAGCCAAAAGTTTGTGCTGCAACAGAGTCTAAATCCACCACATCATCTAGTGGTTTGTTTTTAGAGTGAATTTTTAATATTTCTAAACGTCCTTCTTTAGACGGTAGAGGAATATTAACCACTCTGTCAAATCGACCAGGCCTTAGCAATGCATCATCTAATAAGTCTATTCTGTTTGTAGCAGCCATAATAAGAACTTGAATATCCTTCGATTTAACTCCATCCATTTCAACTAGTAGTTGGTTTAGTGTTTGGTCATACTCCATGTGGGAAGAGTTACTACCTCTTTTTACCCCAAGGACATCTATTTCATCTATAAAAATTACAGTTGATTCTTTTTTCTCTTTTTTAGCAAGTTTTATGGCGTCACTAAAAAGTTTCCTAACTCTTTTTGCACCAACACCTGCATACATTTCCACAAACTCTGAACCAGAGGTAGCTATAAAAGAAGAATCCGTGAACTTCGCAGCTGCTTTAGCAAGTAGTGTCTTACCAGTCCCCGGAGGTCCCGCTAAAATAATACCTTTTAATGGTCTAATTCCTAATTTTGATACTAAATCTTTATTCACAATAAAATCTAGGGCTTCTAGCAATTCTTTCTTTGGTCCTTCTTGGCCACCTATTTGATCAAAATTAATAGATATAAGGTAATCTTTGTTTTTTTGTTCAGTCATAGACTCTACAAAATCAATAACTTCAGTTCTGTATAAGAAAAACAACCCAATACCTGCAAATAAGGCCACTGGGAAGACATTAAATCCTTTAAAAGCTAAAATTAAGACAACAGCTAGCAGGGTTCCGATAGTTAGTTCCTTTGCTACCATCGGTAATCACCTCTTTCTAATTTAAAGACGTTAAAATAAGTGTAGCTATCTAGATTAAAAAAGAAAAATAGTTGGTTGTTTTCAATATATAGAAAATAGTTGTCCACCCCTATTAATTCATCAAAAACCATCATAGCTTCAGTATAATTACCACTTACTAATAATTCTTGCAAAGTCGCATTTACTCTCCAGTAGTTACTCCATGAAGAATGCTCAAGTGATGGTACTTCGTTATTATAAATAATAGTGTAATCTTTTTTTAATATTTGATCCAAAGAGCTATCCAATTTTTTGTGAAAATCTAAAAGTGAATCAAAAGATTTTAGACTTATAATTATTTTAGTAGTATCTCCATCTTCTTGTATAATGAATTCAGAGATATTAGATTCACCTTCTAATATACTAACTAGAGGTTTTTCCACCTTTAGTGTAGCCATTACAGATGTGGTCACAAAAAATACTAAAACAATTAATAACGTTACTGCAATGATTATTTGCCATCTTATTTTCATGGTAAAACCTCCCCCTCTCTAGTTTACATAACACGGTAGATTATAACATAATTACTATACAAATGTAATGTAAAATAGTGTTAAAAAAGAACAAAAAAAAGCCAATATCAGTTTAGAAACAAGATATTGGCTCAATATTAAAATTCTATTCTAGAGTGTGCCCTTTTTTATAACATGTCTATTTTTGTAAAAGTAATCAAGTCCAGAGAAGATAGTTAGGATTACTGCTAGAATTAGTGAAACATATGCTATTATATCTACACGGAAAAAGTTTAAAAACCATTGCAGAAAAGCTACATTGGTATCAGCTAATCCTGCATTTATTGTTAGTGCAGAAATTGCAATAATTTGCATAATAGTCTTGATCTTACCCCATTTACTAGCTGCTATTACTATTCCTTCACTGGCAGCAATAACTCTAAGGCCAGTAACTGCAAATTCACGGCTAATTATTATAAAAGCAATGATTGGCCCTAATTCCTTCATCCATACAAGGGTAAAAAGAGCAGCAGTTATTAAAAGTTTATCTGCAAGGGGGTCTAGGAACTTACCGAAGTTAGTTACCTGTTTATTTTTCCTAGCAATGTAACCATCAAGACCATCGGTACTAGCTGCGATTATAAAAAATGCAGCTGCTATAAGTTCCCCATAGGGTATGTTGATTACTATAATCACCATAAAAATTGGTGCTAAAAAAATACGTGCTAATGTTATTCTATTTGCTAAATTCATACTAACACTTCTCCCCTATCAAATCATATTCCATGGCTTGAACGATTTTTACTGGGATAAAGTCACCTATTGCTACAGTTTCTGTTGTGTCTATAAATACTTTTCCATCTATTTCTGGTGAATCTTTATAAGTTCTTCCCCATGCCTGTCCATTATCATTGATACCTTCAACTAAAACTTCGTAAATCTTTCCTACTGATTTAGCATTTAATGAACTTGATATTTTTTGCTGTAATTTCATTAGTTTGTGTTGCCTCAATACCTTAACTCTTTGATTAACTTGCCCTTTTAGTTTTGCAGCAGCGGTTCCATCTTCTTTAGAATACGTAAAAACACCTACCCTATCTAGTTGAATCTCTTTGACAAATTCAACTAAGTTGTTAAAATGTTCTTCTTGTTCACCTGGGAAACCAACTATTAGTGAGGTTCTGATTGCTACATCGGGAATGTTACTTCTGAGTTTTTTCACTAGATCTATTAACTCTTGTCTAGTTTCCTTACGTCCCATACTTTTAAGAATGTTATCGTCACCATGCTGAAGAGGAATATCTATATAGTTACAAACTTTTGGTAGAGATTTAATTTTTTGTATAAGCTCATCAGTCATGAAAGTAGGATAACAATACATAAGTCTTATCCATTTTAGTTCTTGAATTTCATTAAGTTCTTCTAAAAGTTTAGGAAGTAGTAAATTTCCATCAAGATCTAAACCATAAACAGTAGTATCCTGTGCGATAAGGATAATTTCCTTAACACCATTTTTTGCTAAACTTTTTGCCTCTGTTACTATGGATTCAATACTTCTACTTCTGTATTTACCTCGTAAAGAAGGAATTATACAATAAGTACAGTGATTGTCACACCCCTCTGCTATTTTTAGATATGCAGTATATTTAGGTGTTGAGAGTAGTCTAGGTGTTAAATGATCATATAAATACTCCATATTATCTGTAGAGTTATATTTCACACCCTTAAGATTATTGTCTATACATTGAATAATATTATCGTAGTCGCCTGTTCCCATGATTCCATCAATCTCAGGAATTTCCCCGGTCAACTCATCCTTATATCTTTGAACTAAGCACCCAGTTACAATAAGTACTTGGCATTTATTTTTTTTGTATTGAGCGAACTCCACTATTGTATCTATTGATTCTTTTTTTGCAGATTCGATGAAACCACAAGTGTTTATAATTATAACCTCTGCATTTTCTGGCTCATTTATGATTATATAGCCATTTTCTTGAAGGGTTCCCAACATAACTTCTGAGTCTACTAAGTTTTTTGGGCAACCAAGACTTACTGTCGCGATTTTTACCATATCTATTTCCTCCCTTATGCCAATTTAAGTATAATACAAAGGAAACCAATAGTCAAAAGAAAAAACGGGGTTATTCCCCGTTTTTTTCAACTAGATTTATTTCTACATTTACAGCGTTACTGGCATCAGAAAAATCTACAGGTTGACCATTGATTATTATTTCAACATTAGCCGCTAGACCTATTCTCATTGAAATTCGATTTGCTGCTTCGATGAGTAAATCCTCATCTAGCATGTTTTCTCTGAGCTTAACACCATCAGTACTTATATTTACCCAACTCTGACCAGATAATTGTAACATTACCTCTAAGTTTTCTTGGTTAGTAACTTCATAGATATACTTATTATTTTCAATTATGAGTTCGATTTGTGCTTCTTCAATCACAGGTTCTTCTTCTATTGGGTTTTGATCTTCCTGATCTTCGTCTTCGTCATCAATGATGATTGGATGGGAATTTTCAGGTAAGTCTATGGTATTACGGGGTTTTGTAAAATAACCCACTGTAAAGTAAACTGTTATAGCAATAATTGATATAAACAACACAAGGAAAATCAAGTTACTTAAATCAATATTAGCCGATGATCTTTTCATGGGTTTTCTTTCCATTTTTCTAGGTGGAATTGGGGAATCCACAGTTGCAGCAGCAGTACTAGTTATTTCAAGTCCCACTACTTTGCTATAAAGCTTAACAAACCCCTTTACATAAGCCAAAGGTGGCAGATTAGAAAGATTCCCTTCTTCAATAGCAATAACTTGATCTTTTCTTAACTTAGTCCTTTGGGCTATGTCTTCTACGGAAAGATTTTTGGCTTCTCTAGCTTCTTTTAACTGCCTACCAATTTCAATAATATCATTCATTTCTATGGGAATCACCTCCTTTAAGTTTAACTAATATCAAAGGATGAAAAATTTTGATTTACTAATTCGTAGTTTATTTCTTCATCCTCATTACGTCTGAGTTCAATTGTATAATCAATAACTTCCGGTGAAAAATCACCTTCCCGAAGGAAAATATCGGGATGTTCTATGACTTTAGGTATGGGAAGCTTCATCACTTCCCTCACCAATTGTTTATGTTTTTCAGTAGCCCTAAAAGTTGATACAATACCATCAATTACTAAAACACAGTCATTAGATAATTCATCTTCTGTTAAGTGAGATCGCATAACCTGACGTGTTAAGGTTGATGATACCATTATCCAACGCTTATTTGCATGAACACAAGCAGCGATGATGGACTCTGTTTTACCTACTCTGGGCATCCCACGAACACCAACTATGGGACAAGTCTTTTGTAAAAGTCCCCCTAAAAAATCCACAAGCATTCCTAGGTCATCTCGAATAAAAGAAAAAGTGTTAGGATTTGTTTCTGAACGATGTATCATTTTTCCATGTTGTAGGTTTATTTTATCAATTAATGTTGGTCTTCTTAGTGCTGTCACCTCAATGGTAGTAGAATTTGCTAATGCTCGTTTTAGTGTAACAATCTTGGAATGATTATCTGCCTGAATCAGTAGGCCTCTCCTTTGTGGTGCAAGTCCGTTAATCATCTTAATATTGATTCCTAATAGACCAAGAAAAGTTGCTACATCACCTAGAACGCCAGGCTTGTTTTGATGAATTATATACTCAAGATACCATTCCATGATATTCCCCCGTTTTTAAAATATTATACCCATTATTTCTTAGTTAATTATATCAAATAAATAATATAAAACCAACTAATTAATTATGGTATGTTTTGTATTAGTTAATAGGAAAAACAAAAAACCTCCGAATTTGAAAACGGAGGTTTTAATATTTAAAAAGTGGTTAAATATTGTTCTATTTCCCATTTAGATATTTGTCTAGAGTACAACCCCCATTCAATTCTTTTAGCTGCAATAAAGTTGTGATAGACATGTTGGCCTAAAGCTTCTTCCATTAAAACACTAGATTCTAGCTCAAACAAAGCTTCTTCTAAAGAACTAGGCAAACTGTGAATTCCTTGTTCTATCCTCTCACCTTGTGACATCTCGTAAATATTTTGATCTACAGGTTTTGGAGGTTTGGTTTTATTTTTAATACCATCAAGCCCTGCTTTTAGTGACACTGCCAGAGCTAAGTAGGGATTACAAGATGGATCTGGACTTCTAAGTTCCACTCTAGTTCCTATTCCTCTTCTTGCTGGGACTCTAAGTAGAGGACTTCGGTTTTTCTCTGACCATGCTATATAAACGGGAGCTTCATAACCAGGTACTAATCGTTTATATGAATTTATTGTTGGATTAGTTATAGCAGTAAAGCTTCTGGCATTTTCTATTAACCCTCCTATAAAATGTAGTGCATCATCACTTAATTGATGTGATTTATTAGGATCATAGAAGGCATTTTTCCCATCTTTAAAAAGGGATTGATGTAGGTGCATACCTGAGCCATTTATACCGAAAATTGGCTTTGGCATAAACGACGCGTGAAGGCCATGTTTTTGGGCAATTGTTCTTACTACAAATCTAAAAGTTGCAATGTTATCTGCAGTGGAAATACCGTCTGCATACTTGAAATCTATCTCATGTTGGCCAGGTGCAACTTCATGATGTGATGCTTCAATTTCAAAGCCCATGTCTTGTAGGGTCAACACTATTTCTTTCCTTGCTTCTTCCCCTTTATCAACAGGAGACAAATCAAAATATCCTGCATTATCATGGGTCTGAGTTGTTGCCCTACCTTTATCATCAGTACTAAACAAGAAAAATTCTGGTTCTGGCCCTACATGGAAAGTGTAGCCTAACTCTTCTGCCTCTTTAATAACCTTTTTTAAAACTGAGCGGGGACATCCTATGAATGGGTTCCCCTCTGTGGTATATACATCGCAAATCAAGCGAGCTGTTGTATATTTATCTGAACCTGCCCAAGGAAATAACGTAAAAGTACTGGGATCTGGTTTAAGTAACATATCAGATTCTTCAATACGAACAAAACCTTCTATGGAAGACCCGTCAAACATTAGTTCTCCGTCCAGGGCTTTTTCTAACTGAGCCACGGGAATGTCAACATTTTTTATAATTCCTAAAATATCTGTGAATTGCAACCTTATAAATCTAACATCCCATTTCTTTGCTAAGTTTAAAACATCTTCCTTTGTATGTTTTACCATTTTATTCTTCCTCCTCAAATGTAATTCCCTTATGATATGGTGAAGGGGTGATCCCTTTTTTATAAGGGTAGATGGATGTGATGTCCTTATTGTCGTTATACGCAGAATTCCTTGCTTCCCTTTGATTGAAAGTTACCTTAATTTCATCAAAGGTCCTACCAACTGAAAGATAATCTTTGATTTTTATCAATTTTTTAATATGATTGTAGCTATAAAGTCTGTGCCCTCCCTTTGTTCTATTTGGCGTAACAAGTCCTTTTTCTTCATAGTATCGGATCTGTCTTTCTGATAACTCCGTTATTTTTTTTACTTGCCCCATGGATATTATTGGCAGATCCTCTTTACTCATAAAATCCCCCCTTCATGTCAGGTTTTCTAACATGATCAATATATTTTGAGGATTATAGCACATACTTTAACACAGTGCAATGCTAAAATTAAAAAAATATAAAAAAACACACCTCCATATCGTTAGATTTTTTCTAACATTTGGGGTGTGCTTCAAATGGCGTATTTATCTTTCACCTTTGTCGTAGGCTTTACCCACTGCTTTTGGTGCAGCTGACTTTCCTACAAAGGTTGCTAAAACTATAATTGTAACTATATAAGGCAATGTGTTAATTAACTCCCTAGGTATAAAGGGAATATTTATAGCTGATAAGGAAATTGCTTGTGCAAAAGCGAATAACAAACTTGCAAGGAATGCACCCACGGGATTCCATTTCCCAAAAATCATAGCAGCAAGGGCGATAAAACCTCGGCCTGCCGTCATTTCCCTTTGGAAAATACCTAGTTCTCCCAAGGATAGTGCAGCTCCGGCGATTCCTCCAAAGGCCCCACTTAGCATAACACATATAAATCTTATTCTATTAACATTTATACCCATGGTATCAGCTGCATGCGGATGTTCACCAACAGCCCTTATACGCAGTCCCCAGGGTGTTTTGTAGAGGACGACCCATACCACTGGTACCATGATAAATGCAATGTATACAATGGGGTTAAAGCTCAGTGGACCTAATGTCCATGTTGGTAATCTTCCTATACGTGGAGAGGAACCTGAAACATTCCAAACTACGTCTAGCAGAAACACAGTCAACCCACTTGCCAAGATATTTATAGCTGTACCACTTACCACTTGATTTGTTTTAAACTTAACTGTAACAACAGCGTGGATACCAGCTATCAGTAGTCCAACAATAATTGAAAACAAAACTCCAAACCAGGCTGACCCTGTTAGATGCATACCATAAATACCCGCAAAGGCCCCAACTAGCATAATACCTTCTAAGGCTATATTTATGACCCCGGAGCGTTCAGAAAAAATTCCTCCTAAAGAAGCTAAAATCAAAGGAGTGGCTAAGCGAATTGTGGACCATAAAATTGTAAGTGAAAATATTTGTAGAATAATATCCATTACTTAGCTGCCTCCTTTGCTCTTTTCTTAGCTAGGTGTGTTCTAATAACTTGAGATATAGCTATGGAAAAAATAACAAGAGCTTGAATTATTGTTACTATGTCCCTCGGAACACCTACCCTACCCATGGCAAAACCGCCTTGTGAAAGCGCCCCAAATAAAAGTCCAGAGAGCACAACTGCAAATGGGTTGTTATTTCCAACTAAGGCAACTGCTATCCCTGTAAATCCATGTCCTGCGTTCATCCCCTGAATAAATCTAGAGTGAGTACCTAAAACTTCACCAGCGCCTGCAAGTCCCGCTAAAGCTCCACTTATGAACATAGCTAATATAACGTTCTTAGCTACATTCACACCGCCATACTCAGCAGCATGGGAATTTAGCCCTACAGCTCTAATTTCATATCCAGATTTTGTTTTCCACATAAAATACCACATAAATAACGCTGCTAGCAAGGCTATAATAAAGCCACCATGCACCCTAATAGCTGGCACATTCATAATTTCTCCTAAATTTCCTATCCTAGCAGTACTCAAAATAAATGGTGTACCAGGTTGACCAGGTTGCTCATTAACAGCCCTTATGCCATAAGAAATTGTAAGGTAAATAGCTATATAGTTTAACATGATAGTGTTTATAACTTCATTTGCACCAAGCTTAGCTTTTAAAAACCCAGCTATACTAGCCCAAAGACCACCTGCAATGATAGCAAGTATTAACACTAGGGGTAAGTGTATTATCCTAGGTAGATTTGTAAAGTAAAAACCTGCCCATGCTGCTGTAAAGGCACCAATTAAATACTGTCCCTCAGCTCCAATGTTAAATAAGCCACTTCTAAAAGCAAATGCCACTGCAAGGCCTGTTAAGATTAAAGGTGTGGATCTAAACAATGTTGCATATATATTGTTCCCACTAAATGCACCTTCAAACATTCTTTGATATGCCACCAATGGTGATGTTTCAGTAAACAATATAAAGAATGCTCCTATGATTAAAGCAACTAGAATTGAAAGCCCTGCATATAAAAGTTCTATGCTAGCAGGTTTTAGATATTTAAAATACACATTATTCTTCATGTTTTTCGCCCTCCCTTTGCAGGGTTGAACCAGTCATCATCGCACCAAGTTGAAACTCATCAACTTCATGTGCATTGACTATATCAACTATTTTACCATCGTAAATAACAGCTATACGATCGCTTAAAGACATGACCTCTTGTAGTTCTGCAGATACTAGGAGGACAGCCTTACCTTTGTCCCTGTGCTCTATTATCCTTCTGTGAATGAACTCTATGGCACCGATGTCAACACCCCTAGTAGGCTGAGCTGCAATAAGTAGATCCGGCTGCTGAGATACCTCACGGGCAATAATTACTTTTTGCTGGTTACCACCTGAAAGAGATCTAATCTTAACTTTAGAACTAGGGGTTCTTACATCAAACTCAGGAATTAATTTATTTGCGTATTCTTTAATTGCTTTGTAGTCCATCCAAAAAGGCTTTGAAAAAGGTTCTTTATGATGGAAACCTAAAACTAGGTTCTCAGCTATATCGTAGTCAAGTACTGACCCACGTTTATGTCTATCTTCTGGAATATGTCCGATGCCTACCTCTTTGATTTTACGAGGAGTTTTATTTGTAATGTCTTGTCCATTGAAGCTAACCTTCCCTTCAGTTATCTTTCTAAGACCTGTGATTGCTTCAATTAGCTCACTTTGACCGTTGCCTTCAACGCCTGCAAATCCAAGAATCTCACCACTTCTTATTTCAAAACTTACACCTTTTACTGCAGGCAAGTTTCTACTATCATTTGCTTTTAAATTCTCAACCTTCAAAACCACATCTTTTGGTGTTGCAATATCTTTTTCCACCCTCAGTAGAACCTCACGCCCTACCATCATTTTTGCAATTTCACCTTCGGAAACATCTGCAGTATTTACAGTACCAATTGTTTTTCCCTGTCTTAACACAGTTATCCTGTCAGAGATGGATTTCACTTCTTTTAATTTGTGTGTAATAAAAATAATTGTTTTTCCTTGCTTTTTAAGGGTTGTGAAAATTTCATATAGTTCCTCAATTTCTTGGGGTGTTAGCACAGCTGTAGGTTCATCAAATATAAGGACATCTGCACCTCTATATAGGGTTTTAAGTATCTCAACCCTTTGTTGCATACCAACAGATATATCTTCAATAACAGAATGTGGGTTTACTTTTAACTTGTATTTATCTGAAATCTCTTGTACTTTTTTAGACGCAGTTTTAGTATCTAGCAAGCCATTATTAGTAGGTTCAGAACCTAATACTATATTTTCAACTACTGTGAAAGGCTCCACTAACATGAAATGCTGATGCACCATGCCTATGCCCAGTTTTATGGCATCATTAGGCCCAGTTAAGTTTAAGGGCTCACCCTTAAAGTAAATTTCCCCTCCGTCATGGTGGTATAATCCAAATATAATGTTCATAAGGGTAGATTTACCTGCACCATTTTCACCAACTAAAGCATGTATTTCACCTTGCTTTACTGTTAGATTAACATTATCATTTGCTACAACACCAGGGAAGACCTTTCTAATGTTTATAAGTTCTAGTACATTGTTTGAGGACATCTCTTTTCCCCCTTATCTTACTAAGTTTAAGATTTTTTTATAAGTGCGATCTCATAATAGAGATACTGCCACACCAAGCCAAAGGATGGTGTGGCAGTTAGGTTGATTATTCAGGTCTACCTTCAGTCATCCAGTCTGGAACTGTAATACTTCCGTTTAGGATACCCGCCTTAATTTCTGCTATTTGATCTGCATATTGTGCAGTAACTTCTTCTTTCATTGTTTGAATTGCTTCAAGTTCTGCTGCTGTGATATCACCAGCGTCTGCAGCTGCTTGCTCATCAACATCGATTTCACCAAGGTTTGTAAGTCCTACACCGTCGATATCAAGATCGAAGGCTTGAACTTCACCACCAGCGTATTGACCATCTTGAAGAGCTTTTACAGTTTCAAAAACTGCAACGTCAACTCTTTTAAGCATACTTGCTATTATATACCCAGGTGCTTGCCAGTTTTGGTTTGAGTCTACACCGATAGCGTAGATATTTCTTTCCCTAGCAGCTTCGAAAAGCCCACCACCTGTACCTCCAGAAGCATGGTAGATTACGTCTGCCCCACTATCTATTTGAGCTAGAGCAGCTTCTTTACCAGCAGCAGGATCACCAAAACTACCTGCGTATTGGCTTATAACTCTGATATCTGGGTTGATGTGTTTAGCTCCAGCTATAAAACCACCTTCAAAACGGTGAATTAGACCAAAGTCAACTCCACCAATAAATCCGATTACGTTAGATTCTGAAACAAGGGCAGCTAAAGCTCCTGCTAAGAAAGAACCTTCATGCTCAGCGAAAGTTAAACTTACAACATTTTCTAGATCAACTACTGAGTCAATGATAGCAAACTTAATATCAGGATATTCAGCTGCTACAGTCTTTAAAGAGTCTTCCATTTGGAATCCAACTGCAATAACTAAATCAAAACCATCATCAGCAAACTCTCTTAAAGAATCTGCATCTTCAGCTGAATCTCTTGGCTCGATGTACTCGAAAATGATTCCAAGCTCATTTTCAGCCCTTTGTAAACCTCTGTGTGCAGAGTCATTGAATGACTTGTCCCCAAGACCACCAGTTGAGTAAACAATACCAATTTTTAAGGTCTCATCATCAGGGTCAGCCGCTCCTCCGCCACCGCAGCCAGCTAAAGTTAGCGATACTAGCATTAAAGCAGTAAGTAGTAATACAAGTTTTTTCTTCACCACATTTGCCTCCTCTTAAATATATATAATTTGTAGATTAAGGTTATTTTATAACCTTAAAATTTAAACTCTTTTACGTACTACATGAAAAGAAAACCTATCAGGTCTAAAATAATTTTTAGAGTACAAAACTGGCTTGTTATCATCGGAAAAATGAGTTTGATCTAAAAGTAATATGGGTGTCCTAGCTGGAATATTTAATGCTTTAGCTAGCTTATAGTTAGCTTGTACAGGAATTATTTCCGATATTGCATATGATATTTTAATTTTATAGTGTTCTTGTAGAAAGTCAAACAATGAGTTTTCTACATCATAAAAATCTTCGTGATTTATGTCATTTTGTTTGACTATCTTATCTATACAAAATACCACTGGTTCCTCATCAGCAGTCCTTATGCGCTCAACCTTGATTACAAACTCCTCATCAGAAACCATTTGAAGTTTTTCCTTATCATTGTTGTCTGCACTTTCTATGGATACACTTAAGAGAATTGTCCCAGCAGACAAGCTAAGTTGTTCAATGCTTTCTGTTACACTGTGCAATTGCTCTATACCATTTTTAATCCTTTGGGTATTATCATTTATAAAAGTTCCTATGCCATGTCTTCTAGAAAGAATATTTTCTTCTTCTAGTACCCTCAACGCCTCTCTAAGTGTAGGTCTACTTACACCTAAACTCTTCGCTAATTCAAATTCAGAAGGGAGTTTACTTCCTTTTTTATAGTACCCATTATTTATTAGTTCTAGTAGTTTATCTTTGACTAACAAGTATAAAGGCCGCGGATCTGGCTTTACAATGTTCATTATAATATCCCCCTTGTAAGATGTCAAACCTCTATCTTATTATTCTACTAAAAAAAAAATAATCCTCTTTTTTTCGAAATAAATTTTAGGTAATAATGTATTTTTATTAAGGTTAGATAATTTTATAGCAGTTAACAGCTCAATATCTAAATTTACTGCTTCCAATTGTTAAATTATAACTTCAGTTAACTTTATGAACTTTTCAATATTTCCTCAAGTTGTAGCTCTGTAACTAGCACTTGCCTTGCCTTACTTCCTTCGAAGCCACCTACTATACCCATTTTTTCAAGGTCATCAACTATTCTAGCCGCCCTTGTATACCCTATTCTAAATCGCCTTTGTAGGAGGGATATTGAGGCTTGCTGTGAGTCTACAACTAGCTTAGCTGCATCTTCAAATAGTTCATCTAGATCATATGTCTCAAAATCCTTTTCTTCAACCTCAAAGGTTTCGTCATATTCTGGTGTTTGATTCTCTTTTACGAAACTAACAATATTTTCCACCTCTTCATCTGATATAAAGGAGCTTTGAGCTCTAATTGGTTTAGAGGCACCTACTGGGTAGAATAACATGTCACCTTTACCTAACAACTTTTCTGCACCACCCATATCCAAAATAGTACGGGAGTCGGCCTGGGATGAAACTGCAAAGGCTATTCTTGAAGTAATATTGGCCTTTATGACACCTGTAATTACATCCACTGAAGGTCTTTGAGTAGCAACAATTAAGTGAATCCCTGAAGCCCTTGCCATTTGAGCTAAACGACAGATACAGTCTTCCACATCGTTGGGAGCTACCATCATCAGGTCTGCAAGCTCATCTATGATCACAACTATATATGGAAGTTTTTCGTCAGGGTTTAAACTGTTATATCTGTTAATATCCCTAACACCTAGTTTTGCAAATTGTTCGTAGCGGTGTTCCATCTCTTTTACAACTTTTTTAAGGGCAAAGGCTGCGTTTTTAGGGTCTGTAACTACAGGAGCTAATAAATGTGGAATACCGTTATAAATGTTTAGTTCTACTACTTTCGGATCTACCATTAAGAATTTTACTTCCTCAGGTGTCGCTTTAAACAAAATACTGTTAATTATGGTATTTACACAAACACTCTTACCAGAGCCTGTGGCACCAGCTATTAAAATATGGGGCATTTGAGTAAAATCTGCAATTAAAGTTTCTCCAGCAATATTTTTTCCTAAAGCCACTGTCAATTTAGATGAATTGTTCATAAACTCGTTACTCTCTATAACTTCCCTTAAATATACACTTGCTTTAGTTGTGTTTGGAACTTCAATTCCGATGGCAGCCTTGCCTGGTATGGGTGCCTCAATCCTAATTCCAGCTGAAGCTAAACTTAAGGCTAGGTCATCACTTAAATTTAATATTCTACTTACTTTAACACCTACAGCAGGTTGAAGTTCAAAACGTGTTATGGTAGGTCCCCTATGTATGTGAGTAATTTTCGCAGAAACTCCAAAACTATTTAATGTTTCGATAAGTGTCTTTGCTTGTTGTTCTATATCACCCTTTGAACGCCCTTCTTTTAATCTAACGGCTTTTTGTAGCAGTGTTAAAGGTGGGATTACATATGGAACACTGAGCTTTTTAACTTTTGGTAAATCCTCAGATTGCTCTTCTTTTTCTATGTTTTGAATAAGATTTTTCTTTTTCTGAGGAAACTTTATTACTATATTTCCTTCCTCATCCTTTTGTGGTAATTCACTGTCCTCTTCCAATGTTTTCTCATTGTTGTTTTCCTTTTCATTGTAATCATGGAAGGTAAAATCAATCTGTTCATTTTCATCTTTATCAGTGTTTATAGTAATTTCAGTTTGATCATTTATAGTATCATTTATAATCATTGGTTCCTCGGCTATCTTTTTAGCTTTTTTTTCTTTATGGTTTCTATACCTTCCAATAACTAAATTAATCAATTGCTTATATAAGTTTTTAAATATTTTACCAAACCATTCTAAAACTTTAGATAAGGATATATCCAAAATAAGTATTATGCCTATTATCATGAAAGAAATGCTAGTTATGATAGTACCAATAAGTCCTAAACCCTTTAGAAATACAATACTCAAAAGAGCACCTAACACCCCTCCACCAAAACCTTGCAGACCTACATTTAATATCTCTTTTGGGGTAATATCGTTAGAAAAAGGTATTAGTGAAAAAACATGGTTTGTCATTAAAAAAGTCCAGTAAAAAATCACAATACCAATGAACCTATTATTTACTTTAACACTAAGGTCCTTATTAAACATTAGTTTAAAGCTATATATCAATAGAAAAAAAGGTAAAGCAATAGAGCTCTTCCCCCCTATTACATGGAGAATGTTTCTTATGGCTATACCTATTTGACCCACTTGCTCTGGAAATATTAAGCTTGCCATACCTATTCCTGCTAGGGTTGCTAGGGCTATAGCTTTAACCTCGCTATTTAAAGTAAAGCTGCTTTTCTTTTTTTTTCGTCTAGCCAAGAACTACACCACCATTTCTAGAAAAATATAAGTACTAGTACACCCACTACCCAGCAATAGTATGAGAAATAATGCATTTTACCCTTATTTAATAGTGCAACTAACCACTTTATGGCGATAACACCTGAAATCGCTGAAAATACTAATCCTGCTAAATAAGGTATAGCCAAACTAGAATCGAAACCTTGAGCTATGGCTTCATTTACTTCTAGTACAGTTGCACCTAATATGGCTGGTATTGATAGTATAAAAGAAAATCTAATTGCTGTTTCTCTATCAAGCTTCCTAAATAGGGCTCCTGCAATTGTTGAACCAGACCTTGAGATCCCTGGAAAAATAGCCAAACTTTGAAAGAGACCTATGATTAAACCATCCCAAAGTGAAATTTCTCCATCTTTTTTATACCCAGAAGCCATTTTTTGTGAGAGATATAAAATGCCACCAGTTACTAATAGAGTTAATCCTATAACTTTGGTATATGAATATACACTGCTAAAAAAATCTTTAAAAACTAATCCAAAAACACCTGTGGGAATAGTTGCTATAATAAGCATGTAAATAAAATTTCTTTCATCTTTTCTTTTTAAACTTTCAAAACTATTTTTATTAATAAGTGCTTTAGGTATAGAAAAGAATGCTTTGATAAGCTTAAATATATCATCCCAAAAAACCCAAAAAACGGAGAAAAGTGTACCAACATGCACTACTACTTCAAAAGTTATCCCTGGTTGTTTCACACCTAAAATTTCTTGGGCAAGTATTATATGAGCAGAGCTACTGATAGGAATGAACTCTGTTAAGCCCTGTACGATTCCTACTATTATTGCTTCAATGATTGACATATTGACTCCTCCTGTTTTACGTTTTGTCAAAATTATACCACATAAACAATTATAAAAAAAGATAAACCTACATATAATGCAGGTTTATCACACATCCTGGCTGGTACTTTGGATTTAAATAATCGTTACAATCTGTGCTTAGAAGTCTAACAACTTGACTTTGATTTTCGTTAATTCTTTCTAAAATCAAAGTCTTACCTTCCCCTATATTTACTTCTTCATACTTAGGTTTGGGGGCGTCAGCTTGGAATATTTCTTCCATAGGAACAGGAGTGTATATGACTGTCATGTGATTAACAACCCCTTTCTAATGTAGACTCGGTCTATTTTCGTCGCTGATCAAATCCCTGAGTTTTTGTACGGATGTACCTAATCCTCCAACATCATCTATTAAGCCATGTTTAACAGCATCATTTCCTACTAATACTGTCCCGATATCCCTGGCCAATTCACCTGTCCTAAACATAAGCTCTTTAAAATCATCAACTGACATTTTTGAGTTATCTGCCACAAATCTTACAATTCTCTCTTGCATTTTGTCTAAATACTCATAGGTTTGTGGTACACTTACTACTAATCCCGTTAACCTAACAGGATGTATTGTCATAGTGGCAGTTTCAGCTATGAATGAAAAATCTGTAGAAACTGCTATTGGAACTCCTATGCTATGTCCCCCTCCTAAAACAAGTGAAACAGTGGGTTTAGAAATTGTTTTTATCATTTCTGCAATTGCTAATCCTGCTTCAACGTCACCACCTACAGTATTTAATATAACTAACAAGCCTTTGATATTTGGGTTTTGCTCCACGGCGACTAATTGTGGAATAATATGTTCATATTTTGTAGTCTTATTTTGTGGTGGCAAAACTGTGTGTCCCTCAACTTGGCCAATGATAGTCATTACGTGGATACTGTTGTCCACAGTTGGGACATTTACTTGACCTAATTGTTGGATGTTACCTTTAACATCTTGATTAGGCTGCTGTTGAGGTTGAGGCTGCGGCTGAGATTGATTATTTCTTTGGTTAAAGTTTAAGTCCATTTTATTTGATCACTCCTTTTATTATTAATTAGTTTTTTCTATTTGTTTTTTTTCATACAGTAAATACAGTGGTGGAAATTTTTATAAGAAAAAGAACCTGAATCTTCAGGTTCTCTCGTTTGTATTATTGGTTAGTATGTGCACTTTATTATACTTCCATTATTATAGGCAAAATCATTGGTCTTCTTCGGGTTTTTTCATATAAACTTTTGCCTAGTTGATCTCTTATGGCTATCTTTAATTGTGACCATTCTTTGATATTTTTATCCCGGCATTTATCTAGGGACTTTGTCACTACTTGTTTTGATTCCTCAATAAGCTCTTCGGATTCTCTGACATACACAAATCCACGAGAAACAATGTCTGGACCAGCCATTATTTTATTAGTACCTTTTTGTAATGTGACAACAACCACTAATATACCATCAAGGGATAGTTGTTTTCTATCTCTTAATACTATATTTCCCACATCTCCAACACCAAGTCCATCAACAAGGATATAGCCAGCTTGAACACTACCGTTTATTCTAGCTTTATCCTTTGAAAATTCAATTACATCCCCTATGTCTGGGAGGAAAATGTTATCTTTTTCTATACCCATTGATTCACCTATTTTTGCTAAGTGGATGCAATGCTTATATTCTCCATGTATAGGAACTAAATACTTTGGTTTTACGATGTTTATCATCATTTTTAACTCTTCTTTACTGGCATGGCCTGAAACATGAATACCAGATACAGATTCGTATATAACATCTGCTCCTCTTTTAAAAAGATTGTTTATAGTTTTAGAAACCAGTTTCTCGTTACCTGGAATGGGTGATGCAGCAATAACCACAGTATCTCCAGGAATAATTTCTACTTTCCTGTGATCTGAATTAGCCATCCTAGTTAATGCTGACATTGGTTCACCTTGACTACCAGTAGTTATTAATACAACCTCTTCAGGGTTATACTTGCCAATATCTTCTAGGTCAATCAATACACCCTTAGCTATATTAAGATATCCTAGCTCTGAAGCTATGTTCACAACATTAACCATGCTCCTACCATTTACACAAACTTTTCTATCGTATTTAAATGCTGAATCAAAGACTTGTTGAATCCTATGAACATTAGAAGCAAAAGTTGCAAGGATTATTCTGTTTTTAGCTAGCCTAAATATTTCATCAATGGTTCCACCGACTACTTTCTCAGACATAGTGAATCCAGGTCTTTCAGCATTAGTGCTATCTGCCAAAAGTGCTAAGACACCACGTTTACTTATTTCAGATATCCTACTGAAATCGGTAGTCTGTCCATCTACTGGTGTTTGATCGATCTTAAAGTCTCCAGTATGAATTATTGTACCAGCAGGAGTAGTAATAGCCATACCTACAGCGTCGGGTATACTGTGATTAACTTTAAAAAACTCTACTGTGAAATACTTACCTATCTTTATTGTACTTATTGCCTGGACAGTATTTAGGGTAACAGAATTTAAGATGCCGTGTTCCCTTAATTTTCCTTCTAATAATCCCAAGGTAAGTTTTGTTCCATAAACTGGTTTGTTTACTTGCTTTAATACAAATGGTAATGCTCCAATATGATCTTCGTGACCATGTGTAAGGACGATTGCTTGAACTTTTGATAAGTTGTCTGTTAAGTAGGTAAAGTCTGGTATAACTAGATCTATACCTAACATATCTTCTTCTGGAAACTTAAGTCCACCGTCAATAACAAGAATTTCATCCTTGTACTCAACTACAAACATATTTTTCCCGATTTCACCAACTCCGCCCAAAGGAATCAATTTAACAGTTTCTTGCTTGTTACCCGTTGATCTTCTTCGTCTAATTCCACTTTTACTATTACCTTTAGCACTACCGCCATTAGTTTTACCATTAGATGGTTTACTATTTACAACAGCAGTATTGCCATTAGTAGAATCATTGTTTTTATTATTAGTGTTCAAAAAAAATGACACCTCCTAAGATTTTATCATTAATATTAGTTTAACCCGAACATAACCAGTTAAAGCTATTATACTACATTTGGATAAATAATACAATTTCTTTAAAAGTAAAGTTCAATTTTTTAAAAATATCATTTTTATGGTTTCCATAAAACACAAAAAAGAAACTAAAGTAGGCATCTATAACCTACTTTAGTTTTAAAGTTTCTTTTAGAATCTCAATGGTTTTATCGTTTGGAGGACTTAACGGAAGTCTGCAAACTCCTGTTTTAAACCCGGGTCTTTGACAGTTGAATAGATGAAAAGTTCTTGTAAGCCTTAATATAGGCTTATTTTTTTGTCAAACTTTACATATTTTTAGTGCACAATGTTTAACAATGTGTTATGATATAAGTAGTTGTTTGTAAGGGTGGTGTAAAAAAATGAGACTACAAATTGTTAGTTCAAAAAATGCCGCATCTTTATATGTGGTTAAGTCTATTTACGAAAATGGAAAGCGCTCTTCTAAAGTTGTTGAAAAGCTCGGTACCGTTGCTGATTTAGAAAAAAAATTAATCGACCAAGATCCCATAGAATGGGCAAAAAATTACGTAGAAGAACTTAACAAAAAAGAAAAGGAAGAAAAAAGGGAAGTTCTTGTAAAGTACTCCCCCTCAAAACTTATTGATAAAGGTGAACCACGCTTGTTTAACGGCGGTTACCTATTCCTGCAAAAAATATATCATGATCTTGGGCTACACAAGATTTGTATGGAAATATCACAAAAATATAAGTTTGATTTTGATTTAGACTCGATTCTTTCCAGGCTTATTTACGGTAGAATTATCTTCCCTTCTTCAAAACTTGCTACATATGAGCTTTCTAAAAAGTTTATAGAACAACCCAAATATGATTTGCATCAAATATACAGAGCTCTTGAAATTCTTGCTAAGGAGACAGACTTTATCCAGTCCTCCTTGTACAAAAATAGCTTGAAGGTCTCCAAAAGAAATACCGGCGTTCTTTACTATGATTGCACCAATTACTTTTTTGAAATAGAGCAGGGAGATGGTATAAAGCAGTATGGTCCGTCAAAAGAACACAGACCAAACCCGATAGTCCAAATGGGGCTATTCATGGACGGGGATGGCATTCCTCTGGCTTTTAGCATTAACAGGGGGAATATGAATGAGCAACTGACTCTAAAACCATTGGAAAAGAAAATCGTTTCTGATTTTGAGCTTTCTAAATTTATCGTGTGCACAGATGCTGGGTTGGCTTCAGAAGCTAATCGAAAGTTTAACGACAAGGATGGTCGAGCTTTTATTACCACACAATCTATTAAAAAATTAAAAGCACACCTGAAGAAATGGGCTCTTGATCCTGATGGCTGGAAACTTCCAGGCAGCAAAAAAAACTATGATATTTCTGAACTCGATGAAATGATAGATAAGGCTACTCCTGAAGATAAAGCAAAAATAAGTGCAAAGGTCTATTTCAAAGAACGTTGGATCAAAGAAAATGGCTTTGAACAAAGATTGATTGTAACTTATTCGATCAAATACAGGGATTATCAGCGCAAAATCCGCAACTCACAAATAGAACGTGCTCAAAAGACTATAGATACAAACCCGACAAAAATCAAGAAATGTAATGCTAACGATTACAAAAGATTTATTCATAAAACGAGCTATACTCCTGATGGTGAAATTGCAAAGAAAGAAATATACAGCATTGATCAAGCTATCATCCAAAAAGAAGAAGCTTTTGATGGTTTTTATGGAGTTTGTACAAATCTTGAGGATGATGTACCTGAAATAATTAAGGTAAATCACAGGAGATGGGAAATCGAGGAATGCTTTAGGATTATGAAAAGTGAATTCAAAGCAAGACCTGTATTCTTAAAAAAAGATGACCGTATTGAAGCACATTTCAGCACATGCTTTATATCTTTAGTCATCTATAGAATGCTAGAAAAGCGACTTAAAGAGGAATTTACCTGTCATGAAATTATTAGTGAATTAAGAGATATGAATTTCAAAGAAATTAAGGGAGAAGGATATGAGCCCTTATATACTAGAACCGATTTTACCGATGCTTTACATGAAGCCTTTGACTTTCGCACAGACTACCAAATTGTAACAAAAAGCAAGATGAAAAAGATTCTAAAAGATACAAAGAAGTAAAAAACATTATTCACTTTTTTGACAAAAATTAAAGCCTACAAACCCTTTATTTTCAAGGGATTACAGGCTTTTTTTAATCATCAAGTGTCAAACGTGGGATTATACATAAAAGGATATAAACTGTCAATAAAAACCTATTGACCTTATTTTTAGCCTGGAGGCCACTTTAGTTGCCTTTTGCCAAGTATGTGAAAATGCAGGTGATTTATTGTTTGGCCACCTAGTTCTCCACAATTATTTACTACCCTAAAGCCATCGTCTAAGTTTTGCTCTTTGGCGATTTTTTTGATTGCATCAAATATATGTTTTATCTCCTGAGAGTCTGTTTCGGGTCTTTGACAGTTGAATAGATGAAAAGTTCTTGTAAGCCTTAATATAGGCTTATTTTTTTGTCAAACTTTACATATTTTTAGTGCACAATGTTTAACAATGTGTTATGATATAAGTAGTTGTTTGTAAGGGTGGTGTAAAAAAATGAGACTACAAATTGTTAGTTCAAAAAATGCCGCATCTTTATATGTGGTTAAGTCTATTTACGAAAATGGAAAGCGCTCTTCTAAAGTTGTTGAAAAGCTCGGTACCGTTGCTGATTTAGAAAAAAAATTAATCGACCAAGATCCCATAGAATGGGCAAAAAATTACGTAGAAGAACTTAACAAAAAAGAAAAGGAAGAAAAAAGGGAAGTTCTTGTAAAGTACTCCCCCTCAAAACTTATTGATAAAGGTGAACCACGCTTGTTTAACGGCGGTTACCTATTCCTGCAAAAAATATATCATGATCTTGGGCTACACAAGATTTGTATGGAAATATCACAAAAATATAAGTTTGATTTTGATTTAGACTCGATTCTTTCCAGGCTTATTTACGGTAGAATTATCTTCCCTTCTTCAAAACTTGCTACATATGAGCTTTCTAAAAAGTTTATAGAACAACCCAAATATGATTTGCATCAAATATACAGAGCTCTTGAAATTCTTGCTAAGGAGACAGACTTTATCCAGTCCTCCTTGTACAAAAATAGCTTGAAGGTCTCCAAAAGAAATACCGGCGTTCTTTACTATGATTGCACCAATTACTTTTTTGAAATAGAGCAGGGAGATGGTATAAAGCAGTATGGTCCGTCAAAAGAACACAGACCAAACCCGATAGTCCAAATGGGGCTATTCATGGACGGGGATGGCATTCCTCTGGCTTTTAGCATTAACAGGGGGAATATGAATGAGCAACTGACTCTAAAACCATTGGAAAAGAAAATCGTTTCTGATTTTGAGCTTTCTAAATTTATCGTGTGCACAGATGCTGGGTTGGCTTCAGAAGCTAATCGAAAGTTTAACGACAAGGATGGTCGAGCTTTTATTACCACACAATCTATTAAAAAATTAAAAGCACACCTGAAGAAATGGGCTCTTGATCCTGATGGCTGGAAACTTCCAGGCAGCAAAAAAAACTATGATATTTCTGAACTCGATGAAATGATAGATAAGGCTACTCCTGAAGATAAAGCAAAAATAAGTGCAAAGGTCTATTTCAAAGAACGTTGGATCAAAGAAAATGGCTTTGAACAAAGATTGATTGTAACTTATTCGATCAAATACAGGGATTATCAGCGCAAAATCCGCAACTCACAAATAGAACGTGCTCAAAAGACTATAGATACAAACCCGACAAAAATCAAGAAATGTAATGCTAACGATTACAAAAGATTTATTCATAAAACGAGCTATACTCCTGATGGTGAAATTGCAAAGAAAGAAATATACAGCATTGATCAAGCTATCATCCAAAAAGAAGAAGCTTTTGATGGTTTTTATGGAGTTTGTACAAATCTTGAGGATGATGTACCTGAAATAATTAAGGTAAATCACAGGAGATGGGAAATCGAGGAATGCTTTAGGATTATGAAAAGTGAATTCAAAGCAAGACCTGTATTCTTAAAAAAAGATGACCGTATTGAAGCACATTTCAGCACATGCTTTATATCTTTAGTCATCTATAGAATGCTAGAAAAGCGACTTAAAGAGGAATTTACCTGTCATGAAATTATTAGTGAATTAAGAGATATGAATTTCAAAGAAATTAAGGGAGAAGGATATGAGCCCTTATATACTAGAACCGATTTTACCGATGCTTTACATGAAGCCTTTGACTTTCGCACAGACTACCAAATTGTAACAAAAAGCAAGATGAAAAAGATTCTAAAAGATACAAAGAAGTAAAAAACATTATTCACTTTTTTGACAAAAATTAAAGCCTACAAACCCTTTATTTTCAAGGGATTACAGGCTTTTTTTAATCATCAAGTGTCAAACGTGGGATTATACTACATTTGGATAAATAATACAATTTCTTTAAAAGTAAAGTTCAATTTTTTAAAAATATCATTTTTATGGTTTCCATAAAACACAAAAAAGAAACTAAAGTAGGCATCTATAACCTACTTTAGTTTTAAAGTTTCTTTTAGAATCTCAATGGTTTTATCGTTTGGAGGACTTAACGGAAGTCTGCAAACTCCTGTTTTAAACCCTAATAGTTGCATAGCTGCTTTTACTGGTATTGGATTTGTTTCTATAAACAAATTTTTGAATATGGGTAAAAGTTTGAGGTGTATTTCACGGGCTTTATCATAGTTTCCAAGAAAAAACTCGTCAATCATATTATGGATTTCTTTACCCACAACATGACCCGCAACAGAAACTACCCCCTTAGCCCCAACTGACAACATTGGAAGTGTTAATGAGTCTTCCCCGCTGTAAATATCTATATTATCACCACACAAATCTGCAATTTCACTCACCTGCACTAGGTCTCCTGATGCCTCTTTAATAGCTGTTATATTATTTATATTGGAAAGTTTCTTAACAGTATCTGGGAGGATATTTCCGCCTGTTCTTGAAGGTACATTATACAGCATAATTGGTAATTTTGTACTGAGAGCAATTTTTTCAAAGTGTAGTATTAGACCTTTCTGGGTGGGCTTATTGTAATATGGTGTGACAACCATTATTCCGTCAATATTGGTGTTGTTCTCAAATGCCTTAGTAGTTCTTAGGGTTTCTACAGTATTGTTTGATCCCGTTCCAACAATTATTTTTGCTTTCCCTTTCACTTCGTTAGAAATAACATCTACAAGTTCAATCTTTTCCTCTAAAGTAAGTGTAGGAGACTCTCCTGTAGTTCCTATTAAAACTAAGCCATCATTTCCATTGTCTATGAGATGCCTAGCAATTTTTTTTGCTTCTTTTAGGTTAACAGTACCTTCTGGGGTAAAAGGAGTTATCATTGCAGTTAAAACCTTACCAAATTCCATAAAATCACCTCAACTTTTTTTAGTTATTAAATACTTATGCAAAGCATTGACGGATTTTTCCGAATATTTTTTTTCTACTAAAAGGGAAATATTTATATGGGAGTCTGAAGTTTGGATTATGGGTATATCAATTTGTGTTAGAGGGTGTAGAATTTTTGCCATAACTCCAGGCTTCCCTTTCATTGCAACACCAATTACAGTAACTTTAGTACAATCCTCTATATATTCATATTGTAGGTTGAACTCTTCCACAACCTTTATCACCAGGTAAGTGTGTTTCTCTTCAACAACAAAGGCTTTTATACACGGTGTTATGGAAATTAAATCTAAGCTTATACCCTTACACGCTAGAGCTTCTAGTAATTGAAGATCTTTTTGGGAGTTGTTTTTTTCGGTGTATATCCTAAAATGGGTTAATTTATCAATACTTGTTACACCTGTTATAAACCTATCAATTTCCCACTTTTTTCCTTTGACGTCGTGGTGTGTGATTTTAGTCCCTTTTGTTTGAGATTCCATGGATTTCACCCAAAGATCAATATCGTTATGCATAGCCATCTCAACTGCACGAGGGTGTATTACCTTTGCTCCGTCATTTGCCATATGAAAAACCTCTTGATAGGTAATCTCTTCGATAATTTGAGCATCAGGTACTACTCTAGGATCTGCTGTCATTATCCCTTCCACATCTGTATATATTTCAACATATTCAGCCTTTAAGGCGATACCCAGAGCAACAGCAGTAACATCACTGCCTCCTCTACCGAGGGTTGTAAGTTCCCCTTCTGAACTTTTACCTTGAAAACCTGTTACTATAACTACTGGGTAGTTTTCTAAACATTCTTCTATAAACTCTGTATCAACGGCTTTTATGCTTGCATTACTAAAGTTTGAGTCAGTGATAATACCTGCATTCCAACCTGTTAGGACTTTATTCTTTATTCCTAATTTGTCCAAAAAGCTACCTAAAACCGAGGCAGATATTGTCTCTCCGCAAGACATTAAAAGATCCTTTTTGTCTAAGGTAGTATCCTTATAATGGTCAAGTAAAGAAAGTAGTGTGTCGGTGGCGTAGGGCTCCCCTTTTCTACCCATGGCTGAAACCACAATAACCATTTTTCTATTATTATCCTTTGAAAGTTCCTCTTTAACTTTTTTTGCGATATCTTCTTGTTGCTCACTATTCATAAGGGAAGTTCCTCCAAATTTTTGCACTATTATCACTATGCTCTCCCCTTTTCCTTAAATTAATTTATTAGCAATAATATATTCCAGAATTTGCAAACCGTTAATGGCTGCACCTTTTCGTACGTTATCTGCCACTATCCACAAATTCATACCATGAACTATTGAATTGTCCCTACGTATCCTACCAACATATACTTTATCTTTTCCACTGACATTTAAAGGTGTTGGGTAAATTTGTTCATTTACATCATCTTCTACCTCGATAAAATCTTGTTTGCTTAGGTGGTTTCTTACATCGTTTATACTAAATTTTTTGAATGTTTCTATATTTACACTTTCACAATGACATACTGTTATAGGTACCCGAACAGTAGTCACTGTTATTGGCAGCTTTGGAATTTTCAATATTTTTTTTGATTCATTCATCATTTTATGCTCTTCTTTTGTATAACCGTCCTCTTCAAATAAGTCGATTTGTGGAAGTATATTGTTAAACATCTGATAGTGCTTTTTATCTCCTTTGACAGGAAGAACTTTTGCTTCAAGTCCTCCTTTTTTTCCTCTGTTTTCTTGCTGTTGAATTAGTTCATCTAACCCCCTTTGACCTGCTCCTGATACACTCTGGTATGTTGAGACAACAACTCTTTTGATAGGGGCTATTTTGTCTATCTCATTAAGAATAACTACGAGTTGTATAGTTGAACAATTAGGGTTGGCGATAATTTTTCCTTTATATTCATCTAACACCTCTCCATTTACTTCAGGTACCACTAAAGGAATTTCATCATTCATTCTAAAATAACTACTATTATCAATTACAATGGCACCTTTTTTTGCAAACTCTCGGGCGTAATTTTTACTAATTTGTGACCCTGCGCAAAAGAATGCCACATCAATTTTACTTTCTAGACCTTCATTTATTGTCAGTATGTCATACTCCTTTTGGTTAAACATTATCCTTTTGCCCTTTGAATTTTCAGAAGCTATTGGCAGTAGTTCTTTAACATACTCTGACCTTAAAGATTTTAAAAACTCACTACCCACTAACCCCGTTGCACCAACAACTGCTACATTGTACTTCTTCATTGCTGTTTCTCCTCGTATGTTATAAGCATAGGCTGGGCTTGTTTTTTACTTAATGCGCTTTCGATAGTATGTTCTATTTGTGAAAGGTCTGCTACCATGGAAAAAGGCTTTTTAAATGGTGCATCTTGACCAAAGGGAACGAAGAAAAAATTCTTTTGACCTAGTAGTTTTCCTAAATTCATAGCATTTTGGCTCAAGGCATCATTTGTGGAAATTGCCAAAACTACTGGCTTATCGTTTCTAAGTTGTGCTTTTATTGCCATTATTGCACCATTGTCAGTTAAGGCATTTGCAAGTTTTGCCATTGTGTTTCCAGTACATGGTAGAACTAAAAGTACATCAAACTCATTTTTGGGTCCGATGGGCTCTGCGTCTACAATGGTTTGTATAACTTTTTTTCCACTTATATCTTCAAGCTGTTTTATCCAGTCTTCTCCTTTACCAAACTTTGTATCTGTATTGACATTGTTTGATATTACTGGGAATAGTTCACATCCCTGTTCTACTAACTTTTTCAATGGACTCATTATTTCTTCCAAAGTACAGTGAGATGCTGTGACAACAACTCCTATTTTTAAATTTTTGATCATTTATAATCACCCCTTAAAAATCTTGGATATACTTCAGCTAGAATTTTAGCTGCTGTTTTTGGAGCCACCAGTCCAGGTAACCCTGGCGCTAAGATGGCCCTAATTCCGATTTCCTTCGCATAGTCGAAATCTACGCCCCCCGGTGCTGAAGCTATATCTACTATTACCTGTGTATTAATACAGTGTTTAAGCTTTTCTTTAGGTAGCACCATATTGGGAGCTGTATTATAAATAAAGTCCACCTGAGGCAGAATTTTCTCATATTCACTTGGATCTACTGGGATAAATCCCATTTCATAGCTACGTGCTAAGCTAACTTTATTTCTAGTCATAACATATACTTTACTATCTAGGTTTTTTACTATTCTAGCTAGCGTAATACCACAGCGACCAAATCCTATAATCAGTGACTTACTATCGTGGATAGTAATTTCACTATTTTCCATGGCAATTTGTATAGCCCCTTCTGCTGATGGAATAGAGTTTAGTATAGCTATTTCATCATCCTCAGCAACTTCTATAAGGTTTGTTTGTTTTTTCATACACATCTCTTTAAACCATTTCCTAGCGTAACCAATAATAATCTTTGTGTTATCTGGCAGTATATCAAAAAAATCCTTCCCTAGTACTATAGACTCACTTGAATATTTCCCTTTAACTAAACCTAGTTCATTTGTTCCTGACATAGGTAGTATAACAGTCGGATTTTTGCCTAATTTGCTTTTAAGATCTTCAAGTGAGAATGCATTATACCCTACTTTATCAAATCCCCACAAGGTTATTGTACTGAATCCCTTTTCTTTAAGGAATTTGTGTAAATATAAATCTCGGTCGTCTCCACCAATTATGTGAATTGAATGATCCACTTAATTCACCTCCCAATTCAACATATGATAAAATGCCTAAATGTGTAACTAAAAAAGGTGCCAATGGCACACTTTTTGATGAGGTTATGATGGGACTATTTAAAAGAACTAAAAAAGAGCACCACATGGCCTGGGTGCCCTATAATTGTATGCAAATGGTTATATCATCAATGTTAAATTTAATGTACCTCAACATCCTTTGCATGATGTTCTCTTAAATCCTTTGCTATATGATCTACATCTCTTTCATCTGCTTTTATGATGGCTAGTATTTTTCCAGATTCAACTTTACTTTCATAGTGTGTACTTCTTTCTTCAGGTATTCCGTAATCAACTAACCCTCCTGCCACTCCACCAGTCAAAGCACCTGTTAATATACCTGCCAGTGGGCCTGCAGCTATTATGGGACCTAGCCCTGGTATTATTAGTAATCCTGCGCCTAATGCCAGACCACCTAGCCCACCAATAACTCCACCTGTCATAGTTCCATCAGCTAAATTTTGATTTTCATAGGATACTTCATTGATATCGCCATCTGCTTGACGCGGTTCCAAACCATCATCTGAGTACCTTGATCTGTATTCCATACCTTCTACTCGATAGTGCCTATCTTCCACTTCTTCTTGATATTTTTGCTCTTCTTTAAGCTCCTTAGCTAATATAGATATTTCACCTTTAACGCCATTATCCCTTAAGTTCTTCACAGCTTTTTCTGCTTGGTGATTATTTTCAAAATAAGCTATTATTTTTTTCTCCATATAAAATATACCTCCTTTTTCATTCCTTAGTATTCCCATGGCATATTTTTTTATTAATTAGTTGTCTAGATGAAGAACTCTGAATTTAAACAAAAAAATAAGTGGTAGCTTTAGCTACCACTCATTCTTCATTATAATCAAAATAATCCTCACTGTCTATATCGACAATTAGAGTATCTTGACCTATTTTTTTAATAGAGTTCCATGATATGGTTAAGGTTCTACTTTTACCCATAAACCCATCCCAAAATCCATCTTTTTCTGGTATAATAATTTCCAATATTTTTCCCGTACTCAGGTCTATGGACAAATCACAGTTACCCACAAGTCCAAGTTTTTTTCCATCTGAAAAGTTGATTATTTCTTTATTTTCTAGGTCAGAGAATCTCATTTTAATATCCCCTCCCTTTATTTTTTATCACTACTATTGTAAAACTCGTTAATTTTTTCGTCTAGCAATCGACTTAAGGCCAGCAGGTCTTCATTACCATAGATAGGTTTATTCCCGGCTTTATCTGCTTCTGCTAATTTTTTTCGTAGATCTTCTATTTCTTTTGTTAGTTGGACTTTTCTATTTGTCACGTTCTTCCCCCACTTCCTTTTAAATACTATTTCTACTCCAATGGGGTAAAATCCTTTAATTTGGTATATCTTCTATAGAAATTTTTTGTTTTATGTTTTGTAAGTAGTAATCCGGTGAGAGCATAGTGTCTAAATCAACAATTTCATACCCTTTTTCCTTTATACCTATGATTATTTTTTTAAGGGCAGCAGGGGTTTGTTCAGTATTGTGCATAAGGATTATGGCTCCATTATGCATGTTGTTAAGTATCCTGTCAGCCATGGCGTCGATACCAGGTCTTTGCCAATCTATTGTATCCAAACTCCATAGAACATTGACCATTGAATCCTTAGTACTTTGTTCAAAAATTCTTGTATCCTTTTCGCCATAGGGCGGACTAAAGTAAATTGGTGTATATCCAGTTGCCTCTTTTATAAGATCATTAGTTTTATTAATTTCTATACTAATCTCCTCAATACTTATTTTGCTCATGTAAGGATCAGAGTAACCATGGTTTGCTAATATATGACCTTCTTGGTGGATCTGTTTCACTAAATTGGGGTATTTTTCTGCCCATTTTCCCACAAGAAAAAAGTTTCCCTTAACACCTTGATCTTTAAGAATGTCTAACATTTCTTGAAGATAATCATTGAATTCATTACCCCAAGATATATTTATAACAAGTGATGCTTGCTTTCTTATGGGATTACCTTGATAAATAGGTACGTGGGAAAAATCCTTTATTGTTACCAGGGGTAGAATAGTATGTATAACTGGATCTACACTTTCTCCTTTTTTTGCGCCAACTATTTTCTCAGCAGTTGCATCAATATCAAGCTGGCATCCATTTAAATGTGGTATTAGACTTTTTGTTTCGGAATCTATATATGCATCCTGAGCTTCAAAGCTAAATTCTGATGAAATTGATTCAAGATAATGCATAATTTCATCTTTCTTCTTGCCACCTAAGTTAAATCTACCCATTGTAACATCAGCACTAACAGTAGTAAAAGAGTTGTGGATACTATATGCAACGAATATCATTGCAGATAAACATAAAATAGCTACAACTAGTATTGCTAACAACTTAGTTAGGGTTATACTTCTTATGTAAACAGACATCCTCCTTACCTCCCTATCTTTTTCTCTTATATGTTTATGCACATGTACATATATATATTTATAAAAAAGAACTAATGGGGTTAATTTTCGTACTAACTTCTTTCAAGTTTAAAAGTGATAATTGCAGGAACCTTTATAAGCACAAAATGTTTATTCCCTAAAACTAAAAAAAAAATAAAAGCATCATATTGATGCTTTTATTACTCTGTGGTTTGCTGCTCTGCTTTTTCTTTATCCTGTTGTTCTTTAAGTAATACTTTTCTGGATAAGTTAACTCTTCCTTTTTCATCGATTTCCGTTACTTTAACATCGATTATGTCCCCAACTTTTACAACATCTTCAGTTTTAGCTACGCGTTCTATATCAAGCTGAGAAATATGAATCAAACCTTCTTTACCTGGTAAAACTTCAGCAAATGCTCCGAATTTTTCAACTCTAGTAATTTTTGCAGAGTATACTTCTCCTACCACAGCTTCCACTGTTATATCTTTAATCATTTGAAGTGCTTTATCTGCAGCTGCTGTATCTGTTGTGGCAATAAATATTTTACCATCTGGCTCTATATCTATTTTAACACCAGTTTGCTCGATAATTTTGTTAATTATCTTTCCACCTGGTCCTATTACATCTCTAATCTTATCAGGGTTAATCTTATATGTGATAATCTTTGGAGCGTATGGTGAAAGCTCTTCACGAGGCTCGGATATAGCTTCAGTCATTTTATCCATTATTGATAGATAAGCAACTTTAGCTTTACCAATAGCTTCAGCAAGTATTTCTTTGTTGATGCCCTGTAGTTTAATATCCATTTGCAAAGCAGTTATACCGTCACGGGTACCTGCTACTTTAAAGTCCATATCTCCAAGGAAATCTTCCATACCTTGTATGTCAGTTAGAATTTGGTTCTTACCATCATGATGAACAAGCCCCATTGCGATACCTGAAACTGGCTTTTTAAGTGGTACACCTGCATCCATCAAAGATAAGGTACTAGCACATACACTACCCATAGAAGTTGAACCATTTGATTCTATTACTTCAGAAACAAGTCTTATAGTATAAGGGAATTCTTCTTCTGAAGGAATTAGTGGTTCTAGGGCTCTTTCAGCTAAAGCACCATGACCAATTTCACGTCTACCTGGACCTCTCATAAATCCTGGTTCACCAACACTGTAAGGTGGGAAGTTGTAATGATGGATATAGCGTTTAGATTCCTCTAATCCAATACCATCTAGTATTTGAACATCTCCAAGGGGGCCTAGTGTACATACACTAAGTACTTGGGTTTGTCCCCTAGTAAATAGTCCAGAACCATGGGTTCTTGGTAGGATGCTAACTTCCGATGAAATAGGTCTTATCTCATCTGGCTTTCTCCCGTCTGGCCTTATACCATCTACTACAATACTTTTTCTAACCTCTTCTTTTACTATGTTATAAAGAATCTCAGAAATCTCTTTTCCTCGCTCGGGGTAGTCTACTTCAATTTTTTCCATAACTTCTAGTTTAACCTGAGCAATATTGTCTTCCCTTTGTTGTTTATCAAAGGTCTGAATTGCTTTACTTAAAGGTTCTACTGCTAAAGTTCTGACTGCTGCGTCAAGTTCTTGATCTATGGAGTGTAATTTAACCTCCATTTTTTCCTTACCAACTTCAGCCATGATTTGCTCTTGGAATTCTACTATTTTCTTGATTTCATCATGGGCTAGCATTAGTGCATCTAAGATGATTTTTTCGTCAACCTCATTTGCCCCTGCTTCTACCATCATAATTGCATCTTTTGTTCCGGCAACAACTAGATGAAGATCACTTTTTTCCCTTTGTTCCGATGTAGGGTTAATGATAAGTTGCTCACCTACTTTACCAACTAAAACAGCTCCAACAGGCCCCATAAAGGGAATATCTGATATACTCAGTGCTAAAGATGCGCCATTTATAGCAACAATATCAGGTGTGTTATCTTGATCCACACTCATAACAGTACAAACTACATGTACTGCATTCCTAAAGCCATCTTCAAACAAAGGTCTTATTGGTCTGTCTATAAGCCTTGCAGCTAAAATAGCCTTCTCCGATGGACGCCCCTCTCTTTTTATGAAACCTCCAGGAATCTTTCCTACGGCATAAAGTCTTTCTTCATAGTCAACGGTTAAAGGGAAAAAGTCTACACCTTCTCTTGCTTCCTTTGAAGCAGTAGCATTCACCAAAACTGTTGTGTCTCCATAGTAAATCATGGCAGAACCACCAGCTTGTTTTGAAAATTTTCCAACTTCCACTGTAAAATCTCTTCCAGCGAAATCATATGTATATTTCTTATGTTGCATATTATTGCCTCCCTTCAATTATTATTTTTTCTTATTTGCAAACTAATATGCTTATGTTTGTTAGCTAATTTTACCATCTGACCATTAAAAATAAAGCGGGAATATCCCCGCTTTATCTTTATCGTCTTAAGTTTAATTGCTCAAGGATAGTTCTGTAACGCTCGATATCTTTGTCTTTAAGATAGTTTAAAAGATTACGACGTTTACCAACCATTTTAAGTAAACCACGTCTTGAGTGATGATCCTTTTTATGAGTTTTAAAGTGCTCATTAAGGTGGTTAATACGCTCTGTTAAGATAGCGATTTGAACCTCTGGAGAACCAGTATCACCTTCGTGTGTTCTAAACTTTTCAATAATACCTTGTTTAGCTATAGTCATTAAATTTCACCTCCACTATTTTACTCCCAAAGCCCAGAAACTCGCCGGTGAAGTCGAGAAACAGAGCAAAAGGTAACATAAAGATATTAACATAATCTATAATAAAAGTAAAGTTTCAATTAGAGGTTTAGTAATTTTTGTGCATTTTTTATGTCTAAATCCACTTGTTTTACTAAAGAGTTAATACTCTCAAACCTTTTTTCTTCCCTAAGGAATTCTAATAAGTCAACTTCTATTTTTTGGCCATATATGTTTTCTGAGAAAGCAAAAAAATGTATTTCTGCATTTAGTCTATTTTCTCCCACAGTAGGTTTATGTCCGATGTTTGCAATACCACAATACTCTTTACCACTAACATGCCCTTTAACAAGGTAGACACCTTTTTTAGGTCTTACTATATTTGAAGGAAAGTAGATGTTTGCAGTGGCAAACCCTAACTTGTTACCTATACCTTTTCCTGAAATTACATTTCCTGAAATCTTAGGAAATCTCCCTGTCAGTTTGAAATATTCTTTAGTATCACCGTTTACTAAACATTGTCGTAATAAAGTGGAGTGAACCACTTGACCCTCTATTGAGATGGGGTCTATTATTTCAGTTGTAAACTCTTGATACTGACTTAGCAAACTTCCATTACCCTGGCCTTTTTTCCCAAATGAAAAATCATATCCTATAATTACCTTAGAACAATTAAGTTTGTTAATTAAAATTTCCTGTATGAATGAGTGTGGATCTAATGCGGCAAATTCTTCTGTGAAAGGCTCTATAATGAGTAAATCGATTCCTGTTTCTTTGAAGTAGTTAATTTTATGTTCTAAAGTGCTAATAATTTTAAAATTATTATTAAATAGGATTTGTGGGTGAGGGAAAAAGGTATATGCTGCAGAAATCATGTTGTTAGTTTTACTTTCTTTGATAACCTTCTGGATAATCTGTCTATGGCCTAAGTGTAATCCATCGAAGTTTCCAATAGTTGTTATACAACGACGTGTTTGGTTTTGTAGTTTATTTATCCCAAATACTAACTCCATCTTCATCTCCCTAGCTTAGATAAAAACCTTCTGGGGTTTTAATTTTCCTTTATTATTCGTGCAAATAGCTACAAAATTATCCTCTTTATCATAAACTCTATATATATCATCGTCATTATTGATTGGGTGTAATACTGAAACACCGTTTTTTATTTGAAAAACCTCTTTGTCTGTCAAAATTACTTTAGTAAGTTTATATAACACAAAGTCTGCAGGATATAGAAAATCAGTATAATTCTCTTCCGTTAAATCATCAAGAAAAATAGAGTTGTCTAAATTAAAAGGACCAACCTCAGTTCGAATAAGATATGACATCAAAGCCCCTAGTTTTAGGTCTTTACCGATATCTTGGCATAGTGTCCTTATATAAGTGCCTTTTGAGCAATGTACATCTATATAACACGTTTTTGAGCCTATAGGAAAGCCGTTCACTAACGAGATGTCATAAATATTTACTTCCCTTTTTGGTATCTCAACATCTTTACCTTGTCTATGATATTCGTAGAGTTTTTTACCCGCTACTTTTATAGCTGATGCCATAGGGGGGATTTGTGTTATTTTACCTTTAAACTTATTTATTGATGTATTAAGAGTAGTTGAATTCAAAGTAAAGTCATTAGCCAACACTTCAATATCACCATATAAATCCCCTGTGTCAGAGGATATACCAAAGGTTATTTCCGCACGGTATTTCTTATTTAAGTCCATGACGTATTCGCTAACCCTTGTTGCTCTACCTATACAAATAGGTAGTATGCCCATGGCATTGGGATCTAGTGTCCCAGTGTGTCCAACTTTTTTGATTTTCAGTTTCCTCCTAACATGAGCAACCACTTGATGGGATGTCATGTTAGCTGGCTTTAGTATATTTAAAATTCCATCTTTCATATGAGTTCCCCTAACCATAACTTAAGAAATTTCCTCAAGTATTTTTTCTAATATTAATGTGGGGTTTTCATTTGTTGAGAATCCAGCAGCCTTACTATGACCGCCACCACCTAGCTGTCTACATAAATTGCCCACATCAATTCTTGAGTTTGAACGAAGGCTAAACTTATACTGATCTCCATCTTCTTTAATAAAGACTGCAACTTCTGTACCGTCAATATTTCGTAAGTAATCCACCATATCGTCTAGGTCACTGAAATCTTCAATTCCTTGAGAGATCAAATCTTCCTTCTTGATACGAAGGTATGATACTTTACCTGTTTTATCTTGTTGTATTTTGGAAAATAGCATACCTAATAACTTAAGATATTTAAATGGTTTTTTTTCAAGATTCTTTTTGAATTTGTTAGGGTGCACACCTATTGTTAGCAAGTCTGCCACTATGTTATGGGTGCCAGCAGTTGTGTTATCGTAGCCAAAAAACCCTGAATCGGTAATAATACCGAGATATAATGCTTCTGCTATTGGCACATCCATCTTAATTGGCAGTTGCTGTAGCAGAAAGTAAACTAATTCACAAGTTGCTATCTTATTATCCACGCAAAAGTTTAGGTTACCAAACATAGTATTTGCTGGATGGTGATCAATGTTAATTACATATTTAAACTCTTGAGGGTGAATGTTTTGAGTAGTAAGTCTCTTTTCATCACTACAATCAAGAACTATTAAAACACTGTCTTTATCTTTTGGCACGCCTATTACGATTTGATCCATAATCTCGAGAAAACTTAATTGTTTAGGAATAGGGTCAGAACTATACATCCTGACCCTTTTTCCCATATTCTTAAGCGATAGCCCTAAAGCTAGTATAGATCCAAGGCTGTCTCCGTCTGGCGACTGGTGGGCAACTATAGAAAAGTTATCTTCTGTTTTTATGAATTCAACTATTTGATCTAATTGTTTATTCATTTCGATTAAGCTCATTTAAGATTTTTGATATCTTAGATCCATGTTCTATGGATTCATCAACTTTGAAATGAAGCTCTGGCGTATGACGTATTGTTAGTCTTTTTCCTAACTCACTGCGAATGAAACCCTTTGCACTTTGAAGACCCTTAAAACCATCTTTTTGCTTCTTTTCGTCCCCTAAAAAAGTTAGGAAAACAGTACAATGCCTGAGATCTCCTGTTAATTCTACAGAAGTAATAGTACAAAAGCCAACCCTAGGATCCTTTATGTTTTTTCTTATTATATCGTTTAGTTCAAGTTTTACGTTTTCTGCTAATCTTATGGTTCTTTGTGACATTAAGTTCACCTCGAATCTTTAAGTTCTTTCAATTTGTTTCATTGTAAAGCTCTCTACAATGTCGCCTTCTTTAACATCATTGTATTTTTCTAATACAATACCACATTCGAAGCCTGCAGCAACTTCTTTAGCGTCATCCTTAAATCTTTTAAGGGTGTCTAGTGTACCTTCATATATAACAATACTATCACGAATAAGTCTAACAGGGTCGTTTCTAGTTATCTTCCCTTCTAGCACGTAACTTCCTGCTATGTTACCTATTTTAGACGCTTTAAATATCTGTCTGATTTCGGCTTTTCCTAGAACAACTTCTTCAAACTTAGGTGCTAGCATACCTTTAATAGCAGCTTCCACGTCCTCAATTACATTGTAAATAATTCTGTATAACCTTACATCCACGTTTAAATCGTCACTGATTTTTTTGGATGCAGCATCTGGTCTTACATTAAAGCCAATTATTATAGCACCAGAAGCAGAGGCCAATGTAATATCTGTCTCATTGATAGCACCTACCCCACTATGAATTACTCTTACCTTAACTTCTTCATGGTCAAGTCTTTCAAGGGATTGTTTTAGTGCTTCTGCCGAACCTTGTACGTCAGCTTTAATAATTATGTTTAACTCCTGAATCTGTCCTTCTTGAATGGATTTGAATAGGTCATCTAAAGAAACAGGGGTGTTTTTCTTAAGCAGTTCATCTTTATTTTTTTGAACATATTGTTCCGCAATGTTTCTAGCAATTTTATCATCAGCAAAAACTTTAAAAATTTCACCTGCACCTGGCGCCTCTGAAAGTCCTAGAATCTCAACGGGTGTAGAAGGACCAGCTTTTTTGATTTGTTTTCCTTGATCATTGATCATAGCCCTTACTTTACCAGCTGTTGTACCGCATGCTAAGGAATCTCCAACTTTAAGGGTACCCCTTTGGACTAAAACTGTTGCAACAGGGCCCCTACCTTTGTCTAGTTTAGATTCAATGACAGTACCGCTAGCATGTGTATCAGGGTTAGCTTTTAGTTCCTGGACTTCCGCAACTAAAAGAATAAGATCTAGTAAGTTGTCGATACCTTCTCCACTTAATGCAGAAATTGGAGCAAAAATAGTATCTCCACCCCATTCTTCTGAAACCAAACCATAGTTTGTTAGTTCTTGCTTAACTCTATCGGGGTTTGCAGTTGGTTTGTCCATTTTGTTTACTGCAACTATAATTGGTACATTTGCAGCCTTAGCATGGTTTAATGCTTCAACTGTTTGTGGCATTACTCCGTCATCGGCAGCAACTACTAAAATTGCTATATCAGTTACTTTAGCTCCCCTTGCCCTCATAGCAGTAAAAGCTGCATGGCCTGGAGTATCGATGAATGTTATTTTTTTGCCGTTTGCAGTCACTTGATAGGCACCAATATGTTGTGTGATACCACCAGCTTCTCCTTTGGTTACACTGGCGTGTCTTATACTATCTAGCAATGTTGTCTTTCCGTGGTCTACATGACCTAATACAGTAACCACAGGGTGTCTGTCCTTTAGTTGGTCTGGCTCATCTTGTTCTATTGAAATGATGTCATCTTGGATTCCATCACTTTGCTCAATTTGAACTTCATAACCGAACTCTAAGGCTAAAATTTCTATTGTGTCAATTTCAATTACTTGATTGAGGTTAGCCATAATGCCAAGTCCCATTAGCTTTTTGATAATAGTTGAAGAATTTTGTCCAAGTTTTTCAGCTAGTTCCCCTACTGTTAGTGAACCGTTTTCTAATTTAATAATTTTTTCTGTCATAGAATCATCCTTTTCTACTTTTACTTCTCTTTTAAAATTGCCTTTTGGTTTATCTTTTTTTCGTTTCTTTTTCTTTGTTCTCTCTTGTTTTTCCTGTTTTTGAGAGTTCTGGTTAGTGCTATTGTTTTGAACTACTACTTGCTCAGTTTTTTCTTCTTTTTTATTTAAATGATTATATAATTTTTCAAACTCTACTTCAGTAACTGAGCTCATATGACTCTTAACATTTATATTAAGGCTGGATAGTTTCTCCATAAGTTCTTTACTAGTTAAACTTAAATCCTTAGCGATTTCATAAACTCTAAATTTGCTCATATTCATTCCCCCATCTACTCTATAATGTTCCACCTTCCCATTTTTTCAGTATATTTTCAGCAAAATTATCATTATTAATTGAGATAACTGCCCTTAATTCTTTGCCAATATAATGACCTAGTGTGTCTTTTGTTGCAAACTTTATAATGGGAATTTTTTTACTGTTGCACTTTTCCCGTATTTTCTTAATACTATTTTCGCTTATATCTTCAGCTATTATTACAAGTTTAGCATGATTTTTATCAATTGATTTTAAAACAGCAAAAGAACCTGAGCTTACATTTCCGGATTTTTGTGCAAACCCAAGTAGACTAGTCAGTGAATCGTGATTGGATTTGTTCATATATCCCCACAGGTATTTGAGTTTTGAGAGACCTTTCTAATCTTTTGGACTTGTAAGCTGTTTTAAAACAATCAATATCATTACAAAGGTACGCGCCTCTACCTGCTAGCTTCCCTGTAGGATCTAAGGCTATGTCCCCTTCTTTAGGTTTTACAACCCGAATAAGCTCTTTTTTTAACTTCATCTGTTGACAACCTACACACATACGTTCAGGTATCTTTCTTTCTTTCATAGTTATCACCTATTCGCCTTTTGCTTGGCTCTCGCTCTTAATATCAATTTTCCAACCTGTAAGCTTTGCAGCTAGTCTTGCATTTTGACCCTCTTTACCAATAGCCAAAGATAGTTGGTTGTCTGGGACCACAACCCTCGTTATTTTTTCATCCGCTAGAACTTCAACAGACACAACCTTAGCAGGACTCAAAGCTTGAGATATGTATTCCTTAGGGTCTTCGCTCCAATTAACTATATCTATTTTTTCACCCTTTAGCTCATTTACAATTGTTTGTACCCTCATACCTTTGGGACCAACACAAGCCCCCACAGGATCCACATCAGGGTCTTTAGAATATACAGCAATTTTTGATCTGTATCCTGCTTCCCTTGATACAGACTTAATTTGAACTATGCCATCAAAAATTTCTGGAACTTCTAATTCAAAAAGTCTTTTTATCATACCTGGATGACTACGGGACACAAAGATTTGAGGTCCTTTTGAAGTGTTTTTTACCTCTAAAACGAAAGCCTTAACCCTTTCAGCTTGTTTATATTGCTCATTGGGGATTTGCTCAGTTGGAGGAAGTATAGCTTCGGTTTTACCCAGGTCTATGAATATATTTTTATTTTCCATCCTTTGTACTAGACCAGAGACTATGTCTTGCTCTCTATTTACAAATTCATTATAAACAACACTTCTTTCAGCTTCCCTAAGTCTTTGTACCACAACACCTTTGGCTGTTTGAGCAGCAATTCTTCCAAACTTTTTAGGAGTAACTTCAAGGGTTACTTTGTCACCTACATTTAAAGAAGGATTTACCTTTAAAGCTTCTTCTAGGGATATTTGTGTTTTAATATCCTCAACATCTTTCACTACATCTTTGACAGCAAAAAGCTTTAATACACCCTTATCTTTATTAACCTCTACGTAGACGTTTTCCGCGCTGGAATTATCTTTTTTATATCCTGCTATCAAAGCTGCTTCTAGGGCTTCGTACATTATGTCTTCGTTTACACCTTTTTCTTTTGAAATCTCTTTTAATGCTTCTAGAAATTCTACACTGTCCAAATTTGGACACCTCCTTTTAAAAATTTATGGAAAGCTTAACATTAGCCACGTTGTCATATTGTAATTCCACTGTTTCTTCAGTATCCTCATCAACTATCCTAAGTATTCCGTTTTCTAGTTCGTCTAAAGTTCCTACAAAAACTTTGCGTCCACCTATTTTGGTATATGTGTTTACACGAACTAAGTGGCCTTTAAACCTTGAAAAATCTTCTGGTTTTCTAAGTGGCCTTTCAATACCTGGTGACGAAACTTCTAAAAAATACTGTTGTTCGATTGGGTCTAAGTCATCTAAGTATGTAGAAAGTAATTTATTAATTTGTGCACACAGGTCAGTGGTTACCTCTCCTGCTAGATTATCAATATATACCCTAAGAAACCAAGCTCCACCTTCTTTATTGAATTGTACATCCACAAGTTCTAAGCTGTGTTCCTTGGTTATTTTTTCTGCCATGAGAGTAATTTTTTCTAAATGTTCTTTTTTCATTGTCTTTCACCTCATTTTTTAAGAAGTTGTAATAAGAAAGAGTGGGTTTCCCCACTCATACACACATTCTTCCAAGTAAAATTGTACCACTTTACTTAGTTTTTTGCAACAGTTAAAACAGGGAAAGTTGATTTGTCTGGGGTAAACCTTCTAAATAACCTAAGTCTTGCATTGTCTGTAATACCGTTTTAGACAGCCCTGTTCTCTGTCTTAAATCTTCGATGGAAATAAATTGCCCTTTTTCCCTAGCTTCCACCACACTTATTGCAGCATTTTTTCCTAATCCACCAATTGCAATAAAAGGAGGAATTAAGGTTTTACCTTCAATAATGAAATTACTGTGATAGGATTTGTAAAGATCTACTTTATTAAAAGTATAACCCCTTAAGAACATTTCTAAAATTATTTCTAGCACTGTCAGTTGAGATTTTTCCTTTGTTGTTAAATTGTTTCCCTTTTCGTTTAATGCCCGAATTTGATTACGGACACCTCTTTCACCTTCTTTTATCATTTCCGTGTTAAATTCATCGGCTCGTACGGTGAAGTAAGCAGCGTAAAATGCTAAGGGGTAATTAACTTTACAATAAGCTATTCTAAAGGCCATTGTAACATATGCAACTGCATGGGCTTTCGGGAACATGTATTTTATCTTCAGACAAGAATCAATGTACCAGTCTGGGACGTTGTTTTCTTTCATGGATTTAATATGTTCCTCTTTTAATCCTTTACCTTTACGAACACTTTCCATAATTGTAAAGGCCATGGAAGGCTCTAAACCTTTATAGATTAAATACACCATTATATCGTCCCTTGTTGATATAACTTCTGAAAGTGTTGCAATATTATTCTTTACCAATTCTTGTGCATTATTCAACCATACATCAGTTCCGTGTGAGAGACCACTTATTCGCACAAGCTCAGAAAAAGTCGTAGGTTTAGTATCCTCTAACATCTGTCTAACAAACTTAGTTCCAAACTCAGGTATACCCAAAGTAGCAACCTTAGAACCTAGTTCTTTTTCACTAAGTCCGATGGCTTTTGTTGATGAAAATAATGACATTGTTTTTTTATCGTCTAGGGGAATCTCCAGTGCGTTTAGTCCTGTAATGTCCTCTAACATTTTTATGACAGTGGGATCATCATGCCCCAATATATCAAGCTTTAACAAATTGTCACCAATTGAATGATAGTCAAAGTGTGTGGTTATTGTTGTAGATTCTCTATCATCAGCAGGATGTTGCACAGGACAAAAATCGTAGATATCCATATAATTAGGAACTACCATTAAACCACCTGGATGCTGTCCAGTTGTCCTTTTTATTCCTGTACACCCTTGAACAAGTCTGTTAACTTCTGCGCTTCTTTTTCTCAGATTTTTGTCCGATAGGTAGTTTTGGACAAAGCCATATGCAGTTTTTTCAGCAACTGTGGCTATAGTCCCTGCCCTAAACACATAATCCCTTCCAAATAGCTCTTCTGTATATTTATGTGCCATTGGTTGATATTCACCTGAAAAGTTCAAATCAATATCTGGGACCTTGTCACCATTGAACCCTAGAAATGTTTCAAATGGGATATCGTGACCATCTTTTTTTAACTTATTTCCACACTTAGGACAATCTTTATCAGGCAAGTCAACACCAGAACCTACAGAACCATCTTCGTAAAACTCCGAGAATTTGCAGATTGGGCATAGGTAGTGTGGTGGCAGTGGATTAACCTCAGTTATGTCGGAAAAGGTCGCCACTAAGGAAGACCCCACGGATCCTCTAGATCCTACTAAGTAACCATCACTTAAAGATTTGGTAACCAGTTTATGAGAAATATAATATATTACCCCAAAACCATGTTTAATAATAGAGTTCAACTCTTTTTCAAGGCGAGCTTTTACAGTATCGGGTACTGGTATACCGTATTGCTCTTCACTCCTTTTAATACACATGTCCCTTAGCATTTCATCGGAGTTTTCGATTTTAGGTGTGAAGAGGTCGTCAGGTATAGGTTGTAGTATTTCTATTTGTTCTGCTATTGCTCTAGGGTTGTGTATAACTACCGCTTCCCTTTGTTCTTTTGTAAGGTAAGAGAAGTCATCTAGCATCTCTTGGGTGGTTTTAAAATGCAGAGGTGGTTGATTGCTTGCATCTGCAAAGCCTTTACCTGCCATCAATATCTCTCTATACACGGAGTCATCTTCATCTAAAAAGTGCACGTCACCTGTTGCCACCACAAGTTTATTTTGCTTATCCCCTAAGGCAATTATTTGTTTGTTGATTTCTTCAATATCCCTTCGCCCCTGCACAAAGCCATCTCTAACCAAAAACTCGTTATTATCCACTGGTTGTATTTCTAGGTAATCATAAAATCTTGCTTTTTCTTCTATTTCATTGTTTGGTTTTCCATCTAAAAACATTTTAAAAATTTCCCCTGCTTCACATGCAGATCCAATAATTAAACCTTCCCTAAAGTTGTTTATTAGTGATTTTGGAATCTTAGGTTGACGATAAAAGTATTTTGTATGGGCAAAGGATATAAGTTTATATAGGTTTTTTAACCCCGTAGGGTCTTTAACAAGTAAAATACAATGAAAGCTCTTTTGGTTTTTGATATTACCTTCTATGGGTATTTTTGTTAATGATTTAATATCATTACATCCTAGTTTGGTACATTCATCTAAGAGGTGTTTAAATAATTGTGCTGTAGCTTTACAATCATCAACTGCCCTATGATGGTTTTTAAGTTCTATCCCAAAATGCTTAGCTAGCGTATTTAGTTTATGATTTTTTACATCTCTTACTAATGCTCGACTTAAGGAAAGAGTATCAATTACACATGTGTTAAGGTCGTACTGTAATTTTTGACACCAATTAGTTAAAAACCCATAGTCAAAATTAGCATTGTGAGCCACAAGTGTACTTTCACCACAAAATTCAAGAAATTCAGGTAAAACTGTGTCTATGGAAGGAGAACCTTTTACATGCTCATTTGTTATGCCTGTGATTTCAGTTATCTTGTCCGGTATTATCTTATCAGGTTTAATAAGGGCCGAAAATTGGTCAACTATTTCACCATCTCTCATCTTTACAGCACCAATTTCAATTATTTCCTCATTTTTAGAATCGAGTCCTGTTGTTTCGAGGTCAAAAACCACGTAGGTTATATCCTTCAATGCTTTGTTCTTAGGATTTATAACAATATTGTTATCCATATCGTCAACGAGGTATGCCTCTACTCCGTAAATTATCTTAACACCATGTTTTTTGCCTGCATCATAAGCATCAGGGAAAGCCTGAACAACTCCATGGTCTGTTATGGCAATTGCTTCATGTCCCCAATGTGCAGCTCTTTTAACGAGGTCTGCTGCGGAAGTGGTAGCATCCATTGAGCTCATTTTAGTATGTGCATGTAGCTCTACCCTTTTAATTTCAGCACTATCTTTTTTTAGTTCAATACTTATTTTGTTTACGTCCCGGGGTAATACCGTGAGTTCTTGTGAATACTTATCGTGCTGAATATTTCCATAAACTTTTATGAAGGTCCCAGGGTTAATGGTAGGGAATTTTTCCCCTTCCTCTAGGAATAACTTGCATGATATGGAGTCTGTGTAGTCGCAAATATCGAAGGTTACTAATGTTCTACCTGACCTAAGCTCCCTTTGTTCAAAAGTTATTACTTTTCCCCACATACATATATTTCTGTCTTCCTCGATTATCTCAAAGATTGGTTTGGGGTCTTTGACTATATTTTTTCCCCTTAATACGGCATCGCCTTTACTAACTTCCACATTTTTATCTGGTATCTTTTTAACAAGTTCTAGTATATATTCCTTTTCCTTTTCCTTATGTTTGGTTAGTGGAACATTAGAACTTTGATCTAGTATAAAATCTACTTTAACTTCTTGCCTCCAAGTGTCCCAAACAAATTTTTCAAGCCATCTGTGAATACTTTTCATGTTAACATAATAATGTTGGAGGTTGTTGTTTAAGGAAAAAATAATGTTCTGTGATTTCACTTCTAACTTCCAATTACTTATTGTGCTTTGCACAGCAGGGAATTCAGTTGCCAGTTGCTTCTTTATAAAATCTAAGTTTAATTTTATAATCTCATCGTCTTGAGGGCTTGTCCCATCTTTTAATATACAAAAACACACTTCTTTAAGTCCGGCAACTTCACTGATTATCTTTTTTTCAAGGGTCTTTAAATCATTCACTATACTGGCCGGGCCAGTTATGTAAATAACCCATCCTTGTCGATGGGTTGATACAGAAATTTTTTGTATATTTATATTGGGATTATTAATTAATTTATCTATAGTCATAGGCCTCACCTGCTAATCTTGATAGTCTATACCTAGTATACCGTCAGAATCCATAAGCTCTCTCATTATGTTATCTACGCTTAGTTTTGGAGGGATTTTTAGATGTAAATTAACGTGCATTTTTCCATTTTTAGATTCCATATACACATTACGAATACTCACGTTTAAGTTTCCTAATTTACGCCCTATTTCACCTAACATACCTGGTTTATCCTCAACTATTATTGTAATATTTAATAGCTGTTTAGTAAATATAAACTTTTTCTCAAGTATAGAAAAAAATTGCAAAACCATCACTACAAATACAGTAGTAGTTATGGCTATGAAGTAATACTTAAAGCCAACTGCGATACCAATTGCAGCCACAGTCCAAAGGCTAGCTGCTGTGGTCAACCCTTTAATGTTAGCCCCTTCTCTCATGATGGTTCCAGCACCTAAAAACCCTATCCCACTAACTACCTGGGCTGCAATTCTTCCCGGATCTCCAGTTTGATTAAAAGATTCATAGATACTCCAAGAGACAATAGATAATAGGGCAGAACCCACGCAAACTAAAGCGTGGGTCCTAAAACCAGCTGGGTGATTATTTGCTTCTCTTTCAAGACCTATTATACTTCCTAGCAAAATAGATAAGGCTAAAGCGCCTAAATACTGTAAATAATCCATAATATCCTCCCTTAGCTAGGATTTTTTAGGAAATAATTTACAATTTCCCAGTACATTTTTAACCTTGCAACAAAGCCCTTAACAAGGCCTAGCTTTTCTTCCTTCATGACATGGCTCATATCTGGGAGTTGTACAACCTCAACCCCTACTTCTTTTTTTTCCACGAACCTTGTAAGGGCTAGTTCTACACCAAAACGACTTACTTCTAAGTCAGAAATTTGATTTAGTAGTTGTCTTTTTATTGCCCTTTGACCTGAAAGATATGGTGCGACTTTTTGAGCAAGGTCAGTTGTCCTTCTTCCGCTTGTGAACACACCTAGGGTCATTAGGGCATTACCTTTAACAACAGGTTCTAATAAACTATCCACATGTGTTGGTGTAAGACCTATTAAATCAGCATCTAGGAAAAGTATTATATCTGCATCCGTTGAATCAAGTCCTGCTTGCATGGCTCCGCCTTTTCCTTTGTTTTCCTTAAGGTCAATAACTTTTACACCTTTACTTAAGCCAATCTCAGCAGTTCTATCCACGGAACCATCACTTACAACTATGATATTATCAACCATTTCAACTTTTTTTAGGGTATCTAAAATACTACCAATGGTTTTTTCTTCGTTATATGCTGGTATGATGCAAGTAATGGTATTACTCATGATAAATCCTCCTTTAATTGGTGTAATAGTCCTGTACTATTTTTAGTATTTCAGACACTTCTACAATTTGAGCCTCGTCTTTGTCCCTAAACTTTACTTCTACTTTGTTTTCTGCTGCATTTTTTCCTATTACTATTTTCAGGGGAATACCTATTAAATCCATATCTTTAAATTTAACTCCAACTCTTTCATTTCTATCGTCCAAAATGGCGTCAATTCTATTTTCCTTTAATGTTTGGTAAATTTCCTCTGCAAGTTTTGTTTGGGTTTCATTCTTTGTGTTTACAGGAATAACAGCCACTTCAAAGGGTGCTAAGTTCAGTGGCCATAAAATACCGTTTTCATCGTTGTTTTGCTCAATAATTGCGGCTAGGGTTCTGGTAACACCTATTCCATAGCAACCCATAACCATGGGTTTTTCTTTTCCATTATTATCTAGATACTTAGCGTTAAGACTTTCAGAGTATTTTGTTCCTAGTTTAAAGATATGCCCTACTTCTATACCTTTAGAACTACTTAAGTTACCGCTACAGTTATGGCACATATCTGCGTTTATTACTGTCTTTAAATCCCCATAGACATTTATGTTAAAGTCACTATTATTACAATTAATAATATGGTGATTTTCTTCATTGGCTCCCACCACAAAATTCTTCATTGATTTGATCTCACTATCTGCAACTATGAAAATTTCTTTTTTTAGGCCTATTGGTCCTGAAAAACCAGGTTTCGAGCCAGTAATCTCTTTAATTTGCTCTTCTGTTGCAAGTTCTATTTCTTTTAAACCTAATAATTTTTTAAGTTTAATTTCATTTACTTCCCTATCACCTGGTAGAAGGCACATATAAACTCGGCCTTTTTCATCTGTGTATAGAACAGCTTTTAAAATTTTCTCACTGCTTGTTTTCAGAAAATCTGCAACATCTCTTATTGTAGTAACATCTGGAGTGTATACTTTTTCTTTTTTACCACTTATGGCATCTTCAGTTAGATCTGCAAATGATCTTTCTTTAGAGATGGCTGTTTCAACGTTTGCAGAGTAACCACATTTTTCACAGAAAACTAAGTCGTCCTCTCCTACTTCACTTATTACCATAAACTCGTGGGATGAACTACCTCCTATAGCTCCTGTATCTGCCTCAACCACTTGATATTTAAGACTACATCTATCAAATATTCTTTTATATCCTTTATACATTTCTTCATAGCTTAGGTCTAATCCTGCCTCATCTAAATCAAAGCTATATGCATCTTTCATAATAAATTCTCTACTTCTGATAACACCAAACCTTGGCCTTCTCTCATCACGATATTTTGTCTGAATTTGAAATAACGTTAGTGGAAGTTGTCTGTATGAGTTTACATTATTTCTCATTAAGTCAGTAAAAATCTCTTCATGGGTGGGACCTAAACAAAAATCCCTGTTATGCCTATCTTTTAAACGAAACATTTCTGCTCCGTACTCAGACCAACGTCCCGACTCTTGCCACAGTTCAGAGTTTTGCATAGCAGAAGCTAATATTTCAACGCATCCACTTTTTTCCATTTCCTGTCGGACTATGTTTTCAATTTTCTTTAAAACCTTAAATCCAAGGGGTAAGTAAGTGTAAATCCCTGCCGCTTGCTTCCTTATTAGCCCCGCCCTTAACATTAGCTGGTGACTGATTGTCTCTGCCTCTGAGGAGACCTCCCTCAGTGTTGGCATAAAATATTTAGATGTTCTCATACTATTATCCTCCTATTATTGTAATATATTATTTTTAATGCGCTTCTGCGCCGAGATTATTGAAAATGTTGTGTTGTTGTGGCTTTGCTTGTGATTTTTAGCCACGGATTTTTGTAAAAGCTTTGCCACAGATCTACATGATCTTTTTGATCTCGAAAGCTAAAAGCTAGTTCAAGGGCTTAGCCACGGATTAACACTGATTATCACTGATTTTAAGAGCTAGTGATTTTAAGAGCTTTGCCACAGATCTACATGATCTTTTTGATCTTGAAAGCTAAAAGCTAGTTCAAGGACTTAGCCACGGATTAACACTGATTATCACTGATTTTAAGAGCTAGTGATTTTAAGAGCTTTGCCACAGATCTACATATCTTTTTGATCTTGAAAGCTAAAAGCTAGTTCAAGGGCTTAGCCACGGATTAACACTGATTATCACTGATTTTAAGAGCTAGTGATTTTAAGAGCTTTGCCACAGATCTACATGATCTTTTTGATCTTGAAAGCTAAAAGCTAGTTCAAGGGCTTAGCCACGGATTAACACTGATTATCACTGATTTTAGAAACTAGTGATTTTTAGAGCCTTGCCACAGATCTACATATCTTTTTGATCTCGAAAGCTAAAAGCTAGTTCAAGGGCTTAGCCACGAATCAACACTGATTATCACTGATTTTAAGAGCTAGTGATTTTTAGAACTTTTGCCACAGATCTACATGATCTTTTTGATTTCAAAATCTAAGAGCTAACGGCTAATAGCTAATAGTTAATAGCTTATAAAAACAAAAAATCTTCATCCCAAATAACTCTAGGGACGAAGATTGAATTCCGCGGTACCACCCATATTAATATCAATAATTTGATATTCTCCTCAAAAGCCGATAAAGGGGCAATCCTGTTAACTCCAAAAGTGGGTTTCAATTGATGACAGGCAAAGTTCTCAATCCCCTTTGCTCCCTGTACTGTCATTTACAATTTACTTGGCTTTTTTCAACGTTAACTGTTCTTTAAAGTATTATATTCATTCTAGTGTTATTTGTCAAGGAAGTCACCTTTAACAATAGCAAAGAGCTCTTCTACTAAATGTTCTTCTGGAACTGTTTTTAGTATGCTCCCTTTTTTAAAAATTACACCTTTCCCTTTGCCACCTGCTATACCATAATCACATTCTTTAGCCTCACCAGGTCCGTTAACAACGCAACCCATGACAGCAACTTTTATAGGTGTTTTAAACTCTTTCAGTCTTTCAGTTACTTGGATTGCTAAGTTTTCTAGTCCAACATCACATCTACCACAGGTAGGACATGAAATGACTTCTGACCTTTGAATAGATATGGGAAGCTTCAAAGATTTTAAGATGTTGTATGCAACATCAATTTCCTGTGTTGGATCTCCTGTCAAAGAGACTCTAATAGTGTCTCCTATCCCATTATATAACAATACTCCTAGACCTATTGATGATTTAACTGTACCAACATCTTTAAGACCTGCCTCTGTTATACCTAGGTGCAGAGGATAATCCACTTTTTCAGATAATAGTGTGTAACCTTTAATTGTCTCTAGAACATCAGATGATTTTATTGAAATACATATGTCTTTAAAATCTAGTTCCTCTAAGAGTGCAACTTCTCTTAGAGCAGCATCAACCATGGCTTCTGCCGATGGCCTATTATCATATTTTTCAAGGATATCTTTAGGCAGTGACCCACCATTTATCCCTATTCTAATGGGGATACCCTTTTCTTTGGCAAGGGTGACAACCTTAATTATATTTTCTTTAGAGCCAATGTTACCAGGATTTATACGTACTTTATCAATGCCATTTTCCATAGCCACAAGTGCTAGTTTATAATCAAAATGAATATCAGCAACTAAGGGAATATTTACCTGACTCTTAATCTGTGCAATATTTTTAGCTGCAGCCAGTGTAGGAACAGCAATCCTAACAATTTGACATCCTTTATCCTGTAGGTCCTTAATCTGTTTTACTGTTTCTTCAACATTTTCAGTTTTAGTATTAGTCATTGATTGAATAACTATAGGATGTTTGTTACCTATTTTGATTGAACCCACATGGATTTCACGGGTTGTTTTTCTGTTATTTAACATAAGATACACCTCTAAGGTATTATAAAGTTTATAATATCATTGTACAAAATGAAGACCATCAGAAGTAATAATAGTCCAAATCCAATAATATGTACTAATCCTTCTTTTTCTGGGTCAATGGGTTTACCCCTAACTGCCTCAATTAGAAGAAAAACTAGTCTACTACCATCTAGGGCTGGAACAGGAAGCAGGTTAAGAATCCCTAGGTTTACACTTAACAAAGCTGTAAGGTAAAGTAACGATGATAAACCATGCCTTGCAGATTCCCCTACCATAACAACTATCCCAACGGGCCCAGCAATATCACTTGTTGAAGCCTTACCTCTAAAAAGCATTTGAAGACTTTCAACAATTAAAGTTGCAACAGAAAGTGTTTCTCGAAAACTAGCTTTAACCCCTTCAAATAATGCCACGGTCTTAGTGGGCGATCCAATACCTATCATACCACGCTCAGTTTGATCATCAAATCGCGGAGTTACTTGCAGATTGATAATCTGACCATTTCTTGATATCCTAAAATCCAACTCTTCACCAGGTGAAGTGCTAATTTGTTCAACTAGTTCAGTCCATGTTTTGACTGGCTCCCCATCTATCTCTAAAACATGATCACCTTTCCTAAAACCTGCTATATCTGCTATTCCCTGCTCTGCCACAGATCCTATTTCAGGTATATCAGCAGGGACACCCACAGCAAGAAAGATTATCATGAAAATAACAACTGCCAGTACAAAATTCATAAAAGCCCCAGCAAAAACAAACAAGAATCTTTGTAGTACTGTTTTTGACTGGTAACTATCTTCACTTTCTACGTCTTTACCTTCCTCGCCAAGGACCTTAACATATCCACCAAGGGGAAATATTCTTATACCATACAATGTTTCACCTTTTTTAAATTTAATAATAGCTGGACCAAAGCCTATGGCAAACTCTTCAACTTTCATTCCAACTGCCTTTGCTGTTAAAAAGTGCCCTAGTTCATGGACTAGAATCAATAATCCAAAAACAATAATTGCTATAAGGATAGTCATTTAGATAACACCCTTTCTCTCAATTTGCTCCTTAGCCGTAATTCTTGCCCACTGATCAAATTCCAAAATTTCATCTAAACTAGGCTTTACTAAGAACTTATGTTTCTCAAGTGTTTCAGATATAACTTGAGGTATTTCTAAAAACTTAATTTTGCCCTTTAAGAAATAATCAACAGCCACTTCATTAGCTGCATTAAGTACAACAGGAGCATTTCCACCCCTTATACCTGACTCTATACAGAGATTTAAACCTTGAAATACATCCAAGTTTGGTTTTTCAAAGCTCAGTGTGTGCTCAAAAATATTCAATTTTTGAAAATTATTTTTAAGCCGCTTAGGATAATTTAATGCATATTGGATCGCGTATTTCATATCAGGGGGACTTAAATGAGCTATAACATTTCCATCTATGTATTCAACTGCAGAATGAATGATACTTTGTGGATGAATTACAACCTCCACTTTCTCTAAGGAAGTGTCAAATAACCACTTAGCTTCGATGGCCTCTAGCCCTTTGTTTATTAGGGTAGCTGAGTCCACAGTGATTTTCTTTCCCATACTCCAGTTTGGATGTTTAAGTGTATCTTCAACAGTTACATTCCTTAAAAAATCAAGGTCTTTACCCCTAAAAGGACCTCCTGAAGCCGTTAGGATAATTTTATTTATGTCCTTAATATGGTTTCCCTGTAAACATTGGAAGATTGCTGAGTGTTCGCTGTCCACTGGTAAAAGATCCACTTTATTCTCTTTAGCTGCATCTGTTATTATGTGACCGGCAATTACTAATGTTTCTTTATTTGCTAAAGCTATTTGCTTCTTATGTAATATGGCCTGATATGTTGGTATAAGCCCAGCTTTTCCCACAATTGAAGAAACAACAAGATCAACTTCCCCTTGACAGCAAGCTTCTATTATTCCATCTAAGCCTGAGGTTACTTTTATTCTTGTATCAGATAATAAAGCTTTTAATTTTTTTGCTGCATGCTCATCATACATAGCTACAAGCTTCGGTTGAAATTTTCGACACTGTTGTTCCATGACTGCATAGTTACTATTGGCAACTAGACTATATACTTTTATGTGAGGACTATGTTCTACTACGTCCAATGTTTGACTTCCAACTGATCCTGTTGAACCAAGAATCCCTATGTTCATTTATAGTAACACCCCATTTATATTATGTAGGTTATAAAAACATATGCCAACGGAATCAAAAACAGCAAACTATCTATCCTATCTAAAATTCCACCATGGCCTGGCAATATGTTTCCAGAATCTTTTATTTTGTACTCCCTTTTTATGGATGATTCAAAAAGGTCCCCAAATACAGAAATGACACTTCCACTGAGGGCAAAGATCACCATTGTAATATGATTACCCAAATTGAAATAATAGTTAAAAATCAGAACACTAATAATTGCAAGTAAAACTCCTCCCACTAAGCCCTCAATTGATTTCTTAGGGGAAATAGCTGGTGAAAGCTTTCTCTTGCCAAAATTTATTCCTGCAAAGTATGCACCTGAGTCAGTAACCCAAGTTATAAGTAGTAATAAAAAAATTAAAATTAAGCCATTTTCCAAGTTTCTAATTTCTTTTAAAAGATATAATACCCCATGTATGTAGATAAAACCCCATGTCAGTAAACCTAGTTCTTTTAGCTGTGTATTTTTAAAATTCATTATTCGAATATAAATTGACAGGATAATTCCTGCTATTAAAATAACAAGGAATACATCTAATTCAGTAAATATCAACAACAATGCAAGTATTGCTGAGGTAGTATTATAAAAGACATTTTTAATTGATATTATTTTTAAGTATTCGTTAAAACCCAACACCATAATCAAAAATAAAAGGGTATTAAACGCTACCCCTCCATACATGACAGTAATAAATACGATGGGTATACCTACCAAAGCTGTTATAATTCTAGTTAACATTTCATCACTCTCAATCACACCCTAATTTATTTTTTTATGCCCCCATATCTACGTTCCCTATTTTGAAAACTATCTATGGCTTCACAAAGATGTTTTTCAGAAAAATCAGGCCAAAGGGTACTAATGAAAAATAGCTCACTGTAGGCAAGCTGCCATAGTAAGAAATTGCTAATTCTAACTTCCCCGCCAGGCCTTATGAACAGGTCAGGGTCTGGGATGTTTTGGAGATTAGAGTCTATAAATTTAGATATATCATTTTCTGTTATATCGTTAATTTCTTCGGTTTTTATTGTTTTGAAGAGTCGTTTAGTTGCATTTAGTATTTCCTGACGTGCACCATAATTTATTGCAAATACTAAATTTAGGCCAGTATTATTTTCTGATCTTTCAACAGCAATTTCTATGGTCTCTTTTGTTGATGAAGGAAGTTGTGATAGGTCACCTATTGTAGTTATTTTTACATTGTTTTCAATTATTTTATTAAGCTCTTCACCAAAATATTCTCCAGGAAGCTTCATTAGGAAATCCACTTCATCCTTAGGTCTTTTCCAGTTTTCTGTGGAAAAAGCATATAAAATCAGGTGTTTTACTCCAAGTTTTATACAACTTTCAGTTGTTTTCTTTACTGTTTCAACGCCCATTTTATGTCCTGCTGTACGAGGCAAACCACGCTTTTGTGCCCATCTACCATTACCATCCATTACAATTGCAATGCATTTTGGTATATTTCCGTTTTTTTTCACTCTTTCTATTAAATCTTTTCGAAAGAACATTTCATCCACCTCTATATCAAACTTATCTTAGCTTATCTTATCTTATCTTATCTTAGGTACCAGTTTCTTAAACTATATCCCCCCTCTCATGAGGGGGGATATAGTTTAGATTTGTTTCATAACATACACAGTGTATTTATTGCTCTCTACTTTTTCCTTGACTACACGCCAAGGTTGGTCAGTATCATCTCCAAGTTCTTCTAAGTAAACTACCTCGAACTCTATATTATCCACTGACCCGAGCTCTTTAGCCTGCTCTAAGGTAAGTGCAACAAAGTCCATTATACTTCCATCACTTCTTCTTCTTTTTTAAGGATTATACCATCAATTTCTTTTATAAATGTGTCCGTAATTTTTTGAATTTCATCTTGTGCTCTTCTGCTATCATCTTCTGAGATTTCATTATCCTTTTCTAGCTCTTTTACCATATCGTTTCCATCTCTTCTAATATTTCTGATAGCAACTCTTCCCTCTTCACCTTTTTTCTTGATTACTTTAACAAGTTCTCCTCTTCTTTCTTGGGTTAACTGAGGAAAATTAAGTCTGATTACTGATCCATCGTTGTTAGGTGTTATTCCGATATCAGACTTTAAGATGGCTTTTTCTATGTCGGGAATCGTTGTTTTGTCCCAAGGCTGTATAACTAATAGTCTAGCCTCTGGAGCTGAAACCGTTGCCATCTGAGAAATTGGAGTTGGTACTCCGTAGTATTCAGGCATAACTTTGTCTAATATAGATACATTTGCTCTTCCTGCCCTAAGGGATGCTAAATCTTTTTTCAGTGATTGGACAGCCTTACCCATTCGATCTTTCACATCAGTATAAATATCGTTAAGCATTTTTATCCCCCCTGATTATTGTTCCTATTTTTTCTCCCATTACCGCCCTTTTAATATTACCTTCTTCAGATAATGCAAAGACGATAAGAGGAATATTATTATCCATGCAAAGAGAAGTTGCTGTGGAGTCCATTACACCAAGCCCTCTTTGTAATACTTCAATATAGCTTAGTTCATCAAATTTTTGTGCATCATGGTTAGTTAGTGGGTCACTGTCATAAACGCCATCTACTTTCCCTTTTGCCAAAAGAATTGTTTCGGCACCTATTTCTGCAGCCCTTAATGCAGCTGTGGTGTCAGTTGAGAAGTAGGGGTTTCCTGTACCTGCAGCAAAAATAACTACTCTACCCTTTGAGAGATGGTTAATAGCACGCCTTCTTATGTATGGTTCAGCTATTTGACGCATTTCAATGGCTGTCTGCGCCCTTGTAATAACTCCTATTGATTCTAAAGCATCCTGTAGTGCCAGTGAGTTCATGGTTGTTGCAAGCATGCCCATATAGTCTGCTGTAGCCCTTTCCATACCCTTATGGCTAGCCGTTGCACCACGCCATATATTTCCTCCACCTACTACGATAGCAATCTCCACACCAATATCTTTTACTTCTTTTATTTGTTTAGCAATTATTTTAAGCATTTCATTATCAATACCATAACCTTGGTCACCTGCTAGGGCTTCGCCACTTAGCTTAAGTATTATTCTTTTATATTTTGACACTTTGGTCCCCCCTATAATTATTCTACGTATAAGATGCATTTCCTTCATATTATACCACAGTCTTTAAAATATAAAAACTCTTAAAAAAGAGCACAATTTTTTGTGCTCTTTTTTTGAATTATTTAACTTGTGATGCCTTCATAACTTCTTCAGCGAAGTTTTCTACTTTTTTCTCGATTCCTTCGCCAAGGTTAAATCTAGTGAACCTACGGATGGACATATTTTCTCCGATTTTAGCTATTTTCTCATTTAATAACTGTTGAATAGTTACATCTGGGTTTTTTACGAATGTTTGTTCTAGCAGACAGATTTCTTTATAGTATTTTTCAACTCTACCTAGTACCATTTTTTCAGCGATATTAGCTGGTTTGCCTTCATTGATAGCCTGAGCCATAAGAATTTGCTTTTCTTTTTCTACAACTTCTGCAGGAACTTCTTCCTTACTAATATATAGAGGGTTAGAAGCCGCTATGTGCATAGCAATGTCTTTAGCAAGTTGTTGGAATTCTTCGTTTTTAGCAACAAAGTCAGTTTCACAGTTTACTTCAACAAGAACACCAATTTTCCCACCATGTATGTAAGCTTCAACAAGACCTTCAGCAGCAATTCTGCCAGATTTCTTAGCAGCAGCAGCTAGTCCTTTTTCACGTAAGTATTCAGCTGCCTTTTCCATGTCACCGTTCTTTTCAGTTAAAGCTTTTTTGCAGTCCATCATTCCCGCACCAGTTTTTTCTCTTAATTCTTTTACCATTTGTGCAGATACCATGAGTATCCTCCCTTTCTATTTAAAGATATTCATTAAAAAAGGTAAGAGCTTAGCCAAAGGACAAACCTCCGTCGTTACCCTTACCTTTTTATGTTTCTTATTCTTGTACTCCTTGGTTGCCTTCTAAAATAGCGTCGGCAATTTTCGAAGTAATTAGGCTAACAGCACGGATAGCGTCGTCATTACCAGGTATTACGTAATCAATTTCATCTGGATCGCAGTTAGTATCTACGATTGCTATGATTGGGATACCCAATTTTTTAGCTTCAGCCACAGCGATTCTTTCTTTCCTTGGATCTACGATAAAAATCGCATCAGGAATGCCTGGCATATCTTTAATACCAGCTAAGTACTTGTTAAGCTTTTCCATTTCTAGGCGAAGTTTAATTACTTCTTTCTTTGGAAGAACTTCAAAAGTCCCTTCTTCTTCCATTTTCTCAAGCTCCCTTAGTCTTTTAACTCTTTTACCAATAGTATCAAAGTTAGTCAACATTCCACCTAACCATCTTTGGTTTACATGGAACATACCAGCGCGAGCAGCTTCAGAAGCAACTGCCTCTTGAGCTTGTTTTTTAGTACCAACAAAAAGGATTTTACCACCTTCAGAAGCAACTTCTTTAACAAAGTTATACGCTTCGTCGATTTTACCTACAGTCTTTTGTAGGTCAATAACGTAAATTCCGTTTCTTTCAGTGAAAATGTAAGGAGCCATCTTAGGGTTCCAACGACGGGTTTGATGTCCGAAATGAACACCAGCTTCAAGTAATTGTTTCATTGAAATAATAGCCAATTTTATTGACCTCCTCTCTGGTTTTTTCCTCCGCTTAAAATTTACAAGTGTTCAACCTAAATTCATAGGACCAGCACACTTATATTTTAAACGTGTGTTTTTACAACAATCGTAGTATAACATATTAGTTTCCAAAAAACAACTTTTTTATAGTAATAAAATGAAAAAATCATTAAAAATAATCCAGTAAATTCCATTAAAAGTTTTTGCTTTAACTTCTTATAATTTTAATCAGTAGCATTAATAACTACAGGTATTGCGTCTTCTTCTTCGTAGGACAAAGAAACAGTCACTGGTATTTTTAGGGGCCTTATGGGGTTGAGGGTAAAAACTCTATTATTTATGTTGCCATCCATAAAATCCACAAACTTTAATTCAACGTCTTTAGACATGTTTTCAGCTATTATTGTTTCATCTAACCCCTCTAGAAGCTTTAACATGGCCACTTGCACTTGTCCTTTGAAAACGTCTTCAATTGCTTTTATTGAGTCTGCAGGCAGGGGATATTCTACATCCCCTAGTTTTATACTGGCATTTTCCATTTTACCTGTCATCTCTGTATCAATTATGTATGGGATCTCTGCTTTGAGTTCATTGATGTACAGAGGAAGCTGATATTCAACTATTGAAACAACCTCTTCCTTAATAACTGCTGGAATATCTTTTACACCTATGGTTACTGAAATACCTGATTTGGTGTAGTAGATACCCATAGAAACCAAAATGATAGCAAATATAATCATCGTAGTAAATACACCTAGTAAATAAGAAGACAAACTAATTTTTTTTAACATTATTAACCACCTCTATTAGTTTAATATTATACCTAACAAAGGGGTAATTATGTCATAAAATAAAAAATTAGTTTGTTAAAATTAAGATTATTTCTTCTGTTGATAAGTTTTCATTTAGCTGGAAGGTACCATATTTTATGTGGTTTGCAACATCTAACTGAGAAATTTTAAGTAAAAATTTTTCACCGTCAAATCCATGTGAGGTTAGAATTTCTGATATCTTAGAAGCACTGATATTTGGTGGAATCTCTATCTCTACAGTTTTAGGTTCAAAGCTTGAAATTTCCCTCATTATTTCAGATCTTATTTCTTCCTCTATTTCCTGGGGAAAAACCATTCCCAGCTCTTTAGCTTCAGTTATTATGCGAGTCTCATCATAATTTGGCATCTCTGATTGTACTAGTGTAAATATAAGTAAAGTCACGATAATTCCCGAGCCTAATCCTATTAATAACTTACCCATTATTTATCCCTCTCTAGCTTTAGAAGTGAAACTATCGTCTCCACTTCACCTACTCCACGGTTAAGTTTAATGGCGATTTCCCTTGGCGACAAACCTTCTGTGTACAAATCATAAATATCTTTATGTTTTGTAATCAGTTTATTCTTAGTCCTAGTAGATTCTTTATTTTCTTCAGATTCATGTTTAAGTGCAGCTACTTTAAGTTCTATGCTTTGAATAGCATGCTCTGTTTTTAACTCAATTTGATTTAAAGAGTCATTAAGGATATTTTTTAAAGAGTAAGATATTTCATGATGTAATTGTTCTATTTCACTATAATTGTTTTGATTATTATAGCTTTGTTCCGAACTCTTTTCCCTGACCGTTATGAATATTCCTATGATTACAGTAGTTATACCAATTGCAAGCAGTATATCGTTTAGCATTTAGTCACACCTTACCTCTTATATGTTTATATCTATATATCTTCCCCGCGAAGGATCAAAGACATGTTTAGTATTTCGTTTCTCTTTATTGTCTTTGTTTTGAGTATCTTGTTGATTATCTTGATTATGAGAATCTTTTTCTTTGTTGTTCTTTACGTTATTACTCTCAGATTTACTAGTCTCAACTACTTGGCGTTGTTTATTTTTTGTATTTTGTAGAGACTGTTGTTGTGCAAATTGCTGATTGAATTCACTTCCTTGATTGTTTTGAACCTTATTTACTTCTCCACTTTTAGGTATAGATATTTGTAAGTCTATAGGCCTAAAACCCATAACTTTCACCTCTTAACTTATGAGATCGTTATTTCTCCATCACTAGCAAGGGTAAATGTTGATGTGGATAATATATCTGATATATTGCGATTCTTAGTACCTATTGTTAGTCGTACCCCTGGGTATACAGTCTTATGTCCTTTTATGGAGCCGCTTGCGGATGATAGTAGTTTTTCCATTAGCTCTTGTTGCTCGCTTTGTAGTGTTTTAATTGATTCATCTAAATGCTTTGTTGTAAACTTTAATCTTATTAACAGACCTTTTTGTTCCGGTGGAAGGTCTTTGCCTATTTTTAGTAGTTGTTCTTGCTTTACGCCCAAAATCCTTTGGGCCTGCTTAGCTTTTTTATTTTCATCTATCTTCTGGTTTAAATCTTTAGCAAGGCTTTGTAGCCTTTCCCTAAGTTCCGGGTTTACTCCTACTTCAAGCTCAGTGACAGTAGCTAGGTGGGAACCCATTGTTTTAGACTGTATTTCTTTACCTGCACTAATTAAACCACCGACTAATAAACCTTTACCTTCAACGGCGATAATTTTTTCTTTAGCATAGGCTTTGCTGTGCATTATAGCATCTTTCACTATTATTGAACCGCCTGCTCTTATTTCACAGTTTTCAATGTAGCGGGCTACTACGTTTCCACCTGCATCCACTTTACCTTTATTACGCCCCTGTATCCCCCCAGATACTGTTAGGTTACCTTTGCATACAATAAAGGAACTGTCCACATAACCTCTTACTGTAACATCGCCATGGGCTATGACAGTGAACCCATCTTTCACTGCACCGTTTACGATAACATTCCCTACAAAATCAATATTTCCTGTCTTAAAATCAACATCTTTTACTTCTAAAACTTCAAATACATTAATAGAATTTTCTCCAAAGGAAACCTGACCATTTATAAGAGCAATGATTTCACCTGTTGTTTCATTATATTTGATGTTTTTACCATGGGGTATCTTCGGGTTTTTCCCTTGCTTAAAGGGGATTATGTTTCCTTTAACGTCTTTTCCATCAGTTCCATCCTTAGGTCCATGTACCACTGCAAGTTTATCATTTTCGTATACATTTGTAACTAAGCCTAGATTATAAAAGTCTACTCGCCCATCGTTTAGTACAAGAGGCTTTCCGTCTTTTTCTTCTTTAGATAAAATTTCTATATAGCCGTCTGTACCGTCTATTGGGGCAAAACCAGTGGCTATGGTTATTTTATCTAATCCTGTAGATGTTTGAATTAGCTCTATAATTTCACTTTCATTACTATTAAGGACAATACCCTTCTTTTCTATTTCTTGAAGGACGTCTGTAATTTCAGATTCAGTAAGGTCTAATCCCATTTTATCCATTTCAAGATAAGCCTCTAATCCATCCTTTGAAAAAGTTATTGTAAAGTCAAAGCCATGAACATTTTCTTCTACCAAGAAAATCAACTCCTTTAGCTACTTTTTCTTCGGTTCTTATTTAGAAAACCCCTCAGTCTAAAAATTGCTTTACTGTGAATTTGTGATATCCTCGCTTCACTTAGTTGAAGTATTTCAGATATTTCTTTAAACGTTAGTTCCTCGTAATAATATAGGGAAAGAACTATTTGTTCCTTCTCCGATAATTTCTTTATTGCTGTTGTAAGCTGTTCAGTCGCCTGATTATAAATAAGTTCCTCAAGGGGGTTAACCTGGGTGTGGTCAGGTATATTATCGATAAGTCTTTCATTTTCATCATCTAAGTTCATAAAGTTATCAAGATAAATTAAATTACTTTGACTTGCAAACATTTGTATTTTTTTTAAGCGTTTCTCATTTACATTGAGTATTTTCATGAGACTTTCATCAAGTATTGGTTCATCTGTAGCAGCTAATTGCTGGTATGCAAGTTCCAGTTCTTTAATGCTTGATTTGACATCCTTGGGAATCCAGTTTGATTTTCTTATAATATCAATTATTTGCCCTCGTATGCGTGTACTGGCATAGGTCTCAAACTTTATGCCAAGCTCAGGGTTGAATCTTTCTATGGCCTCTAAAAGACCCACTATCCCCCAACTGTTTAAATCATCTTTGTCCAGTTGTCCGAATTTATCCCCAACACATAGTCTTCCAACTATTATTTTAACGAGGCTACTATATTCTTCAACTAATTTATTTTTTGCTTCTGCTGAACCTTGTCTATAAAGACGCCATAAACTGAGATTCTCCATAGAACCACACCTTTAAAGTATTTTTGTTCCATTATCTACGCTACGTATAGAAAGATCACCAGTATCTAGGTCAAATTCTATGGTTCTACCATAGTTTCCACCTACATCTTCAGCTACAAGTCTAATACTGTGCTTTAATAAATCCTCTTTTACTGCCTCAATGTTCCGATGTCCTATTTTCATTATTTCACTGCCACCTGCAAAGGAAAACATCTGAGCACCACCTGCAATTTTTGCTATCAGATTTTTCCTATTAACACCCAAGTCAGATAATCTTTTAAGTAATTCATTAATGGCAGTGTCAGAATACTTACCAATTACAGTTGTAGCTTGCCTTGCACTTTTACTATCAGGCAGCATGACATGGGCCATACCGCCAACTTTTGCCTTTGCGTCATATACACAAACCCCTACACAAGATCCGAGGCCTGTGGTTTTTAAAGTGTCTGGAGATTTAGACACACTCAACTCTGCCATTCCTACTTTAATCACACTTTTATCTTTAAGCATTTTCCACACCGAAGTAACTCATGAGCTTTTCAAAGGCCTCGATTTCTGGAATGAAGAAAAAATTTCCAGATACATCCTTCCCCCCATGAGTAAACGTAGTTTTAATAAGTAACGCTTTATCCCCAATTTCCCCCATTTGGATAAGAGGTAAACTCAATGCAGCTTCGGCCATATCAATTGATAGGGCTGGCACTGATGGATACATATTTTGTTGTGTGAAGTTTGATAATGCTGTTAAGTAGGCTCCGCAGAGAATGTTGCCAATTTCTGTAAGGGCAGAAGTTTGATAAGGATCAAGTTTAGAGAAGTTTATATCTTCTTCCTTTAATAAAAAGTCAAGAATAAATTTAACTGAAGTTAAAGGTAACATAAGAAGCATGTTGCCAGGTAATGATCCGTCTACTCTAAAATAGATAGAGGCAACTACCATGTCTTCTCCGCCTACAAAATCCATTGCTTCCTGAAAAGATACTAAGCTAACTTCAGGTACATTGAGACCTATTTGGTCAGAGACAATACTAGAGAGGGCAGTTGCTGCGTTTCCTGCTCCTATGTTACCAAGCTCTTTTAGTAAGTCTAGTTGGATTGGTTTTAACGAATAGTCAAACACCTTACCCCCCCTTTACATTTCTTGTATTTCAATAATCTCTTCTTTGTTTAGAATTTTTAGTAAGTCTAGTATAATTATTAGTCGGTCTTTAAGTTTACCTACACCACTAATAAATTTATTATCAATTGAATCTATTACAGAAGGAGTTGGTTCTATATCCTCAGAATTTATTGTTATAACATCGTTTGCCGAGTCTACAATAAGTCCTACCTTTAATTCCTCCATATGTACAACTATGATCCTTGTGTTTTCATCATGGTTTTTTTCTTGAATGTTAAATCTTTTCCTTAAATCTACTACGGGAACAATACTACCTCGCAAGTTACATACACCTTCCACAAAACTAGGAGTCTTAGGTACTCTAGTGATTGGAAGCATTCTTTCAATACCTTGTACCTTTAAGATATCGATACCATAATCTTCTGTTTCAAGCTTAAATATTACAAACTTTTGTTCATTATTTACTGCCATATATATCCCTCCTTATTAATTGAAAAACAGTGAGTTTGTATCAAGTATAAGTATAACCTCTCCATCTCCTGAAATGGTGGCTCCTGCAAAACCTCTAATATTAGCCAAGAAATCTCCAAGGTGCTTAATAACTACTTCTTGTTGACCTATTAGATTATCAACAATTAAGCCAATTTGTCTATCACCTTTTTTGACAACAACCATAGATAGTTCTTGTTCACGGTCAGGCTCTGTATCTAAGACGTTAGCTAAATCTAGTAGAGGGAGCACAGAGTCCCTAAACATTAAAACTTCTTGTTGACCTACCTTTTTAACTGATTTTTTGTCAAATGCTGCCGTCTCTACAATTGAAGATAATGGTATAGCATATTTTTCTTCTCCTACACTAACTAAAAGACCTTGTATTATGGCCAGTGTTAAGGGTAGATGTATGGTAAATGTTGTACCTTTGTTTAGCTCTGTATATATTTCGATTCCTCCACCCAAAGATTCAATTGAGGTTTTTACAACATCTAGTCCTACACCCCTACCAGACAAGTCAGTTACAACATCTTTTGTACTAAATCCCGCCTCGAATATTAGTTGAAGAATTTGTTGTTCGTCCATGGTAACCATATCGTTTTCAGAGATCAAGTTTTTCTTCACAGCAGATTGGGCGATTTTGTTTGCGTCAATACCTTTACCATCATCGCTCACTTCTATGAATACTTCATTACCGCTTTGATATGCTTTTAGTGTAATTTTACCTTGTGCATTTTTTCCATTTTTAGTTCTATCTTCTTTACTTTCCAAACCATGGTCTATTGCATTTCGAATTAGATGCACTAATGGGTCACCAATTTCGTCAATAATTGTTCTATCAAGCTCTGTTTCTTTACCTATAATAGTCAGTTCAACTTCTTTTTGGAGATCCTTTGCCGTATCCCTAACCATACGTGGAAACCTACTGAAAACCCTGTCAATTGGAACCATTCTAAGACTCATTACAATGTTTTGGAGTTCTGTTGTTATTCTATGTAGTTGTTCTAAACCCTCAGTTACCATGGATTGATTTTGATTATTCACACTTTGGTTGAGGCCAGTTTTATTAATTACTAGCTCTGATACTAAGTTCATTAAAGAATCTAGTCTGTTTAAGTCAACCCTTATTGTTGCCTGACTTTTAGCTTGGACAACTTGTTGAGATGGATTATTTTGTTTTTCCACAGGAGTATTGGTATCTTTGCTTTGTGGTTCTATTTTCACATCATTATCCACCAACGTGATCTGAGCACTATTAACCTCAGGCACTTCACTTACCTTTTCCACCTCTGCTTGACTTTCTTTAGTGATCAACCAAATTTCAAAGGTTTTGTCAAATTTCTCATCCTCAAGCTGTTGAACAGTGGGCATAGTCTTTACTATTTCTCCCATTGCTTCTAATTCTTTATATACCATAAAGGCTCTAGCAGATTTTAATAAGCAATCTTCATTTAATTCCACAGCTATGTGATAAACACTAAATCCTTGAGCAAAAGCATTACTAATCACATACTGCTCGTAGTCATTGATGTCTGAAGTTGTTTTTTCAACTTGCAGACTCACTTCTACTGAGCCGGGCTTTTCATCAAACTCTTTAAGGATCGATAAATCAATGGGATCATTTTTACCTGTTTTTATATTATTTAAACCCTCAGAAAGGAAATCAAACGCCTTAAATAGTGTATTTAATGAATTAGTGCTTAAGGTTTTAGTCCCATTTCTTAATTCATCTAAAAAATTTTCAATACCGTGAGTTAGATCTGCGATTGACTGAAAACCCATTGTAGCAGACATTCCTTTTAATGTATGCGCAGCTCTAAATATTTCGTTTATAGCTTGTACATCTGTAGGGTTTTTCTCTAGTTCAAGTAAACTATCGCTTATTATCTGTATGTTCTCCTCACTTTCTTCAAAATAGATTGGCAGATAATTATTCAAATCCATTAGTACCACCTCCTAATTTTTTCATTACTTTTTCTTTTCTTTGAACGTTAAAAATAAACTGAACTAATTTATCTTGAGTTTTTTCGTCGATATAAACAAATTCCAATCCATATAAGTAATGATTTTCTAGTTTTTGTTTACGCACAATCTTACCCAAAACTAAAATTAAGCTTTTTCCATCATTAATTTTAACTTCCAAGAGTTGGTCAAGTTCTACGTCTTCCTCAGATGAAAAACTTAGACCTCCTCCGCTTAAATCCTTAAGCACCCCAATCATGGGATTAGATATGGCTTCTATGGATTCAGGATTAAGTATGACAAAATCAAAACTTAAATTGTAGTTCAGCCGATAAAAATTCCTCTTTTCCATCAAAATCCCCCTATCTTAGGAAAAAAGATCCAAATAAACTGATAATTCCCCTCTTTTTGTCTCCATGTTCAATACCAATAATCTTATTTGCTAGTATTCTTATATCCTTACTTGCAGAACACTCTTTGTATGCTTGTGAGTACGGTTTTTGCATCTTTACAGCTTTTTGCACTTGACTGTCATCAGATATGTGACCAACATAAACAGGCTTTTGGTGTAAAAATGATTCCGATACTTTTATAAGTTTATTTGCTGTTACTTCCCCCTCTTTTGAGTTAGTAGCTCTGTTAACTACAATATTTATTTTAATATCTTTATCTTTTTTATATAAAGATTTTAACAGGGCATATGCATCAGTAATTGCTGTAGGTTCTGGGGTGGTTACCATTAAAACCTTGTCAGCTATAAGACAAAAATCTGTAACGCTTTTTGTTATGCCGGCACCAGTATCAAAAATAATGTAATCATATCCTAATATCTTCTCAAGCTCTAGGTTTAGCTTCCTACGCTCTATATTCTCGATTAAGTCACTATCAGTAAATGCTGACCCTCCGGAAATTACATCCATATTCTCAGCTACATTTTGTATTATGGTCTCAATATTTTGCATCCCATTAAAAAAATCAAACAAAGTATATTTTGAATATATACCAAGGAGAAGGTCTACGTTAGCTAGCCCAATGTCTACATCGATAAGGAGAACTTTTTTTCCAAGGGAAGCCATTGACAAGGCTAGATTAACACTTGTATTGCTTTTACCAACTCCACCTTTTCCACTGGTAACAGTTATTACTTCTGTATTATTATATTTAGCCTGGGATTTTAGTTTTAGTTCCCTGAGTCCATGGGCCTGATCTATCATTGAACATCACCAGTATTGTTATCTAGTATTTTAGATACGATCTGGCTACTGTTTAACACAACTATATCTTCGGGAACACTCTGACCAGTTGTGTAGTAAAAAACAGGTAGTTTGAACTCTGTGATAATGTTATAGATATTTCCATAGGTTTCTACTTCATCTAACTTTGATAATATTAATCCCTTTGGCTCAAATATTTTAAATGTGTTATATATGGGTAGTAAGTCTTTAAAATTTGTCGATAGACTAAACACTAAAATAGTCTGATCTAAAGCCAAGGTATCAAAATATTTTTTCAGTTCTAGAAGTTGTTCAGTGTTTTTATGGCTTCTTCCCGCTGTGTCAATAAATACTTGTTCTTTATGATTTAAGGCCGACATGGCCTCTGCGTATTCATTTACTGTATTTGCCACAACCACTGGAACATCAAGTATATCACCGTAAATTTTCAATTGTTCTGTGGCTGCTATACGGTAATTATCCAATGTTATAAATCCTACATTTTTTTGTTTATTTAAAGCTGAGTGTGCAGCTATCTTTGCTAAAGTGGTTGTTTTCCCAACACCAGTAGGGCCCACTAGAGCAATACTATAATTTCCGCTAATTTCCTCAGGTTTTGCTATTGTTTCCAGCTCATTTACCATTATATCTCTTAACCCATCTATTAAAAATGCGTTAATTTTGCTATCACTGGTATACATCTTTTGTAGCTTTTGGATCAGTTTTTTAGCTTTACCTTCAATAATTCCTTGTGATACCAGTTTTTTGAAAAGCTTTTCATATGCCTCAGGAAAATTAGTTGATACATTGCTTAAGTCTGAAATTACGTTTTGTAGTAGTTTTTGATTTTCCCTAAGCTCGTTTTTAATCATTTCTAATTCGTTGTTTTTTACGTGATGTTCCACTTCAGTTGTTGTTACAGGTTTTGCCTTGATTTTGCTTTCTTGTGTTACCGTACTTGTTTTGTTATCTGCTGCTGCCAAAACTTCAAAGTGATACTTACCAAAAAGACCTTTAATTCCTTTTGCTTTAACTTTATTGGTACTTATAATAATTGCGTCTTTACCTAAATCTCTAAGTATGGCTGGTTTAGCTTCTTCTAACTTATTTACCATGTATCTTCTTACTCTCATATTTTCACCGTCCCAATAACTTGAACTTCTAGTTTAATATCCAATTCACTATATGAGACAACTACTAAATGAGGGAAACTAGTCTCAACTAGGCGTTTAAAGTAAAATCTGACCAAGGGAGCCGCCAAAATGATAGGTTGATAACCATCACTTAAGGACTTTTCATATACATCTCTCAAGTTATTAACTATAAGTTGAGTGTTTGAAGGGTCTATTGATAGGTAATTTCCATGTTCAGTTTTTTGGATAGATTCTTGAATAAGCTGCTCGATTGATTGATCTAAAGTAATTACAGATAAAGGAGTACCAAACATTTTTAATGTATTAGATATCTGTCTTGCTAAGCCTTGCCTTACGTATTCTGTAAGTGTATCTGGATCTTTCGTAAGGGGTCCATAATCTGCAAGCTCTTCTAATATGGTTGTTAGATTTTTGATGCTAACACCTTCCCTTAAGAGATTGCTAAGAACCTTTTGAATATCACCAACACTTAAAATGGATGGAACCAATTCATCCACAACAGCCCCACTTGTTTTTTTGATGTTATCTAAAAGTGACTTAACTTCTTGCCTTCCTAGTAGTTCGTGGGCATGATTTTTAATTATTTCAGTCAGATGTGTAGCTATAATAGAAGGAGGATCAACCACTGTATATCCCTTAGCTTCTGCATTTTCCCTGTCATTAGTGGAAATCCACAGTGCAGGCAAACCAAAGGCCGGCTCAGTTGTTTGAACTCCTTGAATCTCCTCTGTTGCTGTCCCTGGGTCCATGGCCATTAGTTTTGATGGCTCTACGGTGCCCTGGGCTACTTCTAAGCCCTTTATTTTTATACAGTAATCATTAGAAGGTAGTTGTATATTGTCCCGAATTCTAATTATTGGAACTACTAACCCTAGATCCGAGGCCACTTGGCGTCTTATCATAATAACCCGGTCTAATAGGTCACCACCTTGCTCCTGATCAAAAACCGATATTAATCCATAACCAAATTCTAGCTCTAAAGGATCTACGTGCAACATATTGTAAACCATTTCAGGTTTACCCACTTCTATATCCTCTGTAGTCGAAGCAACTTGTTCTTGGGCTTCGCTTAGAAGTTGATTTTTTTGTTTTCTAGATACAGTGAATGCTAAGGTGGCCAAAATGGCTGCCATCATTAAAAAACCTGTAGGGGGTAGCCCAGGAATTAAGCCTAAAAAAGCCAATAAGCCAGATATTAAGAAAAGTATCTTCGGGCTAGAAAAAAGTTGTCTTGTTACTTCTTCTCCTAAGTTGTTTTCAGATGCTGCTCTGGTCACCATAATACCAGTGGATGTTGAAATTAAAAGTGCAGGGATTTGACTAACTAACCCATCACCTATGGATAGTAAAGAAAAAGTGCTCAATGAATCACCAAAGGATAATCCCATGTTTATCATACCAATAACTAATCCACCAACTAGGTTGATAAAGGTGATAATTATACCAGCAATTGCATCGCCTTTAACAAATTTACTGGCTCCATCCATGGCTCCGTAGAAATCTGCCTCCCTTTCCACGGTTCTCCTTCGTATTTTTGCCTCTTGATCTGTTATAAGGCCAGCATTTAAGTCGGCATCAACAGCCATCTGCTTTCCAGGCATAGCATCTAAGGTAAACCTTGCTGCAACCTCTGCAACCCTTTCAGCACCTTTTGTAATTACAAGAAACTGGATAAGTACTAAAATAGCAAAGATAATGAAACCTACTATGATTTCTCCACCAACTACAAAGTTACCAAAGGCATTAATGACTTTAACCCTTTCACCATTACCTAGCAAAATAAGTCTGGTAGAAGAAACATTTAATGCTAATCGAAATAACGTAGTTATTAGCAATATCGAAGGAAGTATAGAAAATTCTAATGGTTCTTTTATATACATAGTAACCAGTAGAATTGTCAAAGCCAAAGAAATATTAAGTATTAATAGGAAATCAAGTAATCCTGGAGGTAGTGGAATTATCATCATCATAACAATAAGCACTACTAGAAATATAAAGCCATATTCTCCTATTTTGTTCATGAAGAAACCACTCCCACTATATGTTAACTGCTCTGCCTTTTACTTTATATACAAACGCTAAAACTTCAGCTACTGCTTTAAAAAATTCAAAAGGGATCTGTTCCCCAATTTCTACTACTTTATATAAGCTTCTTGCTAAGGCCACATCTTCGTAAAGAACTATATTGTTTTCCCTAGCAACTTCTTTTATCTGCTGAGCCACAAGGTCTTGGCCCTTGGCGATTACTGTGGGTGCTTGTCCAGAGTTTTGATCGTACTTTAATGCAATGGCAAAGTGAGTAGGGTTTGTGATGATAACATCAGCGTTTGGGATATCTTGCATCATCCTACGCCTTGCCATCATCCTTTGACGCTCTTTAATCTTGCTCCTGATTAAAGGATCACCTTCCATTTGTTTATACTCATCTTTTATCTCCTGTTTACTCATCTTTAAATTCTGTTCAAATTCCCACCAGCTATACAAGTAATCAAGTAATGCAATAAACACCATTACTCCACCGCTTAATAAAGCTACCCTAAGGACTGTATCACCAATTTTTAGAAGTGCCACTAAAAAGTCCATTTCTATAATATCAGGCAAATTGTTTATGTGGTTTCTAATTATCAGGTAGACCACATAACCTATGGCAGATATTTTTAGGATAGACTTTACCAGCTGAACTAAACTTTTTTTAGAAAATAGTTTCTTGAACCCTTCTATGGGGTTTAATCTATTAAATTTCATTTTAAGTGGATCCGTTGTAAACAGTGACCCAACTTGAAGGTAGTTAATTATTATCCCTATTGCCATAACTGCAATTCCAATAGGTGCAAAAAGGTAAGCGAATTCTTCTATTGCAAGTAAGGCCAATTGAAGGGCACTGGTAAAGTCTATCTCTGTATGAATTAAGTTTACAAGGACAAATTCTATTAATCCAATTAACCTTTCAAACATAAAAGGTATCCAAAATCTCAGCACCGAAAAGGTTACCAGTAATGTAAATGCTGAACTAATTTCTGGTGACTTTAGTACCTGGCCCTTTTTTCTAGAGTCCTGCCTTTTTTTGGGAGTCGCCTTTTCTGTTTTTTCTTGGGAGAATAGTTGAAGATTAAAGTTAAAGGTCATTTTATATTAACCGCCTAGTATTTGAATAAATTGATAAATATTAGAATGTAGCCTTTCGAAAATGCTCATTATCAATCTTATATATAAAGGAAAGGTAATTATTAAAACCGATAAGCCTATTATAATTTTCAAAGGGATACCCACCACAAAAACATTCATTTGTGGTACTGTTCTTGCAACAATTCCCAAACCTACGTCTACAATAAACAAAGTACCAATTATAGGTAACCCTATTTGTAAGCTTATTACAAATAATTCTAAGAATAACCTTATGATAAAGATAAGTACATTTTCACCAATAGCTACAGTTCCTACTGGAATAAGCTCCACACTTTTAAATAAACCGTCTATTAACATGTGATGGCCATTAACTGTAAGTAGTAATAATAGTGCAAAAACATATTTAAAATTACCTATTATGGGAACTGGGTTCCCAAATTGTGGGTCCACAACGTTTACTATACCAAAACCCATTTGGACGTCAATGAATTGACCTGCAAATTGTATGGCAGTGAATGTCAGCATTGTTATATACCCTATGGAAAGTCCCACAAAAAGTTCTGAAAAAACTGATAAAATTATGGTTAAATCTATTTGCTCTAATGTAACACCTACGCTATGCATAGGTGTTACCAATAGGCTACAACCAATGGCAAGGCCAACTTTTAAATGATTAGGAACATTCTTACCCCCAAAAACAGGTGATCCCAAATAAAGACCTGTAAATCTAACTGTCAGAAGCAAGAAGGTGTAAAAGTTACTGTTAACTATGTCTAGTAATTCCATTTTTACAACCCTATGATATTTGGGATGTTTGTAAATAGCTCTACAGTGAAGTCAACTACTAAATTAAGCATCCACGGTCCAAAAAATATAATGGACACTAAAACAGCTATTATTTTTGGTACAAAGGTTAAAGTTTGTTCCTGTATTTGTGTGGTAGCCTGTAATATACTGACTAAAAGCCCAACAGCTAATCCTAAGCCTAACATGGGTGCTGCAAGTAGCAAAATCATTGTCAGTGCTTCTTTACCTAAGTCTATGACATATTCTGGACTCATTTTTATTTCCCCCTTTAAAAGCTGTGAAGTATGGACCTTATAACAAGGTTCCATCCATCAGCTAATACAAATAATAGGATTTTAAAGGGTAAAGAAATCATAACCGGCGGTAACATCATCATACCCATTGACATAAGGGTACTAGCCACAACCATATCTATTACTAGAAAAGGTATAAAGATAACAAAACCTATCTGAAAAGCCGTCTTCAGTTCACTTATGACAAAGGCTGGTATTAAAACAAGTGTGGAAACGTCTTCTTGAGTCTCAGGTTGCTCTCCACCAGAATAATTCAAAAAAAGTGCTATATCCTTTTCCCTTGTGTTGTTGAACATGAATTCTCGAACTGGGTCTAGTGCAAATTCTACAGCTTCTTCTTGGGAAATTTCATTGTTTAGATATGGTTGCAATGCGTTTTCATTTACCTCTCCCCAAACTGGAGCCATAATGAAGAACGTAATAAAGATAGCAAGACCTACTAAAACCTGGTTAGGTGGCATCTGTTGTGTGGCTAAGCCATTTCGCACAAAGGACAATACAATAATTGTTCTTGTAAAAGATGTCATAAGAATTAAAATTGCAGGGGCCAGAGATAGGATAGTAAGTATAAACAATATTTGCAAACTTGTTGCAATCTCCTGGGGGTCATCTGAATCATCTACACCTATTTGTATAGAGGGTAGGGCCACTTCATGGTTTATAGCGTATGAAACTGGTGAAAGGGAAAGTAGGACAATTATAGCCACAATTGTAATAAGAAGTCCCCTTTTAATTATTGACATTACATTTCCTCTCCCTTTGTACCTTTAGTTAGCTTGGATATTTGGTTAGATAAAATCTTTGAAAAATCTTGCCCCGTAAAATTTATAGAACTTACATCCTCTAAGTCATTTAGTATCTCTATTTCTTCGGGGTCAGTAATTTCTTTAAGAAGATTAACATTCTCACCTAAACCAATTACATAATAACTTTTTACAATTTTAACGATGTACACACCTTTGTTGGGACTTATTGCAAGTCCACTGATAATTTCCATAGAATTATTAGATGTGGCAGTCATTTTTTTATTTACAAACTTTATAACAAATACAGCTAACAGTACCAGTATGATTAGTATAGTAAGGAATAAAAACCCCTGAAGCATTAATTTTATGGAATCTAACATTTTTTAACTTACCGCTTTTTTAATAGCCTCTAAAACTCTATCGTTTTGGAATGGCTTAACAATAAAATCCTTAGCTCCTGATTGAATAGCGTCAATAACCATGGCTTGCTGACCCATTGCTGAACACATAACTATCCTAGCACTAGGATCAAGCTTCTTTATCTCTTTAAGGGCTGCTACCCCATCCATCTCCGGCATGGTGATATCCATAGTAACTAAATCTGGTGTTAGCTCCTTATACTTTTCCACAGCTTCTGCACCATTTGCAGCTTCCGCTACAACATCGTAACCATTTTTAACTAATATATCTTTAATCATCATTCTCATAAAAGCAGCATCGTCAACGATCATAACTCTTTTACTCATAATTTATCCCTCCATTATTTTTATTGTAGTTTTTGAACTCTTTCCATTGGTGTCAAAATATTGGTAATCCTTACGCCGAAGTTCTCATTTATAACAACAACTTCTCCTTTTGCGATAACCTTACCATTTGCTAAAATATCAAAGGTTTCACCAGCCATTTTATCAAGTTCAATAATAGAGCCTGTACCGAAAGATAAGATATCTTTGATCTTCTTTTTGGTACGACCTAATTCAACTGTTATCTCTAGTGGAACATCCATAATAAGCCCTATGTTATGATTATGGGTTTGATTTTGTGTTGTGTCAAGCTCACTAAATTGTGCCATCTGGTAGTCCACAGTGTTTGCTACATTAGGACTACTTTGTGTTTCACTGAAAACTGCTTGTGGTTCTGTGTGCCTCTCTTTTGTATTAGTAGGCGTGGGGGTAGTCTGTTTCACATGGGATACCTCCTCTATGTTGCCAGTTAACATACTAACTAGTTCCCTGAAAAAGTCCAAAGGAAGCAGTTGCATAATCACACTATCAATAAGGTTGCCAATAACCATCCTAAAGGCAACTTTGACAACTAATTCTTCTGATGAAAGCACTCCATTGATTGTGCTTTCTGACAGATCTATGGTTTGGGTTATGGGCGGTGATATATTAACCATTTTACCAAATATGGTGGATAGTGCAGTTGCAGATCCACCCATCATTTGATTCATAGCTTCTGAAACAGCACTTATATCTATCTCAGTTAGCTCATCTCCTTCTGGTTTACCATCGCCACCCATCATTAAGTTTGCAATTATTTTAGCATCATGTTGTTGGATTATAAGGACATTTGCTCCATCGATCCCCTCGGTATAGCTTACCTCAACTTGTAAACATGGTGCTGGATGATCTTCGGAAATTTTATTTTTGGATGTTAATTCAACATATGGAGTGGTTATCTCAACCCGTTGATTTAATAGTGCTGATAGACTGGTAGCAGCAGAGCCAAAAGAAATATTGCCTATTTCTCCAATTGCATCCTTCTCCCAGTCAGTTAGTTTAGTTTGTCCTGAGTCCTCTGCTTTGTAATCTGCAGACAAAAGAGCATCAATTTCTGCTTGTGTTAGAATCTCACTCATTATCCCACTCCTCTCCTTCAATGGTTTCAGTTATTTGAATGGCTAATTTATTCTTTATTAACCCTGGTGATCCTAAAAATTTAAGTTTCTCTTTTACATATACTGCTAGATGCTCTGAAGTAGCTTTTTCAAGTGTAATAACATCACCTACTTGAAGTTCTAGCATATCTTTAACGGAAACGTTAGCCTTACCCAGTTCTACAGAAACAGGCAGTGGTGTTCTCTTTAGACCCGCTTCCACGTATTGTTGGTTAGGTGCCTCTTTTTCCGTAGATTGCTGAGAAAACCAAAAATGAGCGCTGAGGTTATCTATCAAGTTCTCTAGTGAAATAAAAGGTATACAAAGGTTCATAAAACCTTCTGCATCACCTAATATGACCTTTAGAACAATTACAGCAACAGTTTCATTGGGTGAGACTATTTGCAAAAACTGAGGATTGGTTTCAAGTTTCATAGTCCTAGCTTTTAGATTACAAACGTTGAACCATGCATCGTTTAATGTAAGTAGTAATTTATCAGTAACCATTTTTATAATACGTTGTTCTATTTCTGATAAAGGCCTTCCTTCTTTCAAAGTTCCTCCAGGACCGCCTAATAATCTATCTATGATTGCAAATGATATATTGGGGTTTATTTCCAATAAGGCTTGTCCAGCCTCTGAGTTCAAAGAAAAGAGGTTTATCACAGTAGGGTTCGGAACTGATCTGATAAATTCTTCATATGTGGTCTGGTCCACTGAAGCCACAGATACTTGCACGACATTTCTAAGGCTAGCGGAAAGATAAGAGGTTGTAAGGCGAGCAAAGTTTTCATGTATCATTTGTAAAGTTCTAGTTTGATCCTTAGAAAACTTATTGGGCCTTCTAAAATCATAAACCCTTACTTTGCTTTTTTCTTCTTCCTTTTTAACTTCTTCTACATCTATTTCGCCCGTAGACAATGCAGATAATAATGCATCGATTTCCGATTGGGATAGTATCTCTGACACTTAGCTCACCTCCTTAAAGTAGGTTGTTAGGATTATTGTACTATGAACTCTTTAAAATATATATTTACGACTTTATGTGACAAAAATTGTTCTATACCTACCTTTAATTCTTCACTCAATGCCTTTTTACCTTCTTCTCCCTTTAATTCGTCAGCAGTTTTCGACCTAAGAATTGAAAGGATTTGGTCTTGTAGTTGAATATATCTTTCTTCTATTTGAGCAATAGCTTTATTATCGTCTACTTCCACAGAAATTTCAACCCTTATTATTCTGTTTCGGTTAGTGTCCCTTAAATCAGTTGTAAAGGCACCTAATTGTACTGTTTTTCCAGTAAATTCAACTATTTCTTTATCATTATCAACATTGACCTCCTTTGGTGCCACAACCCTTGTGGCAATGATAAATGATATCGCAGCTGAAAGAACTATCAATATCACACCTACGATAATCAGGAAGCTTAAGTTGAATAATGTATACTCTTTCTCCATATTTAACATCTCCTTTGAGCATGACTAAAAATCAAAATTTAATCGGCACTACTCCTAAGTACAATAATATTTACCCTTCTATTTGCTTGACGTCCTTGGGGTGTTTCATTAGTGTCTATGGGCCTATATTCTCCAAAACCTAACGCACCAAGTCTTTGAGAGTCAATACCTTTTTCCTCAAAGTGTTTAACAACTGATATTGCTCTACCTGCTGATAACTCCCAGTTTGAAGGAAATTGCACGGTATTTATTGGTATTGTGTCCGTATGTCCTTCTATATGTATCTCATTATCTATCTCTTGGAAGATACCAGTTAACTTATCAAGAAGTTCCATTGCGCTAGACTTTATATCGGCCCTACCTGGGGCAAAAAATATACCATCACTAAACCTTATTTCCACACCTTTAGGCTCAATCCCTATAAACACCCGGTCTTCTAGACCATAGTCATTTATAAGTGAAAGGATTTGTTCATAAGTACTTATAAACTCTTCGTCAATCTCTTCCCCTTCATCTAAGGGTGGTTCTTCTTCTTTGGGAATATTGTCCAATTCGTCTGGACTAATAATTTTTCCACCATCTAACACTCCTGAAAAAGACTGGTTAAGTGATGTGACTAGTTGCTGAAATTTTTGAGCATCTATGGTGGAAAAAGAGTACAACATAATAAACATACACAGTACTAACGTTATAACATCACTATATGTTAAAAGCCAATTGTCTTGGCCTACACTTTCATCTTTAGACCTACGCCGCCTCATTTTCATTAACCTCAGTATTTTTATTAAAGCTTTCCCTTTCATTAGGGGCTAAGAAAGCTTTTAGCTTTTCTTCTACAATCCTTGGGTTCTCCCCTGCTTGAATAGACAAAAGGCCCTCTATGACAACTTCCTTTAGTAGGATTTCTTCACTACTTTTGACCTTTAGCTTCGCTGCCATGGGGTTGAAAAAAAGGTTCGATAGGATTGTTCCATAGAATGTGGTAAGTAGTGCCACTGCCAGACCAGGTCCAATGGTTTCGGGATTGTCTAAAGTTTCTAGCATTCGTATAAGACCAATTAAAGTACCAGCCATACCGAAAGCAGGTGCATAAGATCCCATCGTTGAAAAAATTCCACGACCTTGAGCGTGCCTATCTTCTAAGAAAGATAATTCTGTTTCTAGTATATTCCTTACTAAATCAGGATCTGTTCCATCAACTACAAGTTGTACACCTTTTTGCATAAATGAATCATCGAGATTTGCTATTTCATCTTCTAGGGAAAGTAAACCTTCCCTTCTAGCTTTTTCTGAAAAGCTAACCATATTATTTATTATTTCAGATGAAGAAAAATTAGTTTTACTCATTGTCTTTTTAACGGTTTTAAATAGTTGTTTAATTTGGTTCATAGGGTAACTTACTATAGTTGCACTAATTGTTCCACCTAGTACTATAACTATAGAGGATGCAGAATAAAAACTCCCCAAGGGGCCTCCCATACGTATTGAAATCACAAAAAGTAAAATCCCACTACCTAATCCTATAATTGTTGATAAATCCAACATAGGTTACACCTCACTTTCACAGTATTTATAAGTTATTCTTCTTTTGTATGCTATGATTTTTGTGATAACTTCCTTTGTTTCTTCTTTTACCACCACTTTTTTTCCAGTAGTTAAGGAGATAACTGTGTCTGGTGTACTCTCAATAAATTCGATTAGTTCACAGTTAAGGTAGTACTTCTTGTTGTTTAATCTTGTTACTTCTATCAAAGTAATCCCACCTTTTTTATAAGTCCCCGCACCCTCTTAGGTGCGGGGATTTATAAAATTTATCGTTTTAGATTTACAAGCTCATTTAGAATTTCATCGGATGTTGTGATAATTCTTGAGTTAGCTTGAAACCCCCTTTGTGTTATTATCATATCTGTAAACTCTTGGGATAGGTCAACGTTTGACATCTCTAATGTACCAGGCATTATTGTACCCGTGTCATTAGCCCCAGGAATTCCTTCTAAAGCTACACCAGAGTTACTAGAAGGTATGTACATATTGTCACCTGTTTTCAAAAGTCCGCCAGGGTTATTGAACTTTGCTAACCCGATTGTCCCTATGTTTGTTAAAGTACCATCTTCTTCAACAACTGAAACTGTTCCAGTTTTATCAATGGTGAATATAGCATCTGATGGTATTTGAATTCTTCTGTCCTCAGTAGATAAAGTAGTGTCGCCAGAGAGTACATAGTATCCGTTAGTAGCAGATACTAAGTATCCATCAGCATCAAGATCAAAATTTCCAGCCCTAGTATAGAACTTGCTATCTCCATCAGAAATAACAAAAAAACCGTCCCCCTCTATGGCTAAATCTGTTCCCTTACCTGTAGATTGCAAACTGCCTTGGGTGTGGTTTACAGATACATTGGCAAGTGCCATACCTAGTCCTACTTGCATGGGGTTAGTACCACCCCTGTTAACTCCCGGAGCAGAAGCTCCTTGTAAAGTTTGACTAAAGATATCTTTGAAGTTTACTTGACTAGTCTTATATGCAACGGTATTTACATTGGCAATGTTATTACCAATAACATCCATTCTTGTTTGATGATTTCTTAATCCACTTACACCTGAAAACAATGACCTCAACATAAGTTTTTCCTCCTTTTAATATGTAGGTATATCTATCATTCAATACCTACTTCAGCCTCCTATATAAGGTCCAGCTGATTGTTACATAAATATTGCACTATCAATACCTGTAAAAACATTTTCCTTAAGATTTTCTTTATCCACTGCGGTGATTATAACTTTGTTCTTGGGATTTACAACGTAAGCTACATCATCTATAAACACTAGTGAGTCCCTACTCCCCTTTGAAACAAGCTTGTCCATGGCAGTGTTAATTTTGCATAAGGTTTCTTCACTTAGTTCTATACCTCGATGCTCAATTCTGTTAATTGCGTGCTTTGAAAAAACTAAATGGTTTAGTTCATGGCTGAAAACCTTTGAAAAATTATTGTCACTAGTTTGTTTTAACTTATTAGTATTTTGATTTCGGGTTAAGCTGTTAATTAGCATCGGATTGATGATTTTACTCATTCTCATCACCCTCCACTGCATTTTGCCCATTGTTAGAAGAATCCTTAGCTAGTGCAACAGTGTTCACTTTATTTAGTGGATAGAGTACAGAATCTACTTCCACCATAAACTCACCATCTTTTTTAGTTACCTTCTCAACTATCCCCTGTATAATTCCAGAGCTAGTTTCGATTTCTACATTCTTCCCTATCATACTAAAGGCATTGGAAGAGTCGAACCCTGTGCCAAGCATATATAACATCCATTGTATGTTCTCGTTCATATTTACCGTTTGCTCTAAGTTACTAAACTGAGCCATTTGTGCTATAAACTCAGTATCATTTGTTGGAGCCAATGGATCTTGGTACTTCATTTGTGTAACAAGGATTTTAAGAAAGGCTTCTTTGCCAAGTGTGTTTGGTGCTATTGTCTGTTGATTAGGATTGTAATTTGAGTTAGTTACCTTCATTCGTTCACCCCCTAAACTTTATAGTTATAATTTCCTTTGTCTGTTTCAAAGTATTGAATTATTTCTTCGTCTGTGGCTTGTTTTTGTTGAGATTTAGATGTTAAAGCAAAATGATTTTGAAAGTTTTGATCGCGAGTATCTTGACTTGTATCACCCATATTAAGATCTACAGAAACTTCTGTGTAGGTTCCTTCTTCAACAAACTTTTGTATTAAATCCTTTGCATTTTGTTGGAGGTGATTAAAAGCAGCTTCATTACTTGCAACAATTCTTACACTCAAGTCTCCCTTTAGCATCTCTAACTCAATTGTCACTTGCCCTAACTCCTCAGGGTAAAGTCTCATTGTGCCTGTGGTTAGCTCACCTTTTTTAAGGATGTTCATGTTTTTATAAGCTAACTGCAAAATAGATTCACCTAATTCTTCAATAGGTACTTGGATTAAGTTGTTAGTTGTGACCATATCTAGCTTTTCCATGTTAACTCTTATGTTAGGATCAACGGTAAGGGGTTGGAACTTTTCGTTTAACTGAATTTCCTCATTATCAAGGGGAAATTCCTTGCTCATATTCGCTACTAAATCAGTCCCATTGTTGTTCTTCCCATAAAATAAACTCTGATTTCCGTTGTTGATTCTAAAATTATTTAAATCTACAACTTTTTCATTGCCTGTTTTTACAGAAATTTCATTTTTAGGGTCGTAGTAATTATTTTTACTATAAAACTTTTGCTCAGGTTTTGAAAATGATTCTTTCATTTCCCCTTGAATCAAGTTCTTAACTAAGTCTTCTATGTTTTGGGAGTTGAGTTTTTCTAGGGTCGAATCCCCTGAATGTGTAACTTCACTGACTAACACCTTGATATCTTCTATAAATTTTTCTACATTTTCTTGGTTAGGAAAAACCTTATATGAAATTTCTTCTAATTTTTCTAAATCAATTTCTGGTAATCCCTTTGTTATAACCTCTGCAATATCATCTATAATAAGGTGTAGCTCTACTTGTTCATTGTTAACTAGCTCTTCCTCAGTTTGTGTGAGTTGCTGAGTTAATAAGTTAGAAAATGCTGCAAAAATTTTATACTCCTCGTCTGCAACTGGATTTTTATTGGTTTTACCATTCATCAGTTGCGATTCAAATGGCAAAAATCCATCTAGTATTTTCAATTTTCTCACCTCCTTTCAGGAAGGAAATAATTATAAAATGATTATTGCATCATCTTTTTTGCTAAGCTAGCTGCTTTTTGAGAGTCTAAGGCTGACATGATTTCGGAAGTTTTTTGATTTGTCATATATTGAAAAATCTTCAGGATTTCTTCTTCTTCTAGATGTGATAGTATATTGGCTGCATCCCTAACCTTCATCTGGTTTAAGTTGTTTGCTAAGTTTTGCAATCTTTCATCTTCACTTTCCATTGATTCTAAACGATTATTTAATTGCTCTTCGAATTCATCTAAACTCTTCTCACGGGCTTTTAAACTTTCCTCACGAATATCATATTGTCTTTTTATGTCATCAATTTCTTTTTTTTGCTCTTCTATAACATTCTTCAGTGAAACAATGGTTTCATCTTTTGCTTCGAGTTCTAATGTAAGAGAGTCAATTTCATTCTCAGTTTGCGGAGGATTAATAAAAGGTAGTTTAATGAGCCCCACAGCACTGCCTATAATCATAAAAATAATTATTCCAATAATAAGAGGAACTAATACGAGATACGTTATTGCTTTTAATTTTGAAGCCACATTCATAAAAGGTTCCTCCTTAAATAGTTCTTCTCATACATACTAAGTCATCTAGTAATGATTGCTCTTGGTACTCCTGTTCTTTTTTAAACTCGTAAAACTTTTTCTCTTTTAGTAGATCTATGGTTTTATGTTCTTTTTGTAAGGAGATTGCTTTGTTCCTTGTTTTGTCTAGTATTAACTCCATATTGTTCTTTTGCTTTGTGAAAGAACTTTTTAACCCATTAAGATCATTAATATATCTTTTGTACCCTATAAGGACTTCAATTTGTAGTGTATCTCTTCCTTTGGTTTCTATTGCTTGTCCTAGTGCATTCATTCTGTTGTTAATACCCGAAATTTTCTCTTGGCAGTCCTCTATTTGTGTATTGAGTTGCTGAATTTTACTTATTTCTTCTTTTAGCAAAATATCTTTGTAATCAAGTAATTTTTGTAGATTAAAATTAAATTTTGGCAAATCATTCACCTACTATTTTTTAAGATCCACTACTTTTATTAACAATTTGGCTATATTGCTTTAACCTCTCTAAAGTCAAGTAGCTGTAAGTCTAGAAATTATATCTCCGATAGGGATTTAATTATATGTCCGAATTCAAATTTCTCACTAACCTTCTGCTGTAAGAATTGGTTTATACCGGATATTTTTTTAACGGACTCGTCTATGTCTTTGTTTGATCCTGGCTTATATGCACCAATATTTATAAGGTCTTCGGCGTTTTTATAATTAGCTAGTAATTTCCTAACTTTACCTGCATTTGCTATATGCTCCTCATCAGATATTTCAGCCATTAGCCTTGACAGACTATTCATTACATCAATAGCTGGGTAGTGGTTTTGAGCAGCAATTTTCCTTGATAAAAACACATGACCATCTAAAATACCCCGTACAGCATCTGTTATTGGTTCATTGAAATCATCACCATCTACTAAAACAGTAAAAAATCCTGTAATTGTACCCCTATTACTGGTGCCACACCTTTCGAATAACTTTGGTAGTAGAGTAAATACAGATGGCGTATAACCTCTACTTGTAGGTGGTTCCCCTAAGGAAAGCCCAATTTCTCTTTGTGCCATAGCTAGCCTTGTAACAGAGTCCATAAGCAGCATTACATCTTTACTCTGATCTCTAAAATATTCTGCTATTGCCATGGCAACGAAAGCTCCTTTTAGTCTCACAAGGGGTGGTTGGTCAGATGTGGCTACAACAAGGACGCTACGTTTTAGCCCTTCTTCACCTAAATCTCTTTCTATGAAATCTCGCACCTCTCTACCTCTTTCACCTATTAGAGCTATCACGTTTATTTCTGCAGATGTGTTACGAGCAATCATACCCATGAGGGTACTTTTACCCACACCACTTCCTGCAAAAATCCCCATTCTTTGACCTTTTCCGACGGTAAGCATGCCATCTATTGCTTTTATTCCTACTGGAAGTATCTCTTCTATTCTTGGTCGAGTCAAAGGGTTAGGTGGTGTGTTCATTACGTTGTAAGGTATTAGGTTTTGTGGGTTAGGCTGGCCATCAATGGGTTTTCCTAGACCGTCTAAAACTCTACCCAACAAATCTTCCCCTACCATGACTTTCATACCTGAGCCTAAACACTCTACTTTACAACCAGGTCCTATGTTCTCAATCTCACTTAAAGGCATGACAACTGTCGTATTGTGCTGAAAACCCACTATTTCCCCGAAAATCTCATTTCCCTTTGAACTACGGACTATACAAGTGTCTCCTATGTTGCCCCACGGACCTTCGCATTTGATAGTTAGGCCTGTAATTTCTTGGATTTTTCCCGTGGGTCTTTGTAAGTTACAACTATCAATTATGTTTTTAATATGATTTGTATTTAGTAGTCTAGCCATAAATACTCCTCAATTCACCAACTAATTCCTCTAGTTCTCTATTAAGGTTTTTCATTATATAGCCTTGTTCTGTATCTATATAAATAGTTTTCGGGTCTAACTCATCAGCCACGGTCAATGGGATTACTTCCGATTTATTTGTAAACTTCAAGTAGTCTTGAATTATATCAAAATCCGTTGAGTTAACTTTTATTTCTCTAATTTTTTTATCTGTGACAAGGGGTAGTAATAATTTATAAATTTCTACAATCAAATCTTGCTTATCATTTAACAGGTCACCCACAAGTTTTTGGGCTATATAAAGTGCTATTTCTGTAACATCTTTAGCAGCCTCATTTTTTAACTTGCATTGTTTATTATTGAATTCTGATTCAAGTTCTCTAAACCTGTTTATAAATTCCTGCTGCAGTTTTTCTTGGTCCTCTTTTGCAGATTTCATGCCCTCTTGAAACCCCTGTTGAAACCCTTGCTCTGATGCGAGTCTTTTAAGTTGTTCTGCTTCTTCTTTAGCTTGTTTTATTATTTTTTTTTGTTCGTTTTTAGCGGTTTCTAAGATCTCTTCTGGGGATAATGTTAATTCTAATGTTTGATATTCTTGAAGTGAGTTATCATCAAATACTGGCAGTTTAACAGCTTCTATTTTTCTATAGTCCATGGCTCTGGCTTGGTTACCCTTAATAATTTTAGACAATTATTTCATCTCCCCCGCCGCCTCTAGCTATAATTATCTCACCAGTATCTTCGAGCCTTCTTATTAAGTTAACAATTTTCTGTTGAGCTTCTTCAATATCCCTTAGGCGAACAGGGCCCATAAATTCCATTTCCTCTTGAATTAGTTCAGCTTGACGCTTAGACATATTCTTAAAGATTTTATTTGAAACCTCTTCTGATGCCACTTTAAGTGATAAGGAAAGCTCTTGGTTGTTGACTTCTTTAATAACCTTTTGAATAGATCTATCATCAAGGCTTATTACATCTTCAAATACGAACATCTTACGTCTTATATCCTCTGCTAGTTCTGGGTCATCAACCTCTAAATTCTCAAATATTGTTTTTTCAGTACTTCTATCAACGCGGTTGATTATATCTACTATGACATCTATACCACCTGCACTGGTATAGTCTTGGTTTGATAGGGAAGAAAGTTTTTGTTCTAGTACTCCCTCTACCTCTCTTATAATTTCTGGAGAAGTTCTATCCATAACTGCAATTCTCTTAACTATTTCACTTTGTATTTCAGGGGCTAGTCCCGAGAGAATGATACCACTTTGCTCAGGTTGTAGAAAGGATAACACTAATGCAATTGTCTGCGGATGCTCATTAGCTAAATAGTTTAATAATTGCTGTGGATCAGCCTTTCTTACAAAATCAAAGGGTTTTACCTGTAAAGATGCTGTTAACCTTCCTATTATGTCTAGGGCCTTCTGGTTCCCTAGGGCCCTTTCTAGTACGTCTTTTGCGTAATCAATACCACCTTGTGTGATAAACTCCTGTGCCACACAAAGCTCTTGAAACTCTTCTAATATATGTTCCCTTTCATCGTTAGAAATTTTACGAGCGTTAGCGATTTCAAGGGTTAGTTGTTCTATTTCGTCATCTGAAAGATGTTTAAAAACCTCTGCCGAAATCTCCGGTCCTAAGCTTATAAGGAGAACAGCAGCTTTTTTCTTTCCTGATATTGAGTTTTTTGACATATGAAATCACCCCTATTCTTCCGCTAACCAAGTTTTCAACACTTTGCTAAAACCTTCAGGATTGCTTTTTGCAAGTTTCTTAAGTGTATCCGCTTTGTCTTTGTGTAGATTCAAGTCAATGTCTGGATTAGGATCTGTTGTGGCAGCTATAGGAGGTATTTGGTATTCCTTTTTCTTGCGGGTCAAAAATAATCCAAATATAATTATAGAACCGAAAAGACTACCTAGTATTAGTGCAACATCGCGAGTTAACCATGGTAATTTGATTTCCACAGTTGCATCACCATCTGGTTGTTCCGAAGGAGCCGCAAAAACTCCACCTATTATACTTATTTGATCCATCCTGTTGATTGTATCTAAACCAGACGCCACTGCAACGAAATCATTGATTGCAGTTTTTTCTTGTTCATTTAGCTCTTGGTTCACCATAACTGCAACTGATAATCTTTTAACCGCACCTGGCGCCACAACTAAGTGTTCCTTTACTTGATTGATTTCATAGTTAATTATCTCTTGCCTTCTTTCGGCCTCACTGGAGTTATCGTCTAACCCTGGATAGTATGGGACTTCCCCATCTGCAGGGTTATAGTCCCCAGTATTTCTATACATTTCCTCTAACACTTCCATACTTCTTATTATTCTCTCACCATTGGTCAGTGGGTCGAATAGTTGAGTCTCCCTCACTAGTCGATCAAAGTTAAGCTCAGCGTTTACCTTAACTGCCACCTCACCATAATAGATTTCTAACAAAGAAGTTAAGCTTTGCTCAAGGTTAGTTTGAAATTCTTCTTGTAACTGCATGTTTTTCCTCATGTTGTCAGTTAGGAATTGGTCATCACTGAAAGAGTCACCATCTAGAGGTCTCATGTTTTGATCTGTTAAAAAAACATCACTGGCATCTAAGCTTTCAACACTGTGGGCAACTAAGTGCTTGATTCCCATAATCTGATTTTGGCTTAGGCGAACACCCTGTTGTAAAAACACTGTCACCGCTGCTTTAGCAGGCTCTCTGTCACGTACATAGATAGAATCCTTAGGCATAGTTATTATAACTTGTGCTGAGTTTACTTCCTCAAATAGTTCTATGTTCCTTTTGATTTCACCTTGTAAAGCTTGGAGGTAGAGCATTTGCCTTTCTGATTCAGGTGCAAAACGGCTTATGTTTTCTAACAACTCATATCCAATGACCCCGGAGTTTTTGGGAAGCTGAAGGCTCGCCATATACATCCTAACTTCATCAGCCTTGTCTTTATTCACTTGAAGACCAGTTCCGTCGTCTACAACTTTAAAATCAATATTTCTTTCCCTAAGCTTCATGGATATTTCTGCTATGTCTTGATTGTTTAAGTTTGTAAATACTGTTTCCATATCAGAGCTTAAAAGCAACAAAGATAACATGGTTAAAGTTGTCAATAAAAAAAACATTGCAGCTATAATCTTAACTTTTTCTGTGCCTGGCTTTTCAGTCCAAGAATTTTTAAACTTTTCAACCAGCTCTCCACTTAGTACATTCATTACTTCACCCCTTATATCTAAAAAGCATAGCTACTAAACCTGCATACGCATTATTTCGTTATATGCTTCAACAGCTTTATTTCTCACTTGCATTGTTAGCTGTAAGGCAATACTTGCTTTTTCTGTAGCAATCATCACCGTATGTACATCTATGTCTTCTCCAGCAGCTAGCTTCTTAGTAAGAGAGTCAGCCTCAATTTCTAGTCTATTAACTTCATTCAAGGCATTTTTTAAGTATTCACCAAAACCTGTCTTTTGTTCAGATGCTACGTTTTGCACTTGACTTAAAGGTAAGTTACTACCAATTCTTTGTATCATATATTAAATGCCTCCTATCTACCAATTTCTAAGGACTTTAGAATCATCGATTTCGTGTTGTTAAGTGCTGTTATGTTAGCTTCATAAGCACGACTTGCGGAAATCATATTAACCATTTCCTCAACTATCTCTACATTTGGCATCCTAACTATGCCATTTTCATCGGCATCAGGGTGTCCAGGCTGATATACTTCTAAAAAAGGGCTTTCATCCTCAACGATGGCCACAGCTTTCACACCTTTTTGGGTGTTACTTTTTTTTAACAGACTACTTTTAAAAAATTTATCAAAATTATCTGTGTCCCTTGCTGCAAGGACAACGTTTTTCTTACGATATGGGTCTCCAGAGCTTGTCCTAGTTGTATTTACATTAGCTATGTTTTCTGATATCACATCTAGCTTTAAACGTTGTGCGGTCAGACCAGATGCACTGGTGTTTATAGTGTTAAATAAGGACATATTTATCTCCTCCCTTCGTTAATTACGGATTTTAGTGTGTTATATTTAGCTGTCAACTGTTGAGTCATAGCAGAGTGGTAAAGTGTGTTTTTCGCCATTTCCGCACTCTCTAGCTCTACATCCACATTATTACCATCGGGCCTCATGGATGTGCTGTTATCTCTTATTACAGTGGCCGATAGTTTGTCGAGATTCCTTCTTCCAATGGGGATGTGTTTGTTGTGAGTTAAGTTTCCCTTTATACCTTGTTCGTTAAGGGTCTGTCTAAGAACAGACTTAAATTCTACATCACTACGTTTAAATCCTGGTGTATCAATGTTTGCCATGTTATTAGATAGTACTTGGTGCCTCAGTGTTGCCCCATCAATGGACTTTTCCAATACATTGTAGATAGTACTTGAAAATAAATTACTCATTTTTCCACCTCTTAAAATAGATCTCGTTTTTCCATCTATTTATTATTCGAGTTTTTACGTCAAAATCCTTCTTTTTTCTCACATATAAACTATTAATACTTTAGTCTTACACAAAAGAAAAAGAGGGGTAAAACCCCCTCTTTCAAACGGTTCGAGATATTTAGCTTCTTAATTTTTTCAGTTCTTCCAATAATTTCTCATTTTTGATTTTAATGTAAGTACCTTTCATTCCCAATGAACGGGACTCAATTACACCAGCACTTTCAAATTTTCTTAATGCATTAACTATCACAGAACGAGTAATTCCAACTCTATCAGCCACTTTACTTGCTACTAGTAGGCCTTCGGTCCCATTTAGTTCTTCAAAGATATGTTCAATTGCCTCAAGCTCAGAGTATGATAATGTTCCGATTGCAAGTTGAACAATAGCTTTATTCCTTGCTTCTTCCTCAACCTCTGTTGTTTTAGCTCTGATTATTTCCATTCCCACAACAGCAGCACCGTATTCAGCTAGGATTAAGTCTTGATCTAAAAACTCATCTGCAAATCTTGCTAAAACTAGAGTCCCCAGTCTTTCTCCACTTCCTATTATGGGAACAATAGTTGTAATGTTGTTCTCAAAAAGGCATTTTTCTTCACTGCCGAAAACACAAATATTTTTTGCTTTAATATTTTGCGATGTTTCAGATACCTTTAAAAGTTGTTCGTTATACTCCTCAGGGAATTTACCTGTAGGTAGAACTTCACTTTTCATTATCTCACATTCAAAATCCTTTACAGTAGCAGAGCCTAGGATTTTCCCTTTTCTGCTTGCTACATATACATTAGCAGAGATAATATCCTTCAATACCTCGGCCATCTCACTAAAGTCAACTGTTTGTCCATTGTTTCTTTGTAAAAGTTTATTAATCCTTCTTGTCTTGCTTAGTAATTCTTTCATTTCTTTTCCTCCTATTTCTGTGTTTTAAATTATGTCTTTTTCATGATGTAGTAAAGCAGCTTATTTTTAAGCTCGTGGATGTGTGGACATGTAAATATTTTTTAGTTTGTCTTTGGTTATGTGGGTATAGATTTGTGTAGTTTTAATATTTACATGGCCTAACATTTCTTGCACAGCCCTTAAATCAGCTCCGTTGTCTAGTAAATGTGTAGCAAATGTGTGTCTGAAAGTATGTGGAGAAATCTTGAGTTTAATGGATGCTATATGCATATATTTATCTATAATTCTTCTCACACTTCTATCAGTAATAGCATCTCCAAATTTATTGACAAATAGATATGAATGTTTTTTATTTTTAGTTAATGTCCCACGAGATAAGTCAATGTAGCGAATTATATAATCACAAGCAATACTACCTATAGGCACATATCTTTCTTTACTACCCTTACCAGTAACTAAAATAAGACCTCTTGATAATTGCAGGTCTTTTAGTTGGATACCTACTAGTTCACTTACCCTAATGCCAGATGAATATAAAAGTTCCATTATTGCCCTATCTCTTAAACCTAATTTGTCTGTCAAGTCTGGGCTTTCTATCAAATCTTTCATCTGATCTTTATACAAAAACTTTGGCAGTTTTTTTTCGCTTTTCGGTGTGTGAATTTTTGATATGGGGTTATTTTCTAAATAGTTAAATTTAGTTAAGAACCTGTAAAATGACCTTATGGTAGAAAGTTTTCTAGTTATGGTTTTTTTTGCGTAATTACAACCTTGTAAGTATGCTAAATATCTTCTGATTATTAAATGATCTTTTAGCTGCGTCGAGTCTCCACTTTTTTGCTCTTCAGTTGAGTCTTCTTCTAGGTCTTGATATATAATGCTAAGATTTTCTCTGTGATTTTGTGCTAAAAATAATTGGAATTGTACAAGATCTGCTTTGTAATTTGTAATGGTATGATGGGAGCAATTTTTTTCTACAGCGTAAGATTGTAAGAAATCCTCTACTAATCTATCTAATTTCTCCATGGAATCCCCACCTTTAATATAATAGCAAAGGTATTTTTATTTAGCAAGACAAATATTATATATTTTTCATAAAATTTATAATTGTATCTAGGGCTCTATCCTTATAGTACTCATATTTTTGTTTTTTGTCACGTATTTTCTTTTCCGGTGGTATAAATAGACCGAAATTTATGTTCATAGGTTGAAAGTTTTTACTAGAGCTTTCTGATACATAATTGACTAATGAGCCTATGGCTGTTTCCCTGGGAAAAGCTTTGTCATGGATGATACCATATGCCGCTGCCATTCCAGTAGCCATTGCTTCTACATATCCTTCTGAGCCAGTTATTTGTCCTGCGAAAGATATCTTAGGGTTACTTTTTAGTTGTAGCTTGTCATTTAAAACTTCTGGCGAATTTATGTAGGTGTTTCTATGCATTACCCCGAATCTAACAAACTCAGCATTTTCTAACCCAGGTATCATACTAAAGATACGTTTTTGCTCTCCCCACTTTAGATGGGTTTGAAATCCTACTAAATTATATAAAGTTCCTTCTTTATTGTCTTGTCTCAACTGAACAACTGCGTGGTATCTTTCGTTTGTAATAGGATCTTCTAAGCCCACTGGTTTCAATGGCCCAAAGGTTAAAGTCTGTTCACCCCTTCTAGCCATTTCCTCCACAGGCATACATCCTTCAAAATAAATCTCCTTCTCAAATTCCTTAACTGGTACTACTTCTGCCCTGACAAGTTCTGAGTAAAAAGTAGTATACTGTTCCTTTGTCATGGGACAATTGACATACTCTCCTTCACCTTTCCCATATCGAGATGCGTGAAAGGCTACATCCATATTTATCGATTCCTTTGTTACAATAGGTGCTGCTGCGTCGTAGAAGTAAAGATATTCGCTTCCAGTAAGTTGTTTTATTGTTTCAGCCAATTCACCTGACGTAAGGGGGCCGCTGGCTACAACAACTTTGGTATCAAAGTCTAAATTTTTAACTTCTTCATTTATAACCGTTATGTTAGGATGAGACTTAATCCGTGCTGTTATTTCTTCACCAAATAGAGTACGATCAACTGCAAGGGCTCCACCAGCAGGAACCTTTGTTTTATCTGCACACTCTATTAAAAGAGAGTTTAATTGTCTTAATTCTTCCTTTAATAGTCCCACTGCATTTGTAGGACTTGCTGCCCTCAATGAATTACTGCAGACCAGCTCTCCAAATAAATCACTATGGTGCGCCGGTGTACTTTTTTTAGGCCTCATTTCATATAAATCAACTTGATAGTTATTATTAGCTAATTGCCAAGCACATTCGCATCCTGCTAATCCTGCTCCGATTACAATTACTTTATCCACTTTTTCAACTCCTGTCTTTTACATAGCCACATTTTGAATCACTACAGATAATTTTTTTATTGTTTTCTCTACCTTTTTCCACTAAAAATTCGTTACAATTTGGACACTGCTCTCCAATTGGTTGATCCCATGATTGGAATTCGCAATCAGGATAGGTGGAACAGCCGAAGAACTTTCTTCCTTTTTTTGTTTTTCTAATAACCACTTTTCCTTTTTTACACTTAGGACATTGGATATCCAATTCTTCCACTAACGCTTTTGTATTTCTGCATTCTGGAAATCCTGGGCAAGCTAAGAACTTCCCAAAGCGCCCAAGCTTGTATACCATATTTCTTCCACATTTCTCGCATACAACGTCACTTTCAACATCCTTTATTTCCACCTGGGGGATATTTTCTTCAGCTTTTTCTAGGTCAATCTTAAATGTTTTATAAAAATCTTTTAAAAGATCTTCCCATGAGGTTTCCCCTTCTTCCACTTTATCTAATTTGTCCTCCATCTCAGCTGTAAAGGATATGTCTACTATCTGCGGGAAGTGCTCTAGCATCAAATCTGTCACTATTTCCCCTAGTTCTGTTGGTATAAATACCTTCTTATCCTTTATTACATAACCCCTGGCAGAGATTGTATCTATTATGGGTGCATAGGTACTTGGCCTGCCTATCCCTTTTTCTTCAAGGACCTTTACTAACATTGCCTCTGAAAATCTTGGAGGAGGCTGCGTGAAATGTTGTTTTGGATGGTAATTTAAGAGTTTAAGTAATTCTCCTTGGGAAACATTACCTTTGAAAATTTGTTCCTCTTCTTCTATTTCGTCTTTACCTTCTAAGTATACTTCGGTAAAACCAGTGAACTTAATTGTAGAACCCGTTTGCCTAAATACATAATCACCATTTTTTATATCAATTGTCAGTACATTATAAACTGCCGAGGCCATCTGTGATGCAATGGTTCTTAACCATATAAGTTTATAAAGCTTGTATTGCTCTTTTGATAGAAATTCTTTTATGGACTCAGGGTCGTTTGTTATTTCTGTAGGTCTAATGGCTTCATGGGCCTCTTGGGCATTTTTCTTATTTTTAAATGCACGAATTTCTTTATGAAGATACTTCGTACCATATTGAGAATCTATCATATCCCTTAAACTGGTGATAAAATCATCGGATAATCTAGTGGAGTCAGTTCTTATGTAAGTAACTAGACCAACTGAACCTTTTTTACCTAATTTTATTCCCTCGTATAATTGTTGTGCAACCATCATTGTTTTCTTAGGTGTAAAATTAAGTTTTCTAGCTGCTTCTTGTTGTAAATTACTTGTGGTAAATGGTGGTGCAGGATGTTTTTGTCTTTCCGACGTTTTAACGTTACTTACTGTAAATTCACCCTTATCAAGCTGAGAAATTACATTATTTATTTCTGATTCAGTGGATATTTCTATTTTTTCACCCTTGTATGTAATTAGCTTTGGCAAAAGAATATCTTTATCTTTGCTATTTAATTCAACCTGTAAAGACCAGTATTCCTTAGGGATAAATTCATTAATTTCCCTTTCCCTATCAACAATCAATCTTACAGCTACCGATTGAACCCTACCAGCACTTAATCCTTTTTTAACTTTCCTCCATAGTATAGGGCTAATTTTGTAACCCACGATTCTATCTAATATCCTTCTAGCTTGTTGTGCATCAACTAATTGCTTATCTATAGGGCGTGGCTTTTTAAAAGCATCTTTTATGGCATTTTTAGTAATCTCATTAAAAACAACTCGACACTGTTGTGTGCCATCTATACCTAGGCTATTTGCTAGGTGCCAAGAAATTGCTTCCCCTTCCCTATCAGGGTCTGTTGCGAGATATATTTTACTAGCCTTATTCCCAGCTTTTTTAAGTTCTTGTAGTATTTTACCCTTACCACGTATAGTTATATATTTTACTTCAAAGTTTTCTAAGTCTACTCCCAGTTGACTCTTTGGCAAATCAATTATATGGCCCATTGATGCATCAACCTTGTAATTTTTACCAAGGAATTTGTTTATTGTTTTTGCTTTTGATGGTGATTCCACTATTACTAAATTCATAAAAAACCTCCTAAAAAGTGACTTCCTCATTTTATGTAATTTTTAGCTAAAAGTCAACTTTTCCCAAGGGCTGATACATTTGATTTCCTGCTTTTTTAATGAGCCCTTTTATCTCTAGTGTAATAAGATTAGCTAAAAGTTCTGAAATACCTATCCCTGTGGTTAGTAGTAGATATTCTAACGATACCATTTGTCCTTGTAAATTCTTAAGAATATTTTCTTCCACATCTGATAAGTTTATAACATCTGAAATAACATTTTTCCCTTCACTTCTTTGACTTTGAAAGTTGTATTCTTCTAAAATATCAGGGTAGCTTGTTACAGCTATTGCCCCCTCTCTGATTAATTTATTTGTTCCTCGACTTAGCATGCTATTTATATTGCCTGGTACTGCAAATACATCTCTTCCTTGTTCCATTGCGAAGTCAGCGGTTATTAGAGCGCCACTTCTTTCTTCAGCCTCAACCACTATTACCCCTTTAGAAAGACCACTTATTATTCTATTTCTAGCTGGAAAATGGGCAGCCACAGGCTGAGTTCCTAAGGGATATGCACTTATTAGGAGTCCATTTTCCTCCATTGTTGAGTATATCTCTTGATTTTGCCTAGGGTAAATTATGTCTAATCCGCAGCCTAATACTCCAATGGAGCTTCCTTTACCTCTAAGTGCTCCAGTATGTGCACTGGCATCTATTCCCCTTGCCATCCCACTAGCTACTGTAAAACCACTTACACTTAGGTATTCACCCATTTCTTTAGCTATATTCTTCCCATACCATGTGGCTTTCCTAGCTCCAACTATGGCCAGTGTATTATTTTGAAATAGTTCTATGTTACCTTTACAAAATAGCACTGGTGGTGGATCATATATTTCTTTAAGGCTTTGGGGATATAGGTTATTTTCCTTTGTTATTATCATGACATTTTTTTCTTTATATTTAAGTATAGTTTCCTCTATGTTAAAATTATTCATAATTATTCTGAAATTTTGCACTATACTTTTTTCTAGCTTTAAATTTGTACATACCTGGTCGTACTTTTCCTTAAGCTCTTCTACGGAAGAAACTAGGTTTAAAACATAGTCAGTCTTCCTGCCTCCGATGCCTGGTACATAACATAAAAGAAGCATAAGTTGTTCCTTTTGATTCATATCCTTCCCCCCTCCTTAAGGTAAATTCTACTATTTATTCATAATTCCTGCAAAAGTTTAATAATTATTAGTTTCGTTTTCAAAGAAATAATTGAATACAAAAATAAAAAAAGTGGCGTAAGCCACTTTTTTAATCTTCGTATTTATAAACCATTTCTCTGTTTTCCCAAGTTCTAATTTTTATATGATCATTCTCTTGTTCTAATAAGTAGTTAGGAAGCATAGGGGTTTTTCCATAACCTTTTGGTGCATTAACTATATAAGTAGGTATAGCTAATCCACTGGTATATCCCCTTAATTTTTCCATGATTTCAAGGCCATCTTCTAATTTAGTCATGAAGTGTGAAGTACCTTGTACACTTTTGGCATGGAAGATATAGTATGGCCTAATTCTAACTTTTAACAATTCATGATTTAATTTTTTCATAACATGGGCATCGTTATTGATATGATTTAAAAGTACTGCTTGGTTGCCCATAACCACTCCTGCTTTTGCCAGCATATTAGTAGCTTTTTTCACTTCTGAGGTAATCTCTTTTGAATGATTAAACTGTGTGTTTAAATAAACAGGCGCGTGCCTATCTAATATATCACATAACTCTTGAGTGATTCTCTGTGGAATTGTTACCAATGCCCTAGTGCCAAGTCTTTTAATTTCCACATGTTCGATACTATTTAGCTCTCCCAATAGCCAGTCCAATGTACTATCAGCAAGCATTAAGGAGTCTCCACCAGTTATAAGAACATCGCGGATCTCCGGATTAGCTCTAATGTAATCCACAGCCTCTTGCAGATGACTTTTAGGGATATTTTTATCTATTTCCCCTATATTCCTACGCCTTTGGCAATGTCTACAGTACATTGCACATTGGTTAGTAACATTAATTATTAATCTGTCTGGGTACCTTCTAGTTATCCCCTCCGCTGGGTTCGTAAACTTCTCTCCCATTGGGTCTGAATGTCCAGAATCGTCTAGTACTTCAGCAAGCTGGGGTATGGACTGTAATCTAACAGGACAATTAGGATCAGTTTTTGACATTAGTGCAGCATAATATGGAGAGATAGCCCATCTGTTTTCTGCCCCTGCTCTTTTAATATCTTCTACCTCTTGGTCAGTTAGATCAATAATTTGCGCAAGTATATTAACGTCATTTATTCTGTTTTTAATTTGCCATTTCCAGTTGTCCCAATCCTCCGGTGTTCCCCCTAGTATTTCTAAAAGTTTTTCTTTTTGTAGGTTATATTCATCTTGTATTTTGTAACCTACTGGGATCGTGTCTTTTACATCTAAGTAATCTTGAATTCTAGATTTAAGTTCTGCAGCTCTTTTAAGTGATACGTCCCTGTTATCTTTTTCAAACTCTGACATACTACCACCTCCTAATTTATTATAACACAGAATCTCTCGGATTCCTATATTTATGATAATCTACATTTCTTCTGGTGCATCTATCCCAAGTAGTCGTAGACCATTTTTAATTATCTGTGCTGTAGCTTGGGAAAGTAATAATCGTCCCTTGCTTATACTTTCATTTTCCTCTTTATTTATAGGACAGTTATGGTAAAACCTATTAAATTCCCTTGACACTGTTATCAGGTATCTTGCTATAACAGACGGTCTATAGCCATCAATACTTTCCTTGACTATATCTGGGAATTGGGCTAGCTTTTTAGCTAATGCCTCCTCGTATTCTGTATTTAATAATGAGTAGTCTGGGCTAACTTCATTGGCTTCGCTTTTACGAATAATACTAGAAATACGGGCGTGTGAGTATTGCACATATGGAGCAGTCTCACCATTGAAATCAAGAATTTTTTCCCAGTCGAAGATAACGTTTTTAATTCTATCGTTTGTTAGATCTCCGAATATTATAGCCCCTATGGCTACTTGTCTACTAACATCTTCTTTGTTAGCTAAGTTTGGGTTTTTTTGTTCAATGATTTCTTTTGTTAAGTCAATAGCATTTTTAATTACGTCATCTAAAAATATCAGATTACCTTTTCGAGTGGACATCTTACCTTCTTGAAACCTAAATAGGCCAAAGGGTACATGCTCACATTTATCACTGTATTCAAATCCTGCGATTGCTAATGTTTTAAATATCTGTTTAAAATGTAATGATTGTTCTGCTCCCACTACATAAAGCATTTTATCAAATTTATATTGTTCGTATCTATAAATAGCTGCACATACATCCCTTGTAGCATATAATGTTGCACCATCTTTTTTCCTAAGCAGTACTGGTGGCATATCAAATTTTTCAAGATTTACTATCAATGCCCCTTCACTAATTTCCGTAATCCCTTTACTGATCAGTGTTTCTATGGTTTCAGGGATAAGATCGTTATAAAACTGTTCCCCGTTGTAACTGTCAAATTCCACACCTAAAATTTTGTAAATTCTTTTAAGTTCATTTAAGCTAATTTCTTTAAACATGGCCCACTTTGCCATTTTATCTTCATCGCCATTTTCAAGGTCTTTGAAAGTAGCCCGTGCTTCATCGTCAAGACTGGGGTCTTTTTCAGCCTCTTCATGAAATTTTACATATAGCTCATATAGGTATTTTACAGGTTCTTTTTCGTTTTTAAGTCTGTTAGAGTCTCCCCATTTATCAAATGCTACTATGACTTTGCCAAATTGAGTTCCCCAATCACCTATGTGATTGATGCCCACTACATTATATCCCAAAAATTTATGTATTTTATAGAGACTATTTCCTATTACCGTAGTTCTTAAATGCCCTATACCAAAGGGTTTTGCTATATTAGGTGAAGAAAAATCTATAATAACAGTTTTTCCTTCTCCTAGGTCAGAACTTCCGTAAAGGTCGCCTTTTTCTTTTATTTCTGATATGGTATGCTCCATCAACTTCTCAGAGTTAATGTAAAAATTAATATATGGTCCTACACTCTCAATCTTACTAAATTCTTGTGGTGTTTCTATGGTTTTAACCAGTTCACTAGCAATAATAGGTGGAGCTTTCTTTAAAGTTTTTGCTAGAACAAATGTTGGAAAAGCTAAGTCACCATAGCCCTTCTTATCTGGCTGTTCAATGAGCGAAAGGGTCTCCTCTTTAGGTAAGCCTACCTTTTGCTCTAATATCTCACAGATAATATTTTTGTATTTTTCCATACTTTCCCGCCTTCCGTTTTTAAAAAATACTCATTTTCGTATAGCTATGTAATTAATTATATGATTTCACTATATTTTCCCCAAATCTGACTTGGTATATCTATTTTTTTAGACTATAATGTGATTGTTAAATTAACCATATGATTATTAAATACATTTTCTCGGAATACTATTATAAGATGCTTCTTATTTTAGTCTCCAGTTTAGATCTCCCCTTTGCAAACCTTTAAGCAAAACCTCTGCAGTAGCCATATTTGTAGCCACAGGTATATTGTGAACATCACACAATCTTAAAAGGGCTGTTATATCAGGCTCGTGGGGTTGAGCCATTAAGGGGTCCCTAAAAAAAATAACTAAATCCATATTGTCTTCAGCAATCTTTGCACCAATTTGCTGATCTCCACCTAATGGGCCCGATAAAAATCTATGTATTGTTAAACCTGTAGCTTCCATTATTTTAGTACCAGTAGTCCCTGTGGCAAAAAGTGTGTTTTTGGCAAATATATCTTTGTAAGCTATACAGAAATTAATCATTGACTCCTTTTTCCTATCGTGGGCAACTAATGCAATATTCATAAATACCAATCCTCCTAAGTCAGGTGAATATTAATGTATCCTAAAACATATCAGATACGCGACAATAATTTATCTAAAAATAAATTATACCAACTAAATACAGTTTTGGCAAAGCATAAAGACAAAATCATTCATTTGCGAGATACCAAGAATGAAAAAAGCAAGAAAATAGAACTATTATTAAAAAAAGATTTAGGTCAGTTGGGCTTTATGCATTCTGTGACAAACGATACCTATCCTTTATTTAAAAAGGGGAGTCTATTCGAGGTTGATTTCTACCATCCTCACGAAAAAATAGGTATCGAAATAGAGAAAAGCAACTTATATAGCAAGGTGTGGTTAGCTTTATTTAAACAGTTAGAGTCCAAGGAAATAAAGCACGGTATAATTATGGTTCCCATAATCAAATATTCAAAGTCCAAAGTAGAAAATACTTTTGAAATAACATATCAAAGGATTATAAATAACAGCGTCCATATGCTAGACCATTTAGATTCCTTAACTATAATTGGGTACTAAGTAAGGGCTAATGGAATCAATTATTAGTATGTAGTTGTTAGTTAAAGCCACGCGGAGCGCGTGGCTTTTGTATTGTCTGCTATTAATGTTTTGACTAGCATCTAAAGTAATCCTCTTCTAACAACAGGCAACTATATTAACTAATAAGTCTATTTTTAAAACTCAAACTCAGTTGATGCTACTATTAATTTTACTGCGTTTTCTAAGTCCGATTTACTCACCATTTCTGATGGTGTGTGGATATAACGGCAAGGAATTGATACTACTCCAGCCCATACACCTTCTCTGGATACATGTATTGCCCCAGAGTCAGTTCCACCGAACTCTAGTACTTCCAGTTGGTATGGAATTCTTAAAGATTTTGCTTTTTGTACTAACATATTTTTAACAACAGGGTGAACCATGATTGATAGGTCTTTCACTTTTATGGCGGGCCCTTTTCCTAGTTCTACAGCCATTCTGTGTGAGTTAGGTGTATCCCCCACAGCTGTTACATCCACTGCTATAGCTAAGTCTGGATCGATTCTATACGCAGCAGTTTTTGCCCCCCTTAAGCCAACCTCTTCTTGTACTGTAAATACAAAATAAAGATTATGTTCGGGATTTTCAATTTCTTTAAGGGCTTCTATAAGCACCCAACATCCTGCTCTATCATCTAAAGCTTTTCCCACTGCTTTATCCCCATTAAGGAAGAAATCTCTTTTAATGACAGCCACTTCTCCTATGGATATTTTTTCCTCAGCTTCTTCTTTAGTATTCACACCAATATCTATATACATTTTTTCTAGTTTAAGTTTTGATATGTCATCTAGTTTTTCGCTGGAAACAACGCCTATGGCGCCACAGTCAAGTTGAACTCTTTGACCTAATAGTACATATGGTGATACACCACCTATATTGGTAAATCTTAGAAATCCTTCTTTTTCAATATAAGTAATTAGCAAACCGATTTCGTCCATGTGTCCAGCATACATGATTTTTTTATCGGACTTACCTTTTTTGTATGCAATTACATTGCCAAGTTTATCAGTGAATACATCGTCACAGTGGGGTTTCACTTGTTCTATAATAAAGTCTGCCACTGGCTTTTCATGTCCCGATGGTCCAAATTTCTCAGATAGTTTTTTTAATAACTCCATTTATATTAAACCTCCCTTAGCTTCGCCAATCTCTTTTAAAATATATCCCATAAGTTTCCTAGTGGAATTAAAGTCCTCTATGTTCATAAATGAAACAGGTGAATGGATGTATCTACAGGGAACTGAGATGGTAAAAGTGTCTATACCTTCTCTTGTCAAATGAATCTTTCCTGCATCATTTCCTCCAACAGATGTTTGACGATACTGATATTTGATTTCGTTTTTCTCTGCTATTTTTACAACAGCCTTTAAAAGATTTTTTTGAACTATAATTGATGCGTCAATAATTGATAATGCAGGTCCGCCACCTAATCGAGTGGAAAAACGATGTTCTTCACTTTCAGGTACATCAGATGCTGAGGTTCCTTCTAGAACAATGGCTAGATCTGGGTTTACTGTATATGCAGCTACCGTTGCTCCCCTTAAACCTACTTCCTCTTGTACTGTAAATACTCCGTAAAGGGGAAATGGGTAATCTTCCTTTAAGATGTCTGCTAATAATGCACATCCCACTCTATCATCAAAGGATTTTCCTTTACACAGGGTATCATTTATTTTTTTAAATTCTGTTTCAAAGGAGCAGTAATCCCCTAATTTTACTTGTTTTTTTGCATCATCATCTGACTTAGCTCCAATATCTATGAAAAGCTGGTCAAATCCTAATGCTACTTCCCTTTCGTTAGGTCTTTGTAAGTGGATAGGTTTTGCCCCGATAACTCCTTTTACAAGGTTATCTCCTATGCGAACGGGTTTTGAGACCAAAACCCTAGGGTCCACACCACCAACAGGTCTAAACTTAAGTAAGCCGTTTCGTTCAATTGAAGTGATCATCAATCCTACTTCATCCATATGAGCAGCTATCATTACTTTAGGACCTGGTTTGTCTTTACCTTTTATGGCTATCAAATTACCCAAATAATCTGTTTGAAATTCATCTACATGTTCCGCAAGTAATTCTTTAAGTAGCTTTGCTACCCCGATTTCATTACCAGCTACACCGTGGGCATTAGAAAGTTTTTCTAATAGCATATTAATCCCTCCAATCCCTTTTTATCGAGACTAGCAATATAAAGGGCTAGTAGCCTTCCTGCTTTTTTAATGTCTCCTAATGATAGGGTTTCTACAGATGTATGCATATATCTTTCTGGAAGTGAAACAACAGCTGTGGCTATGCCGCCCCTAGCTATTTGAATAGCACCTGCATCTGTTCCAGAGTGTCCTGGTGCCGTTTCTAGCTGAATTGGAATATTCCACTCTCCTGCAGTGTTTTTTAGACCTTCAAAAACCTTAGGGTGTATGTTAGGTCCCATGGCTAGGGCTGGTCCACCATCTAGTTTTGAACTATTTTCTTCACTGACTCCTGGCATGTCCCCAAAACAAACATCTATGGCTATACCTATGTCAGGGACTATACCATAACTACTAACCATAGCTCCCCTAAGTCCAACTTCTTCTTGAACAGTTGCAACGGCATAAACATCAGCAGTATGTACTAGCTTCTTTAACTCTTTTAAGCATTCCATAATTACAGCAACTCCCGCCCGATCGTCAAGGGCCTTAGCAGCTACATATCCATTTGATAGTTCCATAAAATTTCTATTTACAATGGCTATATCTCCAACGGATACTTTTTCTTTAACCTCTTCCTCAGTTAGACCAGTGTCAATAAAAAGATCATACATCTTCATTGCTTTATTTCTTTCATGGGGTTCAGTTAGATGTGGAGGTTTTGCACCTATTATACCGTAAATTTCTTCTGTACCGTAGATAGTAACTTCCTGTGCAGGTAGTGTTCTTGGATCGATCCCCCCCACTTGAGTAAATCGCAAAAAACCACCTTTTTCAATCTTTGTTATCATCAGTCCAATTTCGTCCATATGACCTGCTAACATTATTTTAGGGCCGTTACCACTTCCCTTTTTAAGACCTATGACGTTTCCAAGCTTGTCTATTTTGGATTCATCACATAAACTTTGGAAGTACTCATTGATTTTTAATCCTACTTTTTGTTCATAGCCTGATACCCCAGGCATTTGTGTTATAACTTGTAGAAAATCCTTAATATCCAAGTATATAAACCTCCTTTTAGATGAATTACCTATATGTTTTGTAATTTTACTGCCTATTATTATAAAACAGTTGGTTAGTTGCTTTCGCTATCTACTATCACCGTCTGTCTTATAGCTGCGAAATAAAGTTTTAGGAAAGGCTCTAGCCTTTCCTAGGTCAAGGCGTATTTTAATTATTTCGACAATCAAATTAAAAATCCCTTTAATTTACCATTGTTTTTTTATCAAATAATTTGTTTATAAATATATTTGAATATACTATTGTGGTTACAAGAACAAGTAGTACAAATCCACGGGCTAGAAGACTCCTTATCTCCCACTGTAAAATATAGCTAATAATCAGCAGGTATATATAACAGGTATTTATTTTACCTAAAGCGTTTGCGGGAATGGCTATTTTTTTATATAAATAGCTAATGGCGCCTCCAGCTATCATTACTCCTTCCCGAATAGCCATAAATACTAATATCCAAAAGGGTATATAACCATTTAACCAAAGGCCCCCAGCAATTGTTATCAGTAATAACTTATCGGCTAGTGGATCCATCATTTTGCCAAAGTCTGTAATGAGATTGTATTTTCTAGCGATATAACCATCGGCTATATCGAGAAATCCACCTAGTGCTAGTATAACCAAAGAGAAAAAAAGTTTATTTACCACATTGGGAAGAAAGCTAATATAAATAGGTACCAATAAAAGTCTTATACTAGTTAACACATTTGGCAAATTCATACTATCCCCCCTTAGGCAGTTACAACTTCTTCCTCAAAAACATCAATAAACTCTAATCCAACAACAAGGTTTTTGTTAATTTCACGTGTATCTAAATTATAGGTTATATTTTTGTATAGTGGCGCATCTATTGTTAGGTTGATTGTTTGACAGGTCTTTGGGAGACCCACTAGTATATCACCATCTCCAATATGCTGAGAGTCAAAGTTTTTACATTCTACTTTAATCTTAAAACCCTTAATGGGTTTTAGTGAAATACTATCAATCACTTTAAAGTTTATAAACATACATATCACCTTCCCATTGTTTTAATACATTCTACGTATTATATAACAGGTCGGTGATTTTTTTTTTTGTTATATACCATTCTTCTTTTTCTGGATTACCAAAAGTTGTGGAGGGAAATTTTGGAGATTTATAAAATTATAATGAAGTACTGTATACATTTTTTGATTTAGATTTTTAACCAGTGTTAAAACCCCATCTGTCTCCCATTTCCCACCATAATGACCTGGATAAAGCATAAGGGACATTACTCCATTTTCTTTAAGTAACTCTAACCCTTGCTCTATTGCGGGAATGGTTGATTCTAGTTTAGTAACAATTCCATGATCTCCACCGGGAAGGTATCCAAAATTAAACATAATTGCAGATACTTTATCTGTAACATGCTCTTTTATGTTTTCGTGTCCAGTGTTTACTAAAACAACCCTATGTTCTAAGTTATGTTTGATTAACCTCTGATATGTATTTTCAAGGGCTTCTTTTTGAATGTCAAAAGCAAAAACTTTCCCTTTATCTCCTACCCCTTTGGCTAGTAGCAATGTGTCATTTCCGTTCCCTGCTGTACCATCAATAGCTACATCTCCATCTTGTAAACTATCAAGTATTAGCTGTCTTGCAAATTCCAAGCTCCTTTTAATCAAAAGACTTCCCTCCTAAGTATTTGTATAGGCTTTTTATCTATTCCAGTAGTTACTATCTAAACTTCTGTATTGTATGGCTTCTGCCACATGGTTCATTTGTATGTTTTCACTACCTTCTAGGTCTGCAATTGTTCTAGCAACTTTTAATATCTTGTCATATGCCCTAGCACTTAAGCCTAGGTTATTGAAAGCCGTTTCCAGTAGAGCCTTACTTTCCCCATCCAAATTACAGCAGCTTTTTAAAATTTTACCCGAAAGCCTACTATTATAATCTATACTATCATTATCTTTATATCTATCAAACTGTATTTCTCTAGCTTTTATTACCCTTTTTAAAATATCCTCTGAGCTCTCTTCTTTTATATCATCTCCCATTAACTCATTAAATTTTACTGCGGGAACTTCTATATGTATATCTAATCTATCTAAAAGAGGTCCTGATATCTTACCCCGATATTTGTCTACTTTACTAAGGGAACAACTACACTGAGTTGTTGGAGAATTGTAGAATCCGCAAGGACATGGATTCATGGAGGACACAAGGATAAAGTCAGCTGGGTATTTTATTGATCCACTTACCCTAGATATAACTATTTCCCTATCTTCTAAGGGTTGTCTTAGTACTTCTAATACATCCCGGGAAAATTCAGGTAGTTCATCTAAAAATAGCACACCTTTGTGAGCTAAGCTTATCTCCCCAGGTTTGGGAATCCTTCCTCCTCCAACTAGTCCTCCATATGATACTGTATGGTGTGGTGCTCTAAAAGGCCTTTTGCTAAAAAGTCCTGTTTTTCTCAGCAGTCCTGCCACACTAAAAATCTTCGAAACTTCCAATGTTTCGTCATATGTAAGTGGTGGTAAAATACTTGCAAATCTTTTAGCAAGCATTGATTTTCCTGTTCCAGGTGGGCCTATTAGCAGGAGATTATGCCCCCCTGCTGCAGCGATTTCCATAGCTCTTTTTACTGCCTTTTGACCTTTAACTTCACTAAAATCACCTAAATTTTCCCCTTGTCCTTGACTCCCACCTAAGCTTCCTTTAAAGGCAGCTAGTTTTTTTATGTTTAATATATGGTCCACTGCTTCTTTTAATGTACTAACTGGGTAAATTTCCACCCCCTTTACAAGGGCACCTTCCTCTTTATTGTTAAAAGGAACCATAAACTTCTTTTGTTCTTTTTCCTTTAAATGTACAGCCATGGGTAAAATGCCGTTTATCTCCCTTACTCTCCCATCTAAGGAAAGTTCACCACATGTCACTATATTTTCTAAATACTGTTTTGGCCATTGATTATCTGCGGCTAGTATCCCTAAGGCAATGGGCAAATCATAAATGGCCCCTTCTTTTTTTATATCTGCTGGAGCTAGGTTTACGATGATTTTGTTAGAGGGAAATTTATACCCTGAATTAAAAACTGCTGCCTTAACCCTTTCTTTTGCTTCCCTTACAGCAGTGTCAGGTAGTCCAACTATCTCAAAGGATGGAAACCCTTTGGATATATTTACTTCCACCTCAATAATATTTCCATCTAGTCCTAGCACGCCACAACTCTTTGCAATTGCTAACATTTATACACCCCCAAGCATGACTTATTGAATTATTCTACAAATTTCGTCAACTTCCTTTTTTTTGGAAAAATTTCTTTAAATCTGCATTTAGGTAGCATTTATGAAAAAACCAAAAACTTCCTTACAAACATATGTGCTAAAAACTTTACACAGAACATATGTTTGTATTATAATATGTTGGAGGTGAGTTTTATGGCTGAAAAAGTTATTTTTCATATTGATGTTAATTCCGCCTATCTTTCTTGGGAAGCTGTCTATGCATTGCAGCAGGGAGCTTCTGTGGATCTGAGGGATATCCCTGCTGTTATAGGTGGAAACGAAAAAAAGAGAAACGGTATAGTCTTAGCAAAATCAATCCCCGCAAAAAAATACAACATTAAAACTGGAGAAACACTATTTTCTGCAAGACTCAAATGTCCACAGCTTGTAGTAGCTCCACCAAGGTACAATCTTTACATGCAATGTAGCGAAGCTATGGGCAATTTATTGTCTAAGTACTCCCCTTTAATACAATTTTTTTCAATTGATGAACTTTTTTTGGACTATACCAATATGGATAAACACTTTGGAACTCCATTACAGGCTGCAGAAAAAATTAGAGAAGAAATCAAAAATACCCTGGGTTTTACTGTCAATATTGGTATAGGATCAAACAAACTTTTAGCTAAAATGGCTTCTGAATTTGAAAAACCAGATAAAGTTCATACACTTTTTCCAGAGGAAATTCCCAAAAAAATGTGGCCTCTAGCTGTGGGAGAGTTGTTTATGGTTGGGTCTAAAACTGCGGAAAAGCTTCAAAGTAAAAATATACATTCAATTGGCGAGCTAGCTCAAACAGATCCCCAGTTTTTGTATGGCTTTTTAAAAAGTCACGGTTTATTAGTATGGAATTATGCAAATGGCAAGGAAGATTCACCTGTACGTAATGAAGGGGTGCTCATGAAAGGTTTAGGCAATTCCACCACTATCTCTTTTGATCTTTTAGACCTAGAAGATAGTTTTAAAGTACTATTAGCATTAACGGAAACCGTTTGTACAAGGTTAAGGCGTTCTGAGCTTCACGCCACAGTTATAAGTGTCTCCTTGAAAAATAGTTCCTTTGTTTCATACTCCCATCAGGGAACACTTCCCCATGCCACTAATTGTACTAAAATTGTTTTTGAGAAGGCGAAAGAGCTTTTTGTAAAAGCATGGAAAGGTGAACCCATTAGGCATATGGGTATACATTTAACAAAGCTTATAGAAAGTGATTTTCATCAGCTATCTTTATTTGAACCTGATCCTTTTCCATATAAAACCTTAGATAAAGCCGTTGATGATATCAGACTAAGGTATGGGAACACTTCCATTGTTCGTTCCTCTTTCCTACATTCTGGTTTTAGTCCACAGCAAGGTGGAGTAATCAGGGAAGATGATTACCCCATGATGTCCAGTATTTTATAATCAAAAAAGAGTTTGTGAAAAATAGGTGGTGATTTTTTGAAAGTTTTAATGACTCCCATAGAAATGATCGTGTGGTTTACCCAAGATGGTGTTCCTCACCCTCTAAAATACAGACTTTTACAAAAAGATGGCTCATATACTGTCGTTAAGGTGGGTAAGGTTATATCTTCAGATAAAGAAAGGCTAGCAGGTAACAACATGCTAATTTACAGATGTCAAAGTATAGTCCATGGTATTGAAAAATTGTATGAGTTAAAATACGAAATAGCAACGTGTAAATGGTTTTTATATAAGATGTGAAAAATAGCGCCTCTAAGGGCGCTATTTTAGACTGATGACAAAGTCATTTATTAGGAATGTCGCATATTAAACGCTGCACAAAATTCTCCGTCGAGACTTAAGGCTTCTATCTAAACTCCAGAAGGGTACCGCTCCAATTCACCGTCCATGGTTCAGTGGAGCTCTCGAAACGTCAGACTGTGTGGCTAATCTCTAAAAACTCAAAGATTAGCCGTAAATTTCCTGTCTTTTGGTGCAATATGACTTAAACATATAAAAATACAATGATAAAGTGGGTCTAAGAGCTACTAATATCCTTAGTAGTTCTTTCACTCCTATAATATTTATTACTCTTTTAAAATTATAGGCTAGCAAAACTAGGGCTGTCTCTGTAGTTACAGAATCCATCCCTCTTGTTAAAAAATACCCAGCATTCATTGTCCTTTTGATGGTTCCATAAGGATGCTCAACAATCATCTGCCTTTGTAGGTATTTGTCCATATTTGCTTCTGTTCTAGCATCTATAGTATCCAAAAAATCTTGGTTAGGTGACCGATTTATTATCCTGCCTTTGGCTGCAGTGGTGCATTTGCTTTTTGATTCACAGTTTTTACAGGCATCGTAGTTTCTATATTTTATTCTTTTTGGTTCTTTTGATTTGTGGTTTATTCTGCGTAATTCATGGCCCAAAGGACAAATATATAAGTCTTTTTCAGGCACATAAGTAAATTTATCTCCGTAGAAATCTTTGTCTCCTGTGGCGTTAGAATACGACTGTTTTGGCAAATAGACTGTTGTTTCGTTTCTCTCACATTTCATAAGGTCGTCTGCTTGGTAATAGCCTTTATCTGCTGCTACTTCAAGTTTCCTTTTTCCAAATATATCTTTAGCCTTTTCTGCAAGTGAATTTAGATTACCTTGATCTGCGGGATTGTTTGTAACATCATATGCCACTATAATACTATGCTTAGAGTCTACAGCTGTTTGTATGTTATATGCTACAGTAACACCATTGTTTTTGTTGTCCATAAGCCTAGCATCTTCGTCAACTGTAGATATTTCATTACTTTCGCTATCCTGTAGTTTTTTTTCCAACTCTTCAAATTTAATTTTACGCTCCTTGAGTTTTTCAATTTTTTGCTGAATTTCTTCAGGTGTATACTTAAGTTTAGGTGAATCGTCTTTGTCACTGCTTTCTAACAAATCTAGATAGGAATTAACCTTATCTTCGATATATTGTTTGTGTCTTTGTATTTTTTTCTTTGAGAAATTATTCTTCTTTGAATTATTAGCTTGAATTTTAGTCCCATCTATTGCTATGAATTCCTCGCCTAATAGTTTGAGATCCTTACACAACTTAGTAAAATCCTTGAAAACTTGTTTTAGCTGAGTTTTATTTTCTTTCCTGAAATCAGCTATTGTTTTAAAATCAGGTTTTAGTTTTTGTAATAGCCAAACCACTTCTATATTCCTGTGAGATTCTGTTTCTAGCTTTCTAGATGATCTTATGCCATTTACATACCCATATAGATATAACTTCAATAAAACAGAGGGATGATATCCTGGTGCACCTCTGCGGTGTTCCTTTGATTTAGTGAATGCACTCATATTGACCAGTTTTACGTATTCATCAATTACCCTAACGGGATTATCCTCACCTATGTAATCTTCTATGCAGTCAGGAAACATTGTTTTTTGCTTTCTATCTGTACCTTGTATAAATGACATTTAAAATCCCCTCTCCGATATTCTATAACTTAATTATACTACAGAAAAAGGGAAAAGTACTGTATTTACAGTACTTTGTAGGCATTTTAGACATATATTATTGTTTAATTCTCACACAGTCTGACGTCCTGTTTCTCGCCCCTTCTTCCGTTTAGCTATTCAGCTCTTAAGTCTATCTCCTCGAATTAATTGTGCTGCTTTTTAATATGCCACTTGGGTCAATGACTTTGTCTTAGGTTTGTCTACAAGCTGAAATAGCCTCTAAAGGCGCTATTTTTTTACCTTAAAAAGTACAGTTTTTTATCCATCTTATCTTAGGTAGATGGTTTTCAAAGTGTATTCCTACAGCATCTATTCTACATTCCCATTGAGCTATGTTGTTCATCATCATATAATATGTACCTACTCTTTCGATTCTAGATAGTTTATGCTTAGTTATAAAGTCCATTGGGTTTCCAAATTCAAGGTCAGCCCTTGTTTTGACTTCACAGAAAACTAAGGTTTTTTTATCCGTTAAAATTATATCTATTTCTCCTAAGGGACAACGAAAATTTTGTTCCTTTAGTTGTAGCCCTTGTTTTAGAAGATAGTCAATAGCTATATTTTCACCAATTTGCCCCAGTTCTTTATTATTCATAAACTATGTCCTCAATATATATTTCTCGATTATCTTCTAAGTCAATTAACTCATAAGCATCAGTTGTTATATCATTATCAACAGGTTTTAGAATAGGTGTAAGGGGCGTAGTACCTTGACCGATAACCACAGCTAAGTCTCCTGTATTTAATTTCACCCTATATCCATTTGGATACAAAGCCAAGCACTGTAAAAATGCATCAATATAATGGGAAGGAAAGAGTGTATTCTTAGTAGATATAAGAATTTCTATGGCTTCTTTAAAAGTAAATTTCGGTCGATAGAGCTTCTCTGATGTCAGTGCATCAAACATGTCTGCAATTCCCACTATGTATCCGTATGGATGTATACTATCTCTACTAATCTTCCTTGGATAGCCACTACCATTATACCTCTCGTGATGTTGCAACGCCACATGTGCAGAAAGAAGTGGTATATTGGGATTTAATCTTAGAATTTCATAACCTAGAACAGGGTGCTCTTTAATTTTTTCATACTCATCTTTTGATAAAACATCAGGCTTGTTTATAACATTTAGAGGTACTTTAGATTTTCCCACATCATGTAATAATGCACCTAAGCCCAGCTCAAACAACTGGGTTCTCGTATACTTTAGCTTGTGACCTAAAATAAGTGAATAAATGCACACGTCCACACTATGATTGTAAGTATAACTATCTAACATTCTAATTTCTGCAAAGCTAGATAAGGTTTCTCCACTAATCATCAGTTCTTCCACAAGCATATTGACAACATTGGTTAACCTTCTAATATCTATACTTTCTTTACTTATTTTTTCAACCTCGTTTTTGATGGTATTTTGAAGCATCAGTTTTTTAATTGCATCTATAGATTCTTTCCTAGTGCTCTCTTGAATTATTTGATTAATACTCATTGAAGGCAGTGAATCATCTTGTATATAAACGGCATGTATACCTAAATGAGCTAATTTTCCAATTAGGTTACTGTTTAGAGAAGTACCCTGTGTTAGTAGAATTTGCCCGTCAGAATTTTTGACAGGATATGCAACAATATCGCCCTCTTTTAAGTAGTTAACTGCCACTCTACGCATAAGTATCCTCCTTGACCCCTCTAAAGGTTAGTCTATGAATAGGGGATGGACCATATTTTCTGATAGCCCATAAATGTTCTTCTGTAGGATAACCTTTATTTTTAGAGAAATTGTACATGGGATATTTTTCATGAAGCTTATACATGTATTCATCTCTATATACTTTAGCCAAAATAGATGCAGCTCCTATTGATCCAACCTTGCTATCCCCTTTTACAATTGGTCTTTGAGGTAGTGGTAGATCTATTGTAAAATTACCGTCAATTAGCAACATACCCAGTGATGCATCAATACCTTTAACTGCATTTATCATTGATGTCTTTGTGGCTTGTAGGATATTTATTTTATCGATAACAGTATTATCAGCTACACCTATGGAGTAATATTTGGCCTGCTCCTTTATCTTACCATATAGTTCATTACGGTCTTGTTCTGATAGTTTTTTAGAGTCGTTTATACCGAACAACTCTGGAATATTATCAAAAACAACTGCAGCTGAAACCACAGGCCCTGCTAAAGGGCCTCTACCTGCTTCATCAAGGCCAGCTACAAGTAGACTTTGCTGCCAATACTCTTTTTCGTAGCACCACAGCCTATAAAAATGCTCCATTTTCTTTATCTGCGTCTCCACTCTACCAGCTAGACTAACAAGGCCACTACGCCCATCTGCCCGTAGAGCATTAACTAACTCATAGTTTTTCTCCATTTTATTTATGTTATTTTCAACTTGTTTTATTGTCATCTGTTCAAACATCGTGCCTCACCTCTATATAAATAATTCTATTTTTATCAGGGAAAATCCTGCTACTATATGGAGAAAAACTAAAAAAAGAGCCCGGGGGCTCCTATTTTTGTGGGTCGTCTAGGGTTATTCTCCCTAATCTTCCTTGCCTGAATTCTTTAATTAAAACCTCTGCACCCTTCATGTAATCCACTACACTGCCTTGTAGTAAAAAACCTCTTTTATCAGAAAGGGCCTGTAAATATTCTGGTGGTGCAAGGTTTTCTTCAACTTGGTACCTTGTGTTAAGTAACCCTGGGTAATTTTCAAATAAGTACTGAATAAGTCTATATGCCATATCTTCTGTATTTACTATTTCGTCTTTAATGGCACCTGTTACAGCTAGTTTAAAGCCAACAGTCTCATCCTCAAACTTTGGCCATAAAACCCCTGGTGTGTCCAGCATTTCTAAGTTATTTTGAGTTTTTATCCATTGTTTTATCTTTGTCACTCCGGGCTTATCACCGGTTTTTGCTGCACTACGATTGGATATTTTATTTATTAGCGTTGATTTACCAACATTGGGTATACCCAAAATCATCATACGAGTTGGTCTTACAAGCCTTCCTTTTAATAGTTGGTTCTTATGTTTTTCTGTTCCGATATCCTTTGCATAAGAGAGTACTTTCTTAAGGCCAGTTCCTTTGATTAAGTCTACTTCCACACATTTATGTCCTAGCCTAGAAAAATGTTTAATCCATTGATCTGTCTTAGTTTTGTCAGCTAAATCAGACTTGGATAATAGGATTATTCTAGGTTTACTTCCAATAATCTCGTCAATATCAGGGTTTCTGCTACTTAGGGGAATCCTTCCATCAGTTAATTCTAATACCACATCAACAAGTTTTAAATTTTCTTTAATAAGCCTTTTGGCTTTCACCATATGACCTGGGTACCACTGATATTGCATAAACTCAACTCCTTTTACTATTTAAAATATCTAATTTTAGATATGGGCCAATACCTCATGAATGTTTTGCCTCTTATATCATCTATATCTATAAATCCTACCTCAGGATCTCTACTGTCATGACTATTATTGCGATTGTCCCCTAAAAGAAGGACATAGCCTTCGGGAACCCACACTGGTCCAAAATCTTTACCAGCAGAATCATGTAATATATACCCCTCATCAACAAGTTGATCATTTAAGTATAGCTGCTCAGAGATAATTTCTACTTTATCCCCTGGTTCACCAATAACCCGCTTTATTAAAATCTTATCTTCTTCATTAGGGAATGGAAAAACAACGATTTCTCCGTGCCTAGGCTCTCTAAACCTATAAACAAATTTATTTACTAAGACCCGTTCATTATCCGTAAAAGTTGGTAGCATAGAACTACCATCAACAATAAAGCTTTCCATAACAAAACCTCGGATAATTAAGGCTAAAATAATAGCTATTACAATGGATTTAATCCATTCCTTCAACTCTTTCATACATACACTCCCTTATCAAAAGATGGGCCATATCCTTATTAGTACAGTCCCTAGTATGAAGTCTTTTTTAACGGGTCCAAATTCTCTACTATCTTCACTTAACATAAAGTTATCACCTATTAAATAGTATTCATCATTCATCAATGTAAAACTAAATTCATCACTTTTATGCTGTACTATCTCTTTATCATTGATTATTATATTATCCCCATCGCTTTGTACTTTATCACCGGGCACACCCACAACCCTTTTAACTAGGTTAATTCCTTGATTTGATTCATAAAAAACAATAATATCACCTTTTTTTATTGTTCCCCATTTTTTCACAAGGAGCAGATCACTTTCTTGTAAAGTAGGCTCCATGGATATCCCATAAACCCTAAAAAGAGAAAAAACATATGTATTAAGGACAAAAGTTATTACCAATACCAGTATAAGAATTTCAGCTATCTCAATAATTTTTTTCATAATTGTCACCATTTTTTATGGTATTAAAAAGAAGCAATAGGCGTTTATCTTACTAAATAGACAGGGTGAATCCCTGGACTTCAAAAAGTCTTAGCAACACCCTTTTTTTATATAATGGATGAAATATTCCAATATATAAAAAAAGGGCTGATAACCACAGCCCCTTTTTATACTGTTACTTTCTGATTTCTTGGATTCTAGCTGCCTTACCGGTAAGATTACGTAAGTAGTATAGCTTAGCTCTTCTAACTTTACCGATACGCATAACTTCGATCTTATCAACTTTTGGAGAGTGGATTGGAAAAGTTCTCTCTACTCCTACGCCGTAAGAAATTCTTCTAACAGTAAAGGTTTCTCTAACACCACTACCTTTACGTTTGATTACAACGCCTTCAAAAAGCTGGATTCTTTCTCTAGTACCTTCCACAACCTTAACGTGAACCTTTACAGTATCACCAGCTTTAAATTGAGGAATGTCTGATTTCATGTTTTCTTGCTCAATTAGTTTAATTAATTCCATGGCTATTCCCTCCTTCCAACATAGACGTTCTTACTTATAAAACCAGTAGAGGACCGCCCGTAATACCCAATATATTGTAACACATTTTTTTATTCTTTACAAACTTTTTTTATTTTTTTTAGGGTGTCTTCTGGTATATTTTTAATCAAATCTGGGCGTTTATTTACAGTGATTTCATAGGATTTCTCAGTACGCCACTTTTCTATCTCCTGGTGATTTCCAGATAAAAGTACATCAGGAACTTTGTACCCATGTATTTCTTGGGGACGTGTATAGTGTGGGTGCTCTAGCAAACCATTTTGAAAAGAATCATTTAAAAAGGACTCTTCCTTACCTATACTACCAGGGATTAGTCTCACCACAGCATCAGTGATAACCATGGCAGGTAGTTCGCCACCTGTAAGGACAAAATCACCAAGGGATACCTCTTTTGTCACAAAATGCTCCTGTACCCTGTAGTCTATACCTTCATAGTGACCACATAAAAATACTAAATGTTTCTTCTTAACAAGGTCATTTGCAATTTCTTGGTTAAATGGCTCCCCTTGAGGTGTTAGTAGGATAATCTCAGTTTCGTCATTATAATCAATGTGCTTGAAAGCTTCAAAGAAAGGTTCCGGTTTCATAACCATTCCCGCACCGCCACCATATGGGTAATCATCTACCTTTTTATGTTTATTATTACTATAATCCCTTATATCATGTAAAGCAATATTCACAATTCCATTTTCTTGAGCCCTTTTTAAAATGCTATTTCCAAAAGGACCTTCAAACATTTCAGGGAAAATAGTTAAAATATCTATTATCATTCTAATAACCCCTCTAAAGGCGTGATTGTTATTTTCTTATTATCAATATCTACCTTAGAAACAACTTGGCGTATAGCGGGTATAAGGACTTCTTTAGACCCGTTTTTTATTACATATACATCGTTACTGCCAGTTTCTATAACAGATTCCACTTTACCTATGTACACATCATCATCTGTATAGACCTCGCAGTCAATTATATCAAATAAGTAGTATTGACCTTCAGGAAGTGGTGCAACATCCCTCTTATTAATTTCAAGGTAGTTACCTACAAATTCCAAAATATCATTTATATTATCATAACCCTTAAACTTAATTATAAACATGTTTTTATGGGGTCTGCTTTTTTCTATAGTCAGTTTTAAATTTCCAAGGATCAAGTCACTGCCTTTTTCAAATCTAGTTGAAATGTCAGATAGTGGGTATATCTTTACTTCTCCTCTTACTCCGTGGGTTGATGTTATTTTTCCTACTTTTATTTTCTGTTCCATTTTCTTGCCACTCCAATCCAACGGTAATTGAATTTAAGGGTTAGAGATAAACTCTAACCCAAAATGTCTACTACTACATCTACATTATTTCTTGCTGCGGCAGCATTAACTACTGTTCTCATTGCCTTGGCTATTTTACCACTTTTACCGATAACCTTGCCCATATCTTCTTGGGCAACCTTTAACTCAAGTACCATGGTCTTTTCCCTTTGTCTTTGGGTGACCACAACTTGCTCTGGATTATCTACCAATGATTTGGCTAAAAATTCCACTAGCTCTTTCACGATAAAGACCTCCTTTTACTTAGGGTCTATTTCTCTAGAGCACCGGCGTTTTTAAGTAAAGACTTCACGGTGTCAGAAGGCTGTGCTCCTTTTCCTAACCATTCTTGAGCCTTTTCTACGTCAATTTTAACTTCAGCTGGCTCTGAAATTGGGTTATAGTAACCAATCTCTTCTATGAAACGACCGTCTCTTGGAGAACGGGAATCAGCAACAACTACTCTGTAGAATGGTCTTTTTTTAGAACCCATTCTTCTTAAACGAATTTTAACTGCCATGTAATTCACCTCCTTTACATTATATAAAAAATACTATTTAGAAAAAGGGAAAGGGTTTCTTACCTTTTTTCATGCTTTTTTCCATAGAGCTAAATTGCTTCATCATCTTTTGCATCTGCTCAAATTGTTTTAAAAGTCTATTTACATCTTGAATTTTAGTACCTGAACCCATAGCTATTCTTTTTCTTCTACTTCCATTTATAATACTTGGAGTAATACGCTCTTTTTTGGTCATAGAGCTAATGATAGCTTCTATTTTTACAAATTCTTTTTCATCAACAGAAAGACCTTTCATCTTCCCACCCATACCAGGAATCATGCCAAGTATTTGGTCCATAGGGCCCATCTTCTTAATTTGTTGTAGCTGCTCTACAAAGTCATCCAATGTAAATTGCTGGGTTTGTAGCTTTTTTTGCCATTCTTTAGCTTTTTCAACATCAACGGCTTCCTCAGCTCTTTCAATCAGTGATAAAACATCACCCATCCCCAGTATTCTTGAGGCCATTCTGTCTGGATGAAATACATCTAAATCTTCAATTTTTTCACCTTTACCAACAAGTTTAATGGGTTTACCTGTAACAGCTTTAATAGATAGTGCTGCTCCACCTCTGGTGTCTCCGTCAAACTTAGTTAAAATTACTCCTGTTATATCTAATCTCTCATTAAATGACTTGGCCACATTAACTGCATCTTGACCAGTCATGGCATCAACCACTAACAATACTTCATCTGGGTTGGCAGATTTTTTAATACCTTCTAGTTCTTCCATGAGTTGCTCATCTATGTGCAAGCGACCAGCTGTATCGAAAATAACCAAATCAAAACCGTTTTTCTTAGCATGTTCTAAACCTGCTTTACAAATATCAACAGGTGAGACCTTATCGCCAAGTTTAAAAACTTCAGCCCCTAGTTGTTGTCCTAAAACTTCTAATTGTTTAATAGCAGCTGGACGGTATATATCTGCAGCTACTAACAGCGGCTTTCGGTTTTTGTATTTTAGTGCCAGCTTAGCAGCCATGGTAGTTTTACCAGCACCTTGTAAACCCACAAGCATAATAGTTGATGGAGATTTAGCTAAAACGATATCGCTTTTAATACCACCCATTAGGGCTTGAAGTTCATCCCTTACAATCTTTATAACATGTTGTCCAGGAGTTAAGCTTTCTAAAATCTCACTACCAACACTTTTCTCACGGACTTTATTTACAAAATCTTTAACCACCTGAAAGTTGACATCTGCCTCTAGTAAGGCTATTCTAACTTCCCTCATGGCTTCTTTGATATCAGCTTCTGTTAGTTTTCCTTTTCCTTTTAGCTTTTTAAATACATCTTGCAGTTTATCAGAAAGGTTTTGAAACATTTTATCACCCCAGATTCTGTTTTAAAAGAGTAATTAGCTCTTTTGATTTTTCAATGTTCTTACTACCTATACTTTCTTCTAGCCTGTCTAAAATTTTGCTTAGATCTTTATCTTTTTTATATAAGTTAAGCTTTGTTTCATAGCTTTCTAGTATGTTTGCTACTCTCTTAAGGTTGTCATACACAGCCTGTCTACTAGTGTTTACCTGCTCTGCTATTTCACCTAGTGACAAGTCATCTTGATAATACATTTGAAATATATGCTGCTGCTTTTGTGTCAACAGCTGCCCATATATATCATATAGATCATTTAAATGAGTGACTTTATCCAACATTTCCAAATCACCCCTGTTAAGTATTTTTACTTTACAGTCTGATTTTAATATAAACTCTAAAGCTTGTCAAGTTTTTTATGGTAAAAACCTTTATTCAACCAAAAACACCATAACACCCAACAGTATGAATTCTATCCACCAAAACTTATATCCTAAGTTGCTATAAAACCTTGAAAACTTATTTTTGCTTCTGAAAAGAGACAGCTAAAAAGGCTTTCTGATACATGGAAAGTATTATCAACATTTATAGTTGGTTTTTTACAGATAATAAAATTAAGGAGGTGACAATTCATGAAGAAAAATCTAAATGACTTATTGAACTCCCAAAAATTCCAAGAGGAAGTAGCTCAAGAACTTGGAATACACATCAAGAAAAAAGAGAACAAAGACAAATAATTATTATAAAAAAGTGGCTGGTATATTAGCCACTTTTTTATGTTCCAAGATACAAAATCAACTCCAGTGAAAATTCTCTTGTAAAAATTTTCTTCCCCTATATAACCTTGTCTTAACAGAATCTATGGAGCATTCTAGCATATTAGAGATTTCTTGGTATGAAAACCCGTAGTAATCCTTTAATAATATTGCTTTTTGGGTCAAATCAGGTAGATTGTTGATATTTTGCGAGATACTCTCCCTTATTTCTTTTAATTCAAAATCAAGGGATGGACACTGTATATTCATAATCTTGTCATAAATTTTTTCCATAGAAATTGTAGATAGTTTGTTAGCTTTTTTGCAGCTATCTCTATATAAATTTAAGATGATTTGATACAGCCATGTTGTAAAACTACACTCTCCATTAAAATTCTTTATGTGCTTATAGACTTTAATAAACGCTTCTTGAATTATATCTTCTGCTTCATGGATACTGCCTGTTAGTTGGATTGCCATTTTCAACGCAATATCCTTATAGTCCTCAATGAGCCTATTAAAAGCGTCTATATCTCCTAATTTACACTGTAAAATCAAAGCATCCATAGTAAAACCTCCACAAAGAATTAGTCAAATAAGGCATCGGCAAACTCCGAGCCGTTAAAGGGTTTAAGATCATCTATCTGTTCCCCTATGCCAATATATTTAATGGGGATGTTTAATTCTCTATTGATTGCTATTACGATGCCGCCTTTTGCCGTTCCATCAAGCTTTGTCAGAACAACACCTGTTAAGTCTGTGGCCTCTTTAAAGGCATTTGCCTGCATAATAGCATTTTGACCTGTTGTGCCATCAAGAACTAGCAAGCTTTCATGTGGCCCATTTGGAATTTCCTTTTGTATTACTCTCTTGATTTTCTTAAGTTCTTCCATCAAATTAACTTTTGAGTGTAATCTACCTGCAGTATCACAGATTACATAGTCAACTTTTCTCGACTTGGCCGCTTGCATTCCATCAAATATCACCGCGCTGGGGTCACTACCCATTTGATGGCTTATGACATCTACCTTGTTTCTTTCGCCCCATATCTTCAACTGCTCAATTGCTGCTGCTCTGAATGTATCTGCTGCTACTAAAAGTACTTTTTTACCATCTGCTTTTAACACATTAGTTAATTTACCAATGGTTGTTGTTTTTCCAACTCCATTCACTCCACAAACCAAGATAACAGTAGGACCACCTTCTGCCACTGACAACTCATTATTTTGTGATGAAAAGTGTTCAGCAAGGTTCTTTTTGAAAAAATCTTTTATGTCATCAGCAGAGAGTATTTTATTGTTTTTACAATGATCTCGTAGCTCATCTATTAGTTCCATAGTTGTTTTTATACCTACATCTGCTGATAAAAGTACATCTTCCATCTCTTCGAAGAATTCTTCGTCAGGCTTTTTAAAAGATGTTAATACCCTATCAATACCTCCTATTAAGTTAGTTCTAGTCTTATTTAAACTTGTTTTTAGTTTATTAAGTAATGACATTGCTACCCCACCTTTTTACTGTTTTCATTATCATTATTAAGATTAACTGATATCTGCTTAGAAATACCAAATTCCTCCATGGTAATTCCATATAGTATATCCGCACTTTCCATGGTACCTTTTCTGTGTGTTACTACAATGAACTGACTCTCAGTAGCCATCTCCTTTAGATATGCACCAAATCTGTCAACATTGGCTTCATCTAGTGAGGCCTCTATCTCATCTAATACACAAAAAGGTGAAGGTTTGGTTATAAGAATTGCAAATAATAAAGCGATGGCTGTCAAAGCCTTCTCCCCACCAGATAACAGCATCATGGACTGCAGCTTTTTCCCAGGAGGTTGAGCGAAAATCTCTACGCCACTTTCTAGGATATTATCTGGTTCAGTAAGTCTTAAATATCCCCTTCCACCGTTGAACAGTTTTTTAAAGACCTCACTAAAGCTTTCTTTAATCCTTTCGAAGGACGATTCAAATTGTGTGGCCATTTGTTTGTCCATTTCAAAAATTATCTTTTTAAGGTCAAGTTTAGCTTTGTTAAGATCATCCTTTTGCTGCTGTAAAAAATCCATTTTCTGAGTTACGCGATTGTATTCTTCAATGGCCCCTAAATTAACCTCTCCTATACCTTTTAGGTCTTCCCTTAGAATGTTAACCTGTTTTTGACAATCCCGTTCATTGACCACCAAAGAGCTGCTATATGAATCTTTAGCTTCTCCTACAGTTAAAAAGTATTCGCTAAGGAGTTTTTCTGTACAGCCATCCAACTCCATTAGTATTTTAGATTTTTTTAGGTTGAAATTATTAATTTTTGAAATAAGATGCTCTTTACTCTCAGTAAGATCTTTGATCTTATTGCTAGATATACTAAGTTTTTCTTCAATTTCAGTTTTGATTGATTGATATTTCTTTTGTTTTTGGCTTTGAAGTATTTTTCTTTCTTCTAATTCCATTTGTTTAGATTTAGCTTTTTGTGAAACAGATTCTTTTTCTTTCAGGTCAATGTTTAGCTTTTCCATTTGCCCTAAGTTAGTCTTGAGTTTTTCTGTGTTTCTTTTGTACCCTTGTTGAATTATAACTTTTTGTTTTTTAAGGGATTGAATTTCTTGTTCTAAAGAAACTATGGTTATTTGCTTACTTACAGCCTTTGATTTTAATGATTCGTAGTCATCAATTTTATTTGTGTTCAAATTGTTTAGTTTAGTGATTTGGTTACTTAGGCTACTTTGCTGTGTTTTTTTCTCTTCTAGCAAAATATTATTTCGTTGTATGTTATCAAGTATACTGGTTCTTTCATTGTTCACATACTTTTTTTCCTGTTCTAGTAAATCAATATGCTCTTGAATACCTTTTATTTCTTGTTTATTTAGTAAAATCTGTTGATTTAGGTCCCTTGACTCTTCCCTCATTTTATTTAGTATGATTTCATTGTCTTTACTGATTTTTAGAGTATTGTTATATTCTTCTTCAAGGAAAGAAAGTTCCTGTGTTATTATTTTGTATTGGTCTTGATGTGTATCACAGTCTTTTTTAAGTTGCTCGATTTCTACACTTCTTTGCAGGAGCCCTGTTGATTTTGTACTGTATTTACCGCCAGTTATAGAACCTCCTGCATTTATTACCTCTCCATCTAATGATACTATTCTATACTTATAATTAAGAGTTCTTGCTAGAGTAAGGCCATTTTTTATATTATCAACTATTATAATTCTTCCTAACAAAAAGTTTATTATACCAGAGTATATAGGATTAAAATCAATTAGTTTAGAGGCCACTCCTATAACACCCTTATCTATATTTACATCTATAGTACTTCCTTTTACTGTGTTAAGTGGTAAGAAAGTAGCCCTGCCTAACTTGTTAGATTTAAGGTAATCAACAGCTTGAGATGCGAAAATGTCATCTTCTACAACTATATATTGCAAACTACTACCCAGTGCTATCTCAATGGCTCCTGCTAAATAATCTGGAACTGTAATTAGTTGTGCTACAGAGCCTTTTAGGTTAGGATTTTTCTGGTATTTCTTTAATACTTCTTTAGGTCCAATATTATAACCTGCAAAGGAAGCTTCTAAATGATTTAATGCCTTTATCTTTGAACTTAGTTCATTTATGTTAGAGAGTTTACTTTCTTTAACAGATTTTCTCTGGGTGATATCAGATAAAAGTTTTTTTGTAGAAGCGTTAAGCACTACTAAAGTGTTTTCTTTGTCTTTTATTTTACCGTTTAAATCATTTATCTTATTGTTATAATCATCTAGCTTAAGTTGAATAGTGGATTTTCTAAGTATAAGGGCTTGTTCTTCCCTATCCTTTTTCTCAATGCTCCCTTCAAGCCTTTGAACATTTGCCTCAAGATTTTTAATTTCATTTCTCAATGTAGCTGTTTCATTTAAGATATCAATAACCTTTTCTTTAAGCTCATCTATCTCTTTTTTTCTCGTATCTATTTCTTCAATGAGAATGTTAATATTATTTTCTTTATTATGTAGTGACTCTTTTTCGGAACTCAAACTCAATTGAGCTTCATTTAATTTAACATCTAATGTACTGTTTTGCTTTTCATTTTCCGATATTTCATTTTCAATCTCAGCACATTCAAAACCCATAGCCTCTATTCTTCTTTTACCATCTTCTATTTGTTGTGTATTCAGTTGGATTGTATATTTAGACTCTTCAAGGTTTTTTAGAAGGTCAATTTCTTCATTTCTCAACCTATTGAGTTGATCATCAATTTGTTTAGATTCAAGGATTATCTGCTGATGGTTTTCTTCAGTTAGTTCAAAGGCTCGAAATATGTCATTTTGTTGATTTTTATAAAGGCTAATCTGACTACCAGCATCTTCGTATTGCTTTTCTAATGATTCAATTTTATTTAATACTAAAGACACTTCTAGCCCTTTAAGCTTATCCTTGAGATCTTTGTACTTCTTTGCCTTTTCTGCCTGTTCCTTAACTTGGGGCATGTCCTGTTCATGTTGATAAAGGATATCATCTACCCTTGTAAGATTCTGTTCTGTTTCCTCAAGTTTTTTCAAACTTTCTTTCTTTTTATTTTTATATTTAACAATTCCAGCAGCTTCTTCGAAAATTATCCTCTTTTCTTCAGGTCTACTACTTAACACTTCTTCTACCTGGCCCTGGCTTATTATAGAATATGCTTCCCGCCCTATACCAGTATCCATAAAAAGCTCATGTATGTCCTTTAGACGGCAATTAGTCTTGTTAATAAAATATTCACTTTCTCCATCTCTAAATATTCTTCTAGTTATGGTTATCTCAGAGTAGTCTAAGTTTAGTTTTTTATCGTTATTGTCAAAGGTTAAGGAAACCTCAGCATAGTTTTTTTGTCTCTTACTATCGGATCCAGCAAAAATTACATCTTCCATTTTTGCGCCTCTAAGGGTTTTGGCACTTTGCTCCCCTAAAACCCATTTGATACCGTCGATAATATTACTTTTTCCACTACCGTTTGGCCCCACTACAGCAGTAATGCCTTTATTTATATCAAACTCTGTTTTATTAGCGAAAGATTTAAATCCATTAAGTTCAATTTTTTTTAAAAACATTATAACCCCTACCTTCCTGTCATGGGTATATTGTACCATCACTTTTATAAAATTTAAATAAATATTTAGCGGAGAGAAGTTCTCTCCGCTAAAAGTTAATTGTCTATGAATTTCTCTAAAGCTTTTTGTGCAGCCGATTGTTCTGCTTGTTTTTTGCTCTTACCTACCCCAGATCCTATTATTTGTCCATCTAAGTATACGGAAGTGGTAAACTCCTTTTCATGGTCTGGACCTGTTTCTTTTACAACCTTATATTGCAACTGATTTACGCCATTTTTCTGGACATACTCTTGTAACTGAGTTTTGTAGTCTGTTTCACCTTTTATAAATGCCTCGTTAATCTCCGTTTTCAGTATATCCACAACAATGTCGTAACAGCTATCAAATCCTATTTCTAAGTAAAGTGCACCAACAAAAGCTTCAAAAGTATCAGCAAGAATAGATGGTTTTTTCCTACCACCAGTTTTTTCTTCCCCTTTTCCTAGCAGTAAGTACTCACCAAAATTCAAGCGTTTTGCTGCTTTCACCAAAGACTGTTCACATACTATTTGGGCTCTGAGTCTGGTCATTTCACCCTCTGTTATCTCTGTGGTAAAAGAGTACAGATATTTACTTATTATAAGTTCTAGCACTGCATCACCTAAAAATTCTAAGCGTTCATTATGCCCCTTTAGCCCTAAATTTTTTTCAAATGCATAAGACGTATGAGTAAACGCTTGAACAAATCTTTGTTTTCTTGAAAAGGGAATGCTGTATGCGGTTAGTAAATTCTCTATTTTTAACATAATTGTCACTCCATTTTAAAAATAAGCCCCGTGCCATTATTGATACGGGGCTTACCCTTATTCTATATTTTCACTGATATAGCTAACTACATCACCTACAGTTTTCATTTTCTGTAGTTCTTCGTCTGGTATTTGCACGTCAAATTCTTCTTCTAATACCATAAGTAAATCCATGATATCAAGGGAGTCTAGGTCTAGATCATCTTGAAAGCTCGCTTCTAATGTTACTGAATCTTCGCTAACACTGGTATGTTCAACTACAATTTTCTTAACTTTATCGAATACATTCATACTTGCCACCTCCTTTCCCATTCATTTTACATATTTCACCTTTAGTTTTCAAGTAATTAAAAAATTTTTTCTCAAAGTTTTATCTTTTGTACTAAAAGCATTGTTGACTGAGTTTGTTAAACAGTAAGAAGGTTCCACTCCTGTATAAACAGGTTTTCAAGGGAAAATCTATGTTCCCTTAAGATGCTAAATGGCACTTCTTTTATGTACAACTATAGCGATTACACCTGGCCCTGCATTTGTGCCTATTACACTACCTATATTTCCTTCTAAGACGTCCACTACATTTAATTTTTCCTTAGCTGTACTCAAAAGAGCATCCCTTTGATCTTCAGATAAAGCATGGGCTATTGCAATATTTACCTCTTCATTACCAAACTTTTCAACTGCTTTATCAACTAAATATGGTATAACTTTATTTTTCCCACGGACCTTTCCAGCAGGTGCTACAATACCTTCTTCATTTAGTGTTAAAATTGGTTTTACATTAAGCAATGTTCCAATAAGTGCTGAAGCCTTGCCGATTCTACCATTTTTTTGTAGAAACTCCAGTGTATCAACACCGAAATAGATTATTTGATCCTCAATAATATTATTAATAAGTGCAGTAATGGTCCTAGTATCTTTTTCACCTTCTTCAATAAGTTTTGCGCATTGATAGGCAATAAGGCCTAGACCTAGGGACGCAGATTTAGAATCAATAATCGTAATATCAGCATCAGAAAGCATGTTTTTAGCAATGGTGGCCGACTGATAAGTTCCACTTAAGTTAGCAGAAATATGGATAGAGATTACAGAGTGACCTTCTGCTAATAAGGATGTGTAAATTTTGTGAAAATCTCCTGGAGATGGTTGGGATGTTCTAGGCATAACCTTTGAACCCTTTAGTTTCTCAAAAAAAGTTTCTGTATTTAAGTCAACACCGTCTTTATATAGCTCTTCACCGAAGTGAACATTAAGTGGTACAACTTGAATGTCATACCTGTCAATGATCTCTTGAGATAAATCAGCTGTACTATCAACTACCAGTTTAATTGCCATATATATCTCTCCTTTTTTATTATATGCCTTTATTAAACTTCTTTAGCACTCCTTCTTTTACCATCCCCTTTCCTTGTTTTAAAATAGCATTTTTTATTGCCTTTGCATCTGAGGAGCCATGGCTCTTAACACATGCACCTTTAACACCTAAAAGTGGTGCTCCTCCGTGTTCTGAGTAGTCCATCTTTTTCTTAAAACCATTGAAAGCAGGTTTTAGGGTTAGAGCTCCTAGTTTTCTAAAAAATCCTGCTGTTAGCTCTTCTTTTAGGGTAGAAAAAATAGAAGATGCCAACCCTTCCATGAATTTAAGCATAACATTCCCCACAAAACCATCACAAACTATTACGTCAGCTGCACCCATGGGCACTTCCCTTGCTTCAACATTACCGATAAAGTTTATATCTGTTTCATTTTTCAGTAATTCATAGGCAGCTTTAGTTACTTCATTTCCTTTCCCTTCTTCAACTCCAATGTTTAATAGTCCTACCTTAGGTTTCTCTATCCTAAATACAGCTTCTGCGTAAATACTGCCCATTTTAGCATATTGAACTAAATTTTCACTAGTTGCATCCATATTTGCACCTATGTCTAATACGACTGTATGTCTACCACCTTGTGCTGGGAATATAGGAGCCAATGCTGGCCTAGAAATACCTTTGATTCGGCCTAAAACAAAGAATCCAGCAGCCATAAAGGCGCCTGTGTTTCCTGCAGTTACAACAGAGTCAGCTAAACCTGATTTTACTAAAGTGACAGCTTTAACCAATGAAGATTCTTTCTTGACTCTCACAGCTTCCACTGGTTTGTCATCATTTGTTATTACGTCCTGGGCATCAATTATCTCATACCTCCCAGAAATACCGGAAAAATTCTTTGATGCTATATGTTCTTCGATGGTTTCCTTAGGTCCTACAAAAAATATGTAAATTTCATTATCTTCCTTCAATGCATCAAGTCCACCGTCAATTATGGAATATGGAGCATTATCTCCACCCATAACATCCAAAGCTATTTTCACATTTTCCATTTTTATACCTCCCCTATAACCACCACTGTGAATTTACCTTGAAAAACAGTCTTACCTTCACTGGTAGTTTTTACTTCTACAGTAAATTTATCTCCTGATTGCTCTATAACATCTGCTACAGCCACAAGTCTTTCCCCTTCGTAAACGGGTTTCAAATATTTAACGTGGGCCTCTTTTGTCAGTGCTGTCCTAGCATCAATCACTGCAACTGCTAAAGAGTTAGCTTGCCCAAATATGTAATGGCCTCTGACAATCTGATTTTTTTGGAAGATCATTTGATCAGTTGTCTGCAATATTGAAATTGCTCTTTTCCCAAGGTCTATGGATAACAAATCGCCAATGAGTTCTTGCTGATCTATGGATTTAAGGTCTGAATATGCATCCTGAGCCATAGTTCTAGTTCTTTCCCTAAGTTCGGCAATGCCTAGTTCTAATCTATCAAGGCGTATTGTCTGAATGGAGACCTTAAAATTTTCTGCAAGTTTCTCATCTGTAAGAAATGGATTCTCTTCTATTATCTTCAAAAGGTCTTGATGACGCTGTTTTTTATTTTTATTACCCCTTGCCACAAGTATTCCCTCCCGTTAATAAAACCATGTACTAGTACCTACTAATAACAATTATAATTAAGAATGGTAAGATATGCAAGCAAATAATTACATTTTAATAAAATATTTAAGGCGTAACTGCATAACCCTCAAAAAGCATATAAAAAAAGCAGGGGAACCCCCCCACTTTTTTTATTTCGCAACTACTTGTTTACCTTTGTAATGACCACATTCTGGGCAAACTCTATGTGGTAATTTTGGTTGATGACATTGTGGACATGCCATACTTGATGGTAATTCTAGTTTCCAGTTAGCTCTTCTCTTAGCTTGACGAGCTTTGGAATGTCTTCTTTTAGGTACTGCCATTTATATCCACCTCCCTCAATAAACATCAAGGCTACTTTTTAAGTAGGTTCTTCAAAACTGCCATTCTAGGATCTATGTTTTCAAGATCACACGTACAGCTCCCTTTATTTAAGTCACATCCACAACCTGGACATAGACCTAAACAGTCCTCTTTGCAAACCACTTTAGAATCAATTGCAAATTCTATACCCTCTGCAATATAATCTAAAAGATTTAACTGCTCCTTCTCTAATACAATAATATCTTCGTCATCATGTTTTTGGTTTTTTCCAACTATAAATTTTTCAGACATATGGTAATCGACGTCTTTAATTATTTCTACTAAACATCTTCCACAATTTAATTTAAGTTTAGCTGATAGTTGGCCAAAAAGTTCAAATATACCATCAGAATTCTGAACAGTTAAGTCAGCCGTAACTGGACCATCTAATTTCACCCCTGGCAAATCCAGTGGTATATCAGTTTGATCTAATAAGAAACTATACTGTTTTTTCTGTTTTGGACATTTGTTGATATCCCCAAGATTGATTATTGGAGCAATATTTTCATTCACAAAATCACCCTCAATTTTATATCAGTATTACCCAAAAGTCAAGCATTTATTATCCTAGCAGAAATAACAGTTATTTTACGATACTTTGAGTATCCCTTGCAATCATTAATTCTTCATTTGTAGGAATTACTAATGCTTGAACCTTACTTCCATCTTTTGAGAAGTTAGTAGCTTTTCCACGTACTTTATTTTTAGCAGTGTCAATTTCAATACCTAAAAATTCAAAATCAGCTAACACAGTTTCTCTAGTTTCTGGAGAGTTTTCACCAAGACCTGCAGTAAATACAACTGCGTCAACTCCACCTAAAACAGCGGCGTATGCACCAATATATTTCTTGACCCTTTGAGCAAAAATATCTAAAGCAAGCTGAGCTCTTTCGTTACCTTGTCCTGCTGCGTTTTCGATATCCCTAAAGTCACTGCTAACACCTGATATTCCTAAAACACCTGATTTTTTGTTAAGGTAATCATTTACTCCATTTATATCTAATCCCTCTTTGTTCATAATAAAAGGAATTATTGCTGGATCTATATCTCCACATCTTGTTCCCATAACTAAACCTTCTAGAGGTGTAAAGCCCATGGAGGTGTCCACTGAAATTCCACCATCTATTGCCGCAACACTGGCACCATTGCCTAAGTGGCATGTTATAATTTTCAGGTCTGCAATATCTTTTCCAAGCATTTTAGCTGCTTCTTGAGCAACATATTTATGGGAAGTACCATGGAAACCATATCTTCTAACAGAGTGGTTTTCATAAGCCTCATATGGCAATCCGTAAAGGAAAGATTTCTTTGGCATAGTTTGATGGAAAGCTGTATCAAATACACCTACTTGTTTAACACCTGGTAGTACTTCAGCACAAGCTTCAATTCCCATAATGTTTGGTGGGTTATGTAGTGGTGCTAATTCAATACATTTGTTTAGTGCATTCATTACTGCGTCTGTAATTAAAACTGAACCTGCAAACTCTTCACCAGCATGAACAACGCGGTGACCAACTGCTTCAATCTCCTTAATATCTGATAGTACACCCAAGTTTGGATCTACCAAAGTGTCAATTACTAGACCTATAGCTATTTTATGGTTAGGAATCTCGTTTGGTAATTTGACTTTGTCCTCGTCACCTTTTTCATGTACTAAAAGGGAGCCATCAAGCCCAATCCTCTCTACTAAACCTTTTGCTAATACTTGCTCTCCATTCATATCAACTAATTGATATTTTAGAGATGAACTTCCACAATTTACAACTAAAATTTTCAAAACAGTTACCTCCTTTATAATTATAACAACAATCCCATTCTTATTTTAGACTTTATACAGTGGTTTTGCAAGGGTTTACAGATAAATTTATTTTATTATAACAACAAAAAAATCATAAACCCTACTATACTTATATTTTCATTTTCTATTATTTTAGTTAATAGTATTTTTTATGCTATAATTTAATCTAAAGAGTTTTTTTTAATATGTTTAGCTATTTTTTAGATAAAGCTGCTAATAGGGGGTAAGTTATGAAGAAAGTTTTAGGCATTATTATAGAATACAATCCATTTCACAATGGTCACTTTTATCACATACAAAAGGCTAAAGAAATTACCGGATGTGAATTTGTTGTTGGTGTTATGAGTGGTAATTTTGTACAACGGGGAGAGCCTTCAGTTGTAAACAAGTGGACTCGCAGCGTAATAGCATTAAACTGTGGTGTTGATGTAGTTATTGAATTACCTACTTGTTTTGCTATTCAAAGCGCTGAAGGTTTTGCTTTAGGAGCAGTGCATCTTTTGGCTAACAGTGGTATTGTTACTGATATAGTCTTTGGCTCAGAAGTTGGAGATGCTTCATCACTTATAGACACCGCCCGTGATCTTTTAGCTTTAGAGAAAGACCCGCAGAAAATAAGAGAACATCTTAAAACCGGCGTGAGTTATAACGAAGCATTAAGTAACCTTGTAAATAATCCAGACATCTTAAATGGTTCAAACAATATACTAGGTTTGGAATACATTAAAAACTTGATAAAGCATGATTTAAACTTAAAAGTTAGTACTATCAAAAGAATCAAAAATGATTACAATAACACCCAATTGCCAAACCATAACATAGCCAGTGCCACAGCACTAAGGCCATACATAAAAGCTAATGAACAAAACTTAGTTAAAATTTCTAAATACATGCCTAAAATAAGTATGGATATTCTAAGCAGATCTCTACGCTCTGTACAAAAACCAGGAAATATCAGTGATATGTCTAACTTTTTCTTCAACCTAATTTATCGCCAGGGGATTTCAGAGCTAAAAAAACTACATCGCATGGAAGTTGGCCTAGAAAATAGGTTCTTTAGTGCATGTAAACACAATGAAGATATAGACAGCTTTTTACTTTCAGTTAGTTCAAAGAGATATTCCAAAAGTCGTGTTTCAAGGTTGGCCATGCAGTTTATCTTAGGTTTAAATTCTGAGCTAATTGAAAAATCAAATCAACACCCTGGTAGTTACTTACGGATTCTGGGCTGTTCAGCTAGGGGCATTGATTTGTTAAAGGATATAAAAAAACATAGCAGTGTACCATACTCACTTAACTTCAATAAACTCATACAAGGGTTTAGCTATGGTAGTTTAGAAAAGGAGCTACTAGAGTTTGAGGTACGGGCTACTAACATTTATTCAAGTTTCTTTTACAAAAAGCATGTACAACAGCTGGAGTATTTACAAGAGGCTATTTTACTAAAAAATTAAGGGAGGGTGGAGTATTCCACCTTCCCTTAATTTTTATTGTTTAAGTAATCTATAACTTCTTTAAAGTGTGAGACCTTAACTACCTCTATCTGTGTGGCATATAAAACAGCTTCATCGAAATTCTCTTCAGGACAAAACAGTATACTTGCTCCTTCTTTTTCTGCAGCAAAAACTTTTTGTTTCATTCCACCAATAGGACCAATAGATCCATCCCACAAGATTTCCCCTGTACCGGCAATTTTTAAACCACCTGTTATATCACCTTCTGTAAGCCTGTTATATATTTCTAAAACAAACATCATGCCCGCTGAGGGACCACCTATATTACGGGTACTTATACTAATATCAATGGGAGAAGTTAAGTTTAATGCCTTATTACGGACCATTATACCCAAGGCTGGTGTCCCACGAACAGTTTCACTTTCACCAATGGGCACTAAAAGGGATAATTCCTCTTTTTCTCTTATGACTGTTATATTTACATTGCTCCCTATTTCATTTGTTCTTATATTATTTATAACTTGTTCATCAAAATAAACATTCTCATTGTTTATTTTTGTTATAAGGTCACCTTCTAGCAAGTAGCCATATGCACTACCCCTTTCGAGTACCTTTTCAACTAACACTCCCTCTGATGTAATATCCGCATCAATTTTAGCGTTAGTCAGAGCCACATACTTAGCCTTTAATTGGCTATTATTCATCATATCTATGGATAGTTGATAGTACTCATCTAAATCCATGTCTGGTGGTATGACGGCTTCCCTTTTTACTAAATCCACCTTTTGATTCATAGATGCAAACATGTACAGAAGGGGTGACGCCTTTTGTTGACTCACGGTCAATAAGTAAAGATCTCCTTCTTTAGGTGGAAATTCATCTATTTCTATAAGTTCTTCTATGAGAACTGCGGATCCTGGTTGTATAGTTAAATATCCAGTATCTAAAAAAACTAGTCCTAAAAGAAAAGAAACAATAACTAGCCCAATGAGTACTTTCTTAAATATTAATCTTGTTTTCATTATCCTCCCCCATTTCAATCAAACATTTAACTTTTTCAATTTCCCTTTCCATGGCCTCTACCCCAGCAAAAATTCCTTCGCTTACTTTGGTAAATTGCAAAGAACCAATTTCCTTCACATCAGGTTTTACAAGTACGTCAGCATCTACCGTCCGAAACTTCAGTACTTCTCGTTCCATAATGTCAAAGGTCTGTAACAAAACATCAAATATATTATTAACATTAATAGCTGGCTTAAATGTGTTAACATCAACAGCAATTACAATGTCTGCTCCCATTTGCCGAACTATGGATGAAGGTATTCTATCAGTAACTGCCCCATCAACAAGTAGCTTATTTAGATATTCAACAGGAGTAAAGATCCCAGGTATGCTTATACTAGCCCGGACACCTTTGTAAATGGGTCCCGTGTCTATGATTACCTTCTCACCATTTTCTATATCTGTGGCCACAACTTTAAGGGGTGTTTTACATTCTTCAAAGGTACATCCCTTGGTTAGTAGTCTAATAACCTCTTGTACCCTTTCACCTGAAACAAGACCCTTTCTAGGAATAGTCAAATCAACCCAAGAAGAAGTACTCAAATTGTGTGCTAGCTTTTCTAACATATTGGCTGGTATGCCTACGGCATATAAACTCCCTACCAATGCACCTATACTTGTTCCTGCAATATAATCAACCTTAATATTATGTTTTTCTAAAACTTTAAGCACACCTATATGGGCTAAACCTCTAGCAGAACCTGCACCTAAAGCAAGACCAACTTTTTTCCCTTTCATTATCACATCACCTACACATTTAAATTATGGGCCAAAAATAGTTTTTATTCTCAATCACCTAAAATAGTTAAGGCATACTTATCACTTAATCATAATATCATTAGAAGAGATGCTAAAATATAGGAGAGGATGTATAATGATTAAGAAGGATACTCTTATTTATTTAGGGGCTTTTAGTACAATATTCTTGGCAGTTTCTATGGTTTTATTCCCAGAAGACGCATTTAGTGCTGCAAAGGAAGGATTAAATCTGTGGTTTAATGTTGTTTTCCCTGCTCTACTCCCTTTTTTTATAGCTGCAGAGTTGCTAATTGGCATGGGAGTTGTTCATTTTATGGGTGTGTTGTTAGAGCCTATAATGAGACCTGTATTTAATGTTCCAGGGTCTGGCTCATTCGTTATGGCTGTGGGTTTAGCTTCAGGTTTCCCCATTGGATCCATTCTAACTGGTAGATTACGCCGGCAAAATTTATGTAATAAAACAGAGGGTGAAAGATTAATGTCATTTGCAAATACTGCTGATCCTCTGTTCATGTTCGGTGCTGTGGCAGTTGGGATGTTTTCTAGGGTTGAATATGGAGTTTTGATAGCCGCTGCCCATTATTTATCTTGTATTACCGTGGGTATAGTAATGGCGTTTTATAAAAGAAATGACCGTTCTGACTATACGGAAAAATCATCTAGGAAACAGAACATCTTACTTAGAGCCCTTATTAGCTTAAAAAAGGCAAAAGAAGACGATGGCAGACCCATTGGTCAGCTTATGGGTGATGCTGTAAAAAATGCCATTAACACTATGCTGACAATTGGCGGTTTTATAATAATATTCTCTGTTTTAATTAAAATATTGATCAAAGTTGGTTTTATAGGTTTAATAGCAAGTGGCTTACTTAAATTTCTAGCACCTCTAGGTGTTACCTTTGATTTAATTGTTGCGTACATAAGTGGAATTTTCGAGGTTGATATTGGTAGCCAGCAGGCTGCCTTAGCCGACGTTTCAGCCCTATCCCAATTAGTTGCTGTAAGTTTTATAATTGCCTTTAGTGGAATTTCTGTCATTGCACAGGTTGCTAGCATGGTCAGTGATACTGATCTAAGTATCAAGCCCTTTATATGTGCGAGAGTACTACACGGTGTATTAGCCGCAATTTACACCTTCTTGCTAGTGAAATTCGGTATTATAAACGTTCTTCCCCAAGCAGTTCCTGCTTTTTTAAGTCAGCAACCTAATCTTTCTCTAGCTTTTATTATGACAAGGATGACCTTGATTTTTATTCCCATTATATTATGCCTAGCAATAGTTGTACTTATATTTGTGTATAAGTCAATTAAACTCGTTTGGTTCTCCGTTAAAGGTTAAATTTTTCCGCTAATAGGGGCAACACTTCAGGGGGAACTAAATCATCAATATCCCCTTTTAGGTTTGCTATCTCTTTAACAAGGCTTGAACTGAGGTAGGAGTACTTAGTGTTAGTCATCATAAATAATGTTTCGATATGGTCTCCTAACTTTTTGTTTATGGAGGCCATTTGAAATTCATATTCAAAATCGGAAACTGCCCGTAGACCTTTAATTATTACATTCGCTTTTTGCTCAGTACAATATTCTACTAGTAGTCCATTAAAAGTACTAACCCTAACGTTGGGAAATTGATCTATAACTCTTTTTATAATTTCTATTCTTACTTCTATGGAAAAAAGCGGTTCTTTACTAGAGTTTGTAGCAACTGCAACGATAACTTCGTCAAAAATCTCACTAGCCCTTTTTATAATATCTAAGTGACCATTTGTTATTGGATCAAAGCTTCCTGGATAAACTGCCTTAGCCACATAAATCAACTCCTTGATAATATTGTTATTTTGGTGTCCCCATAGCTCTTTTCTGCTTTAAGTACAAAGTAATCCTCACTAAATTTAACGGATTCTTTAGAATCTGTTTCCACAACAATTAGTCCGCCCTCATTTAATAAGTCCTCATCTGTTACCATATCAATGGTCCTTTGAGCAATACCTTTATTATAAGGTGGATCAATAAGAAATAAGTCAAACCTTTCATTATCTAATATGGAAAAAACATTTCCTTTTACTAATTTTGATTTATTGCCATAAGAGGTCTTTTCTATGTTTTCATGTATAGTTTTATAAGACTGACTATTTTGCTCAACAAATAAGCAAAATTCACCACCTCGACTTAAAAACTCGATTCCAAGGCCACCACTGCCTGCAAAACAATCAATGGCTTTTTTACCATTAAAATTCATGTTATTGCTAATCATATTAAAAATTGAACCTTTGATTTTATCTGAGGTTGGTCTCGTATTACTTCCTTTGGGCGCTTTTAATGGAAACCCTTTTTTTTCTCCAGCTATAACACGCATTTTTCATCACCTGACCTTACTTGGTAATTTTAACATAATAGTACTTTACCAGCAAATTGGTCATTTAGCAATTTTTTATATTTTTTTGTATAAAATCTCAAATATTAGACAAGATATATAATGAACCGGAGATGCAGCAAGGATTCAATCCCCAAACACACCAATCTTTGCAGCAAAAAATTAACCATTTCCCCATAACTCTTCCTCCGGTTTCTCCTCTCCCAGACCGGCGGCCCCCACCGCCGGTATTTTTTTATATTAATTAAATAATCAAAAAGGATGCTTCGAAAAGCATCCTTTGATTTATATGGTTTTTTATATTTTGTTGTTATCTTTGTGGGTTATTGGTGTTAGCCATTTGAGATTCAACCATCTCGATCATTCTCTTAACCATTTGACCACCAATTTGACCTACTTCATAAGGAGACATGTTGGCATAACCAACAGATTGGATTTTTTGGGTTAATCCAAGCTCAGAAGCGATTTCATTTTTTAGGTTATCTAGAGCTTGCTCAGCTTGAGGAACTAATATTTGTTGCTCAGAGAAACCTTGTTGTCTTTCAGTTTGGTTAGCATTGTTAATAGTATCCACTATTTAGGCACCTCCTATTGTTTATTATATTTCTTTAATTTAAATTAGCTTAAATTAGAATTTTTTACCTTGAAGTTGTTGTTCAGCGTCTTGAATCATTCTTTTAACCATTTGACCACCGATTTGACCTACTTCTCTGGTAGTAAGGTTGTTCCACCCACCAGTTTGAATTTGGTTAGCTAAACCTAATTCAGAAGCAACTTCGTATTTGTAGCGATCTAGTACCTGCTCAGCTTGAGGAACCACAGTGCGTCTATTACGTCTACTACGTCTTGCCATTTGTGTTTCACCTCCTTTTTGCTGTTGTATTTCTAGTATTACACGTTTGATTTCCTTATATGCTAGAAGGTATTTCCTGTAGAGGAAACTTCATGAACTGGATGCAAAATGAATAAAATAAGAAAAAAGGAAATCCCTTATTTTAGGATTCCCTTTTTTAATTTAAGTAATTGTGGTAAAAATCGCTTATCTTGCTAAATATATGAGCATATCTTTCATCTTGTAATTTAGATATCAAAAACTCAGCAGCCTCTTTTCCTTTACTTACTTGGCTTAAGTCATTTAATAAATTGAAATACTTAAACTCAGGTAATCCGTGTTGCCTTATCCCAAAAAATTCTCCTGGACCCCTTAGTTTAAGATCTTCTTCTGAAATTCTAAAGCCGTCTGTTGTTGATGTCATAATACCCATTCTTTTTTTTGCAGTCTCGCTGTTTGAGTGACAAATTAAGATACAATAACTTTGTAAAGAGCTACGTCCCACCCTACCCCTTAACTGATGCAATTGAGCAAGACCGAATTTCTCTGCATTTTCTATGACAATAACCGTGGCATTAGGGACATCGACACCTACCTCAACTACGGTGGTTGAAACTAGCATATTAAAGTATCCTTCTTTAAATTTGAGCATTGCCTGATCTTTTTCTTCTTGTTTCATTTGACCGTGTAGAAGTCCAACCTTGTATTTGTCAAAAATTTTACTAACATTACTGTGATAAGTTATGGCACTTTCCCCAGTTACCTTTTCAGATTCTTCAATAAGTGGACATATAATATAGCCCTGCTTACCTTGCTTTAGTTCTTTGATTATAAACTCATATACTTTTTCCCTAGATTGAGGCGACACACTGTATGTCAAAATAGGTTTTCTGCCCATGGGCATCTGTTTAATCATAGAAACATCTAAATCACCGTATAAGACCTGTGAAAGGGTTCTAGGTATGGGTGTGGCAGACATTACAAGTACATCAGGGTGTTTACCTTTTGCTCGAAGGGCTGCCCTTTGCTTTACCCCAAACCTGTGCTGCTCATCTGTAACTATCAGAGATAGATTTTTATACTCTACATTTTGCTGGAGGACAGCATGGGTACCAATAACAACTTGACTTTCTCCCCCTTGGATCTTCATATATATTTTTTCTTTATCCTTAGTGGATGAAGTAAGAATCACAACTTCAATTTTATGTTCTTTAAAAATCGGGTATAAGTTCTTATAATGCTGTTCTGCCAGTATTTCTGTTGGTGCGAGCAATACACCCTGACCACCACTTAAAGCTGCCACTAGCAGGGCTACAGTGGCTACTATGGTTTTACCACTTCCCACATCCCCTTGAACAAGTCTATTCATAGATCTTTGACTGCCCATATCCCTTAAAATATCTCCTATAACTTTTTTCTGATCATCTGTAAGGGAAAACTTAAGATTGTTTATAAAGCCTTCAACAGTCCTATTATCTATGTATTGTTGTATACCTATTTCGTTATGGGCCAATTGCTTTGAATATAACATTGCAGTTTGAAAAACAGTCAACTCTTCGAAAATAAATCTGTTTTTACATTTATGCCAGTGTTGTTCACTGACAGGCAAATGAATACCCCTAATACTCTCAGACAGTGAGTGTAGTCCAAACCTTAATCTAAATTCTTCTGGTAAAGAATCATCTATATTTTTAATTGTGGTTAGTGCAGCAAAAATTGTTTGCCTTATTATTTTTTGGCTTAGTTCTTCTGTTGAGTTATAAACAGGAACATATTTACTCTCAGGAGTTTTTTCATTTATTGCTACAGATTTTGAACTAGGGAATTTAAGGTCTGATACAGTTATTTGCTTGTACTGATTATTATAAACACCTTCAATGGCAACAAAACTATTAACTTTAAGTTTATTTAATAGATACGGGCGGTTAAATATTACTATTTTAACCCGCCCGTTTCCTGTTGATATGGTTGTATTTATAAAGCTTAGATTGTTCCGAACTTTTTTTAAAAAGGGAGTCTCCACTATTTGTCCTTCAAGGGATACTTTTTCTTTATCTTGTAAGTTTGTAAGGGAATTAGCGTTTGTTATCCTTTGTAAATCCCTAGGTATAAAAAACAACAAATCTTCCACTGTTTCAACCCCAAGTTTTTTGAAAAGTTTTGCCCTTTGGGGACCTACACCTTTTAAAAACTGAATATCCCTTTTCAACATTTTAGTTTCCTCCCAGCTTTTCCTCAATATTTCTCGCTGTAGGAGTATTAGCAAGCCCTGCCATAGATGTTTCCTTTAACTCCACAGGCATCATCTCTCCCACTTCTGCCATGGCTACAATAACTTCATCTGCAGGAATTACACTCCTAACACCTGCTAAAGCCATGTCAGAAGCCATCATTGCCATGGTAGCACAACCACCATTTCTTTTGATGCAAGGCACTTCTACTAGCCCTGCCACGGGGTCACATACTAAACCCATTATATTTTTAAGTGATATGGCCACTGCGTGTAACATATCTTCAAGGGAACCACCTAACAGTTCAACTACAGCTGCTGCCGCCATGGCTGCTGCACTGCCACATTCAGCCTGACATCCCCCTTCAGCACCTGCTACAGTCCCCTTTTTAGCTATTATGGTTCCTACAGAAGCAGCTGTAAAAAGAGCTTTGACAATATTTTCATCTTCTATATCTCTCTCTTCTGAAATAGCAAGTAAAACACCTGGTAAAATCCCACAAGATCCAGCAGTAGGTGTTGCTACAATCTTACCCATAGATGCATTGACTTCAGCCATGGCCATAGCATAAGCTACTGCTTTCATTGATGTAGTACCTAATAATCCTTTGTTATTGTTATAATATTTTCTAGCGTCTCCTCCAGTTAAACCAGATACTGATTTAACGTCAGGCGATAGTCCCTTTTTAATCCCGTCTTTCATAATTTGCCAGTATTGTTCCATTTGAGCAATAACTTCTTCTACACTCTTATCAGCGCGCTTAGCTTCTACTTCTATGATAATATCTGAAACCTTGCATTTTTTCGTATTTGCCTGAGTAACTATCTCTAGTAGTGTATCCACAAGTACTCCCCCTAAATAGGTTTAATAAAAGAAACTTTTATGACTTCTTCTAGGTTTTTAATGTTTTCGATGCAATTAGGAGAAACTTCATGATCAGTTTCTAGAACCATCAGTGCACTGACACCTTTTTCTTCTCGTATAACACGCATATATGCTATATTAGCTTTGTCTTCTGCCACCTTGCCAGTTATCTTAGAAATTATTCCATACTTGTCCCTATGTGGGATAATCAAAGTAAAGAATGTCCCAGGTAACTTAACTTTAAAGTTGTCGATTTCAGTTACTATAATATTACCCCCACCAATAGAAACTCCAACAACCCGAATTCTTTCACCTTTTACAGTTTGTATATGAAATTCTACTGTATTAGGGTGATACCCTTTCTTATTGCTTTCGATAAAGCGGTAGGTTATCTGACGTTCCCTCGCGATACTGAAAGAGTTTTTTATTCTTTCGTCATCAGCACTAAAGCCAAGAAGGCCTGCAATTAATGCGAGATCAGTGCCATGGCCTTTATAGGTCTTTGCAAATGATCCATATAAAAAAATGTCACAGTGTACAATTTCGTCATTGGCTATGGTTTTAGCCATTTTTCCCAATCTGACTGCGCCAGCAGTATGTGAACTAGAAGGCCCGATCATCACCGGGCCTATAATATCAAATACACTCATTTTCCTGGACCTCCTATTACGTCTATACTGGGTATACTATTATACCTACTGAACCTAAACCTATATTAGCACCAACTACCGAGCTAGTTTCGGAAATTATTAGTTCATCATATGAAACTGAGTCCGATAGCAAATCCCTAAGCTTTATGGCATCTTCTAAGTTGTCACAATGTGTTATTGCAATCTTATATCTTTTATCTTGTTCTAACCCAGAAATTGCTAAATTCAGAAGGGAGTTTATTGCTTTTAATTTATTCCTATGGCCTTCTACTAATGAAAATGTTCCTTGGTCTTGGTTAAAGGTAAATATCTTAAAGTTATCCTTATCTTCATCATCTAACTGAACATTTAAAAGTGTGCTGAAGAGCTGATCACTCTCACTTAGTAGAAATCCATTTATTTGTTCTCTTTTTTTATTAATAATATTAATGATTTCTTCTTTTCCATAACCTTCTTTGCATGCTTTCCCTGCTTCAACTACAAGTGCTCCTAAGGCCATGGATGCTAGTTTCGAGTCAATTACAGTTATGTCATAGCCCTCTCCTAACATGGTAGTAGCAATACTTGCAGATGAAACTGTACCACTGAGCTTTGATGATATGTGGATTGAAATAATTATATTATATTCTTTCCCCAACTCTTGGTATAATTCCATAAATTCTGCCGGAGAAGGTTGGCTTGTGCTAATATCTTTACAGCCCTCTTTACTTTTTCTACAGTATTCATCTATGGAGAAATCCACACCATCTTTATAGGCTACTGAACCAACTTGTATCTTAAGTGGTATGATATGAACATTTAGTTCTTCAGCTAAGCCTAAAGGTAGATCTGCTGTACTGTCTGTTACAATAACGATATTACCCATTTTCATCCCCCTCTTTAGGGTGTTATTCTACAGAAATGAGGTAGTAGTAAAGTGGCTGACCGCCAGAATGAAGTTCAACTTCTACATGATCAAATTTTTCTGAAATTATTTCTACTAGTTGCTCACCTTGTTCTGTAGTTACTTCTACACCACTAAATAAAGTAACTATTTCACTATCATCATTAATAAGTTTTTCTAAAAGTTCAAGGGTAGTGTCAGTAACATTTTCACCTATAACCTCTATTTTGTTTTCAGCTATACCTAAAATGTTACCTTCTTTTATATCTAGATTATCATACTTAGAATCACGAACAGCGAAAGTAACTTGACCTGATTTAACGGAAGAAATTGCATCTTGCATAACTGAGTGTAGTTGTTCAAGATCAATACCCTCACTTTGATAGTTTAAAAGTGCCGCAATACCCTGAGGAATAGTTTTGCTCCTAACTACCTTCACAGGTATAGGGGCAATTTTTTCAGCCTGTTCAGCGGCTAAAATAATGTTACTGTTATTTGGTAATAATATTATACTTTTTGCGTTCACCTTTTCAATAGCTTTCAAGAAATCTTCGGTGGAAGGGTTCATTGTCTGTCCACCTTCTATCACATGATCTACTCCCATGCTCATCATGATATTTTTAAGTCCTTCACCTGACGCCACGGCCACAACTCCAACATCTTTTTGTGGACCTTTTATCTCTTCTTTATCTTTACCAAAGTTTTCACTTTGAATAAGCATATTGTCTATTTTTATTCCCTGAAGATTTCCTAAACCAACACCATATTCAAGGGCCTTACCTGGATTATTTGTATGAACATGTACCTTGACCATTTCATCTGTACCCACAGAAAGAAGTGAATCACTTAGTCCAAACTTAATTAAATCATCCCTTACTTTGTCAGGATCTAAGTTATTACCTGTTATTATAAATTCAGTGCAATACGCAAACTCAATATCCTTAGGGTCAGTTGGATGTTCATCCACAAAGCTTTCAAAGTTCTCATCAGTTTTAGTATAGGTAATCTCTTCACCTTTAAGATATTTAAGCCAACCTTCGTAAATCACTAATAATCCTTTACCACCTGCATCAACTACTCCCGCTTGTTTTAGTACAGGAAGCATTTCCGGTGTTTGCTTAAGGGTCTTTTCACCCTGTTCTAGAGCTTTCTCAATAACTTCTACTAGGTTACCACCCTTTTGTGCCTCTATAAGTGCTGCCTTTGCAGCCCCCTTAGATACAGTTAAAATAGTCCCCTCTACAGGCTTGAGAACAGCCTTATATGCAGTTTTAACACCCTCATTTAGACCATTTGCAAAGTCTACTGGTGTAAAAGTATCTTTTTTTTCTAAAACCTTAGAAAATCCTCTGAATAGCTGGGATAAGATTACACCTGAGTTTCCCCTTGCACCCATAAGAGAACCTAAGGATAAAGCCTTTACCATACTGCTAGCTTTATTGTCTGTAACTTTTTTAACTTCGTTGACAGCAGATGTCATTGTAAGGTTCATATTAGTACCAGTATCCCCATCGGGCACTGGAAAAACATTGAGGCTGTCAACTTCAGATTTATGCATGCCTAATGAATGGCCACCTGCTATTAACAACTCTTTGAGCAAGTTTCCATCTATCACGTTTAAGTTCATTAAATTTTTCCTCCTCTAACTGTTAATTACCTTTACTCCTTGAACATTGACATTTACATGTCCCACACTTAGTCCTGTTATATTCTCAACTGTATATCTTACTTTGTCAATAATATTATAGGCGACCTCATTTATTTTAGTTCCGTAACTAACAACTATGTAAAGGTCTATGATAACTTCACCATCAACAGTTTTAATCTCAACGCCTTTATTAAGGTTTTCCCTTCCTAATAACTCTGTAAACCCATCTTTCACATTATTTCTAGAGTACATTCCTATTAATCCGTAGCATTCAACAGCCGCTACGCCTGCGATGGTGGCTATAACATCTTTATGAATAGATACATTACCGAGCCCTGTTGTAAATTCCATAAATAATACCTCCTTAGTTTTAAAATCTAGCTTTCTATTATTTTACTACATTTATACAAAAAATAAAAGAAAATCCTAATATTCCTATGTAACTTGCTATTTATACATGTAATTTGTATAATATAAAGGATGATAAACATCTTTATTTTACAAAATATAAATGTTATCCCTTGCCATCTAAAAATTTGTATGCTAAAATATTCATGTTGTATAAAGGAGGTGGATTCTAAATGGCTAAAAAGTGTGTGGTTTGTGAAAAAGTTAGCCGTACAGGCTTACAAGTGAGCCATTCTAACATAAAAACTAAGAGACGCTGGTCTCCTAATCTTCAAAGAGTTAAAGCAATCGTTGATGGTACACCTCAAAGGGTAAGCATTTGTACCCGTTGTCTAAAAGCTGGTAAAATCCAAAGAGCTCTTTAATCAGAGTATAAAAAGCGCACAATTGTGCGCTTTTTATTTTTTACCAAAAACCTTCATAACCCCTTTTACCATTGCACTAAGAAATTTAGGTAACTTGTATGCGTAAATTTTCAAGGTCACCCCTCCCTCATGAGTTGAATAACAGCCAACCTGAAACCAATAAACCAAAACCCAAAAACATCCACCATAGGTAACTTGGCACTATATCTATAAGGATATAAGCTCCTGCCACTGCTAAAATTAAACCTATAATTTTTCTAGCATTTAAGGAAAACTTATTTCTCCTACCCATAATCCTCCCTCCTATTCTAAATTATATTCTAAAAGTCGAAAAATGTGCAAAAATAACAAAAAAAGAACTTAACAAAAGTTCTTTTTTGTTATTTATTTATGTTACTTCATGGCGTATTGTTGAACTTTATCTTTTGTGAATAGATCTATAATTTCAATGCCTTCTGGATATATCATGGCTATTGTGGGCCCATCCCCTTTAGGTAGTGATGGGGACCCAGGGTTTAAGAATATTGTAGACCCTTCTTTATAGACTTCGGGTATATGGGTATGACCGGTTATAAAAATATCTATCCCGTATTTTTGGGCTAATTTCACTTTTTCTTGATAATTTAGTGTATGGCCGTGGTGTGAGAGTATTTTTTTCCCTTGAACAATCAGTATGGTATATGGGTTTTGCAAAGGGTGATCTAGTACCATTTGATCTACTTCAGCATCACAGTTCCCTTTGCTAAAAACAATAGGTGTTTGTAAAGAATTAATTCTCTGGGCTAAAAGGGCAGGGTTATAGCCTTCTACTATAGGATTTCTTGGCCCATGATATAATACATCACCACAGTGAATAATCAGATCAACATCTGTAAAAAACTCCTCTATTACTCTGTCCCATACTGTCACTACACCATGGGTATCACTAATAACACCAATTTTCATAATTATTCACACCTCTCACATAACTTATGTATATTTTTTCCTTAATACCTGCCAATATCAAATATTGAAAGCATAGCAGCTATTATCTTATTTAATTTAGTCTTTATTAATAATCACAGCTCCCATACCCTGATGTAACTCTACGTGAAGGGTTTGATCTTTGATTATATTACTTAGAGTTAAGGATTGATACATATCACATTCTTTTTCCTTTAAAGGGTAGCTTGCACCTTTTATAGTCACACTTATTGGTGTCAAGGGGAAAACAGAAAATGTCCTTCCTTTATGACCTGAGATGGTTATCTCCTTAGGTATAAAATAAATAGTTTCCGTTATTGTATCTGCTATATATGTATTATAACTTATATGGTCCTTTAGCACAAAAAAGTTAAATAGTTGATGGTCAACTCTTCCACCAGTAAGTCCATATATAATTATTTTTTTGTTACGGTAGTTTTCTGTTAAATACTCAAGGGTAAGTTCGAAATCACTTTTGCTTTTTTTCGCGGGAAATCTTAATACATCTATTTCGTGGTAATTTCCCTGTACTGAATCTAAGTCACCAATAATCTGCTCAGCTTTTAAATCTCTTGGGATTTTGTCTAAACCACCATCTACAGCTATGACTTTCTCAACTACTTCTCCATTTATTAATTTACTATCAACTTGAACCTCTCCATTTAAAAATACCAAAATGGCCATAATCTCTTCACCTTGCTTTCATACAAATTATACCATCTACATAATTTTTTTCAACAATAAAATGGATACCAATCTTACAACAGTATAAATGCAGGGTATATTTTAATGATTAAACATATGGCAATTCGCAGTTAGCAGTTAGCAGTTAGCAGTTAGCAGTTAGCAGTTAGCAGTTAGCAGTTAGCAGTTAGCTTTACGGTAAGAATTATCTCCTTAAAGACCCAGCATGTTGCAGTAGTACGACGTTTCCGTTTAGCTCTTGACCCAGCATGTTTACCTATTAGACATGTTTCTGTTAAACTAAGGTTTAAAATATACCCACAGTAGAAAACATACCAAGGTAAAAAATTAGACCAAACCAAAAAAATAAAGACCCAGCATGTAGCAATAAGTCGACGTTTCTGTAGCCATTTAAATTTAAACATACTGACACTTATAACACCGATTTTAAAAGAGATTTGAAAGCTAAATTCAAAAGACTTTTTCTTAGCACAGATAGTTAAAAATAATTATCTTCACGGCTGATTTAAAATCACAAACTATAAGGCGCCCTTGTTGGGCGCCTTATAGTTTATGGATTAGTTCAAAAAGTAGTTTATAATAAGGTATCCCAATATAACTACTACTTGAGTATTTATCAGAATTATTAAGGGAGTATTGTTTTGCTCTTTGGTCATCTTCATCAAGCTAAGTAGTAGTGTTACAACCCATGCAAAAACTGTTACTATCTGTGCTATAAGTTGATATATTTCACTATCAAATCTACCTGTAAATGCAGTTAGTGTTAAAAGGGGTACCGCAAAGGCTAATGCAACAATACTTTCAAATTTTGTATCTTGAACTGGCATATTTTTTAGTCTCTGTACTACTAAAGGTGTAATTAAAATAACTAGAACTATCTCAGGAATCATATAAGTAGCATTATAGCCAAGTGAATAAATTACGGGATGCATTCCATCGGGAGCATATTCAGCAAAGAATATAAACCCAGCTAGGAAGTGGGAGAAAAATCTTAAAAATCCAGCTAAAATAATACCAACAATATAGTTATTTCTAAAAAGTCCTGCAAACCCTATTACAGCAAATGCTAAGATGTAATCCAAAAATATTTGGGCATAGTGAGCAAACCAAAAATCTGGACCAAGCATTTTCAATAAACCAAAAGCTACACCTGCTATTATACCTGGTTTAAAACCCCACCTTAATGCAATTAAAAAAATTGGAATCATTTGAAGTGATACAGATCCCCCTTGTGGCATTTTACCCACACGAAAATAACTTAGGATAAATGCTAAAGCAAGCATAATTCCCGTTTCTACAACTATTTTTGTTTGATTTCTATTCATGAAAATCCTCCTTTATATTTTGTCAAAACAAAAAACCGTTTTTCCACAAAAGGGAAAGACGGCTAATTTAGCATATTTATATACTAAACCGACTTCCCTACGCTGGTGTTAACCAGATCAGGTTCAAAGGGTCAGATAATCATATCATCTTCTCAGCTATTTAAAATAGCTCCCCTAGTGGCTTTATGTTTTAACTTTTTCTATCTTTAATTATATACTATGGAGAAAATTTTACAATAGATTTCATGGTTTTTAGGTTATTTTTAAAAACAATTAGCTTTAGAAATTTACTGTCAATTTTCTCGGGTCTTTGACAGTTGAATAGATGAAAAGTTCTTGTAAGCCTTAATATAGGCTTATTTTTTTGTCAAACTTTACATATTTTTAGTGCACAATGTTTAACAATGTGTTATGATATAAGTAGTTGTTTGTAAGGGTGGTGTAAAAAAATGAGACTACAAATTGTTAGTTCAAAAAATGCCGCATCTTTATATGTGGTTAAGTCTATTTACGAAAATGGAAAGCGCTCTTCTAAAGTTGTTGAAAAGCTCGGTACCGTTGCTGATTTAGAAAAAAAATTAATCGACCAAGATCCCATAGAATGGGCAAAAAATTACGTAGAAGAACTTAACAAAAAAGAAAAGGAAGAAAAAAGGGAAGTTCTTGTAAAGTACTCCCCCTCAAAACTTATTGATAAAGGTGAACCACGCTTGTTTAACGGCGGTTACCTATTCCTGCAAAAAATATATCATGATCTTGGGCTACACAAGATTTGTATGGAAATATCACAAAAATATAAGTTTGATTTTGATTTAGACTCGATTCTTTCCAGGCTTATTTACGGTAGAATTATCTTCCCTTCTTCAAAACTTGCTACATATGAGCTTTCTAAAAAGTTTATAGAACAACCCAAATATGATTTGCATCAAATATACAGAGCTCTTGAAATTCTTGCTAAGGAGACAGACTTTATCCAGTCCTCCTTGTACAAAAATAGCTTGAAGGTCTCCAAAAGAAATACCGGCGTTCTTTACTATGATTGCACCAATTACTTTTTTGAAATAGAGCAGGGAGATGGTATAAAGCAGTATGGTCCGTCAAAAGAACACAGACCAAACCCGATAGTCCAAATGGGGCTATTCATGGACGGGGATGGCATTCCTCTGGCTTTTAGCATTAACAGGGGGAATATGAATGAGCAACTGACTCTAAAACCATTGGAAAAGAAAATCGTTTCTGATTTTGAGCTTTCTAAATTTATCGTGTGCACAGATGCTGGGTTGGCTTCAGAAGCTAATCGAAAGTTTAACGACAAGGATGGTCGAGCTTTTATTACCACACAATCTATTAAAAAATTAAAAGCACACCTGAAGAAATGGGCTCTTGATCCTGATGGCTGGAAACTTCCAGGCAGCAAAAAAAACTATGATATTTCTGAACTCGATGAAATGATAGATAAGGCTACTCCTGAAGATAAAGCAAAAATAAGTGCAAAGGTCTATTTCAAAGAACGTTGGATCAAAGAAAATGGCTTTGAACAAAGATTGATTGTAACTTATTCGATCAAATACAGGGATTATCAGCGCAAAATCCGCAACTCACAAATAGAACGTGCTCAAAAGACTATAGATACAAACCCGACAAAAATCAAGAAATGTAATGCTAACGATTACAAAAGATTTATTCATAAAACGAGCTATACTCCTGATGGTGAAATTGCAAAGAAAGAAATATACAGCATTGATCAAGCTATCATCCAAAAAGAAGAAGCTTTTGATGGTTTTTATGGAGTTTGTACAAATCTTGAGGATGATGTACCTGAAATAATTAAGGTAAATCACAGGAGATGGGAAATCGAGGAATGCTTTAGGATTATGAAAAGTGAATTCAAAGCAAGACCTGTATTCTTAAAAAAAGATGACCGTATTGAAGCACATTTCAGCACATGCTTTATATCTTTAGTCATCTATAGAATGCTAGAAAAGCGACTTAAAGAGGAATTTACCTGTCATGAAATTATTAGTGAATTAAGAGATATGAATTTCAAAGAAATTAAGGGAGAAGGATATGAGCCCTTATATACTAGAACCGATTTTACCGATGCTTTACATGAAGCCTTTGACTTTCGCACAGACTACCAAATTGTAACAAAAAGCAAGATGAAAAAGATTCTAAAAGATACAAAGAAGTAAAAAACATTATTCACTTTTTTGACAAAAATTAAAGCCTACAAACCCTTTATTTTCAAGGGATTACAGGCTTTTTTTAATCATCAAGTGTCAAACGTGGGATTATATACTATGGAGAAAATTTTACAATAGATTTCATGGTTTTTAGGTTATTTTTAAAAACAATTAGCTTTAGAAATTTACTGTCAATTTTCTTAAATAATAGAGATGCAAAAGCGCCCTTAAGGGCGCTTTAGTAATTGTATTGCTTCCTTTGGATTTTGGTGTTTAAGGATATATGATCCCGCAACTAAGACAGTAGCTCCCTTTCTTACTAGCTTAGGAGCATTGTCTGAGTTAACGCCTCCATCTACCTGAATTTTTATATTAGTTCCCTTAATCATATTAGTTAAATCTTCTAGCTTTTGGTAAGTTGCTTCAATAAACTGTTGTCCACCAAAGCCTGGGTTTACAGACATCAATAAAATCATATCGAGCTTGTCTAACACGTACCTAACCACATTAATGTCAGTTGCAGGGTTCAGTACAACCCCAGCCTTAACATCATATGATTTTATAAGCTGCAAAGTCCTATCTAGATGGTTGGTAGCCTCAGCATGTACTGTAATATAGTCAGCACCAGCCTTGCAAAAGTCCTCAATATATCTTTCTGGCTTTTCTATCATTAAATGTACATCCAAAGTAAGGTTTGTCACTTTTCTCAATGATTCTACAACCCCAGGCCCGAAGTTTATGTTAGGGACAAATGCTCCATCCATAACATCAATATGGAGCCAATCTGCCCCACTTGTTTCCAACATTTTTACATCTGCTTCTAAGTTTAGTATATCGGCTGCTAAAAGTGATGGAGCTATAATAGTCATCGATATTTTCCTCCATTTTCTCTTACTTCTTGTAACAACAAGAGATAATTTTTATAGCGTTCTTTACTTAGTTCGCCTGATTTAACTGCGTCTTTAACTCCGCATAGCTCTTCATTTTCATGTGCACATGACACAAATTGACAATTGTTAAATTTATTAAAATCAGGAAAGTATTTGGCTAATTCATACTCAGATATACCTTCTAGCTCCAGGGAAGTAAAGCCTGGAGTATCTACAACGAAGCCATCTTCTATAACTTCTAAAAGCTCACAATGGGTAGTTGTATGCTTACCCCTTTTTGTTTTAATACTCACATCTCCAACATTTAGCTTAAAATTAGGGTTAATGGTATTAATAAGTGTAGATTTCCCTACTCCAGATGGTCCAGATAGGGTAGATAACTTTCCTGCTAAAACATCTTTTATATCTTCAATCCCTCTATTTAGCTTATTTGATAGACCAATTATATTATAGTCTGTGTTAGAATATCTCCCAACTACTTTATTGAAATTATTTCTATCATCTAAGTCAGTTTTAGTAATACAGATTGTAACAAATAATTTGTTCTTTTCTGCCAACACTGTCAGCCTATCCATTAATAAAAAATCTGGTTCAGGGCTTGTAGCTGCAAAAACCACCATAAGTTGATCTATATTTGCAACACTTGGTCTTACAAGACAGTTTTTTCGGGGCAGTATTATTTCAATAACCCCCTGGCCATTGCCAATGGCCTGAATTTCTACTAAGTCACCCACCACAGGCTTAATATTATTTTTCTTAAATTTCCCTCTGGCTCTACATTCAAATACTGGCTCATTAGGAACTTTAACATAATAAAAGCCACTCAATGCTTTTACAATTATTCCTTTTATGAAAATACCTCCCCTTTAGTTAACTGAAACGGTCTCAATAAGATTATTATCTCTATAAACCCTGATCTCTCCTTGACCATAATACTTAACATTAATGGTGATATCTCCCTCTAACGGATCAACTATCTCTTGATAGAAAGTTTTCTCACCACCTAAATCAGTTGAGACAATTATTTTAAGTTCATAGTTTTCTTGAACAGCTGAATTATTAACTTTTAATGTTTTAGACTTTTCAGCTACAGGTTTTACAGTTAAGTCCAAGGAAGTACCCGGCTGAATCTCCGTTTGATTTTGATGTGAGTGCCTTACAACAACACCTGTAGGAGCATTCCCTTGTTCCTCTTCCCATTGAACAAATCTCACTGATACATTTATATTTCTTAAAGCTTCTGTTGCTTGCTCAATTGTAAGACCTACTAGCCTTGGAATCTCAACTAGTCTAGGGCCTGAGCTTATATACACCGTAACAGTTTCCCCTTTAAGTAAATTACCACCTAGTGGTGTTTGGCGAGTAACTTTACCGGCTTCGATACTTTCACTGTGCTCATTTGCAAAACTAACCTCTAAGCCTACCTGCTCGATATTAAGCCTAGCTTGCCTTTCGTCTAACCCCAATACTTCTGGTACTGAAACATACTCTGGACCACCACTTAGTGTCAGCTGTATTTCTCTACCCCTTTTGACTTTGTTATTGGGAATAGGGCTTTGATAAACCACATAATTCGAAGGGATGCTGGCATGAAATACTTCTTCAGCTAACGTGTAATTTAGACCATGTTCTTTTAATATTTCAATTGCTTCCCTAAGGGGTAAACCTTCAACATTGGGCACTGTAACGTCAGGCACATGTAATAAACTTCTTATTCCAAAAAAACCCAGTATGCCAATGGCTAATAGCCCGATAACCAATGCTGCAATTATAGCAGGTTTTTTCATTTTTTTTGGTTTAGTTGTTTCATCTTTTTTATCATCATTTTTATTGAAGACCCTAGTACCAGAGTCTGCTCCAAATATTTGAGTATGTTGTGAATTATCTTCTAAAGAAAACTCAACATCGACTTTACCTAATTTAAGCCAAGTACTAATATCGTCATTTAGCTCATTTACACTATTGTATCTACTATCTTTATTTTTTTGCAGGCATTTTTCAACAATATCTGCAATATCATCAGGAATATCCTCTTTAATTTCCCTAATGGGCTTAACATTTTCTTGGATATGTTTAATGGCAATGGAAATAGGACTTTCCCCATCAAAAGGAAGTTGCCCAGTTAGCATCTCATACATTACTATACCTAAAGAATAAATATCTGATTGTTCACCTGTATAGTTTCCTTTAGCTTGTTCTGGAGAAAAATAATGAACAGACCCCATTATAGACCCTGTGTTTTGGGCAGTAACAGTGTTGGATGTAATGGCCTTAGCTATCCCGAAATCTGTTACCTTTACCTTTTTGGATTGCGTAAGCAATATATTATGAGGTTTGATATCCCTATGAATTATGGAGTTTTCATGGGCATGAGAAAGTGCGTCTGCAACTTCGCTGGCAATTGCTAAGGCTTCCCGAGGCTCTATGAATCCTTTACTTGTTATGAATTCTTTAAGAGTCATGCCGTCAACATATTCCATGACAATATAATAGTTTGATTTTTCTTGGCCTACATCATAAACTCCTACAATGTTTGGATGTGAGAGGCTTGCAGAGGCTTGAGCTTCCCTTCTAAACCTCTTAACAAACTCTTCATCGTGGGCGAACTGGGGACGCAAAACTTTTACGGCCACTATACGGTTTAGCAGTGTACATCTAGCTTTATATACTAAAGCCATACCCCCACCACCAATTTTTTCTATTATTTGATATCTATTGGCAAGTTTTCGTCCTATCATCAGTTCACCTCCTCAATCATTGCTATAATCATTGTTATATTATCAGTGGCTCCTCTTTCCAAGGCTTTTTCTAATAGAGCTTCTGCGGAATCTTCTACAGTATTTTCCTGTAGCACCTGAGATATTTCATCGTTGGTTACTAAATTGGTCAACCCATCTGTACATAATAAAATGATATCATTGGGCTCTAGTTTTTGACTCAAAGACTGGATTTCAACATCAGGGGATGTTCCCAATGCTTGAGTAAGTATATTTTTTTGGGGATGATTTTCAGCCTCTTCTTGAGTAATCTGCCCATTATCTAGGAGTCCTTGTACAAATGAGTGATCTGTGGTTAGCTGGCACAGTTCATTATCCCTGAGAACATAAGCCCTGCTATCCCCCACATGTCCAAGGTTTAACACCCCATTACGGACTAGAGCTACAGTTAGAGTTGTTCCCATACCCTTGCAAGTTTCATTTTTCTCACTAAATTGGTAAATCTCTTCGTTTACCTGGGCGATGGATGTTTTCAATTGAATAATTTCACTATTAATAAGCTTTTCCTTCAATAATGATACTGCCAGTTTACTAGCATGTTCACCGCAATTATGACCACCCATACCATCGGCAATTATTAAGTATGTACCTAAGGAACTTTCTCCGTAACACAAAGAGTCTTGATTATTTTCCCGAACTAAACCAGTATGGGTTTTGGCAGCAATTCTCACCACAAATCCTCTCCTATCCCTTAATTCTTCTTACGCAATTGTCCACAAGCTGCATCAATGTCCGAACCCAATTCCCTTCTTATAGTTGTGGTAAAACCTATATCCCTCAATACCTTTTGGAATTTTTCTATAACTTTATCACTGCTTTTTTCCAGTTCCTTATTAAATGAATTATTTACAGGTATTAAATTAATATTACAAAGAAGACCTGAAAGGGCCTTTGCTAAATTGAACGCATCTTTCTCTGAATCATTAAAATCCTTTATTAGTGTATACTCTATAGTCATTCTCCTACCAGTTTGCTCTACATAGTATTTGCACGCTGTTATGATTTCAGAAACTGTGTATCTTTTAGATATAGGCATTATTTCTCGTCTTTTTTCATCTTCAGCTGCATGTAAAGATAATGCCAAGGTAAGACCAAAACCTTCATCAGCAAGCTTATAAATGGCCGGTACTATACCCGATGTTGATAAAGTTATATTTCTTATGCCGATATTAAAGGTACTTTCGTCATTGACAAATCTAATGAATTTCATTACATTATCATAATTGTCTAGGGGCTCTCCTATACCCATAAGAACAATGTTTCCTATTCTCTTATTGGTAATTCTTTGAACTTGCCAAACCTGTTCAATTATTTCACTAGATGAAAGATTTCTTTGAAATCCCTCGGAACCTGAGTTGCAGAACACACAACCCATTTTACACCCAACCTGTGTGGATACGCAGATGCTTAGTCCGTGATTATATTCCATTAGTACAGTTTCCACGCTGCTCAGGTCTTTAAACTTAAACAAAAACTTCTTGGTACCATCTTTAGATACTTGTTTATCTTTTATAATTGCTTCACCAATCATGAAGTTATTACTTAAGTCCTCACGTAATTTTTGGGGTAAGTTCGTCATTTCCATGAAATTATTAACTTGTTTCTTATATATCCACTCTTCTATTTGCTTTATCCTAAATTTCTGACTGACATAAGGAGCCATTTTTTCTGCTAATTGATCCCTTGTTAAACCCACTACATTTATCATTTATTCACCTTCTCTTATTAATTTTGCTATATAAAATCCATGACAGTTATTCCTATGGGGGTAGAGTCTTCTTTGTGTATCCAGTCTAAATTTGTCATTTTCCTTAAGAAAACTAGCAATTATATCCTCATTTTCTTGTTTTGTCACAGTACAAGTAGAGTAAACTAAAACACCATTTGGCTTAAGTAGAGTAGCAGCATTGTTTATAAGTTTCTTTTGAATTTTTGCTATCTCACTTATATCTTCTATACTTTTATTCCACTTAATATCTGGTTTGTTAGTGATTACTCCTAATCCACTACAAGGTGCATCTAACAGTATCTTATCAAAATATTCTTTCTCAAAGATTTCTTGAGCATGGGTACCGTCTATTTTTTTAGCTTCAATATTTGATACTCCTAACCTTAAAGCCAAGTCCTCTATGAGTTTTAGCTTATGTTCATGAATATCACAGCTGGTTATCATCCCTTTGTTATCCATAAGCTGTGCCATATGTGTGCTTTTCCCTCCAGGGGCCGCACACATATCTAAAACACGCTCATCAGGGTCAGGACGAGGATCTAAAATTTCAGCCACCAAAATAGAGCCTTGATCTTGTACTACACAAAGCCCCTCGTCAAGTAAAGGCTTTAAAGTTTTAACAGGTACATGTTTTTGTAAAACTACCGCATCTTTCACAAAAGGAGAGTCATTTGCTTCTACACCCATCTTCGTAAGTGTTTGAGTTAGCTCCTCCTTAGTTGTTTTAAGGGTGTTAACCCGTAATGTCAACGGCAGTTTGTTGTTTAGACTAGCGCAAAACTCTTCAAGTTCCGTACTGTCTGTAAAAATTCCTTCAAATTCTTCAATCATCCATTCTTCTAAGGAGTATTTTAAGCTTAAATACTTTATATTATCATCTGTAGGTATAATAACTTTACCCTTGTCCCTTATTATACTACGTAAAACACCGTTTACAAAACTTCCTTTTGCACCACCTCCACGCTTTTTAGCTATATTCACAGCTTCTGATGTGATAGCGAAGTGGGGTGTACTTAAAAAATATATTTCGTAGGTTGACATCATTAATAGGTTTTTCAACCAATATTGTTGTTTATGTGGCCTTTTCACATACTTAGACAAAAGAAAATTTAAATATTTTTTGTGGGTTATAACTCCATAAACAACATTGGTAAAATAACCCTTGTCTTCAGAGCTGAAGGAATATTTATCTAAATATTCCTTCACTACTAAATTCGAAAATGCTTTATCTTTATCAACTTTTATTAGTGCTTCTAGGCAGTAGCTCCTAATATTCATAATTACCAAGCCTCACTTAATTTCTTCTACTATTTCTTAAAAGTAATAACCTTAGTATTTGTGCTAAAGCCACAGCAGTAGCTGCCACATATGTCAGAGCTGCAGCATCAAGTACCGCCTTTGAGCCTCTTTCCTCTTCAGGGTAGATATAGTTTCCTTCCGCTAGCATTGCCATGGCTCTAGTAGAAGCGTTGAATTCAACTGGCAAAGTGATTATTTGGAAGATAACGGCAAAGCTAAATAGAGCTATACCAATATCCATCAAAAGCAAATTACCACCAAAGAAAAAACCCGCTATAACTAAAGGCATAGCCATTGTGCTTCCAATTCGAGCTAGTGGGAAAAAGTTATTCCTAAAAGTCAAGAAAAAGTAGCTTTCAGCATGTTGTCTTGCATGACCGGTTTCGTGGGCGGCTATGCTTAGGGCTGCTAAAGATGATCCGTTATACACGTCCCTTGATAGCCTTACTTTTCTTGCCTTTGGATCATAATGGTCTGTTAAGTTTCCACCTGTTATTTCAACATCCACATCATAAAGCCCCATACTGTCTAACAGGCCTCTTGCTACATCCTTACCAGTGTAACCACGTTTCGAGGCTACACGGGCGTACTTGTTATAAGCACTTTTAACCTTTCCTTGGGCATAAAAAGCGAACAGCATAGCAGGCAAAACAAAAACAATATATCCTTGATCAAAGAAAAACATTATATCTCCTCCTTTAATAAGCTCTCTAAGCCTATTTTAAATTCATCTAAATTAACACCTGTGTTAAAACATGGGCCATTTGGTCTAATATTTATGACTCCTATTACAGGTAGTGGTTCGCAGTCTATGATACCACTGGTTAAATCTCGTTCACAGGCCACAGCCATAACAGCCTTTGGTTTTAGTTCCTTAATTTTTCTCCTTGCGATGGTTCCACCCGTGGCAACTAAAACATTGATCTTATATTTTTTTGACATTATTAATATATCTTTTATTTGGCATTTTCCACATTGTGTACAATTCTCAATATCATGGGTTATTTTATGTGTACATGATGCGTTTTGTATACAGTGGGGTAATAGTACAAGTATTTCTTCAGGTAAGTACTTAACCTTATTGTTTAACAACAGTTGATTGTTGATTTCAATAAAGGAACCTTTTATTTGCATTTCATCTAACTTCAACAACTTACAAAACATCATAACTAGAGGGTATAGCATCTTTATACTCCCTTTGATTACGGGGTTAAAGAAGGCAAATTTAGATTTTAGAAAAATACCTTGAACCAACATTAAGGTCCCTAAGCAAAATAGAGAAACAAAAGCTATTATTAAAGCCACCACAAACCAAATAATAAGCTTTATTGCCAGTATATCATTGTTAACCCCTAACCAAAAAATTAGCATAGTTGCCATTAAAACAACTACTGTTAGGATCATCAATACGATAAATATACGTTTTTTATATATTGTATTCAAATTTATCTCCTATCTTTATCTTATAACCATTGGCAAAAGAAGATGCATCCATCTTTGGTTTACTTGGTGGTTGAACAGTTTTTAGTAGTATTTGACCATCCCCAGTACTAACAATTATACCTTCAAAAGTCAAGTTAGTTATTATTCCAGGTGAAGCTATACATTCTTGTTGTTGTAATTGTTTTTGGTCTAGATCTAAGATTTCTGCTTTGTGTATCTTTAACCTTTCACCACCTAGATAACTAAAACAACCTGGCCATGGATTTAAACCTCTAATAAGGTTGTATAACTCATTGGTTGGAAGTCCCCAATCAAGTTTACCCATATCCTTTGATATCATGGGAGCGTAAGTTGCTGCATTCTCATCTTGCTTGATAGGAGTAATGTTCTTCTCTTCTATCATTTTTAATGTATCTATGAGTAGAGATGCTCCTATTTCTGATAATTTTATATGTAGTGAAAGTACATCGTCGTTGTTTTCTATTTCTATCTCTTTCTTTAATAGCATATCTCCTGTATCCATACCTGAATCCATCAGCATCGTAGTAATACCTGTTTTCTTCTTTCCGTGGACCAAAGCCCAGTGAATAGGTGCTGCACCTCGATATTCAGGTAGCAAAGAGCCGTGAATATTTATACATCCAAATGGAGGCACATTTAATATCTCAGGAGGAAGAATCTTACCGTATGCCACAACTACAATGACATCTGGCTTAAGGTCTTTAACTTTGTTAATAAACTCTGTATTACCTTTAATTTTCTCCGGCTGTAAAACATCCACTCCAATTTCTAAAGCAAATTCTTTTACGGGAGAAAAAGTAACTTTTTTCCCCCTGCCTCTTTTTTGATCTGGTTTTGTTACAACGGCAACAATTTCATGTTTGTTTTCATGTATTTTTTTTAATGTTGGCACGGCAAAATCAGGCGTACCCATAAAAATAATTCTCATTTAAATCACCTAATTCTCTACATATTTTTCTACTTTATCAATAAATAGTACACCATTGAGGTGATCTATTTCATGCTGAAGGGCTCTTGCTAAAAGCTCAGAGGCTCTGAATTTTCTCCTCTTACCATTTCTGTCTAAGCCTTCTACAACTATTTGAGTTGCCCTTGTCACTTCACCATAAATCCCTGGAATGCTTAAACAACCTTCAACATCCCTATGCTGGCCCTTTTCTTTAACAATCTTAGGATTAATCAGCTCAATAAGTTCAGATTCTTCAGAGATTTTAACAACTATAACCCTTTTTAGAACACCTACCTGAGGAGCAGCCAAACCAATCCCGTTATAATCATCCATTGTTTCAACCATATCGTCTAACAACTCAATTATCTCTTCATCTATGTTTTGAACTTCCTTTGACCTCTTTCTTAACAGAGGATGACTATCATTTAACACTTTTCTCACTGTCATAAAAAATGACCTCCCTACATCAAAGTTGCTGGATCTATGTCCACCTTTATATTAGTTATTATATCACTTTTAAACTTAATTAAATTTAATTGATTAATTATATTCAAAAAAGAAGTTTTATGTGGAAATTTTACTATTATCATAAACCTAAATTTGTTTTTTAATCTCGGTATAGCAGGAACCACAGGTCCAAGTAGTTGAATAGACTCTGGTATATTTTCTAATTTCTCCTCAAGCTTATTATATATCTCTCTAACCACTGCTCTTCCAGTGTTCTCACTTTTGGAAACAACTTCAATTTTCGCCAACCTTGTAAAAGGTGGATAAGCTAGGGATCTTCTCATGGCTAGCTCTTCATTATAAAACTCCTCATAACCATATTGCGAACTTGTTCTAATGCTATAGTGTTCAGGGGAATATGTTTGTAGTATTACCCTACCAGGGTAATCTGCCCTGCCAGCCCTGCCTGCAACTTGAGTAATGAGTTGAAAAGTTTTCTCACTACTTTTATAGTCTGGAAAATTTAGTGTCATGTCTGCAAGGATTATCCCTACCAGAGTAACTTTTGGAAAATCAAATCCCTTTGCTATCATTTGTGTACCTATTAGAACATTTGCTTTGCCTTCCAAAAAATTCTGATAAACTTCATTATAACTTGATGCTGTAGACATGGTATCGTTATCCATTCTAATAATTTTAGCCCCAGGAAAATTTTTCTGTATATCTTCTTTGAGCCTTTCGGTACCCAGCCCATTAAACCGTAAGTGTTTACTACTACATTTAGGACAACTATTGGGCAAAGACAAGGAATAGTTACAATAATGACATATTAGAAAATTACCCTGATGATGGGAAGTTAAGTTAACATCACAGTTAGGGCATTTAAAGGTAAAGCCGCATTCCCTACATAGGGTTGTAGCGGAGAATCCCCTTTTATTTAAAAATAAAATTACCTGCTCCCCTTTACCAAGTGTTTCACCAATGGCGCTATGAAGACTGTGGCTAAAGATACTTTTATTACCCTTTATCAGTTCCTCTCGCATGTCTACAATATCAATGTTAGGTAATGGTTTATTATTAGCTCTTTCGTTTAATTCTAATATCTTATAGTTCCCAATTTTACTGTTATAATAACTCTCTATACTAGGAGTAGCACTACCTAAAAGTAGGGTGCCATTGGTCTGCTCAAGCCTTTTTTTGGCAACATCTCTTGTCACATACCTGGGTTGTTCCTCTTGTTTATATGTACTTTCGTGTTCCTCGTCTATTATTATGGCACCTAAGTTCTTAAAAGGAGCAAAAACTGCACTCCTAGCACCAACAGCAATCTTGACTTTACCCTCTTTTATCTTTAGCCATTGGTCAAATTTTTGTCCTTCTGTTAAACCTGAATGTAGAACAGCCACCATATCACCGAACCGTTCCTTAAACCTACTGACCATCATAGGAGTTAAAGAAATCTCTGGTACCAAGATTATAGCATCTTTCCCATTATTAATTAACTCTTTTACAAAACGAAGATAGACCTCCGTCTTACCACTACCGGTAATGCCTTTAAGTAAGAAAGTAGTAGTACTTTCTTCGTATATAGATTCAACTAATTGACCAAATATTTTTTGTTGCTGGCAATTTAACTCTTTGGGCTGTACCTCATTTAGGTTAAGTGTGTCAGGCTCTCTATAAACTTTTATCTTTTTTGACTTAATATAACCTTTTTCTTGAAATACTTTAACAGCCCCCCTTAATGGGGCTGGTAGTTCAGATAAAATCAGGCGTTGTTGATTGTCAAGAAGCTCTAAAAGTTGCTGTTGTCTCAAGGCAGTAGCAGGTACTGTAATTTCATCTATGTCCCTATCAAGGGTTATTTCTTGTAAATATTTTTCCTTGACAACTGTTTTAATATTTAGGGTTTTCTTTATATAGCCTTCTAGTAAGTATCTATTAATTTGATCTTTAGTTAATTGAAAATTATCTAAGATATCTCCTAACTGCCTAGGTTTACTTAAAAAATCGTTAAAATCCGAATCTAAGGTAGACCTTACTAGGGAATACTGCTCTGATAATTGAAGCTTTATTCCCCGTGGCAGCATACTTTGGATACATGAAAACAACGATGAATTATAGTTAAAAGAAAGCCATTTAGCCAGTTTTACCAATTTCTCATCTAAGATACTTGGAAATTCTAGCACCTTATCTATTTCTTTCAATTTAAATTTTTCGTTGTTTATATAGTTTTCTTCAATGTCTACAACAAACCCTTGGACCATGCGCCTATTGAAGGGAACAATAACCCTACTGCCTATTTCTATAAATGCATCTAGGTGGGGTGGAATCATATAGTCAAATGTTTTATCTATATCCCTAAGCGGGCAATCTACAACAATTTTTGCAGCTTTTTCCATTATTAGACCCCCTCATTATCATTTTATTATATCATATTTTCACTTTATTTTTTACAGTAAAAAAATAAAACCATAGACCTATGTCCATGGTTTTATCTACAAAAAAACTAATATGCCTAGACTAAAAATTTTACGAGGTTAAACATTACCAACATTAACCCAATAACAATAGCCATTCTTACCATTACATTCTTGGTTACCTGTTTACCCATGTTTATTCCTCCTATTCGGAATTTTCTTTTATTTGTTATATTATATTAAAGTATTAGCGAAAAAAGTGCCTAAATCCTGCAATGTGAAAAAATAAACTTCCAATAAAAAATACAACAAGATATATCAGTCTTGTTGTATTTTTTGAATAATTTTTTTAAGAATTTCATTGGCACATTGTGATTTTGTTAACAATGGCAACTCCTCTATTATCCCATTATCTTCAATGATCGCGATTTTATTGGTATCTGCGTTAAATCCCGATTCTTCTTTACCGATTTCATTTACCACTATCATGTCTAGGTTTTTCTTTTTCAGCTTTTCCAAAGCGTATTCCTTTAGATTTATTGATTCAGCAGCAAAACCCACTAAAATCTTTCCTTTTTTATTTTTGCCAAGTTCCATAAGTATATCAGTGTTCTTAGCCAGTTCTATGGAATTAAATGTTTCCTTTTTAAGCTTATTTTTGCTGTAATCCTTAGGTCTGTAGTCAGAAACAGCTGCAGCCATGATAACTATATCTGTGTCAGTGAACTTTTCAATAACCTTCTCGTGCATCTGAGTTGCAGAAGTTATAGGATAGTAGTTTACATTTTTAGGAACTTCTAAATTTGTAGGTCCACTTATCAAAGTCACCTGGGCGCCTAAATTTACTGCTTCTATAGCCAAGGCGTAGCCCATTTTTCCACTGGAATAGTTTGTTATATAACGAAATGGATCTATGGCTTCCCTTGTGGGTCCCGCAGTAATTAATATTTTTTTGCCATTTAAGGGTTTAGGCTTTTCACTTTTATCAAAGAAATCCTCAACATAATCAAGTATTTGTTGAGGTTCTGCCATTTTTCCTTTACCCACATCACCACAGGCTAATCTTCCAGCGTTAGGCTCAATAAAGCAATACCCTAAGCCTTTAAGATCTAGGATATTTCTTTGTACTATAGGATTTTCATACATATTGGTGTTCATGGCAGGAGCAAATACAACAGGTGCTTTTGTAGCCATAATTGTGGTTGTAAGTAAGTCATCGGCAATCCCTGTAGAAACTTTTCCAATGACATTAGCTGTTGCTGGAGCAACAATAAATAGTTCTGCTCTTTTAGCAAGGGCAATATGCTCAGTATTCCACTGTGGAAGATTGAACATATCCATATAAACCTGATTTTGAGAAAGGGATTGGAAAGTTGTTTCTGTGACAAATTCCCTCCCGTGTTTAGTTAGTATTACAAAAACATCAAAGTCAGCCTTCTTTAGCTTACTGACTAAATCTGCAGCTTTATAAGCAGCAATACCTCCTGTAACACCTAGGACCACTGTTCCTCTTTTCCCCATAACATTCTCCCTACTTAAGTTTATTTTCTACAAGGCGTCTATAAGTTATTTTATCACCCATAACCTCTTCAAGAGCGGTTCCTACTGTTTTCTTACCCCTACTTTCCAATAGTTTTTCGCTACCTGCCAAAAGTTCACGGGATCTTCTAGCGGCTATAACCACTAGACTGTATTTATTGTCTACCTTAGTTAACAGTTTATCAATTGATGGGTATATCATTTCCAATATTCCTCCTTAAGGACTTTATTTCGGTTTACCTTGCATTTTTCAGCAATTATGATTGATTGGATTTTTTCAGTTGCTTTTTCAACTTCATCGTTTAGCACAACATAGTTATAGTTTATAAGCTGGTCTATCTCACCTTGGGCAGCGGCTAGCCTTTTTTCTATAACCTCTTTTGAGTCAGTGCCACGTTTGTATATTCTGCTTGCTAATTCTTCCATGGACGGTGGTAACAAAAATATAAAGACCCCATTAGGAAAGTTTTTAAATATTTGCTTTGCACCTTCAACATCAATCTCCAATATAACATCTTGCCCAGATTTTAGAGTCTCTATAACAAATTCAGTTGGAGTTCCATAATAGTTATCATAAACCTTAGCCCATTCTAAGAGCTGGTTATTTTTTATCATGTCTTGAAACTCTTCCACAGATGTGAAAAAATAATTTACTCCATGTTCTTCTCCCTTTCGGGGTTTCCTTGTTGTAACAGAAGTTGAGTATTTTATTTCACTACATTTTTGGAGTAATGATTTGCATACTGTCCCTTTTCCTGCTCCTGATGGTCCAGAAACTACTAATAGTAATCCTTCTTGTGACATATCATATCCTCTCCCTATTCTTCCTCTTGACTCTGATCATTACTTTGGTTTGATTCTTTAGATTGCAGTCTTTGTGCCACGGTTTCTGGCTGAACAGCAGAAAGAATAATATGTTCACTGTCTGTAATAACAACAGCCCGTGTCCTTCTACCATAAGTTGCATCAATAAGCATACCCTTATCCCTTGCTTCTTGTATTATTCTTTTAATAGGAGCTGACTCAGGACTGACTATAGCCACAATTCTATTTGCTGATACTATGTTGCCAAATCCTATATTAATTAATTTAATATCCATTTCGTTACCTCCGTCTCTCTCAAAATATCTATGTAGTTCATTCTTATTCAATGTTTTGTATTTGTTCCCTAATCTTTTCAGCCTCACCTTTGATATCTACAACTATTTTAGCTATGTTATAATTATTTGCCTTTGAGCCTATGGTGTTTACTTCCCTGTTTATCTCTTGTAATAAAAAGTCTAATTTTCTTCCCACAGAATCACCCGTATTTACTGTTTTTACAAATTCAATCAGATGACTTTCAAGACGTACTATTTCTTCTGTTATGCTGCATCTCTCAGCGAATAGTGCAATTTCACTAAGCAATCTAGATTCGTCAAATTCTAGACCCTCGGTTTTCAATTTGCTGACTCTTTGACCTAGTTTTTCTCTGTATTCTTCCACTACAGTGTTTTGACTATCCTTTATACCTGCTAATAATTCCCTTATTACATTTAATCTATACTCTATATCCTCTTTCAATCTTTGCCCTTCGTCAAATCTCATAGAATTAAATTCCTTAAGTCCTGTTTTAAGAGAACTTATAATGCTTTCTTTAATAAAGTTTTCTTCTATAACAACCTTTTTATCAGTTACCACTCCATTAACTAGCAATAATCTATCTATGTTAGTGGGTGCATCCATATTTAATTCCTCTGCTACAAGCCTGCTTTGATTTACCAAGTGAATTAATAATTCTTTGTTTATTTCTTGACCCGAGGAGCCCAAATTATTTTTCCATTTCAGTTTGATATCTATTCTTCCTCTTTTAACTGATTTTCTTACCACAGATTTGATTTCTTCTTCTATAAAAGAAAAGTCGTCAGGCATCTTTACAACGATATCTAAATATCGATTGTTAACACTTTTTATTTCAATTGTCACTGTTTCACTTGCAATTTCTACTATTTGTCTTGAAAATCCTGTCATACTACGTATCATTATATAGTTTCACCACCCTCTTGATAATTTTAACCAATAAATCTCAAAAATTCAAGCTATTTCTCTAAATTCTACGTTTTTGCTCGTTTTTATAAAAGACTGGCCATTTTGTAGTGCTAAATTTTTTGACTTTTTTTCATATAAAAAGAGCAGCCAACCAAGGCTACTCATTTTATATTTTTAGTATTCACTTTGTAGTTACAGCTTTGGGTTTGAATACAAACAGTAGTATTAATTTTATCATTTGGATTGCATAAGGTATACAAACTATACAGACAATCCATAACCAATCTGTTAACTCTAAGGGTTTAGTTGAGAATACCCCTTGTAAGCTTGGTAGATAAATTACAATAAGCATAAGAACTGATGATGAAAGCACTGCAAAGACTAAATACAAATTACTAAAAATGTTTATTTCAAATATGGACTTGTCTTCACTCTTACAATCGAATACATGGAACAACTGTGCACATATAAGTGTTGCAAAGGCCATGGTTCTTGCAAATTCTATATCACCCATTGATTTTCTATAGCCAATGATGAACATGGTAAGGGTAATAAACCCTATTAACATCCCCCTACTAAATATCTTAAAGTCTAACCCCCTAGAAAAAATACTTTCATTTTTACCCCGGGGTTTTCTCTCCATGATACCTTTTTCAGCTTTTTCTAACCCCAGGGCCATTGCAGGCAACCCATCTGTTGCTAGATTGACCCACAGTATTTGAATAGGCTTTAAAGGTAGTGGCAAGCCCATAAGCATTGCCAATAGCATAGTCATTATCTCACCAATATTACACGAGAGCAAAAAACGTATAAATTTTCTAATATTATCATAAATACTTCTTCCTTCTTCAACAGCTTCAACAATTGTTGCGAAGTTATCGTCTGTTAGTATTAGGGATGCAGCCTCTTTTGTTACTTCAGTACCCGTTATACCCATTGCTATTCCTATATCTGCCTCTTTTATGGCTGGACCGTCATTTATCCCATCCCCAGTCATTGCAACGGTGTGACCTATTGCTTTAAGTGCTTTAACAATTTTAAGTTTATGTTCCGGTAGAACTCTAGCATAGACATAAACTTCATCCACTACCTCTTTTAATTCCTCAAAACTCATACTAGACATATCTATTCCTGTCAGCACCTTTCCATATTCAGGTAGAATTTTAAGTTGTCTAGCTATGGCAGTGGCAGTATCCTTATGATCACCAGTGATCATAACTGTTTTTATTCCTGCTCTCTTGCACTTTTCAACAGCACTAAAAACCTCTGGCCTAGGGGGGTCAGATATGGCGCAGACACCCACAAATATCATATTGCTTTCAACTGAATAGTCGTTAGTATAAGTATTATAGCTTAATGCTATGTTTCTATATCCTTCTTTACCATAATCCTCAATTACCCTTTTGATGGTTTCTTTTTTTGATTCTGTTAGAGGCTGTTCTATGCCCTTTTCAAGAATTTTAGTACATTTATCTAAAACAATATCAGGGGCACCCTTTGTAAGTGTAAATTTACTTGCTCCCTTATCAACAACTACACTCATCATTTTTCTAGATGAATCAAAGGGGAATTCCTTAAATATTTTATAGTTAGTTAAGAGTTTCTCTTTCCACCACCCAGTCTTTGCTCCTAAAACTAATAACGCCCCTTCTGTTGGATCTCCATCAATTGACCAGTTGTCTTTACCTTTTCTAAACATACCCTTAATAGGAATTTCCTTTTTATGTAGAGTGGCATTATTGCACAACACCGCTATTTCCATTAATTTTTCTAAGATTTTATTTTCTGTACTTACAGTTTGATTTTTTAAAAATAGCTGACCTCTAGGTTCATACCCATTACCTGTTACCTCGATATTGCTGTTATCAAAGTACACCTTTTCAACTGTCATTTTATTTTGGGTAAGGGTACCTGTCTTATCGCTACACACAACTGTTGCACAACCTAGGGTCTCAACGGCAGGTAGCTTCCGAACAATTGCCCTCCTTCTTAACATCCTTTGTACACCAATAGCTAAGCACACTGTAACTATAGCAGGCAAACCTTCTGGTATGGCAGCAACTGCGAGACTTACACCTGCTAGGAACATTTTATAGATATCTTCACCACGCCATATACCAACGAGAACCACTAAGACACTGACAATAAGGCAAATTGTTACCAAAATCTTACCCAACTGTGCAAGTCTTATTTGGAGGGGTGTAGGCTCATTTCCCGCTGTTTGAATCATATCTGCAATTTGCCCCATGGCTGTATCCATTCCAGTGGCCACAACCACACCTTTTCCTCTACCTTTAGTAACAGATGTTCCTTTAAAACATGAATTTACAGCATCAGCTATATTTATTCCATCGACCATTTTTGTGGCGTCTTTTACTACAGGTACCGATTCGCCAGTAAGGGCAGATTCGTCAACCTCCAGTGAATATTCTTCAATAATTCTAAGATCCGCTGGGACCTTATCTCCACTACTCAGTAAAACTATGTCCCCTACAACTAATTCTTTTGTATCCACATTAACTGTTTTTCCATCCCGTATAACTTTAGTTTTAGGTGCTGTAAGTTTTGAAAGGGCCTGTAATGATTTTTCTGCTTTGTATTCCTGGATGAAGCCAAGAACTGCATTAAGCATAATGATTATTACAATTGTTATACCATCGTATATTTCGCCTAAGATACCTGAAATAAGAGTTGCCATTAACAATACCAACACCATTGCATCTTTAAACTGACTTAAAAATATACTAATGGGCGAGATACTATGGGTTTTTTGTAATATATTTTCACCATCTTTTTTTAATCTTTGCTGGTGCTGTTTAGAGTTTAATCCCCTTTCAAAGTCTGTCACTAATTTGGATTGTATTTCCTTTAAAGAAAGGTCTAACACCTCTTATACACCTCCTTTTGTTTACTACAAAATTTTTATGCAATAACTTAGAAAATAATACTTAACTTTCACGTTTTACATATGTTTTGACTAAATAACCAAATTTAGCTAAACTAAAGATAAAGGGGGCAAATTATATGCTAGATATTTTGTTTTTAAATAAATATGTAAGTGAAGTAAGTAACGATTTAATAAATTCAAGGGTAGATAAGATATACCAACCCCGTAGCTTAGAGCTATTGTTTTCTATTAGAAAACCTGGCGAAACAGTTTTTTTAAGACTTGATTCAGGTGCTGAAAATACACACTTTAGAATAACAAAAAAATCTACGGAAAACCCCAGTAATCCTCCTGCATTTTGTATGTTGTTAAGGAAATACCTCATAGGCAGCAAAATCCTAGAAGTAAATGTTGTGGAAAATGAGAGGATAATAAATTTTGTCTTTCAAGGAAGGCATCCAAATGGCAATGTTGCTAAATGGATACTTTCCTTTGAAATCATGGGGAAACATAGTAATGTAGTATTTTATCAGGTAGACACACTTGAAGTATTAGGGCTGCTAAAGCCTATCCAGTCATCCGTTAGAGAGCTCAAAGTAGGTGGACAGTACTCGCTCCCACCTGCTCAATTAAAATTGTCAGAAGGTAATTTGAATACCAAAGAGTTCATGATTAGATCACTAGGTGATGAGAACTTAAACCTCGACAAAGTTATAGTTAAGTACTTTCCAAAGGCTAGCCCAATACTAGTAAAGGAATTTTTATACAAGTACTCTTTAGAAAATGAACCCTTAGGCAAGTTAGATGATAATAAAATAGGTGTTATAATAGATAAATATAAAGATTTTCTCCAGAATATAAAGTTTAAACCTATAATGTTCATTGACAGTAAAGGAATGTTGAAAGACTTTTATTGTATGCAACTGGATCATCTAAATGGGAAAATTAAAAGTCAAGAACACACTTCATTTATGGATTTAGTCAGGGAATTTTACGATACCAAAGAGTCAATAGATATTATAAATAGAACCAAATCTATTCTTAACAAAGTCATAAACCAAAGTCTTAAGAAGTTACAAAAAAAGCAAAAAACTCTAAATAAGGATTTAGACCTTTACACAAATAGCAATCACTTTAAAGACATAGGTGATTTACTAATGGCAAACTTACACTTCATAAAAAAGGGAATGACTAGTATAGATGTAATTAATTATTTTACTTCTCAAACCGAGACAATAAAGCTCGATCCAAGCCTAAACCCCATACAAAATAGTCAGTATTACTATAAAAAATACTCTAAGGCAAAAAGGGGACTTGCCATAGTACAAGACAACTTAAATAAAGTAAATGAAGAAATCTTGTACCTAGAGTCTTTGATTTTGTATGTTGAAACTAATACCGATAGAATAGGCTTATTAGAAATAGAAAAAGAACTTGAAAAAGAGGGTTATGTTAAACACAAAGTGGAAAAGGGATTTAAAAATGGCCAAAATCAAAAAAAGACTCCTGAGGAGTCAAAACCATTAAACTATATATCCAGTGATGGATTTACTATTTTAGTTGGTAGAAATAATAAACAAAACGACCAACTTACTCTGAGAGTGGCTAAAAAGGATGATGTATGGTTCCATGTTAAAGGCATACCTGGTAGTCATGTCATCATAAAAGATGGCTCCAGGGCTCCCGAGAACACCTTATACGAGGCAGCCCTCCTCGCCGCATACTATAGCAAAGGTAAATTGTCTTCTAATGTACCAGTGGACTACACAGAAGTAAAAAATGTTTTTAAACCCAAAGGGGCAAAACCAGGAATGGTAAATTATGTTGAGTATAAAACTTTGTTTGTGACACCTTCTGAAGAAAATATTGTAAAGATGGAGAGAACATAAAAAATAACCCTCACGGGTTATTTTTTTTACTATTATATTATATTACTTACTTACTTTTTCAGGTAAGACAGCATTTAAGAATATACCTACAAGGGCACCTAGTCCCATTCCGTAGAATCCTAATATTTCGATTCCACTTAAGGCAAATATTAAAATTGAGGATACTATGATAAGGTTTCTAGTGTTTGCTAGATCTATTTTAGAATCAACTAATGTTCTAATCCCCACTGAAGATATCATACCGAAAAGTAGTATTACGATACCGCCCATTACTGCTACTGGGATTGTAGCAAGTAAGGCACCGAATTTTGGCAAGAAACTTAGTACAAGAACTATTAAAGCAGCCACTTGCACTACTATAGGTTCTCTAACCTTTGTGATTGCAAGTACACCAATATTTTCACCATAGGTTGTGTTTGGAGGGCCACCTACAAAGGCAGCTAATAAGGTGGCTACTCCATCACCTAAGATGGTTCTGTGTAAGCCAGGTTCCTTAACGAAATCTTGCTCAACTGTTTTTCCTATAGCCAGTACATCACCTAAGTGCTCTACTAGTGTAACAATAGCAAATGGTACTATTGCTACCATGGCTGATATCTCAAATTCTGGTTTAATGAAGTTTGGAAGTGCTGGCATCCAGCTTGTTTTAGCAAGTTCACTAAAATCAAAAATTGCTTCTGTACCAATAATTCCTGTTAAAAACTCTGGTACCATGTTGTTTACTATCAAGAAGTTGAAGATTAAAGCTATTACATAACCACCGGCTATACCCAGTAGTATTGGGATTATTTTAAGCATTCCTTTGCCAAAGATGGTGAAGGCAATAACTATGGATAGTGTAATAAGTGCTAGTGGTAGGTGCCCTGAAGCCATATCGTTAGCAACACCTGCTAAAGACAAACCAATTGTCATAATTACTGGACCTACAACAACTGCTGGTAAGTATTTCTCAAAAAACTTAGTTCCCACGACTTTTACTAAAGCTGATACAATTACATATACCAAACCTACAACAACACATGCTCCCATGGCTACTGCAATAGAGTGGCTATCTCTAACCACTATAATAGGGGCTATAAAAGCGAAGGAAGATCCTAAGTATGCTGGCACCTTACCTTTTGTTATGATTGCAAATAAAATAGTACCCATACCTGATGTAAATAGTGCTACTAATGGATCAAGACCTGTAAGGGCTGGTACAAGTATTGTTGCACCGAACATTGCGAATAAATGTTGAATGGATAATGGCAAAATGTTAAGGGGTGTTAATTTTCTCTCTGACATTTGATTTCCTCCTCAGGTTTTTTTAGCCTTAGGGGGGAATAAGGAAACTATTACTTCCTTACTAGGCTCCCGACCCAGTTTAAAGGTTCCCTGTATGTTTTTGGCATAAAAAAACTTCTTGCTTAGCAAGAAGTAGTATACCCTAAATCATATAGGTTCACTCCTTACTAATCTCTCGGATTAGTTTAAAGGCTTAGATAGATATTAACATACAAATAGACATTATTCAACACTTTTTTTATATTATTTATGAATATGAAACTTTTATAGGCTTACTTTCTTAATCATGTTGTTAAAATACAGTGGAATCTCGCTGTCCCACTCCATCCACTGGCCTGTCTTAGGGTGAGTAAGTCCTAAAGTTTTCGCGTGAAGTATTTGCCCTTCAGATTTGAATTTTTGTTTCTTAAACCCATAAGTGGGATCTCCAAGTAAAGGATGACCAATATAACTTAAATGCACCCTTATTTGATGAGTCCTTCCTGTTTCCAGTTTCAGTTCCACTAAGGTATGATTTTTAAATCTTTCTAAGACATTAAAATGAGTTATGGCTTCTCGGGTTCTACCTTTTGTTACCACAGCCATTTTCTGCCTGTCCACAGGATGCCTTGCTATAGGTGCATGGATAACACCCTTCTCTTCTTTTATAATACCCTCGGCTATAGCCCAGTAGATTTTCTTAGTGGTTCTATCCTTCATTTGGTTGGACAAATCCTGGTGTGCTGCATCATTTTTGGCAATGACCAAGAGGCCAGATGTGTCTTTATCTAGCCTATGTACTATCCCTGGTCTTATAACACCACCAATGGTTGAAAGATCTTTAATATGATATAGTAATGCATTAACCATTGTCCCATGGCTATGCCCTGGTGCAGGATGTACAACCATACCACGGGGCTTATTTATAACAGCTAAATCCTTGTCTTGGTAAACAATCTCTAGTGGTATATTCTCAGGATTCACGTTGGAATCCTCAGGGTCAGGGATTGTTACTATAACTGTATCTTCTGGTTTAAGCTTGTGGTTTACTTTGTAAATTATTACTCCATTTACCTTTACATTTCCGTTTATGATTAACTTTTGAATTTGGGATCTGGAAATCCCTTGTAACTCATCAGCTAGATAGCCGTCTATTCTTTTATTTTCTGTTGCGATTATTTCCATCTCGTCATACATTTTTGGCTACACCTCAGCTTTTTTCTCGTTAATATACTCTAACAAAACCTCCAGTGCAAATAGTCCTACACCTATAACAATAGCCATATCAGCTATGTTAAAAACCGGGGACCACACTTTGAAATCTAGAAAATCAACAACATATCCTTCTCGGATCCTATCTATAAAATTACCAATTGCACCACCGATCTGTAAGGCGAATGCTATTTTTAAAAGTAGTTGATCCTTTTTTAGCTTATAAACATAGTACCCTAGGATTATAACCACAAGTGTGGTTATTATAATAAAGAATTCAGTTCTGTAGGCTAAAATTCCAAAGGCAGCGCCCGGATTACGTACATATGTAATATGAAAAAAATTGTTGATGACAGGGATTGATTGACCTAAAACCATGTTATTTACAATTATAAGTTTGCTAATTTGATCGATTAAAATTATTCCTAAGATAATGATGATGATACCCATTTTTGTCACTCCGTTCAATATTTTCTTATACTTAAGTAATTCTAACAAAAAAAAACTTGCTTGTCTAACGAAAGACCTGCAAGTTATTTTTTAAATTTCCTATTGGTTGAAATATCACCATCCATATCTTCTTGAAAAATCTCTTCAACTTCCTCTACGAATCCTCTACTCTCATTGGAATGTTCATAGGCCATATCCTTAGATTCTTCCTGTACATCTTGCCCTGTCTCAGAGGTTCCATATCTAGCCACATCCTGCCAGCTATCTTCCCCATCATAAAGTGTTTCATCTTTGTTCCCTCTGTAGCTACGATTAAAGGGGACTTCTAAGACTTCCTCTTCCACAGGTCTGCGACTATTGAAATTCTCTCCTTTGCTGCTATTACAGCCTTTACACTCAACAGCGTATGGAACGGCATCTAGCCTTGGCCCCTCAATCTCCTTACCACATTTACTACAAACACCATATGTCCCTTTTTCTATATTTTCTAAGGCGTCATTTATTTTATCGAGCATCATATCATTATTTTCCCTTATACTTAAATCTTTGCTTCTCTCAAAAAGTTCATCCCCTACATCAGCTGGGTGGTTATCTATAAGGGATAACTCCCCTGTACTATCTTTAAAGGACTTGATATCGTTTAGGCCATTTTCTTCTATGTCTTGTTTAAGGTCTAATAGTTGTTTTTTATACTTACTGATATCCAATTTTTATGATCCTCCTTGAGTTTGATTTTGTACAAGTCTTACTATATCTGCAATAAAGTCTCCAATTACAGGAAGATTAAGTAATACTACCCTTTGAAGAAAATAAATAACTAAGGCACCTAGTAGTGTAAAACCGACAGCCATTCCTAACCCTCTAGCTACACCACCTAAAAAATTAACCATAAGGTATCTCTTAGGGTCATTTAGCATATTCATATACTCAGCTAATTGCATCCTTTCCATTTTCAATGAAAGGTCTTCAATCCTATCAAGTAAATGTTTCTCTATCTGACTTTTTTTCAAAAGAAACACCATCCCTTACTAAAAATAGTATTACACTAAAGTCTATTAAAAATGTAACCATAAAATACGACCTTTTAAAATCTTTAAAACCTTTCCGTAATTGACAAAATGAAATAGCTTGTGTAGTACTTTGCGAAAAAACATCTTAAAAGATATTTTTTCAAGCCACAGATCTACATGATCTTTATGATCTCTAAAGGCTAAAAGCTAACGGCTAAAGGCTAAGCTAGGTTTGTGAAATTTTGTTATGAGGAAAATGATTCTGGAGCTATTTTTTTTATGTCGTTAAAGAACTGACTATTGGATACTGAGACCCAGTTGCTATCAATTATTTTTGTTTTACCTTCAGCCAAAAGTGCTGCTATGGTCATAGACATGATAATCCTATGGTCCTCAGAACAAAATAGTTCTGAACCGTGTAAAGGATTTCCACCGGTTATTTCAAACCCGTCTTCTAATTCTAAAGCATCTACGCCCATTTTTCTAAGGCAAGTGATAATACTTGTGATTCTGTCGCTTTCTTTTACTCTAAGTTCACTAGCTGCAGTCACCTTAGTTTTTCCCTTAGAAAATGCTGCAATAACTGCTATTAAAGGTAGTTCATCTATGAGATTTGGTACTAACTCCTCAGGAATATCTATACCCCTAAGATTATTTTTTGCAGGGAAAATCTCCAAATCTCCCATGGGTTCCCCATGAACCTCTCTTTTGTTGTGAACTGAAATTTTAGCACCCATAAGCTCAGTTATTCTTAGAAAACCTGTTCGTGTGGGATTCAACCCAACATCTTTCACATCAATTATTTTTTTATCAGATAAAATCCCCAAAGCAATAAAGTATGCAGCAGAGGAAAAGTCTCCAGTAACATAGTAGGTTTTAGGGGCACGAAGTTGTTGTTTCCCTTTCACTGTGACTTTATTATGGTACTTATCAACTCTCACACCAAAGTCCACTAACATCCTTTCAGTATGATCCCTTGTTTCTTTAGGCTCTATTACTTCCATACTACCTTCACAAAATAAAGCGGCTAGAAGCAATGCACTCTTTAATTGGGCACTTGCAATCTTTAAAGTAACCCTCTTACCCGTAAGCTTCCAGTCCCGTTGTATTTTTAAGGGCATTTTTCCGTTGGTATCATTTATTCTTGCACCAACAAACTTAAGGGGCTCTATCAATCTTCCCATTGGCCTTTTTCTTAATGAATGATCTCCCGTTAACTCAGCTTCAACATTTAAACCACCCAGTATCGAGGGCAATAACCGAGCTGTAGTTCCAGAGTTTTCACAGTCAATGTGATGTACTTCCTCGCCCTTGGGATTCCATGACTTAATTGAAACATCACTACCTACATTTTCAATACTAGCACCAATGGTTCGTAGTGAGTTTAATGTTGTTAAACAGTCCTTTGCCCCAGAGAAATTAGATATGTTAACTGTTTGACCTGAAATAGCACCTAAAATAGCAATCCTGTGACTTATGGATTTATCCCCTTGTGGTCTGTAAATGAAGGGCGTTAGTTTTTTCTTTCCTGTGATTTCTATCATATTAAATCAACTCCTGAAAATCTAAATACCCCTGGCTAAATTCTTGGGGTAGCAAATTTATAATTGAATACCCATCTGTTGTGGGTACAACAAACTGGATTTTTCCTTTTGAAAATTTTTTATCAGTATTCAAATAGGTAATATATGTGTTAAGCTCCTTTAGATTTATTTCTGGTATAAATGAAAAAAGTAAACTAAGGAATTTTTTTCGTATTAAATATTCTTCCTTGGAGATATAAGAAAGACTTAGGCTTATATATAAAGCAAATTTTAACCCATATGCCACTGCATACCCATGATTTAAAAAATAAGGCTCTTTGTTTTCAATTAAATGGCCTAAAGTATGGCCTAAGTTTAATGCTATCCTAACTCCTGCATTATCAAAGTAATCGGCTTCAATGTAATGTTTCTTGATTACTATACATTTTTCAATCACCTTATAAAGTTGACTGTTATCTCTACTGAGAATTTTTAAAGCTCCTTTGGTAATATCCTCAAATAATTCCTTGTCTAAAAGTGCGTATTTCCATACCTCACCTAAACCGCCATAATAGTCTTCATTGGAAAGAGTTTCTATATATTTTGAGTCAATGAAAATTCCCTTTGGATCATAAAAACTACCAAACACATTTTTTACACCATTGAAATTTACCCCTGTTTTCCCACCGATTGCACTATCAATTTGGGACAAGAGGGTGGTTGGAAAACTAAAGTAGTCTATACCCCTTTTGTATATGGAACAAAAAAATCCGGCAATGTCTAACGTTGCTCCACCACCAATGGCTAATACTGCATCTTGCCTATTCAGTCCAAATTCAGTGGCCTTTGTGGCTAGTTGCTCTATAGTACTGAATTCTTTTTGCCCTTCTGGTTTAGTAATGGTAAAAACAGTATTTTTCTTGTAACTTCTTATTTTATTTACATCTTCATGATATAAATTTAGAATCTTTTCATCTATAATAAAAAACACCTTTTCGTAGTTTGAAACATATTTAGAGAAAATTTCCCAACAATTTTCTTTAATGTAAGTTGAACTTTCTGCTATGTTTATTTCCATTTAAAATTCCTCTATCCTTTTTAAATAACTAGTAAAGGTATTTAATGTGTCATCTATGTGGTCCCCTGCAAATTTATCTAAAATAGCTTTTGCAATCTCTATTGCAACCACATTTTTAACAACAACAGATGCCGCTGGTACTACAGTAGTATCACTTCGTTGATAGTCAGTCTTACAGTTTTCTTTGGTTAAAGTGTTAAAAGTTCCTAAGGACATTTTCAGTGTAGGGATTGGTTTGATAACAGCCCTTAACACTACATGCTCACCGTTAGTCATACCGCCCTCAATACCACCAGCATTATTTTGAACTCTCTTGATTCCTTCATTGTAAAAAATACAATCATGATAGAGGCTGCCTGGTATGTGACTTCCTGAAAAACCCACACCAATTTCTACTCCCTTGACTGAAGGTATGGACATAATGCTTCCCGCAAGTCTTGAATCAAGCCTATTTTCGTAATGGGTATAATCTCCTAATCCTGGTGGCAGATTTGTGATTATTGTTTCAACTGTTCCGCCTAGGCTATCTCCTTTAGCTTTTGCTGTATCAATTAATTCAATCATTTTTTCTTCAGCCCCTTTATCTAGACAGTATAAAGGGGATTTATATATATCCTCAAAGTCACCTGTTTCCCTAATGCTAATAGCCCCCAGGGATTTCACATGGGAGTATATTTTGATTTTGAAGTAATTTAAAAATTGTTGACAGATACTCCCTATAGCCACCCTCATGGCCGTTTCCCTTGCACTTGCCCGTTCTAATACATTACGACTGTCACTAAATTTGTACTTTAACATTCCAGGCAAATCAGCGTGACCAGGCCTAGGAGTGTAGTATTCCAAACCTTCCTTATGAAATTTATGTTCATAGTTGTCCCAGTCTTTGTTCCTTATATAGAGGGATACAGGGCTTCCCATGGTTTTTCCCATTCGAATTCCAGAAATTATATCAACGGTATCTTGTTCAAACTCCATCCGTTTCCCTCGACCATACCCACCTTGTCGCAATTTAAGCTCATTGTTTATGACTTTTTCATCTATCTCTATCCCTGCTGGCAGCCCCTCAATGACTCCTATAAGCCCTTTATTATGAGACTCCCCTGCTGTCATGTAACGCATTTAAACCACCCCTTGTAAACCTAGAATATAAAACAGTGGCAAAAAGAGCTGACAATACCCTAGCTACGATAACTATAGTGGCGTTTGCCCCAATGCCTGCAAAAATAACTGTTTCTTCAACCAAAGCATGGCTTATACCAACTAAAACCAGTATTTTAGTTAAATCCCTAGTACTAAAATTTTCATCTCTAGCAACTGTAATCATAACCCCTGCTCCATAGGTCAATCCTATTAAAAAGCCTACTGTTACAGGTAAAACCGATTGTTCAGGAAGTTTTAAGAACTTTGTAAGTGGTGCAAAAACTTTACCTAGCAACGAAATTAAACCTATTTCCTTAAGCAGTTCAATAAAAATTAACAGTGGAAATATTATAATGGCAAGATTGTATAAAGAAACTAAAGACCCTAAAAAACTATGGTAAAGATCTGGCAACATTTTTTCAGCTCCTTATAATATTATTCCTAAAATCACTCCCACTATTAGGGACATGCTTACTCTAAAGCCTAACACTACATACCATTTAGCACCTACCTTACGTGCGATTACTGTCTCACTTAACATACTGTGACATATTGCAATCATAGTTGACAAAATAGTTATTTCTTTAACAGTTAAGTCCAGTGTCATCATGGCTGCAACTGCACCATAAACTGTAGTTAAATTTCCTATAATCAATACTAGAGCTCCCTCTCCTGGCAAAGAAAAAATACCCATTGCAGGTTGCAAAAATTCTGCAATATGTTCTAAAAACCCAGCTCTTTCCAAAAAATTAACCAAGGTGATAATTGGAATAATCACCTTGGCTAGCTCCCATATAACAGTGGCACCATTTTTGCCACCGTTGAATACTACTTTACCTATTTTCATTGATATTATTCGCAAGATCTGTCCAGTCGTCTGCAGTAATCATTTCTAGCTGGGCTTCCAGTAATGATTTAAATCTGGTACGGCAAACATGAACTTGTTTTGACATATCTTCCATTTCCGAATGGATTTTTCTAGCCTTTAATATGGCTTCATCAACAGTTCTTTTTGCTTCCCTCTCTGCTTCCCTACGTATAAGCTCGCCTTCTCTACTGGCGTTTTGCTTAACTTCTTCTGCAGTCTCTTGAGCCACTACAATGGCATTGTGTAAAGTTTCCTCTATTTTAGAGTAGTGTTCTAGCTTTTGGTTTAGTTGAGTAACCTTCTCAGATAAATCTTGGTTTTCTTTGATAATTCTTTCAAAATCCCTTACAATTTTGTCTAAAAACTCATTAACTTCTTCTTCATTATATCCCCTAAAACCACGGGTAAATTCCTTATTGTGAATATCTAGTGGGGTTAACGGCATATGTACACCTCCAAATAATAGTAAGCTTTGTTGTATATAATTCGACCAAACTCTGTTAAATCCTTTTTATTAATCTAAAATTACAGATATTTTTTTACATTTAGATGTATACGATTTTTCTTAGTTAACTTGCCAACCTCTGCTACTTCCATTCTTCCCCTTCCCCTTATGGAGATAATGTCCCCTTCGTTTATGTTATGGGCTGGGTTATTTATAGCTTTGTATTGCACCTTTACTTTATCACTTTTAATTAGTGCACCCACCTTAGTTCTAGAAACTCCGAAACCTAAACTAGCAACTGCGTCTAATCTAAGGGAAGCTACTGTACCATTAATTTCCTTTACCTTAGAAGGAGTTATTTTTAGCTCATGGGGGAAAATCTCATCAACCTTTACATCAATACTCCCGACTTTACTTAAATTATTGATAACATAGCTTAGAATATCCTTGCTTATGACTACCTGACAACCATGGTCTGTGACAATTATGTCACCTATTTTTTCCCTTTTTAGGCCAAGTCCTAGTATTGAACCTAAGTAATCACGATGTGTAAGCTTTTCAAGGTTTGTCCCAGTTATCTCAACAAAAGCAATTTCTGGTTCTATGTCTTCTTTCATAAAATAATCTGGATAAAAAACTATTTTCTTTCTCTCACTATCGGGGAAACCACCCTCCACAAGGGCTTTAACGCCAAATACTGAGTTTGTTGCTCTAGTTAATATGTCCACATGATATGGGTCAAGAAAATGGGTCTCTTTAATCATGTTTTTATCTGCTGCCATTTCTGCACAGTCTAGACCGTGGGCTATGGCTATCTTGTCCACATCGTTATCGAGCATTTTATATATTCTATCTCTATCCAAAACTAAAAACCTCCCCTTCTCAAGAAGGAAATCACTAAGTTCCTAATAATATTAAGCACAACTAAACCTATGATTGGTGATATATCCAAATATCCATTTCGTGTTCTAATGGCAGGAACCAAGTTCCTAAAAGGGCGTAAATAAAATTCTGTAATATTATAAATTGCCCCTATTATTTCCCGTACAGTCTTGCTAGGTGATTGTATTGGTATCCATGACAGAAGTAGTCTTGCTATTAGTAACCAATAAAAGATCTGAAAAAGACTGCCAACTATATTTATCATAATTTTATACTCCCTTTCTTTTAGTTGCTAAATATCTCACTACCTATTCTCACTATGGTAGCACCTTCTTCGATTGCCACAAGATAGTCATTTGACATCCCCATGGACAATTCTGTAATATTTGTAAACCCTTTGGTTATAAGCTCTCGTTGCAAGTTCGCTAAGTCTTTAAAAACATATCTAACTTCTTCTGGATTGTCAGTAAAGGGAGCCATTGTCATTAACCCCTTAACATTTATCCATTTAAAATCTTCAAGGTACTTCATAAAATCCAAAACTTCCTCTTTATGTAAACCTGATTTTGACTCTTCTTTAGAAATATTCACTTGAACCAAACAGTTTGTGATAACTTCTTTTTGTGCAGATCTCTTTTCTATTTCCTGGGCCAGGTTTTCACGGTCAAGGGAATGAATAAGTTTAAACTTTCCTATTATATCTTTGACCTTTCTTGTTTGGAGGGATCCTATCATATGCCAATGGGAATCAGGGAATGTGCCTTGTTTGTTAAGAGCATTTTCAACACGGTTTTCACCAAAAATTCTTATACCACTTTGATAAAGTGAATTAACATCACTATCTTTAGCATATTTTGAAACTGCAACTATTTGAATATTTCTTTGAGTAATTTTTTTTATCTTATTTTCTACATTATAATAATTAGTTAATACACTCATATTTTTTCACCTCTAGAACTTAATCCTTTGCCCAATTTTTACTATTTTTGGATTAAGGATAACTCCTTGTTTTTCACTTAATCCTGTAACCCACACATATCCTCCTTCTTCCTTCATGGGAACAACTTCTCTAAAAACAACCCTATTTCGTGAAAGAGAGTAGATTCCAGTCTTACCTTGTTCAGACACTATGGCATCTTCTGGAAGTTTTATTCCAGTTATTGTATCAAGAATAAAAAACACATTTGAAAACCTTACATCGATAAAATCATCTGTAATTCTGTCTGAAAAAAGATGTACATAGGTGTAGTCTCCATGTGTGGCAGTACCTTTAATATCTACCCACTTAACAAGACTATTATCCCCAGCTTCTAATTTAACTCTTACCCTATCTAGATCCCAAAGTTGCCCCGCCTCTGTAACATCGAGGCGAACAATAATCTCAGTATGATAGTTGTTTACAATTTTTAGTAATTTGTCACCAGAATTAGGGTTTTGAGATACTTCCATGACTTGATACTCTTCATAGTTAAAAAAATCCAGAACTGCTATATCTTCCACATTTGTGCCAAGGGAAATTTGTTCATAGTCATCAGTATAGTATAGGACAAGACCAGAAACGGGTGCTATAACTTCGTTACCATCTTGCTTACCTAGTGACTGACCTTTGCGAACTCTACTTAACTGTGGAAGTTTCCCTGTTAATTCTACGTTTCCATAACTTTCAATAACTTTCTCATCCCTTATGTAAAGTCCCGTACCATAAATCCCTTCATCCATGGAGTTTACATCCACATACTCTATTTGAAGCATCCTAGCTGTTAAATAATCTCTAACTGTATTTATACCCCTAATGGCTATGAAAAACAATACTGTAGAAACCACTGAAAAGATAATAATTTTCATGGCTTTATTACTTAATAGTTTTTTGTTCTGATTACCGCCTTTTATTACAGTAAAACCTTTATTTGAGTTTAGAGGTCTTTTCCCCATGATGTTCACCTCAATCCTTATAGTTTAGATAATTCTCTTTTGAATGCTTCTATATCTTTAAAATCTTTATAAACAGAAGCAAAACGTACATATGCTACTTCATCTAGTTCCTTAAGATTATCTAGGACTATATCACCTAATTCTTCTGTGCTAATTTCAAAAATTAGTTTATTTGCCATTTGCTTTTCTATACCCTCTACTAAATTTTCTATTTGTACATAGGTAATATCCCTTTTCTCACAGGCCCTAGATAACCCTCTAATAATCTTGTTCTTATCAAACAACTCTTTCTTTCCACTTTTTTTTAGAACCAGTATTGGCTCTTCTTCCACTTTTTCATATGTTGTAAATCTTCTTAGACATTTAAGGCATTCTCTTCTTCTTCTTATTGCATTTTTATCATCATTAGGTCTAGAATCCAATACTTTACTTTCGTTGTTTATGCAAAAAGGGCATTTCATACCTTCACTCCACATTCATCCAAATTTTAATATTATAATTATAACATTATTCATCGCCTTTTTTAAATAATTTTTCCCCTTTGGAGCTTAAATCTGCAATTATTACATCTTGGCCTATTTTTACAACTTTTTCCCAGGGTATAATACTATCTTGCTCTTGTTGAAAGAAACCTAAGAAGCTGCTGCTACCAGTAATTATTAGAGCTTTTATTACGCCTTTAGTAGTATCTATCTCTAGGTCATCAAAGATACCCAATTTCCTGCCATCAGATAAGTTAACGATTTCTCTACTTCTCAAATCAGAAATTCTCATATAATCACTCCTTCCACCTTCAAGTAAATTATATGCATTAAGATCAAAAAAAAGATATAAAATCAAAAACTAAAAGAACCACCAATGTGGTTCTTTTAGAAACTTCCTATTTCCATATTACTTATAAAAAAATTGTTCTCATTGTATGCTCTAGTTACTCCATTTTCTTCGGGGATAAGTTGTATTGAAAGCATCGTAAACAGTATGGGAATAATAAACATCGCTTTTAACATTAGTCTTCCCTCACATATTTTTTCAAATGTCCTAAGGCAACTTTTTCTAATCTAGAAACTTGTGCCTGAGAGATTCCTATCTCATCAGCAACTTCCATTTGAGTTTTCCCCTCAAAAAAACGTAAAGTCAATATTTTCTTTTCTCTATCATTTAGGCGGGTTAAAGCCTCACTTATGGCTATACCCTCAATCCAAGTTCCATCTAGTTCTTTGTTATCTCGAATTTGATCCATTACAAATATAGGCTCTCCACCATCATGGTAGATTGGTTCAAATAAAGATACTGGCTCTTGAATGGCATCTAAAGCAAAAACTACTTCTTCTCTTTCAATTTCTAGCTCCTTAGCAATCTCTGATACAGTTGGTTCTCTATTGAATCGATTAATTAAAGTATCTCTAACCTGTAACGCCTTATATGCTACATCCCTTAATGATCTACTTACTCTTATAGGATTGTTATCACGAAGGTATCTTCTTATCTCACCTATAATCATTGGAACAGCGTATGTTGAGAATTTAACGTTCTGACTCAAATCAAAATTATCAATAGCTTTTATGAGGCCGATGCAACCTACTTGAAATAAATCATCTACACATTCACCGCGGTTATTAAATCTTTGTATTACACTGAGTACTAATCTTAAATTTCCGTTTACTAACCTTTCCCTTGCGTCGTATTCTCCACTTTGTAACCGGATAAATAGCTGTTTCATCTCTGCATTTTTCAAAACTGGTAACTTAGCTGTATTCACTCCACATATTTCTACTTTATTTATCACGGCTAGTCCTCCTAAGTTTTGTTAAGTTAATTATTTCCCTGTGCGGTTAAAATATGCACACTATCTTGTCACCCTGTTATCTTTATTTTTCCAAATAAGAGGAAAATTACCCTTAAATACACAAAATAATTATATTCTAAATATTATAACAGGGAGATGTTGAGGGTAAGGGGTTAGGATGCGGTTAGCTGTGGAGAGTCAGGAAAAGATTAAAGTAAAAGGAGCCTAACGCGGATTTTTAAAAGAGATTACACGGATTACTGGGAAACTGGGGTTAATTTGGGAGGATTAGAAGAGTAATTAAAAATCTTAGCCACTAATGATAGGTCAAGAATTTACACTAACTTACAGAAAGAATTAGAGGAATTAAAGAGGAATTAAAGTGAAATCAGTAGGAGTTTATTAGTGAAGTTAGTGGCAAGTTTTATGAATCTAGGGGCCTTTACCACTACCTTACACTAAAAAGCCTGCACTATTAAAAGCAAACTTTAAGCTTCTTTGAAAGAAAATTTATATAATTTTATATATTTTAGAAGGAAATTTTTCATAGTTAATAGAATATAGTAATCATGTTCACACAAATTTTAAATAAAATAAGAGGGGGTAAATGGATGTTAAGGGAAAGGAAGTTTTTATTTATTAAACTTATTATTGCACTGTTCATTTTATCAAGTTTAGTGCATTTCCTTTTTACGCGACAAGGTACACTTGGGGGATTTTTAGATAATGAAGATGTCATGGTAGAAGGTACAGTTTTTAATATTTTTTTTACTTCAGAAGAGCGCCACAAGTATTCAGATTTTGATTACGAAGAAGAAAACACAGAAATATTTCAAGCAATTTTTGAAGATAATTTGGATATGTCTATAAAGAAAGGTATCTTCGAAAGGGAAAAAGGATCACAAGGGTTTATTATGAATTTGAGTGGTGATGAAAGATTATGGATATATGAGGATATGATAATAATCTCTAAAGTTGGTAAGTTATTTGATAAAATTTATTTAGTTGATGATAATACTTTATTTAAAGCAATTAAAGAAAGCGATATAAAATGGCGTTTTAGGTAGGATTATATAGTGTAATTTAGTGTGGTGGTCTAAGTGAATTGTACTGCTTTTTACGCACCTAGGGTCAATGACTTTGCCTTAGGTTTGTCTACAAGCTGAAATAGCGCCTCTAAGGGCGCTATTTAAAGTTAGACACTAGTTTCACAATTGTATTTTCTTTTTGTTATCTCAGTAAGGCCGGTATAGTAATTCTGGATTCAAATCCATCTATTGTACAGTAAAAAAAATAAACGGGCTGATAGAATCCCTTGGAATCCAGATGGTACATTAATTGTACCTCATGAACATTGATTGTTTCTATCCCATTTCCGGGATACCAAAAAAAGTTGCCATCCAATATTTCCTGATATGCTTCCTTCTCACTTTTAGTTGGAACGTTCCTTACCTTATTATATTCAACAATAGTATTATTGATTTGCTTAATTGTACCGTCATTATAATAAGAAATGTATAAAACACCATCGATTAACTTATTGTTTGGTGTTTTTTTATGCACAACCCATTCATAACTTCTAGTATCTCTATTACTAAACATAGCCCCTTCTGGTATCTCAATACCAAATCTCCTTAGTTCTTCAATTAGAACCTCTTCTTCAGCCTCCACAGGTTTTTTATCAAAACTTGAAAAATCAGAAAAACTATAACTACCATCTAGGTAATTTACCTTCATATTATATGAAGGATTGCCTCTTGACCAGTATATTGCACTTGTACTATAAGCAATTACCTCCAAATTACTTGTATCAATATCAAGGTTTTCCATAAACTCTACAGCAAAATCTTTTGCAGAGTACTTAGAATGAACTGGAGCCTGATAGATGGGATTTGATGTTCTTTCATCGTTAAGGTGAACACTTAAATTAACCTGTGTGCTGTTCATATTAATACTATAACTGTGAGCTATGGCTAGGTTTCCAAACTCCTGAAGATTGTAAGCGAAAAAAATTCCCATAAAGGTTAAAGTTACTATCAGTAAGGGTGAAAAATAACCCATTGCCTTGTAAAATCTCTTCCGTTGCCCATTAATTATTGTTAATACACCCATAACTATCCCATAACCAATTATTGCTCCTAAGGAATTGTTAAAGATATCATCCAGTACAAAACTGCCACGTCCAGTAATTAGCTGTAAACTTTCAATTATTAGGGTAGATAGCATACCTACTCCTATGGTCCAACCAGCTTTACGGAAATTCTTATGAAAAAGGGGCAAAAGAATCCCTAGAGGTACAAACATGACAATGTTCAAAATAACAAACTGCCAGTGTCGCAAGCTAAAATTATTCCAAGCTTCCCTATATGAACTCAGAAAGTGAAGGTTCATGTTAAGTTGAAATCTTGTTCCTCGGTTTAAAAATGTAACTCCTATTACCATGATAATATAGACAACAAGGAGACCTCCCACCAATAGTTGTTTCCGTGGGATTATTATTTTCCCACCCAGTAGTTTCATATAGATAACGAAGTATACTATAAACATTATTATTCCTAAAAACAATACCCCTGCTATTCCCATATATAGATTTTCTCTAATAATACCTGTTAAGACTTGTAGGCTCATACACTATCCCCCTTCTAAAACTAAAAATCAGTAAAAATAAAGCTAACTGTACATAAATTTAAAATAGTAGCCCATCAAAGCTTGTCCAAAAAGCAATGAATCCCTATGCATAATTCTAAAATAAAAACATGTTGAGGTCAATCTATTTAAAAGGACAAAAAGTTAAACTTTAGGATAAAAATGGGATTGATAAGTTTGTGTTGCCGAAGGCAATCCTGTCAGCGAAGCTGGTCCTGTTTGCCAAAGGCAAAGCCTACACGAAAAAAAGCACAACTCATTTGAGTTGTGCTTTTTAAGTACCCAGCGACGTCCTACTCTCCCAGGGGGTAACCCCAAGTACCATCGGCGCTGAAGAGCTTAACTGCGGTGTTCGGAATGGGAACCGGTGTATCCTCTTCGCCATCATCACTAGATGAAACTATCACACTAAATTCATAGCAAGGTTTTCAAAGGTTTTATTCTTAAAGTTTTTCCTGACTGCTGACTACTGTCAGCTGACAGCTTAAATATTTAGGTCAAGTCCTCGACCGATTAGTACTAGTCCGCTGAAGGTATTACTACCCTTACACTCCTAGCCTATCAACCAGATAGTCTTTCTGGGGTCTTACTTCCTTACGGAATGGGAAGTCTTATCTTAAGGGGGGCTTCGCGCTTAGATGCTTTCAGCGCTTATCCCGACCAAACTTGGCTACCCAGAACTGCCATTGGCATGACAACTGGTACACCAGAGGTTCGTCCATCCCGGTCCTCTCGTACTAAGGACAGCTCCTTTCAAACTTCCTGCGCCCGCGACAGATAGGGACCGAACTGTCTCACGACGTTCTGAACCCAGCTCGCGTACCGCTTTAATGGGCGAACAGCCCAACCCTTGGGACCTTCTTCAGCCCCAGGATGCGATGAGCCGACATCGAGGTGCCAAACCTCCCCGTCGATGTGGACTCTTGGGGGAGATAAGCCTGTTATCCCCGGGGTAGCTTTTATCCGTTGAGCGACGGCCCTTCCACTCGGTACCGCCGGGTCACTAAGCCCGACTTTCGTCCCTGCTCGACTTGTAGGTCTCGCAGTCAAGCTCCCTTCTGCCTTTACACTCTTCGAATGATTTCCAACCATTCTGAGGGAACCTTTGGGCGCCTCCGTTACTCTTTAGGAGGCGACCGCCCCAGTCAAACTGCCCACCTGACACTGTCCTAGTACCGGATAACGGTACACAGTTAGAATTCCAGCACTTTAAGGGTGGTATCCCACGGGTGGCTCCAGCAACACTGGCGTGCTACTTTCTCAGCCTCCCACCTATCCTGTACATAAAATGCCAAAACTCAATATCAGGCTACAGTAAAGCTCCACGGGGTCTTTCCGTCTTGTCGCGGGTAACCTGCATCTTCACAGGTACTACAATTTCACCGGGTCCTTCGTTGAGACAGTGCCCAAGTCGTTACGCCATTCGTGCGGGTCAGAACTTACCTGACAAGGAATTTCGCTACCTTAGGACCGTTATAGTTACGGCCGCCGTTTACTGGGGCTTCGGTTCAAAGCTTCGCTTGCGCTAACCTCTTCCCTTAACCTTCCAGCACCGGGCAGGCGTCAGCCCCTATACTTCATCTTTCGATTTAGCAGAGACCTGTGTTTTTGCTAAACAGTCGCTTGGGCCTATTCACTGCGGCCTCTTCTAGCTTAAGAAGTAAATTCTCTCACCATAATGAGGCACCCCTTCTCCCGAAGTTACGGGGTCATTTTGCCGAGTTCCTTAACGAAGGTTCTCCCGAGCGCCTTAGGATTCTCTCCTTACCTACCTGTGTCGGTTTGCGGTACGGGCACCTTACTTCTCGATAGAGGCTTTTCTTGGCAGTGTAGGATCAGTTAGTTCCCCTCATTCGGGTCCCCTTCACTCCTCAGGATTATGAGTCGACGGATTTGCCTATCTACTCTCCCTAAAAGCTTGGACGCACATAACCAACAGTGCGATAACCTACCTTCCTGCGTCACCCCATCTCTCAAACGAAGTTTGGTGGCACTGGAATCTCTACCAGTTGTCCATCGCCTACGCCTTTCGGCCTCGGCTTAGGTCCCGGCTTACCCTGAGAGGACGAGCCTTCCTCAGGAAACCTTAGGTTTTCGGCGAAGATGATTCTCACATCTTTTTTCGTTACTTATACCAGCATTCTCACTTCTATTCGCTCCACTGCTCCTTACGGTACAGCTTCTGCGCAAATAGAACGCTCCCCTACCATGATTTACATCATCCATTGCTTCGGTGATAAGTTTGAGCCCCGTTACATTTTCGGCGCAGGATCACTTGACCAGTGAGCTATTACGCACTCTTTAAATGGTGGCTGCTTCTAAGCCAACATCCTGGTTGTCTGTGCAATCCCACATCCTTTTCCACTTAACTTATACTTTGGGACCTTAGCAGATGGTCTGGGCTGTTTCCCTCTCGACTATGGACCTTAGCACCCATAGTCTGACTCCCGGAAAACAAATATGTGGCATTCGGAGTTTGACTGAGTTCGGTAACCTGGTAAGGCCCCTAGCCCAATCAGTGCTCTACCTCCACTATTTTATTCCGAGGCTAGCCCTAAAGCTATTTCGGGGAGAACCAGCTATCTCCGAGTTCGATTGGAATTTCTCCGCTACCCACAGCTCATCCCCTAATTTTTCAACATTAGTGGGTTCGGGCCTCCATTTTGCGTTAACAAAACTTCACCCTGGCCATGGGTAGGTCACCCGGTTTCGGGTCTACGCAGCCAAACTTCACGCCCTTTTAAGACTCGGTTTCCCTTCGGCTCCGTGGCTTTACCACTTAACCTTGCTTGACTACGTAACTCGCTGGTTCATTCTACAAAAGGCACGCCATCACCCGCGTATGGGGCTTTGACTGTTTGTAGGCACACGGTTTCAGGTTCTTTTTCACTCCTCTTCCGAGGTTCTTTTCACCTTTCCCTCACGGTACTGCTTCACTATCGGTCGCTAGGTAGTATTTAGCCTTTGGAGGTGGTCCTCCTAGATTCCAACGGGGTTTCACGTGTCCCGCTGTACTCGGGTGGCAATTAGGTAGGGTTAATCTTTTCAACTACAGGGCTTTCACCTTCTACGGCCTGTCTTTCCAAACAGTTCGTCTAAAATTAACTTTTGTAACTACCTTGATATCCTGCAAGATACCACAATTGCTCCCTCAACCCACATGTAACAACGATTGCAGTCTTACATCACATGTGTTTAGGCTCTTCCCATTTCGCTCGCCACTACTTAGGGAATCGATTATTCTTTCTCTTCCTCGGGGTACTTAGATGTTTCAGTTCCCCCGGTTGCCTTCTACTACCCTATGTATTCAGGTAGTGATACTATGGTATTAACCATAGTGGGTTGCCCCATTCGGAGATCCACGGGTCAAGGCTTGCTTACAGCTTACCGTGGCTTTTCGTAGTTCGCTACGTCCTTCTTCGGCTCCTAGCGCCAAGGCATCCGCCGTGCGCCCTTAGTAACTTGACCAAATAAATGCTTACGCATTTGATCGTTTATTGCTCTAAGAACACTCTTTGTTTTTCGTTAACTAAGTTAATAGTTAACTAACCTTTGCTTATTGAATTTCGTGTGTAGTTTTCAAAGATCTGTAGAAAGAAAAGGACTAATCAGGCAGGTGACTTTTCTGCCACCGAACAAGTTCAGTCAACTAGTTCTTTCAAAATTGGACAGCATATACCATATTTGAGTTGTGATTTTGTTTTTGTAAATTAAGGTACGTATTCATTTTTACAAGGTGAACATTCTTGATAAAAATGAAGTACGATGCTGACTAAAGCATAGCTTTAGCAGCGATAAGAAGTAGATATCACTTAATGTGATATCAGTGTCTCCTTAGAAAGGAGGTGATCCAGCCGCACCTTCCGATACGGCTACCTTGTTACGACTTCACCCCAATCATCTACCCCACCTTCGACGGCTGCCTCCTAAAAGGTTAGCCCACCGGCTTCGGGTGTTGTAAACTTTCGTGGTGTGACGGGCGGTGTGTACAAGGCCCGGGAACGCATTCACCGCGACATTCTGATCCGCGATTACTAGCAACTCCGACTTCATGTAGGCGAGTTGCAGCCTACAATCCGAACTGAGACCTGTTTTAAGGGATTTGCTCCAGATCACTCCTTCGCTTCCCGTTGTTCAGGCCATTGTAGCACGTGTGTAGCCCAGGACATAAGGGGCATGATGATTTGACGTCATCCCCACCTTCCTCCGGTTTATCACCGGCAGTCTCTCTAGAGTGCCCAACATTACTTGCTGGCAACTAAAGATAAGGGTTGCGCTCGTTGCGGGACTTAACCCAACATCTCACGACACGAGCTGACGACAACCATGCACCACCTGTCTCTCTGCCCCGAAGGGACACTATTATCTCTAATAGCTTCAGAGGATGTCAAGTCCTGGTAAGGTTCTTCGCGTTGCTTCGAATTAAACCACATGCTCCGCTGCTTGTGCGGGCCCCCGTCAATTCCTTTGAGTTTCAATCTTGCGATCGTACTCCCCAGGCGGGGTACTTAATGCGTTAACTGCGGCACAGAGGGTATCTAAACCCCCTACACCTAGTACCCATCGTTTACGGCGTGGACTACCAGGGTATCTAATCCTGTTTGCTCCCCACGCTTTCGCACCTCAGTGTCAGGTACAGTCCAGAAAGTCGCCTTCGCCACTGGTGTTCCTCCTAATATCTACGCATTTCACCGCTACACTAGGAATTCCACTTTCCTCTCCTGTCCTCAAGTCCAGCAGTTTCAAATGCATTACGGGGTTGAGCCCCGCATTTTAACATCTGACTTACTAGACCACCTACGCGCGCTTTACGCCCAGTGATTCCGGACAACGCTTGCCCCCTACGTATTACCGCGGCTGCTGGCACGTAGTTAGCCGGGGCTTCCTCCAGAGGTACTGTCATTATTCATCCCTCTAGACAGAAGTTTACGACTCGAAAGCCTTCATCCTTCACGCGGCATTGCTGCGTCAGGGTTGCCCCCATTGCGCAATATTCCCCACTGCTGCCTCCCGTAGGAGTCTGGGCCGTGTCTCAGTCCCAGTGTGGCTGATCGTCCTCTCAGACCAGCTATCCATCGTCGCCTTGGTAGGCCGTTACCCTACCAACTAGCTAATGGACCGCGGGCCCATCCTACAGCGATAAATCTTTCCTCCATAAACCATGCGATTCATGAAGCGTATCCGGTATTAACATCAGTTTCCCGATGGTATCCCGAGCTGTAGGGCAGGTTGCCCACGTGTTACTCACCCGTCCGCCACTAAGTTAAGTAAAAAGCAAGCTTTCTACTTAACTCCGTTCGACTTGCATGTGTGAGGCATGCCGCCAGCGTTCGTCCTGAGCCAGGATCAAACTCTCCATTAAATTGAAAAGTTATATCATTCGCACTTCGCTATTGGCAGTTAGCAGTTAGCTAAATACTAATAACTTAATGCGTTGATTACTGACTTCAGACTTTCGTCTGGTTTTAATCACTTTAAACTCAAATTCGAAATTAACTTTTACCAAGTTGTATTTCTTATGGTATAGTGCTGTTCAATTTTCAAAGAACTGTCAGTAGCTCGTGCTACTTTTTTTACTCAATCACCTCTCGGCGACAAAGACTATCTTATCATTTTTAATGCATCTTGTCAATACTTTTTTTACTTATTTTTTATTTCGAAAATACCGGCCCCTACAATATAATTGTAGGGTTATTAGATTTTTATTAGAAAATAAAAAGTTGCTTGTGTTAAGCAACGTAGACTAATATATCATTAAAAATCATGATGGTCAATGTAATTTTATGGGAATAAATGTTTAGATTTATTTTTAAAAAGTTTAGCTAAATAAAACCCATGCATCAGCATGGGTTTAGACTACTCCATTTTACTTATTTCTTTTTTTAGCCTTTTAATAATCTTTTTTTCAAGCCTAGATATATATGATTGGGATATTCCCAGTATTTCTGCAACATCTTTTTGTGTTTTTATATTTCCATCTTGCAGCCCAAATCGTAATATCATAATTCTTTGCTCTCTTTTGGATAGTTTTGTTAGAGCTTTTGCTAAAAGGTTTCTATTTACTTCTTGTTCTAAATCTTTATGTATAATATCAGGTTCTGTGCCCAGCACATCTGATAACAATAGTTCGTTTCCGTCCCAGTCTATATTCAGGGGTTCATCAAGGGAAACTTCAGACTTAATTTTATTGTTCCTTCTTAGATACATCAATATTTCATTCTCTATGCATTTTGAACCATATGTGGCTAGTTTTATTTTCTTAGCAGGATCAAATGTATTAACAGCTTTTATAAGTCCTATGGTACCGATAGATACAAGGTCTTCAATATTAATTCCTGTGTTTTCAAATTTCCTAGCAATATACACAACAAGACGAAGGTTATGTTCTATTAAAAGCCTTTTTACCCCTTCATCACCTCGTTGCAATTTCTCCATCAGATAGCTTTCTTCGTCATTTGTAAGGGGTGGAGGCAATGCTTCAGTGCTTCCTACGAAATATATATCGTTTCTTTCTAGACCAATCAAAGAGTAAATCTTAGATCTTAAAAGTCTCCATTCTAACTTTAATTTCTTCATCAAATTCAAAATTAAAACCTCCTTAAAATACTATACTAGGATGAATCAATGCATCAAATTCAGGATGCATCCGCTTCTCTTTTAAACACAGGGCAATTAAACATTCAACTTTTGTTTTCTTACCTTTGTTAATTAGGCTAACTTCCTTAGGCTTTATAGCCACTAACATCTCCTCTCCCCCCATTGACCTAAAAGGAACAAAAAAGACTCTTTGTTTTGAATTAGTGGGGATAAACCACATCTCTTCTTGTTCAAACCATTTAGTCCATTCTTCACCGAGATAGTTTTTAAAGATTTTCCCCCTTGCAATAACCACAGGAAGTTTTGTGATAGGGTCATAGAGGGAGTTACCTGTGTCAACAAACCCTTTGATGCTAAAAACACTTTTATCCATTAAGATTTCCAAGTCACAATACAAGTTCTTATTGTTAAATAAACTTTTTACACTTATTATAAATATTCTTACCATAGGTGGAAATATGACTAAACCAACAAATAAAATGATAATGACAGTAATTTTTCTTGCATCTAGTATTGGATTTAATATAAACAGTGGTCCATCCCTCTCTAACATCATCCAATAAAGTAACCCTGCCCCAATGAAAGAAACTATTAATAAGGACATTCCTTTTTTTATTATTGAAGCTAAAGGGTTATTGCCAAAAACTATATATACTATTAATAGAAAAAAGATTGTCTTTATCAACAAATTGTTGAAAATATTTGGCCATAACATAAGTAAAATGCTGTAACTTGAACCGACAATTGAAGCAATTACTTTTCTAGTGAAAGGAATTTTTTGTGGGTAAATAAAATCTTGAAGCTGCAATATAATATAGCAAAGTAGAAAATTCACGATAAATGTTAAATCTAGATACATAATCAAGATTTATCCCCCCCTTTAAATGATATATTAGCACATACATTGTGCAAAACGTGTCTAAACTTGACAGAGATATATAAAAAATAATGATTTCTTTTGTCGCATTTTGTGTATTTCCTATGCAATAATAAAAAGTCATATATTAAGTCCCTTTTAAGAGCATAAAAAAAGAGCCAGTGGCTCTTTTTTATGTATTATTTGTTAGATTTTTTTCTCATAAACGCAGGTATGTCGTAATCTTCTCCATCGAAGGTGTTAACATCCCAGTCAGTGAAACTTTTAATTTTGTCTGCTTTTGGTTCATCAAAACCAGTTGCGATAACGGTTACTTTTATCTCATCACCTAAGGTTTCATCAATAACGGCACCAAAGATAATGTTTGCCTCACTATCCACAAAATTCTCAACTACACTAGCTGCAGCTTGAACTTCATGAAGACCTAAGTCAGCACCACCAGAGATGTTTAAAAGTACACCCTTAGCTCCGTTAATAGATGTTTCTAAAAGTGGACTAGAAACAGCTTGTGTAGCTGCATCCTCAGCCCTTTTATCGCCAGTAGCTGTCCCAATACCCATAAGAGCAGAACCAGTATCTTTCATGATTGTTTTAACGTCTGCAAAGTCAAGATTAATCAAACCAGGTACCGCTATAAGATCAGAAATACCCTTTACACCTTGTAGTAAAACATTATCTGCCATTTTAAAGGCATCTAACATTGAAATCTTCTCAACAATTTGAAGTAGTCTATCATTTGGTATCACGATTAATGTATCTACTTTTTCCTTTAGGCTCTCTATACCTTTTTCAGCGAAATTCTGACGCTTTCTTCCTTCAAAGTTAAAGGGCTTTGTGACAACGCCAACTGTTAGAGCACCTTGCTCTTTAGCAATCTCTGCCACTATAGGAGCCGCACCAGTTCCTGTTCCTCCACCCATACCGGCAGTCACAAAAACCATATCTGCACCCTTCAGTGCATTTGCTATCTCTTCTCTAGTTTCTTCAGCAGATTGACGGCCAATATCAGGATTTGCACCAGCACCTAAACCTCTAGTGATTTTCCCTCCTATTTGTAGTTTTACATCTGCTTGAGATTGATGTAAAGCTTGGGCGTCTGTATTGACCACTATAAAGTCAACACCTTTTAACCCAGCACTTATCATTCTATTAACAGCGTTACTACCGCCTCCACCAACACCAATAACTTTTATATGGGCAAACTGTTCCATATCCATATCGAACTCAAACATGTATATTCCCTCCTGTTATTAACGAAAAAATTCATTAAATAGTACTTTAATTTTGTCAAAGAATCCTTGACTTACACTGTTTGATTTTTGAGGTGTAGAGGGCAGTATAGAATTACTCACTACATACTGAATAATTCCTGTACCAGTTGTAAATGCTGGGTCAGCAACTCCGATGAATTGTGGTTGATAAATTCTAACGTTACCACCTAGTTGTGACTGAGCCAATTCAGCAATCCCTGGTAGGGAAGCAACTCCACCAGTTAAAACTATGCCCCCTGGCATAATTTCATCATACCCTAGTTTACTAAGCTCTTTCTTAATTAGGTAAAAAATCTCTTGGACTCTAGGCTCAATGATACCAGTAAGTTTGTTTGTACTTACAGTAACAGTTTCTTTACCTACTGTGGTTATTTCGAAACCCCTATCGTTCTCATCAAATAAAGTTGTACCAAATTTCAGCTTTATTTTTTCACCTTCAGCTAGAGGTATTCTCAAGCCTTTGGAGATATCGCTGGTTATATGGTCTCCACCCACAGGAATTACGATTTTATCCATTAGGTTTGAATTTTGGAAAATAGCTACCTCAGTGGTACCTCCCCCAATGTTAACAAGTACAGCACCTAACTCTTTCTCATCTGGTGTTAAAGCTACTTCACCAGTTGCTAAACTACTAAGTACAAAGTTCTCAACAGCAAGACCTGCTCTTTCCACACATTTACGTAAGTTTCTCATTGCAGTTGTGGTAGCTGTAAGAATAAGAGCTTCCACTTCAAGGCGTACACCAATCATACCTACAGGATCTTTAATGCCGTCATAACCATCTACTATAAAGTTTATTGGTATGCTATCGATTATCTCTCTTTCAGGAGGAATCGCAACAACTTTGGCAGCCTGAAGTACTCTGTCATAGTCATACTCAGAGATTTCCTTGTCTTCACCGGAAACAGCAACTACTCCTCGGTTCTTTAACATTTGTATATGGGCACTGGAAATTCCAACAAAAACAGAATCGATTTCGACACCTATCATTCTTTCTGCCTGTTCAACTGCCTCTATGATTGACTTAACTGTTCCATCTAAGTCAACTATAGAACCTTTCCTCAATCCCAGGGACTTACTTTGTCCAATCCCGATAATGTTAACATTGCCATCTCTATCTTGTTCTCCCACTATAACCTTAGTGGTTGATGTACCTATATCCAAGCTTGCTATAATTGATTTATTCCGTGGCAAATCTTTCACCTCCCCAGGTAAACAAAAAGTTAACACAATATAAATTCAACACATTAACGTCAATTTCCTCTTTATTTTTAGATATTTTTTTATTTTTTTGAGAAAAATTTATTAAGCAGTATTCTCCGCATAATTGCAAGATTCTGAAAGAGTCTAACACCAAAAGCAAATATAGCAGCTAGGTATAGATCTACACCAAATCTCTCTCCTAGATTAACCAAAAGAGCAGCTAAAATGATATTCCCAAAAAATCCTGACATGAAAACGTAATTATCATAATTCTCCTCTAAGTATGCCCTAACTCCACCAAAAATTGAGTCAAGGGCAGCCAAAAGTGCAATGGATAAATAATGTGCGTACTGAAGTGGTACGGAGATTGTAGAGGTCCATCCCAGTGTTAATCCAACAAGCAGACCTAATATAGGCAATAACATACTATTCACCTTCCTTTACAGGCTGTAAAAATTTGAAGTCAATTTTACCCTTGTAGGAAGGAACAAAAACATCTTCTAACACATCAACTTCTATTTCTATTCCCCAAAAACGTAGTTTTTCTACTATACCACCACGCATATTAAGGGAACTTTCTAGGTTCCTCATGTCACCAATTGCAGAAACAACGTAAGGCGGGGCAAGCCTGGTTTGATTTACCAAAATTACTGGCCCGGCACATGAGATCTCACTTTGGGCGACGATCCTTAACCCATTTACAGAAATAGCTTCCGCTCCTGCAGCTTTTAGTACATTAACTACGTTTAAGAGGTCTTCATCATGTACAATAAAAAGGTTTGGATCCTCGTACTGATTAGACTCGCTTGTGGCGTCATTTATTGTAACCACAACACCTTGCCCCTTCACATCCGTTAGCCCTGCTAAATGTCTAATTTGATCTAACTCTTGTGTTAGTATTTCTGCGGTGCTCTCTCCACTTACGGATTTAGTCCTATACTCATTTAGCAATCTTTCCAACTCACTAATATGTGTCTCTAGATTCTCATTTTTATTAACCAATTCTATAACTTTACTTCTTAATTCTGTATCTCTCACACCAGTGGTCAATTCCACATCTTGTTGGGTTCTGAAATTGATGGCCATCATAAAACCCAATATTAAACAGATCAATGTGAGTGCTAAAGTAGAACTTTGTTTTCTATTCACTTACTTATCCCTCCACAGGTTTAAAAATTATATTTCTGCCTCTAATGTCGATAGTTCCTTTTTGATTTTGATTCTTCTGTATGTTCATTATCTGAATAATTTCTTCCGCTTTTTCCTGTGTAAGATTTCTGAATTCACCAATTTGAATAGTAAAATTATCTAATGTATAAAGATAAATTGAGTTGGGGCTTTCAATATTTACTTCCGCAACAGCGTGTAGAAAATGGTTTGGCAAATGTTTTAGCGTCTCTGCTAATTCTGGAAAAGAACTAGCACTTTCTTGACCAATTACTATGGGAACACTTAGACCAACAATTGATGATAGATTGGGTAACACCTCACCCTCTTCATCAATTATTTGGGTCTCATTGTTTCTCATGATTTTATACAATGGACGCCTTTCAACTATACTTACATCAATGGTTCTGGCCAGGAAATTCCTATCTACATGAATTTCCTTAATCCATTTAAGTTCCTTTATGGAATCCTCAAAATGATCATTACTCGTTGAAAAAAAATTGGCTTGTCCTACTTTTGGCAAATGATCGAGAATTTCTTGCTCTTCAAGCAAGAAATTCCCATCTAAGCTCAAACTCTGAATTGTGGCATGGTTGGAGTTTAGAAATATGTGAAATGACAGGGCTACTACTAAAAGCAGGAAAAATACTGAAACAACCTTAATAACTTTTACACCGTCAAAATTTATAATTTTCTTCTTAGTAGGTTTGTTTGATATTATGTGGGACATATCTCTCTTTTTCTTAGAGAAGTCGATCACATTATTAGCATATGGCTTTTTCTGATTTTTTGGTGTAATACTTTGTCTTCTTCTCATATTCTCCCCCTAATCATCAATTCTTCTTATATTTCCTCCAATTTGAGTAAAGAGATCTTCAATTCTCTCATAACCTCTATCGATGTTGAAAACACCTTCAATGGTGGTGGTGTTTTCAGCTGCTAATCCACCTATTACTAAGGCTGCTCCTGCCCGTAGATCCGTTGCTTCCACATAAGCACCCGTTAGCTGTTTTACACCCCTAATGACTGCAGTTCTGTTGTCAGTTTTTATGGATGCCCCCATTCTTCGAAATTCATCAACATGCTTAAAGCGACCATCAAATACGTTTTCTATTATAATACTAGTTCCTTCGGCCATAGATAAACCTATCATCATAATTGCTTGCATGTCTGTGGGAAATCCTGGGTATGGAGCCGTTCTTATATGGTCAACGGCCTTTAAAGCTTTAGAGCCTTGTACTCTGATTTTATTATCACACTGTGTAACTATGGCTCCCATTTCCTTCAACTTAACGATAGTTAAGTCTATATGCTCAGGAATTACATTGTTCACTGTCACATCTCCACCGGTCATGGCAGCTGCCATCATTACAGTCCCAGCTACAATTCTATCAGAAATGATTTTATGCTGACAATGGGATAATTTATCTACTCCAATGATTTTAATTTCAGCAGTTCCTGCGCCGGATACCTTTGCACCCATCTTATTTAAGAATATTTCTAAGTCAACTATCTCAGGTTCTCTAGCTGCATTTTTAATTACTGTAACACCTTGTGCCTTGCAGGCAGCCATCATGATATTTTCCGTAGCACCAACACTAGGGTAATCTAAATATATTTCCGCACCTTTTAAACCATCGCAGGTTGCAGTTATATAACCGTGCCTTTCAACTATTTTTGCCCCTAGTGCACTTAATCCTTTAAGATGTAAATCTATTGCCCTATTGCCTATATTACATCCCCCTGGGTATGATACTTTCACATTATTAAATCTACCTAACAAAGGACCCATTAGAAATATTGATGATCTCATAGAACGCATTAATTTATCTGGTACTACGTAATTGTTAGCACCTGTTACATCTAAGGCTATATTTTTTTGAGCTTTATTATACTCTACCTTAACCCCTAGACTCTCAAGAATTTTCAGCATCATGGTAACATCAGATAAATCAGGAACATCTTCGATCAGACACTGGTCTTCACTCAATAAAACTCCTGCCAAAATTGGTAAAGCAGCGTTTTTTGCTCCGGGTATAGTGACTTCTCCTACTAAAGGGTTTCCTCCTTTTATAATTAGTTTTTCCATGGGGTTAAACCTCCTCTAATTTTAACCCCCCGCCCATAAACTTAACTTCAGGCTGTAAAACTAAATTGAATTTTTTATTTACTTCTTTTCTTGCTACATTCATTAGTTCTACAACTTCAGATGCTTTTGCTTGCCCTATGTTTACAATAAAGTTTGCATGTTGTTCAGATATTTGTGCATCACCTATAGTGTAACCTTTTAAACCTGTGGCTTCAATTAGCCGTCCAGCACTATCATTGGGAGGGTTTTTGAATATGCTTCCAGAATTGGGGAATTGAACTGGCTGTTTCTTATTCCTCTTTTTTATAATCTCATTTTTAATGGTTTTTAGGTCACGAGAACTTCCACGCATAAGCTGGAGTTGTGCTTCTAGTATCACATGGCAACCATTTTGAATAATAGACTTTCTGTAAGAAAAACCCATTTCTTCTTTAGGTATAGTTTCAACCTCTAGTGTTTTTTTATTTATCACCTTTACCCAGTTTATCATATGACCAATTTCAGTGGTTCCGGTTCCGGCATTCATGGTTAAAGCCCCACCGAAACTTCCAGGAATACCTACTAATCCCTCTAGCCCACCCAACCCTTCTTGGATAGTAAAATTAATCAATTTCCCCAATGGGAAACCACTGAAAACATCAACCTTTTGCCCGTCGACAATAGGTTTTTGTTCGCTAGAGTAAACTTTTATAACTATTCCCCTGATCCCTTGGTCGCTTACTATAAGATTTGAACCATTACCTATTATAGATACATCTAGGTTTTTCTCGCGCGCCAGTTTCATGGTTTTTATTATTGTGTCAACATCATCTGCTAAAACTAGTATATCTGCAGAACCTCCAATTTTAATTGTGGTATGTTTATACATTTTTTCAGCAAAAGTCACTGTTTTGCCTAATACTTTAGTTAGCTGGTCCTTTAGTGTCTGCATTTAAAAACCATTTCCCTTCTGTTACATTATCCATTTTATGCCCAATTTTTTTAAAGGTTACACCAATTTCATTCTTAATTTATGTATCTAGATATATTTAATATAATTCCTAAACTTGCCAGTGTAATCATCAGTGATGTTCCACCATAACTAATCAAAGGTAACGTTATACCTGTTGTAGGCATAGACGAAGTTACTACACCTATATTTATGATAACTTGCAGGGCAATCATTGCTGTTAACCCCATGGCTAGGTAGCTTCCGAATGTATCGTTTGATTTTATTGCAATGTCAAACCCACGCCAAACTAAAATAGCAAACAAAATTATGATGAAAGTTGCTCCTAGAAAACCTAGTTCCTCGCAAATAATAGAGAAAATAAAGTCATTTTGGGGTTCAGGCAAAAAACCCATTGTCTGCCTACTTTGTCCAAGGCCCACACCTAGCAAGCCACCCCCTGCAATTCCATATAGTGATTGAATCACCTGCCATCCACCCCCTGTAGGGTCCTGCCATGGATCCATAAATATGGTTAAACGCTTAAGCCTATAGCTTGCGGAAGTGGCTAAATAAATTAGACCTGGTATACTAAGGGATGCTAACCCAATAAGGTGTCCCATCTTTGCTCCAGCGGCGAACAACATAACACCAATTGTACCCACTATGGAAATACCTGTTCCTAAGTCAGGCTGTAACATAATTAGTCCAAAGGATAGACCAACTACTGTGAGGAGCGGTACAATTCCAGTAAAAAACTTTGTTAAACGCTCTTTGTTTGCCATATAGTTTGCAGAAAATAATATCAATGCAAACTTTGTAAAGTCAGAGGGCTGAAATTGCATGAATCCTAAATTAATCCATCTTTGTGCTTCGTTTCTAACAACCCCGATTCCTGGTATTTTTACAGCTATTAATAGTGCAAAGTTTAAAAAGAAAAATAGCGTAATAAATTTTCTCCATTGCCAAAAATTAAAGTTAGAACATACATACATTCCCACAAGTCCAATAATGGCATATAACATTTGTCTTTTCAAAAAATAAAGACCATCATTATATCTATTCATCCCTTGATGATAACTTGAACTAAAGACCATCACTAGACCGATACCTAATAAAATAAATGTAACAATTATAAGGACAGAGTCTGGTGATTGTTTCCTTTTCATCTCTCCCACCACCCTATTTATAGATTAGTTCCTTAAAAGCCTTCCCTCTTTCTTCAAAGTTGTCAAACTCATCCCAGCTTGCGCAAGCTGGTGATAACAAAATAATGTCATTTTCCCTTGAGAGTTCTTTGGACAACTTAACTGCTTCTTCAAAGGTTTTTGCCTGATGGTAGCTAGTGTATTTCGCGTCATCTAGGGATTTTCTGATTTTATCCCCAGTAGCTCCAAAAACTATTGCTTTCTTAGCTTTTGTCATAACATAACTGGCTAATTTGGCAAAATCTTCACCTTTGTCATAACCACCTAACAAAACTATAACTTTCTTTTCAAATGAATCTAAGGCTTTAAGGGTGGAGTCTGTGTTAGTAGCTTTTGAATCGTTATAGTATTTCACCCCTTGTATGGTGTCAACATATTCTAGTCTATGTTCTACACCTACAAAGGATAATACAGCTTCTACAATTTGATTGTTAGTTAGGCCCATTATTTTACCAATAATTATCCCTGAAGCGATGTTTTGTAAATTATGATTACCTGGTACCTTTAAAATATTTGAGCTGCAAATTACTTCGTCAATATTATCTTTACACCAGAAGATATTTCCCTCTTTTACATAGACTCCTTGTTCTACTTTATTCTTAGTATCAAACCAATAGACTTGAGCTTTACATTCTTTGGCTATTTTTTTACAAACAGAGTCTTCGTGGTTAAGTATTGCAAAGTCTTCAAAGGTTTGATTCAAAAAGATTTTTTTCTTCTGGTTAATATATTCATCATATGTTTTATGTCTATCTAAATGATCTGGAGAAAAATTAGTTATTAAAGATATTTTTGGTCTAAACCTTTTTGTGCATTCCAGTTGGAAGCTGCTGACTTCTGCAACAATAAGCTCTAAATCCTTTTGATACACTTGTTCTGCTAAAGAAAAACCTATATTTCCTCCAACTGCAGTTTTTCTTCCAGCCTCTTTGAACATATGTCCTACAAAACTTGTGGTACTTGTTTTGCCATTTGTACCGGTAATAGCTATAACAGGGGCGCTATTTATACTATTTACAAATTCTATGTCTGTAAAGACGGGTATGTTTCTACTGATACATTCTTGCAGAAAGGGAGTATCTAGGGGTATTCCAGGATTTTTAATAATGAAGTCTGGTTTATTATCTAACAAGTAACTTGGGTGGTGTCCAATAACATACTCGATACCTAGTTCCCTAAGCTGTTTTAAGTATATCTCCAGCTTGCTCTCTTCTCCACCATCGTTTACTAAAACATTTGCTCCTAGCTTTTTTAGAACTTTTGCTATACCTGTACCTGTTCTTCCTGAGCCTATGATTAAAACATTTTTATCCTGAAAATCCATATATACATCTCCTTATCTATAGTAACTCATCCACAGACCAATTGCTGTCAAGGTGAATAATAATTGTACAGACCAGAAAGCTAAAACTATCTTCCATTCAGACCATCCTAGTAACTCAAAATGATGATGTAATGGTGACATGCGAAATACTCTTTTTCCTGTTAACTTAAAGGATGTAACTTGTATTATTACAGATAATGTTACTATTACATAAATTCCACCTAGGGGAATTAATAGTAGTTCAGTTTTTGTTAAAATTGCTATGGTGGCAAGGGCTCCACCTAATGCCAACGACCCTGTATCACCCATGAAGGTTTTTGCAGGGTTAACATTGTAAACTAAAAAAGCTAAAACTCCACCTAAAAGAGCAACACAGAAGATAGCTAATCCTGTCTGCCCTTGAGATATGGAAATATAAAAACCACCTATTATTGAAAAGGCAAAGGTTCCAGCTAGCAAACCATCAACTCCATCAGTTAAGTTAGTGGCATTACTAGTTCCAAGTAATACAATTAAAATAAATGGTAAGTATAGTATACCTAATTCAATTTCCCCAAAAAAGGGTACTAAAACAGCTGTGCTATGATTTATGGATCTTAGTGCAACAAAAATCAGTATTGCTACTAAAAGTTGTCCCATTAGTTTTTCCCTAGCCTTTAGTCCCAAGGATCTTTTTAGGACTACTTTTATGTAGTCGTCTAAAAAACCTATTATGCCATAACCAATGGTAGCAAATAGTGCAATAAATATCAATGGGTCCCTTTTACCAAAAATCAACACTCCCACCAGGGTGGCTGCCAAAAATATAACACCACCCATAGTTGGGGTCCCTGATTTTGCCATGTGGCTTTTGGGTCCATCTTCCCTTATGCTCTGACCAACTTTGAGTCGAGTTAGAAGGGGGATGAATATAGGTGCTGTTAATATACCGACGAAAAAAGTAGTAAGTGCTGTAAATATTAGTGCTCTCTCTTCCATTAAAACTCCTCCTTAATCATCGCAACTATTTCTTCCATTTTAACTCCCCTGGAACCTTTCACTAATACTGTATCAGCTTGCCTAATATGGTGCATAATGTTTCTGGCAGCCTCGTGAGAGTCTTTATACTTAGCCATTTCCCCTTCGAAACCTTGACCTTGAGCACCTTTTAAAATATCCCCACTAAACTGTCCAATGGCTATGATGGTACTTACATTATTTGAGGCAGCAAAAGCACCAACATTAAAATGTGCCTCTTCGCTATAGTCTCCTAGTTCAAGCATATCACCTAAAATAGCAATTTTTCTTCCACTTGCGCCTTTGTACTCTTTCAAAACCTTAAGAGCAGCTAAAGTTGATGTTTCACTGGCATTGTAACAATCATTAATTACAACCAAGTCATCTCTTAAGTTTATAATTTCGGTTCTCATACTGGTCATCTCAGGACTTACTAATCCTTGAATTATGAGCTTTTCATCTAATTTTAGTACATGGCCAACTGCAATGGCGGCCAAGCTATTTATTACGTTGTGATCTCCTAAAAGTGGTATGGATGCACTAAAATCATATCCTAGACCCTTAACTTGGAAAGTTGTTTTATGGTTATAGCTAGTTATATTGTATGCACATAAATCGTTTTCTTTTGACAAACCATAGGTTATCCTTCGTGGTAATTGTGAATATATTTTCTTTAAATATTCATCATCACCATTTATAATAGCGACACCATCTTGGGACATATGATTAAAAATTTCGCTTTTAGCTTTTAGAATATTATCTTTAGTTTTTAAATGTTCTAGATGGGATTCACCTATATTAGTTATGATTCCCACATTAGGCTTTCCTATTTTTGACAATAGGTCAATTTCACCCAATTGACTCATTCCCATTTCCAGTACAGCTATTTCATGATGTGGTTCACATTGGAGAATCATCAGAGGAAGACCTAGCTCATTATTTAAATTGCCTAGGGTTTTAAGTGTTTTTCCTTTACCCTTAGCTATAGATGCAACCAGATCCTTTGTAGTAGTTTTCCCATTACTACCTGTAACACCGATCACAAAGGTAGACAACTTTTCTCTATATCTTTCAGCTAATTTCTGCAGTGCAGATTGATTGTTTTCCACTAATATGAATTGGCAGTTAAGATCTTTATCTAAATATCTTTCGCTCTCTATTAATACACACTTACATCCCTTTTCTATAGCACTTTTTATATAGGAGTAACCGTCCACATTTTCCCCCACAAAAGGAACAAACATGGAATTGGGCGAAGCTTTTCTACTGTCAATAACACAACTTTCGATAACAATTCCACCATTGTTTGTCAATAGCTCACCATTAGTAAAATCCACTATTTCATTTACTGTCAATCTCATTTAAATCAAGCTCCCTTATTATATATTCGGCCACAGATTTATCATTAAACTCATATGTCTTATCACCGATAATTTGGTATGTTTCATGACCTTTTCCTACAATTAGTATTATATCACCTTTTTGGGCAAATTTTACAGCTTTCTCGATGGCTTTTTTTCTATCTAATATTATTTCATATTTACTATCTTTAAATCCCCCAATAATATCATCAATAATTTTTTCAGGGTCTTCATTTCTCGGATTATCATTGGTTACAATGGAAAAATCAGCGTATTTTTCTGCTATTTGTGCCATTATAGGTCTTTTACCTTTGTCTCTATCTCCCCCACAACCAAAAACAAGAATAATTCTATTTTGTTTTATAATAGTTGCAGTTTTAAGAACATTTTCTAATCCGTCAGGTGTGTGGGCATAGTCTACAATAACAACAAAATCTCCATTAGACCTAACCCGTTCGAACCTCCCACTAACACCATCTATGTTACGAAAAGCTTTTTGTATTTCTATTAATGACATCCCTTCTATTAATGCAACACTAATAGCCGCTAAACAGTTGTAAACTCCAAACTTCCCAACTAATTTTGTTTCAATCTCTATATTTCCTTTCCATGTTTTCAGACTAAATTTCGTGCATTTCAACGAGATTTCAATATTGTGTGCAGCCACGTCAAAGTCCCCATCAATTCCGTAAGTGATCAGTGTGCACAGACTTACTGATTGAAAATAACTATAATTTGGATCATCTCCGTTTAGTATAACCATTTTACCCTTACCGTTTTTCTCTCCTTGTGTTCCTAGGGAGGTAATAAACATTCCTTTAACCAGTCTATAATTCTCAAATGTTTTATGAAAATCTAAATGATCTTGAGTTATATTAGTAAAGACAGCTATATCATAATCTGTCCCCTTAACCCTATGGTTTGCCACAGCATGTGAAGAAACTTCCATACACAGGTATTCACCACCACTAACTAGCAATTCGTGGGCCATTTTTTGAGTTTCAAGTGCATTAGGAGTAGTATTCTTTGCCGCATAAGTAGCATCTCCAGTATTATGTCCCATGGTTCCCAAAATTCCCACTTTACTTTTTTTGTCCCTTAGCAATTTTGCAATAAGATGAGTAACCGTGGTTTTCCCATTTGTACCAGTGACACCAACTACTTTTAGCTTTCCAGTTGGGTTATTATAAAACCTTGAAGCCAAAATCCCAAGTATTTTATTTGTGTCTTTAGTTATTATTAATTTACTCCTTAGGTTACTTACGATTTTGTTGTTCTTCATAAAAGATCTATTAACTACTACTGCAGTGGCGCCCTTATTGATTGCCTCCTCAATGAATATATGTCCATCTACATTTGCTCCAGACAAAGCTACAAAAAGAGAGCCATCCAGTACTTCCCTTGAATCTACAGTTACAGAAGTAACTTCACTTAATTCGTCAGTGCAAAGTTCAACATGTAAACCAGCAAATAAATCCTTAATTTTCATAATATCCCCTCCTATCCCGCCTAAATATAGGGTATTATTATCTCCAAAAAAAAAGAATTTATTTTGGAAAAAATTTAAAAAAGGGGTTGAGGAAAGACCTCAACCCTATTGCACCGGAGGAGTAAACTCCACTACTACTGTGGTATTTGTATTGACTATTTCCCCAGGTTGTGGCCTTTGTTCAACTGCCACACCACTACCCTTTATTTCTACATTTAAGTTCAGTAAACCTAGTAGTTCCTTTACTTCCCTTATAGTTTTACCTCTAAGGTTCGGCATAGTTATTTCGTCGGCTTCTCCATTAGGTTGTTTGTTTGTGTATACTACTATTGTGGAAGTGATTGGCATTTCAATACCAGCCATTGGTGTTTGAGCAACTATATATCCGCCATCACCTTCTATTTGCAAATTAAATCCACTTAATTCTAAACTGGGAAAAGCTTCTTCCACTGTAAGATTTATAAGATTTGGTATTACTGACATAGCAGGGGGTTCAGTCTCAATCTCAGCATCGTTTGGTGGCACATCCAGTACTTGTAGTACATCTGTCAATATTCTTCCAGCAATAGGGGCAGCTACTTGTGACCCCCACTGTGGTCCTTGGCTTGGCTCATCAACCATTACATAGATTACTACCTTGGGGTTTTCCACAGGTGCAAACCCTACATATGAAAGAATATAGCTCCCTGGCATATATCCTCCACCAGAAGGATTAATTTTCTGGGCAGTACCAGTCTTTCCACCAGAAGAGTATCCTTGAACCTGCCCGAATCTACCTGAACCGTTGATTATCACACTTTCTAAAACTTCTATCAATTCATTAGCCGTTGGCTCAGAAATTACCCGTCTAACTACACTGGGAGTATTTTCTTTAACCAACTTTCCGTCTTTATCATAAAATTCCTTTGCTATGTAAGGTTGCATTAGTTGACCACCGTTTACAACGGCTGCTACTCCCATTATTTGTTGTATAGGCGTTACTGCGTTACCTTGCCCAAAAGATGAGGTCCCAAGATCAACTAAACTAAATCTAGGGCTATCTATATCAAAAAGAATTCCAACTTGCTCACCAGGCAAATCTATGCCTGTTCTACTTCCAAAACCAAACCCATGGATGTATTCAAAAAGCTTTTCTTTACCAAGTTTCATTCCTAAATCAATGAAGCCAGGGTTACATGAATTCTCAGCTACTTGTATAAACGTCTGGGACCCATGTCCGCCCCTAGCTCTTCTCCAACAACCAAGTTTAGTTCCAGCTACTTCATAATATCCGTTACAGTAATAGCTGTCGTTTATAGAAAAAATATCTTCTTCTAGACCTGCTGCGTAAGTAATGATTTTAAATGTGGAACCTGGTTCAAAACTATTTGATATAAGAGGATTCCTCCAATTTGCTTGGGGGAATAGCCCATAGTTTTCCGGATTATAATCTGGCATTGAGGCCAGTGCTAATATCTCACCAGTATATGGATCAACAACAATTGCTCCTGCAGATTTAGGTGCGTGTGTGAGCATTGCTTTTTGTAATTCTCTCTCAACTATATGTTGAATCCTGCTATCTATGGTCAATACAATATCCATACCATCTTCAGGGGCTCTATATTCTTGAACTCCGTCTGCGATCTCTCTTCCCCTTGCGTCAGATTCATAGACAATCTGCCCAGTTTTACCCCTAAGTTCTTTTTCATACTGAAACTCAATTCCTTCAAGCCCTTCATCAATACCTGCAAAACCTAGAACATGACTTGCAAAACTTCCATTTGGGTAGAATCTTTTTGTTTCAATAGTTGTTCTTATTCCAGGAAAATTCAATTCCTTAACCTTTTGAGCAACTTCATCTTCAACTCGCCTTTTCAAATATACTGATGAAGCGTCTCTAGTGATTCTATCTTTAACTGTTTCAACGTCCATATCTAATACCACTGCCAATTCAGTAGAGATTTTATCAGCTAAGCCAGGATCATCTTTCAAAGCATTTTTTACTTCAGATGGTATAGCAACTATGGTTTCTGCAGTTGCACTACCTGCTAATAGTTGCATATTTCTATCAAAAATTTCTCCTCTCATAGGCCTTACTACAAGGTCTCTGGTCCACTGAGCTTGAGCTTTATTCAGGAATTCTTCACTTTTAAAAAACTGTATCCAAAACAGACGAACAAACAATAGTGTAAAGATAAGGGTAAAGATGGTTAGTGTTGCAAGCAACCTTTTTCTCACATGAACATTAGATACCTGTTCTTTCATACTTCCTCCCCCAATTTATCGAGTATTATTATCATTTAATCCCATTTTAGTTTCCGCTTCCCACGAAGATCATTTGCTCTGGATTAGGTGATTTAAGACCTATCTCATTGATTGCAATTTGTTCTATTCTAGTTAAGGCACTTAATCTTGCCACTTCTAACCTCAAATGTTTTTGTTCTTCAACAGTTTGGGTGTACTCATTCTTTAATGCTAACAATTCACTATTGGCACTAGTAATTATCGATGCTCTGTATATTATGAAGACTCCTACCGCCACTAAGAATGCTACTAGTAGACCTGTAGATATAACAGGACTTAAAACTGTCCTTTTTGCCTTAACAGTTGTTTCTTTGGGTGCGGGTGCTATGGTTGGTCTTTGAAATTGATAATTCATACTCTCTTTTTTAGCTGCTACCATCTTATTCATTCCTCCTTACCTTTAGAACATCAAACTCCCTCTGCAACCCTTAACTTTGCACTCCTTGCCCTGGGGTTTTCTTCTAGTTCTTCTACACTAGGTTCTATTGGCTTTTTCGTTATTATTTTAACTTTTCTCTCATGATTACAAACACAAACTGGATATTCCTTAGGACATATGCACTGAATAAAATTTTCTTTGTATATATTCTTAACTATCCTATCTTCCAACGAATGAAATGTTATAACACTGATTCTTCCACCATTTTTTAATGAATCTATGCCTTGTTGTATACCCGTCTTTAGAACACCTAGTTCATCATTCACTGCAATTCTTATTGCTTGAAATGTTCTTTTAGCTGGATGAGGTCCATCTTTGCGTGCACCTTTGGGAACCGCCTTTTTTATAACATCAACCAATTCCAGTGTAGTGTTTATTGGCCTATATTCAACAATAAACTGAGCTATTCTCTTTGCCCATTTTTCTTCACCATAGTCTCTGATAATTTCGAAAATCTCTTGTTCCTTCCAATTGTTAACTACTTCCATAGCCGTTAAATTGTTTCCTCTGTCCATTCTCATGTCCAGTGGTGCGTCGTGGTTGTAGCTAAAGCCTCTTTCACCTAAATCCAATTGCGGGGAAGAAACCCCTAGATCAAAAACTATCCCATCCACTTTCTCAATTCCTATATCCTCAAGAACATCTTTCAGATTAGAAAAGTTTGATTTATATGGTATAAAGTTATTTCCAAAAATTTGGAGCTGATTTTTGTTGTAATCAAGTGCATATTGATCCTGATCTATACCAATGACTTTACACTGGCCATCAAGTCTATGAAAAATTTCTTTGGTGTGTCCACCACCACCAAGGGTACAATCCACATAAACTCCATTGGTTTTTAAGTTTAGGCCATCTATTGTTTCCTTTAACAGCACTGTGGTGTGATCGAATTCCATATTTTATACCCTCCTAGATATCGAAGTCTACAATTTTTTCTGCAATTTCTTCAAATGATTCTTCAGCAGTTAAGCTATATTTTTCCCAGTTTTCTTTACTCCATATTTCAACCCTGTTAGATACCCCGATTATTACAGCATCTTTATCTATCTTACTATATTCACGTAAATTTGCTGGAATTAGTATACGACCTTGTTTGTCCAGTTCACACTCAGTAGCCCCAGAAAAGAAAAACCTAACAAAGGCTCTGGCGTCAGCTTTTGTAAGAGGAAGCTTCTTTAGCTTTTCTTCCATTATTGCCCATTCATTGTGAGGGTATACGAATAAGCAATTATCAAGTCCTCGGGTTAAAATAAATTTTTCTCCCAAGTCATCTCTAAATTTAGCAGGGACAATAATTCTGCCTTTAGTATCAAGGTTATGTTGAAATTCACCTAAAAACATTTTTACCCCCCACTTTCCCCCACTAATTACCACTTAATTATAGTTTCTACCTTTTTCTTTAAATTCCTGCTTAATAATTAACTTTTTTTGTTATTTTCCCCTTAATAAGACTAAAGTATTATTAAGGCTTAAACCAAAAGACCTAAAAAAAAAGCAGCCCTTGTTAAAGGCTGCAAGTCCAAAACTACTATTGTTATGCGGTGACTCCGGAGGCATCACTTTCTTTGAGAGTACTTATTACTCTTTGACCACACTTAGGACAATCAAACTTACCTTCTAGTTGTACCATACCTTGTAGACCACAACCCAAACATATAAATTCGATGGCATCCACAGTATTCATTAAAATACCGCCTCCCTTAAATAAGTTTTATTCTTTTTTAATAATTCTCCAAATTTTTTAAAATCCCTTCTTTAATTTGGAATATTTATATAATTTAATTTATTCTATTATATCCTTATGTGGAACAGTTTATTCTTTTTGAACTTAAATTATCTGTTAATCCAAAAACTAATTGTCTCTACTTCCTTTAAGTCGCTATCTCTAACGAATTTAGCAAAATTTTGCCCTTCCCTTAAGCCAGTTGTATCAAAGCTTATGGCCTGATAGCCTTCAGACTCTTTGAAATAAACTCGCAGGTTGTCACCTTGCTTTTGTATGGTTAATATCTGAGCGCCAAATACATATAGGCCTATTTGATTATCTTCTAGGTTTTCCAAAATCTCAATGTCATAGCCCGCTGATGAGATAACAGGCTTAACCTCGCTATCTACCATAACAAATTGGTCTAACCCTTGAGATGCTAGATACTTCTCTCCCTCATCTAAAATACTATAATTCACCGGTGTGGAATATATATAGTCTTCTTCCATGGTTATGGTTTCCCCTAGGTTGTTTACAAAGTGATATGTAATTGTTCCTTCTTTAAGCTTTTCTTTACTGAATGTCACCATTTCGTAGCCTGAATCGTTTGTATCCACATAAATGTGTACAATACTATCATCTTTATAATAACGAATTTGTTCTACGCTGGCTTTAATTGTATAAACTCCAATTTTCTCAAAATGATTAATGTTAGCTTCTGGTATAGCCATTGCTTCTATACCGTGATTTTCTAAAATGGATAAGTCGTAACTTTCACCGCCTGCAATAAAGTATCTTGGAAACATGGTATGTAACTCCTTAGAAAACTCTTTTTCATCTACTATCTTTTCGAATTGTAGTGTAATATAGTCTGGCTCCTGTGAAGAAAATAAAGCCCCTGATAATTTCACAATAGAGAAAATAGCTATGGCTATAACCAATATAGCCACAATGGCTCCTAGTATGATTTTGCTCTTATCTAAACGTACAACAGCAAAAAAATGTTGACCCACAAAAAAACCCCCTTCTCAGCTTTTTTTATATATTTATTGATATATTTTAGATCTTAGAACAAAAAAAGCGCATGTAAGCGCTTTTAATGGAGATTTGGTGAGTTTTAAGAACCTAAGTATTTCCAAAGGTTTCTATATTTTAGATTATAAATGGTTATTTTACTATCTTATCTCTTTAATTTTTTTCACTATTTGCTCATAATCCATGGCACCTACATGTTCATAGTATATTATACCGTGAGGATCAATAAATAGTGTTTTTGGTATAAATCTCACCATGAAAGTCCTTTCTATATCACCATCACCTTCTAGCACTAAAAAATCATAATCAAAGTGATCCACATAAAGTTCAACTTCCTTCATATTTCGGTCTAAGTTTACAGCCAAAATTTCAAAGTCACTATCTTTATAGTCATTATACACTTCTTGCATGTGGGGCATTTCCTCGATGCATGGAGGACAGGTTATGCTCCAAAAATTTAGCATGACTATTTTTCCTTTAAAATCTGAGAGTTCATAACTTTCACCTGATAAACTGTTCAACTTGAAGTTTGGGGCTAATTGTCCTACATTGATACCAGTTTCTACATTTTTATTTTTCAAGTTATCTCCTGTACTGCCTACATCCTTTGAAAAAATATAGTCTTGTACTAAAAAATATCCAGTTATGCTTACTATTATAATTAACAAAAATACACTTAATTTTTTAGACTTCACTACCATATACCTCCTAACCATATTGATATTATTGACAGGTAATCAAAAAAAACTAAAATTCCAACTACTATAAGAATAATTCCACTTATCCTTTGAATTAGAGGAAGGTATTTGTTTAATTTAGATATATTTAGTATGCTACCAAAGAACATCATAGATACAAATATTGGCAGAGAAAATCCCAGGCAGTAAAAACTTAATAAAAACATTCCCTCATAAACCGTGGCACTATTGGATCCAAGTACCAAAATCGATGCTAAAACAGGCCCTACGCAGGGCAACCACCCTCCTGCTAGAACAACACCTAAAAGAAAGGATCCTCCATAGCTATTATGCTTCTTTATAACTCTTGACCGTACAGGAAACAAATTTAGGTTTATTATTCCCACCATATTCAGGCCCATTAAAACTATAAACATACCACCTATTCTTCTAAGAACCCCTAATGTATTATATATTACCCTTCCTAGTATGGAAGCACTACCTCCCAGGAGTATGAATATTATGGAAAAACCCAAAATAAAACTTACCGTGTTGAAAAAAAGAATCAGTTTCTTTCCCCTTGGATTAAATGCCACCATCTGAGCAAAAAGGCTAGGTAGTAGGGGAAAAATGCAAGGGGATAAGATTGACACTACACCAGCACCAAAGGCTATATAAAAGTTGATTTCCATACTTGTACCTCCTTGAAAAAAGGACCTAAAAATTTAGGTCCTAAAGCACTGTGTAGCCAGCGTCATCTATGGTATTTATAATCATTTCACGAGTAATATGGGAGTCTTCATAAGACACTTTAACAACACCTGTTGCTAATTCCACTGAAACATCATTTACTCCCAATTCCTTTAGCGCTTTCTCCACTGAAGCTTTACAATGCCCACATGACATCCCAGATACATTTAGTTCCATTACAACCATATTAAAAACCTCCTTTTATTTTAAGAATTTAGATAAAACACCCATTAGTTCTTCTACTTTTTCTTCTTTATTATCACTTGAAAGAGCTTCTGACATACAGCCCTTTGTATGACCTTCTAAAACCATGATACCAACTTTATTGACAGCTGCACGTACTGCCGCTAATTGGGTCAAAATGTCCACACAGTATCGCTCATCTTCAACCATCTTTTGAATGCCACGAACCTGTCCTTCTATTTTTTTTAATCTACTTTGTACATCGTGGTTACAACCCATTTTCATTACCTCCTACCCCTAATAGGTATATTCATTAATTCAATGATATATGCTAGTAATATTTTTGTCAATATTTGAAAAAATTATAGATTCTTTTATGTTGCTGGTTCGTAAATGACTCTTATCTAACATATTTAATAACTAAAGCCTAGCATCTCTAAAGAAGATAGATGCTAGGCTTTTGATAGATTATTCTTGCAATTTTTTTCTGTTTAGATAATACAGCAAAAATCCTCCAGCTAAAATAAATACACCACTAATTAATTGAGCTACTCTGAAAGGTCCTAGCATTAGGCTATCTGTTCTCAATCCTTCAATGAAAACTCTACCAAAGGAATATCCTATAAGGTACAAAGCCATAATTGACCCATCTTTTAATTTTGCTCTACGTAGCAAGTATACTAATGCACCAAACACTATCAGGTTCCAAACTGATTCGTAAAAAAAAGTTGGATGAACATATTTTCCGTCTACAAGTATCGCCCAAGGCAGGTCTGTTTCCCTACCATATGCCTCCTGATTCACATAGTTTCCCCAACGCCCTATGGCCTGACCAAGTATCAAACTGGGTGCCACTATGTCTGTAAACTCAAAGAAGCTAATCTTTTTAACCTTACTAAATATATATGCAACTATGATACCTGCGAGGACTCCTCCATGGATGGCAAGGCCTCCCTCCCAAATTGCAAATATTTTTCTGGGGTCACCCATATACTTATCTAACTCAAAAATTACATAATATAACCTAGCTCCTAGAATTGCTAAGGGTATGACAACTATTACAAATTCATCGATGAACTCTGGGTTAATGCCCTTAAGTTTTGCATGCTTCTTTGCAAAAAACATGCCTAAAAGAATACCACTTGCAATAATAATCCCATACCAATAAATTGGAATGGGACCTACGTTAAAAGCTACTGGGTTCATACATAGTCCTCCTAAACCTCTTCATACAGGGGGGTAGAAAGGTATCTCTCTCCATTGTCAGGTAACATAACAACTATTCTTTTCCCCTTATTTTCTGGCAGTACCGCTAATTTTTCTGCAGCAACGAAAGCAGCACCAGATGAAATCCCAACTAAAATTCCGTGTTCTTTGGCAAGTTTTCTACTGGCCACAAATGCTTCTTCATTGCGTACCTTAGCAATCTCATCTACTATCTCTTTATTTAGTATTTCTGGAATGAATCCCGCACCTATCCCTTGAATCTTGTGAGGTCCAGGGTTTCCTCCAGATAAAACAGGAGAATCTTCAGGCTCCACAGCAACAATTTTTATATCTGAGTTATGTTTTTTTAAGATTTCCCCTACTCCTGTTACAGTACCGCCAGTACCAACTCCTGCAACAAAAATATCAATGTCACCTTTAGTATCAGCTAAAATTTCTTCAGCTGTAGTTTTCCTGTGTACATCAGGGTTTGCTTTATTCATAAACTGTTGCAAAACAATTGAGTTGTCTACCTGCTCATTTAATTCACTAGCCTTTGCAATGGCCCCTTTCATACCTTCTGCTCCAGGGGTAAGTACAAGCTCAGCACCGTAAGCCTTTAAAAGTTTCCTTCTTTCTACACTCATTGTATCAGGCATGGTAAGGATAAGCTTATAGCCTTTAGAAGCACAAACTAGGGCTAGCCCTATTCCTGTATTCCCACTGGTTGGCTCGATTATAGTAGTACCTTCATTTACTAGGCCTTCCTTTTCAGAAAACTCTACCATATTCTGGGCTATTCGATCTTTAACACTTCCCCCTGGATTAAAGTACTCTAATTTAACTAAAATCTCAGCTAAGTAGTTATTTTCACTTACCCTAACTAGTGGTGTCTTGCCAATTAATTGTGCAATGTTTTCATATATCATACTCTTTCACCCTTTCTAATTATATGTAGTACATTATTTGCTCTGTTTGTCTTGCTTTTTCACTAAGCTCTTCAAAATTTACACTGCCCAGTATGTTTGAGATACTAACTTCAACTTCTTTCCAAAGGGGATGAAAAAGACAACTATCAGATTTCTCACATTCTTTTTTTTCAGGTATACATGGAGCATGTACAAAAGGGCCGTCTGTCAAGGAGATTATATTCGCCACTGTTATATCCTTTGGGTCCTTTGCTAGAAAGTAGCCCCCTACTGCACCTCTCTTACTTTTTGTGATACCCCCTTGCTTAAGGAGTATTAGTATTTGCTCAAGAAACTTAATGGGAATATTTTGTTTTTCAGCGATTTCACCAATTTGGATAGGCTTACCCTCATGATGATTTATAGCTAACTCCAACACTGCCTTGCATGCATAATCACCTTTGGCAGATATTTTCAAAAGACCACCTTCTCTACTTTTTCTATCTATATAGTAGTATATTAGATTAATAAATAATATATGTCAAATTATTTATTAATCTCAAACCTAAAACTAATCTTAGCTTTTGGTTCAAACATATTTGATACACTACAGTATTTATCCTTTGATAGTTTTATTGCTCTTTCAACCTTATCTCCATCTAAGTCCCCTTTAAATTTATAAACAATCACTATTTCTTCAAAATAACGGGGATGTTCGTCTCTTCTTAAACCCTCTATTTCAATTTCCATACCCTCTACATTTTGTCTCATCTTCTCTAAGGTACTTATTACATCCACTGCAGTGCAGCCACCTATGGACATAAGTGCCATTTGCATAGGTCTCACTCCAGTTATGTCATCAATATCCATTAATACTTCAGTGTTGTGTTCATTTACTCCTACAAACTTCATTCCATTTTTCCATTTAACAGTTGTTTTCATTTTATCCATGATTTCACCCTCCTAAAAATATTTTACCACTAATTAGATAATACTATAATGAACTATTCTTTAAAATAGTAAAATATTAAGAAAGGAGGATTTTCTTGAATATCATTAAAAACTTTCTACCTATAATAATGGCTGCACTTAGTGGTATGGCTATGACATTCCAGGGAACTTTCAATTCAGCTCTTGGGAAAAAAATTGGTGTTATTGAAACTTCAGTGGTCGTTCATGTAATAGGTCTAGCTGTAAGTATACTCTGTGTATTTTTTTGGGGCACTTTTCCTAAGATTAGTACTTTAAGGGATGTTCCATACTATTCCTTACTTGGAGGTATATTAGGTGTTGTGATAGTTGCAGGGGTTGCTTATACTATTTCTAGAACAGGAGCAGCTTTTGGAATCTCTATTATTTTAATTGCGCAACTTGTTTCTGCGGTAGTTCTAGACCACTTCGGGATCTTTACCTTAGAACGTATCCCCGTTGATACAGTAAGGATCGTGGGAACATTGTTGATGGTAATAGGGGCAAAATTATTGGCTAGGTAAATTATTCTCCTTGAAAAATATATTATTTGTGTTATACTTTAAAAAGTAGTTTTGCGCCTATAGCTCAGGGGATAGAGCACCGGTTTCCGGAGCCGGGAGCCCAGGTTCGATTCCTGGTAGGCGCGCCACTTCAGTTAACGTGGCTTGTTCTCATTTGAATTCTTTAACCCTTTTCATAATACAGGATTTAGTCTATAATATCATACCAAAAAGCGCCCAATTAGCTAAGGGCGCTTACTTTTTTTTCACATGTTTAGGGCAGACATATATGGATCCTCTGCTATCTTGCTGTGCAAAAATTATTTCGTTTATATGATATCCATATTTTAAGATCACGTCCTCTAACCATTTTTCATCCTTTTTAATTCTACTTAATCCTTCATGCTGCACTAGACCATCTAGTATTAATGGAGTAGGGAGACCTTCGTATGCTGGTTTTATACCTAAGTCGTTTGGCATAATAGGTCTACGGTCTGATTTCAAAATTACGCTCAATTTACCGTTTGTTTCTAAAATAGCGTACTCCACGTCTTCGATATTTGAAATTCCTTGCTCCCTTAACTGAGAAATAAAGTCTGTAACGCTATATCTTAACCTTCGCATTTCATCACTTAAAAATTTACCATTTTCCACAACTATACTAGGAGTACCCTCAATTATTGCCCGAGCCCGTTGACTTTTTAATGCAATAAAAGATAGCAATATTTCGGCTCCAACTAGTGTTGCAATAGGTATTAATCCAATATGCAGCGGCACACTGAGGTCATCCATGGGTATAGCTGCTAGTTCAGCTATCATAATTGCTACAACCAAGTCGAACAAGGATAATTGTCCTATCTCCCTTTTACCCATCAACCTCATCATAAATAATACTGCGCCATAAATGAATATAGTCCTTAAAAAAGTCTCTAACATAACCATTACAACACCTCCTCTTTAAACATACCAATTTTATTTTTACCTATCAATGATTTTCTATTCTCCTATCCATAAGAATAAAAGATCTAAACTTATGCAAAACTAAAAAAAAGGAAGGTGAATAGCTTTGACTCACAAAAGACAAATCAATAGATTTAAAGCTAAGTGTAAAGATATCGGTTATTACACTTACCAGGACACTGAGTTTGGCCATTTATTCGACTTTGATCAAAGTTTTCATAAAAAGATGCAAAGGGCAAGTCACAGTCATCAACGTGGTTTTTTTAGACCAGTTATCAAAAATCTACCTGAAGATATTTAGAAAAAGCGTATTAATATAAATGATTTTTTCTATCTTAGTAAACCTCGATTAATAATTACGAGGTTTATTTTTTTTAAACATATGCTGAAATTTTATCCACTGCAATTCCCCCCATGTGAAAGAGAATATATTTCAAAATATTGCAATTTATGATAGTATTAATTTTAAATATGGAGGTGGTATTTATGTTCAATCAAAGGGAGTATCTACTTAGTTGTTTGGAAAGTCTTTTAAAAATTCCTTCAGTAACAGGAAATACTGAACAGGTAATAAAATTTATCGAAAAGGAAGTAGCCCAAAGTACAGGTCACTCTAACCTAATTTTGAATAAAAACAATAAGGGTGGTTTAATAATAACCCTAAAAGGACAAACCAGTGAGAATGCTATAACGGTATCAGGACACGTTGATACACTTGGAGCAATGGTTAATTCCATTAAAGGAAATGGTCGCCTCGAAATCACTCAGATAGGTGGATATGACTGGCATAGCATAGAAGGAGAAAATTGCATAGTACATGGTGAAAAAGACTTTACAGGAACTATCGTTTTAAACAAAACTTCTGTACATGTCTATGGTGGTGAATCGTCCAAATCCCCACGAGATCAAAACTCCATTGAGGTTAGAATCGATGAAAATGTTTCCAGTAAAGAGGATGTACAGAAATTGGGAATATCTGTAGGTGATTTTATTTCCTTTGATCCTAGGGTGGTTTTTACTGATAGTGGTTTTATAAAAAGTAGACATCTTGATGACAAGGCTGGAGTAGCTGTCATGCTTTCAGTATTAAAAGACTTACTAGAGAAGGATATCCTACCTAAAAATCCAGTTCACTTTTTAATAAGTAACTATGAAGAGGTAGGCCATGGATCAAGTTTTATACCAGAAAATACATCGGAAATTATAGCAGTGGATATGGGCGTCGTGGGAGGTAACCAGCAGGGAACAGAGTTCCATGTTTCAATATGTGCAAAGGATTCCAGTGGACCTTACGATCTAGGCATCAGAAAAAACTTGGAAACTATTTGCAAAAATAATAGTATCCCTTATAAAATTGATATTTTCCCCTATTATGGATCAGACGCCAGTGCAGCCTTAAGGGCTGGAAATAACATAAGAGCTGGTTTAATAGGACCAGGAGTACTGGATTCCCATAGCTATGAAAGAACACACATTGAGTCCCTAGTAGCAACTGCACAGTTACTTTATAACTATTTAACTAAATTTTAGTACTATATGAACTGCATAGTTATCTACTTCGTATGCAACAATAATAATGAGGAGGGATAATTATGTTCCATAAAAAGAAAATGCGTAAAAAGTCATGGTTAATGTACATGATACCTGTAGCAGCTTTTGTGCTTGGTAAAGCAATAAATCGCAGATAACTCCTCACGTCAAAAAGTGGCTTATAGCCACTTTTTTTAATTACTTTTCTTTAATTTATCGATATAACTCACACAACTTAAACCTGCCACTGTTCCTTCTCCCACAGCTTTAGCTACCTGAAATGGCTTACCTGTACAGTCACCTGCAGCAAATATACCAGCTATATTTGTTGCCATGTTACGATCGACTCCAATAAACTTGTTTTCTATCCTAAGATCTGTAATCAACTGGGAAGGAGGAACATTCTTCTTTAAGAAAAAGACTCCATCTAGTTCTAATGTCCTTGTTTCTAATTTAAGGGCTTCTACCTTCTTTTCTCCTATTACTCTTTCAACTTTCTCATAAAGGATTTCTATGTTATCACTTTTGAATTCTATCTCTTGTTTGTACTTTGGTATGTAATATACTTTACTACATAGCTCTGATAGAAATTCACACTCCTCTTCCCCTTCCTCAGTGTCTGCTACAATAGCCACTATTTTCCCTTTATAAAGTGGGCCATCGCATGTGGCACAATATCCTACACCTTTTCCTAGTAATTCCCTTTCCCCTTCCACTGTCTTAGTCTTTGGTATACCTGTAGCAATTATCAAACCCCTTGAAATGTATTCACCTTCCTTAGTAGTCAACTGAAACTGATCACCATAGTCATAAATAGCTAAGATTTTTTCTTTTTTTATCTCAATGGAGAATTTAGCAACATGTTGTAAAAACTTTTCCTGAAGAACTATTCCTGTACTATCTGGGAAGCCTAAATAGTTATCCATATGTGATGCCTTAAGCAGATCAGTACTTTCTATGGCCCCACCAAAAATAACCACATTCTTGTTCCTAATTTTGCAATTTATTGCCGCTGATAAACCTGCGGGACCTGCTCCAATTATGGCTATGTCATACATTAAAAACCCTCCTTTGAAACTATTTTTAGCTATTTAGCTGCAGAATATGATTGCAAATACATTGACACTGACAAAAAAAATAACGCACCCATTTTTGGATGCGCTATTGTTACTCTTTTTTCTCAAATGTTGATTGTCCTTCACACTCTGGACATTTTCTAGGTTTACATCTACCTTCTTTTTCAAAACCACAGTTTGTACATTTAAATACTGCCATTTTTAGCACCTCCCACTTAAATTACTATATCTTTTCGATACTCTCCTATAAAATTCCTTCTAAATTATCTAAATAATATTTCCAAAAAATCAAACTTAATACTTATTTAGCATGTGTTTTTTGTTTATATGTTATAAATAACACCCTAACCCTTCATGTAGCTATACTTCATACCATTAACAAATACTTTGGGCACTACAAGATGGTCAGTTATCTCCAGTAATAGCTGATCCCCTTTTTTCCCTTGTACAAAATAGGGAAGTTTTTTGTTGAGAATTTTTTCGCCACATCTTAGAGACAGTTGAGTATATACTCCACTGTCTTTTTTTATTGTTTCCCATGGCTTTAATTTGTCATAAGTAACTATATGTGGATGATCTTCTATTATCATGGATAAATATTTACCATCTTTTATAATTTCTGGGGAAAAGTCACTTCTATCATATGAAACCCTTTTATTAGGCTCCAAATATTTATAGTTAATCAAAGTGAAAACACCTTGGGGGATTTTAGATAAGAAATCTATACCTGTCCAGTCCTTTTTACTTATATTAAATAGCAGTACAGCTCTGTGATATTGATAACCAATTTCCCCGAATTTTTTAGACCACCAGACTTTTAGCTCCTTTTCAATCTTTCTTTGCTCCACACTGGTTATATGTAGTTTTTTTGCGCATCTAAGTTCAATTTTTGCAAAGTCAACGCAGTGGCCATCAAAATATTCTATGGAGTGATTTCCTAGCCATACAAGAAGTTCTTTATCATATTCACCCACTATCAACCCCAACTGATTTCCAAAAACATCATATATCTTAAGCATTTTTTTACACCTCTTTGCATTATATTTAACATAGAATTCAACAAAGAAGTGTGAAAACCCTTTTTTAATACATATAACTAGGAGGAGATTTTTTGGCTAATTCGTTGATGAAACAAACATTTTTACTTATGATAGCTAGTCTTTTAGCTAGATTCTTAGGCCTTATTTACCAGACATTATTATCAAGAACAATAGGACCACAAGGATTAGGACTGTATCAAATGACCTTTACTATCTACATGGCAGCTCTAACTTTAGCTTCTGCAGGCTTATCACAAAGTATATCTAAATTTACATCTGAGTTTTTAGCAAAGGGTGATACAAAAAATGCCCGTAAAAAATTAAATATAGCCCTTACCCTAGTCCTTATAACTTCGACTACCATATGCATTTTTATCTTTTTAAGTGCACCAAAGCTAGCTCAGTATCTATATGACGATAACAGATTGATACTACCTTTTAGATTACTAATAGTAGCTATCATGTCCGTTGCCATATCACAAGTCTTCCAAGGGTACTTTCAAGGGCAAAAAAACATGTTACCCACTGCAACCTCACAAATACTTGAGCAAATTATCAGGATTCTATCAATATATATTGTTGTTATACCCCTTCTACAAAAGGGTGTTGTTGCGGCAACATCTGGGGCAATTTTAGGTATGGGAGTTGCAGAATTTACAGGATTAGTTGTACTAATATCATTTTTCATATTATCTAAAAGGAAATCAAGGGTTCATAGTAGTTACACAAAAACCATCAGTAGTCCTATGTTGTTGAAGTCGTTATTATTAATAGCCCTTCCCATTGGCTTTGGCAGTTTAGTCTCAACAGTTAACTATTCATTATCAACACTTATTATCCCAAGGGCTATGATGATTGCTGGTTTTACAAAGGAGTTTGCTGTTGAGTCTTTAGGTTATTTTTCTGGTATGGCTATGCCCCTTCTATTCTTCCCCACTGTCTTTACATTTCCAATTGCCTTGAGTCTTTTACCTGGTGTTTCGGAGGCCATGGCCGTGGGTAATAATGCTCTAGTAAAGCAAAGAATAAATCTGGCCACCAAGTTTACCATAGTACTAGGTTTTTACATAACTTTAATATTAAAAATTTACAGTGATCAACTACCTTTCATGATATTTGGTTACAAAAGTGCTGGATATATGGTTTCGGTCCTAGCTTATAGCGCTCTGTTTTTATACCCTCAACAGATTTTTACTGCTATCTTACAGGGGTTAGGTAGACCTTCCCTCGCTTTAAGGAATCTTGTGATTTTCACCGTGGCTAACTTAGTAAGTCTTTTGATTCTAGTGTCAAGGTTCGGAATTATTGGTGCAGCATACACTTTTATAATTGTAAACATACTTGCTTTCATCATAGATCTGTCCACAATACGTACGATAATACATATAAAAATTGATGTGGTAAACTGGCTTATTAAACCAGGCATCGCTCTGCTGACAGCCTACAAATTAGCTACAACTTTTTTAAATGTGTACAGTTTCAGTGTTCCGACAACAATTATGAATATTCTCCTAACCTCAGTATTCTTTATATTAGCCATATTATTATCCACAACATTTAGCAAAAGTGAATTGTCTAATACAATAAAATTAATTAAAAAATAGGATTTAGGAGTGATGTACTCCTAAATCCTATTTTTATTCTGATGCCACCTCAGATTTCCAACCTTTGGCGAAAAATTTATAGACTACTTCTTTATCGCTATATGGTATTTTTTCACCCTTTATAAGTTGATAATTTTCATGACCTTTCCCAGCTAATAAAACTATGTCATTTGCTTTAGCCTTTTCCAATGTAAACATTATAGCCTTTTCTCTGTCTGTTATGGTCTCATATATATTTTTTTCAAACCCCTTAACAATATCAGCTACTATTTCTTCGGGGTCCTCGTATTTAGGATTATCCATGGTTACAATTACTTTATCTGAATACCTCTGGGCTATCTTCGCCATGATAGGTCTTTTTTCCACATCACTATTGCCAGGACAGCCAAAAACAGTAATCAAATTGTTCTCTTTGATTCTGCTAAGATTAGAGAGAACTTTTTCTAAACCATCTGGAGTATGGGCAAAGTCTATATATATACTAAATTTCTGCCCTAAATCTATTTTTTCCAACCTACCGGGTATTTGTTTTAAATCTTCCAATCCCCTTTTAATACTATGTAAATCATAACCCAAACTTAGGGCAACTGCACAAGCAGCTAGAGCATTTGATACATTGAAATCCCCTGTCATGGGTAGGTTTATGGCTATATTTTGTTTTTGAAATGATACAGTAAACTGTGTCCCTTGCTTATTCCTTTCAGTGATTGCACCTACCACATGGGCTGTTCGATCTTCCAGTGCGTATGTAATCACATTACTAGTGACTATATTAACTAATCTCGATCCGTACTGGTCATCAATGTTGATGACTGAACAAGAATTTTTGTCTTTCAGTTTATTGAATAATTTAGCCTTAGAGTTAAAGTAACTTTCCATATTTTTATGAAAATCTAGATGATCCTGAGAAAGGTTTGCAAAAACGGCCACATCAAAATCACAATAATCAACCCTATGTTCTTCCAAGCCGTGGGAAGACACTTCAGAAACTACAGTATTAATTCCTGCCTTAACCATTTTATCTAGGGTGTGTTGAAATTCTAATGATTCAGGGCTAGTATTATTTACAGGCAAATAATCATCATCACCTATTTGTATACCTACTGTGCCAATTAAGCCTGTTGCTTCTTTTTTATCAATAATACTTTTAAGCATATGTGTTATGGTGGTTTTACCATTAGTTCCTGTTACACCAATCATTTTCAGTTTATCACTGGGCTTATTGTAAAAAATAGAAGAAACATAAGCTAAAGCAGCCCTAGAATTATCTGCTTTTATTTGAACACAAGGAACATCAAGTTCTTTTTCCACTATCAAGGCTGAAGCCCCTTTATTTACTGCATCCATTGCAAACTGGTGTCCATCACTATGGTAACCCTCAATGCAAACAAAAAGGCTATCTTTTAACACTTTTCTAGAATCGTAACAAATATTTTCTATGTAAATATCTTTAGTATCATTGTCTCCAATTAGCTTTCCTTTTAATCCTGCAACTAAAGTTGATAACAACATTTTAACTTCATCTCCTCAGTTTTTGATCTATAAATAATTATTATACACATATTACATCAAAATAAAAGTTTGACATTTAAAAAGTTTTTTATTTCACTATTGACTTTTTATAGTCAACATTTTACAATAGGTTTGTGAGAACAATTTTCATTTATTTTTTTATTTACAATTGATAATAATTATCAATTTCGGAGGTGTTTAAATGACATTATATAGTATGAAAAACAACCGCAAAGGGGTAATTGTGTCAACACCAGACAATACCTTGTTGAATGCTTTAGGTGTTCGTTGTGGCAAGTGCTTTGAATGTAAAGTGAGACAGCCCTTTGGTGGACCTATGGTAATTCAGATTGATGATAGAAAAGTAGCCATAGATAAAGATATTGCTGAGACCATTGAAGTCTCTGAAGCAGCTGAAATACTGGAGGTTAGTTAAATGGATTGTCACAATACACAACATGTTTTATCACCAGATAGTAGATTTAAGTTTTTACTTATGGGCAACCCAAATGTAGGTAAAAGTGTAATTTTTTCAAAATTAACTGGTCTTAATGCATTGGCTGCCAACTATCCTGGTACCACTGTATCATATACCATGGGTACAGTAAAATTCAAAGGTGAAACTGCTACCCTAATTGACGTTCCTGGAACATATTCACTAGATGTTACATCTGAAGCCGAAAAAATAGCTCAGGACTTCTTAAACCAAGGAGCAAATGCCATAATATTTGTTTTAGATGCCACAAATCTAGAACGAAATTTGAATCTGGCACTGCAGGTATTAGAATATAAAATCCCTACAGTTTTTGTACTTAACATGCTAGATGTGGCAGACCGTAAAGGGATCAGTATAAAGGTAGATTTATTAGAAGAACTTCTTGGAGCTCCTGTTATACCTCAAATTGCAGTGCTAGGGCAAGGTTTAAACCAGCTACTAAGCACAAGTTGGAGTGTAGCGAAAGATAGCAGCCAAGAAGTTATTAAATTCTCTCAAAAAGATGATAAATGGCAAATAGCTGCTGATATAACTAAAAAGGTTCAAAAGAAAACCAACACTTCTAATACCTTAGGTTTTATGGAAGCCCTTGATGATCTAACAGTTAAACCTTGGCCTGGATTACCAATTACTATGGGTTTACTACTTTTGGCCATGGGATTTGTTGTGGGTGGTGGTAAAGCTTTAAGGGGAGGTATTTTACTCCCACTTTTTAATGGCTATTTCGTCCCCTTTGTGGAACGAATTGTTGGAAATATACTTAGTTTAAATTTTATTCAAAATTCAATTGGTTCAATAGTTGATATAAATATTATTCAAAATGTTCTCGTTGGAGAGTTTGGTGTACTGATAAAAGGTGTTGAATGGCCTATTACATTAGTTCTACCTTATGTTTTCCTTTTTTATATTGTACTATCATTTTTAGAAGATAGCGGTCTACTACCTCGCTTAGGTATATTAGTAGATGGGGTCATGAAGAAAATGGGTCTGCAAGGGGGTAACTTAATCCCTGTGTTTCTAGGGTACGGGTGCGCAGTTCCAGCCATTTTAGGTACTCGTGCTTCCACATCCATGAAGGAGCGTAAAATAATTGCTACTATTGTTGCATTAAGTGTCCCATGTATTTCACAGACAGGTGCATTTATTTCTCTACTTGGTAACCATTCATTCTTCTTAGTCATATTTATGATCCTTTTATCATTTATTGTGATGTTTATAACAGGTAACATTCTAACTAGAATTATACCAGGTAAGATTGACCCTATAATATTGGAAGTCCCTAATCTTTTAAAGCCAAACGGAAAAACTTTGGTCCGAAAAGTTTGGATTAGGATTAAGAACTTTATTGTAGAAGCTGAACTACCTATGATTTTAGCCATATTATTTGCAGCTGTTGTATTTGAGTTCGGTCTTCTTAATCGTTTAGGGGATGTTATGCAACCCCTTGTTGTAACATGGTTAGGGCTTCCTAAAGAGGCTAGCTTACTGCTTATACTAGGTATTATAAGACGGGAGTTGGCTGTACTACCTATGATGGAAATGGGACTTTCCACAGTTCAGTTGATGGTAGGTGCAACTGTTGCTATGTTCTACATGCCTTGCATAGCAGTTTTTGGTGTTCTAGCCCAGGAGTTTAAGTTTAAATTCGCACTATTTATAGCCTTGTTAACTACTTCAGTAGCATTTTTACTGGGAGGCTTAGTAAACCACTTTGCCAATCTTCTAAGTTTAATAGGTATAATATAATGTCTGTAAGCGGTATTCACAAATCAACCAACTTTTTCGAAAAGTTGATAGTAAAGATACCAGCACTATGTCAACTATATTGCGGTTTTTATAAAAGTGCAGTTTTGGACGAGGCAAAGCTAGCTAACTTAGATACCCAAGACCATTTGCTTTTTGTTGGTGGTGGAGCAATACCATATAGTGCTATTATATTATCTAAGTTTGTTAAGCATATTACTGTTATTGATCGAGATTTGTGTTCAACAAAACTGGCAAAAAAATTAATCACAAAATTAGGAATCACTAACATAACCTTAGACCATAGTAAAGCTGAAGATTTGAATACATCACCTTATACAGCTGTATTTATACCCTTGCAAGCGGAACCTAAAACAATTATCTTAAAAAACATAAAGAAGCAATCTTGTGGTCATACCAAAATCATAATGCGAATACCCAAAAAATCGTTTAACAGTGTTTATACATCTTTAGATGAATTACCTGTGAAGGAGTATACCTTGAAAAACATAAAACAGCTAACCTTCGATAAAGTTATCTGTTTTGATTGCGGGAAAATTCTATTATGAAAAAGTTTTTTAAATGGTCTTTCTACTTTTTAGTTATAGTTTTGTTTTTATACACCGTTAGAAAAATAGATTTTAATATTCTTAACCACTTAAAGTCTCTATCCCTCTGGAAAGTAGCATTTCTTATTTTGTTACAGTGTTTATCAATAGTTATAATAGCTTTACAATGGCAATCTATAATACAAAAATTTCACACAAAAGTAAACTTATTAAAAATTGTTGAGCTAAATATCATTGGAACTTTTACTGAGTCCATCACCCCTGCTGTAAAATCAGGGGGTGAAGGGGTAAAACTGTTATTACTAAAACAATACTTCTCCATGGAGTATAATGAGGGATTATCCGTTATAATTGCTCAAAAAGTGGTTAGTGCCGGCGTCTTCTTTCTATATTTTCTCATTTCCATTATTTGCTTAGACTTCAAGTTTACACTTAGTTATCAAAGCTGTTTCCTTTTTTTAGGTATACTTTTAATTTTGGGAATAACTCTATATTACCTATTTCCTAAAAAATATAAAGCTAAAACTACTCAATTCTTAAAAAAGGTCAAAGAAAACTTAGACCTTATAAGACAGGATAATAAGTTATTCTACCAGTTATTAGTAAATAATTTAATAGTCTGGCTAGGATATCCGTTAAAACTATATATTGTTTCTTCGGCCTTTGATGTTCAATTAAGCTTCTTTCAACTATCAGGCATCATATTTATAACATACGGGGTTAGTATGCTACCCACGACACCTGGAAGCATAGGAACATATGAAGGAACCATGGCCATGCTACTGACACTAAACAAGGTACCCTTGGATATAGCCCTAGGTGTATCGATGATAACAAGATTCTTCACCTTCTGGTTAGTTGTATTAGGAAGTGGAATATACTTACTTATAAAGCAATTTTTAAATAAAGAACCTAAGGAAATTACTCCTTAGGTTCTTTATTTATACTTTCTTACCTTGATATTTCTCTAAAACTTCCCTTGCATATTCTTTAGCACCAAATAAGGAGTGATCCCTATAGTTTCCACATTCCTTAGCCGTTGTGGCAGGTATTTTATCAGTATCTATTATACGTTTTAAAATTTCTATAACGATTCTTTGAATCTCTACGACATCTTTTTCTCCAAATATTATGAGATAAAAGCCCGTCCTACAACCCATAGGAGATATATCTATTATTTCCTCTTCAAGATAGTCCCTACTATATACTGCAAAAAGGTGTTCTAGTGTATGAAGGGATGATGTGGGAATCGCCCCTACATTTGGTTGGATCAAACGTATATCATACTTACATACTACGTCACCCACTGGACCTTTTAGACGCCCCGCATGACGTATATAGGGTGCGATTACCTGGGTATGATCCAGCTTAAAACTTTCTATTTCTTTCATAATAGCTCTCCTTTTCAACTAAGTTTCTACTACCTGGTTTAGTAATTGGCAATCCTTTAACACATAATGGACAGCTATCTGATTCATATGTTGTGATGTTGACATGATAAAGACCATATAATTCCTCTTCAAAAACTTTATTGTTAGAACTCCTATCAACTAAGCAAGCAACACCCACCACTATAGCTCCCCGAGATTTCACTAAATTTATAACTTCTTTTACTGAACCACCAGTTGTCACCACATCTTCCACAACTAAAATACGCTGCCCCTCTTTGATTCCAAAGCCTCTCCTTAATGTCATTTTACCCTGTTCCCTTTCTGCGAATACATTCATGACACCTAAGGATTCTGCCACTTGATATGATAGGATTATCCCACCTACTGCTGGTCCAATCACCATATCTACTTCACTATTTTTAAATTTAGCTGCTATCATCTCTGATAGTTCCTTAGTAAAGTGAGGATATTGGAATACCTTTGCACATTGCATATACTCTTCACTATGTTTACCAGATGTTAGTACAAAATGCCCGCTTTGAAGTACACCACTTTCAGTTAGTATCTCTTTAATCCTATTTTCCATCAGTTAAACCCCCTCTGTGAGCTAAGCCGACTATTTCTGTTATTTTTCCAATACCTTTTATATCTAGGTATCTCTCTAGACCTTCCTTTATTTTTAAAGGACACATAGGATCAATAAAGTTCCCTGTACCTACACCTATCATGGAAGCACCTGCCATGAAAAACTCCAAAGCATCCCTTTCATTAACTATTCCACCCATACCTATTATGGGTATCTTTACATGCTTGTAAACTTGGTATACCATTTTTAATGCAACGGGTTTGATTGCAGGTCCTGATAAACCTCCAAAGACATTTCCTAAGATAGGGTTACCTGTATCCACATCAATGGCCATACCTAAAAGGGTATTGATCAGTGTCAGACCATCTGCTCCATTTTGTTCCGCTGCCACTGCAATGGAAACAATATCAGTAACATTTGGCGTAAGTTTTACCACCACAGGTTTCCCAGTTACCTCTTTTACTTTTCTAGTAATCAATCCAACCATCTCCCCAGATGTTCCGAAGGCTATTCCACCTTCTTTAACATTTGGGCAGGAAAGATTCAGCTCAATTAAATCCACTTGGCTATTTTCAAGTTTAATTGCCATTTCCACGAATTCTTCAATATCTTTTCCAGCTATGTTTGCAAAAACTATATTTCCCTCGTTTTTGAGCTTTGGTAAATAATCTTTTATAAATACATCAATTCCTGGGTTTTGAAGACCAACACAGTTTAACATCCCACCGGGAGTCTCTGCCCCCCTTGTTCCACTGTTCCCTTCCCGAGGAAGCATTGTCATTCCCTTAACTGTTATTGCACCTAGTTCCGTTGGACTATAAAATTCTTTGTAGTTTTCCCCAAAACCGTAGGTCCCAGAGCCAACAGTGATGGGGTTTTTAAGTGTAATACCGAAAACTTCTGTATGCAGTTTATTCACTGAAAAGCACCTCCTGACTGTCAAAAACAGGACCTTCTTTACAAACTCTCTTCTTACCTTTTGTAGTTTCACAAGTACATATTAAGCATCCACCAACACCACACGCCATTTTCTTTTCAACGGATAATTCCCCTGGTATTTTATTTTTCTGCAATATATCTTGGAGTTTTTTTAACATCCCTTCTGGTCCACATGCATATACGAAATTGTAAACTTCAGTTTTCAAGCTTTCTTCGAAAGCTTCTAGTACGGTTGTGTCTTCTGTTAGGTATGTTATAGTTGTTGGATATACCTTTTTAAATTCCTCTACTAAGATTCCTTCACTATTAAAGCCGAGGTAATACTTAGCATCTTTAAAATTTGCTTTTCTTAATCCCAATAATGGCGCAACCCCAATCCCCCCACCAATTATCGCAACTTTTTTGTCCATTCCATGACTTGTGTTAAATCCCTTACCTAGCGGACCGATAACCTTAACTCTATCCCCTATCTTTGTTTTGCTTAAGAAATCCGTTCCTTCTCCCACAATCCTTACAAGCAATGTAATTATGTTGCCTTCTTTATCAGCTATACTTATGGGCCTAGGAAGTACCTTGTTTGGGCAATATACATTTATGAATTGACCTGGCTTAAACTCAAATTCCCTATTCAGTTCTATTCTTAGTTGAAACACATCCCTTTGACTAGTTAGAAACTCATTACTCTTTACTAGGCCTTTTAACTCCATTTTTTTTCCCCTTCCCAACAATATACTTCTGTATTATTATTTTTTTCCCCTTCTAGGAACACCTTTGCTGTGTCTAGTGATGTGAAACATAGTAATCCAAGCTCTGTTGCTATTCTTCTAAGTTTGAAACCAAAGGTATCAAGAATTTTACCTTTTGTAGGTGTATTAACTACTATTCCTATTTCATTTAGATTTTCTAAGATCGCATTTTTTCCAACCACATTTATCTTCAATCCTGTGTTGGATAAATAGATTGCAGTATTTCCTGTTGCGTATACATCATAGTTTAGTTTAATAAACTCTTCCACCAAGTTTAGTGGTAGTTTTGTATTTTTTTCTTTATCGGCTAGGGCAAAAAGCACTGTTTTCTTTTTTACTTTCCCAAATAATTTACTAAACCCTTCTTCTAATGTATTACCTACAACCATTATCTCACCTGTGGATTTCATCTCAGGGCTTAGTGCAGTCTCCACATCCTTTAGTTTATCCATACTGAATATGGGGGCTTTTATATAAGTTTTCAAGGGTTCCTCTAAAATTCCTGACTGCATATCTATGTCACTTATGGTCTTTCCAAGCATTAGATTCACCGCCTTATTTACAACATCCATCCCTAAAGCTTTTGATAGGAAAGGTATTGTTCTACTTGCCCTAGGGTTTGCTTCTAAGCAGTATATTTCGCCATCAGATATGCAGTATTGTAGGTTAATTAAGCCTCTAATTTGTAATTTTTCCACTATCTTTTGGGTTATATTATAAAGGCTATTTTTTATATCCTTGTTTATATTCCGAGCTGGATATACCCCTATACTATCACCTGAGTGAATTCCCGCTCGCTCTACGTGTTCCATAATCCCTATTATTGTAATATCCTTACCATCTGCTATGGCGTCTACTTCAACCTCTGTTCCAGTTAAAAATCTCTCAACCAAAACTGGTGTTGTACCTGTATTTTCAGCTTTGTTAATGTACCTTTTAAGCTCTTCTAAGGTCCAAACTACTTCCATCCCTTGACCACCTAGGACATATGATGGTCTTACAATCATGGGTAGCTCCCCTTCTGCTATGCTATTTTTATCCACTTCCCAATTACTTATAAATTTACCTTCAGTTTTATTTACACCAATTTCTGTAAGAATCTGATAGAATTTATCCCTATCTTCTAAAAAATCAATACTGTTGAAACTGGTGCCAAGGATGTTTACATCTAAGTTTTCCAGGAAACTTCCTAGTTTAATAGCAGTTTGACCACCTAACTGTAGGATAGCTCCTGATACACCTACAAGCTTAGTGATATTGTAAACTTCCTCCTCTGTTATGGATTCAAAAAGAAGAAGATCTGCAACATCAAAGTCGGTACTTACGGTTTCGGGGTTGTTGTTAAGAATTATTGCATTATAGCCAAGTTCTTGCAGTGCTTTTATTCCCCGTACAGTACAGTAATCAAATTCTACCCCTTGACCTATTCTTATTGGTCCTGATCCAATTACTAATACATTGTTTTCTAAACTATTTTTCAAGTCTTCAAAGGTTTTGGAGTAAGTGTTGTAATAATAAGGTGTATTTGCTAAGAACTCACCACCGCAGGTGTCAACAACTCCGAAGTAGGGTGTAATACCCAAATCCTTTGCTCGGTAGTTCATCCATTTTATTAAGTCCATTTTATAAAGTTGTGATAAGTACTTATCACCAAAACCCATAATCTTTGCCTTTAGTATCTGTTTTTTAGTTAAATGGTTTAATTTTGTTTTTTGTAAATCCATATCTACTGTAATTATAGAGCTCAGTATTTTAAGGAAATATGTGTGTATTTTTGTTATTTTTCTTATTTGCTCTACTGTTATCCCCCTTTTTAGGCACTGGGCTATTTTAAAAATCCTAAGGTCGTCAGGTTTACTTAGTTGCTCCATAAGATCTTCTATTGGTATATCCTTATACTTGTCTATCAGTATGTGCTCATAACCTAACTCTAAGCCCCGTATCCCCTTCAACAGCCCAGCTGCAAAGTTTTTGTCTATGGACATCACTTCACCTGTTGCTTTCATTTTAGTACCCAAAGACCTACAACCTTCATCAAATTTATCAAAAGGCCAGCGGGGTATTTTCACAACTAAATAATCTAAAACTGGTTCAAAGAATCCACTTGTTTTTTTAGTTATAAAATTAGTTATCTCATCTAACCTGTAATCAAGGGCTAAAAGTGTTGCGAATTTAGCAATTGGGTAGCCCGTAGCTTTTGAAGCTAATGCACTAGATCGGCTCACCCTTGGATTTACTTCAATGATATAATAGTGGAAATCCTCTCCTTCGGGACTTACTGCAAATTGAATATTACATGCACCTACTATTTTCATTTCTTCAATAATCTCCAGTGCTTTAAATCGCATGTACTGGTATTCTTTATCATTAAGGGTTTGACATGGAGCTACCACTATACTATCCCCAGTATGCACACCTACAGGGTCAAAGTTTTCCATACTGCAAACGGTCAGTTTGTTACCTACTCGATCCCTAACAACTTCGAATTCAATTTCTCTGTATCCAGATATACTTTTTTCAATTAGAACCTGATTTCGAAAACTACTTGCCAGCCCGTCTTTCAGAATACTTTTTAATTGGTTGGGGTTTTCAGCCACCCCCCCACCTTTTCCACCTAATGTGTATGCAGGGCGTACTACAACGGGATACCCAAATTCCTCAGCTACTTTTAGCCCTTCTTGGATTTCTTGAACAGTCTTTCCATCAATGGTGGGTACATCTACCTTATCCATCAGCTCTTTAAATAAAAACCTATCTTCACCTTTTTTTATGGTGTCAATATTAGAGCCTAAAAGAGTTACTTTATGTTTTTGTAAAAATCCCTCATCCCATAGCTCTGTTACTGTATTTAAACCTGATTGCCCACCTAGGGAAGCTAATACATATTCAGGTTTTTCCTTTTTTATAATCTTTTTTACGGTTTTAGGATCTGTATATTCAAAGTAAATCTTGTCTGCCATATCACTATCTGTCATTACAGTAGCTGGATTATTATTGACTAATACTACATGGGCTTTATTTTCTTTTAACACTTTACACCCTTGACTTCCACCATAGTCAAATTCTGCACCTTGACCTATAACAATTGGACCTGAACCTAGTACTAACACCTTTTTTCCTTCAACATTTAGCATTATTTTTGCCCCCTATAGTAAATTTATAAATTTTTGGAAAAGATACTCCGTCTCTTGTGTTCCTGGCGACCCTTCAGGGTGGAACTGTATGGAAAGGACTGGTAGCTTTTTATGGCATATTCCTTCAATACTGCCGTCGTTTATATTTATGTGGGATATTTCTAGCTGGTCGTTTTCTAGAACACTCTCTTTTTTAACCACGTATCCATGATTTTGTGCAGTTATGAAAGTTTTATCTAGCTTTAAGTCTTTAACACCATGATTACCACCCCTATGACCATATTTCATTTTTTCAACTTCACATCCTAAACTAAGGGACAATAGTTGATGTCCTAAGCATATACCCATGATTGGAACTTTTCCAATTAACTCTTTAATTGTATCGATTACTGACTGGAGTTCTCTAGGGTCTCCAGGGCCATTGGATAGTAATATCCCATCAGGATCTGAGTCTAAGATTTCCTTGGCATTAGAAAAGGCAGGAAAGACTTCAAGGTTAAGATTTCTTTTAATCAAATGATTAAGGATACCTTCCTTTATTCCAAAGTCTAACACTGCCACTTTTTTTATATTTGGTTTGATTGTATATTTACTCTCACATGTAACCTGTGCTACAGGATTACAAATAGTAGTTGTGTTGAGATATTTAACGGTTTCTTCAAATTTATTGCTTTTTATAATAGCACCTAGCATTGTACCTTCGTCTCTAATTAGCTCAGCTATTTTTCTTGTATCTACACCCCTTATTATAACAATAGGCAATTGGTTTATTTCTTCAAAGATATCTTCATTTACCCAACTATTTTGAATTACTATTGCCTTTGGGTATATATTTTTACCCTTAATCATCTCAAAGCCATAGTTACCTATGGATGGATAAGTAAAAACAACTATTTGTCCCTTGTAAGACGGGTCTGTTAACACTTCCTCATATCCAACTATTGATGTATTAAAAACAACTTCCCCTACTATTTTATTTAGATTACCTGTTGTCTCCCCAGGAAAAACAGCTCCATTTTTCATCACTAAGTTTGCCATTTTGTCTTGCCTCCTATTTTTGCATGTCTATTTATATCATCAATCATATTTCTAAGTGCTCTTCGAGCATCCCTTTGATATCTATTACCTTCACCGTATTTTTTGTAGGCTGCTGTAATACTCCTAGAAGAACAAATTAAAGCTCCTAGTGATTCATCTAAGAACCCATGGCTTATATCTTCAGCTTTTGCCCCTTGTGCTCCGTAGCCCGGGACTAGGATAAATCCCTTAAGTTTACTCCTAAGTTTTTTTATGTGTTCGGGGTGTGTCCCACCTATTACTGTTCCAATATTTGAAAATCCTGTGGTATTTTCTTCTAGGGTAGATACTAACTGAGCAACCTTCTCGTATATAAAACCTGTTTCTGTCTTTAAATCCTGAATTTCTGCTGACGAAGGATTAGATGTCTTGACAAGTATAAATAACCCCTTTTCGTTTTCTATACTTTCTTTTATGAATGGATTAAGTCCGTCACTACCGAAGTATGGGTTGACAGTTATACTGTCAATATCCGAGTTTCGCAAGTAAGCCTTAGCGTATGCGTCGGCAGTACTTCCTATATCTCCCCTTTTTACATCGGCTATTGTAATAAGACCCTTTTCTTTTGAGTAGTTTAGGGTTTTATAAAAAACTTCTAAACCGTCTAAACCCAAAAGCTCGTAAAAAGCCACTTGAACTTTAATGGCAGGTGCAAGATCAAAAACTCCATCTATTACCCCTTTATTAAATTCCCAAAAAGCCTTTGCTATTTCCTTGTTTGTACCCCTTACTATATGTCTTTTGCGAATATGCTCTGGAATCATTTCCAAAGTGGGATCTAGACCTACCACGCAGGAATTTGATTTACTCTTAATACTACTTATCAATCTATCTACAAACATGATTTGATCCCACCTTTTTTGTATTTGATTACACCATTTACAATGGTCATACTAACAACACCTTTTCCCCTATAGCCATTAAAGGGGGTGTTCTTTCCCTTTGACAAAAAAGCCTCTTTATCTATACAAAATTCTTCGTTTAGGTCCACAACTGTTAAATTGGCTTTTTTCCCCACCTCAATTGCTCCACCTTCTAACCTCAAGATTTTGTACGGCAAAACACCTAAGGCTTCTATCACCCTTTCTATGCTAAGAATTTCTTTTTTTACAAGGTCTAAACACAAGCTAACTGCAGTTTCTAATCCAACCATCCCAAAGGGTGATTCATACAGAGATAATCCTTTTTCCTTTTCACTATGTGGTGCATGATCTGTGGCTATACAGTCAATTACTCCTTCCTTAAGTCCCTTTAGAACAGCTAGGCGGTCCTCCTCAGATCGCAAGGGTGGATTTACTTTTGCAATTGCTTGTAATTTTTCCACCTCAGAGTCAGTTAAGAGAAAGTGGTGTGGACATGCCTCTGCTGTAACTTTTAATCCATTTTCTTTAGCTTCTTGGATTATCTTTACACTTTCCTTTGTACTAACATGGGCTATATGAATCCTTGCATCGTGCATTTGGGCCAGCTGTAAATCCCTTTTAACCATAGCCCATTCAGAGCTATTGTCTATGCCATTTACTCCTAAAGCCTTAGAGAATTCCCCTTGGTTAATCACACCTTTTTCAGGCATATCATACTCACAATGACTTATTATCAATTTGTCTACTTCTTTTAATTGTTTCAGTGCCTTCTCCATAATGCCCTCGGACTGTATACCCACACCATCGTCGGAAAATGCAACCACATATTCTTGCATTTTGGTGTAGTCTACAAGTTCCTCGCCCTTTAGCCCTTTTGTTACAGCACCTAGTATGTGTACATGGCATACTGCTTGGCTTTTAATCCTACCTTGTAGGTTATTTACCTCTTTTAAGTTATCTATAACCGGAGAGGTATTGGCCATGGCTACAATTGCGGTGTAACCACCTTTTATGGCAGCATTTGTTGCTGAAACTATATCTTCTTTGTATTCTTGGCCCGGTGTTCTAATATGACAGTGCATATCTAAAAATCCTGGACTAATTATTTTCCCTCTTAGATCTAGTACCTCTGCCTTACTATCTATGAGGGTTTGTGCTACTTCTTTTATAGTTTCTCCATCAATCAAAACATCCCTTAAAATCAACTTTCCATTTGAATAGATACTTCCACCTTTTAGTAAAATTTTTTTTCTCATTTCTCTCCTCCTTTTCGTCTCACAGGACATAATTAAAGGTAAAAAAAAGGTCTCCTTTTGGGAGACCTCGCATGGCAAAATATAAGAGTGCTCATAGAGCATTCTTTCGTTCCTTTTCAGTCTCCCGGACTGATTTAAAGGTTTAATTTCCCTATACTTTACATTGTTTTTTTTTCTTTGTCAACCGTTGACTTTGATATTTTTTAATGTTATTCTACTTTCAAGGTTAATCCTTTAAAAATAGTCCAGGGAGACTAACAAGGAGGTATTTTTTTATGCAATTAAACATTAAACACCTATGCCATTCTTTAGATTTAAGTACCCAAGAATTAGACTTTTTATTTGAGTTAGCATCAAAAATGGAAAAGAGACCTAAGGAATATTCATTGAGTTGTCAAGGGAATATATTAGGAACATTGTTTTTTGAACCCAGTACAAGGACTAGACTAAGCTTTGAGAGTGCTATGCAAAGGTTAGGTGGTCAGGTGTTGGGTTTTTCTGACTCTGCCCAGAGTTCAACCTCAAAAGGTGAGAGCCTGCAAGACACAATCAAGGTAATGGCAAGCTATTGTGACATCATGGTCATGAGGCATCCAAAAGAAGGTTCCGCATTACTGGCCAGTCAATGTTCAAATGTCCCAGTAATCAATGGTGGAGATGGAGGTCATCAACATCCAACACAAACGTTAACTGATTTGTTTACCATCAAAACCAAGTTTGGAAGGTTAGATAATTTAAATATTGCCCTATGTGGGGATTTGAAACATGGCAGAACTGTTCACTCCCTACTCCTAGCACTTAGTAGATATGATAATAATAAGTTCACTCTCATATCACCTAATGAGCTACAAATTCCTAAATATTTAGCAAATCAGCTCCTAGGTCTTGGTTGTGAAATTAAAGTAAAAACTAGCCTAAGAGACTTAAATAGCATTGATATTCTCTACATGACAAGAATTCAAAAGGAACGTCAGACTGTGTGGCTAATCTCTAAAAACTCAAAGATTAGCCGTAAATTTCCTGTCTTTTGGTGCAATATGACTTAAACATATAAAAATACAATGATAAAGTGGGTCTAAGAGCTACTAATATCCTTAGTAGTTCTTTCACTCCTATAATATTTATTACTCTTTTAAAATTATAGGCTAGCAAAACTAGGGCTGTCTCTGTAGTTACAGAATCCATCCCTCTTGTTAAAAAATACCCAGCATTCATTGTCCTTTTGATGGTTCCATAAGGATGCTCAACAATCATCTGCCTTTGTAGGTATTTGTCCATGTTTGCTTCTGTTCTAGCATCTATAGTATCCAAAAAATCTTGGTTAGGTGACCGATTTATTATCCTGCCTTTGGCTGCAGTGGTGCATTTGCTTTTTGATTCACAGTTTTTACAGGCATCGTAGTTTCTATATTTTATTCTTTTTGGTTCTTTTGATTTGTGGTTTATTCTGCGTAATTCATGGCCCAAAGGACAAATATATAAGTCTTTTTCAGGCACATAAGTAAATTTATCTCCGTAGAAATCTTTGTCTCCTGTGGCGTTAGAATACGACTGTTTTGGCAAATAGACTGTTGTTTCGTTTCTCTCACATTTCATAAGGTCGTCTGCTTGGTAATAGCCTTTATCTGCTGCTACTTCAAGTTTCCTTTTTCCAAATATATCTTTAGCCTTTTCTGCAAGTGAATTTAGATTACCTTGATCTGCGGGATTGTTTGTAACATCATATGCCACTATAATACTATGCTTAGAGTCTACAGCTGTTTGTATGTTATATGCTACAGTAACACCATTGTTTTTGTTGTCCATAAGCCTAGCATCTTCGTCAACTGTAGATATTTCATTACTTTCGCTATCCTGTAGTTTTTTTTCCAACTCTTCAAATTTAATTTTACGCTCCTTGAGTTTTTCAATTTTTTGCTGAATTTCTTCAGGTGTATACTTAAGTTTAGGTGAATCGTCTTTGTCACTGCTTTCTAACAAATCTAGATAGGAATTAACCTTATCTTCGATATATTGTTTGTGTCTTTGTATTTTTTTCTTTGAGAAATTATTCTTCTTTGAATTATTAGCTTGAATTTTAGTCCCATCTATTGCTATGAATTCCTCGCCTAATAGTTTGAGATCCTTACACAACTTAGTAAAATCCTTGAAAACTTGTTTTAGCTGAGTTTTATTTTCTTTCCTGAAATCAGCTATTGTTTTAAAATCAGGTTTTAGTTTTTGTAATAGCCAAACCACTTCTATATTCCTGTGAGATTCTGTTTCTAGCTTTCTAGATGATCTTATGCCATTTACATACCCATATAGATATAACTTCAATAAAACAGAGGGATGATATCCTGGTGCACCTCTGCGGTGTTCCTTTGATTTAGTGAATGCACTCATATTGACCAGTTTTACGTATTCATCAATTACCCTAACGGGATTATCCTCACCTATGTAATCTTCTATGCAGTCAGGAAACATTGTTTTTTGCTTTCTATCTGTACCTTGTATAAATGACATTTAAAATCCCCTCTCCGATATTCTATAACTTAATTATACTACAGAAAAAGGGAAAAGTACTGTATTTACAGTACTTTGTAGGCATTTTAGACATATATTATTGTTTAATTCTCACACAGTCTGACGTTTCTTCAATGAGGAAGATTATTTAAAACTTAAAGATAGCTTTCTTTTGAAGAGGGATTTGTTATCAGACGCAAAGGAAAACTTACTTGTATTACATCCACTGCCAAGGGTAAGTGAAATTCACCCAGATGTGGATAACGACCCAAGGGCTGGGTATTTTGAACAGGCTCGTTTAGGAGTATACATCAGGATGGCATTGATCCATAGCTTATTAAAGGAGGAAGGTAAATGTTAAAAATAAAAAATGGTATAGTTATAGACCATATAAGCTTAGGAAAAGGAATAAGGATTTACGAAAAACTTGACCTAGACAACATGGATCAACCAGTGATATTAATGAAAAATATTGAGGGCAGAAATTCAAAACGTAAAGATGTAATTAAAATAGAGAACTTGTTTGAAATCCCACTAGAATTATTCGGGATCTTAGACAATTCTATAACAGTCAACTATATAAAAGATGAAAAAGTTATAAAAAAAGTAGCGATGACTCTTCCTAATTATGTAAAGGGTATAATTAACTGTAAAAATCCCCGCTGTATAAGCTTTGAAACTGAGTTTGTAACACCGGAATTTAAGCTTAATTCAAGTGTTGACGGTTACAGCTGCAATTACTGTGAAGAGACAACACGCCTTGATCAGATAGAACTGTAAGAATATCGGTGACCCCTATGATTTTTTGTTCCATATAGCACCTTTACAAACTCAAATCCTACAGAAGCATAGGAGTAGCCCATGCACTTTTACTGTTAGATACGTAAAAGTGCATGGGCCTTTTTTTAGTGTCTATATTCGTTATCTGCTTTTCTGTTTTGATCCATTTTGTGGCCTAGAACTACGTTTCTAGATAGACCTCTTATTAAGGAGTCATCTTCTAAAACGCTATAAAGGTGATATGCTAGATCTTCCCTTGTTAATAACACCTCTTCTAAAACTTCCACAGTTCCAAAATCTTTTAGTTGATGAGCTCTATCTATTTGCTTTCTCATCATATCTTGCATTTTCATCTCATGCTCTAAATCATTTCTTAACATATCCCTCATGGTATATCTACCTTCTGCTTCATGTTTTATATAAGAAAGCTCGTGTTGTGTCACTGGATGCCCTGTAGGTATACCACCTAGTCTTGCGATTCTCTCACCTATCATATCTATATGCTTAATGGTTTTTTCAACATGTTCGTCTAAAAGATGATGTAAAGATAAAAATGATTCAGGACCTTCAGTTAGCCAATGATGTTTATTATATTGATGCATGGCTACGTGTAATGCACAGTTATGCTCATCTAATAATTTAGCCATCTCCATTCTAACTACATGGGGTAAGTTTATACCAGAACCTTTAACTGTGTGAGGCTCCTGTCTTTTGACCATATAGTGATCAGGCTGCATACCAGGATCGTTATAATTAACGTTTGGATTTACATCTTTATTATACATATCCATTAAATAAATTCCTCCTTTTAAATTTTGTCATTATAGTTTTTGTAATTAATAAAATTCATACCCTGTTAAGTTATGGGTAAACTAAAAATTAATTGAAAAATAATAATTTAAAAGAGGGCTAGCGCTATGATAAAATCCTTTTACAAATTTTTAATGTTAACACCCTATGTTCTCTCCATATTTCCTGAGGTTAAAAAGAACTTAAAAACATATAAAGACTATTTGAATCAATGCCCAAATTCTGAGTTAACTAATCAGGCATGTCTAAGTATCGAAAATAAGGATTTCCATAGCTTAGGTGGGGGGGTCTATGGATTGGGCTGCAAAAAAGTACTCCCCTTTATAACTTCATTCCAAACAATAAGTGATTATCTTGATAACCTTTGTGATAGAGCTGGAGTTTGTGACGAAGAAGGCTTTAGAATCCTCCATAAATCAATGTTGGATGCTCTATCTCCAACTAAGTTTACCCCTGACTATTACGAAAACTATCCACTTAAAGGTGATGGCGGTTATTTAGCCCATTTAGTTGAAAACTGCCAGCATACCATAGAAACATTGCCTTCTTTTCCCATAGTTAGACAGTATACACTTAAGTTAACAGAACTATATAAAGATCTACAAGTTTTCAAACATTTAGATCCTACTGTTAGGGAAGATAAATTGATTAGTTGGGCAGATTCTCATCAGGCAACATTAGCCCCCGAATTATATTGGTGGGAATTCTCGGCAGCTACGGGCTCTACTTTGCCAACATTTGCCTTAATTAGAGAGGCTGCGAAAAAGGATTTGACTAGCGAATATGCAAAAAAAGTATATGAAGCATATTTCCCTTATGTGGCAGGACTTCATATTCTCTTAGACTATTTCATAGATAAAAAAGAGGATGAAATTGGTGGTGATCTAAACTTTGTTAGCTATTATGAAACTGAAAATCAGTTAAAACAAAGACTTTGTTATTTTATTAAAAATAGCCTAGAAAAAGTAAGGTCTTTACCTAATAACAACTTCCATGAAACAGTTGTCAAAGGCCTTCTTGCCATGTACCTTTCAGATCCCAAAGTGAAACAAGATAATCTTGAGTCCCTGGCAATGGATCTACTGAATTTTGCAGGTTCAGATACAAAAGCCATGTATAAAGCATGTATCACACTTAGAAAAAAAAACAAACTATAAAAGTGACGGCCTAGCCTTGGCCGTCACTTTTATAGTTGAAGAGTCTATTTTTTCCTTTTTAATACAAATTCAGCGAGGGTTTTATATCTATCTTTTCCATAAAAATTACTTGTGTTCTCTAAGGATGCTAATGCATTTGCAATATGCTCTTTAGCGATTTCAAAAATAATTTCTGGTATTTGATTATCCCCCATGGCTTTGTATATCAGTTTCATATTCACATCACTAAAGTCTCTAGTAATAATAATTTCTTCTAAAAGGCTTCTCTGGTTACTATGCTCTAACAAAAGAATCATAGGTAGGGTTATATTACCTTCTACTAGGTCTTTAAATACAGGTTTTCCTAAACTCGATGGGCTTCCAGTAATATCAAGCATGTCATCTATTATCTGAAACGCGTACCCAACCTCTAATCCATAATTTTCGATTTGTTCAATGTCTGTTTCTTGCATTTCAGCTAGCATTGCACCAGACTTACAACATACAGAAATAAGCTTCCCTGTTTTACCTCGTATTTCTTTATAATACTGGCTTATTGACTTTCGATGATTATATCTGTTTTTTAGTTGTTCAAGCTCTCCAATACTCATCATGCTAATAGCACCTGTATACTGATCTATTATATTTCTATCTTTGTATTGCCCAAGAATTTCAAATGCTTTTGCGAAAAGAAAATCCCCAACTAAAACTGCCACACTATTGTTCCATTTACTATTTATAGTTTGCACACCCCGACGAAGCTTTGAGTCGTCTACAATATCATCGTGTACTAAAGAAGCTGTATGAATAAGTTCAGCTGCTGCTCCTATGTTTGCTATATCGTCCACATCTGCCTGTTCTAAGGAAGAGAGAGTTACCAATAATGGTCTTAATCTCTTTCCTCCTCTAAATATCAGGTATTGAGTGATGTAATTGGAATGTTTACTTTCACTTTCACTAATTGAAAGTAGTTTTTTCTGGACTATATTTAAAACATCTTCCACTGGTTCTGAAGTTGAAATAGTATATTTTGTTTTTTGCAATTTTTTCCCCGCCTTTATCTGATTGTCTACACATATCATTCCCAAATATTTGAATTTTATATAACAAAATACAGTTAAAGGCGTAATATTTAAATTACTATCTTGAAGCTACAACCACTAAAGAAGTACTTTCCGTGGGTTTATATTCTCCTTCATTAAAATCACCAAAAAGTTGGATATTAACAAATCCTATTTCCTTTAGCCATTGAATTAACTCTGTGCTTCTAATGGGGTATAATGATACCTTTCCTTCCACTTTAAAATCTTGTCCCTGTAGCACTGTGCAAAATTCAACACTTTGCCCACTGTAGGAGTAATCCCTTGTGAATGTAATATTATGTTCTTCATTTATAATCGTTGGCAATTTTTCAGGTCTTCTGTCATAATTTACTGTTTGGATTACTAGGTTGCCCTTGGAGTTGAGGGTGTTATATATCATTTTTAAGGCTTCTTTTATTTCATAGGGTTTTAGATGGGGCAAAGAATTTCCAATACAGTATATCAGGTCAAATTTTTTTTCTAATTTATCTATATCTAGCATGTTAAGTTCCAAAAATCTAATATTTCCTAGATCCTTGCTTTTTTCCCTAGCCTTAATTATCATATCTGAATCAAGATCTATACCAATGACCTCAACATGGGAATTTCTAGCTATTTCTTTGGTATAACTCCCAGTGCCACAGGCTATATCTAAAACACATTTATGATCATTATAATACTTACTTAAGAATTTTCCTTGAGCTTTTTGTGGTGGGAAAATCAAATCATAATATTGACTAAAACGACTATAAAAATCCATTTTTAAGCCCTCCTTTATTTTTATTATTCGCTAAATTCAATTGCAGATACTGGACAGCATTCCAATGCTTCTTTAACATTTTCCATTTCTTCCTCAGGCACAGTATCCACTAAAACCATGGCAACATTTTCCTCATTCATTTTAAACACTTTAGGGCATATTCCTTCACATAATCCACAACCTATACATAGGTCTTTATTTACTTTAACTTTCATAAGAACACCTCCAATTTATTTTCTAATTACATTTTACACTTTTCCTAAATTTGGAACAGTGACTGTAATCACACGGAAGGTGTTGAAGTTAGTCTAAATTTATAATACAATTATTACATACTAAGGGAGGCTACCATGAAAAAAACTGTTATATATTCTTTTGCAATTCTGCTATTATCTATTATCAGCTTTCTGATCTTTAATTATCCCATTTTCACCACTACTACTGGCGTAGTTGATGTCCCAGAAGAACAACCTGTAACATCAGATGAGCAAATACTTTTCCAAGAAGGATATAAACTTTTAGATGAATCTAAATACAAAGAAGCCTTAGATTTCTATAAGAGTATAGAGAGTAAAATCACTAGTGGTAGTCTTTCAGTTAAAACTAAAAGTTTAATATTAGTTTTAGAAAGGTTGAACAAAGCTCAAATAGCTTACCAGGAGGAATTAGAAATTCTTAATTTGGCAAAAGAATATCAAGAGAAATTTCTACATCCTTCATATAATATCCTTGCTGATATTTATGATTTTCATAATTTGGCTGTTGAAGTTCTAATTGAAGATAATTTTGATAAGGAAACAGATTTAATGGAGTTATATTATGAGAGAAAACGTGAGTTTATAAACTTTAAAGAAGAAGTTCAAGGGTTGGACTATCCATTTATAACTGAGGATATCAAGGAAAGCTTTAAGTTAACTATTGCTTATTCCCTTTTTCCCACTGAAATGCATTATAAAACAACACATCTGGAACAATCAATAACTACAAAGGAGATTGAACAGGTGGAAACTTCTTGGGAAGAATGGTCAAAAAATTATCAAAGGGTTGTAGATTATTATCATAACTTTGATGAAGGTTTGTATGAACTAGAGCTACAAGTAGAGGTTTTAAAAAACGGTTATTTTGATATGAAGAATCAAATACACATATTAATCCCAGATATAAAAGGTGACATAAGCTTATAAAAAAATAGAAGCGACTTAGATCAGGCCGCTGAAAAACCTCCATCTTCTTTGTTACTTCAAAAGCCCAAAATCCTCACGTATTAAATATACGCTGCGGTTCTTGGGCTTTTTCGTGCCTCTAATCTGAAGGCTTTTGAGCAGCCTGTTAGGTCAAATGACTTTTCAGAGCTTCACTTATAGTCACTTCTATTTTTTTTCATCAACTGTTCCATATCTAAAGGGTCTACCCCAATTAACTTCCATTTTATTAATACATTCAGCATAAAGGTTTATCTGCATAATAGAACTTAAGCCTTTAACCATGGCAAAAATTTTAAATATTCCCACCTTATCTGTTTGAACTCCCCTCAAAAGTGAAATTTCCTTATGTAAGTTCATCATAGCTTCCCAAGGGTCTTGAAACCTTACTTCAGGGATAGATTCGAAGGTTGTTTCTTTCCAGATGTCGCCCCACTCAGGGAACATAAGGGGCATATTTAATAATCTTATAATTATATCAGCTAGTTCTTGCCCAAAGTCTTCTTCCCTACCTTTTTTTATGGCATCTGCCAACTCTGATACTTCAGTATGTAGTAAAACAACTTTAACCATGAACTTATCTTTACCATTTGCAAAACCCTTTTCTTCCATTAAAATTTTGATGCCTTCTTGCAATTGTGCTATTTTCATTAATGATTCCTCCTCCCTTATTTATTGTACCATATGCATTGAAATTGTTTAATGTTATTTTAGTAGTTTTTGTTCAATTATATTTTAGTACTTCTCTATAGAATTCCGTCATAGTTAAACTACAATTTAGACAAATTTGACTTATTACTATATAATATATTTACAAGCTATTGGGGAGGTTTAAAAGTGGAGATCTTAAAAACCGGATATATAACCACAATGAATATTTTAATACAATTTAGCACTTTTACTGGTTTAGTAGTATTCACAGTTTTGGGAACTATTTTGTGTTTGTTTTTTGTAGGTTTAAGAGATGGCAGATTTAGCAATGAAAGAATAAAAAAGAAAGATCTTTCCTATTACAATTCTAAACTAAAACTATATAAGATACTACCATGGTTTTTGCTCTCTATCATAGGGCTATGGTTTATATTGGCGGTAATTCCTAGTCTTAATGGTTCATTTATAGGTTTTAGTTATGTGATTATTCTCCTTGGAGCAGGGCTTTTCACAGTAGCTGTGGAACTTTTACTAGTTAATATAGGAATGTACGGATATATTTTGGGTCATAATTTAGCTATAAAATTACCAAAGAAAAAATCAAGGCTTAGTAACACTACCCCGAATTTTGTAAATATAACTAGGGATGAAAGAGAAAAAGAAATTAGTCGTATATTATCTCAACTTAAAAAAGTAAAAAAAGCATAAGAAAAAACTAAAGCAGGCTCAAGGAGCCTGCTTTACTGTTTAGTACAGTTTAAAAATTTGAGTATTTTCATAGTAATGGGAAATTATGTCCTCTTTAGTGTATCCCGCTTTTAACATACCCTGCACACCGTACTGACTCATTCCTGCACCATGACCATTTCCCCCACCGTATATTATTATATCCGTAAGCTTATTGTCTTCATATTTTTGATCAAAATAAACAAAGGCACTTGGTAATATACTATAATTAGATAAGATAGAACCATCTTTCCTATGGATTTCTACAGGAATTTCTTGGCAAATAGGCCTTAAAGTAAATCGAATATTATATTCTTTGAGAATTCTATAGGTACCATTTTTAGCCACAATTTCAAGCTCCATGATATTTCCCCCTTCCCCTCTTTTTACAATAATTAATTCCTTTATCTCTCCAAGGGGGCTCTCTGAAATTTCCAGAATTTTAAACACATCACCTTCTAATGTTAGTACACTGTTTGGATCTGCATTAAATCTATTGCTTAGATTTTCTTCTATGGATTTTCTCAACTGTTTTTCGCTAATCTTTATTTCCCACCTAAAAAAGGGAGAACCACTGTCGAAGCCAACAACACTTTTATCTTTTATAAAGGCTGCAAATGCCTGTTCGTTACTAATACTGTACCTTCCCATGAGCCCTTGTGCCTTAGATTTAAGGTATGGTATTTCTGGCCCTGGAAATTGATCACTAAATCCCCATACTTCATTTGCCTTTGCAGTATATCCGCTAGATGTGGAGAAAAATTTAGCATCGATAACTTTATTTAGATATTTAATGATTTTACCATTTGTATTGTCAACAGCTTGATTAGTAATTTGGTACTCATCTGTGTTGTTATAAACTTGACTTGAAACACTGTCAACAACGTGGGCAGAATAATTTCTAAACCTTGAACTGTAAATATTATTAACTGCATATGTCCTTGCAGCAATAGACTGAATTTCTAGAGCTTGCAACCCAAAACTAACAGGCATCTCGCTAGGAACAACACCATAAAGATATTGTTCTAAAGCTACTTCGTTTATCAGATATAGTTTATTTTCACTGGCATATATCTCAAAACTTCCTCTATAGCCGGGTTTTAAATTTAGAGCTGCTCCTCTTTTTATGGATTCAAAATATATTCTTTCTTCACTTGTTAAATAAACTCTACCATTATAACTGTATTCATTTTGTCCTATTGTCAGTTTTGTTGAATTTCCATCTACGTTAACCTTAATTAGTGTATCTTTAGCCACAAGGATGCTTCCATCTTCTATACTACTTACTGTAATAGTACCTGTACTTGAAACCACGATTTCTTCATGATATATTTTTTTAAATCCTGTATCATTTATTAAAACCCTTATTGTATCAGGTACAAATTTTTCCCTTGTTACCAAAGCTACCACAATATTATTCCTAAGATATAGATCAATATCCTTCTGACCTATATACAGTCCATCTTCCACCCCGTATCGCATTATATCTTTTGAAAAAATAAATTTACCTTTCTTCTCACCTGTGATACTTTGTCCATCGAAAAACATCACTTTATCAATAGTAACCAAATCTAGGGGGGATAAAGCAGCGATTTTTCCATCTATTACAACAAGTCTCTTCACTTCACCTGAGTTTATTTCAAAATCATGTGGTGAAGGTAGACCCACTTCATTGTCATCTATTTTAAAAACATATAAATAGTTTTCTTCATTTTCATCTTTTTGAATCATAATTCCATTTACTATATCTATTCCGTGAACATTCATGGTTTTGGAAGTGTCAGTAACGCTTCTTTCAACTGTAAAAGTAAACTCAAACTCACCTTTTTTTAGACCAATAATTGCTGAAGTTCCTTTTAAACCCTTCTTAGTAGAAACAACATAGAGTTCTCGAGCAATTTCTAACTCAACCAACTCCTTTAAAAGTTCATGCTGAGGATGCTCAAAAAAGGATGCTCCTTCCCTTAGGTCCTGTAAAAATTCCTCAACTAACTTCTCTGACAGTAAATAATTATAGGTAAATAACATTATCGTAACTAATATAACTAACACAATAATCCCCATCAAGACTTTCTTCATTACTTCATCTCCTCCAATTTGACCAACATCAACTAAAAATATAAAATATAAAATATGAAATATATGTATTTAACTATATGATACTATTTTTATTATATTATAAACTTGTTAATTTTGTATTAAGTAAGGAGCGATTTATTTTGGAACTATATAATCAGTATTCTAAATACCTAGTAGAAAAATATGGGGAAAAGGTATATAAACTATCAATTAACCTCCCTCTAACTTGCCCAAATAGAGACGGGGTTTGTGGTACAGGCGGTTGTACTTTTTGTGACGAAGGAGGCGCAGGTTATGAAAGAAATGAATCAGTTCTTTCTGTAAAATCTCAGTTAAGTGATCTTCGTGAAAGGATAAAGAAAAAGTATAATGCCCATAAATTCATCGCATATTTCCAGAACTATTCTAACACATATATGCCCATGGAATATTTTAAAAAGTATATCAAAGATGCTATAGATCAAGACATTGTTCAAATCGCCATATCTACACGCCCTGATTGTGTTACATATGAACATTTGGATTATTTATTATACATTAAAAATACATATAAAATTGATATAAGCATTGAGCTAGGGCTTCAGACAGTCAATTATCATACACTTAAACAAGTCCATAGGGGACACACTTTGGCAGAATACATCGATTGTGTCTTGATGATAAAACAATATCCCTTTGAGATATGTACACATATGATATTAAACCTTCCATGGGATAATATCTCTGACTCCATTGAAAGTGCCAAAATCCTTTCTAGCCTTAAAACCCATCAAGTAAAACTTCACTCGTTGTTTATAGTTCAAAACACAATTATGGAAAATCAATTTTTATCTGGTGAGTTTGAATTGGTTTCCATGGAAGAATACATAAAAAGAGTGATCGCCTTTTTAGAGCATTTAGACCCATCAATTACAGTACAAAGATTGATCGGTCGTGCACCTGCAGATGTGTCTGCAAATTGTAATTGGAACACAAGTTGGTGGAAAATAAAGGAATCTATAGAGCGAGAAATGGAAGTTCGGAATACTTTTCAGGGCAGATTATTTAATTATCTAGGTGGGTCTGGATTTAAGGCTAAATACAAGTAATTTTTTTTCCCTCCTTTACACACAATAGTGTGTAAAGGAGGGATTATTTTGGACCTATTTGGCTATATAATCCATGAAATAATAATCTTTTTATCAATAATGCTTGAAGGTTTTGCTGCAGTGGTAATTGGTATCGTTTCTTGTATCGTGTTAATTGGTTATATGTTTTCACTTTTTAAACCTGAAGAAAAATTAAGGTTGGGCTTAGCTAGAGGCCTGGCCTTAGGCTTGGAATTTGCCTTAGCAGGTGAAATATTAAGGACAATTGTTGTAAGAAGTTTCGATGATGTAATGATACTAGCAGCCATAATAATTTTACGTGGCGGTTTAAGTATCCTAATCCATTGGGAGATCAAACATACAATGGGTTGCCTAAGGGAGGATTGTCAGTTGAAGGATATGAAAAATAAACTTGAAAAGTGAGTTCTTAGTTAATATATGGTAAAATGTTGTAGAGGTGAATTTTATGACGTGGAAGGTAAAAAATAGGGTTGATATCTTTAAAAATCCATTTATAACCCTTACAGAAAAGCAAAGTAGCAATCTAAAGTTCGGCGAACACAATTTCTATTGTATTGATTTCCCCAATTGGGTAAATATCGTTCCCATTACATCAGACAATAAACTAATACTAGTTAAGCAATATAGACATGGCTTAGAGGAATATACACTAGAAACTCCAGGAGGAGTAGTAGATCCAGGGGAATCTCCCATAAGCACTGCCCGAAGGGAGCTCCTAGAAGAAACAGGTTATGAAGGAGACTTTGTCTCATTGGGAAAAGTTGCAGCAAACCCTGCAATTCAGAATAATTACTGCCATATTTATCTAGTAAAAAACTGTATGAAGACCTCAAATCAAAACTTAGATGATACAGAAGATATTGAAGTGGTACTGGTGGATATGGATTATCTTAATAACTATATTGAGACGGAAAAAATAGTTCACTCCCTATCTGTTGTATCAATATTAAAAGCATTGAATTACTTAAAAAAATAGCTAAAAAAAACTTCTCAAGAAGTATTTACTTTAATCAATTAAAGTGCTAATATGTTAAAGTAAATATAATTTAGGGAGGTTTTTTTATGCTTACTTTACAAACAATAATGGTGGTTTACTTAGGACTTATGCTAATTATAGGTATATTTTTATCACGTAGAATCAAAAATGTTACTGATTTTTTCTTAGCGGGCCGTTCTTTGGGTGTTGTCCTTTGTACTGCAACTTTAGCTGCTACTCACCTAGGTGGAGGTTTTATACTAGGTAGTGGAGAGGCTGGATATTTGACTGGTATTTCAGGGGTGTGGTATGGTGCTTCAACGGGTCTTGGCCTACTTTTACTTGGATTATTATTCGCTTCAAAGTTTAGAGCTTTATCACTGACAACAGTTTCTGATTACCTTGAGGAAAGATATGGTGGTAAAACAATTAGGATATTAACTGCCCTTCTTTCATTGGTTGCCATAGTTGGCATCTTAGCAGCTCAAGTAAAGGCTGCTGAAGGGATTATGGTAATGTTAGGTTTTAATCCACGAATAAGCTCTATAGTGGTAACTTGTATCTTTATAGTTTATACTGCTATATCCGGTATGTGGGGAGTTACAGTTACGGATTTCATCCAGGTAATAATTGCTGGTGGTGGTATAGTTATTGCCTCAATATTGTCATTGGTTAAATTAGGAGGTTTTTCTGCCATAAGAAGTAGTGTGGAAATACCGGGATACTTTAGTGTTTCTTCCATTGGATATAGTTCAATAATATGGATTTTACTACCCACAGTTATGTATACCCTTATCGGACAGGACTTTTTACAAAGATTATTTTCATCTAAAAATGAAAAAACTGCTAGGACATCAGGTATTTTGTCGGGTACACTCCTTGTTGTAATAGCATTAGCCCCAGTAATTGCAGGAATGGCAGCCCAAGTTAAATTCCCATATCTTGATAATCCTAGGGCAGCTATCCCAACCTTGGTAACAGAGATTTTCCCACCGATGGTAGGTGGAATTGTTTTAGCAGCCATAATGGCAGCTGTCATGTCCACTGCAGATTCTTTGCTTTGTGCAGGGTCATCACATTTGATTAATGACCTGTATTTAAAAACAGGGAAAAAAGTGAAGTATGAAGGAAAAAAACTCCTTGCCTTAACAGTTTTTTCAACAGTTGTTTTAGGATTTTTATCACTGATGGTTGCCATGTCTTTGCCCTCTATTATAACTGCTTTAATCTATGCATACACAATGTTTACTGCTGGTGTTTTTGTGCCCGTTGTTATGGGGCTTCTATGGTCAAAGGGAACTAAGTTTGCAGCCCTTAGCTCCATGATAGTTGGTTCCTCTATGGCCCTATTAGGTGTTACCAATGTACTCTCATTTGGTATCGTTCCCGTTGAAATAGGAGCATCTGTGGTTTCTTTAATTATTTATGTTGTAATAACCTTTTTTACTGGATACCAATCGAATAACTTATTATCTAACAAAAAAATGGCATAAGCCATTTTTTTGTATCAGACTGATGACAAATTCATTTTTTTAGAAATGTCGCATATTAAAGCGTCGCTAAAGCTCCTCTATATGGAACCCTAGGATCCCTTAGAAGATCACCCTCCCTATAGTAACTTAATTTTTCTTCTAATTTCTCTTGATTGCTTAGTTTTTTAACATCTATAAAAACTACTAAAGAAACAGAACTGGATAAAGGGTTGCATTTTATGCCCCTAGTGGAGTTTATGGGGTCAGCAAATAAAGCGTCATTAGACTTTATTAGCAGTATCCCCCACTTTACACCATGGCGACGAACCTCCCATATCTACCAGGGTCATGCCCTAAATTCCTTCGTCCCGCCTATCCATGTTATGGGTGTCTATTTTCTCCTAGGCCGAGTCATGCTCTTACGGTGATCTATCGACTACCTGCTGTTTCTTTAGTAATACTGACATATTTTATTAAATAAGATTAGGCGTATTGTACGGACGCTTTTCCTAACCTTACTGTGATAATGACAAAATCTATAATTATAAACAACTAGATTCTAAACCATTTCCTATGCAACAGCTATTAATTCAGGTCTTTTTATATCGCTGACAAGTTTTTCAGGATCATATTTTTTATTCTTAGTTAGTAATGCATATAACACCCTGATTAACTTACAACTTATAGCTGTTATGGACTGAATTTTCTTTAATGGATTGTTTTTTCTAGTTGTGTAATACTCGTGAACTGAACGAAATTCTTCATTATTGCTTACAAGTGAAATGGCTGCTTGGAATAGCACACATCTTAACCTTTTCCTTCCTCGCTTGCTTATGGAAGTCTTTCCCTTATGCTTACCGGAACTACTCTCAGTTATGGCAAGCCCAGCTAATTTTTGTATTTGTTTCGGAGAATCAAACCTTCTTATGTCTCCAACTTCCGCTATGAAGTTAGCTATAGTAGATAATCCTATCCCCTTAATCTCCATTACTTTTTGAACTTCAGGGATCTGATCACATAACCCTTGGAGCTTCACCATCACAAGTTCTAATTGTCTGGCTTTACTACGATAATCTTCAATGAGCATGTTTAGCTCAAATCTTGCTGCCTCTAATCCTTCCGTTACTCCTATGCTTCTCTTGGCAGCTTGATATAAGATAACTGCCTTATTCATACCAGAGGATTTTAACTTTCTATCTCTCCACAACTTGTTAACACCTTCAGCACCTAACTCTAGAACATCTTTAGGAAGTGGGCAATTTTCTAAAACAACCAGGCTTCCAATACCGTCAAAAGATGCAAATGCATCTTTGTACTCCGGAAAATATATTTTCAACCATCGTTCTACTCGATTCTTAATCTGATTGATTTCTTTCACAATACGTTCTTTTGTGAAAGTAGCAATCCTTAACTCAGCATATATACCCTCAGGTACATTGGGCTCATTAAACCTTCCTTCAATAACAAGTTTTGCTATCGTCTTAGGATCTTTAGAATCTGTTTTAGAAGGATGATTATCGTCAAGTTCTTTGCTCCTCTTAACATGCAAAGGGTTAACAAAAACCAGTTGCACTTTGTTATTTTTTAGGCTTTCCGAAAGACCTAACCAATAGTGACCAGTAGGTTCGGCACCTACTAATACCTCCGACTTCCTGGTCCCTTTTTTAAGGTCCTCTATCCACTCATATAAATTACAAAATCCTTCTTCGCTGTTTGAGAATTTAAATACCTTACCTAGTTCTATCCCACGCCAGTCAAAAGCCCTGGCATAATGTAACTCACTTGCTATGTCTATCCCTATTACAATTGTTTCTTCCTTAACTTGATTAATCTTCTGATTTTGGTTAGAATTCATTTATAGACCTCCAATAAAATGATTTTATTTCACTAGCTAGGTGATAACTTCATTTTAATGCGAGGTTTTATTTATTGCAAAGCTCAAATTTTCTTCACTACAGGAATCTCCCTATAGTAACTCCTGAAAACGGCAGGGGTGAACCCCTACAACCCCAAAAACCATAGAGAAAATCACTCTATGGTTTTTTGTGCAAAATTCTACGTCGAGACTTAAGGCTTCTATCTAAACTCCAGAAGGGCCCTGACAGTATGAAAGCACTAGCGGGCTTTTGAATGTCAGGATGGTACAAGACCATCCCCTACAAAACTTAAGTCTATCTCCTCGAATTAATTGTACTGCTTTTTAATATACACATCTAGGGTCAATGACTTTGTCTGAGGTTTGTCTATAAGCTGTAACAAAAAAATGGCATAAGCCATTTTTTTGATTATGATTTAATAAAAAGTGAACAATAATAGTAGAACGTATTTTTAGAATTTTATTTGCAAAAGATGTAAAATAAGATATAATTGAGTTCGTTGCATTTTTATATAGAAGGGAAGAAACAAAAGTTGAATAATAACGTTATAAGAAAAGATATTCGAAACGTAGCTATAGTAGCTCACGTTGACCACGGTAAAACAACCCTAGTTGACGGTCTACTAAGACAAAGTGGTGTTTTTAGGGAAAACCAACATGTTGAAGAAAGAGTAATGGACTCCAACTCTTTAGAAAAAGAGCGTGGGATAACAATATTAGCAAAAAATACATCTATTATTTATAAAGATGTAAAAATTAATATAGTTGATACCCCGGGTCATGCTGATTTCGGCGGTGAGGTTGAGCGTACACTTAAGATGGTTGACAACATTTTGCTTGTGGTGGATGCTTTTGAAGGTCCTATGCCTCAGACGAAGTTTGTTCTAAAAAAAGCATTGGAATTAAACCTAAAGCCAATAGTAGTTGTTAACAAGGCTGACAGACCAGATGCTAGACCACAAGATGTTGTAGATGAGGTCTTAGATTTGTTCATCAGCTTAAACGCAGATGAAGATCAGTTGGAGTTTCCAGTTATTTATTGTTCTGCTGTTCAAGGCTGGGCTTCATTGACTCCTGGCGAAAAAGGTGAAAATCTTGAACCTCTTTTCGATCTACTGATAGATACTGTGTATCCTCCAGTTGGTAACGAAGAGCCCCTACAACTTATGGTAACCTCTATAGAGTACAATGAGTTTGTAGGTAGGATTGCAGTAGGTAAACTAGTTAATGGTATTATCCGTCAAGGGCAACCTGTTACAGTTCATTCTCCCGAAGGTTTTACAACTCAAAAAATTGGAAAACTTTATACCTATCGTGGTTTAAACAAAGTGGAGATTACTGAAGGAAAGTATGGAGATATATATGCAGTTAGTGGTATCGATCCTATTAACATCGGTGAAACCATCTGCGATATTGAAAATCCACAGCCCCTCCCATTTGTTAAAATAGATGAGCCCACAATTGCAATGAATTTCATCGTGAATAACTCCCCTTTTGCGGGTCTCGAAGGTAAGTATGTTACATCAAGGCACCTAAGGGATAGATTGATGAAAGAACTGGAGACTAATGTTAGTTTGAGGGTAGAAGAAACAGACCAAACTGACAGCTTTGAAGTTAGGGGACGTGGAGAGCTTCATCTTTCAATTCTAATTGAAACAATGAGACGTGAAGGCTACGAATTCCAGGTAAGTAAACCCCAAGTAATATTCAAAAATATTGATGGTGTAAAGCATGAACCAATTGAACGTGTTACAATAGATGTTCCCCAAGAATTTAGTGGTACAGTTATTGAAAAACTTGGTATAAGAAAAGGTATCTTAGTTGATATGACCAATATTTCATCTGATCATACAAGATTAGAGCTTCTAGTTCCAGCTAGAGGTCTTATTGGCTACCGTTCTGAAATGCTAACAGACACCAAGGGTAACGGTATACTAAGCCATATTTTCGAAGGCTATGAACCATTTAAAGGGGAAATCAACTACCGTAGCCGTGGTTCTTTAGTTGCTTCTGATCCTGGTGATGCTTCACCTTATGGTCTGTCCCAGGCACAAGCCCGTGGTAGAATGTTCATACCTTCTCAAACTAAAGTTTACGTGGGTATGATCGTAGGTGAAAATGCTAAAACAAATGATATTGATGTAAATGTTTGTAAACGCAAGCAGGTAACTAACATGAGAGCTAGTGGGTCAGATGATGCCATTTCACTAACCCCACACACTCAACTTAGTTTAGAGCAAGCTCTTGAGTTTATCAATGACGATGAATTAGTTGAAATCACACCTAAAAACATAAGACTTCGTAAGAAACAACTAGATAGTAAACAAAGGTTAAGGGAATGGAAAAACAACAAGAATTAATTTCTTTTTCAGGGGAAGATTTACAAAATCTAGTGCAAAAAATTTCCCGTGATTTTTTTGAAGGCCTACCCTATATCAAAACTACTTTCAAGCATAGTGCATATTTCAACAACAGGTTGCGCACTACAGCAGGAAGGTATTTCATAAACCAAGGCAATATAGAGCTAAATCCTAAGTATTATGAAAAATATGGTTTAGAGGGTTTAATTTCTACCATTAAGCATGAACTTGCGCACTATCACTTGCATCAGATGGGTCTTCCTTATAAGCATAGGGATAAAGAATTCATAGCTCTAGTTAAGATAGTAAATGCTCCAATGCATGCAAAACCCATGAGACAGTATAAGTACGTGTATACCTGTTCTACTTGTGGAGTCTCGTTCCACAGAATGAAAAAAATTAACACAAATAAATACAGGTGTGGTAAGTGTAAAGGTACGATTACATTAAAAGAGACAGTCTGAGATGACTGTCTCTTTGAGTTAGTTAAATTATTTTAGACTTCCCCCCTCCCTCTCTACTTGTATATATTATAGTATAAATGATAATACTAAAATTGTAGATTTTCACCTCTTATATATAATCTTGGATAAATATTATTAAATTTTATTTTTTTTCTTGACTTCCGTATTGTTGTTCTATATAATTCATTATTAAATAAAGATAAATTCTTTGATGGGGATTAGTATTTTTACTGTTTGTCACAGAGAGCCCTTGTTTGGTGTAAAAGGGTACAAAAAGTAACTTGAACTCACCCCTGAGAATAAAGTCTGAACCCCCAAGTAGGATTTTACGGTTCACCACCGTTAAATGGTTTCAAGTGGGATATATTACATATCCAATTAGAGTGGTACCACGGAAATTAACCTTTCGTCTCTATTTATGAGATGAGAGGTTTTTTATATTTAAAATCAAACTTTTTAAAAGGAGTGTTTAGAAATGGCTAATTATTCTGTTAAGACAGACGAGAAATGGCAAAAGAGATGGGATGAAACTAAACTTTATAAGTTTAATAAAGAAAATGTTGATAAAAAACTATACTGTCTTGAAATGTTTTCTTACCCATCAGGTAGTAAACTTCATGTAGGCCATTGGTATAACTATGGTCTTACTGATTCTTGGGCAAGGTTTAAAGGCATGCAAGGATATGAAGTATTCGAGCCCATGGGCTTTGATGCCTTCGGTTTGCCAGCTGAGAATTATGCTATAAAAACAGGAATTCATCCCTATGATTCCACAATGGAAAACATCCGCACAATGGAAGAGCAGCTTAAGAAAATGGGTGCTATGTTTGATTGGGACTATGAGGTTATAACCTGTAATACAGATTATTATAAATGGACACAGTGGTTATTTGTTAAGCTATATGAAAAAGGGCTAGCATATAGAAAAGAAGCACCTGTCAACTGGTGCCCAGATTGCAATACTGTTTTGGCTAACGAGCAAGTTCTTGATGGATTATGTGAACGTTGTAGTTCTGAGGTTACTAAAAAGAACTTAACACAATGGTTTTTCAAAATAACGGAGTATGCAGATGAACTTTTAGAAAAATTAGATGGATTAGATTGGCCAGAAAAAACCAAATTAATGCAAAAAAACTGGATTGGAAAATCCACTGGTGCACAAATAACCTTTGATATTAAGAATCATAGTGATAAGGTGGAAGTATTTACAACTAGGCCAGATACATTATTTGGCGTAACCTACGTTGTCCTTGCTCCGGAAAGTCCCCTTGTTGAAAAATTGACTTTACCTGAATATAAAGAAGCCGTTATTAACTATCAAGAAAAAACAAAAAAACTTAAAGAGATAGATAGATTATCTACTACCAATGAAAAAACTGGCGTTTTTACAGGTAGTTACGCAATAAATCCAGTAAACGGCAAAGAGGTACCAATTTGGATAGCGGATTATGTACTATTTTCTTATGGCACTGGCTCCGTAATGGCTGTTCCAGGGCATGATGAAAGGGATTTTCAATTTGCCAGCAAATACAATTTACCAATTGATAGGGTTATAGCTGGATATACGGATAATGACCAGCTTCCATATACTGGCCCAGGTAAATTAGTAAATAGTGGGGAATTTGATGGCCTTGATTGGGAACAAGGCAAAAAGCAAATAGTAGAAAGTTTATCTTCTAGACAAAAGGCTGAAAATAAAGTAAATTACCGTTTAAGAGACTGGCTTGTATCACGTCAGAGGTATTGGGGTGCACCTATCCCTATCATTTACTGTGATAACTGTGGTACCGTTCCGGTGCCAGAAGATCAACTTCCCGTGGAGCTACCTTACGATGTAGATTTTGCCCCCGACGGCAAGTCACCTTTGGCCAAGCACGAAGGTTTTATCAATACTATATGTCCCAAATGTGGAGCTAAGGCCAAAAGGGAATCTGATACCTTAGATACTTTCGTTGATTCAAGCTGGTATTTCTTAAGGTATCCTGATAATAAAAATGTGAACGAACCCTTTGACAAAGAGTGGCTAAGTAAGATGGGTCCTGTGGATAAATACGTTGGTGGACCTGAGCATGCTTGTATGCATTTGCTTTATGCTAGATTCATCAACAAAGCTTTACGTGACATGGGCTATATTACCTTTGATGAGCCTTTTACTTCATTGGTCCACCAAGGTATAATACTAGGACCTGATGGAAACCGAATGAGTAAGTCTAAGGGTAATGTTATTTCACCCGATGAGTACATTCAAAACCACGGATCAGATGTTTTTAGACTTTATCTAATGTTTGGATTTGCTTACACCGAGGGTGGTCCATGGAGCGATGATGGAATGAAGGCTATTGTACGTTTTGTAGACAGGCTTGAAAGGTTTATCGAAACATTCACTGAGACCGAACACGGTCCTTCCACAAATGAAATTGGCAAAGATGAAAAAGAACTAAACTTCATTTTAAACAACGCTATAAAGTCAATTACTCAAGATGCTGATAAATTCCAGTTCAATACATCTATAGCCAGAATGATGGAACTATTAAATGGGTTGTATCAATATCATTCCAATGTCTCCACTGCCAACATGGCTTTTGTAAAGGAAACCTTAAAGAAGTTTGTTACAATTTTAGCTCCCTTTGCTCCACACTTTAGTGAAGAAATGTGGGAAAGATTAGGCTTTGAATACTCTGTTTTCAAAGAAGCTTGGCCAAAGTTTGATGAAGCAGCTCTAGTAAAAGACACCATAGAACTAGCTGTTCAGATTAATGGCAAAGTAAGGGGTAAAATCGAAGTGGATTCACAGATGGACGAAAAAGCCATTGAAAAATTTGCTTTAGAAGATGAAAAAGTGCAAGGTTATATTGAAGGTAAATCCATACGCAAGGTTATTGTTATCAAAAGTAGGATTGTTAATATTGTAGTTGGTTAGTGACAAGGAGCTGTCAAGCTCCTTGTTTTTTCTATTTTGAAGGGTATGTTTAAAAGGTGATTTTGCCCTTGCAAGATAGCACCATATGTTGTATTCTAACTGTATCCATACAATATAATACGGGAGTGTTTTTATGAATGTATTTCATGTGCAATTTACAAACAGCGAATCTAAGTATAAACAGTTAACAGATCATATTAAAAGTTTAATTGTAAAAGGTTCCCTACCCCATCATTATAAGCTGCCTTCCATTAGGAAATTGTCTACCTTTTTAAATGTAAATAATGTAACAATTGTTAATTGCTACAAAACCTTAGAACAAGATGGTTACGCCTATACAATCCATGGTAGCGGAACTTTTGTAATTGCAGATAATAACCTTATAGATACCAATGAAGGATACTCTGAGAGCACCGTATTTGGTGATGTAAAGTATGATTTCATCACTTCCTCACCTTCACCCACCTTCTTTCCAGTTAAAGCCTTTAAGGGCCTTTTAAATGACGTTTTAGAGAGAGATGGGGGTTTTGCTTTTAATTATCAAGAAGCAGGGGGATATTTACCCCTCAGGCAAAGTCTTCGTGAGTTATTAAAGGGGTACAAAATCAATGTACCCCATCAATATGTTCATATAATTTCAGGTGGGCAGCAAGGTTTAGATATAATTGCTAAAACCCTTTTATCTGAAGGTGATTTTGTTTTTACTGAAGAGCCCTGTTATCCTGGTGCAATGGCTACCTTCTCTTCCCGTGGTGCTAAAACGGTTGGTATCCCCGTTCGCAATAAAGGCATGGATTTGCAAATCCTTGAGGACAGGTTGAAAAAGTTTAATCCAAAGTTTATATATGTAATGCCTGATTTCCAAAGTCCAACGGGCTATCAGTATGATTTAGCCCATCGAAGAAAGCTATTAGACCTTGCTTCTAAGTACAATACACTTATAGTTGAAGACGATCATTTTTCAGATTTAAACTATTCAATTAACAAAATCCCTCCCCTTAAAGCTTTAGATACTGAAAATATAGTAATCTATATAAAGTCTTTTTCAAAGGTTTTTATGCCCGGGTTAAGGCTAGCCCTTTTAGTAGCTCCACCAATCTTTAACACACCTTTAATTGAGGCTAAACAGTTCTCAGACATCTCCACTTCTGGCTTTTTACAAAGGGCCTTTGATCTTTATCTAAGAAAAGATCTGTGGCAAGAGCATGTTAATAAAGTAAAAAAGGTTTATCAATCCAGATGTTTAACCACAATATCTGCCCTTGAGAAAAGATTACCTTCATCTGTAATGTTTACAAAACCAACTGGTGGTTTGTGTGTATGGATACAGCTTCCTCCCCATATTTGCGCTGATGATATAGCAAATTTGGCCAAACAACATGGTGTTGGAATCCTCCCCGGTGATGATTTTTTTATTGATAGGAAACAAAACTTTTTTAGATTAAGTTTCACCACCATGGCTGAAAAAGATATCGAAGCAGGAATAGAAATATTAGCTAGCATCATCAAAGGAACATTGAAATAGAGGAATTTTTAATGTGCTGCAGAATATCTTAAATATGTACTTATATAATAATAACGGAGGGATCTACATGGGAAATTTATCGGGTAGGGTTGGCGGTCAGATTATGGGTTACAGTATTGAATGTAGCATCAGTTCAACTACCATTGAAGGAAGAATAGGTGGAGCTATCCAGGGCAAGAGTGTTAGACTTAAGTATACAGACAGTACCCTTAAGGGTAGGATAGGTGGAATGATTATAGGAAACGATGTAGACCTTGCCTATTCTTCAAACTCTTTATCTGGTAGAATTGGTGGTGAAGTTATAGGAGATGATATATCAATCTCTGGAGAAAGGCATATTACTGGTAGGGTCGGTGGGCAATTTATAGGTTTTAGTGTTAATTTAACTTCAGAGGCAGGATATTTAAGTGGTCGTTTGGGTGGTGATGTAATTGGCTCTGATGTTTCAATAAACTATACTGGCACTTTTCCTGCAATTTTAGCTGCAGCACTAAGCATTATTACTTATCATTGTTACTTAGAAAGTAGACGCAGATCAAGCTCAAACAGCAGTGGATAAATTATTTTTAAAAAAAATAAAAAATGTATTGACATATTCTCGATTTTATCGTAAAATAAATCTTGTGGTTGACGGGGCGTAGCGCAGCTTGGTAGCGCATCTGGTTTGGGACCAGAGGGTCGAAGGTTCAAATCCTTTCGCCCCGACCATAAATATTTGCCGACGTAGCTCAGTTGGCCAGAGCAGCTGACTTGTAATCAGCAGGTCGCGGGTTCGAATCCCATCGTCGGCTCCAACTAAAATTTAAGTGGCTTAATAGCCACTTTTTTTTATTTTATTACAACAAATAATAAAACTCCTAGGGAAAATTTCCCACTAGGAGTTTTATTATTTGCATCTTGTTATTAAATATATATTTTTGTTAGACTATACTAGCAAAAGGGACAAATACGAACCAGATAACACAGAGAATTATTGCCGCACTTACCCTACTTAACAATAACTCTTCCCCGTTTGGCTCAAAGCTTTTGTATCTCCATCCTTCTAAAATAAACCATCCTATCTTAGGCCTTAGAATTATGGCAAACAACCCTATAGTAACTGATAGAACTAATGCTATACCCACGTCAACTCCCCCTTAACACTTATTCTTATATTTTCTACTTATATTAGACTATAAAACTGTTATAAAGTTTCAATGAAAATATTAACAAATTATTAAATAAGAAAAATTGATCCCCTTTTAGTTGAAAACTTAAGGGGATCAATTTTTATCCTAAAAAGCTTCTTATTTTTGCAGCCTGTAGAATTAATTCCTGTAATCCTTCAGTATTATCCTTTGAAAAATCAGTTATTATCTGGTCTGTTATTAGTTTGTGTTCTTCATCAACGTCATAGTTTTCTAAAATAATACTTAGTTTTTCCAGTACTCCTTTAGGTAAATATGGACTTTGGGGATTTAAAAATTTTACTGCATCCCTTAGATCTTCTTTAAAACTAGGGTAGAATTGGTTAATAAAGTTCAAGTCCTCTAAAGATAATACACTAATACCTAGCACTTCAGGAGGCACTCCCAATGAATAGAGGGAAGCACAAAATGTTATAGCCCTTGGTAGCTTCAGTTCGCCTTTTTTTCTTGAGTAGCCAAACAGTCCAATATGAAGCTTCCTCTTCCTTCTTCTTGGTATAAATTTAGAAAACGAGTTGATAGTTGTAGCAAGGTCTATGACGTCCCTGCCATAGCTTACGGCACATTTCTCAATAATATCCATTGATTTTTGTTCGTCGATTTCAATTGCCTTCCCAGTTTTAAATGCATTTATGAAATCTATCCCGTCCTTTACGTCCTTTAAAGGGTAATCATACTTAAATGCCGATTGAATTGTGAAAGTATGGACACTTGGAAATTCTTCAGTAACTCGCTTTACACTATAAGGTGTCAACCCTCCCCTAAAGGGTGCAGACCCAACCCCTATTATAGGAAATAAATCAACACCGATTTTTTTAGCTAATCTATCTATTTTCCATAGGGCAATCTTATTTAGTAAAACTGCACCAATAAATCCATAGTTCATTGCAGGATCAGATCTCGCTAAAAAAACCCTTTGATTAGTTATTTTTTTGTCCTTGAGGTATTCTTCCAATATATTGTCACACTCTAGCATGGAATCTTTATCTTCAAATAGGGGTATTACATTCACTGTCTTAGGCTTAAATTCTCCAACCCAATCTTTAATATTCTTTTTACCATCAAAAACAAAAGTTGAATTTTCTTTACCAATGACAAAGTCTCTATAATAATAATAAATACTATTTATTTCCTCTACACTAGAGGTCATAGGGAGTATTACCTCGTAAATGGGGGGTTTATCTTCTTTATAAAAAATCTTCGCAATATCAAAGGACCTTGGTATACTTTCAAGGGTCTCAAGTAGAATTTTTCCCTCTGCCTTCTCCAGTTGTGGGTTAGGAACCCTTAGTGTTAAGAACAGTTCTTCACCTAATGTTTTCTTTTTAAAAAGATAAGGGTAACTAGTTAAAAGCTTTTTTATGACGTAATTGTCAATTTCCTTTCCTTCACAATCCCACATCTGTTCACCACACCCTAAATGGGAATATACATAGTATGCCTCTTTTACTTCATCTTCTCCTTTGAGCTCTCCATTTTCACAAAAAAAAGGAGTATTTACATTATCCGGATGTTGCGTACTCATACACTTTGGGATTTTTTTCATAGTTCTCCCCCTTTAAAAATGTTTATATCTAGTATATGAACAAAAAAATTCTTTTGTGATTATAATAATGAAACTATGAAATTTTGCTATAATTTTAATCCTAACAAAAAAAACATGGATCCTTTGCCATCCATGTTTTACTTAGTTTCTTTAATTTTTTTGTTAGCAAATTTTAGCACACTTTCCACTAGAACCTCCAATGGGTCAATAAACCCCCCTTGTATGGATAAAAAATCTTTTGCCACAGAAAGCTCTGTACAGCCTAAAATAATAAGATATTGCCTTTCTAGGTCTAAAAAGAAATCAGAATATCTGCTTAGATTTTTGAGATTACCCCTTTTTACAGTATCAATAATCTCAGATGTGATATTTTGATTAATATAATCTGGCACATTTAACTTTAGATCATATTTTATAAAAGTATCCTTATATACATTCCCAAAAATGGTACCTTTTGTGGCTAAAAGCAGAATATTTTTTGTAGGTCTATTTTTCTTTATATGTTTTGCAGTTTCTTCAATCATATTCAAAAAAGGTATACTGATATGTTTTATCACGTCATTATAGAAGAAGTGTGAAGTATTGCAGGGCATGGCTATATAAGTTGCTCCTATATGCTCAAGCTTTTTAGCACACTCCACAAGTTTTTCCACGGGGCTAGGTCCATTATTCAATATATACTGAGTTCTATCGGGAGTTGAGGCTAAACTAGATATAAATATATCTAAATGATCCTGATCAATCCTTGCGTCTGTTTTGTTTATTATCTTCTGGTAAAATTCAGCCGTTGCCAATGGTCCCATACCACCTAAAATACCAAGTATTTCATTTAAATTTTCTTTTTTTTTCATATACTCCCCCCTTACTATCTACTGAATCTTTTGTAGATAAATTTCTTAATTTTTTCTAAAACAAAATATATGCCAGGCAATGGATCATCGAAAGCCCAAATAGCTTCCACTTTTTTATATAACAATGACTTAATTACATTTGGTAAAGTAAGCTGTTTTTTTCTTAGATACCCACGGATTGCAGAAATATCTTCATAGCAAGACCAAAAATGAATTTCAGTGTCCTCTCTAATAAATTCAGTACCAATTTTCTCATTGTTAAGGTCTTTAAACATAATAAGTGGCGTGTTTATACCTAATTTCTCAAGTAGTATATGAAAATTAGTTGTTCTTACATTTACTTCAATTAGATAAAAACGGCCATCCCTTGCATTTTTTTTAAACTCAATTTCTGCAAACCCTCTGTAGTCGATATCTAATAAAAATCTAGACCCTATTTCAACTAATTCAGGTACATACCTTTGCTTAATATAAGTAGATGCCCCAAAGTTTATAGGAAACTGTCTTTGTTTTTGAAAGGTAGCCCAGTGGGTCATTTCACCATTCTTATCAATATAGCAATCAAACGTATACATCTGGTCGTCGAACCCTTTAATCAATTGCTGGATGAAAACTTCCATTTTTTTTTCATTGGCTTTACTTAGACCGTTTATTATGTCATCTCTATTGTTAGCTATAAACATCTTTTCTTTGAATACAGCAACGAACTTATGTGAATTGACTGGTTTTATAAGGCACGGAAAACCTATCTCTCGTTCAACTTTATCTAATGTTTCAGTTATGTTGTCTTGGGAATTAGGTTCTATTACTTTGGGGATTTGAACATTATTTTGGTTAGCTAGAACACTTAAAAGGTCTTTATCCATTAATTTTGTATATAAGCCTTTTTTAATTGGAGGAAGTAAATAATACTCTCTTAGTTCATCTAAAAATCTATCAACAAACTCCACGTAAGGATCTGTAGTGGGTATCAATAGTGGCTTAGCATCTTGCCTTTTGGCATACTGAACTAACTGTTCGAAAGCTTTCTGCGGATTTTCCTTAACATTGATTATATCTATTCTTTCGTCAATATATTTAGTATGTAATCCATACTTTACTTTGCTATTATTTTCAATGGCTGCAACGACCCATATATTATTTCTCCCTAGGCATCTTGCAGCACCTAATCCTATGTAGTAGTTAACTCGGAATATTACTGCTTTTTTTACCATTTCCTCTTCATTCCTCCAATTGCATCTAGTCGATTATTATATTATAACAATATTTTTCCTGTTAACTTAATGTTTTCAAAATACTCACTTTTTCTTTTTTCCTATTTTAGGTTATAATATTAATTAATCAGGAGGTGTTTATTTGTTAACTAAAGATAAAATTGATAGAATTAATTATTTAGCTAGAAAAAAGAAAGAACAAGGCCTCACACCAGGAGAGGAGCGAGAACAGCATAGTTTGAGACAAGAATATCTTGGTGCAGTACGGGGGCAAGTGAGATCTACCCTTGATAGGACAAAGTTTGTTAATGAAGAAGGCAACGAGATTTTAGTAAAACATAGTTACAAGCATAAAAATTGTGGTTGCGGGTGTAACGGCCATTCCCAAAATAAAAACCATACACACCACGATGATTGTGGGTGTGACCATGTACACTAGAGAAAAGTGGTATTCTACTTTTCTCTTTTTCACTTAAAAGTATATATAATTAGTATAACTTTTTTTTGCAAATGTATAAATTTCTCATACAATCTAATTTTTTGGAGGTCTTTTAATGAATCTTTACGAGTATTGTTCAAACAGTGAAAGACCATTGAAAATGGTTTTAGGAAGCTTCCCTGGAATAAAACTAAATAATTTCACTTTCAAAGAAACCTATACAGACCCTTATAAAATGAGTAAAGTAGCTCTAGATTTTGACTCATTGTTTAAACTTGACTTCATTAGAACCATTACAGACTTAGTTTTCGAGTGCGAAATTTTAGGGGTATATACTAACTTTCCACCAATGTCCCACCCTTTTATTTCCCGCCCCATAGTTAACTCCAATTTAGATATTGCAAAAGTCAGATATAAGTTAGATAAAAGCCAAAGATTTTTCATATATAAAGAAGCGTACAGGCAAGTTAAAGAACAGACTGATACTCCTTTGGTTGCTTCAATTACTGGGCCTTTAACCATATTAGCATCCCTTACTTCACAAGATTACTTTCGTTATCTCATGAAAAATAACGATATTGACAATATAAAGCTGTTACTTGAAATTATCACAAATCTCAGTCTAGATTTAGTTAGTCAATTAAATACCATTAAACCACATTGTCTTATGGTTTCGGATCCTGTGGCTTCATTTCTAACTCCCAGTCAGTTTAATAACTTCCTACTCCCTGCCCTTAATCAGATATTTAATCAATTTAAAGACATGACAATTCTACATATTTGTGGAGATATAAACTCAATTCTTAATAATGTATTTATGGTCAAAGCCCAAGGAATTTCCGTGGACGAAACCCTTAATATAGAAAATGTACTAACACATGCCCCTGCAGAAAAGGTTATTCTAGGCAACATTTCTCCCATAAGCACAATGTTAAATAAGCAACCCTTTGATGTTGAATTGGAAGCAAAAGAACTTTTAAAGCACACGAAGCAATATAGCAATTTCATACCTGCTACAGGGTGCACATTACCATACAAAACCCCTATGGAAAACATAAAATCCTTCATTGATGCCTAGTATTTTTGTTTATTATTACTTCTTAAAAAGAAGAATATAGTTAAAGGATATCCATTTGTCCTTTAACTATATTCTTCAAACATTAAAGCCTCTTATTTGTCTGTTGATTCTCACAAGAATAAAACTTTGCAACTAAATAGCATATGATGGGAACCATACCTGTTATCAAGCCAATTGAAGTAATTATACTTGTCACTTCACTGGAGGTCGGGAGCTTTAAAGCTGCTGAAATCCCTGTATAAGCTAAGAATAAGACTAGTAAACTTGATAGGAATAGTAAGGTAAAAAATGGATTTTTAGTAATCTTCATACTTAATCACTCCTTTATTGTATTATACACTAATTGGCCTTATTTTTAAATTATTCTAATGATTATGTTTCCTGTTTTCCTTAAGAAGAGCAAATATAAGTACAAAAACAAATAATATCCCCCACACTGTACCATCATGGCCACTTGTATTGGTTAAGTTTATGGATACCTCTAAATCGGGCTTTACCATCCCAAAAATACTGGCGCCCAGTATTGAAATACTCGGAACAATAAAAGCGTATAACAGCATAGCTTTGCTTCCAAATGCCTTGTTCAGTAAGAACAATTGGCCTGTATTTGTAGCAGGGCCTGTTATTAAGAATACAATAGCTATACCTGGCAATGCACCTTGGCTTAATAAAGAAGCAACAAAGGGGATTGCCCCCACATTGCACACAAACATAAATACACCAACAAAAGCTGTTAATGGATAAGCAATTATTCCAGAGAACCCTAGAGCAGATTTAATTATATCTTCTGGAATTATAACCATCATCACTCCAGCCACTAAAAATCCATAGACTAAAGCAGGTGCCAGCTCCACTGCCAATGTGTTAAATGACCACTTAAATCCATTTAGCAAGCTACTTTTATGTTTATCATGGGAGCCATTATTACAGCAACCACATTTCTTTTTTTCCGATATGTATTGAACAGGAGCTACAGTTTTATTTGCAACAATACCCAAGATTAGTGCCGCTCCAATGACTGTTAGTAAGTACCCCATTGTTACAGGATAACCAAGGGTTGTAAGAGCTAAACCAAAAGCTGCGGGATTGACTGCAGGTGCGGAAACACAAAGTGCCAGGGCAGGGCCTACTGCCACACCTTTCTTATGTAGCGCTACGGCCACAGGTATAATTCCACAACTACAAACAGGTAAGAGTACTCCTAATCCACTTGCCCAAAATATAGGGAAGATACCTCTACCACCAAGGATTTTCTGCAAAAATCTTTGGGGTATAAATTGATGAATAATTCCAGCTATGATCAATCCTATCAAAAACCAAAATGCCGTTTCCTTCATGAGGCTCCAAGTTACAAAAGATATATCTATAATTTTACTCATACTAACTTCCTCTCTTCAAATGTTTTGTACATTTTATTAATAGAAAGAGAGAATTATGTATAGGGCCTATACTTTCCTGTAAATTAAAAAGACTTCAAGCTTAGCTAGCTTGGAGTCTTTCAGTTCTGTCTGGGTCGTTATTCTCTTCAATAATTTTTTTCTGCCATCCTTTATTCAAGTAAAATGCATATCCCACAATGCAAGTTATAAGATTACTTACTACCATGGAATACCATACTGTTTTCTCTCCATAGGAAGTAAACTTAGCAAAATACCAAATCAGTGGTAGCCTTATGGCCCATAGTCTTCCAGCAGTTATTAACATGACCCATGTTGTCTTCCCTGCCCCTTGAAATGTCCCAATAAATGACTGGAAAATTCCCATCAAAGGAATAGTAATGGAAATGAGCTTTAAGTAGTATACACCTTGTTCTAAAACCACAGGATCTTCAGTAAAAATTCCTACCACATATGGTGCAGCTGAAAAAATAATCAAACCACCAAACATCAATATACTACAAGAAATCATAATACTGCTACGAAAAGCTTCCTTAACCCTTTTCATATTATCAGCACCAATGTTTTGTCCTATAACCATGGCAAGAGCTGATCCTATGCCCATGGCAGGCATAAGGACCAAAGAGTTGATTTTGTTACCAATGCCAAATGCCGTGATTGTACTATCACCATATGCAAGGATAAAAGCATTGAGGAACATAAACCCTAGCCCTTCCATGGATTGACCTAATGATGACGGAAGCCCTACTTTTATGATACTCTTCATTACTGGTATGTTTAGCTTAAGGTCACTGAGTTTTAACGGCATTAGTTTCTCTTTAAAGAAGAGAATGTACACACCGTATACAGCGATTATTGCTCTACTAATTACTGTGGCCCATGCAGCACCAGCAACACCAAGGCCAAGACCAAGCCCACCATAACCATCTAAGATAAATATTGGATCTAAAATCATGTTACTGAAAACTGATATACCACTTAGTATCATTGGGGTTAGTGTATCTCCTTGACCTTGCTTCACACATTGATAAGCAAAAAACACAAACATTGTAGGCATACCAGTAAAAACTATTCTTAAATAAGTATTGGCATGTGTAAACATTGCTCCTTCAGCTCCTAATAGCCTTAGAATCGTTGGAGAAAATACGTTGCCAACTACTGCTAAAACAAGGGAAAAAACAAATGAAAATGCGACTATTTGACCTGCCACCTTCTTGGCATCCTTTGTGTTATCTGCCCCTATATACTGGGATATAATTGCGGTTCCTGCTATGTTCATACCTATACCAAAAGACATCATTACAAATACTATGGGCCAGACAAAAACTGTCGCCGCAAATTCCTCTGTGCCTAGCTTTCCAACCCAATAAGCATCTGTTAATTGATAAAGTGTTTGAATAAGATTACCTAGCATGATAGGCAAGGACAATTTAAACAAAACTTTAGATATATTGCCATTGAGTATTAAATCTCTATTTTTATTCATAAAAATTCCCCCTCTTGTTACACTAAATATTATAGCATTTTTACGGGCAATATATAATAGGGTTTTAAATTAAATTTTTGTTAACTAATGTTCCGTTTGACGGAACTGTTGGGTTAAATTGACAATCTTTTCTTTTGAATAATGATATATCACATCTTCTAAAGGAGGACTATTTATGCTCTCAGAAAAACTATTAAATGAATTGAACTTGCAAATTAAACACGAATTAGCTTCTGCTAACTATTACTTAGCTATGGCTGCACACTGCGCCTCTGAGGATTTAGGTGGCTTTGCACATTTCTTTATGATTCAAGGCGATGAAGAGAGATTCCATGCCATGAAATTCTACAATTTCATAAATGATTTAGGTGGCAAAGTGAAAATTTACGGTTTTGAAGATCCAAGAAATGACTTTCAATCCCTTGAGGAAGTTTTTACAGCAGCACTAAAGCACGAGCAGTTTGTTACAGGTAGAATACATACCCTATTAGATCTTGCTAACCAAGAAAAGCACTATCCAACCATTAGCTTCCTACAATGGTTTGTTGATGAACAAGTTGAAGAAGAAGCTAGTATGAACCAAATCCTTAGCAAAATCAAAAGGCTAGGTGAAGACAACCCAGGTATCTATATGCTAGATGATGAGCTTGCAAAAAGAACCTTCACACCACCTGCAGCAGAATAGTTTCTAACACCGGTTGTTGTAAGCAGCTGGTGTTTTATCTTTTTAATAAGTAAAATACTAAAACTTAAAATAACAACAGAACAACTTTTACGAAAATCATACTGAATGATACTAAATAGCAAATATTACATTTGCAAAATTAGTATAAAAATCACATACTAGTTGGACAGTAGTTTCTTATTCACATTGACATTTATCTTAGATAAGCCGTTACTATTACAAACGATCTCTTTAGTAACTGTATTATTTATAAACAGTGTACGGTTTTATTCTTATTACTAAAAGATTATCCAAATTTTTCAATTGACTTTAGTTCATATTCTTTATATAATATAACTCTAGTAAGTTAATAAACGATTTTGAGTAAATGGGATAGTCGCGGATACAAGTACCGAAAGGTCGTATCTGAGGAAAGTCCGAGCTCCATAGGGCAGGGTGCTGGGTAATACCCAGTGAGGGCAACCTCAAGGAAAGTGCCACAGAAATAAACCGCCTAATTTATTAGGTAAGGATGGAAAGGTGCGGTAAGAGCGCACCAGCAGTTAGGCGACTAACTGGCTAGGTAAACCCCATCTGGAGCAAGACCAAGTAGGAGGGAATATAGGAGCTGCCCGCTCTCCCTCGGGTAAGGTCGCATGAGGTGTTAGGTAACTAACATCCTAGATAGATGACTATCACTTTCTATTGGAAAGTACAGAACTCGGCTTATAAGTTTACTCATAATCGATTAATATTAAAAAAAGTGGCTATTAGCCACTTTTTTTTGCTTACATATAAACTCAAAATCATACTACTTGATTGCTAATTTCCCTTTTGTACCCGTGGACCAAGCAACGAAGTTATATGGAAAAGATCCTATGTTCTCGTTAAAAACTTGGACTTTCTTGTTAAATTCATTAAAAATAGAAGTATCTAATTGTTTAATTTCTTCAACCTTAGATACGTATCTGTGGTCATGGCCAATCTCTTCGATTCTACTAGACTCATCTAAGAGCTGAATAAAGTACATCTCTAACTTAAGCACTTCAGCAAGTTGATCCAATGGTTTATCCCCAATTCTTTCAAACACAAGAAAAACGTCCCCAATATCTCCATCAAAAGAAATTTTTCTGTCAATATCTAGCTCTCTAATGGTATCTAATAACTTGTGCTGTAAGTTTATCCTTTTATTTAAAATAGTGTTAACATCAGGTACTATCATATTAAACTCTGATTCCCATTTAACTATCTGAGAGTATGTAAATATGTAGCTAAATCCTACTGATATAAGGAATACAAGTAGCAGTAAGGGCGCTATTGATAACCTCTTTTTTTCTAACTGCATTTTTCTCCCCCCATTGATCTTAAAGCTGCTTTGATACTATTTTATATGGACATGTGTTTATATTTGTAACAAATGTCTCAGTCCCTTTAATCTCCCCGTCAAGATACCTTTTTAGCTCTTCTAATACAGGCACCTCTGTGTAATAATGTCCAGCATCGATTACCGTTAACCCTAGATCTACAGCCATCTGACCTTTATGGTAGTCAACATCCCCTGTTATTAAAGCCTGGCATCCATTGTACTTAGCTAGGTGAATTACAGAACTACCACTTCCCCCACAAATAGCTATTTTTTTAATATTTTCCGCAGTCCCAAAAACCTTAACAGCTTCACAACCAAGCCTGTCTATAATATGTTTTGCTAACCCTTCTGAAGTCATGGATCTTTCTAATACAAGAATTTGTCCTAATCCTATAGATTCACTTTCATTTACTAAAGGAAGAACGTCATAAGCTACTTCCTCATAAGGGTGCGCTTTTTTCATTGCACTTACAACCCTATTTATAATCTTTTCAGGAACTATCGATTCTAGTTTAACCTCGTCTACATACTGCATCTCACTAACATTACCTATGTACGGATTAGCACCATCCAGTGGGGTAAACGTACCTGTACCCTTTGTTTGAAAGGTACAGTGACTATAATTACCTACATGACCAGCCCCCGCCTTTGTAATTGAGTCTAAAACTTTCTCTACATCCCCCTGTGGTACATAAATAGCTAATTTGTAGTATTTCTCATCAATGGTTGGCTGTAAAATTTTAATGTTGAGACCATTATCTAGTTCTAGCTTCTTTCTTAGAGCTTCATTTACACCTATTTTAGAAACGTCTAAGTTTGTGTGACATGCATAAATGTTAATTTCCGCTCTGATGGCCTTTGTAAGGAGTCTACCATGTACGTTGTCCATTCTAACATTTTTAAGCCCCTTAAATATGAATGGGTGGTGAGTAATTATCATTTCACAACCTAGGGAAATAGCTTCCTCTAAAACATCTTCAGTTAAATCTAGTGCAATTAACACTTTGCTTATTTCAGAGGTAAAATCCCCTACTAAAAGCCCATTATTATCATCAGGATAAAATGCATATGACCTCGGAGCCACTCTTTCAATAATCTGTACTATTTCTTGTACCTTCAATCTCCCCTAGAACCTCCTTCAATAACGCATTGTCCCTCTCGAAAACACTAATTTTTCCATCTGTCTTATTGCTGTTTTTTAAGTTTAAAATTATTCTCTCATTTTTCAAAACTTGTTTATTAATATACTCAACGAACAATTTATTATTCTTTTGTAATAAAACCGGGCCAAGTCTCAGTTCCTTATATGTATATTCTGTCTTTTCACCCATTTTTACTGCCTTTAAAATCTCATAAAATCTATTCTCTTCTTTCGCTATTTTCTCATCTATTATAGTAAATCCCCTTTTGACCAAGAATTCTCTAACAAGAATTACATCTGTCATAGGCTGTAAAATTAGCTTTGAGTTCAATATTAGTGATAAACTGTTTTCTAAAATTGATATAATTGTTTCTCCACCCATTCCCGCAATTACTACTGTGTCAATGTCATCAGAGGAGCTTAGAACCTGTAGTCCATTGCCTAATCTCAAACTAACCTTGTCTAATACCCCAAAAGTTGCCAAAGTCTCTTTAGCGGCATTTAAGGGGCCTTCATTTACATCACTAGCTATGCACCTTTGAGCTATACGATTTTCAATCAAATAAAGGGGTATATATCCATGATCTGTTCCTACATCTATTACCTTAGCCCCTGGGTCTACTAATTCTACAATTACCGATAAGCGGGGTGTTAGTTTCATTAAATTCCTCCTATTCAATAATATCATTTTTATAATATCATATACTCATATTTCACAGCAAATGAAATAGGTAAAAAAATACTTAACATTATACTTTGCTGTAATATAAAAAAAACACACTTTAGTGTGTTTTTTACGCAGTTAATGGTGACCCCTAGGGGAATCGAACCCCTGATACCGCCGTGAAAGGGCGGTGTCTTAACCGCTTGACCAAGGGGCCAAGATAAATGGTGGGCCCACCTGGACTCGAACCAGGGACCAACCGGTTATGAGCCGGTTGCTCTAACCAACTGAGCTATGGGCCCGCTATGGCTCCTCAGGTAGGATTTGAACCTACGACCTACCGGTTAACAGCCGGTTGCTCCACCACTGAGCTACTGAGGAATATTAGCGACATTTATTATTATAACCTATTTGTTTTTTTAAGTCAACACTTTTTTTATTTTTTATTAGGTTATATTTTTGTCTGTGTGAGGATTGTTCCTCAGCACAAAAATTATTATATTATTTATTTGTTTTCTTGTCAACATGTTTTAAAGAAAAAATAAAAAAAGTTCACTTATTTTTATTAGGTTGCTTTCCAAGCTACCAGGAGCTCATCAAAAAAAGAAAACCTAAGGATTACTCTAGGTAATCCTTAAGCCTTTTACTTCTACTTGGGTGTCTTAATTTTCTTAATGCTTTGGCTTCAATCTGACGGATTCTCTCCCGGGTAACCCCGAAGACTTGACCAACTTCTTCTAGAGTCCTTGGTCTACCATCATCTAACCCAAATCTAAGTCTTAATACTTTTCTTTCTCTCTCTGTAAGGGTATCTAAAACATCTACTAGTTGTTCCCTTAGCAGTTCAAATGCTGCAGCTTCAGCTGGTGCTTTTGCATCTTGGTCTTCGATAAAATCGCCTAGATGACTATCATCTTCCTCACCTATGGGCGTTTCTAAAGAAACAGGTTCTTGGGCTATCTTTAAGATTTCCCTTACCCTTTCAGGAGACATATCCATATGTTTGGCAATTTCCTCAGGTAGTGGTTCCCTTCCGAGCTCTTGTACTAGTTGTCTGGAAACTCTAATAAGTTTATTGATGGTTTCAACCATGTGAACAGGAATTCGTATAGTTCTAGCTTGATCGGCTATAGCTCTAGTTATTGCTTGCCTTATCCACCATGTAGCATAAGTACTAAATTTATATCCTTTAGTATAGTCGAATTTTTCAACAGCTTTTATAAGTCCAAGGTTTCCTTCTTGTATTAAATCCAAGAACAACATACCTCTACCTACATATCTTTTTGCGATACTAACAACGAGTCTTAGGTTTGCTTCCACTAATCGCCTTTTTGCTTCTTCATCTCCATTTTCCATACGTTTAGCTAGGTTTACTTCCTCTGTAGCAGAAAGCAGAGGAACTCTACCTATTTCCTTAAGATACATCCTTACTGGGTCGTTAACACTGATACCTTCAGGTAGAGAAATATCTATATCAAGATCCACATCTTCAGAATCCTCTTCAGACTCACTGTCAGAATCAATCTCCAAAACCTCTAAATCATCATTAGAATCATCTACCACTTCGATACCCATGGAAATGATTTTTTCGTAGTATTCGTCAATTTGATCTGAACTTAAGTCAAATTCTTGTAGGTAATCCATGATATCTTTATAGGTTAAAATACCCCTATTTTTTCCTCTTTCCATTAACTCTTGTTTAATCTCTGCCAACTTTTTATCATGATTTGCCACTTAATACTCCCCCCCTTTCCGAGAGTTAGATAGTTATATTTTCCATGTATGCAATGAACAAATACTATTTATTCGCCATTTTTTCTTAAAACCCTTTATTTTTTTCTATTTTTTTCGACTAAATTCGCCAAACCTTCTTGAAACACCACTAAGTCACAGTGGCTAAATTTAGGGGGCCCTCCCCTAAGAAGTCCAGACTTGCGTAGTTTTTGGTTCTCATGTCTGACCAGAAGGTAACTGTCTATGTTTTCTGCTGTAAAAATTTCACCTCTTACACCTATGGGGTTGCCGCCTTTGGCTATAACCATTGACGCTAAACCGTAATCCTGAGTTACCACAATATCTTTTTTCTTAGTGTCATTTGCAATCCTAATATCTACACTTTGCATTTCGTTGTCTAAAATGATACAATTAGGATGATTCCTTTGACTAATATGGGCTATGGTGGTATAAAAAATAACTTCCACATTGTAAGCTAGCCCTAGATCATATGTTTTTTCTTTAATTACTCTTGGGCATCCATCCCCATCTATTAGTATTCTCATTTAATCACTCTTTGCTAGTTTAATATTGATTTTCCTATTTTTACTATTCTATTTCGGAATCAATATTTCCTGCATTTTTCAATTATTTTTTTATATTAATGACAAGATATGCGTAATTTTACCTAAAAATCTATATTTATAAGAAAAAAAATGGGCTTCAAACTATATATAGTATTGACTTTTTCTTTTTTTTTATTCCAAAAGATGTCATTATTATCAATAACCTTGCCAAGGAAGAGGCAAAAAATGTTCCCCAAACTTTTTTAATATATAGCGATCTGTCATTCCAGCTATGAAATCACATACTGTTCTTTCTAAATTATCATCTTTTATCTTGGTAATTGTTTCTGTATTCAATTTCCGTGGAAATTCCATGTAAAAATGGTATAATAATGTTATGACGTTTTTTGCCTTTTGTTCTTGAAGCTTTGCTGGTGAGTTAATGTACACCCTTTCGAATAGAAAGTTCCTCAACTCTGTCATAGCTTCTTTAACTTCTGTTGACTGGTTAATTGTATCTTTAAAAACACTTGATACAACTATGTCTTTAATTAATGTATCGATGCGCTTTCCTTTTTCGAAACCAAGAATCTGAATAGGTTTATATGGCAATTGGTCTGCTGATATTATTCTGGCGCTTATAGCATCCTCAATATCGTGATTGATATAAGCAATCCTATCAGCTATTTTTACTATTTGTCCTTCTAATGTTATAGGCTTTACACTACCTGTATGGTTTAGAATTCCATCTAAAACTTCATATGTCAAATTTAAGCCTACATCTTTTTCAAGGGTTTCAACTATTCTAAGGCTTTGTTCATTGTGTTTAAACCCAAATGAAGCCACTGAGTTTAAAGCCTCTTCACCTGCATGCCCAAATGGAGTATGTCCTAAGTCATGGCCTAAAGCTATAGCCTCCGTCAAATCTTCGTTAAGTCGCAGTGCCCTTGCTATAGTTCTAGATATTTGCGCCACTTCTAAGGTATGTGTTAATCTTGTACGAAAGTGATCACTTTCAGGTGATAAAAACACTTGAGTTTTGTGTTTGAGACGTCTAAAGGCCTTGGAATGTAATATTCTATCTCTATCCCTTTGGTATTGGGTTCGAATGGCACATGGGAGCTCTGGTACTTTTCTACCTTTGGATTCACTACTAAAAGCTGCATATTGGCTAAACATCTTTTTTTCTAATTCCTCACTGATTTGTCGTATGCTCACCTTTTTCACCCCTTGTATGTATATTTCAACATTTATATCAATAATCCTTTTTTCTTCACAATCTTATATAAAACCTTAAGGAGGCAATAACCTAAAATGAAAAAACATCTCAGAATCCTTTCTATACTAGTATTGACAATATTACTTTTTCCATCTTCCTTAGCCTTTGGACAAGAAGACATCAACTTAAATTCTTATATTGTAATAGATTCCGAGACAGGCTATGTCTTATACGAAAATAACCCTGACATTCCTTATGCCCCTGCAAGTATTACTAAGGTCATGACAATGTATCTTATCTTTGAAGCATTAGAAAGTGGACAAATTTCCAAAGATGAAATAGTGGTTCCTGGTGAGCAAGTTCGAACCGTTCAAAGACCAGGAAATAGCCAAATCTTCATAGAGCCAGGAAGTGAGCTTTTCACAGTGGATGAGTTGATCAAAGCAATCGCTGTACCTTCAGGTAGTGATGCAGCCATCGCCATGGCCGAACATATCGCAGGTAGTGAAATTAACTTTGTGACCATGATGAATGATAAAGCCAGGGAACTAGGACTTACAAATACCCAGTTTAGAAACCCCCATGGCCTGGATTCTCAAGACCATTACATGAGCGCTAGGGATATAGCTACGCTATCGAGGAGATTAGTGGTAGATTTTCCTGATGTAACAAATTATTCACGCCAACAAATTTATAATCACCCCCCTACTCAAAAAGATGCCTTCGGAGGGTCATATGCTCCACAGCCATCAACTTTTAGAAACCTACTAAGACGTCACCCAGAAGTTGATGGACTCAAGACAGGCTACACTTCTCAAGCTGGTTACTGTATAACAGCAACAGCTAACTTAAGTGGTCGAAAGTACATTATAGTTCTTATGGGTGCTGAAAGTGTTGCCCAAAGGGAAACATATGTAGGAGATTTTATGAGAAGTATCGGTAACGAGTTCCAGCCACTTTCCGTTTCAAGGGAAAATGATACCATAAAAGATATTGCTATCCCAAGGGCTAGAGATAATGCGTACCCTGTAGGAACACTCAAGGATGTATCAATCGTGGTTCCTAGATCCAATCCTGCTGCTGAGCAAGTAATTACTTTAAACGACGGAATAAAAGCTCCTTTAAGTAAAGGCGATGAAGTGGGAACCATAACATATGTAGTGGGTGAGCAAGAAGTCTATTCAGTTCCCCTATACGTACTAGAAGATGTACCCCAAGCTAACATTTTTATGAGATTTTTTAGAGGAATAGGTTCCTTTTTCTCATGGATATATAACACAATTAGAAATACTTTCTTTTAAAAGCCAAAAGACTAATAATAAAAAATAGGTTTCAGTACAACTGAAGCCTATTTTTTATGGCTTTTTAAAGTAATACACTTTCCAACCCCACTTCTTGCCTTATAGGGGACATACTACCCTATAAGACAAAAGCCCAGAATCACAGCGATATTTAATTCGCCGGGGTTCTGGGCTTTTGACAAACAAATGGAGGCTTTTAAAGGGGATAGCCTTTATTATACTAAACTAACATTTACTTATTCCTTATACTACTTTGTGCAGCAGCTAACCTGGCAATTGGCACCCTATATGGTGAGCAGCTTACATAACCTAGTCCAAGGTTATGGAAAAACTCTATGGAAGATGGTTCTCCACCATGTTCACCACATATTCCTATTTTAAGGTTTTCTCTGGTTTTTCTACCCTTAGAAACAGCTATATCCATTAACGCACCAACACCTTCGCGATCTAAAACAGCAAATGGATTATCTTGATATATTTTCTGCTGTATATAAGAAGGTAAGAACTTACCTTCAGCGTCGTCCCTACTGAAGCCTAGGGTTGTCTGGGTTAAGTCGTTTGTTCCAAAGGAGAAAAACTCTGCATGTTCTGCTATTTTATCAGCTGTAACACATGCCCTAGGAAGTTCAATCATCGTACCAACCATGTATTTTAGTTCTTTATTTGATTTTTCTTTATATTCCTCAGCAATCCTATTTACCATATCCTTTAGGATTTCTAATTCTTTTGCTTCACCTACTAAAGGAATCATAATTTCAGGTAAAACTTCAACGCCTTCGTTGATAAGTTGAATCACTGCTCCGAAGATTGCGTGAACTTGCATTTCATATATTTCTGGATACACAATAGCTAAGCGGCATCCACGGTGTCCAAGCATTGGGTTTGATTCTTGTAATGCCTTAACCCTTCTTAGCAAATCTTCCCTCTTTTGAATATCTGGGTTAGACAGTTGTGCCTCTTCTTTAAGCAATGCTAACTCAATAGCCAGCTCTGCTACATCTGGTAAAAATTCATGTAACGGAGGATCTAGCAATCTAATGGTTACAGGTAATCCAGCCATTGCCTTTAAAATACCGTAAAAGTCATTTTGCTGTATTGGCAAAAGTTTGTCTAACTGTTTTTTTCTATCAGCTAATGTTTCGGCCAAAATCATTTTTTGAACAATAGGCAGTCTGTCTGGTTCCATAAACATATGCTCAGTCCTACAAAGACCAATACCTTCTGCTCCAAATTCTCTAGCTTTTTGGGCGTCCTGAGGTGTGTCTGCATTTGTTCTTACGGCTAAGTCCCTAGTTTCGTCAGCCCATTTAAGAACAGTTAGAACATCATTGTTCAACTCTGGCTCAACAAGCTCAACTTCTCCTATAATAACATTGCCATTTGAACCATCTATTGTTAGAACATCACCTTTATTAAATACCCTATTTCCGATTTTTAGTGTTTGTTCTTCTAGGTCGATATCTAAGCTATCACATCCGCAAACACAAGGCTTACCCATGCCCCTTGCAACAACTGCTGCATGGCTTGTCATACCACCTTTAGTTGTTAGAACTCCTTGGGCCTCAACCATCCCATGTATATCATCAGGTGTTGTTTCGGGTCTAACCAATAACACTTTTTCACCCTTTTTTCCCATTTGCTCTACTTCATCAGCGTCGAAAATTATCTTCCCCGTTGCAGCTCCAGGGGATGCAGGTAGTCCTTGTGCAATTGCTTCTATATTTCCCTCATTACTAATAGTGCGGTGTAAAAGTTTATCTAACTGATAAGCATCAACCTTTAGTAAGGCTTCTTCTTTAGTTAGGAGTCCTTCCTCAACTAAGTCCACTGCAAATTTCACAGCAGCCTTAGATGTTCTCTTACCACTTCTTGTTTGTAGTACAAATAGCCTACCTTTTTCGATGGTAAATTCAATATCTTGAACATCCCTGTGATGGTTTTCTAGTGTATTACAAAGCTTAAGAATTTCTTCATAAATTTCTGGCATGTGAGTGTTGAGTTTAGCAATAGGCTGAGGTGTTCTAATTCCAGCTACTACATCCTCCCCTTGGGCATTCATTAAATATTCTCCAAATAACACATTCTCGCCAGTGGATGGATTTCTAGTGAACAGTACCCCTGTTCCACTATCGTCTCCTTTGTTACCAAATACCATGGACTGAACATTAACAGCTGTTCCATAGTGAGAAGGAATTTTGTTTATGTTTCTATAAATTTGAGCCCTTGGATTGTTCCAAGATTCAAAAACTGCTTTTATTGCAAGCAATAATTGTTCATAAGGGTCTTGGGGAAATGATTTACCTCCAGATTTTCTAACAATTTTTTTATACTCTTCCACTAAGTCTTTCAACATTGCGGCATCTAGCATTGTATCCTCAGTAACACCAGCAATCTCTTTAGCTCTTTGTAGGGCCCTCTCAAAATTATAGTGGGGTATGTCCAGTACTACATCACTGAACATCTGTATAAATCTTCTATAGCAATCATAAGCAAATCTTTCATTGTCAGTTTCCTCTGCCAAGGCTAATACAGTTTCATCATTAAGACCTAAATTTAATATAGTATCCATCATCCCTGGCATAGAAACTGGTGCCCCGGATCTAACAGAAACTAGTAAAGGATTTTCCTTTGAGCCAAACTTCTTTTCTAAAGTAATTTCAACTTCTGCCATGGCTTTTTTGATTTCTTGGATTAAACCTTCTGTAATGGTCTTATTTTCGTCATAGAAGAGATGGCAGGCTTCCGTAGATATGGTAAACCCAGGAGGCACAGGTAAACCCAACTTTGTCATTTCTGCTAAGTTTGCACCTTTTCCACCTAAAAGTTCTTTCATACTCCTATTGCCCTCATTAAATGAATAAACGTATCTTTTCAAGTTATATTCCCTCCCGTAGTATACTAAGCATTTTACCTGTAGTTTCTTCAACAGCTTTATTTGTTACGTCTAAAACTGGACAATTTAATCTACGCATAATTCCTTCTGCGTAATCTAGCTCAGCGAGTATCCTCTCCATGGATGCATAGCTTGCATGGTCTCGTAATCCAAGGGCCAATAATCGTTCTTTACGTATTTCATTAAGTTGATGTGGTGATATAGTTAACCCTATTATCTTTTTAGGGTCTATTTCAAATAGTTCTTTAGGTGGCTTTACCTCTGGAACTAACGGAACATTAGCAGCCTTTATTTGCTTGTGTGCTAGGTACATACTTAAGGGAGTTTTAGATGTTCTTGATACACCAACTAATACCACATCAGCTCTAATTAAGCCCCTTGGGTCTTTACCATCATCATATTTAACGGCAAATTCTATGGCCTCAATTCTTTTGAAGTAATCGGTATCTAATTTTCTTAATATACCTGGTTCAAATCTTGGTTTTTTATTGGTAATTCTAGCCATCTGTTCCATGACAGGACCCATTATATCAACAAAGGGAATATTTTTTTCTTTGCACAAGTTAACTGTATACTCCCTTAATTCTGGTATAACAAAGGTAAATGCTACCATTGCTTGGTCTTTTTCTGCATCCTCAATTGTCTCTTTAACGGTTTCTTTATCTGTTACATATGGAATTCTGTTAATTTCTGCATGCCCTGAATTATACTGACTTGCAGCAGCTTTAACAACAAGTTCTGCGGTTTCCCCTAAAGAATCTGATAGCACATATACACATGTTTTTTGATCTAACATTTAACCAAACCTCCTATTTACCTTCAGCCATTTCTAAAAACAACTTGGCTATATTTGTTTTTGAGAATCTCCCCACAACTTCAAGAAGTTCTTTTCCATCTGTTATAACTTTTTTCACAACTGGTAGAGAGTCCACTTGATAGTTTATTATTTTTGCCATAGCTTCATAAACCGATGTATGTTCTTCAACATATATAATATGGGAAAGCCTTGTCATCACAACATCTATGGGTATTGCTTCTAGATCATTTTTCCCCATGGCATTTTTTAATAAATCTTTCCGAGATACCACACCAGATAAGTAGCCATCTTTTACAACATATATAGTTCCTACATCCTCTAAAAATAATGTAACTATACCATCATAAACACTTTGTCCTTCAGATATAACGATAGGCATACTTTTAACATCTGCTACCTTAAGTTTTTTTATATGTTCACCTGTTAGGTTACTTACACCTTTATCAACATAAAAATACCCAACCCTTGGTCTGGCATCCAACAATCCTGACATTGTTAGTATTGACAAATCAGGCCTCAAGGTTGCCCTAGTAAGAGATAATCTTTGTGCTATATCCTCACCGGTTATTGGTTGGTTTGCTCTAACTATTTCAATAATCTTATTTTGTCTTTCAGATAGCTCCATAGGATCACCTCCCTTATTCATAATTGGTAGCTTATAATATTACCTAAATCCAAATATCTCAATTAAAAACATTAAGTATGTATCATTTATAATATATGTTATACTATTTGCTTGTTTTTGTCCATAGTTTTTATAATTTATGTTAATTTTGTATCAACCATTGAACTTCTTCTTCAGTAAGGTTCCGGTATTTACCTAGTTGCACTCCCTCTAGGGTCAGGTTTCCGTATTTTACCCTACGTAACGTGATAACCTTTCTTCCTACAGCTTCCATCATCCTACGAACTTGTCTGTTTTTCCCTTCATGGATTATCAATGAAAGGGTAGCTTCTCCCCCTTGGATATTTAAGATTTCTACTTTTGCAGGGGATGTTTTTCCATCATCTAACATAATACCTTCTCTCAAGTTTGTTATATGTTCTTGTGCTACTATCCCATTTACCTTAACATGATATTCTTTTTCCACCATATGCTTAGGGTGTGTGAGTTTATATGCTAGCTCTCCATCATCGGTAAGTATAAGCAACCCTTCTGTCATTATGTCTAGCCTCCCCACAGGGAATACTCTATGATCTTTTGGAACTAATTCCATAACGGTTTTCCTGCCTTGAGGATCTGATACAGTTGTAACATAACCAGTTGGTTTATTTAGGAGATAGTAAACATGTCCTTTGGGCTTGTAGATTTCTTTTCCTTCTACCTCCACTAAGTCACTTTGAGAAACCTTAAACCCTAGTTCTGTCACCAGTTGACCATTAACCTTTACTTTACCTTCTAATATAAGTTCCTCTGATTTTCTTCTGGATGCAACACCTGCACTAGCCATAAATTTCTGTAGCCTCTCTATTTTAATCAACTCCTTTTCCATATTAAGTATAATAGCATAAGTTCAGCTTAAAAAAATTAAATTATTTAATTTTATTGGTCAACATTTCACTACCTTTAGAATAAGATAAAATAGAGTGGGGGTGGTAGCTTGAAAATGACGTGTGAATTTCTCTTGTCTAGTCCATTGAGTTTATCAATTGGCTCTTTTTTCGAGATGTCATTATATGAAAGGGGTCAATATGTTAACAGGAGCTTTGGTTCAAATAATTTTCATGTAAGTACAAATATGGAGCCTAACTGGCGATTATGTGGTTTAGGGAAAAATTCTGTCATCCAATTACCATTCGCAGAATTTCCTGGAAAAATTCAAATTCAAAATCCTAGTACAATATGTATTGATAAAACCACTCGTCTTGAACTGCTATGTAAAACAAACATTTTCTTAACTAAAGAGTCCTTTTTAGAATCACTATACTTAAAATTAGTATTCGATAACATTGAAGAGTATATTTATCTAAAAGCTCATTCTGATGATATTGTGTCAATTAGTCATGGTAGATTTCTAATAAATCTTTCGAGCATATTACTTAAAAAGTAATATCACTTTATTTTTTAAAGGCAAAGTGTCTTAGTGGAAAACCCACTAAGACACTTTTAAGTTTAAAAAAGGCTATAAATTGGTATGTTTCCTAGATAGCAGCTAAATAAAAACACAGCCACGATGAGAAGCATTCCAATAAGGACGACTTTAAAATTACCTTTTCCCATTTAATCTCCCTCCTAAAACTTCACCTCCCTTTATATATATTATTAATTAGCTATACAAATTCATTTGTATATGTTAGTTAGACCATTTTCTTCTACCCTAGCTTTAATATCTCCTATGTCTGTAGTATACAAATCCAACTCTTTAATTCTCTCAAATAATATGGTTCCAGAAAAAGTGTATCTGTTCTGTAAGCCTTCTTCTGTTTGCATTTGTTCTAAATTAAAAGCTATACCCTCACCTATTGCCAGATTACGACTTATCTCTAAGGGCTTCTCCCCCTTAACCTTTTTTACCGCGTTATATCCAGCTAATGTTCCCGTACAAATAGCTTCAGTATGCCCAACTAAAAAACCTGCTTTTTCACCAGCACAGTATAGATTATCAATGTTTTGTACTTGCATGGTATTATCCCTTGGCACAGAGCTCATAAGCCTCATGGAGTTACCAATCCCAGCTGATATTGGGTCTGCAAATCTTGCCTTCTCAAAGCCTGGAATGTTCCTCAAAACAGATAATGGATAATATGCTGTCATCATCTTTGAATTCCCACAATCAAGCAATATGATGTTTTCCTGGTATTCTTTATGGGCATACTGTTGACATACTTTTAGTTCCAGTGCATCTTTTTTTTGTAGATCCTTAGGTACAGGGACTATGCAAACACCTGCATTTTTCAATCTATCTTGAATGTCCTTTGCTAAAGATTCTTTAATTAGCTTACAGGATCCACTCATGGCCCCTGTTGAGCCATCTTCCTTTTTCCCTTGGGATTCTTTCACACCAGCTTTTTCAGAGATAGAAATTCTACCTCCGAAGGTTGGGCATCTATATATACACATTACACACCCATTGCCATGCTTTGTACAGTTCTCAATAGGGCCAGCACTTCCTGTTGCATCAATGAATGCATCTGCTTTCATTTTACTTCCATCATCAAGTAAGACCTCTGTTACTTTATTATCTTTTAACCTTACTTCTTTTCCCCGCATTTGAAAAATAGTTTTTATTCCCATTTTATGTACCAGGTCTCTCACTTCTGATTCTATTATGGCAACATTGTATAAAGAACTATGTTCATGGCCAGGAAAATCGATATTTTTATGCAAAGAATTATTATCTATTAAATCTATAAGCTCGTTAGCTCCCATGGCTTTAAGTTCTTCTGCCACAGTAAACCTACCATTATTTCTCATTATGCCGCCAACAAGTCCAGTTCCTAATAGCATATCTGTGCGTTCAACTAACTCTACATCTGCTCCAGCTTTTCTAGCTTCTATGGCAGCTGCACAGCCTGCCCATCCTCCACCAAATACTGCTACTTTCACCATCTTTAACCACTCCTGTTGCTATAATTTTTAAATATCATTCGTTAATATTCCCTAGAATGCTCGTTTTAATTATGAAACAACCATATTTACGGACATTAGTTGTAATTAACAAAGCGCCCCTAAGGGACGCTTCCAGACTGATGCCAAAGTCATTTTTTAGGAATGTCGCATATTAAACGCTGTACAAAATTCTCCGTCGAGACTTAAGGCTTCTATCTAAACTCCAGAAGGGTACCGCTCCAATTCACCGTCCATGGTTCAGTGGAGCTCTCGAAACGTCAGACTGTGTGAGAATTAGAGAATAATATATGTCTAAATGGCTCTAAAGTACTGTAAATACAGTACTTTTCCCTTTTTCTGTAGTATAATTAAGTTATAGAATATCGGAGAGGGGATTTTAAATTGTCATTTATAAAAGGTACAGATAGAAAGCAAAAAACAATGTTTCCTGACTGCATAGAAGATTACATAGGTGAGGATAATCCCGTTAGAGTAATTGATGAATACGTAGAACTGGTCAATATGAGTGCATTCACTAAATCAAAGGAACACCGCAGAGGTGCACCAGGATATCATCCCTCTGTTTTATTGAAGTTATATCTATATGGGTATGTAAATGGCATAAGATCATCTAGAAAGCTAGAAACAGAATCTCACAGGAATATAGAAGTGGTTTGGCTATTACAAAAACTAAAACCTGATTTTAAAACAATAGCTGATTTCAGGAAAGAAAATAAAACTCAGCTAAAACAAGTTTTCAAGGATTTTACTAAGTTGTGTAAGGATCTCAAACTATTAGGCGAGGAATTCATAGCAATAGATGGGACTAAAATTCAAGCTAATAATTCAAAGAAGAATAATTTCTCAAAGAAAAAAATACAAAGACACAAACAATATATCGAAGATAAGGTTAATTCCTATCTAGATTTGTTAGAAAGCAGTGACAAAGACGATTCACCTAAACTTAAGTATACACCTGAAGAAATTCAGCAAAAAATTGAAAAACTCAAGGAGCGTAAAATTAAATTTGAAGAGTTGGAAAAAAAACTACAGGATAGCGAAAGTAATGAAATATCTACAGTTGACGAAGATGCTAGGCTAATGGACAACAAAAACAATGGTGTTACTGTAGCATATAACATACAAACAGCTGTAGACTCTAAGCATAGTATTATAGTGGCATATGATGTTACAAACAATCCCGCAGATCAAGGCAATCTAAATTCACTTGCAGAAGAAACTAAAGATATATTTGGAAAAAGGAAACTCGAAGTAGCAGCAGATAAAGGCTATTACCAAGCAGACGATCTTATGAAATGTGAGAGAAACCAAACAACAGTCTATTTGCCAAAACAGTCGTATTCTAACGCCACAGGAGACAAAGATTTCTACGGAGATAAATTTACTTATGTGCCTGAAAAAGATTTATATATTTGTCCTTTAGGACATGAACTTCGCAGAATAAATCACAAATCAAAAGAACCAAAGAGAATAAAATATAGAAACTACGATGCCTGTAAAAACTGTGAATCAAAAAGCAAATGTACCACTGCAGCTAAAGGCAGGATAATAAATCGATCACCTAGCCAAGATTTTTTGGATACTATAGATGCTAGAACAGAAGCAAATATGGACAAATACCTACAAAGACAGATGATTGTTGAGCATCCTTATGGAACCATCAAAAGGACAATGAATGCTGGGTATTTTTTAACAAGAGGGATGGATTCTGTAACTACAGAGACAGCCCTAGTTTTGCTAGCCTATAATTTTAAAAGAGTAATAAATATTATAGGTGTGAAAGAACTACTAAGGATATTAGTAGCTCTTAGACCCACTTTATCATTGTATTTTTATATGTTTAAGTCATATTGCACCAAAAGACAGGAAATTTACGGCTAATCTTTGAGTTTTTAGAGATTAGCCACACAGTCTGACGTCCTGTTTCACGCCCCTTCTTCCGTTTAGCTATTCAGCTCTTAAGTCTACCTCCTCGAATTAATTGTACTGCTTTTTAATATACACATCTAGGGTCAATGACTTTGTCTTAGGTTTGTCTACAAGCTGAAAGCGCCCTAAGGGACGCTCCTTGTTAGGTTTATGGTTATTTTTCCATTCAAGTGGGCATTTAGGTGTTATGTCAGTAATAATTTACACACAATAACTGCTGCTATAAATCCAGCTGCATCTGCTATCAACCCTACTGTCATTGCATATCTTATTCTTCTTATACCAATTGAACCAAAATAAACTGTCAATATATAGAAAGTTGTATCTGTACTGCCTTGTAGTGTTGAAGCTATATAACCCAGCATTGAATCTGGTCCATAAGTTTGCATTAGTTCAGTTGTCATAGCCAAAGCACCACTCCCAGATATAGGTCTCATAAGGGCTAAAGGTAATACTTCTGAGGGTATTCCAACCCTTTCAGTTATAGGTGATAAAAGCTTTGTAATTATAGCAAAAGCACCAGAGTCCCTAAATATTCCTATTGCCACAAGCATTGCCACTAAGAAAGGAATTAATTTTACAGCTGTTTGAAAACCTTCCTTAGCCCCTTCAACAAATGTATCGAATACCTCAACACCTTTTATATATGAGTAAAGAACAACTAGAAAAACCATTACAGGTATGGCCCATTGAGATAGTATAGATATAAAACCCATGTTACCGCCCCCTATAAACTTTTCTAAACAATCTATCTACTGTTATAGCCACAATTGAGGAACAAAGTGTTGCTATAATGGTTGTTCCTACTATTTTGGTAGGGTCAGTTGAACCTGTAGCCATTCGTAAAGCTATTACAGTGGTTGGTATTATTGTTAAACTTGAGGTATTTATAGCTAAAAATGTACACATGGCATCAGAAGCTGTTTTTTTGTCCTGGTTAAGTTCTTGTAATTGCTCCATAGCTTTAAGGCCCAATGGTGTTGCTGCACTCCCCATGCCTAAAAGGTTTGCACTCATATTTAGTAAAATAGCTGACATGGCAGGGTGATTTACAGGAACATCTGGGAATAAAAATTTAGCAAAGGGCTTCATTATTTTTACTAGAACATTTAGCAGTCCCGATTTTTCAATAAGTTTCATTATACCTAACCAAAAAGTAAGGATTGAAATTAGACCGAAGGCCACTGTAACCCCTTTTTCAGCAGAGTCTAGTAAAGTAGTTGTAACACTTTGAATATCACCACTGATGGCTGCAACAGCAATACCCACTACTATAAAGAAAAACCAAAGTTTATTTACCATGAATACCACCCCTTAGATTCTAAGGGAATATTCCCTATGAAATTTAGCTTGCTTATAAGTCTTAGATACCATGGCAAGGGTTTTTTTGCTACATCTTCAGAAGCAAGTAAATCCACTTCGTAAAATATCTTACCGTCTATGTAGAACTGCAGAACACCTAGTTTTTCCCCCTTTGAAATAGGAGCGTATGTATTATGTATCTGTTTTTCTGTTGTTATTATGGGGTCTGAGCCTTTTTTTACAGGGAAATTCAAACTTTCTCCTGCTACCACAGGAACAACTCTTTTATCCCCGTTTACCACATCAACAATATCTAGCACTGCATCTTTGGCCACTAGCTCAACAGCTTCGAAATTTTCAAAACCCCAATCCATCATGTGCATAGCATCATTAAACCAATTTGGGGCATTTAGTAATACGGAAACAATTTCCATTTCGTCTTTTTTAGCTGCAGAGGTAAGGCATCGTCCAGCTGGTGTAGTCCATCCTGTCTTAGATGTTGTTGCATAGGGATAGTTAAGTATAAACTTATTGTTTGAGTGAAATTCCCTTACAGTACCTTGCTTTGTTGTACTCTTATAATACTTTGTGGATGCGATCTCCTTTAATAGGGGGTTATCCATGGCATGTGCGGTTATAAGTGCTAAGTCGTAGGCCGTTGTATAATGAATTGCCCCATCTAGACCATGTGGGTTAGCAAAAACAGTATTATATGCCCCTATCATTTCTGCCTTTTGGTTCATTAAATGTACAAAATGGGCTTCACTTCCTGCTGTAGCAATAGCTAGAGCAACCGCTGAGTCATTACCAGACCTTATCATTAGGCCGTATAGCAAGTCTATAACTTTAAAGGTTTCACCTGCACTAAGATATATGGAACTTCCTTCAATACCTGCTGCTTCATCTGGTATGGTAAACTCACTTTCTAAATCAGCTAACTCTATGGCCACTAGGGCAGTCATAATCTTGGTGGTGCTTGCCATTTCTAATTTTTCCTGTGCATTGTGAGCAAGAAGTATCTGTTTTGTTTGGCGGTCCATCAATATATAGCTCCTTGCATCATACGCAAAAACGCTGCCAGAACTCAAATAAATAAACACTATAAAAAGGACACTTATTTTTTTAAACATATTTTATCTACTCCCATTTCTTTTTTTAAAATATATTATTAAAACTGGGAGTATATGAGTAAAAATTCCATTAGTTGTTAGTTGGAAAGGTGGAAGGTCGAAAGTTGGAAAGCGGAAAGTAGAAAAAGGATTTACAATGAAAAAAGAAGGCTTTCGCCTTCTCTTTATGGGTTTCCTACTTGTGCTTGTAGTTGAGCAAGTTGTGCTTCTATTTTCTGGAGTTTCTGTTGATCTCCACCATTACCATTGCCCTTCTCGTTAAACATTTCTTGAACTCTTTCCATTAGTTGAGGAACTGCATCAATTAACCTGTCGTAGATAGCATTGTTGCTCACTGGTAGCAATCTAACTTGATTATTACCTACAACTAAAAAGCCCACAGGTTGTACAGAAACACCAGCACCACTACCACCACCGAAAGGTAACTCTTCATTCTCATGATCATGGGCTTCAAATTCAGTACCACCGGCTGCAAAACCAAATCCTACTCTTGAAACTGGTATAATTACACTACCATCGGGTGTTTCAACTGCATCACCTATAACAGTGTTAACATCTACCATCTCCTTGATGCTTTCCATTGCCGTTTTCATTAACCCTTGAATTGGATGCTCTGACACCTTTTCCACCTCCTAGTTTTTTGGAAATTTTGTATTTTAAAACCATGGTTAAAAAAAACATACTGATAATTATAATGTAACCGACCCTAAGCTTAAATATGCAGTTTAACTCAGTTTTAAACACATATCTGTTGAATTCAGGGAAAAGTTTAATTTTTGGTTTACATTTAAATTTCATCATTTTATTCATTATAAATAGTAAGGCTGATTTTCCTTGCCAAATAAATCCATATACAACACCTGTCAAGGCAGCGTCATCTAAGCCGTACTCTGTTTCCCAGTTGAAGTACTCAAGCTTAACTATTCTTTTACTTATTTTCTGAAATAATTTTAGCTTCTTTAAGATCTCATTTTTTTTGACAATTAGCTCACAAACCATTTCGAGAAACAGTTTAAAGTTCAAAGGAAATTTTATCTTTTTATCAACATAGGGCTTTTTGTGGGATTGCTCTAACTCTGTTTCAGCTTGGATACTATTTTTTCTAAATAATATCTTAGGTACATCTAAATCAAAATGTATAAGGCCCCAAAATAAACGAACACCCACGTCAATTCTTTCATCCTTACCTCTTTTTTTAACTTGCACATTTAGTGTAACTGGGCTAACCATAACAATTAACCACAGCACGGGGGGGATAAACCAGTATACTGACACTTCTACACCTACTCTCAAAAAGCTGTAAATAAATCAGAATATAACTTATGTTTCCCAAATAATAACATTTTAAACATTAAAAAAACGCCTCTCGGCGTTTCAGCTTGTAGACAAACCTAAGACAAAGTCATTGACCCTAGATGTGTATATTAAAAAGCAGTACAATTAATTCGAGGAGACTGGTAGGGGGTCCTCTTGTAGGACCCTGACATTCAAAACCATCTAGCCTTTTTGGAAGTCAGGATGGCTAAAAAATGACTTTGTCATCAGTCTGATACTCCTCTCGGCGTTTTGGTTTACAGTTGGTTGGTAGGTTTCTGTGTTTTTAACAAACTGAAGGTTTTTCAGCAACCTAGAACGTATCATGATGTTTCTAGTAAATTTGGTAGTTCTTTTAGATCTTTTAGTCCAAATTGATTTAGAAATTCTTGGGTTGTTCCATAGAGTATGGGTCTACCCGTTCCCTCTTTTCTACCCACTTCTTCCACAAGGCCTCTATTTTGCAGTGTAGCAATGGCTTTTTCAACCTTTACTCCACGTATATCCTCAATTTCCGCCCGGGTTATGGGCTGCTTGTATGCCACAATTGCTAAGGTTTCAACTGTGGCAGGGGTTAGATTGTTATAACGCTCAAACCCAAATAGTTTTTGGATGAATTTGTGGTACTGGGGTTTAGTACATAGCTGAATCCCCCCCGCCACTTCCCTGATGAGTAATCCACCTTTTTCTTCTTTTTCAGACTTTAATTCCTCTAAAACTTTACTTATCAGTAGAGGAGTTGTATCTAAAACTTCAGCTATTTGTGCTAAAGCTAGGGGTTCACCAGATGAGAATAGCAATGCTTCTATACAAGCCTTTAATGCACTTCTTTCTTCCATTTAAGCCACTTCCTCCTTAAACATTAAAGTTATTTCTCCAAACATTTCTTGCTGTATAGCCGTTATTTTTTTAAGTCTTATTAATTCTAAAATTGCTAAAAATGATATAACAACATGGTATCGGGAAGTACTTTTTTCCAATATGGAGTAAAAGGATACTTGTTTCTTTTCAGATAATATGGCAAATATACTATTCATTTGATCGCCTATTGTTATTTCTTCTTTTTTTATATGGTGTTGCTTCTCAACTGTTGTCTCGGTCCTTTGAGAATTAATCAAAACCTTTTGAAAAGCTCCAAAGAGCTGATTTAAAGATAAAGTTAATGGCTTATATTGGGGCTCTATAACTTCTTGTGCCCTAGTATGGTAATGTTCTTGCCCACAGGCTAGCTCCAACATAACTTGAGAAACCTCTTTATACTTTTTATACTCTAACAAGCGTCTAATCAACTGTTGCCTAGGGTCTTCATCAAAAATGTCTTCATCAACATTACTTCTCCTTGTGGGAAGTAATGTTCTACTCTTTATATCTATTAGGGTGGCTGCAACGACTAAAAATTCACTGGTTGTCTCTAAATCAAGCTCTTCTATGTCCTGTATGGCGTTCAAAAAATCCTCTGTTATTTCCCCAATGGAAATCTCACTAATATCTACTTGTGCCTTTTCCACAAGGTGTAGTAGTAGGTCAAAGGGTCCCTCAAAGCTAGATAGTTTAACTTTATACTCCAATTTTGCTGTCCCTCCTATAAGATAGCATTCAGTACAGCTACTACAATACTATGCATACTACCTATTATACCACTGGCCATTTCACCTAAAATAGTAGGAATCACGCCACTCATTAGAAGCAAGATCAAAATAAATGGAGCATATTGTTCAACCTGCTGGTACCTATAACGCAAATCACTTGATAATAAACTAGAAAGTACCTTTGAGCCATCTAAAGGCGGGATAGGAATTAGGTTAAACAGCATCAAGTAAATGTTGTACATGGTTAGATATTGAAAAAATGTATATAAGTAATTGGTTACGTTACTTGTGGGAGACCCCCAAATAATAACTAAATAAAACAATATGACACTAACAAAACCTAAAACTAGGTTAGCTAATGGTCCCGCAACAGACACGATTATAAGTCCTCTATTTCTATCTCCCCTAAAATTAAAGGGATTTATTGGCACCGGTCTTGCCCACCCAAACCTAACAAAAACTAACATTAACAAACCCATGGGATCTATGTGGTCAACAGGATTAAGTGTAAGCCTTCCAGATCGTCTTGGAGTTGGGTCACCTAATAAATCTGCGGCCTTGGCATGGGCATATTCATGGAATGTAAGTGCTATTAAAAGGGCTGGTAGAATTACGTGTATCTGGTTTAAAAATTCATTTAATCCTCTCAATTAAAAATCCTCCTTTTGTCCTTGGGATAAATATTCTGATCTTACCCATAATAGTTCTTCTTCTTTACTAGATAGATTGTTATCAATCTTTTCTTTTCTGAGTTTTTTAATGATATCTGAAAACACCGGACCTGGCTGTAATCCCATTTTTTTAAGGTCTTCCCCTGTCACTTCAATATCAATATTAGAAAATTCTTTTACATACAGAAGAATTCTTTTATGTACTGTGCTATTAAAGGATAATGCAAGTAGAACAATCATACTCTCCTTCTTATATCCCTGTAAGGTCTCAACTATTTCGCTAGCTGAAAAATAGCGAGGATTTTTCAAGGATTGTAATGTCTCCTGGTAATTATTAAAAAAGAAATCAAAGTCTTCTAGCTGACTTTTATCTAATTGTAATCCAGTTAAAAACTCCTTCTGCTTAGCTTCATTGCAAAAGCTTAGTATAACTTGTACGTATATAAGGAATTCATTGTCTACTTTAATTTCCTTCTTTTTGTACAGGTTTATATGAACTTTTGTCTCCTCTAGAGCTCTTATTAATAGCTTTTTGTTACTTATTTCACCGAAAATTCCCTCTAAGATTCCCAGCTCAATAGATCTATTCATACTTAACAAACCATTTTTCTCAGATAAAATCAACTTTAATTCCTCTAAAATACGTTTAGGTTTTACTTGTGCTAACATATTGTTTTCCAAGGCATTAGTTAGAAATCCTAATGTTTGTTCCTCAATGGTAAAGCCGTAACGACTTTCAAACCTTATGGCTCTAAGTATCCTTGTGGGATCTTCCACAAAACTTAAATTATAAAGAACACGGATAATTCCTTTTTCTAGATCAACTTTTCCATTGAAAAAATCTAAAAAATCACCAAAAACTGGACTGTTCAACTTAAATCCCAATGTGTTTATGGTAAAGTCCCTACGGTACAAGTCATGTTTAATTGTTGTTTCCTCAACTTCTGGCATAGCAGCAGGGAATGGGTAAAACTCCATTCTAGCTGTTGCAAAATCAATTTTGTTGCCATCTTTTAGAGTAAGTGTGGCAGTGCCAAACTGCGGGAAGGTTTTAAGCTTACCTCCTAAGTATTTAACAAGCTTTTCCGCAAATTCTATGGCGTTGTTTTCCACCACTATGTCAATATCAAAATTCTGTAATCCTAAAATAAGATCTCGAGCAAATCCCCCTATGGCGTAAGCTTTGTATCCTTCTTTCTCAGCTTTCTGTCCTATAAGAAGTAGAAGTCCTTGAATCTTTTTGGGTAGTCGGCTGTTTATCACGTTATTTAGATTGCCGTTGACACTTGCTAGGTTATAGTCTTCTGAGTTGTATAAGGATTTATGCCACCTAGGTGTTTCATCCCCATGTATCAGTTTTAAAACATCAGTCCTAGTTATAATACCAACAATGGCATTGTGTTTATCCACAACAGGTAGTCTACCTATATCTTTTTCTATAAGTAGCTTTTGTATTTCCATAAAACTAGTGTTCTCTTTAATCTTAACTATATTTCTAGACATAACCCCTTTTACAGGGCTGTGCCCAAGCTTATGGTGGATAGCTTTATCAACATCTCGCCGGGAAATTATACCTACCAGTATGTCTTTGTCAACAACAGGGAACCCTGTGTGCCCATATCTTAACATAAGTTTATTCGCCTCTTCTATTTTTGTATCTTGATGTATGGTTTTCACAGGTCTTGTCATAATATCTTTTGCTAGCATGGGTGAGGGGACTTCTTTTAAAGCCTCTAATAAATCATGAACAATTTTTTCTAGGTCGTCTCCTTTTATAGTAGCAGACGCTGCCTTTTCATGTCCCCCACCACCTAATGATCTAATTGGAGGAAGAACAGTCATGGCCTCATTTAAGCTACGGGCCACAACATGAACCCTATCTATCATATGCACAACAGTAAATATACCGTCTACACCTTCTAAATTTCCAATCTTTTTGGTGATTTCACCTACTCCACCAATAAATTCATCCATACTTCCTGTTGTTAGTAAAATATTCCAACCATTAATTTTTATGTTCTTACTATTTTCTAAGAGTTGGTCAAGTAATTCACGTTGTCCTTGATTTAAAGGCTTTGTTATGTACTCTGACACTAGAGAAAGCTTTGCCCCTCTTTCAAGAAGATAGGCTACTGCCTTCACATCTCTTACTGTAGTTGTAGAATATGTTAAACTACCTGTATCCTCATAGATACCAAGGGCAAAAACACTAGCTTCAAAAGGACTAATAGGGATGTTTCTCTCTTTTATTGCCTCCACCAGTAGGGTTATAGTTGCCCCAACTTCAGCTATCATAGCCTTTATGTTATTAGGTAAAGGATCATTTATAGGGTGGTGATCGTAAACTATCACCTCAATTTTTTCATTCAGTAGAAGCGGTCCTATACTTCCCAATCGTTTTTGGGATACAGTATCCACAACTATAAGTCTTTTTACTTCCTGGGGAATTATTTTCGATGGCAAAATCACTTCAAATGCATCTTTATGTAGGGAAAAGAACTCCCTTAGATTCTTGTTTAGCTTCCCTGGGAATACCATTTTTCCGTTGGGATATAGTTTGGTACATGCAAGCATTGAAGCAAACCCATCAAAATCAGTATTTGTATGACTAACAATTATGTCCACGTACAGCCCCCCTTAACCTTATTTCTAAATTATAGCATAAAATTGTGGACCAGTGTAAGTTTTTGTAAATTGACATAAGAGGGCAGAGGGTTATCTGTGGTATAAAAAAAGGCCCCTCATAAGTCTCACTTAGAGGGGCTTGATTTTTTCCTGTGCGCCTACTATAACTATTACTTTTAAACTCTACGATGTCTTTTGCTGTATCTTGTTTTGGTATTTACCACATCTGTCACCCCATGTGCCGTTTACTGCCCCGTTTCTGTAAAGTTCTACTACTTCACAACCGTTTCCACAGTCCTGACAAATGAAGGAAGATGGAGAAAAGTCATCCTCCACAGCTCCGAAACCATTAAAAATGCTTCCACTACCCTTATCCTCTAGCAGTAGTGCTAGTATGGCACTACCATAGGCTCCCATCACATCAAAATGTTCTGGGATTAAAATTTTGTGATTTAGCTCCTTTTCAAAGGCTTTTACTATACCTGGGTTTGCGGCAACACCACCTTGGAACATAATGGGGCCTTGTATATCCTTCCCTTTTCCAAGATTATTTAAATAGTTTCTCACTAAGGCTGTACACAGTCCAGCTAGTATATCTGTTATATGGTTACCCATCTGTTGTTTGTGGATCATATCTGATTCGGCAAAGACTGAGCACCTACCTGCTATTCTTAATTCCACATTTGATTTCAAAGCCAATGGTCCAAACTCCTCAATTTTTATCCCTAAGCGAGATGCTTGCTGATCTAAAAAGGAACCTGTTCCAGCTGCACATACACTATTCATAGCAAAATCTGTAACAATACCATCCCTTAGAATAATAATTTTAGAATCCTGTCCACCTATTTCTAGGACAGTCTGAACTTTTTCGTTATAACTTAGTGCTGCCATAGCATGGGCAGTTATTTCATTTTTTACTACATCAGCTCCAACCATTTGGGCTGCAAGTTTTCTACCACTCCCTGTTGTACCTACACCTAGAACTTTTTTATCACTACAAAATCCTTTTATGCTTTCTAATCCTTTTTTTACAGCATCTATGGGTCTCCCGTGTGTTCTAATATAATGTTTTTCCAGTAGGTTTTTATCTTTATCCATTAACACAACATTAGTAGATACTGAACCTACATCGATTCCTAGGTATACTCCTTTAGACATAAAGTAGCTCCCCCTCCTTCAGCATTTTCTTTTGATATAGTAAGTCTGTAAACGCTTCTAGTCTCGTTTGAATTCCAGCTTCCCCTGAGTGTTGATCAAGGGAAAAAGTAATAATAGGAATTCCCTTTTCAGCAGATATTTTTGTTACTATCCCTTGTGCAATAATCTCTGGGGCGCATGTAAAGGGATAAACCTGAATCACACCATCAAACTTTTCTTCTGCTGCAGTAATAGTGTGAGCCACTGTTTCTAATCCGTGTCCCCCTATCATATGTCCTAAGTAATCTTTAGCTATATCTAAATAACTTTCTTTTTTTATAAATGGGATCATATCCTTTAGTACATGCACTCCAAACCAGTCAGCCAAATAAATTGTCCGTGTAACCTCTACTCCAAGATTTGCTAGTCTTTCTTCCATATATAGATTAGCTGCTGGTTCACATACCAGATATATTTCTCCCAATAGCTTAACTTTAACAACATTTTTTCCTTTATCCGTGGGTAATTTAGATATTTTTTCCACATACTTTAAATAAAGCTCTTCCATCTTCCTTTTATCACATAATGGGTCCATCTGCTTCAAAAAATTATTATATATGGAAAAACTTTGGATCTTTCCGTACTCATATGGAGCTGTTTTTAGAACAAGCTTATGTAAGTCATCAAAGTATTTCTGTTTAGCCAAGGCTAGGTACATATAATACACCAAGTCTTTCCATGATGATTTTCTCTTTAGCTTATTGATAACTCCCATTGCCCCTTTAAAGTCCCTAGCTGGTGGCTCGATGATATATGTGTCAAACTGGTATCCTAATCCTTCTAAAATACCTTTTTGAATATAGCCATAATAGCCGAATCTACAAGGTCCAACTCCGCCAGCCATAAGTATACTGTCTGCACCTTTATCTAAGGCCTCAATAAAACTGCCAGTTGTTATTTTAAGGGGTAGACATGCAAACTCTGGACTATGTTTAGTACCCAAAGCCATGGTTTTTTCAGTTATTGGGGGTGGCAAAACCACGTCGTGGCCCAACCAGGTCAATAAACTTTTAATAGTGATATAACTTGAACCGAAAAGGGGAAATGTTATGCCCATAATTTTTTTCTCCTCAATGTTAATAAATCTGTGAATGCCTCAAGGCGAGTTACTAGTCCTGCTTCTGCAGAGTGCTCGTCTAAAGTAAGTGTCATAAGTGGTGTTTTTGTATAATTCCTTTGAGCCTGACCAATTAACTCAGTTATAAAAGAGTCAGGGCCACATCCAAAGGCTGTTACCACAACAATTCCATCTACATCTGAATATTTTAGGGAATAAAGTGCTGCTGCAAGGATTTTCTCACCATATGTCCAAAAAAGGGGCTTAGGTAGTTCTTGCCTACCCATGGCTAACTCTTTTTCTGTATACATTTCAATGGTTTTGACCTCTGCACATTCTGTCATCTTATCAAAAATATCAAGATTTATTCCTTTGTCATAGATATTATAACCATGTCCTAACAAAGCAATTTTCAAGTCTTTTTTAGGACTATTTTTTTTGTCTATGAAATCTATTAAGTTCGTCCCACTAGTCAATTTATCTTTATATCTTCCATAGGATTTATTTACTTCTTTTAAAGCTGTAATCACATTTTTTTTCGGTATTGATAGTTCTTTAGAAAAATAAGTTAAAGAATCAGTAAATTCTTTTAAACTACTAATTTTTATATCTGGAGAGAATATATTTATCTTACCTTTAAGTGCTCCTTTAGCATAATCAGGTAGCCCGAGAAATTTTGGGCAGATAAATTTGTTTTTCTCTATGGATATCACTCTGGGTAGAAACACTCCATCTACTTTAGTATCTTCAAAGTAGGCTAGGTGTCCCATACAAACTTTTACGGGTAAACAAGCCTCATCTATGGATAACTGGTTACCTTTTTCTATAATCTTTTTTGTTGTGGGGGGTGATATAATCACTTCTACCCCTAGAGCTTTAAAAAACGTATCTACATGGGGTAAAAAATCATAATAGAGCAAAGCTCTAGGAATTCCAATACTAACTTTAAACATATAAAACATAGCCTCCTTAAATCCTGTCCTTGTCCTGGGGGCGAATAATCGATGGCCTCGACTTACTAACAGGTACAGGTTTTCTAATAATCACCGCCCAAAGGGCAGATAAATTCAATGGTATCAGTGGCCATAGGTAGGGCACTTTAAATGATCTAGTTGTGGCTGCCATTATAACAAAAATAAATGTTCCCCCGATCAACCCTGGAATCTGGAAAATAGCAACTAAAATCAAAAGAAATAGACGGTACAACCTAAATGTATGTCCAATTTCTAGGCTAGGTGTTGCGAATGTACCCAAAGCTGCCACCGCTAAATATAAAATAACTTCAGCGGTAAATAGGCCCACTTCTATGGCAATATCGCCAATCATAAATGCTGCTATAATGCCAAGGGCCGTGGCTAAAGGTGATGGTGTGTGTATGGTTGCCATTCTAATTATATCCAATCCAACCTCTGCTATTAAAAATTGAAGCCAAAGGGGTACATTTCCAACCTGCTCCGGTCCTAAGAAAGCTAATCCTTCAGGTAAAATTTCTGGTTGGTAAGCTAATGCTAGCCAAAGGGGTGTAACAAATAAAGAGAAAAAAATAGCAACTGTTCTTATCCAACGTATATAAGTCCCAACTAGTGGGCTTTGTCGATATTCTTCCGCATGTTGCAAATGGTGAAATAATGTAGCTGGAGCTATTATTACACTAGGTGATGTATCACATATTAAAACAACATGTCCCTCTAATAGATGGATTGCAGCTACGTCTGGCCTTTCAGTAAACCGCACCTTAGGAAAAGGGGTAAAGCCAGATTTAGTCAAAAATTCTTCCAAAGATTTTTCTGCCATTGGCAAACCATCCACCTTGATATTTTCAACATCATTTTTTATCTCTTTGACTAAATCTGGATTTACTACATCTTGTATATAACAAACTGCAACATCAGTTTTTGATCGAGTACCAACACTTAGATGCTCTACCCTGAGTCTAGGATCCCTAATTCTTCTTCGTATAAGGGCAGTGTTGAATACCATTGTTTCAACAAAGCCATCCCTAGACCCTCTGGTAACCCTTTCCACATCAGGTTCTTCAGGACCCCTAGCAGGATACTCCCTAGCATCTATTTCAATTGCTATATTCTCACCATCAATAAGTAAGATTAAAGCACCTGATAAAATACTGTCTATACAGTCACCGTAGTTTTCCTGTGTGTCAACTTCGATATATGGTATCTTAGTGTCCATCAATTTAGCTACAGTATTTAGGGCAATCTCTTCCCTTTTAATGTGATATAGTGTCTGCATTATCATCAGCATCACATCATCTTTTGCAAATCCATCTACAAAAAATAGAGCGACCTTTTTTCCCCCAATAATAAACTCTCTATTTATTACGTCAAAGCTAACACCTACTCCTAGCTTTTTCTCCAGGATTTCAACATTTTTACTAAGATCTTTATGGAGTTTTTTCTCTAAAATATCCTCTTTCAACTTTATCCCCCGCTTATACTAATTATAATTATTGCGACTTAATATCTCCTTAAGAGCCTTTAAAGTAATAGGTACTCCTTTTCGCAAATCATCTTTCCCACACATTTTACCTATATCTCCAATACCAATAACATGCTCAACACCAAGTAGTTCTAAGTTTTCCACGGTATCTCCAAAAATCAATTCTTCATTAGCTGGTTGCCCATCTTTATCCACTGCCCCATCTATTATATTCCCTTGATTTGTAATAGAAACATCAGGTGTGATTCCTTCCACATAAGGACTGTTAGAAGCTACAGCTAATGCCCCAATGACTTCAATATCTGTATGATTGACCAGATACTCAGTAACCCTTTCACCCCTACCTTCCCCTGCCTGCCCTCTATCATCAACCATTACTACTATGGGATCACCTTTAGACTTTTCTATAAGGCTTGCAATCTGCGGTCCAGTTAATTTTGTTGGGTTGCCGTGTGAAGCAGAGATACATCTGCCACCTAGTTGTTCTGTGGCTCTTTCCACTGCTCTTTTTGCCACATTATCCCCATCTGTTACTATGATGATTTTCTTTTTCATTCAATCCTACCCCCTCAACATAATTTTTGTGATCTGGTAAAACAAGCTGTAAAAACCCAATTTATAAAACACTGCATTCCATGTGTTCTTATACTGCCAAGGTATCAATATTCTTAGGTCAAAGTTCTCTCTATCAATACTTTGGGCAAGAATAATTCCCGTAAAAAATGGGACCAAATTTATGAACCAATGTATGCCTCCATTAGTTTCAACATAACTAAATATACCCCCAATGTTAAAAAAGCTAAATTCAGTTTTTAAAAATAAAGCTATTAGAAGGGTAATTAAATTCATAACTAAAACAGCAGTAAAAACCTTCTTCCAGTTAAATATATCCATCAGTAAAAGTGTTATCAAAGTACCTAGTATATCCAAAGTAAGCATATTTATCCCTTAGGGTTAAATATTAAAGCAAAGAAAAAGGCAAAAACAATGGCTGCTGTAATACCAGTACTTGTAAGCTCAAACATCCCCGTTAATACCCCTATAACCCCTGTCCGTTTAGCTTCGGCCATAGCCCCTTGAGCCAACGCATTGCCAAAACTCGAAATCGGCAAACTAGCACCAGCTCCTGCAAACTCAATAAGCTTTGGATAAAGACCAAGACCCCCTAAAATACCACCGACCACCACAAAGCCCGACAAAATATGTGCAGGAGTTAGTGTAGTAAGGTCTAATAACAGCTGGCCTATAACACAGAATAATCCACCTACTAAAAAAGCTGCCAAGTATATATTCACAAATTTTCCCTCCTATTTCTGTATTATGATCCCATGGGCAATTGTTGGTATATTTTCGCCCTGCTGATATGTGGTAGGACTATGTAGTGCTCCTGTTGCCACTACTATGATTTTCCTATACTTATCTTGTTTTAAGAAGTAGCCTAGGGACATAACTGTACAACATGCACAACCACTTCCTCCAGAATGGGTATCTTGAGTTGAATCAAATATTTCTGCTCCACAATCCTGGTATATTTTGCTTATATCAATACCTTGTGAGGCAATAAGTTCTTCATTTATTTTACTGCCAAATAGGCCTAGATCTCCTGTAACTAAGAGATCATAATCATCGGGAGTCGTATTTGTATCATTGAAAATGTTTACTATGGTATCTGCTGCAGCTGGAGCCATGGCAGCCCCCATGTTCCAAGGATCTTTGATGCCCATATCCATTACTTTACCTATGGTTCCATGGGTAACTTTAGGCCCAATACCCGCATATGCTAAAACAGCACTTCCTGAACCAGTTACTGTGTGTTGTGAGTAGGGAGGACGCTGACCACCATATTCAGTTGGAAATCGGTATTGCCTTTCTGCAGAAGAGTTGTGACTAGATGTTGCTATTAAAGCTTTTTTGGCAAAATTTCCATCAATTAACATGGATGCCAATAGGATTGATTCCACAAAGGTTGAGCACGCTCCATAAAGTCCTAAAAAGGGTATGCCTAACTGAAGGGCATTGAAGTTTGAGGTTATTGTTTGATTTAACAAGTCACCAGCTAGAAAAACGTCGATGTCTTTTTCAGTAACATCTCCCTTTTGCATTGCTAAATTTACAGCATCCTCCATCATTTTGGCTTCTGCTTTTTCAAAACTCTTTTCACCTATAATTGTGTCACCGTAAACTTTGTCAAAGTATTTTCCGTAGGGGCCTACTCCCTCCTTTGGGCCAGTTACAGTTGCACTTGAAATAATAGTCGGTGGGTTTTCAAACTGATATGTACTCTTACCTAATTTCTTAGATTTCTTATCCGATATTTTTGTAACCATTTGGAATTACCTCCTAAATAATTGCAGAAATTAAACCAACTACAAAAGCTGTAACAACACCGAAGACTATAACAGAGCCCGCTAATATAAACATTTTACTTCCTATACCCAACACCAATCCTTCCCGTTTAAATTCCATTGCTGCACTAACCATGGAGTTAGCAAACCCTGTGACTGGTACTGCAGTGCCAGCCCCAGCAAACTTCCCTATGTTATCAAATATCCCTAACCCTGTTAATAGGCCTCCAATAAATATAACAGTGGCTACTGTGGGATTTGATGCTTCTTTGATATCCATACCTAGGGCGTTAGCATAAAAGGTTTGAAGAAACTGCCCAGCTAAACATATACTTCCACCTACCCAAAATGCATTAAAACAGTTTTTTAACACTGGGGGTTTAGGTTGTTTTTTTTGAATCATAGTCTTGTATTCTTGTTGTTTCTTCTGCTGTTTTATTTGATTTTGTTTCTTACTAGACATAAAGTTACCCTACCTTCCCTAAATAAGTCTAAAAATATTTTCACCTAAACGATAGTTAAATATTCTAAAAAGCTTTATACTGCTTTAGCTCAGGGTAAGGTCAATTAGTTAATAAATATAAAAAACCGAGGGTTACTCGGTTTTTGTAGATTATTTCACTTCGAAAGCCACGTCTAGATTTGTTTTGTATTCTACAATTTTCCCGTCTTGGACAACTGCAGTCATTCTCTTTATTTCAACACCTGTAATTCCATCTACACTATCTTGTGCTCTCGATATGGCTTTACTTGCAGCATCTTCCCAAGATTGGTTAGAGTCGCCTACTAATTCAATAACTTTCACAACTGACATAAGTTAGCCTCCTTTGCCCTATTTGTCTTTTTGAGCAGATCGTTCTTCTAACTGGTAGCAACTTTCAAATTCTTCACTAGCAATTATGTCATACTCTGCTCTTTTTATATCTTTCCCAATGCTATAAAAAAATATAATTAGACCTAAGGCAAGTCCTGTATAATAAATATACCGTTGAAAAGGTGTAGTTACTATCAAAATTAGACTAAAAGCAAGCACCAAGGTAAAAACAATAACTAAGCATCTGTTTGAGTAGTTCTGTGTAATAATTTCTATGTTTATCTCATCTTTTCCAATTAAATCAAGATTTAAATCTGGGAAATTCTCTAAGATTCTTTGGATTATATCAATGGAAAACAGCTTCTGAGTACCTTTATTCTTTGTATCTAATAACCCTAATTTGAATTGTTGTAATTGATTATTAACTTCCGCTTCAGCTACTACTATATCAGCTATATCCCTTAGTAATAAGTCATGCCCTTCATATATAATTACCTTTTCTTTAAACTTTAGATATACTAGCACACTTCTTTTGTCTCAACCTTGTGTTCTTTTTCCACTCTTTTACTACCTCTAGGAATTTCTTCATCTGAAGGGGTAGGCCTATATATAAAAATAGCTGTAGCGCTTATTATTAAAAGAAACAATGTAATTATAAATATTAATTTGTACATTTTCTTAGTCATTTAAAACGCCTCCATTAGTAGTATTCCATAAAAATAATAAGGTATAACCTCGATTTCAACTCAAGGTTATACCTTATTATAGGCCTGTTTTAATTTTTCTATTATTTTTCGTTCTAAACGTGAAACTTGTACTTGATTTATTGATAGCAAATCCGCTATTTGCTGTTGAGATTTCTCCTGAAAATATCTCAAAATAATAATTTTTTTCTCAACAGCATCTAGCTTTGAAAAAATCTCTTTTAATAAAAGTTTATTATCTACATACTCATCAAATTTAAGGTCAGCTATAAGGTCTTTTAAAGTTAGTTCACTATCATCCCCCATGGGTTGCTCTAAGGATGTCATACTCCTAGAAGACTCCATAGCCATTACAACTTCTTCAATACTGACATTTAATTTGCTTGCTATTTCACTGATTTTTGGAGTCCTTCCTAACTCTGCTGTCAGGTGTTCTTGAGAGTCCTTAACAAGTCTGGATATAGTAACCTGCTGCCTACTTAATTTAACAGGGTTGTTATCTCTGAAATACATTTTTATTTCTCCTAGAATTTTAGGAACTGCGTATGTTGAAAATTTTGTACCATGCTGGTGATCAAATCCATCTATTGCCTTTAATAATCCTATTGAACCTATCTGAAAAAGATCTTCTTCGTCATAGACGCCTTTATATCTTTCTACCAGTTTTGCAACTAATCTTAGGTTATGATTCAGAAATCTTTCTCTAGCCTTTAAATCCCCCTGGCTTATTTGCAAAAACAGTTCTATTTCCTCTTCATGGCTTAATGGAGGATACTGAGTAATTTTATCCCTTATACTCTCCCACATGTCAAAGCACCCTAATGTCCACTGGGGACACTATTAAATTTCTTACGCAGGGTTATTTGAGTTCCAGTCCCTACTTTAGAAATAATCTCTACTTCATCCATAAATCCTTCCATCACAGAAAAACCTAAGCCTGATCTTTCCATTTCAGGTTTAGATGTATAAAGTGGTTCCCTAGCCTGTTCTATGTCTTCTATGCCCTTCCCTTGATCTATAATTTTAACTTCAAAAATATTATTTGTAATTTTGGATAAAATCCTGATTTCCCCTCCATTATTCCCATACCCGTGTATTATAGCATTTGTTACTGCTTCTGACACAGCAGTTTTTACATCGTTTAATTCGTCTAATGTAGGGTCTAGCTGTGTTAAAAAAGCTCCAACAACTGATCTAGCAAAGGATTCGTTTCTAGAGTAACTTGGTATAATAAGCTCCATATAGTTTTCCATCTATTTCTCCTCCTTCAAATTTGCAATAGCTTCCTCTGCGGTTTTGTAGACACCAATTATTTTCTGAATTCCAGATAGCTTGATTATTTTTTCCACTGTATTATTTAACCCTGTTATAGCCATCTTTCCACCTAATTTTTGAACTTCTTTGTATCTACCAAGGATCATTCCAATGCCGGAGCTATCCATAAATTTCAAACCACTAAAATCTATAATAAGGTTTATGGCAATTTCCTTTTCTAGTTCTTTCATTACAGAGTTTTTAATTTCCTCTGCAGTGTGATGGTCCAGTTCCCCTTTTACCTGTACAATCAAAAATTTATCAACATATTTAAGATTTACGAACATTAATAGTATCCCCCTTTAGCGTAACTATTTTATTTATATTTTTCGCCAAAAAATGGATATTTCCTGCATAATTTCAAAAAGAATTTAATTGACTATTTGATATTGCGGTAATTAACATACATCTCAAATAATTCATCTGATTTTAATCTGCACTGTGAACTGCCTAACTATAAATATCAAACAAAAAAGGGAGCATATTGCTCCCTTATCTTACCCGCTCTAGCATGTTTTTAAACATTCTACCCATAAGGCTAAAAACCCCTGCCTTTTCAATATCCTCATTCACTATTAGTTCAACTGTCTTTATTACCTCATCATTATAAAGCACTTCTATATTGCCTACAACTTGGCCTTTCGTAAGGGGTGCCTGGATTTTTTCTGGTAGATTAACCCTATGTTCTACATTTTCTTGTTGTTTCCTATCCATAAGGGCAGAAACATCTTCCTTTACTACTATATCTACTGTCAGGTTTTTTCCTTTATCAACCTCAACAGTTTGTATGATATCGCCTTTTTTGTTGATGGTTACAGTTTTATAAGACCCGAACCCATGGTTTAATAGTGTTGAAACATCCTTAAGTCTTAAATCAGGATTTTCTGACTTCATGGTGGCTACTATAAACCTAGTATCTTCTCTCTTTGCTGTGGCTGACACACAGTATCCTGCTTCAGTTGTCCAGCCAGTTTTCAAACCATCTGCACCAGGGTAATTCCTAAGGAATTTCATGTTAGTGTTAGATAAATAAACCTTTCCCATGAAGTTTGTATCCCATTGTATGGTAGTCCATTCATAAACTATTTCATGTTTTAATAACTCCCTGGACATTAGAGCTATATCGTAAGCTGAGCTCATATTACTACCACCTTCAACAGGTAGTCCTGAGGAATTAACAAATTTGGTATTTTCCATACCCAATTCTAATGCCCGTTCGTTCATTCTGTCGATGAACCCTTCATAACTGCCAGCTATATGTTCAGCTATTACAACTGAAGCATCATTTGCCGATCCCACGGTAACTGCAACAAGTGCATCTCGCAGGGATATTTGATCGCCATGTTCTAAAAATATCTGAGTTCCTCCCATATCCATGGCTCTTTTACTGGTTGTCATCATATCATCTAAGCTGGCTTTACCTTCCTCCACAGCTTCTAAAGCCAGTAACATGGTCATAATTTTCGTTACACTGGCAAGGGGTAATGAGTCATGGGGATTTTTTTCGTAAATCACTTTGCCAGTAGACTGTTCCATTAGAACCGCTGAATGACTATTTAATTCAAATTCATTAGCACTTACAACTGAACTAAAACCCATTGTTAAAGCTACACACAAAAACAAAATCAGACTTTTCTTCATACTATTCACCAAAAACCCTCCTTAGGCTAAAAAATTCATTAATAGAATTCCACGTATTTATGAAAATAATACCAATTATTAATAAAATTTTAGCCTGTATAGGGTAAGCAGGTTAACAGTTGAGGGTTACTCCTAGTACTTTTTTATTCCCTCTTTTGTAACTAGCCCATATATTAGCTTTGGTTTTTTTGTTTTTTCTCCAGAGAAGGTAAATTTATTTAAACATTCATTTATTAAGTCTTCTTCGTTAACAATAGTATTTACATATAGTGTGGCAACTTTTTCTCCTTGGGTTACTTCATCACCAACTTTTTTATGAATTACTATTCCAACTCCGTGATCTATAGGGTCACTCTTCTTCGCTCTGCCTGCACCAAGAATCATAGCCAGTGTACCTAATCCCTCAGACTCAATTTTACTGACGTATCCACAAACATCACTACACACAACCAACTTTTCTTTTGCCGTAGGCAACAGATGGTAATCATTTACGACCTCGGGGTTACCACCTTGTGCTGCAATGAATTGTTTAAGTTTTTCAATGGCACTTCCATCATCAATTAGTTCCTGGAGCCTTACTTTAGCTTCCCCAGCAGATTCATAAATTTTTGCAATAACTAACATCTGAGCACCTAACTCAAGGCATAGTTCCAATAAATCCTTTGGCCCTCTGCCTTTTAATGTTTCTATGGCTTCAATAACTTCTAAACTGTTTCCAATGGCTTCTCCTAAAGGCTGATCCATATCAGTAATAAAAGCTACTGTTTCTTTATTTAAGTGAGTACCAATACCAACCATTTCTTGGGCTAGTCTGAAAGAGTCTTCTTTGGTTTTCATAAATGCTCCATCACCGGTTTTTACATCCAATACTATACCGTCAGCCCCTGCAGCGAGCTTTTTACTCATTATAGAGCTTGCAATTAAGGGTATACTGTCAACGGTAGCGGTTACATCCCTTAAACTATAGAGTTTCCCATCGGCAGGTGCAAGTTTAGCTGTTTGTCCCATTACAGCAGCTTTTGTTGTATTAACAATATCTATAAATTCCTCTTTGTTTAAATCAATCTTAAAGCCTGGAATGGCCTCTAGCTTATCTAGTGTTCCTCCTGTATGCCCTAACCCTCTTCCTGACATTTTAGCCACAGGAGCTCCTGCTGCCGCAACTAAAGGGGCCAGCACTAAAGTGGTGGTATCGCCCACACCCCCTGTGGAGTGTTTATCAATTTTTATCCCTTCAATCATACTTAGGTCTATGGTATCCCCTGAAGATATAATACTGTTGGTCAAATAAGCCGTCTCTTGTGAGGTCATTCCCTTAAAATAGACTGCCATTGCAAATGCAGACATCTGGTAATCTGGTATTTCACCATTGTTGTATCCTTGGATTAAAAATTCAATTTCATTCTCCCTTAATTCTTTTCCCATGCGTTTTTTTAGAATTATATCAACAGTTCTCACGAGATTGTCACCTCTTGTAGCCATCCTTTAACTAGACTGATAAATTTAGGTCTTGTTTGGTTAGCTATTTTAACAACTTGCTCATGGGTTAATGGCTCCAATTCATCTGGAATGGCCATATCAGTTATACATGATATTCCTAGGACCTTTATTTTTAGATAGTTAGCAACAGTAACTTCTGGTACTGTTGACATCCCTACTGTATCGCCACCTAATGTTATTAGCATCTTAAGTTCAGCAGGGGTTGAATATGATGGACCAGTAATCGGTGCATATACACCATGCTGGATTTCGATATTTAGTTCGTCTGCTATCTTTTTTGCTAAAGCTATATATTCTCTATTGTACGCTTCTGACATATCTGGAAAGCGTGGCCCTAGCTCTTCATAATTTGATCCAATTAGAGGATTTGTAAAGTATGTATTGATATGATCAGTAATCAACATTAAATCACCAGCAGAGAAGTTTTTGTTTAATCCACCACATGCATTAGTTACAACAAGTGCTTTTATCCCTAAAGCGTTCATAACATATACTGGAAATGTTAATTCTTGAAGTGTGTAGCCTTCATAATAATGGAATCGTCCTTGCATGGCTATTACTTCTTTACCTTCTAATTTCCCAATAACAAGTTGCCCTTCATGACCTACAACAGTAGATACTGGGAAATGAGGTATCTGCCCATAGGGTATCACTACCTTATTTTCTATCTCATCAGCTAAAGTACCTAATCCAGAACCTAATATCAGACCAACTTGAGGCTCAATATTTGCAACTCCATTTATATAGTCCTTTGCCTCTTTTATTTTATCTAATAGACGCATGTTATCTCCCCCTACATTTCCCTAATTATGTTTTTAACAAGTGTAATAAATTCAGATCTGACTCGTTGGGTTACCTCAATCACTTCCCTATGGTCAAGTGCAACATCTAGTATACCAGCAGCCATGTTGGTAATACATGATATACCTAAAACATCTAGCCCACAATGTCTTGCAACTATAACTTCTGGCACAGTTGACATCCCAACTGCATCGCCGCCTATGGTCCTAGTAAGCCTTATCTCAGCAGGTGTTTCATAATTAGGGCCTGTAAAACCTACATAAACACCCTCTGCAAGGTCTATGTTTAGGTTTTGTGCTACGGCTTTAGCAAGTTTTCTCAGTTCAGGTGTGTAGGCTTTGGCCATGTCTGGGAATCTAACACCCATCTCATCTAAGTTCGGACCTATAAGGGGATTGTAATTTGTTAAATTGATATGGTCTTTGATGAGCATTAGTTGACCAACATTAAAAGTTTCATTGACACCACCTGCTGCATTAGTAACTATTAACTTGTCAACCCCCAGTAACTTCATAACCCTTACAGGAAAGGTAACCTCCATTTGGGAGTATCCCTCATAGTAGTGAAATCTCCCTTGCATTGCCACAACTTTCTTGCCATTTAGGCTACCAAAAACCAACTGTCCTGCGTGCCCTACAACTGTTGAGATGGGAAAATTAGGAATATCACCATATGGAACATAGATGGGATTTTCAATATCTTCAGCAAGGACGCCCAATCCGGAACCTAAAATCAGTCCTATTTCTGGCTTATAATCCACTTTTTTTTGGATATAACTTACTGTTTCTTTAAGCCTTTCCATAATGTTTTTCATTTTAAAACCTCCTTTAAATTAGGCTTTTCCCTGGGAACTTATCATCCAATGCAAATATTTTAGTGAGTGTTACTGCAACATCTGTAAAACTTTCTAAAGTACCTAAGTTTACAGGTTTAATATTCTTGCCATATAGTAATACAGGGACGTGCTCTCTAGTGTGATCTGTTCCTGGATGTGTAGGGTCGCATCCATGGTCAGCTGTTACGATCAGCAGGTCTTCATCCTTCATGTTTTGAATAATTACTTCTAACATACCATCAGTCTCTTCTAGTGCTTTAGCGTAACCTTCCACATCGTTTCTATGACCGTACATCATATCAAAGTCAACTAGGTTTGTCATAATGAGTCCAGAAAAGTCCTCATTAATTAAATCAATGGTCTTGTTTAATCCATGTAGGTTGGATTTTGATTTATAGCTTCTGTTAATACCTAGCCCGCTATAAATGTCATGTATCTTACCTACTGCCACAACGTCTAATCCAGCCTCATTTAAAGACTGTAAAACAATTTTTGTATCTGGTAAGCGAGAAAAATCTTTTCTATTTTCAGTTCTAACGTAATTTCCTGGCTCACCAATAAAAGGTCTAGCTATTACTCTACCAACTGCATGTTCTCCTTGTAGCATTTCCCTGGCAATTTTGCAGATTTCGTACAGTCTTTCCAAAGGAATAACTTCTTCATGGGCAGCAACTTGAAAAACGCTATCAGCTGAGGTATAAACAATTGGATAACCTGTTTTTTGATGTTCTTCTCCTAAGTCAGCTAAGATTTTAGTTCCGGATTCAGCATAGTTACCAATGGTTTTAGTTCCTATTTTATTTTCGAACTCCTTTAGCAAGTCCTGTGGAAACCCATTTAAGTATGTGGGGAACGGCTCATCTAATATAATTCCTGCCAGTTCCCAGTGCCCTGTTGTGGTATCTTTCCCTGGGGATTTTTCCATCATTTTACCGTAGGATGCAACTGGTTCTTCAACATTTTTGACACCTTCTATGGGATGAATATTGCCTAGTCCCATTTTTTCTAAGGTAGGTAGTTTTAGTCCTCCTACTTTTTTGGCAATGTTCCCCAAGGTGTTGGAACCAACATCGTTGTATTTATCCGCATCTGGCAAGGCACCAATGCCTACACTATCTAGTACTAACAATATAACTCTTTTAATTGAATTCATCATTTTTCCTCCTTAGTAGTAGTATTTTATCTAATTTTTATATTGCCTCAAGGGAGTATTGTCTATGCTTATCTGAAGCCTTTAATAATATTATCAGCTATATATCTTCTTACGTCAGTTTTATAGCTTATATTATACCTTCACCAGTGTAAGACGTCTGACTTCTTGCATTAAAAAGATTAGGCCCTAGGATGAAACTCCTTATGGACCTTTTGAAGTTTTTTCTGAGTTACATGGGTATAAATCTGAGTTGTTGATATATCTGCATGGCCTAGCATTTCTTGTACAGATCTTAAATCTGCACCATTTTCTAGTAAATGGGTTGCAAAGGAGTGTCTCAATGTATGAGGTGTTATTTCCGACTTTATACCAGCTTGATTTGCATACTTCTTAACAATCTTCCAAAAACCCTGCCTTGTAAGTCTCCTACCGTGAAAATTAACAAACAAGGATTTTTGTTCAATGGTTTTTACAAGTTTATTTCTAGTGTTGTCTAGGTAAATCTTTAAATAACTAATTGCAATTTTGCCTAAGGGTACTATTCTTTCTTTAGATCCCTTACCAATACATCTCAAAAAACCAAGTTCTAAATTTACGTCATCAACATCTAAAGAAATTAGTTCTGATACCCTCAGACCAGTAGCGTATAGTATTTCTAGCATTGCTCTGTCTCGTATTCCGAATTTATCTGTTTCATCAGGCTGTTGTAGCAAGTCTTCAACTTCATCAATTGTTATAACCTTAGGTAGTTTTTTTGAGAGCTTAGGAGAGTCTAAGTCACTAGAAGGATCATTCTTAGTTAGATTCTCTATATTTAGATAACTGAAAAAAGATCTGATTGATGCCAGATTTCTTGTGACTGATGAAGGAGCCATATTCTCACCTTGTAGTTTCAGCAGATATGTAATTATTTGCTGTCTTTGTATGCTTTCAATGCTAGTAAACCCAGATTTCTTAGCGAAGCTTATGAATTTCTTTAAATCCCTCTCATAGCTAAGTACTGTGTTTTCTGCCAGCCCCCTCTCCACCCTTAAATAGGTCAGATAATCTGACAATAGATTTTCCATTACCTCAAATCTCCTTTTATTTTACTTTCATCTTACTTATTAATTTCAATATAAGTTTTTAAATTCCTGCTTGCAATTTAGAAACCTACCAAATAAAATTCCCTAACAGATAGCAATAATTTTTCCCAACTACTTAAACTATATCCTGTAAACGTTGATATTGCAATATTATCAAATGTAAATTGAGAAAAATATATCCCAATATTTACAGTGATAAAAATTATGGCAACGGTTTTCCAAAAGATTTTTATGGGTAGCCTTAAAAACATAATCTTCATATTATCAACTCCTCTTTCTTTATCACTAAAAATTATATGCTCATTGTATGTAGTTTATTAGTCTAAGGCGTCAAAGTCCACAGATAATTTGTTAACAATTATCAAGTACTTTTTTCTAAAACAGATATGTATAAGGAATAATGGTTTTGTATACATTATTAAAGATAAAATTCTATAGGAGTGTGATTTTACATGGTTAAAGATGATAACATGACTGCAGCTAATTTACGTTCTGCATTTGGTGGAGAATCCCAAGCTTATATGCGTTATAGTTACTGGGGCAAAGTGGCAGAAAAAGACGGTTTCAAAAATGTGGGCAATCTCTTTGAAGCAGTTGCATATGCTGAAAAGGTACACGCACAAAACCACTTTAAGGTTCACGAAAACATCCACGGCGATCAATTAGTTCCATCTATGGCTGGTTTTGGCGTAGGCAGTACCTCAGAAAATCTTGAAGCCGCTCGAGAAGGAGAACTTTTTGAAGTTGATCAAATGTATGCAAGCTATATTGCCGTGGCAGAGCTTCAAGAAGAAAAGGATGCTAAAAGAACCTTCCACTGGGCAAGGGAAGTTGAAAAAGTACATGCAGAGCTTTTCGAAGCTGCTAAAAAAGATGTAGACTCAGGTAAAGATTATACACCTTCATCTGTCTATGTTTGCGAAGTATGTGGTCATACTCATCCCAATGATGCACCAGATAAATGCCCAGTGTGTGGGGCACCTAAACAAAAATATACCGAGTTTGCAAGCTAGTCTTACGGAAAAATAACTGGATTTTAGAGCCACTACTATTATAAAAGACTCAACCTATAGGTTGAGTCTTTATGAATTTACTTCAATTCATCTAACAGTTTTTGCAGTGTCTCAGCTGCATCACCTAGAAGTAGGCTAACACCTTCTTCACGGCTATAAAGTGGGTTATCTACTCCTGCATAACCTGCACTTGTATCATAGTTACAGAAGATTATATGTTTACTCTTATCTACATTTAGTATGGGCATACCGTAGATTGGAGTGCCTTCTGCCTCCCTTGCTGCCGGGTTTAGCACATCATTTGCTCCTACTACTACACATGCATCACATTCACTGAATTCGTCGTTTACATCATCCATCTCGTAAAGTTGCTCATAGTCTACATCCGCTTCTGCTAACAAGACATTCATATGTCCCGGCATACGACCGGCAACTGGGTGAATCACGTATTTTACTTCTGTACCTTGTTTTTCTAAGGTGTCAGCTAATTGCTTCACTAAATGTTGTGCTTGAGCTAGGGCCATACCATAACCTGGCGCAATGAATACTTTTTTAGCATCCTTTAAAACTTTTGCAGCACTGGTTTCCACACTGGTCTCAGGCTTTTCTTCTGCTTTAATACTTTTTACATCATCTAAAAGGTTTTGCAGTGTTTCAGCTGCATCACCTAAAAGTAGACTAACTCCTTCTTCACGGCTATACAGCGGATTATCTACCCCTGCATAACCTGCACTTGTGTCATAGTTACAGAAGATTATATGTTTACTCTTATCTACATTTAGTATGGGCATACCGTAGATTGGAGTGCCTTCTGCCTCCCTTGCTGCTGGGTTTAGCACGTCATTTGCTCCTACTACTACACATGCATCACATTCACTGAATTCGTCATTTACATCATCCATCTCGTAAAGTTGTTCATAGTCTACATCCGCTTCTGCTAACAAGACATTCATATGTCCTGGCATACGACCTGCAACTGGGTGGATTACGTATTTAACTTCTGTACCTTGTTTTTCTAAGGTGTCAGCTAATTGTTTCACTAAATGTTGTGCTTGGGCTAGGGCCATACCATAGCCTGGTACGATAAATACCTTTTTGGCACCTTTTAGAACAGCACCTGCACTATGTTCTACATTTGAACTAGATTTTTCTTCTGCTTTAATACTTTTTACATCATGTAAAAGGTTTTGCAGTGTTTCAGCTGCATCACCTAAAAGTAGACTAACTCCTTCTTCACGGCTATACAGCGGATTATCTACCCCTGCATAACCTGCACTTGTGTCATAGTTACAGAAGATTATATGTTTACTCTTATCTACATTTAGTATGGGCATACCGTAGATTGGAGTGCCTTCTGCTTCCCTTGCTGCTGGGTTTAGCACGTCATTTGCTCCTACTACTACACATGCATCACATTCCCTGAACTCATCATTTACATCATCCATCTCGTAAAGTTGTTCATAGTCTACATCCGCTTCTGCTAACAAGACATTCATATGTCCTGGCATACGACCTGCAACTGGGTGGATTACGTATTTAACTTCTGTACCTTGTTTTTCTAAGGTGTCAGCTAATTGTTTCACTAAATGTTGTGCTTGGGCTAGGGCCATACCATAGCCTGGTACGATAAATACCTTTTTGGCACCTTTTAGAACAGCACCTGCACTATGTTCTACATTTGAACTAGATTTTTCTTCTGCTTTAATACTTTTTACATCATGTAAAAGGTTTTGCAGTGTTTCAGCTGCATCACCTAAAAGTAGACTAACTCCTTCTTCACGGCTATATAGTGGATTATCTACCCCTGCATAACCTGCACTTGTGTCATAGTTACAGAAGATTATATGTTTACTCTTATCTACATTTAGTATGGGCATACCGTAGATTGGAGTGCCTTCTGCCTCCCTTGCTGCTGGGTTTAGCACGTCATTTGCTCCTACTACTACACATGCATCACATTCCCTGAACTCATCATTTACATCATCCATCTCGTAAAGTTGTTCATAGTCTACATCCGCTTCTGCTAACAAGACATTCATATGTCCTGGCATACGACCTGCAACTGGGTGGATTACGTATTTAACTTCTGTACCTTGTTTTTCTAAGGTGTCAGCTAATTGTTTCACTAAATGTTGTGCTTGGGCTAGGGCCATACCATAGCCTGGTACGATAAATACCTTTTTAGCATTTTTAAGTATGTCTCCTGCACTTACTTTTTTCTCTTCCAGCACTTGTTTAACTTCACTAGTAACACTTTCTTTAACTACAGGCTCTACTTTTGTCTTTTTGCCTGCAACACTTGTTTTTCCCTGAAGTATAGTTAGCAAACTACTGTTCATGGACTTACACATAATTTGAGTCAGTAACAGGCCACTTGAACCTACTATTCCACCAACTGCCACCAGTAGAATATTACCTATGGCCATACCTGCAATGGCGCCAGCTACTCCACTAAGTGAGTTTAGAAGGGAAATAGTTATGGGCATATCTGCTCCGCCAACTCTAATTGAAAAAGCTACACCCAAAAATCCACTTAAAGCTATGGAAATAAGCAGTATAATGGTAACTGGCAAATCCACCACCATAGTTGCTACAACTATTGCCCCAAGAAGAATAATGGGAACTGTGGTCAAAAATTCATGATTGTTCCATATTACTGGCCTACCATCTATCTTCTTAGATAGTTTACCAGCTGCCACTATACTTCCTGTAAGTGTTAACGATCCAATAATCAGAGCTAATACCCCTGTGGTAGCTTCAAAGGAGGTAACAGCTGTGAACATTGCTGCTCCAGCAACAAAGGCAGATGCCGCACCACCGATTCCGTTGAGTAGTGCAACTAACTCTGGCATTTGTATCATCTGAACCTTTTTTGAAAGTGAAAGTCCTATAAATGCTCCTATTAGCATACACGCTAAAATTATAATAATAGCTAATGACTCTGAAAATATCTCATTGTACACTAGGGTAACCAGGACAGCCAAGGCAGTAGCCATAGCACTTAATTTATTTCCGTTAACCGCTGTTTTTACTTGACTCATGAGGGATATGCCGTAAAGAATAGTTATGGATAGTACAAGACTGATTACATAGAACCATAGGGCATCCATTATTTTGACCCCCTTCTATCAAACATCTTTAGCATTCTATTAGTAACTCCGAATCCTCCTGCGACGTTAATCATAGCTAACACCACAGCAGTTCCTCCTACTACGATTGATACAAACTCGTTGTAGTTTTTTAATAATACAGAAACTGTAGTTAATGCACCAATGATTGTAATACCACTTAATGCATTCATCCCAGACATTAAGGGTGTATGCAAAAGGCTTGGTACGTTTTTGATAAGCTTATAGCCGAGTAAAGAAGCCACTAAAAAAATAAATATCAATATTAAAGGTGACATCAGTTCCCCTCCATATAAAATATTTTTGAAAAATAATATTTCACTTGTGGCCGAATTTATCAGTCACAAGTGAAAAATAGTTCTACCTATATAAGGCCCATGGCCTCTTTTGTACCTTCATGAACAATTTTCTCACCATCAGTTACCATGATAGAAGAAACAATTTCGTCACTCATATCAAGGTTGATCTTACCATCTTTTGTTAGGTAACTAACTAAGTGATATACATTGTTAGCAAACATCCATGTTGAGCTTGTAGGTACTTGACCTGGGATGTTTTTAATACCTTGAATAGTTACATTATGTTTTTGAACGATTTCACCAGGCTCTGTTAAATCACAGTTACCGCCTTGGTCAACAGAAATATCAACAACAACAGAGCCTGGGCTCATTTCTTTGATGATATCCTCTGTCATTAAGATTGGAGCTTTTTTCCCTGGTACCAATGCAGTTAAAATAACTATATCCGCTTTTACCATAGCTTCTCTTATGTTGCTTACTTGTTTTTGAACCCATTCATTAGATAGACTGTTAGCGTATCCACCTTGACCAACTGCTATATCTGCAGGCACTCCACTATCAACGATTTTTGCTCCTAGACTTTTTGCTTGCTCGCAAGCATCAGGACGAATATCAGTAGCGTATACAACTGCTCCTAGTCTCTTAGCTGTTGCTATTGCTTGTAAACCAGAAACTCCAGCTCCAACAACAAAGACATTAGCTGGCTTGATCATACCAACTGCACTAAAGATTTGAGGAACGAATTTAGTTAAGTGATCAGTAGCCATTATAACGCCTTTATATCCTGCACAAGTACTCATAGAAGTTAGAGCATCCATTTTTTGTGCTCTAGAAATTCTAGGAACGCCATCTAATGTTAAACCGATAATACCTTTATCAGCCATCTTTTGAACCATCTCGTGGTTAACAGGTGAAGCTGGGTGAATAAATGTAATAAGATATTGGCCTTTATGCATCATATCTATCTCATGCATATTAGTTTGCTCATTAAATAGTGGTTCTTTAACTTTCATAATTACTTCTGCCTTTTGGAATAATTCAGTCACGTCGTCAATTAAGGTAGCCCCTGCTTTTTCATACTCACTATCTAGAAAATTAGCACCAGCGCCAGCACCACTTTCAACTAAAATAGTCGCCCCGTCAGCTACAAATTTGCTCACTATCTCTGGAGTAACAGCCACACGCCTTTCGCCTTTCATGATTTCCTTAGGTACACCAATAATCATTACAAATGCCTCCCTATCGTTTTACTGTTTTTTAGTTTTAAATCTAAAAGACTAAACCTATAGCATTCCGAACAGTATTTACTGATTTGATGGAATATGTAGTAAACTATTCCACCTTTATTAATAAGCAAAAAATATGCCAAAGCTACAAACTCAGTATAACGACACTTGTCCTTAATATACCATGCATTTTTTTTCAGAGTACGCACAAATGTGCTTGCAAAAAAATGCACACTAGATCATTAATGGTACAATCCACTTTAAAATAACAGGAATTATGTAAGCTTCAATAATTGATGCCAATCCTATACCTAGCAGAATAAAAATAGACATTATTCCATAGTTCACAAAATAAGGGGCTATGTTAATACTCTTGTTTTTAATAACTTTCATAAAGATAACAGAGGAAAATGAAATGCTTGCCACTGATACTAATAAAAACGCTGGTATGATGACTAGGTTGTGGGGTACTATGGCTGTAATTGCAAAAAACAGGCCCCTAAAGGATGTGTGGTTAAATATGAAGCCTACTGTAAAACCTAAAATTACTCCCCTTGTAAAAAGCATTACTATTACTACTGGTATCCCTATTACTGTTAGTCCTGCCAACCACGCTATCAGTATAAACTGTCCATTACTGAAAAAAGATTGTTTTAGTATGTTCAACCGATCAACAGATGGGGTTTCATCCAAAACTTCAAAATAGAAATTCAATTCTTCTGCAAGTAGTGTGTTGTGTTGCTCAGGAAGTTTGTTAACCATGACAGAACCAAAAATGATTCCTATAACAAGTACTAAGCTTACAAAAATTAATACATACATATTTTCTTTTAGGTATCGTAGTAGCAAATGTTTTACAGACAAGTGAGTCCCCTCCCGGAAAAATTATATAATTACTTTATGCCGGTGGGAATAATTTTAGACCTTTATTTATATTTTATTTATATTGTTTTATTATTAATAATTTTTCCGTAGCGTCCTCCACCTCCTCTTTTCAATTTCAAGCTACCTTCTCTCCCTTTTATTATTGTATCTACAATATTAAAATCTAAACATTTTTTTAGTTTTTCTTCTTCCACTGTATGTAAAATATCCACTTCAAAACCAAACTCTTTGTGAAGCCTTTCTAGGGTTTTTTTCCCAATATTAGGTATGAATTCTAGTGGCACTTGATAATGGTACTGTGGTCTATGGGCGGGATGTTTTCCTTCTTCCAAATCTGCTATCTCTTTAATTCGATTAGATACTCCCTTTATAATCTTAGCTGAGCCACAATATGAACATTTACCTGACATTTCATTTTCTTGTAGTTTGTCACATTTGCTACAAAAGGTATTGTAATACTTCCCAAGTTCAGGTTCTAGTCCGTAGTTTGCAATAACTTGTCTACCCTCTATTCGGTATAAAGCCTTCCTTAGTTCTTCATAGTTATTATCCTTCATGGATATCTTATTGAATTCTCTAGCTATTTTCCCTTGACTATGGGCATCGGAATTGGTAAGGAAAGTAAACCCATGGAGTTCCTGTATACAATCTGCTAATTTACTATCAGAACTTAAACCTAGCTCCACCACTTTTACCTCCTTTAGCCTTTTGCCAAAGCACTGTTCTAGCCTTTCAAATGCTTTTCCGTAGTAACTTTTGTGAGGTGTAAAAATATGCGCTGGCATAAAAATACCGTTGTGCTCTTTGACAAAATCTAAAAGCTCAATGGAGGTAACCTTTGCCCTTTGTGTACTTAATTGTGAATTTGTAACCCTTTTGGCTAAAAATTCGCTAAATGCTATCATTTCTGTAAGGTCAGGAAAGTAACAAACAACATGGACTCCTTCACTTGTTTCAACCTCACTACCTAGAATTATTGTGAGTCTATCCCTATACCTTAGTCCCCCTTGGGCTTGGGGCAATTCTAATAGGGTGCCCTCAGACACAAGAAGAGTTAATTCTGAAAGCACAGCTGGCGATGCACAGTCCACAATACCTGCCATCTCTATCCCCTTAAAATTAGTACATTCTTTAATAATATTTGATATGGTTAGATTTCTAGAAGCTGTAACCTTCACGGGTTTACTCAATGCGCGCCCCACATGAATATGCAAATCACAATTGTATATTTTCATATTATTACCTCTTTTTTTATTTTTTCATGCATATTTAATACCTCCCGTGAATAATATTAATTAACTAATTCCACAGGAGGTATTAAATATGTATATACATATTAACCAAAAAGGTATTTATTTTCAAGGTAAAGCCAAAGATTTAGTTAGTTTTCTAAAGGAGCTAGGTGAAAAACATTTAACTGTGAAGGATGCTATCAGTACTATCAACTAATTTCTTTTCATAAATAAACTTTGCTAGGGCTGTAAGACAATCAAAAAATTCTGGATTCTCCTTCGGGCCCCTTCCCATGGAAGAAAGACGCAGATTGTATTTTCTAGCTTCATCCTCTATATCTACACCAGGTGCTATGTAAATCTGGTGTTTTTTATTTTCCCGAAGCTTCCTAAGTTGATGTAATACCAATTTAAGTTCCTTTCTACCCATGTGGGGTAAAACCAGAGGAAAACTATTACTTATCAAGTCATTAAATATTGTTAAACTATGATGACTTATACCTTTGTGTCTCTCCCTAACATCGGCAAAACCTATTCTTAGGGCAGGATAAACACTACATCCCAAATTAGCAGCCATATCTGCTATAAACCCCTGTTCTACTCCGGAAAAACCGTATTTCGTACCAGTACCTACTATGCCAGGCCCCATACCTATAATTGTTACTTGGCTTTTTAGTAGCTTTACACTACCTTGAATTGCAGTAATAAAGTTCACACTTTCATAGTCTCCCCCAAAGGAGTGACCTGCAGTGATAGTTCCCTCTATCAAGCTATGTTTCTTTAATGTCTTAACAGCCTCACTATGAAATGCAGGCAGGGCTGCACCATCTGTCATAACATATCCTATTGTGACAGATGGTGCTAATTTTTTTAAAGCTAAAACTATGGGCACCAGCATACTGTGTAACTCAATGGGTATTACAATATGACCATTAACATTAACATAATCTAGTTCTTCACCTAGCTGTTCTTCTAAGGTAAATGTCTTCAGCTGGAGGGGAGTATACCTTAGTTTCATTATATGCCCCGGCTCAGAAACTCTAAGGGTAGTTGGAGACACTTTAGATATAACAAAATGATAACCACCAGTTCCTAACTTTAAGTCTACAGCTGTAGTATTTACCACAACCTTATCTTTCGGCCCTATAACTCCTGTAAAGCCTTTATAGTTATATGCCCGGCTTCCATCTTCTAAGGTTAAAATCTGTAGGTCCTTTTCATCTTTTAAAACTCCTTCTACCTCCATAATAGCAGTATTTATCATATTTTAATCCTCTACTTCCACTAAAGTTTTTACTAGTTTTGTAGCATTTATTAGATTTTGATGTGTTATGTACTCCTCTTTACTATGCCCTTTTTCCATTCCCACGCCCAAGTTTACAGTTTTAATTCCTTTATTATTAAGTATATTTGCGTCACTGCCACCACCCCGTGGTTTAAGTACCATATCTAATTTCAAGGCATCAAATTTCTTTTTAAGATAAAGAATTATATCTTCATCTTTTTTGACCTCAAAATTTTTAAATACTACTTCACTAATCCATTCTATTTTACCACCCATTTCCTTGGCAGCAACTTCAAAAACATCTTTATATTGATCATGTATTTTTTCTGCCTTAGAAAAATTATGACTTCTCACTTCTCCTTTTAGCTCCACAAGGGGACATACAACATTAGTTGATGTACCACCATTTAAAACACCTATGTTTGCAGTTGTCTCTTCATCGATACGACCCATGGGCAAATTTCCTATGGCTATTCCTGCTATTTTTATTGCACTTACACCATCTTCAGGATTTACTCCACTATGGGCAGCTTTCCCATGAATCTTCACAGCAAAGTCTATTTCTGATGGAGCTTTAACTATTACAGTACCCACATCTCCGCCACTGTCTAGAACAAAAGCGTTTTTACTCTTAAACTGACTTATATCTAAAGCCTTTGATCCATTAAGACCTGCTTCTTCTCCAAAAGTAAATACAATTTCCAAGGGGCGAGTATTTTCCCCAGCCATTTTTATACCTTCTAAAATTGCAACTAGTCCAGCTTTATCATCTGCACCTAGTATTGTAGTACCATCAGTTGATATTCTGCCTTCTTCATCTTTTATGACTATATTCTCAGTGGATTCAACAGTGTCCATATGGGCACAAAGCAAAAGGGGCTGACCTTTACCATCCCTTTTACCTATTACATTACCCGTATCACCCATGTTTTTTCCACCTTTGTCAACTGTCACTTGAAAGTTCAGTTCCTTTAATCTATCCACAAGGTAATCGGCCATGGGCTTTTCTTTTTTCGATGGGGAATTTATATTTACTAGCTTTTTAAAGTGAGAAATGACCTTTTCCATATCTAACCTCCTTTGTTTTAAATCAATTATATTTTTAGCTTGAATATGTTATTTATTCCGAAACATTTTTTAAAAAGCGCACACCCCATAGCATAGGTGTAGATTTTATTTCTTTACCCATTAGTGCTTGCTCAAATAAGCCCATGGCCACTTTAACTCTACCTTCAAGCATGCGCTCGCCGGCTTCTTTTGTTGCCCTCATAGGGGCACCCATGTAAGGCTTCATGTCCTCGTCAGAAACCCATGCCAATGTATTGGCCAGGTGTATTAGATCTTTGGAAACTTCAGTACCTCCTAGTTTGCCAGTCAATTTAGAAAGTAGAACAACACCTTTTATAGCACCTTTAACCTGGGGTGGTAATGAATCCTCTACTTCTTTGTAATTACCCTTGATTTTATCAGGAGCTGATGCAAGCATAAGGGAAGTCTCATTAGTTCCTCCATGACTGTCAGCGTCGTCACCACATGCCTTGGGCTGTAGCTTTATTGATTCAAGGAACCTCTCATCATGATGTACCATGTATTTAAATTCTAAATTGAAGGGATTGATAAAGTAGAATTTGTGTCTTTTCCACATTTTACGGCTTACTGATTCCATTGCCATTTGGTGTGTAGGTCCCCCATGGTTATCTGCTATAAATAAATATTTAAACCCTTGTTTTTGAAGTCCTTTTGCATAGGATTCTAGCATTCCTTCTACCACCTTTGCAGGCACAGATAAAGAACCATCAACAGGAAGGGCATTGGCGCCAGCGTAAAGTGGTGGAAGTTTTACTAAGGTATAGTCAGGATATTTTTTATCAAGCTCCCTCCTATACCTATTAATGAGCTCCTCTGATACGAATACGTCAGTACCTGTTGGCAGATGGTCACCATGTACCTCTATGGGACTTACTGACATTAGAAATATGGTCTTATCCCTATCTAAGCTTTTAATATCTCCATATGTTAAATCTTGATAATTTAACATGTTCTCCTCATCTCCTTAAATTTATTAATATATTCTCCTTAAGAAAGGAAATGTCCTTCTCTTAGTATCAAGCTTAGGGTAATAAAATAAAATATATATTAATCTTATCCATCCCTTTTTCCATATAACATATATTCGCTTAAATGCTACATATCCCCTCCTACAGAACTTCTAATTTTTACAAAACATACTATTTTACTATAAAAACAAAATGAACCCCGAAGGGTTCATCTGAGCCTATTTAATTTTATTTGTTCAAGCTCTCAAGTTTTTTCATAACCAGAAAATTTATTGTACCTTTGGGATATTCTCCATCTTTTTCTGCCCCTGCAGGTATTTTAGTTAATATTTCTATTCCTTCATCCACATGGCCGATTGCGTAAATGTGAAATTGTCCTTTTTTAACTGAGTCAATTACTTCTTGTTTTAGCATCAGGTTTTTAACATTTTGTTTAGGAATAATTACTCCTTGTTCCCCATTTAAACCTTTGAAGGCGCATACATCATAAAACCCTTCTATCTTTTCATTTACTCCGCCTATGGGCTGTATCTCACCCTTTTGATTAACGGAGCCTGTTACAGCGATACTTTGCTTTATTGGTACATCTGCCATGCTAGATATGATAGCATAAAGCTCTGCACTAGACGCACTATCTCCATCTATCAGTGAATAGTTTTGCTCAAAACTAATGCTCACAGAAAGAGACATGGCATGATGTTGAGCATACTTACTCCCTAAATAACCACTTAATATCAGAATACCTTTATCATGTAAACTACCACTCTTTTTTGCTTCTCTCTCAATGTTAATAATTCCTGGCTTACCTTTATAAGTGCTAACTGTTATTCTGCTTGGCTTGCCGAAAAAATATTGTCCATTACCCATGACAGCTAACCCATTTATCTGACCAACTTTACTGCCTGTTACATCCATAAGCAGGGATCCTTCTTCGAACATTTCATTTAACTTATCCTCGTATTTACTATTACGATAAATTTTCTGTTTAATTGCTTTTTCTACATGATCTCTATTAACATACTTAGCATCATCAAATTCTGCCCAAGTATCTGATTCATACAAAATTTCTAGAATTTGATTGAACTGTGAGCTAATTTTTTCTTGGTGGTCTGTAAGCCTTGAACAATATTCAATAACTCTACCTACTGCTGTTTTATCAAAATGTCTCAAACCAACTTCTTTACAATGATTAGCAATAAATTTTGCCATTTTTAATACGTTTTCTTTACTTCTTATTATCTCCACGTCAAAGTCTGCCATTATTTTAAACAGCTTTCTAAAGTCTTCATCATAAATGTATAGGGCATGATACAGATTAATATCACCTATAATTATAATTTTTAGATCTATGGGTATGGGTTCTGGTTTCATAGAAGATATAACCAAGTCACCTGGTTGTCTATTGGTATTTTCGATATTGATAACACCTGTTTTGATGGCTCTTTTTAAAGTATCCCATGCAAAAGGTTGGCTCATAAGGTCCTTTGCTTGTATTAATAAAAACCCTCCGTTTGCCATATGAATGGAGCCAGGTTTTATTTGTGTAAAATCAGTTTTTAGAGTTCCCATTTCATTACGATATTCTATGAAACCATTTAGGTTATATAAAGATGGATTATTTTCGTTAATAATAGGGGCTGACTTTAACTCTTTGTTGTTCACAAATAAATTAACCTTATATCTCTTAAAGAAACCCTTATCTAAAATAGTCGTCTCATCACATGAGTCTGTCAATGGCGTTTGTTCTTCTACATGGTCAGTTTTCTTAAAGTATTCAATATTATCCACTATATCATCCCTAAGACTAACAATGTACTGCCTCACTTTTAAATTTCCTCTATAGGAATTCAAAAGTCTTGTTACGTAGTAATCAGCAATTTGGGTGACTTGTATCTTATCGAGGTTATTAAATTGGTATTCAAATTCTTCCTCTATCTGTTTAATTTCCTGAAATAGGTGGTTTGTTTCCCTAGCTAAATAGTGGGAACGTTCCTTCATTTCCTTTATTTCTGTTGGTGACAAGTCGTTGTACTCCTTTTGACTCATAGATTTCCCATTTTTCAAGGGAACAGATACTAATCCATTTTCAGTGTCTTTAAAAACAAACCCATATTCCTCTGCTACTTCATTTAGTACTCGAAGAACTTCTAATGACTTTTGTTGAAACTGTCGTAGGATTTCATTTCTTTTGTTATGATAATCACTACTGTCAAATGCACTGGGTATTTCTTTTATCATTTTAACAACAGTACATTCGATATCTTTTTTAAACCTTTCCCCTTCTCCACTGTTAATGCTTAGTGCTTTAGGGCTGTCGGGCTTTTTAAAGTTATAAACATATAACCAATCCTTGGGCTTTTCCATGCCTTTAGCAAGGGATTCTGTTATTGAGTTTGCGTAACTACTTCTACCTGTTCCACTTGTGCCAGCAACATAAATGTTGTAACCTTTCTTTTTTACTTGTAAACCAAAACTCAAGGCTTCCACAGCTCTATCTTGACCTATAATACCTTTTAATGGTTCTAAGTCCTCAGTTGTTTGAAAATCAAATTCATTGATATGACAAGGGCTTGTAAGGCTTTGTGGGCTAAGCAATAATTTTTTAGACATCCTTCTTCCCCCTAACTAAACTGTCTTTTTTATACTGTTATATTAATTAAAATATTCCGTAGATAACAAATGTTTCCTTACTTAGCCCAAATAAGAAAAAAGAACCTCTGTGAGCAAAAAAGCCCATAGAGATTCTTTTTTAATAAACTATTTAGCGTATGCCGCTCCTTTGTCTATTGCTGATTCATTCATTGGGATTAGGTTGTGTCTGTGTTCTGGTAAAACCTTTTTAAGGGACTCAATTACAGACTCTTTAGTTACAACATTAGTTTGACCAATTACTGTACCCAGTACAACCATGTTCGCAACCCTTGCATTTCCAAGTTCGTTTGCTATTTCGTTAGCAGGTACTTCAATTACTGTTATGTCATCTCTCTCAGATGTTCTATTGATAAGAGAAGAGTTGATTATTAGTACACCACCAGGTTTAACCATGGACTCAAATTTATCCAAAGATGGAAGGTTCATTGCAACAACTACCTGAGGCTCTACAACAACAGGAGATCCAATAGGGTCTTCTGATACTACAACTGTACAGTTAGCAGTACCACCACGCATTTCAGGGCCGTAGGAAGGCATCCACGAAACTTCTTTTCCTTCTATCATACCTGAATATGCTACTAATTGACCCATGGACATAACCCCTTGACCACCAAAACCAGCTAAAATCATATCAATCATGTTATTTAGCCTCCTTTTCTGGGTCTCTTAAGTTGCCCAGTGGGAAATAAGGAATCATATTTTCTTCCAGCCATTTTAGGCCTTCTACAGGTGTTATACCCCAGTTAGTAGGACAGGTAGATAGAACTTCTACGATACCGAAGCCTTTACCTTCTAGCTGAAGTTTAAATGCCTTTTTAATGGCCTTTTTAGCTTTCATAATGTGAGGAACATTGTGCACAGAAACCCTTTCAACAAATGCTGCTCCTTGGATAGTAGCTAACATTTCAGAAATTTTTATAGGTGAACCAGCATGGTTTTCGTCCCTACCAAATGGTGAAGTTGTAGTAACCTGACCAACTAAGGATGTAGGAGACATTTGCCCACCAGTCATACCATAGATAGAGTTATTTACAAAGATTGTGGTTATCTTTTCTCCCCTTGCCGCTGCATGTACAATCTCTGCTGCACCAATTGAAGCCAAATCCCCATCCCCTTGGTAAGTAAATACTACTTTATCTGGATGAACTCTTTTAATACCTGTGGCTACTGCAGGTGCTCTACCATGGGCAGCTTGTTGCATGTCACAGTTGAAGTAATTATATGCAAGTACCGCACAACCGACAGGTGCAACTCCAATTGTTTTTTCTCTTATTTCTAATTCATCCATAACTTCTGCTACAATTTTATGGATAATACCATGGGTACATCCTGGGCAGTAGTGTAACATTTTATCAGTTAAGCTTTTAGGTTTTTCCCATACGCGAACCCAATCCATTACTTTACACCCCCTGCAATTTCTCTAATTTTGTCAGCTACTTCTTGTGGAGAAGGTATAACGCCACCGGTTCTTCCGTAGAAGTGTACAGGTTTTCTTCCGTTTACGGCAAGTCTTACGTCCTCAACCATCTGACCAGTACTCATTTCTATACAGACAAACTCTTTAGCTGTATCCATAACTTCTTCAAATGCCTTGTCAGGATATGGCCATACAGTGATAGGTCTAATCAACCCTACTTTCAAACCTTCTTTTCTAAGTTCAGCTATAGCTGTTTTACAAATTCTAGCTGTTGTTCCATAGGCCACTAGAACTATGTCAGCATCGCCTGTTTCATAGCTTTCATACTTAGTTTCATTTTGTGCAATTTCCTTATATTTTGCCAACAAATTCAAGTTGTGGTTTTCTAGGTCTTCTGCAGCCATGTGTAGTGAGTTAGTTACATTTGGTTCTCTACCTTCACAGCCAGTTGTTGCCCATGTTTTTTCAGGAAGTTCTCTCTTTTTAGGTGGGTTAAACTCAACTGGTTCCATCATTTGACCCATTATACCATCACCTAATATCATTACAGGTGTACGGTATTGGTCTGCAATTTCAAATGCTTCCATTGTTAAATCAACTAGCTCTTGCACAGTAGATGGTGTTAACACAACTAATCTATAGTCACCATGCCCTCCACCTTTTGTTGCTTGGAAATAATCCGATTGTGCTGGTTGAATACCACCTAAACCAGGACCTCCCCTAACTATATTTACTATTACACAGGGAAGCTGTGCACCAGCGATATAGGAAATACCTTCAGTTTTTAAGCTTATTCCAGGGCTTGAAGAAGATGTTAGTACTCTTGCACCAGCTCCTGCAGCACCATAAACCATGTTGATAGCAGCTACTTCACTTTCTGCTTGTAAATATACTCCGCCCACTTCAGGAAGTTTCCTAGATAGATAAGATGGAATTTCGTTTTGTGGAGTTATGGGATATCCAAAAAAGTAACGACAGCCAGCTTGGATTGCAGCTTCACCTAAAGCTTCGTTACCTTTCATTAACTTTTTAGCCATATTTAGACCCTCCTTTTTATTTTTTAGCTTCTTTTTCAACTACGATTACGCTATCAGGGCAGATTCTTGCACACTGAGCACAACCTATGCATTTTTCCATCTCGTAAACTGTTGCAGGTGTATATCCAGTTTTATTTATTTTATCTTTGTGCATTTTAACAATATTAACTGGACACACAGTATTACAAAGCTCACAGCCTTTACATCTGTCTTCATTAAATATCACTCTTGGCATTATAAAACCTCCTTTTCTATAACCATGGTAGTTTATAATCTAATTGCACTGGAAAAATCTCTGTTTTTAGTTTATCTTTTACATCATCAACTAATTCAGTTTTTACAGCAGTAAATATAGTCTTTAGTTTTAGCTCTTGTGCAGCTTTAAGTACCAACTCTTCGCCTTCTAAAATATGTTCTACTTCTGTTAGTTCCCCAAGGTTTGAATTGTTAATCAAACCTGTTATCTTTAAACGGGATTTTTTTTCGATTCTCTCTTTTATTGTCCTTATGCCTTCAACTGTTGACGTGTATGGTCTGTTAGTATTAACAACCATCCAGAATTCATGGTCAGTTTGAGTTATTTTATAGTAGTATCTTCCTAGAACAACTGCACCATCGTCACCGCCTACATCAAAAACCACTGGTTCTTCTGTTACAAAGCTAGAAATAACCTCAGGTGGCAATGCAGGTAAATCAGCCTCGCCGTACTCTTTGTTAAATATGACATCAACTTGGCTCTCCTTCAGCTCCTTTAAGCTATCCCTAGACCTAAAAAAAGGGTTAACTATATCGAGGTCCACCAGCTTGGCCCTTTTATGCTTTTTAGCAAGGTACTTGCTATAATTAACAGCCACTTGTGTTTTTCCACTGCCATATTCACCACAAAAAATGAATAATCGGGACATTACTTCATACCTTCATAGGTTTTCGCTTGTTCTTCTCCCTTTAATACCCTTAGGCCACCTTCAGCAAGTGCCAACATCTCATCTTCTCCAGGGTATACTAAAACCTCTGCTATAAAGTTAACTTTCTCTTTAATCCAGCCAACCAAACCTTTATCGTAAGCTAGGCCACCTGTTAATATGATGCCATCAACTTCCCCTTTTAGTACTGCAGCACAGCTACCGATTTCTTTAGCTACTTGGTAAGCCATGGCTTTATATACCAGTTCAGCTTGATGATCACCACTTTCTATCATCTTCTGTACATCTCTACCATCGTTAGTGTTTAGGTATGCTACTAAGCCACCTTTTCCCACTATCTTTTTCATTATTTCACCCTGAGTAAACTTTTCGGACATGCAAAGTTTTACCAAGTCACCCACTGGTAATCCTCCACTTCTTTCTGGAGAAAATGGTCCTTCACCATCTAGGGCATTGTTAACATCAATAACTCTTCCATTCCTATGGGCACCAACTGAGATTCCTCCACCTAAGTGGGCCACAATAAAGTTAAAATCTTCATATTTTCCGTCTAGATCTTTAGCAGCCCTTCTTACCACTGCTTTTTGATTTAGGGCATGAAAAATACTCTTTCTTTCTATTTCAGGCATTCCTGAAATCCTTGCCACATCTTCTAACTCATCTACAACTACTGGATCTACAATGAAAGCAGGGATATTAAACTGTTCTGCGATTTCATTTGCTATAATTCCTCCTAGGTTAGACGCATGTTGACCAAGGAGCCCTTTGCTTAAATCTTCAAGCATAATTTCATTAACTGAATAAGTTCCTCCCGGCATTGGGGCTAAAAGTCCTCCACGTCCTACAATTGCTGAAAGTTTGGTAAGGTTAATTCCTTGTTCATCTAAAGTTCTTAAAATCACTTCTTTTCGAAATTGGTACTGATCAATGATATTTTTAAATCCTACTAAATCGCCATTGCTATGTCGTAGTACCTCTTCAAATAAAGGATTATCGTTTTCAAACACAGCGATCTTTGTGGAGGTGGATCCAGGATTAATTGTCAGAATTCTAAAACCATTAGCCATATTTCTTCAATTACCTCCTTCGTAGATAGGGAGCCGACTAAGCTAAGCCAAGCCAACTCCCCCCATTTTTTGAGTTTATTTATTTAGGTACGTTCTGTGAACACTACCGATTTTCTCGATTCTTTCCTCTGCCATTCTGTCAGCAGCTTTGTAAATGGGAATACCATCTCTTTTAGCAATAGCGTAAACTCTTTTAATATTGTCATATATTTTAGATACAGATTGCATTGCTCTTTCTTCGTTATAACCTTTTAGCTCATCAGCTACGTTAATCAATCCACCTGCATTGATTACATAGTCAGGTGCATATATGAAACCTTTTTCATGGATAATGTCACCATGACGTTCTTCTTTAAGTTGGTTATTAGCACCACCTGCTATAACTTTGCACTTGAACTGAGGAATTGTATCATCATTGATTGTAGCACCTAGTGCGTTTGGAGAGTAAATATCACACTCTACTCCATAGATTTCATCTAGAGCTACCACTTGAGCTCCGAACTCGTTAACTACTCTATCTATGGAAGCTTGGTCTATGTCTGTTACGATAAGTTTAGCGCCAGCTTCATGTAAATATTTACATACGTAGTATCCAACTTTACCGGTTCCTTGAACTGCAACTACTTTACCTGTTAGGTCATCAGAACCCCAAGCTTCATTTGCAGATGCTTGAATACCTCTGAAAACACCCCAAGCTGTTTTTGGTGACGGGTCACCACTACCACCTTGAGATGAAGAAATACCTACTACATGGTTAGTTTCTAGCCTGATATTATCCATATCATCTACTACGGTTCCAACGTCCGCAGCAGTTATATAACGGCCATTTAAACTTTGTACATAACGACCAAAGGCTCTAAAAAGCTCTTCAGATTTTTGAGTTTTTGAGTCACCCCAGATAACAGTTTTACCTCCACCTAGGTTAAGCCCTGCTGCTGCTGCTTTATAAGTCATACCTTTAGAAAGTCTTAGTGCATCTTCAATTGCCTCTTCTTCAGTGGCGTAGTTCCACATACGCGTACCACCTAAAGCAGGTCCTAAAGTTGTATCATGGATACCAATAATAGCTTTTAAACCTGAAGTTTTGTCGTGGCATATTACCAATTGCTCGTAGTCATATTTTTCCATGTACTTGAAAATTTCCATTTAAATTCCTCCTTGGTTTTTTTAATATTTACAGTAACTACTTATTAGCAGCTACTAATACACCTAGTGCAATTGAATATAGCTTAGCTTCGTGAGTGTCAGACCTTGAAGTAAGAACAACAGGAGCTTTTGCTCCAGCGATTATACCTGCAGTTTTCCCTTTAGCGAAATATACCATAGATTTATATAGTACATTTCCAGCCTCAATATTTGGAACCAAAAGTATGTCAGCTTTTCCTGCCACAGGACTGGTAATACCTTTATGCTCTGCAGCTTCTAAAGATATTGCATTATCCAAGGCTAATGGTCCATCTATTATACAGTCTTTTATTTGACCTCTATCTGCCATTTTAGAAAGGTTAGCAGCGTCTAAAGTTGGTTGCATATCGGGATTTACTAATTCTACTGCAGCTAGGGGAACAACTTTAGGCATGTTGTTACCTATAGCTTTAGCAACCGTTACAGCATTTTGCACTATCTGAGCTTTTTGACTTAAATCTGGCGCTATGTTCATAGCTCCGTCTGTCAATAAAAAAAGTCTTTCAAAGCCAGGAACTTCTAATACAGCCACATGACTTAATACTTTACCTGTTCTAAGACCTATTTCTTTATCTAGTACTGCCCTAAGAATATCCGCAGTTCCAAGTAAGCCTTTCATTACAAGATCAGCTTCACCTTTTGATACCATTTCAACAGATTTCCTAGCAGCTTTGATTTTATTAATTTCATTTATTACCTTACAACCAGATATATCATAGCCATTTCCTTTGGCTATTGAGTTAATCTGTTCTTCATCACCCACTAAAACTGCATCTACAATTCCAAGTTTTACTGACTCACTAACTGCAGCTAAAACCTCATTATCCTCGGCTGCAGCTACTACTAAGGTCTGTTTTGGGACTTGTTTTGCTTTATCTATAATTCCTTGTATGGTTGTTAACATCAGACTAGCCTCCTTTAATAAGTTTTAGCTTCTTCTTCTTTATTTAGTACCCTTAAGGTACCCTCTGCTAGTGCAATCATTTCATCTTCCCCTGGGTACTTAACAATCTCCGCTATAAAGCCTACATAACTCCCTATTTTATCTGTTAAATATTGCGAATAGGCCATACCACCTGTTAGCACTATGTTATCTACATGGCCGTTTAACACAGTAGCCATGGCGCCTATTTCTTTAGCTATCTGATAAGCCATGGCGTCATATACTAGTTTGGCTTTTTTATTACCTTGTTCTATGAGCTTTTCAACATCTCTAGCATCATTGGTGTTTAGATAACCTACCAAACCACCTTCTCGCGTAATCTTTTTCTTTAGTGTAGCTAGGTCGTAATTCCCCGAAAAAGCCATTTTTGCTAAGTCACCAACAGGTAGGCCACCAGTACGTTCTGGTGAAAATGGCCCCATTTCGTTGGCATTGTTTACATCCACCATTTTCCCTTTTTGAAGGGGCACTATTGATATGCCTCCACCGAGATGTGCAACTATTAGGTTCATTTCTTCAAGGGAATTTCCTAAATCTTTGGCCAAACGATGAGCAACAGCTTTTACGTTTAAGGCGTGTAGTAAGCTTTTCCTAGGTATCTCAGGCATTCCTGATATTCTAGCAATGTCTTCTATTTCATCAACTGCAACTGGGTCAACTATATATGCATCGATTTGGAAGATATCAGCTATTTTCTTTGCTATAAGACCACCTAAATTAGACGCGTGTTCTCCTTGCACGCCAACTCTGAGATCAGAGATCATATTGTCATCTACAGTGTAAGTTCCGCTGGCTATAGGTTTTAACAATCCACCTCTACCTACTATTGAGTCAAAGGATTTAAAGTTGTTCTCATTTAACCAACCCATTATGGAGTTGTACCTAAATTCTAGCTGGTCAACTATTTTGTTGTATTTTTTTAATTCATCCACACTGTGATTTAAATTTTCACTCATGATGAGTTTTTTGTTCTCAAAAACTGCAATCTTGGTCGAAGTTGATCCAGGGTTGATAGCTAAGATTTTAAACATTAAATCGCCCCTAACTATTTCTTAGTTCTTTTAATTATTCCGATAGTTGCAATCCTCTCTTCAACTAGTTTATCTGCTGCTATATGTGTAGGCACGTTGTCTCTTCTTGATATGTCAAATATTTGGATTAACATATCGTAGATTGTAGCTGCTTTTCGATAAGCTCTGCCCTTATTGTATCCACCTGGCTCCATTTCATCTACAACTTGTATTAATCCACCAGCATTTACAACATAGTCTGGTGCATATACAATTCCTTTTTCACGAATTATGTCACCATGTCTTGGTTCAGCTAACTGATTGTTAGCAGCACCAGCAATGGCTTTGCACTTAAGTTGTGGAATTGTATCGTCATTTATAATTGCTCCTAGTGCGTTAGGTGAGAATATATCACACTCTTGGGAGTAAATTTCTTCTGGTTTAACTATAGTTACTTGTGGGAAGTCTGCCACCACTTTATCAATATGGTCTTGTACTATATCTGTACCCACAACCTTTGCTCCTTCTTCTATCAAGTGTTTAACTAAGTAATAACCAACTTTACCTAAGCCTTGTACTGATACTGTTTTACCCTCTAAGGAATCAGTTCCAAAAGCTTCACTTGCAGCAGCTTTGATTCCCTTCCATGTTCCAAAAGCAGTGATAATTGAAGAGTTTCCTCCCCCACCGTATTCTTCTGGTAGTGCCCCTACATGGGGAGTTTCTTTTCTAGCTATAATAAAGTCATGGAAAGTAGTACCTACATCTGTTCCAGTACTAAACCTCCCTTTAAAACAATCAACATATCTACCGAAAGCTCTAAACATTGCTTCACTTTTATCTTTTTTAGGATCACCCCAAATCAACGACTTACCACCACCGTAGTCACACCCGCTAGCACCTGATTTGTAAGTCATACCTTTAGACAATCTTAAAACATCTCTTATTGCTTCTTCCTCTGTCTCATATGGCCACATCCTACATCCACCTAAAGCCGGTCCTAAAGTAGTATCATGTATAGCTATAAGTGCCTTTAATCCAGAAGTTTTATCGTGGTTAAAAACTAGCTGCTCATGACCTTCTTTTTCCATCATTTCGAAGATTTTCATTGGGTTCCCTCCTTAGAAATTATCATCTTAGTATATATGCAACTTATATGCCAAAAAATTTATTTAAACCTCCTTAATCATATTTATTATTTGGAATACTATAAAATAAAATGTAATAAGTAGTTATTTTTTAGAAAATAAAAAAGCATCCCCATGTACGAAGATGCTTTTCTTGCATTTTTTTGCAAGAGCCTTGCATTTTTTTGCAAGAGCCTTGCATTTTTTTGCTTGCAAATTATTGCAGATTATATTTTTCTATTTTATTGTACAAACTTCGAATAGATATATCCAAGTCTTTGGCAGTTTTAGTTTTATTGTATTTGTTTGCTTCTAAAACTTTCTCAATGTATTCTTTTTCCACGGAGTCTAAAACACTAGCTAGAGGTACGTTATTTGATATTTCTAATTTTGGAGTGTTGATATTTTGCTTCTCTTCACCTAGGTGGGGTAAATGATTTGGCCCTATCACATTTTCAGAAAAATCCATGTTTATTATTGCTCTACCTATTACGTTTTCAAGCTCCCTAACATTCCCTCGCCAGTAATAGCCTTGTAGTATCCTAAGGGCTTCTTCTGAAATCCCTTTGATGCTCCTACCATATTCTTGATTAAACTTCCTTAATAAATGTGTTGCTAAAAGTGCAATCTCTTTGTGCCTCTTGCGTAGAGGGGGTATAAATATAGGTACTACACTTATTCTAAAGTATAAGTCTTCCCTGAACTTTCCCTCCTTTATTGCTTCCTCTAAGTTCACATTTGTAGCAGCTATAACCCTTGCATCGACATTTTGGGACTTAGTATCTCCCACAGGAACAATCTCTCTTTCTTGAAGTACTCTAAGTAGCTTTGCTTGCAGATTAAGACTAATCTCACCTATTTCATCTAGAAAAATAGTCCCCCCACTTGCTTGGGCAAAAAGACCTTTTTTGCCACCCCTTTTAGCCCCTGTAAAAGCTCCATCCACATAGCCAAAAAGTTCGCTTTCCAAAAGATTCTCAGAAATAGCTGCACAGTTAACCCTTATAAACTGGTTATATTTTCTATTTGATGAATTATGGATAGCATGGGCAAAAAGCTCTTTTCCTGTACCACTTTCGCCCCTTAGTAACACAGTTGCAGGTGTTACAGCAGCATTTTTTGCCTGTTCGATTGCCATTTTCATATTTGGCTCTTCAGCTATAATATCTTCAAAGGTATACTTAGCTTCTAATTTGCGAATTATCCTCTTTGCTTTATCTAGTTCTTCGTTTAGTCTTTTTAGTTCAGATATATCATGAATTACTGCTACACTACCCTTTAATTTGTCGTCTACTATCAGAGGAGCAGCATCAACAAGGACTTCTTTGTTTAAGGGCCCTACTTTCATTTTTACACTCTTAACTGGTTGCTTGGTCTGTAAAACTTTTTCATGTACACTTTCCCCTTCACTTATATCCACACTGGCTGGTTTACCAATTATATCGTTCTCAGTAAACCCAGTTAGTTTCTTATATGCTGGGTTAATCATTATACCCTTTCCATCTTGATCCACAACGGAAATAGCATCCTCAGTTGAGTTTATTATTGATTCTAGGGTTACTTGAACTTCCCTTAGGTTGGTAACTTTTTCTGCTAGCTGTTTAACCTCTGTTATATCCCTAAAAACTGCCACAGCTCCTACTAGTTGTCCCCTTTGATTAAAAACAGGCATTCTATTTGTTACTATGGATATATCCCCTACCATTTGCTTTTTATTGAGTTCAGGTTTTTTTTCTGCTAAAACCCTTGGAAGCCTTGTACTTGGGACCATTTCCACAACGTCTTTACCTAAGCATTGCTCATAAGGGACTCCTACTATCTTTTCGGCTCCCTTATTCATCAGAATTATTTTCCCTTGGAGGTCAACAGCCATTATTGCATCATAGATACTGTCTAAAATAACCTGTATTTCGTGAAGCCCTAAGACTCTTTTACCCATAGACTTCCTCCTCGCCCTAATAAGTGTTACACAATAATTTTAACATGAAAATGAGAAGTTGGATAGGTGTAGTTTGGAACAGTTGGACAGTTGGTTAGTTGCACAGGAACTAGAAATAAAATAAATAAACGGCCTCATTAACGAGGGCCGTTTTGATAATTGCACAGTAAAAATTATCATTTCCTTCTCCCTAGCATATCTAAAAAGCGGAGGAAAGGATTTTTTTCGATTATTTTTGTGAAAGAGTATCTTTCACCTATGATGGTTAGTATTACTACTATAGTATACATTATATATTTAATTTCCAAGGGCAAGTAAAGTAGATTTAGCCCAGTTATTATTCCCAGTAAGTTTGCCCCTGCATCCCCTAACATACCTTTCTCTTTCAGATCTAATAACAACGTAAAGGATACCATCCCTAATGCACCAAGATAAATGGGGTTTATCACTGTGAAAAATGGAAGTAATAAAATATTCCACCCTAAAAAGACTTTTTGGCAACGCCCAGGTCTAAGATCAAAAAAATTAAGTAAGTTAACAGCTAAAGAAATAAAAATAAGATCTATAATTATTGTGTATTCATCCCAAGAAAAATAAAAAAGCAAAAGTAGAGGTATACCTGCTGCTTTTAGAAATCCTGTGGTAAGAGTACCTTTAAAAAAAGCCTTAAAATGCCCTTTAAATCCTTTGTTTTCTTTGTCTTGTATTATATCATCTAAAAATCCGATAACAAATACCCCTGTAATAACAAATAGGTACTTATAATCAACCTCTAAGTTCATTAGGTGACTAGCTAAAGCCATAGCTATAATAGAGGCAAAAATTGCAATGCCTATGGCAACTGGAATTTTTTCTTCCCTATAGTTAGTTACAGTCAATCCACCATCTTTGGCCATCTTTAATATGGGTATTGACAAAGCAGCAGCAAAGATGATCCCTAAAGCTAAATGAAGATAATGCATTTTACTTCACCCCTCTAGCTAACTGACTCAGTATGGCTAGGCACTGTCTTCCTCTGTGAACATATCCCTTAAAATCGTTTGCAGTATACCTATGTGACATATTTGTATCCACTTCGATGAATCTATACTTTTTCTTCGCTACAATTAGATTCATGAAAGTTTCCACACCGAAACCTTGTGCAAAAGGTGTACAGGCTTTAAACACGTCCAAAGACATAACCCTTTGACCTGATAAGGGAAAATCAAAGTCTAAGCCAGTCTTAAGTTTAGTACCTTTCTTTGCAACTTTCATGGTGATACCCAATCCACCCTTTTTCTTTTTGGGGAATCCTGCTATTGATAAATCGTAGTTTCCGTTTAAAACAGGGCTAATTAACTTTCTAAGTTCCACAGCTGACTGTCCTAGATCTGCATCTACCATTCCTACAAAAGGAGTATCCACATACTCAATGAGACGATTGAGTGCTCCTCCTTTACCTAGGTTACCCTCGGACTTAATTAGCACATCAGGGTCAGCTTTTTTAGCTTCCAAAAAAGTGTTGTCCTTAGATCCGTCATCCACAACACAAATTTTTTGCACTTCAGGTATGGTTCTCAAGCTTTCAATAGTAGCCTTTATGGTTTCTTCTTCATTATAAGCCGGTATTAGTATTGTGAGCACAATCTCCCCCCCTTACTTAGTCTGCGTTAACAGGTCTATAATTATCTTCTAGGGATTGTAAAAACTCAATTTGACCTGTAGTTGTATCTATGTTTTGAAAACGTTCTATGTTCTTGTTTAATTTTCCTAACTCATCAGAGTCCACATTTGATCTTGCTACGGCGATGGAAGAATAGTTTAGTTCATTCAATTTTTCGTTAGCTAATCTAAGGGATGGATCACCTTCTGTATCTTGGTAATAAAATACAAATTCCTGATTTGAAAAAATATAGTCTCCAACGAAAGTAAGGATTTGTATTTCTTCCAAGTATTTCAAAGAAGTATTATCCTCTGATACAATTATATCAACCAGCTTATCAGTAAATACCTCTAATGTGTTTTCTTCTTCAATACCTAAAAACTCCTTTAATTGTTCTGATTCATTTACTTCAGTATAGTTAATCAGTATGACGTTTTGAAAACGCACTTTGTTATTTGTAACCATTTGTAATTCTAATAAGTCCAAACTTTGACCATATGCTATTGCCGTAAGGTTACTTTTATCATCAAATTGCCCTAAGGCTGACTGAAAGAGTACTTCCTCGTTTCTTTTAAGGAGGTGGTTTTCGTCCGCCATATTTTGCAGTTGAGCAAGTATCTCGCTTTTGTCATCTTCCAAATTGTTTATTCTATTTTGCATTAACTCTATAGTAGACATTTGGCTTTCTATAATTATGTTATCACTAAGGGATGTACCTATTACAATACCTAGGGCAAGGGCAACAAAAATCCCCACAACAGTTACTATATGAAATTTAAAACCTGGCATATTTTCTCCTCCTAAAAACTATATCTTAGCCTCATTAAAAATAATTTAACTATTTGCTGAACCGTGGGTGAGTAAAAGGTTATGACTAAAAATGGAAGTAGCATACCTACAACCAGCCATACTAAGCTCCTTGCTTTAAGAGGACTATTATAAAGTATACTTACCCCTTTGCCATCTACTAACTTTTGTCCTATCTTCAAACGCACTAGAAATGTACTGGCCATGCCTTTTCTACCCTTCTCTAAAAAGTCTATCATGTTTGAATGTGTTCCTAATGCAACTATAATTTCAGCTTGATAATGATAAGCTAAAAGCATAGCAATATCTTCGCTGGTTCCAGGAGCTTTAAAGACTTTCCCATTTAGCCCTAAATCATTAAGCCTCTCTAGTCCTGGGGCCCTTCCGTCAACGTAGCCGTGCACTATTAATTCTTTTGCACTATGGAGCCCTGCATCTGAGACACTATCCATATCTCCTATTATAATATCAGGCTTAAAGCGATGCTCTAAAAAAGCATCTGCCCCACCATCTACAGCAATTAAAACAGGCTTCATTTCCTTTATAAAAGAACGTATAGCCAACAGATCTTCCTTGTAGTTCTTTCCTCTGACTAATACCACAACAGGTCTATTTTTTATTTTTACATCCACTTGGGGTATCTCTACATTTCCTGTCACAAGGCTTTTTTCTTTTTTAGCATAACTTAAAGTATTTTCTATGAAGCCGTCAAGGACATTGTTAAAGTTGGCCTCCGCTTTTTGGAGCATTGCACCTATATCATCCATTGTCAAAGGATCTCCTAAAAAAAACTCTATATTCTTTATATGATCCTTAGTTAAAGTCATGATATCTTCATTATTTATCTTCTCCCATATTTCAGCTGAAACATTGTCCCATAATAATATCCCCTTTTCCACAAGCATCCTCGGACCTTGATTGGGGTATGAGCCAGATATGGATTGGTGTATATTTATAACTCCTTTGATTTTTTTTTCAATAAGACCTAAAGCTGCAATCTCGTCAATATCTTTATGTGCAATCAAAGCTATATCACCAGGGTTTAACTCAGTGATTAAGTCTTTAGTTTTTTTACTTTTTTTTATTATTGCTTGTATTTCCATTAATTTCACCCCAAAACCAGTCATTAAATGTATTATAGTTTGAAAATTTTAAAATATACCAAAACAGTGGGTCATATCCACAATAGTTTACTATAACATATTATTGTAAAGGGAGGAAGACCTAAATTCATTGCAACAATCAAGTGATATAGTATGCTTATTGTCCTTAATATGCTTCAAAATAAAAAACGCTTCTTATAGTGAGTCAAAATAAGAAGCGTAAATGATATTAGTTAGCTATTTTCTCTTTTTGCGATATACGAATATTGTCTGCTAAAAGTGCTATAAATTCAGAGTTTGTTGGTTTGCCTTTGTCATTTCTTATTGAGTAGCGGAAAAACTTACTAACAGCTTGCATGTTATTTCTTCCGTTCCAAGCAGACTCTATTGCGTGTCTTATTGCTCTTTCTACCCTTGAAGGTGTTGTATCAAATTTTTCTGCTATGGATGGATACAAGTGCTTTGTAACACTATTGATAATATCCATGTCATTGATGACTAAGGAAATGGCTTCTTTTAAAAACATATATCCTTTTATGTGTGCTGGTATTCCTACCTCTAGTAGAACACCAGTGATTACATCTTCTAAGTCTCTTTTAACAGGAATTTGAGAGCTCTTTAGAACTCTGTTTAGACTAACTCTACTGGAGTTCAGTTGTCTAATTCTTTCAACTAATACATCCATATTAAAAGGCTTTAGTACATAATAGTCTGCTCCTAGTTCTAGTGCCTCTTTAGTTATTCTTTCTTGTCCGAAAGCAGTAAGTATGATGACCTTAGGATCTGGGTTAAGTTGCATGGATTTGACCTTTTCTAATACTCCTAAGCCATCTAGATGTGGCATAATGATATCTAAAACAATTACATCTGGCTGACACTGCCCGATAGCATCTAGTGCTTCTATTCCGTTATTTGCTATACCAACCACCTCTAAATCATGTTGCTCAGAAAAAAACTGATTCAACATATCACAAAAATCCACATTATCGTCAGCAATGAAAACTCTAACCAATTAAATCATCCCCCTCTTATTATCTCATACAACATATTCGACAAGCTGTAAAGATTCCCTTCTTTTTTTTATAATTTTTTTCAAAATTCTTTTTAATCAACATAATACGACTTTAGGTCTTTTTTTTCGACATAAATTGTATTTTTTTATTACATATATTGTATACTAAAAATAAAACTAAGGGATAACATTCTTTCCCTTAGTTACATTAATCTAGCATATTTGATTCTAATATCATCCATTCTATAAAACAAGCATATCCCTTAGTTGGGTCGTTAACAAAAACGTGAGTGACTGCTCCAACAATTTTGCCATCTTGTATGATTGGACTTCCACTCATTCCTTGTACAATCCCGCCACTCTTTTCAATTAGCCTTTCGTCAGTCACTTTTATTACCATACCTTTTGGTGCTGGATTGTTTTGTATGAGAATTTTTTGTATTTCGATGTCAAATTTCTCTACTTTATCTCCGTCAACTACAGTCATTATATGTGCAGGCCCTGTTTTTATTTGATGTTTTAGGGCTATGGGCATTAGTTCTTTTTCAGTTAACTTATTAGTATCCTTCAACTTCCCGAATATGCCAAATTGGGAGTTTATTTTTATATCTCCTTCAAACCTACTATTATATTTCAAAGTTCCCCTTTTTTCACCAGGGTTTCCTCTCTGCCCAGGTACTATCCCTGTAATAGTTGATTCCATGATTCTTCCGTGATCTAAATCAATGGCCTCTTGGGTAGTAGAATCAGCTATGATATGACCTAGTGCTCCATAAGTTCTACTCTTAGGATCAATAAAGGTCATTGTACCCACTCCCGCAGTTGAGTCCTTAATAAATAATCCGATTCTATATGTGTTTGTTTTGGTACATTTTTGTGGTGCAACCTTTATATCAAATATTTTATCTTTTCTTCTAATGGTGAATTGCAACTCTTCTCCCTTTGCCCCAAAGTCTTCAATATAAACAGCAGCGCTATCAACATCGGAGACTTCCTCGCCGTTTATTTTTAAAATTGTATCCCCTACCTCTATCCCAGCTTTTTTAGCTGGTTCAGTTTCACCATTTGTAGTGGTTATTTTATCCAATCCTACAACTAAAACTCCCTGCTGACTTATTTTAACTCCTATGGAGTCTCCACCGGGGTACACTTTTACAGGAGGTACAACTTCAACACTCATTCTTTTAATTGGAATTACACCAAAAAGGTTAAACTGAATTTCATGCTTACCTAAGTTTTCAGGCTTCAAATTAATTCCTTGGGAAGTATCTATTGTGACACTTTCTTCTTTTACAGAAATTCCATTTATAAATATGTTCTCACCTTTATTTGAAGCAGTAACACCTAAGGGAAGCCCCAGTTCAAAAAAGTGTTCTTCACCTGAAAACATTTGTACGTTGTCAGGGAATCTATAAAAGGTCCTCATAGGTGCACTAAGAGCAATTGCAGCTATGACACAGGCAAGTATAATGCCTAAAAGCTTCTTCATGTTCATATTTTCGCCTTCTTTTTGCAAAATCCCTCACCTCCTAGATTAGTTTTATATATGATTTTTTTGTCAATCTGTCTTATTTTTAATGTGTACTTTGGAGGTTCTTTTTATGCTGGTAACTTTCCATAACATAGTTTAATATTTGGCATTAAAGACAATATTTAATTGGAAGCTTTTCAAGTGATTTTAAGTAAATTCAAAAAATAAATAAAAATAGCCTTGATTTTAATACAAAATCAAGGCTATTTTAGTATCTTAAAACTTATATTCACTTATACGTTTAAAATGTTTCTTCCTCTATTATTTACACTAAAACCAAGTTATCTTTAACTCTTAAAATTTTGGGCTAATGAGAGCATTTCCCTTGCATGATTTATTGTTGCTTGAGTAACTTCAGCACCTGAAATCATTCTAGCTATTTCTATTATTTTCTCTTTTTCATCAAGGGCTTCGATAAAGGAAACAGTTCTTCCTTGTGTCTCTTTTTTCATTATTTTAAAATGAGTATTTGCCATAACACAGATCTGAGGCAAATGGCTAACACAAAGCACCTGTCTACCTTTGCTTACGTTTGCCAGTTTTTCTGCAACCTTCTGAGCGGTTCTTCCACCGATTCCAGTATCTACCTCATCAAATACTAAGGTTTTTATATTATCTATATCAGCCAATATATTTTTCATGGCTAGCATAATTCTTGACATTTCACCACCACTTGCGATTTTTGCCAGTGGTTTAAGGGGTTCTCCAGGGTTGGGTGATATTAAAAACTCTACATCATCTAAGCCATGCTCAAAAAACTCCCATGTATTTTCTTTAAAAAATATTTGAAAGATAGTTTTTTCCATTGACAAATCCGCTAGTTGCTTAGTTATCTGGGTTGCCATTAGCTCCCCAGTACTTTTCCTTGTTGATGTGAGTTTTTGCCCAACTGCTTTCATTTTCTCTTCTGTTTTAGATAGTTTACCCTTTAGTTCAACAAAGAGTTGTTCACTATTAACCAGATCCTCCAATTCCCGCACTTTTATTTCATGATAATATAATATATCCTCTATGTCTGCTCCGTACTTTCTTTTTAGTCTATTTATTTCGTCTATTCTCATTTCAATGGAAGATAAAGCTTCTGGATCTAAATCTAGAGAATGGCTATAATTTAATAACTCCCTAGATACCTCCTCAACTTGATAAAGGGCAGATTCTAACAAACCCAGCATGGGAGTTATTTTATCGTCGAATTTACTTATTGCTTGTAAATCAGAGATTATTTCACCAATTTGTTCTATGACCGAGGGGTTTTCCTCCCCTTGATATAGCTTTTCATATCCTTTAGTACTGGCATTGTAAAGTTTTTCCGCACTCATCATCTTTTTTCTTTGGTTTAGTAATTCTTCATCTTCATCAATTTTTAGATTACCCTTTGATATCTCATCAATTTCGTATTTTAGTAAGTCCATTTTTCTTTCTCTGTTTTCAACACTACTGTAAAGCTTGTCCAAGTCATTTTTAATATTTTTACGTTCATTAAAAAGTTCAGAATACTCATCTAAAATTTTTCTAATTTCTAAACCTCCGAACATATCCAATATATCTAAATGTTTTTGTGGATCTAATAGGGAATGATGTTCATGTTGACCATGAATATCAACCATATCCTTGGTCAGTTCTTTTAACAAATTAACTGTAACTAGTTTGTTGTTTACTTTTGTAATACTCTTTCCATTTAGATATATTTCCTTTGTGACAATAAGTTGATCTTCCACTTCAATATCATATTGTTGTGTAATTTCCTTACCCTTTGCATTAGACACTGAGAATATCCCAGTAATTGTGCTTTTATCGAAACCTGATCTTATATACTCCGTGGAGGATCTTCCTCCAGTTAAAAGGGTTAGAGCATCAATAATTATGGACTTCCCTGCACCTGTTTCACCAGAGAGTATTGTTAATCCTTCTCTAAAGTCCAATTCTAGACTATCAATCAATGCAAAATTCTCAATACTAATTCTATCTAGCATTCAATAGCCCTCCTAAAAATTTGATCTACGGGAATCATTATTCATTTTATACCTTAAAATATCAAAGAAGTTCTTTCCCTTTAATCTCACTACGGCTACATGATACTTGCTGCCTTTAATAGATACAACATCTCCTGATAATAGGTTTATCCCGTGTTGGCCATCTACAGTTAGTATTACATCCTGGTTTGTAGAACATAAAGTTACATCAATAGTGGAGCGGTTACTTACCACAACACTTCTTGAATGTAATGTATGAGGACAAATTGGGGTAATTACAGACACAGGCAAGGCTGGGGTCACTATTGGTCCACCAGCGGATAATGAGTAGCCAGTTGAGCCTGTGGGCGTACTAACTAATATACCATCCCCTGGGTAAGTCTCAAGATAGACACCATCAACGTATGCAGTTAAATTAATTATACGTGCTAATGGTCCTTTAGAAATTGTAATTTCGTTTAATGCTACAACTTTTTCAATCACTTTTCCTTCCCTTAACAATTCCCCTGAAATGAGCTGTCTCTCTTCTATTGTATACAAGCCTTTATGTATTTTATCAATGGCATCTTCTATGTCTTTGATTTCTACTTCTGTCAAAAATCCCAAGGTCCCTAGATTCACACCTAAGATTGGAACTTGATTTATGGCGTGTTCTCTAGCAATTTTTAAAAAGGTTCCATCCCCACCTAGCACCAGTAACAGATCTATACCTGGGGGCAGCTCTTTGTGCTTAAAGGAAATTGTACCTTCTAAGTAACAGTCTGCAGAGCTATATAGGTTAAATCCTTTCCCTTCCAAAGTTTGAATAATTTTTGTAGCTATGTCTACACCCTGCTCCTTAGAAAAATTAAGAAATATGGCTATGTTTTTTATCATTTAAGCGCCTCCCTTTACATAAACCGACTCATATAAAAACCTATAAGGACAAAGACTGATAGAATTATGATTTTGTTTACCAGTTTTACAAATATGTATTCATGGGATATTTTAATTGAACATTCCCTTATATTATCGCCTTTATTATCAATAAAAAGTACTCCTTTAATATTATAACATACCATATTGGTAATTATTTTTAATTTGGTTTGATAATCTCGTAATGAAACTGTTTGTGACCCTGAATATCTTTCTACTACATATTTTTTTCCATTATGTTTAACAACTAACTTTGGTTCAGTGTACTCCTCTTGTGTCATCCCTTCTTTAAAGTACTGGATTCTTTTAGCAGGACTGATATTTACAATGGAATACCCCTGCTTCTCTAAACCACTTACTATCCTTTTGTCAGCAGTTTTGCCTGATTTTATAAACTTTTTAACCTTATATTGACTGATCTTTGTTGTTATATAATAGTATAATGTCCCCAAAGCTAGAATTAGCAACAAAACTTTATCAATTGTCCTTAACACTAGCACCACCCCCATTTTACAACCTTATTCGGCATATTGGAAGTATAATCCTTTTTTTTGGTAAAAACCTTTTTTAATTCCGAAATAAACCTGTATATTAGTTGCTGGTATGAGGCTCAGCTATCTTTTCACCACTGCTCCAAAAAAAGTAGTCCTTATGGACTACTTTAAAAGTTGTTTTTGGCTTGGTTTACCACTTCTGTGATTTTTGAATGGTCTACTTTGTTTTCATTTTGACACATCTGTGCAAGGAGTAAGTATTCAATGTTCCCTTCGGGCCCAGTTATGGGAGAGTAACTTAGATCCTGGGGCGTAATGTAGTTTTGGGTACAAAAGGATACTATGCTCTGTATCACCTCTTCATGAACCTTAAAGTCCCTTACCACACCTTTTTTTCCAACCTTCTCCCTTCCTGCTTCAAACTGAGGCTTTATTAGTGCCATAACAAATCCTTCAGGAACTAAAATTTCTTTCACCTTAGGTAAAAGGAGCTTTAGGGAAATAAAACTTGCGTCAATAACTGCTATTTGGGGCTTTGGATCGAAGTTATCTGGTTCAACATGCCTAAAATTAGTTCTTTCCATGTTGATAACTTTGGGGTTAGTCCTAAGGCTCCATGCTAACTGACCATAGCCTACATCCACAGAATAAACAAGTTTTGCGCCATGTTGTAAAGAACAATCGGTAAATCCCCCAGTGGACGCGCCCACATCTACAATAATTTTATCACTTAAATCTAATGTGAAACAATCTATGGCTTTTTGAAGTTTAAGTCCCCCCCTACTAACAAAAGGATTTTCCTTACCCCTTACCTCTAATTCTGAGCCCCGATCTACTAAAGTTCCTGGTTTATCAAGTTTTTGTTGTTTGCTATAAACAAGGCCTGCCATAACAGTCCTTTTGGCTTTTTCCCTAGACTCAATCAACCCTCGTTCAACCAACAACTGGTCTAATCTTATTTTCTTTTCCATATTTTTTATCTCCTGTCAATCCCAATATTTCAAGGACCTTGTCCGAAATACCTTGCTCTGACATTCCATATTTATGCAGTATTTCATTTCTTGAGCCATGTTCTATAAATTTATCAGGCAAACTTAAGGATGTAATTTTGCTGCCTATACCTGCTTCAGTATATATTCTTGAAACAATAGAGGTCAATCCTCCGATTTCTACATGATCTTCAATAATCAAAGTGTTTGTAAAGTCTTGTTTATTAGTGTTCTCTAATAGACCTTTTTTATCAAAGGGTTTTATGAAGGGGAAGTGTAGAACTGTGCCTCTAACTCCCCTTTGTTTCAAAGTTTCAGTGGCTTTTAACACAACATCTGTTATAGCGCCAGTAGTAACTATTAGAATGTCTTTACCATCTGTTAGCTTTTCTACTTTATTAGTAATTATTGTTTCCCTTGTATAATCAACTAGAGCTTCTGGTATTACATCCCTAGGATATCTAATTGCTACTGGAGAATTTAACTTAAATGCAGTGATGACAGCTTGATGGAGTTGTTGTCCATTTCTTGGTGAAATAATGGTCATGTTTGGAATATGGTTCAGAAAAGCAATGTCATAAATCCCTTGATGAGTTTCACCATCGGCACCTACTATGCCAGCCCTATCGATTGCTAAAATTACTGGTAGCTCTGGAAGGCAAACATCGTGCAGTACTTGGTCATATCCACGCTGTAAAAATGTAGAATATACTGCAAACACAGGTTTAAGCCCTGCTTTTGCTAAACCTGCTGCCATTGTAACAGCATTTTGTTCAGCTATTCCAACATCAAAGAAGCGATGAGGATATTTAGTTGCAAACTCCTTAAGACCTGTTCCATTTTTCATTGCAGCGGTAATAGTGATTATTCTTTCATCTTTTTCTGCTGCAACAAGGATGCTTTTAGTAAAGACACTCGTGTAGCTAGTCCCACTAGATTCTTTAACTTGTCCAGTGTCTTTGTCGAATACACCAACTCCATGAAATACATCAGGGTTTTCTTCTGCCGGCAAGTAACCCTTACCCTTTTTAGTAATTACGTGGACTAACACTGGTCCTTTTACTTTTTTTGCCTTTTGGAGTATTTCTTCGATATTATGTATATTATGCCCATCTATGGGACCTAAATATTTGAAACCAAGTTCTTCAAATAGAATTCCTGCCACAAGTAAGTATTTTAGGCTACCCTTTACCCTTTCAAGGGATTTATATAACTTACCTCCAATTGCAGGGACCTTTTTTAATAAATATTGAATATCCCCTTTTATTTTAGTGTATTTAGAGTCTGTCCTCAATCTGTTTAAATAGGAACTTAACCCCCCGACATTAGCGGAAATTGACATTTCGTTATCATTTAGAACAACAATTAGTTTACAGTCTTTGTTATGCCCAGCATAGTTTAAGGCCTCAAAGGACATACCACCAGTCAAGGCTCCATCCCCTATTACTGCCACAACCTCGCCTTCTTCTTTTTTTACATCCCTGGCCAAGGCCATACCTAGTGCTGCAGATATTGATGTGCTGCTATGTCCAGTTTCAAAATGGTCATGGTCGCTCTCAGAAAACTTTGGAAAACCACTAAGCCCTTCAAATTGCCTTAGGGTATGAAATCTATCCCATCTTCCTGTAAGTAGTTTATGTACATAACTTTGATGACCTACATCAAATATAATTTTATCCTTGGGACTTTGAAACACCCTATGTAAAGCAAGTGTTAACTCAACAACACCTAAATTTGGTGCAAGATGTCCCCCTGTTTTTGATATGTTTTCAACTAAGAAATCTCTAATCTCAAGGCTTAGCTTATGTATCTCTTCTTCATTTAAGATTTTAACATCGTCTGGGCTTTTTATATTCTTAAGGATTGAATCATCCATTTTTTCACATCCCTTTTTTCTTTTTCACCTTGTTATGTGTAAGATTTACTTTAAAGATTTTCTCAATATAGAAAAGGATTCTTCCTACAAAAACCATTATTTCAGTGGAATTGTTTATGGCCACTGTTTTGCCAATAGCCTTCCCCCCTACTGTAATAGCTGCAACGATTGATGTCAATATTATGGCAGCTATATATTGGCCTTGCTGAAAAATACCTATTATAATCACAGTTGCTGCACTACCGCTAACTATACCACTTATATCACCTATAACATCATTACAAAAGCTAGCAACCCTTTCAGAATTTCTAACAAAGAATAGTGCTTGTTTTGCTCCAGGGATTTTTTTTGCTGCCTTTGCATTTAAAGGTTGGATGGACGCTACAGTTGTAGCCACACCAATCATATCGGATATTATTCCCATTAGGACTATAAAAAACAAAATAAAAAAGGCAGTAAATAAACCCACTTTCCCCAATAGGTTTTGGGATAAGAGGGTAAATATAACTGCTAAAAAAAACGTCCATATGGTTATTTTAACGATCCACAAATTCTTACTTTTCACTTTTGCTACACCTCGAACTCATCATATGTAATAAAGCGGTGGTGGCACAAAAGGTAAATGTTGCGGCTTAAGGTCTAGCAGGTTTTCCCAGAGAATTACCCATTGTCGCCAATTGGGCGGTTTCCCTTTAAAATTCTCTCTGTAATGTTTCCATTATACAGGGCTAGATTGCCACTGAGTCCGCACTTTAATCCCCTTTGTACCTCACGAAGGAACAGTCTAGGAGCTTTCCTCAACAAAACTTACTAATATTCTAGCCTCTTTTGCAATAATGGTTTCAGCAAACCTTTTTTCAAATTAGGCCTATTCGAAAAAAAGTTCATTCATACACATCCACCATTACCACTCAAGGCAGGCTACACTGTACACAGCCCTTGATTTCGGGTAGAACCGCATACAGGTTTAATCCCAAGCCATAACTTAGCACCCCATCCATTGTGATAAGCTACACACTTAGGTCTCCACGGGGGTGGGGTCAACGCCTACATGCCATTGTAGATCGCCCCATCCCCCTTAACTCCCAGCACCAGCCCCCGACTGGGCGTCGTAAGCCAGCACCAGGAACTTCATCGATGTGCCCTTAACGGATTTTTAGGCCCGTCTTCGAATATAGTGTTTTGACTAGAATACTGCACCACCGTTTTTTGATGTAGTAATAATCATAATAACATTTTAATAATATATTTTCAATCCCAATTTAAAACAAATATGGTACCAAAAAACCCAATAAGGCACCGGCAATTACTTCTACAGGCGTATGTCCCAGTAATTCTTTCAATTTCTCTTTCTCATCTACTAACTTGTTGCCTTGTTGTAGTTCAGATATTATAAGATTTAAAATTTTTGCTTGTTTACCAGCAGCCCTTCTAACACCAGCTGCATCATACATGACCACCAGGGCAAAAATAAATGCCACAGCTGTAATAGGGTCATTCCAACCCAAATCTATTGCCAAGGTAGTAGTTAGCCCCATAACCAACGCCGAATGGGAACTTGGCATACCACCAGACCCAACGAAACGATGAGCATTAAATTCTCTATTTATAAGTAATTCTATGATAACTTTAAGTGTTTGAGCTATTGCCCAGGCAATTACAGGTATAACAAAATATCTATTATCAAATATATTCAATTAGAGCACCCCTAACTTTAGCCTTTTCTATCTACGAGGTAGTTAATAATCTTGTTCAAATAGGGTATGACAAGCTGACTTTCCTCTAAATATTTACTTCCTTGTGAAGCATATTTCAGTGCCAACTCTCTAGCTTTATTAAGACCGTATATGGTTACATAGGTAGCTTTATTGTTCTGTTCATCACTACCTATTGGTTTCCCAGTTTCTTCAAATTTACCACAAAAATCTAATATATCATCAGTTATTTGAAATGTCAAACCTAGGCATTTTCCATATCCTTTGATCCCATTTAATTGTTTTTGTGTAAAATCGCAAAGAACAGAGGCTATTAGAAGTGGTGCTAAGAGTAACTTTCCTGTTTTATTATTGTGAATCTCTATAAGCTTATCCTCGGTAACTATTTTACCCTCATTTTCCATATCTAAAACCTGTCCTTTAATCATTCCACTAGGTCCTGAAAAGTCAGACAACAACTTGATAATTTTATTCTTTTTATTAGGGTCTAGGCTGTCAATACTAGCAACTATGCTAAAAGCATGAGTTAGTAGTCCATCCCCTGCTAAAATAGCCATAGCCTCACCAAAAACCTTATGATTTGTTAGTTTTCCTCGTCTATAATCATCATCATCCATTGCTGGCAAGTCATCATGGATTAATGAGTATGTATGTATATATTCTATACTAACAGCTATAGGTAAACTTATATCCCTAGGAATACTATATTCATCACATACCATAAGTAGTAAAATGGGTCTTATTCTTTTTCCACCTGCAGATAAACTATATTCCATGGACTTGACTAATGTCTTTGGAGCTTCATCTGGAATAAATTTCAATAAATTCTCGTCTACTATATTTTTATACTCTTGTAGCTTATCTTTTAACACTAGTTCTTCTTTTAGCACGTTTTTTTCTCCTTAACAGTTTTTTTCAGTTAATTCCTCAATCTTTTGTTCTGCTGTCTTAATTTTTTCTTTACAAATACTCAACAGGCTCATACCTTCTTCAAATTGTGATAATGCGTCTTCTAGGTCTAAATTTCCTTCTTCTAATTTCCGAACAATATCTTGTAACTGGTTATAGGCTTCTTCAAATCTTTTTTCCACTATTTCACACCTACTTTTTCAGTAATTTCGCATATTAATTTGCCATCATATAGTATCAACTCTACAGAGTCACCCACATTTGCTTGTTTTGTTCTTTTTAGTATTTGGTTTTGAATCTTGGCTAAAGCATATCCCCTTTTTAACACTTCATTGGGTGAAAGGCCTAAAAGTTGGTTTTCAAGGGCAGTTATTTGCTCTTTATTATTAAATAAATGATTCCTATATTCTTTAACGAGCTCCCTGTAAATAATGTCTGTGTTTTGGTAGAACGTATTCAGCATTGAAAGTGGCCGTTTCAATATGGGCCGTGAGCTAAGGAGCTCTAGCCTTTCTTGTTTTTGTCTAAGATTATTTAACAGTGCATTTTTTAAGGTAACTCTGTAAATTTCAAGGTTATTTTCCAGCTCTTTTAAATCCTGTACCACTTCTTGTGCAGCTGCGGTAGGAGTTGCAGCCCTTGCATCTGCGACAAAGTCGGCAATAGTAAAATCAGTCTCATGTCCTATTCCCGTAATAATAGGTATGGGGCAATTAAATATTGCCCTAGCCACATCTTCTTCATTAAATGGCCAAAGATCTTCTAAAGAACCTCCACCCCTTGCAAGGATAATACTATCTATATCTTTTCTTTTTTGTAGAATCTGTATTTTCTCCACTATATCACGCTTTGCAAAAACCCCCTGTACCAAGGAACAACAAACTACCACTTCAACAGAAGGGTTTCTATTTTCTAATGTTATAAGAATATCCTTCAGTGCAGCAGATCTATCTCCAGTAATAACAGCTACTTTCCTAGGAAACTTAGGAATTTCTTTTTTATGTATTGGATCGAACAATCCTTCGTTGCTTAGTTTATCTTTTAGTTCATTAAAAGCTTGTGTTAAGTCGCCTTCACCCAAAGGGTGGAGGGAGGAGACGTAAAGCTGGTAGCTCCCCCCTTGAGGATATACACCCACATAACCAGTTATTATGACCTGCTGACCATCCCTTGGGGTAAAGTTCAGCTTCCTATTGGCATTTTTAAACATCACTGACTTAATAACACTATCTTTATCTTTAAGTGTAAAGTAAAAATGCCCAGACCCATGACTTTTAAAGTTGGAGATTTCTCCTTTTACAACCACATCTGTGAGTTCAGGATTATATTCTATGGTGTCTTTTATTGTGTTTGTAAGATCACTAACTGTTATGGGGCTTTTAAACATTTACTTACCTTCTTTCTGCTGATAGTACTGTATTGTGCATCAACATTGTAATTGTCATAGGACCTACACCGCCAGGAACTGGTGTTATTTGAGCAGCTACTTCTTTTACTCCTTCAAAATCCACATCTCCAACTAGTCCAGTTTCTACCCTGTTAATTCCCACATCAATAACAACTGTTCCTTCCCTTACCATTTCCTTTGTAATCATATTAGCTCTCCCCACAGCCACGATTAAAATATCTGCCTGCCTAGTTATTTCTGGGAGATTTTTAGTTCTTGAATGGGCTATTGTTACAGTTGCATGGCGTTGAAGAGCTAGTGTTGCAACAGGTTTACCTACTATGTTGCTTCTACCCACAACAACCACATGCTTGCCCGTTAGTTCAACTCCAGATTCTTCAAGCATAACTATAACTCCATAGGGTGTACAAGGCACAAATGCATCTTTCCCTATTACTAGATTCCCAACATTTATACTATGAAATCCATCAACATCTTTTTCGGGGTCTATAGTGTCTAAGACTTTACCTTCATCTATATGTTTAGGTAGTGGTAATTGAACAAGGATTCCGTTAATTTTAGGGTCGTTGTTAAGCTTAGTAATTAACCCCAGAAGTTCCTCTTGTGTGGTTTCCTCTGCTAACCTGTAAACTTCTGAGTGAATTCCTAATTTTATGCAGGTTTTTTCTTTCATACCCACATAAGCTTGAGAAGCAGGGTCATGTCCAACAAGTACAACTGCAAGACCTGGAGTAACCCCTTTTTCCTTTAGTTTATCTACTCTTTTTTGGATATCTCCCCTAACTTTCTTGGCTATCAGTTTACCATCAATTAAAGTACCAGCCATTTTTTCCCCTCCAAAATTATTTATTTTTAATATATTGATCCATGGCAACAGCTGCATTTTTCCCTGCACCCATGGCTTTGATAACGGTGGCTGCCCCAGTTACAACATCACCACCGGCGAATACACCTTCCATGGAAGTGTTTCCTGTTGACTCGTCTGCAGTAATATTACCCCATTTAGACGTTTGAAGCTCTGGGGTAGATCTTGGAATTAGTGGGTTAGGTCCCTGGCCTATGGCTATTATTACAACATCCACATCTAATTCAAACTCAGAATTTTCAATTGGCACTGGTCTTCTTCTACCAGAGGAATCAGGTTCTCCTAATTCCATTTTTAAACACTTCAACCCAGTTACCCAGCCTTCAGAGTTTCCTAAAACTTCCATAGGGTTTGTCAGTAGCCTGAAATCAATACCTTCTTCTTTAGCATGATGAATCTCCTCTATTCTTGCAGGCATTTCATCTTCTGATCTCCTATAAACTATATAAACATCCTCAGCTCCTAACCTCTTTGCTGTTCTAGCAGCATCCATGGCAACGTTACCTGCTCCTACTACAGCTACCTTTTTACCAACTTTAACAGGTGTATCCCACTGTGGGTGCAGGTATGCCCGCATTAGGTTAACCCTTGTTAAAAACTCATTTGCAGAATATACACCATTTAGGTTTTCACCAGGTATGTTTAAAAAATATGGTAAACCCGCTCCAGAACCAACAAAAACAGCTTCATAGCCTTCTTCTTCCATAAGCTCTTTTATTGTTATAGTTTGACCAATTACTACATTGGTTTTAAGCTCTACACCAAGATTCAAAAGAGCGTTAATCTCTTCTTGTACAATCTCTTTAGGCAACCTGAATTCTGGTATTCCATACATAAGTACGCCACCTGCCTGGTGGAACGCTTCAAATATAGTAACTTGATAGCCCATCTTAGCTAATTCTCCTGCACATGTTAATCCAGCAGGCCCGGATCCAACTATGGCAACTTTCTTACCTTCTGTGTTTGATATTTTGGATTGTTCTTTGCGATTTTTCCTCTCCCAGTCAGCAGCAAATCTTTCTAAGCGTCCAATACCCACTGGTTCATTTTTTATACCAACAATACAAACTTTTTCACACTGTTCTTCCTGAGGACAAACCCTACCACAAATTGCTGGCAGTGAATTTTTTTCTTTAAGTGTATCAATGGCTCCCTGGAAATCACCTTCAGCTATCTTTTCTATAAATTTTGGTATTTCAATTCCTACAGGGCATCCTGAAACACATTTAGGATTTTTACACTGGATACATCTTTTAGCTTCATTTATAGCAACATCTTCGTCGTATCCTAGGGCAACTTCTAAAAAGTTTTTTACCCTCTCTTCACCAGGTTGACAGGGCATGGGGTTCTTCTTAGTTCCAGCCATTATTCCATCCCCTCCCCACATCTGCAATCTTCTACCTTCTCCTCTATCTGGTACATTCTCAAACGTCTCATTTGTTCTATAAAGTCAACTTCGTGGGCATCGAAAGCAGGCCCATCAATACAAGCGAATTTAGTTTCGTTTCCAATGGTCACCCTGCAACCACCACACATTCCCGTTCCATCTACCATAAGTGAATTCAAACTAACTATAGTTTTAAGTCCATAATTCTTTGTCAAGTCACTAACTGCCTTCATCATAGGCATAGGGCCTATGGCAATAACAGCATCTATTCCCTTATCTGACTCAATCAATTCCTTTAAGACATCTGTAACAAAGCCTTTTCTACCCTTACTACCATCGTCAGTGGTCACGTGTAGTTCCTTACTTACTGCTTTCATGTTATCTAAATAAAATAATAATTCTTCGTTTCTAGCACCAACAATTGAAATAATTTCTACACCAGATTCATGTAACTCTTTCGCTTCTGGGTACACAGGAGCAACTCCTACACCTCCACCTACGCAAACAATACGTTTTGCACCGGCAGGATGTTCAGTCGGTTGACCCAAAGGTCCAACTAAGTCTAGGATCTCGTCACCAATTTCCAAAAGGCCCAACCTTTTAGTAGAAGATCCAACTTCCTGAAAAATCATAGTGATTGTTCCATTATCTCTGTCATAGTCTGCAATGGTCAGAGGAATTCTTTCTCCTTTTTCATGAATCCTCAAAATAACAAATTGTCCAGCCTTAGCCTTCTTAGCAATAAGTGGTGCTTCCACTATGATCTGCTTTAGAGTAGGTGCTAAAACCTGTTTTTGCAGAATCTTATTCATCCAAATACTCCCTCCCTAATCCTTATTATTTTACATTTTAACCAAAATTTAATCCTGAAGTATTTATTTCTATAAGACCGAACTAAATCCCTGCAATTTGTTGCTTTATTTTAACTATTTACACAAGTTCTTTTTTTCCCATACTAGCCACTCCGATGGCGTTATCAGGGGAAAGCGTCACATCGGCAAAGAAAACTTGCCCTCTAATTTTCCTATGAATATAACTTCGTATGTAGCTATTAGCTGCAACGCCTCCAACTATTAAAACTTTACTTTCACCTGTCTCATCCATGGCATATTTGAGCATTTTTTCCACAGTCTTACCTATACATTTAAATACCGCAAGGGCTACCTCTTTATCATGCTTTCCTTCTTTTAGAAAACCCAATGCTTTAGTGAGAGGACCTGAGAAACTAGCATTCCCATCTCTAACCGAGGATGGAATTACAAGACCAGTATCTTTAATTCCTTGAGAAAGTAAATCTAGGTTTTTACCTGCTGGAAAATCCATACCCATGGCTACACCCAATCTGTCCACAAATTGACCACAATGTAAATCAGTTGAAGTACCCAGCATCTCAATATCAAGGCGATAGTTACCAGATGGTTTAACATACATTAAATCAGTGGTACCTCCAGAGAGATGTAAAGCTAAAAAAGGAGGCTCTATATCTAAAGTAGCCATCCCTGCATATATATGTCCTTCTTGGTGTGAACATTCCACCAAAGGAATTCTCAATGTATCAGACACTACTTTGGCAAATTTCTCTCCAGCCTTAAATACCGGCATATAAGAGCCTTCCTTAAACCTAGGCTGTGTTGATACTGCCACTGCTGTAATCTTAGTCACATCTATGGATTTACATAGCCTAGAATACATTATGGGGAAGTTGTTACAATGCTGAAAAAAGGCTTCCGATTGACGTAAGCCCTTTTCCCCTTTTTTAACCTTAAGTATTTCCCTAAAGTCTATTATGATTTTATTTTTTTCATCCACCACACCCATTGATGTGGTGTAATTACTTGTATCTATCCCTAAAAAGTACTGCATTTTTTACTTACCTTCTTCCATTTCCTTACGAATTTCATCTAGTACACCATTTATAAACTTAGGTGATTCAGCATTGCTAAAGTTTTTTGCAAGCTCAACAGCTTCGTTTATTGCAACAATATTTGGCACATCTTCTTTATATTGCATTTCGTATGTGGCCAAACGTAGAATTGCTTTGTCAACCTTTGAAAGGCGTTCAACCTTCCATTTTTTCGTATATTTTTGTATGGCTTCGTCGATGCTACTTTTTTTATCCTCTACACCTGTAATAATTGTTGTAAAGTAATCAATATCCTTTAATTCGTTCTCTTCTAATATGTTTTTTATAACTTGTTTAGCTGGCTCCTTGGTTATATCTAATTGATATAATCCTTGAAAAGCCAACTCCCTAGCAAGTTTTCTAGACATGTATATTGCCTCCTTATATGTAAAGGTTTTTTGCAAAAAGTCGCTAACACTCCTATATATGGATCCGAAAATCCTTAAAAGGGGCAGTGGAATCCAAAGGCAGAGCCCGAAACAAAAAAAGCCAAAAAGGCTTGGCTTAAAAATCCCGAGGGCCTAATAATTTTTTAATGCTTTGGATGAAATCATTTCCATCATCTAGGCGTTTTCCCACGAAAAAGCCAATCGTGATACATAGAACTATGAAAGTAGCCTTAATGAAACCAAAGTAAATGTAAAATAGACTAAACAATAGCCCCACTAGTGATCCAGCTACTTTTCCTTTATTATGTAAAACCATTTTTTTAATATCTTGCCACATAGCTGCCACTCCTTTAGCTAACCCTAGCCTTGATATCAGTGGCTACATTTTCTATTAATACTTTTACTTCGGTGACGTTTACCCCAGAAATTTTAAAAACGTGGTCTCCAATAACCCCTTGCATTGTTTGACTGAGCTCAGGGATATTCCTGTCTCCGTACAATACAGCCTTTACATAGATAAATAATCCACCTTCTCTGACAACAATTCTAGTTTTTAAATCTTTGATACCTTTAACCCCTTTAGTTCCCTGGTGCACAAGGCTATCAATTGTCTCTAAGGATATCCTAACTTCTCCTAGCTCTGAGGGAATTAGTATGGATGTGGGTTGCCCCTTTCCTTTAAAATTTAGCACTAAATACATTATTGCCAGAACAATAATACCGAAGAAGATGAAAGCAAGCTCCCTCACCCCTTGTATATTAGTTAAAAAATCCAAGCCCCTTTGTGGTAAAACACCTACATCTAGTGAAATAACGAACATTAAGCCCGCAGCCAAAAGAACAAACAAAGAGAGTAAAATACCTAGTATCTGTTTAAATAGCATGTCCAAACTCACCCCTTTTTAAAATCCCCTGAATAAACAGGGGATAGTTTGATTTATTATTTAAGTTTCATTTCTTCTTTTTCTTTGTCGGTGTTTAGACCCTGAATTCTAACACCTTGTACATGAACATTGATTTCTAATACATTTAATCCAGTCATTGTTTCAACGTTTTGTTTAACAGCTATTTGAATTTGTTCACTAACCTCAGGTATTTTAAATCCATATTCTACAATAATATATAAGTCAATGGTAGCTTCAGTGTCACCAACATTAACTTTAACACCCTTAGAAAGGTTCTTTTTACCTAGCATCTCAGCAAAACCGCCTGCTATTCCACCACTCATTCCTGCTACTCCTTTGATGTCAGTAGCAGCTATACCTGCAATTATAGAAACAACTTCATCAGCGATCCTAACTGTTCCATTTCCCTGTTGTACAGTAAAATTGTGTTCCATTTCTACACCTCCATATTATGTATAAGGTAATCATAAGTTCATTTATAGTATATTATACCAAAAAAACATAGAATTACAAAACAAATTTATTTTAATTACCTTTTTCAGTTATTGTTACCTGATATCTCTCTACACCCGTTGCTTTACTAACAATCTCTGCTATATGAGCCTTTTCTTCCCTAGTTAATGCTTCGGCATTTACCACAACATTTGCATTTCCATTTTGAAAGAAAAGTATGGCGTGATTATAACCAAGGGCCACTAAAGAGCTTTCAACATTTAGTTCTAATTCCATAAGTTCTTTTAACTGCATTACCTTAAGTTCTGCTTCCCGCTTTGAATCACTACTGGTATTTGGGTTGTTTATCATTTGTTGCAGTAAATCAAGTTCCTTGCTTCTTACCCGTTCCCTTTCTAAACGGTACTCAACAAAGAATTCTTCTGATCTTTCAAGCTTCCAGTTGTCTTCGTCCTCTGGGTCTTGTAAAAAGACGTCTTGATCTTCTCCTTTGCTATCATTTTTTTCGCTACTAAAGAACGAGCCAAACCCTATAAAGCTGCCTATGCCAATTGCTAATATTAACACTATTGCCAATACTATACCCCAAGTTTTCAAGTCAGTTAATTTCATTGCCCGTATTGTAAACTTTTTATCTGTCACTTGTAATCCTCCTCTCTTATTCTCCCTCAACCACAGAAATTTTATATGCTGGAACGTCTAAAATCCCTTGAATTGCTTTTTGTATTTCTTGCCGCACCTTTGGGTTTGAAGCTTTCTCTGCTACCACAAGTACCCCCCTTACCTTTGGCATAACTTCTTTAATAATAACAGGCTCTTCTCCTCCGCCTTTTCTCACTATTACTAATTGCCCTGTACGGTTGTATTCTACAGTGGTTCTTACACCACCTTGATTATCTTGTTCATTCATATCTTTTTGACTTTCTGTAACATTTTCACTGTAGATAGTTTCTGGTCCACTATCAAGGGTAACCATTACATGTACTTTACCTACGCCCTTCATTCTATTGAGCATAGTTTCTAATTCCCTTTGTATATCATTTTCAAAGCTTTCTAGGGTCTCTACTTTAGGCGAAGTAGTAGCAGGGCTTTTCCCACTACCTCCAGGTGAAATCATTTTATTAATTATAAGTAATGATATCCCAATAACTATGAGTATTAGAAGTGTTTTGTTTTTCTTGTTTCCCTTTAGCTGCTTAGTCAACTTTCCAAAGAAATTATTATCCACTTTATCCCTCCTCCCTCTCAACTTTTACATTTACTATGGATCTAGAAATCTGGAAATGGTCACTTATAGCTTTTTTAATTTCTTCATCGTCTTGGTATTCAACAAACTCTACTGTATTGTCCTTACCAATTACCACTGGTTTTATTGGTTTGACTCCTTCATGTATTTTGGTCATAAAAATATTTACATACATAAGCTTCCCAAAATCAGCACTATCAAAATTATTATCTATATGTGCTTCAACCTGTACTTCATACCCTTCAGTATGTGGTTTTATTATTCCAAGTGCTGTATCCTCTATATTTTTTATGTATTGATTCAGTGTCTTTTCATTATAGGCCTCTTGAATATCTTGTTCATTTTCCATCTCTATTTCCCCTGAAAAAACAAATTCTGTAAACTCAATTCTACCTAAATCACTTAATAGAACTATTATAGGGTTTAAAATTGTTGCAATTATCATAAGGCCAAATATGAGCTTAGCGTAATTTCTAAGCTTGTTTTCAGGCAACAACATTTCTAAAAAAGTCATTACAATAACTAAAATTACTAAATTTCTAACTACACTGTTTAAAACATCCATTTTTTCACCTACCTAATCATCTGTGTTATGTTGCCCGCCCCCATGATAATAGCCAAGGTCATAAAATACATAACCGATGAGGCTAAAACTGCTATAAACATAAAAGTCAGACAATTGCCCATGGTCTCCAAAGTTTTAACTATAGGTGTATCCCCAAGGGGCTGAAGTATTGCTGCTGTTAGCCTATATATTAAAGTCATGGCAATTATTTTAATTAGTGGAAAAATAGATATCATTAGAACCAATACTAGTCCATAAACTGACACCGCCGATTTAAGAACCAAAGAGGCGCCTACCACAGTTTCAAAAGCATCGGCAAACAATCCCCCCACCACTGGTATGAATACCTTGGCTGCAAATTTACCAGTTTTTATCCCTACACCATCTACAACCGCAGCGCCAACTCCCTGAATGGCAGTAACACCAACGAAACAGATTAAAGTGAATCCCAAAATATACATACTGGCGTCCTTTAAGAATCCCGCTAACTTGTTAAGTTTATAGTTACTGATGTTATCCACCATATATAAAATAGTCGCTAAAAAAATCATTGGAAAAACAACGTTTTTAATTACAATTGAACCTAAATTTACTATCAAAAACACTAGGGGCTTAAATAAGGCTACACTGGTCACAGATCCCATACCTGCCATTAGGGTAAGAAGCAAAGGTATCAAAGCCTGCATGGTATCTATCATGTTATCTATAACTCCTCTGCCTAGATCTAAGGCTAGTCTAAAGCTGTTGATAGCTATGGTAAAAAGCACTAAGAATACTACACCTTGTGCTAGCTTTGCCACAGTATCTTGAGCAAATGCACTTTTTAGGTTTTCCAAAAGGGCTGCTAGCACAGCCAAAATAATTAGCTGCCCCATTAAGCGAAAATTAGCAACAACCTCACGAAACAAAAAGGATGTTACATTTTTAAAAAGCTCACCTATGCTTAATGGAATAGACTGTTCGCCCCTGAGCATTTCTCTAATATTTAGTGTAGGCACATATTGCCCAAATTCTTCCTCTAACTGGTACCAATATCCCTCAATCTCTGTTAAATCTATGTATTCACTTTCAACTTCCTCAGCCATTACGTTTAAGCTAAATAGCAGTATTATTCCTAAGGTTATGATGATGACTCTTTTCATGTTTTTTCCTCCTATGGCTTTTAGGGCAATATGTAAATCAAAGTGTTAAGTATTGTACTTATAATTGGTACAGCCAGCAAAATCATCATTATTTTACCTGCAAATTCAACCTTGTTTGCTATGGTTCCTTCTCCCGCATCTCTACATACCTGTGCCCCAAACTCTGTAACATAAGCAATTCCTATGATTCTGAGCATGGTTCCCAAAAAAATCATATTTAAATCTGCCTTATATGCCAGTTCCTCGAAGGTTTTCATTACTGTGTAAATGGAACCTGCCAAGGCCAGAAAAATCATGGCCCCTGCAGCTAAAGTTATCTGCATGGCTATTTCCGGTTTTTGTTGCTTGATAAGAATAATAATAACTGTAGAAATTAAGCCAAAAGCCACAATTTGTATAATATCCACTTGTACCACCCCTACATATTAAATATAGTTCTAATGGTAGTGAAGAGCTCAGCGATGAGCTGAATTACTATCAATAAAACAACTATAACCCCCACTAATGTAAGCATCTGCCCATGTTCTTTTTTCTGTGCTTGTTCCAAAACTATACTAAAAATCGCAATTAGAACTCCTAAGCCCGCAATCTGAAAAATCAAGTTAATGTTTGGCATCTAATTTTCCCCTTTCACCTTTATAACAGTACTAAAACTAAGGCCAATCCTGAAAAAAAGCCAAGATACTTCCACATTTTTTCGTTTTTAGCGCACTGCTCTTTACTTTCCCTTTCAGCCGTATATAGTTGCTTTAGAGTAATATCAATATGCTTCTTTTGCTCAGATACACTACTTCTCCCAAGACTGTATCCAAGATTTCTAATTATCTCTTTATCTTCTTGATTAAGGGCCGTAGGAAAACTGTCTAGAGTTTCATCCCAATAGCTTGTAAAGAGGTTTCCATCTCCCCTCATGAGTTTAGAAAAAACTTCTTGAAAAAAATCGCCTACAGGTGCCTTAACTATCTTGCCGATTTTCCTCAAAGCTTCAGGTAAGGGAGTCAGACCATATGTAACCTCTGTTTGCAGCATGGAAAGCCCATCTTGGAAAAGCCTCAGCTCTTCAGTTCTATTTCTAAAATTCTTAGCCTTTTGAAAACCATAGCTACTTGTAGCAAAAACAATACATACAGCACCCACAAGTTTAAACATTTAACACCCCTCCTAATACACTTTTACCCGTTTCTAGACTATAAATATCTTCTATGGTTCCCATTCCTTTTTTGTTGGACATTATCACCAACCTTTTAAAAAGCTTTAGATGGAGAATATGATCAAAGTAAGGTTTTTTCTTCAGGTCATGTAGGTCATGACCGTGTACCGTTGTTAGCACCTTAACCCCTGCTGTAATGGCATACTCCAGTGCTTCCACATCTTCTTTTTTACCTAACTCATCTGTGGCAACTATGTGCGGAGACATTGCCCTTATCATCATTATCATGCCATCTCTTTTAGGGCACCCATCAACGATGTCACTTCTCAAGCCTAGGTCTAGCTGAGGGATACCTTTGTAACAGCCCCCAAGCTCTGATCTTTCATCTATTACTGCAACTTTGTAATGGTATTTTGCGGTCCCAGCTAAATTCCTAATTATATCCCTAAGCAAAGTAGTTTTCCCGCAGTTTGGTGGTGAAAGAATTATAGTGCTTAAAAATTCCCTGTTATTAAATAGATACGGCAAAACCTTATCTGCAACACCTTTTTTTTGCCTTGCAAGCCTAAAATTTAAGCTGTTTATATCCACTAATGTTTTAATTTTTCCTTGCTCAACAACAGCTTTACCGCATATGCCTATACGGTGTCCCCCTGGTATAGTTATGTAACCATTTTGCAGTTCTTGCTCCACGGAGTAATATGAATAATTTGTGATAATATGAAATATCTTCTCTAGGGTTTCTTTATCAATTACTGTTGTTCCTAAATTATGTATTTCCTTACCTGCAATTAGAAAAGATAGTGGGCGGTTTATCCTAATCCTTATTTCCTCAAGTGTCTCGGGATGTTTAGTAAGCATTTGTTCCACATATGGCCTTATGTCACTGGGAAAATACATAAGAATCTGTGTAAAAGAATTTTCCATACATACTTCCTCCTTCTTAAATAATAGATATTTGAAAACAAGCGTTATTATGACAAAAAAATAAATGCACCCAGAAGGGGCGCATTTATTTTTTTTATAGTTTACCAGTTGTTTGAGTACAGTTATCACAAAAAATGATCTAAAATTTTTTAAAGACAAAAAAAAGACCCTCGCGGGTCTTTGGCATTTAGAATATCTCTTCTTCTTCTAATTCGTCATTGCTTTCAAATACTACTAAGTTGCATGATGGACATAGAATCTCTAATTCTTCGTCTGCTAGGTCGTCTTCTTCTACATATACTAATTCCCCACAGTGTGGGCACTCTACTTCTACGTCTTCATCATCTTCTAAGTCTATATCGTCTAGCTCATCTAAATACTCATCATCTAGATATTCATCTTCATCATGGTCATGACCACAACATCCACTAACTTCAGTTTCTAAAAAGTCAGTCTCAAGCTCTGCTAAATCTTCATCTATAGCTTCTACATAATCCTCAAGTTCTGCTTGACTTACATCAATATCTTCGATAATTTCAGCCATATCCTCTAAGACCTCTAGCATGTGTACTAAAACTTTACCCTCTGCACTTTTATCATCGATGTTCAAACCATCTGCAAGTCCTTGAATGTAAGAAATTTTCTCTTTAAGCTCAGCCATCTGTAATAACCTCCTTTTTTTAACTAATATTTAACATGCCCCATCTTATAAAAATTATCCAATAAATTAAGCTCTTTCAACGTAAGAACTACTTCTGGTATCAATCTTTAATTTATCGCCAACATTTATAAAAAATGGAACCTGTACAGTTAAACCAGTTTGTAAAGTTGCTGGTTTAGAACCACCTGAAGCAGTATCACCTTTGATACCTGGCTCTGTTTCAACAACCTCTAAAACAACAGAATTAGGTAATTCTATTCCTATAGCTCTTTCTTTATAATATAGGATTGTAATATTCATCTCTTCAATTAAAAACTTAACATTGTTTTCAAGTTGTTCTTCTGTTAAACCAATCTGCTCATAATTGTCAGTATCCATGAACATATACTCTTCACCAGTAGCATAAAGGTATTGCATTGTTCTTCTATCAATATGTGCTTTTTCAATTTTTTCCTTAGGGTTAAAAGTTCTTTCTAACACTGCTCCTGTTTCAACATTTTTAATTTTAGTTCTTACAAAGGCAGCTCCCTTGCCAGGCTTAACGTGTTGGAAGTCTACTATTTGAAATACTGCTCCTTCGTACTCAATAGTTAGTCCTGTTCTGAAGTCATTTGGTGAAATCATTAGTTGTCCTCCTTAATATTAGTTAATTTCTATTAATTCTTTTGTAACCTTTGTTAAATTTCTATTGCCATTTTCGGTAATAACAATCATATCTTCAATTCTTACACCGCCAAAGTCCTCTATATAGATCCCAGGTTCAACAGTGAAAACATGACCTGGTTGTAAAATATCTGATGATTTAGGAGCTAATCTAGGATTCTCATGTACAACCATGCCTATACTATGACCTAATCCATGACCAAAATTGTCTTTAAAGCCATTTTTATAGATAATATCCCTAGCTAAACTGTCAGCTTCCATACCAGTCATGCCTGGCCTTATTCCTTCAAGGGCATTCTGCTGAGCTTGTAGAACAGTGTTGTAAATTTCCTTTTGCCTATCGGTTGCTTTGCCTAAAACAACAGTTCTAGTAATATCTGAACAGTAGTTATTGTAAACACAGCCAAAATCCATTTTTACAAAATCACCTTTTTCTAGACACTTCTCTGAAGCAATACCATGGGGTAAAGATGATCTTTGTCCAGAGGCAACAATAGTTGTAAATGCTAAACCTGATGCACCCTCTTTTTTCATGAAAACTTCAAGTTCTAAAGCAACTTCCCTTTCAGTAATTCCAGGCTTTAAAAACCCTAGTATATGTGCAAAGGCTCTTCCGGCGATATCTATGGAATACTCAATTTTTGATATTTCACCTTCATCCTTGAACATTCTTAGCTCTTCAACAATTGGTTTAATGTTGATTAGTTCAATACCTTCAAAAGCATTAGTAAAGTTTAAGTATTGGGAATAGGTAATATGTTCTTGTTCAAATCCTAAACGTTTCACACCTAACCTCTTAAGTTCAGTATATATATCCCCTAATACATCTAGCCCATGTTGAACTATTGTGAACCCTTGTACCTGTGTTCTTGCTTGCTCTTTGTAGCGGAAGTCTGTTAAAAATATCCCTTCATTCTCAGCTATGATTAAATATCCACTACTTCCAGTAAAACCCGATAAATAGTATCTGTTTTGTGGTTGCAGAACCAAAAAAGCATCAATATTTTGCTCTTTTATTTTACCCTTAATCTTCGCTAATCTTTCCATTTTAACCCCTCCTTTTTTTATTCAACAAGGCATCCATTGCTAAAATATAGCCATGACCTCCAAAACCTGAAACCTGTCCCATAGCAAAAGGTGCAATTACAGATTTTCTTCGGAATTCTTCCCTTCCGTGAATATTTGAGAGGTGCACTTCAACCACAGGTATCTCAATAGCTTCTACTGCATCTGCTATGGCATAGCTATAATGGGTGTATGCTGCAGGGTTTAATACTATACCCTGAGATTGAAAAATTTCCTTTGACTTATGTAACAAATCAATTATTTCACTTTCACTGTTGCTTTGAAATATTTCCACTTTTATATTGTTTTCCTTAGCATAACATAAAATTTCGGAATTTATTTCATTTAAAGTTTTTTTACCGTAAATCTCTGGTTTCCTTGTACCTAATAGGTTTAAATTAGGTCCGTGTATAACCATCATGTTCATATTATCAACCCTTATATTCCATTTTTTTCTTTTATTATTATAATCCTTATGGGATTATATAGCAATAGCATGGACAAAATTAAAACTTTAAAAAGTTGGACAATTGGTTAGTTGGAAAGGAAAATCAAAACATTAAGTAACAATAAAAGACCACTGGTGGTGGCCTTTTATTGTTACTTCCTTTTAGCTTTTGGTGCTTGATGGATTATTTCTCCGTCTATACCATGGGCTGCTTCTGCGAAGGTTTCTGCTAGTGTAGGGTGGGCATGAATTGTTTTATACACATCTGAAGCCTTTAGTTTATTTTGAACAGCTAAAGCTCCCTCAGCTATTAAATCACTACTATGGGGCCCTAAAATGTGCACCCCGATGATTGTACTGTTACTGTCAGCTACAATTTTCACAGTTCCTTCTGGCTCACCTTCTGCCAGTGCTTTACCATTTGCTGCAAAGTTAAACTTACTCACAGTACATTCTATTCCTTTTTCTTTACACTCTTCTTCGGATAGACCAACGCTAGAAAGCTCTGGGTATGTGAACACTACACTTGGCACGCAGCTATAATCCATAGCAGAATCTTCTTCCCCTACAATATTTTCAACAGCCACAATCCCTTCAGCAGATGCCACGTGTGCTAGCATTATTCCACCAGTACAATCCCCGATGGCATACACATTGGGAATATTTGTTTCCATCTTCTCATTGGTTAAAATTCCGCCATTTTGCTTAAGTGTCAAATCTAAATTATCTAGACCATTAAGGTTCGGCCTTCTACCACCAGCCATCAAGCATATCTGTGCATCTATTTCCACTTCACCTTTTTTAGTTTCCACAGCTATTATTAGTCCTTCTTCTCCTTTGCTAATGTTTTTAACTTTAGATCCAGCTAAAATATTTACACTAGACTTCTTCAAAAACACATTTAGTCTACGTACAAGTTCTTCATCAAAATTATACAAAATCCTAGGTAACATCTCGATTAAGGTAACCTCCACACCCAACTGCGCAAAAATCCCAGCAAATTCAGTACCTACAACACCACCACCAATTACAACCATACTTTTTGGTAGGTTATCTAATTCTAGTATGTCATCAGATGTTAGGACACCAGGCAAATCAGCTCCTGGAATCGGTGGGACAAAGGGCTTAGAGCCAGTTGCTATAATAACTTTATCACCCTTTAAGGTTTCGTCTACACCTTCTACCTGGACTGTGTTGTTATCTAGAAAAATACCTTTACCGTGGAAAAAGTCGATTTTGTTAGCCTTAATCAAGCCTTCTATACCCTTCACAAGGTTATCTACAATTTCATCTTTTCTTTCTTTTATTCTCGTGTAGTTCACTGTATATCCTTCAATATCAAACCCAAATTCAGAAGACTTCTGAATTAACTTGCCCACATAACTTGATCTATAAAGAGCTTTGGTAGGAATACAACCTCTGTTTAGGCATGTCCCTCCTAAACGAATATCTTCGATCAAGGCAACTTTTTTGCCAAGATGAGCGCCTTTGATAGCTGCAACATATCCGCCAGGACCTCCACCCACTACAATAATATCATACATAAGAATTCAGCCTCCCTTTTTGAATATTAAAGCCACTATAATTTCTGTCCATAAAACTACTGCCGGTTAAAATAACCGGCAGTTTGCTTTATTTAATCTTTTCCTTACCAACTGTCTACTAGCCAACTAACCAACTGAATCCAACTTAGTGAACTACTCTTTCCAGTTAATCTGACAGCATACTATTGGGTTTCTTGCAGCCCCTACTTCGTCTAGTCTATCTAAGAAGGTAGTATGTGGAGCATTTTTTATTTTTTCCGGATCATTTTTAGCTGTAGTAGCTATATCTTTCATTGCCTGAATAAATTTGTCTAGTGTTTCTTTAGTTTCTGTTTCAGTTGGCTCTATCATGAGAGCTTCTTCAACAATCATTGGGAAATAGATTGTTGGCGGATGATAGCCATAATCTAAAAGAGCCTTAGCAATATCTAAAGTCCTTACACCATACTTTTTAAACTCTTTCCCAGAGAAAACAAACTCATGCATGCATGTTCTATCATTTGGAAGGAAATAGTATTCCTTCAAATGCTCCATGATGTAGTTTGCATTTAGCACTGCATCCTCACTTACTTGCTTTAAACCTTCAGCACCCATAGTTAGGATATAGCTATATGCCCTTACATTTACCCCGAAATTACCATAGAATCCATGTACCCTACCTATGGACTTCGGTATATTGTAATTTAACACATAGTTCTCACCTTGTTTTTCTACCATAGGAGTTGGTAAGAATTCCATAAGTTCTTTTTTAACTCCCACAGGTCCAGAACCAGGTCCACCACCACCATGGGGTGTGGAAAAAGTCTTATGCAAGTTCAGATGAACAACATCAAATCCCATATCCCCTGGGCGTGTTATTCCCATAATGGCGTTGGTGTTTGCACCATCGTAGTATAACAAACCACCTGCTTTATGGACTAGGTCGGCTATTTCTACTATATTTTCTTCAAATAAACCCAGTGTAGAAGGATTTGTAAGCATAAGAGCAGCAATATCATCATTTAGAGCTTCCGCTAAACTATCCATACAAACTCCGCCATCACAGTTAGATTTTATTTCCACAACCTTAAAGCCCGCCATAGCAGCACTGGCTGGGTTGGTACCATGGGCAGAATCAGGAACTAGTACTGTTCTTCTTTTATCTCCTCGATTTTTATGGTAAGCATCAATAAGCATCAGACCAACTAATTCACCATGTGCACCAGCAACAGGTTGTAGAGTCACTGCATCCATCCCAGTAATTTCACCTAGGTGATTTTGCAGGTTATACATCATTTCCAGTGCACCTTGTGCACCTGAGTCATCCATATGAGGATGTAAATTCGCAAAACCTGGTAATCTTGCCATATCTTCATTTATTTTAGGGTTGTATTTCATGGTACAAGAACCCAGTGGATAAAAACCACTATCAACACCATGATTCCTTGTGGATAATTCAACATAGTGTCTAACAACCTCTATCTCGCTAACCTCTGGAAGTTCTAGTCTCTCTTCCCTTAATAACTCTTGGGGGATTATAGAGTTAATATCCACCTCTGGGACATCGGAATTAGGTAGGGAGAAGCCCACATGACCAGAAACAGATTTCTCAAATATCATTTTCACTTCATCTCTCATACTAATTCCTCCAATCTGTTAAGGGTTTTATTTATTTCGCCTACAGTCATTTTTTCTGTTACTGCTGTCAAAACTCCTTTATCTAGCTGTGGGAAATCTTTATTTAGAGAAATTCCTAGATAGATATCTTCTGATTTTAATTTAGATAATACTTCAGGGTTTTCAACACTATAGGCAAATTCCTTAAATGTAGGGCCTGTAAATAGTGGTTTAATTCCCTTAACACCTTTTATTTTTTCTTTCATATAATTAGCCTTCTGTAAAGAAAGTGCGGCAACTTGTTTAAATCCTTGTTCACCTAGGAGTGACATATAAACAGATGCAGCCAGTGCACATAATGCTTGGTTAGAGCAAATATTTGAAGTAGCTTTGTCCCTGCGAATATGTTGTTCCCGTGTTTGAAGTGTTAAAACAAAGCCTTTTTTGCCTTTTTTATCAACGGTTTCTCCAACGATTCTACCAGGCATTCTTCTCATTAATTTATTAGTAGATGCAAAGAATCCAAGGTATGGGCCACCAAATGCAACTGGGATCCCCAGTGCTTGGCCATCACCCACTACTATATCTGCATGGTAACTTCCTGGCTTAGCTAAAATACCCAGGGATATTGGATCAACAACGGATACGAATAGTTGTTTTATATCCTTTAAGTATCCACCAATTTCAGGCATATTTTCAATTACGCCAAAATAATTTGGACTTTGAACTATAACTCCCGCAACTTCATCAGTAATTTTTTCTTTAATATCTTTTAAATCAGTCTGACCGGTCTCCTTATTAATAGGGACAACCACAACCTTGATATCTAAAGCATCGGCATAGGTCTTTAATACCTTTTTGTAGCTTGGATTAACAGCCTCGGAAATTAAGATGGTATCTGTCTTTCTGTTTGTGTTAATTGCCACGATTGCAGCTTCAGCCATAGCTGTAGCTGCGTCGTACATGGAAGCATTTGAGACATCCATGCCCGTTAAACGGCAAATCATTGACTGGAATTCAAAAATTGTTTGTAAGGTGCCTTGGCTTATCTCAGGTTGGTAAGGTGTATAAGCTGTGTAAAACTCAGACCTCAGTAAAATATGGTTTACAACAGAAGGTATAAAATGGTCGTAGCTGCCTCCACCTAAGAAACTTATGATTTTATCATTACTTTTATTTTTATTAGCCAGTTTTTGCATTTCACTGGTCAATTCAAGTTCAGAAAGGGGACCAGGTATATCCATATCCCTCTTTAACTTAACCTTTTCCGGTATATCTTTAAACAGGTCTTCCGTGTTTTTTTTACCGATACTTTCTAGCATTTCCTGCCTTTCTGCATCGGTTTTGGGTATATATCTAAAAGTCATATTCTATTCCTCCTCAATGAAACCTTGGTATTCCTCAGGAGATAATAGTTCCTCTAACTCACTTTCATCATCTAATTCTATTACTACTAACCATCCTCCTTCATAGGGATCTTCGTTGATGGTCTCAGGAGCATCCATTAAGTCTTCGTTTACTTCAGCAATTGATCCACTTACAGGGGAATAAGCATCCGCTGCAGCCTTTACAGACTCAATTACTATAATGCCATCACCTTTGGCTACACTGTCACCTTCTTGGGGCAGTTCAACAAAAACGATATCACCTAATTGTGCCTGGGCATAATCAGTTACACCCACTTTTGCTTTGTTACCTTCAACTAAAATCCACTCATGATCCTTTGAATACAACAAACCTTCTCTAACAGCCATTACTTAACATCCTCCCTTATATAAAATGGTATATTTACAATCTCAGCTTTCAGCTGACGGTTACGAACACCTATAAAAATCTCATCACCTACATTAAATCCTGTGTTTTTAACTAAAGCTAAACCAATATTTAAGTTTAGTGTTGGCGAAAAGGAGCCTGTGGTTACATGGCCTAACTCTTCACCTTGTGGGTTATAAACAGGATAATCCCCACGGGGAATTCCACGGTCAATCATTTTAAACCCAATGGTAGTTCTAGGAGCACCTTCTTCTGCATGCCTTTGAATAACCTCTTTACCTATATATTCAGGTTTTTTAAATTTAACAAACCTTTTTAAACTGGCTTCAATAGGAGTTATATCCTTATCAATCTCATGGCCATATAGGGGTAAACAAGCTTCAAACCTTAGTGTATCCCTAGCCCCTAAACCCGCATGCACTATCTGGTCTTTGTCAGCTTGGTATATTTTATTCCATATATGTGGTGCATCCTCATTTTTACAATAAATTTCAAATCCATCTTCTCCAGTATACCCTGTTCTAGATACCAATGCTTTATGTCCAGCTATGTCAACCTCTTCATCACAGTAAAAGAACTTGATATTACTAAGGTCGTAATCAGTGATTGTCTGTAAAATTTCCTGAGCTTTTGGCCCTTGAAATGCAATCTGAGAAACATCCCCAGATATATTTTCTATTTCTACACCTTCAATTTTATGATCTAAAAGCCACTGATAGTCTTTATCAACATTTGAAGCATTTACTACAAGGAAATATTTTTCATCACCTAGTTTGTAAATCAGCAAATCATCAACAACACCGCCGTTTTCATAACACATAAGAGTGTATTGAACTTGATGGTATTTTAATTTTTCCACATTATTTGTGACCATTTTTTGTAGAAACTTTAAAGCGTTAGGACCTGTAACCATGATTTCTCCCATGTGTGACACATCAAAAAGACCTGCCTGAGTTCTTACGCCCTTTACTTCATCGATTATTCCTGTGTATTGGACTGGTAGCGCCCATCCACCGAAATCAACTATTTTCCCCTTTAGTTCCACATGCAAACCAAAGAGAGGGGTTTTTTTTAGGTTTTCCATCTGTTGCACCTCCATCTTATTTTTTGTAAAGGTATTACAAATTAACCAATTCAGTGTATGCTAAAAAAATCACAATATATAAAGGACAGGTAAAAGCGTTTGCTTTCCCCTGTCCTTTTACCTGAGAGATTATTCCCCTTTGGTGCATTAACATGCTCTCCAGAGATGTGTCACTATTTAGGTACTTTTGCCTGAGAGTTTCGATTTGTTTTCTGCAAGGAAAAACAACTTGCTCCTTCGGCGCCTATGAAAGGTCTCTCCCTAAACGCTCATCCACACGTATTTACTTGTCATTAATAAATCTATTCTACCAATTATTTAAAATTCCTTCTTTTTATAGGGAAGTGAAAAAAAGAACTTTAACTTTACTGATTCTTTATTTTTTTCTTCAGTTTATTCATCAAGCTCCTCGCCTGTATACCCTTTTGACTTAAGTGGTATAGGGGAATATTCAAAGGTAAATCAAATTCACCAATAAAATCATATTCATCCCCACCAAAGGATTTCTTAAACTGGTATATACCATACTCTTTACTGTTCTTACAGCTTTCTTCTGCCCTGTCCACAGGTATACCATGAAAGTCAAAGGAGTCTGCCCCTCTACTTTTTGACCATAAAATCCTTTCCCATATCAATCCATGGTAAGCTTTTAGATTCCTGTGTTCACTGCTAGCCCCTCCATATAAAGCCCAAGACTTATTGCCATAAACAACAGTAATTCCTCCGGTAATAGGTTTATTGTCATAATAACCTATTATTAAGCTTACATCCTCACCTAATAATTCAAAAAGTCTTTTATAATAGATTTGATTACGGGTGGTGAACTCACCCCTGATAGCAGTTTGCTTCATTATCTTGCTGAAATCTTCTATTCCTTCTATACCAGTATTTATGTATGTAACACCTTTTTTAGAGGGGTATTTTATGTTATATCTAATCCCCTTGCTAAAGTTACTTAAAATATTTTCATCAGAATTTGAAATGTCTAGAATTGTTGTTGATGCAGGTTGGATTCCACCAAAACCTTCATTATCCTTTTTACTTTGAAAACCTAATTCCTTTAAGAAAGTCTCAACTCTAGCATCGGTAATTTGAGGATCAATTTTGATAAAAAGAGCATCTTCAGCTTTACCAATTTTTATAATTTCATCCTTTATGAATTTCCACACAGAAAAATCCAAGGTATCTTTCAGAACAGGTCCTCTTGGTATATAAATAAAGGATTTATTTATAATAGGCAGTTTTCGGATTAAAACACAGAAACTGCCTATAATTTCCTCATTATCAATAACCATGAAAAACCTTGATCTCCAGTCCTCCCTTTTAACTTTTGACCAATTAACAGACTGCAATAGATGACCATTAACTGCGCTACATAGCCAGTCTGTATAAGTTCCTAAATCCAATTCAGTAACTTCCCTAAGAAACATATGTAAAATCCTCTCCCTATTTAAAACTTCTTACTAGAATATTATTCCACCTTTTTTTACCTACTCCTTTTTTTTGAAAAGTTTTATTTTTTTAATTAGCTTATGTCCTTGTTTAGCTCCTTGCCAGATAAAATAAAATAGTCTATTTACAACTAGATCATGCTCACCTATAAAATCATAATCCCGGCCCCCAAAAGACTTTTTAAACTGATACAAGCCATACAATTTTTCACCAGGTTCCCTTTTAATGGGTATGCCAAAAAAATCAAATAGTTTTGCACCACGGGTTTTAGCCCATAGCATCCTTTGATAGTTTAAGCCGTAGTAGGCTTTTAAATTAGTGTGTACATTGGCTGCCCCACCATACATGGCCCATGCCTTGTCTCCATAAACAAGGGTAATCCCTCCTGCGATGGGTATATCCTCGTAATAAGCAATTATTAGGCATGCATCCTCACCGAGGGAATCTAGAAGTAGTTTATAGTAGTTCTTCTGACGAGATAAAAAATTTGCCCTAGAACTGGTTGCTTCCATTACTTTAGAAAAGTCGTCTAATCCATCAAGATTAGTTTTTTTGTATACTACACCTTTTTTTTCAGGGTAAGTAATATTGTACCTTGTTTTTTTGGGCATGCCACCTAGTAAATCATCTGGCTCTGGGGTTATATCCAATCTCATGGTAGCAGCAGGTTGCATACCACCAAACCCTTCTTCTTCTTTTAAATTAACATAACCTAACCCCTTTAATACTTCTTCAACTCCCTGCCCTTCTTCTATGGCAGGATCAATTTTCACTAAAACACAGTTTTTCTCTTTGGCATACTCTTTAATATCTTGGGTAAACTGCTCCCATAATTTTGTATTGTCATAGTCTTTAAAAATAGGTCCCCTAGGTATATATAAAATTTTTTTCTTTATGTAGGGAATAGACCTGATCATTGCTGATAAACAACCAACAATCTCTTCCCCTTCTTCAATGACTAAAAAATGACTTTCCCACTCGTTTTTCTTCACATTAGCCCAAGCAGGGGATTGCAATAAATGACCGTTTGGATTGTTTCTATTAAAATCATCATATTTACTTAATTCACTAGTTTGAATTTCCCTAAGCCTCATTTTTTTATCACCCCTTATCAAAAATAATATTCCCTGTGCTACAAAAAAAATTCCCTTTAAGAGGTCAGTAAGGCGCAAGTCTTTTTAATCATAAAAATGGTTTTGATGGTGTACCCATAATACTAAAAGAAGCCCTAAGGCCTCTTTTAGTATTGTTCGAATATGTTAAATATGCTCTCTCTTCCCTCATCAACAGCCTTTTGGGCTCTAACTTGGGCCTCCATCATCTTTTCTTTTATTTCACGGCTGAACTCTTTGTCATTTAATGTTGGCAGATTGATCTCAACATTTGATATGGCTCCTATAAAACCTGTATGACATAATTCAAGCCCAACCTTTAAATCACTAATTGCATTGGGGTTTCCTTTATTTGCGAGACTGGACACCTTCTCTAGAATTGGCAATATTACTATGGCTGTCTCAAAAGGCACCTCAGTAGCCCTTTGGCTAGCCACTTCAATTTTTTCAGCTCTAATGGATTTTTCTTCCTCTGTATCTTTAGGTAGTTTAAATGCATTCATTACTTCTATGTAAGAGTTAGAATCTTCATCTGCCAGTTTGATAAGTTTTTCTCTCCACTTATCAACTTCAGAGGCGATTTTCTCCATCTCCCCTTTGATTTCAGCATATTTTTTCCTACCTGCAGTTACTCTACAGAACATAGAGATTAAGCTTGCACCCATGGCACCTGAAATTGCAGCAGCGGTACCACCACCAGGTGTGGCGCTCCCCTCCCCTAGGTTTTGCAAAAACTCTTCAACGGTTAAATCCTTGAACATTTAATGACCTCCCCTTTTTTAATGTCTTGCTTCCACCAATCTCACTTCACTTTCTCCTTCAAAGTGTGCAGTGTCATTTATGGTTTCCACAACTATCTTATCCCCACACTTTAATACAGTTAAACTGCAGTTACCCACATACATTTGATTTTTAATAACACTCCATGGCAATTCAAGATAATGATGTAAGAGTGCCTTAATGAAGCCACTATGGGTCACTGCTAAAACTGTACTGTCTGGGTAAAGTTCTACACATTTATCCACAAACTCTTTACACCTTTTTACTAAGTCGCTGTACTTCTCAGCTTCTGGTATATCTATGTTAGGGTCTAAATTTCGTTCTTCATACAAGTCACAGTATTTCATCTTTATATCATTAGTTGTTAATCCTTCCCAAAGACCAAAGGAATATTCTCTAAGTAAGGGATCTTTAATAATTTCTACAGCCTTGAGGTGAAACTCTTTATTGTGTTTATCAAACTTCCTTTTAACTTGATATGCAGTGTCATATGCCCTTTTGAGGTCACTTGTAAGTATAACATCGATATTAAAATTTTTAAGGCGTCGAGCCAAGGTTTTCCCTTGACTCACCCCTTTTTCTGTAAGTTCAATATCAGTTTGCCCCTGGCATCTACCTTCTACATTCCACTTTGTTTCTCCGTGTCGAGTAAAAATTATTCTAACCATTAGTAGTCTCGCCTCAATTTATTCATGGCACCGTGTCTGTTAAGAGCTAAGTCGATTAACATCTTCACTAAATCCTTTGCTGTTACCCCAGATGCTTCTAAGAGTTTCGGATACATACTAATACTGGTAAACCCTGGTAAAGTATTCACTTCATTGATCCACACCTTACCATCTTCATCAAAGAAAAAGTCTACCCTAGAAAGACCTAAGCAGTCTAGACCTTTAAAAGCAAGTTTTGCTAGTTCTTGTACTTGTCCTTCAACCCCTTCTGGTAAGTCAGCAGGGATAATAATTTCTGAGTTATCATCGATGTATTTTGCATTGTAGTCATAAAACTCATTGCCTGGAACAATTTCACCCACAGTGGACACAAACAAATCGTCATTGCCTAGTACACTGCATTCAAGTTCCCTAGCTTTAAGACCTTTTTCCACAACAAGTTTTAAGTCATACTGGAAGGCTTCTTCAACAGCAGCTAGAAGTTGCTCTCTATTTTTGGCTTTAGATATACCAACACTAGAACCTAAGTTAGCAGGTTTTACGAAAAGTGGGTAACCTAATTCTTCCATTTTATTCACTTGATTTTCTTGCTCATTATCCCATAAGTACTTGTTGAAAACAACGTATGGCCCAACAGGCAAACCTTGGGACTTAAATACCTCTTTCATCATACCTTTATCCATAGCCACTGAAGATCCCAGCACACCACTTCCAACATAGGGGATATTCAGAAGATCCAACATACCTTGTAGTGTTCCATCTTCACCGTAGGTTCCATGTAATACAGGGAAAACTAAATCTATATCTAGCTCTCTCCAGCTATCTTCTTCCTTCACCATAAATCCTTTATTTTTGCCAAAAAGTTTTATGGAAATTGGCTTTCCCCTTAACTCTTTGTTCAAAAGGCCTTCTCTTACATCATCACCTGTATACCATTGACCATCCTTGCTTATACCTACAGGAACAACATTATGTTTTTCTTTATCAATCATCTCCATAATAAATTTGGCAGATTGTAAAGAAACCTCATGTTCTCCAGATTTCCCTCCAAAAATAACTGCTATATTTTTCATTTTTAACTCCTCCTTAGCAAAATCTTATTATTAGTATATTACTATTATCAATAAAAGCACTAATATTTTTCACTTATTTGGATTTTAGTGACTCCGTTTTTCTCATATTGCGAAATCCATTGGTTTCATTATACAGTATTGCCCCTAGAATTACCAAAGACCCAAAAACTTGTATAGTTGTAAATCTCTCATGAATAACAAAAAATGCAAACATGGCCCCAAATACTGGTTCTAAGGTAAATATCACAGCTGCCCTTTGAGCATTCACTGTCTTTTGACCAGTTGTTTGTAGCACTGTTGATAATATGGTAGCAAACAAGGCCAAATAAAGTATTTCAATCACAAGCCTACCATCTGTTAGTCTAGGTATTCCCTCAAAAAATAAAGTTAAAATCCATGTGATTATTGCAGTAACGGATATTTGCACAACAGTAAAGCAGTATGTATTACCTTTGTTAGCTACTTTTTCAAGGACAAAAATATATCCTCCAAAGCATACTGCGCACATCAATACTAAGAAATCACCTAACCCTAAAAAGTACCCCTGACCACTCTCAAAACTAAGCATAGCAGTTCCAACAACAGCTAATATAACAGCAACCTTAGTTTTACCTTGGATTATAGAACCAGATATTTTTTCAAAAAAAGGAACAAAAACCACTGCAAGCCCCGTTAAAAAGGCAGCTTTAGAAGCTGTGGTATATTGAAGTCCCACTATCTGAAACAAAAAACCTCCCGTTAGGAAAAGACCAAGTACTCCTCCACCTAAAATTTCTGTTCTATTTATCTTTATTAAGCTTTTCCAAAAGAACAATATACCAACCACCGTTGCCATAGTAAATCTAGTGGCTATCAAACCATATGGACCCAAACTATCTAGTGCAGTTTTGGATATGGCAAAAGTAGTCCCCCATATTATTGTGGTTAATATAAGCAATAGTTCACCTTTATTTTTAATTCTAACCTTAAGCAAAAAACTTACCCCCTCTATCTCACCTTATATTATTTTCAATATGGAAAGGTAAAATCCTGCTTCCGCTAAGAAAATTCTTACCATTAGCCTAAACTAAAGGCTCCGACTAAAAAAAATTTTACGTCTTTAGTATTTTACAGTTTATTTACAGCTTGTTTAATTTAGTATTATAATTTCAGGCTATACTAAATAATAACCACAATAGGAGGTGAAAAATATGGACAAAAAATTACTAATTTTATCTATTATGGTTCTAACCTTACTGGTTGTTGGTATAGGTTTTGTTTCAGCTCAAGATATTGTAGAGAAAGATAATACTATGACTATACAACAACGTGTTAGAATGAGACTTTTTGGTTCAAAGGAGGACAATGCCCTTATTACCCCTGAGTTCTTAGAGGATGAGGAAGTTGTTGCAAAAATTGCCGAACACAATGGTATGACCGTCGATGAAGTTAGAGATGTAATATCTGAACATAAAGACAGATTTTTAAAGTTCGGCGAAAAGGGCCAAGGTCATATGGATAAAGGTACTAGACACATGGACATGGGCGAAAAAATGGAAAAACTTTTAGAAAACGAAGATTTTCTAAGTGAAATGGCTCAGCGACACGGTGTTTCAGTTGAAGAATTAAAAACCTGGTTAGAAAGCAGTCCCCTTTTAAAGAACAGATAAAACAACACACTCAAACCCCCTAAAAGATAAAAAATGAGCCCACTAGCTGAGGGCTCATTTTATTTCTTTCAAACCAACTATAAAGAAACCCAAAGGGCTCCTTTATAATACTTCTTCTATAAACTGTCCATTTTCATAGAACAACTCTCCATCGGCATATATCTTTCCACCGCTTCTCATATCACATAGCATATCCCAATGAATTGCGGATCTGTTCTTCCCACCGGCTTCAGGCATGGAATCGCCCACTGCCATGTGGATAGTTCCACCGATTTTTTCATCAAATAACATGTTCCTAGTGAATTTTTGGATTCCGTAGTTAGTTCCTATGGCTACTTCACCAAAGAACCTAGCTCCTTCATCAGTATCTAAAAGTGCCTGTAATAAATCTTCACCCTTTGAAGCCGTTGCTTTTACTACCTTGCCAGCTTCAACCTCTAGGTAAATGTTTTCTATCTCTTTACCTGCATAAATTCCTGGGAAAGAGAATGTTATATGTCCATTTATTCCGTCTTCCACGGGGGATGTAAAAATTTCCCCATCGGGAAAGTTAACTTTACCATCGCAGTTTATCCACTTTCTACCTTCAACACTAACCTTTATGTCAGTTCCCTCTGATACAAAATGAAGTTCTTTTTTTGTATCTAGGTATTTAACCCATCTTTCTTGCTCGTCATGGATTCTTTTCCACTGGGCTATGGGATCTTCTTTATCTAATAGTCCAGCACCATAAACGAAATCTTCATACTCACTTAGGGACATGTTTGCTTCTTGTGCATCGGCATGAGTTGGGAATTGAGTCCCACACCATCTGATTTCTTTAGTACCCATTTTTCGAGAAAATTCTTTTCTTGTTTCACTGTTTCCCCTAGCACGAAGTTGTATTTTTTTAGGATCCAGGTTAGAGCTAGACCTGGTGTTGCTGGTCCCCCATGCAGTTAAATAAACATCTGCATTATCCACAACATTTTTAAATGATAAACTAGGAGTGCTTATCTGTTCCTCTGTACCCTCTTTTAATAATGTCTCCCCTATCTCTGGAAGTGTAACAATGTACTCAACCTGAGCACCTTTTCTGATAGCAGCCTTAGCCACCTCAACTATGTATGGGATGCCTACATCCTCACATGATATAAAAACCTTTTCGCCAGGCTTAACTTCTGTGGAATACTCCACCAAAAGCTTTGCTAATTTCTGTAAACGAATATCAGCCATTTAAAAATACCCCCTTTTTTTCTGTACATAATTATATACTAACTAAAACAAAAATTGTAGTAAAATTAAACTTGATCAGCAATAATAATTTTAAAATAACTTTATTTTGTTCACTTTTACTTATCTGCAAACAGCCACCTAATTCAAATCGATATCCTTTTGAAAGTGATGATAATCCTTTACCCTTGTCCAATCACCGCCCCAAGTCCAACCTCGACTTTTGAAAGCATTATAAGCTGGGTCTCCTTTGACTATCATACCTTTCCTAACATTCTCCCTGTCAAGAAACTCCTTCCCCTCTATGGGTAGAACTTTACCTCCAACAATATATGGGTTCTGAACAGGATTTATATCAATTGCTAAGCCATATGAATGGGTTGATATAACGTTAGTGCCTTCTACTACTCTGTAGCAAAAAGCAGATGTATTGTTATCTTTCATTGATAAATTGTCATCTGCATAATATTCATCAATTAATCTCATTTTTGCAATGGGATACTTAGCCTCGTATAACTCTTGAAAAATTTCAACCACTTCTTGTGCAACTTTTCTGTGAACAATTAGTTCTCCTATCTGTAACTGTTCATCAAAATCCCAATATGTAAGATTTAAATATGACAAGTCCTCTAAACCTACAGGTGCATCTTCATGCCAGGATACCCCTGTGATTTTATCAATGATATAATTAGGCAAATCCATGATCTCAAAAACTGGAGTAAATCCATTATTTTCTAGATCTTTTTCATTATGTAGAGCTTCCATTTGGGACTTATTGTTTGGAATTACTTCATTCTCTTTTGGCAAAAACAACAGATATACGTCTTTTGTGGTTACTGCATCAACAAAAACCCATATTAACAATAGAATAACACTTACTAGTATTGATCTTTTAAAAATCTTAATTAGATACATTTTTTTCTCCTTCACATAGTTGATTCTAAACTTATTTCTACAAGACCTTGTCCTTTTCCTTTAAGTTTTAATTATATTTATCTATATTTACAAAAAAATATAAATAGAATCCCCTTGCGAAGCACGCCAACTAATTGTTCTTGTGCCTACCTTTCTTAGCCTTAAGCAGCCTAGACATGGCGTCTTCCCCTGCTTCTATCTGCTCTTCAGGTGTATTTTCTTTCTTTTTAATCTTAGGCAGCCTAACAGTTGGTGCAAAGCGCCTAAAGGCTATGTCCAATGGCCATATTAGTAGTGATAACAGTATGAATATCCAGCTTATATCTACACTTCTTCTCACAGGGTTGTAGTTTGCATTAAAGACTTCTGAGGGTCTTGTTAGTATCCTTCCTCCAGTTGCTTTTGCCAGCTCCTCTAACATATTAGAGGAGCTTTTTAGGTTTTCTATGGCAAATTCCTTGGAATATGGTACAACAAAGCCATTCATGCTCAGAGCCCTTATTTGCTCCCCTTGCTTTCTTGTGGCATTTATAAAGTATATCCCTTGTGATAGAGCAGGTGTTGTTGCCCTATAGCTATTGCTTGAAGCAGCAGACAGAACAATATTTTCCCTGTTTCCTTCTTCGTCGATGATACTTAGCTGTATGCTCTCATCTTCATCTAGGGGTTCTCCAACTAATATATCAATTTGAGCACCAGCATCTTTTAGTGTTATGGCAGCTGAAATATCACCATAATTCCCTCTACCAGATACCCAACTTAGGGTATCCATCCAAAAGCTGGGGAAATCAGCCCCTTGCATGAAGTTTTTCGACCACATCCCAAATGTATCAGTTGTAAAAGCAACAGTCCTACCTAGGCCGTATTGCATTCGAGCATATAGGGGGTGCTCCCTGTGGGTGAAGATTATACCTTCACCTTGGTGTTTTAGCGTAGAGCCTATATAACCATTAAACTCGGGTAATCCAGAGCTAAATGGGGTAAAGGAACTCCTAACAACAGAGGGAACAAAATCCTCTTCAATGATGTAGTTCCCCCCAGCTAGGATTGTCTCTTTAGCAAATACCCCAGGTAAATCTTGAACATTACGGACATCGTAAAATCGTCCTCCCCCATTTACTGCTAGGTACTCCATTAGCCTGATATCTGCGTCATCACCTAGGGCAATACTTGATAATGTAATGGAGCTATCCCGCATTTTTTCTAATAAGGGTTCATAGTTCTGGGGTCCTTCAACACCATCACTTAGGAGGATGATATGTTTGTTTTTACTGCTGCTATCAAATAGTTCCACGGCTTTTTCTAAGGCAGGGTGAATGGAAGTACCACCACCTAATGGAATCCCTTGAATTATATTCTTCAGTCTATCCTTTTCTGATGTGGGTGTTAATTGAAAATCAACTGTGTATCCATGGTCAAATGTTATTAAACCCAGCCTATCTTTTTCAGTTAGTATATCAAGGGCTGAGACCCCTGCATTTTTAGCCATATTTAGCTTTTCCCCACTCATACTCCCGGATTTGTCTATGACTAACACTAGGTCTACACCAGGCATCTCTTCTTCGTTTTCAACTTCCATGGTGATGGGTAAAATCTCCTCAAGGGGAGTATCCTGATATAGCCCTACACCAAAGGAATTTCTACCACCTGTGGCAATAAAACCTCCACCTATAACATCAACAAAGTTTTTTATGTTTTTCATTTGAGTATCACTTAAAAAATACGCAGGTACATCCACGAATATTATTGTCTTATAATTAAGTAAACCCTCTAAGCTATTTGGAAACTGATTAACTGTTATGGGATCAACATCCACCCCATTATAGGCGAAAACATCAATAAGTGACTGACCGACACCACGGCTTCCTTCCACTAACAACACCTTTGGTGCAGCCTCCACAAAGGTAAGCCCTTGGGCTTTATTGTTTTGACCTATGGTATCTGCTTTTGGTTGAATTGTTGCAGTCACCCGCTGAAAACCAGATCCTTTTATCTCCACAGGAAATACAGTTTTTTGTCTCCCTGAACTGATATTTACTTCACCGTTATAAATTAACTGTTCATTCATGAATAACGAAAGCACTCCACTGGTATTTACAGTGCTTTCTAATTCTATTTCAACACTTATCCTTTGGCCTGCAAAGCTCACTGAGGGCAAACTTACCTGGCTAATGGCCACTTCAGTATCTATCCCAATTTTCAAGGGATAAACATCCACTGGGATATTGTTTGCCTTAAGAATTTTTGCGTAGGACAAACTATCACCTACATTTTCATAACCATCACTTATTATTACTATCCTATTATTGCTATCCCTAGGGAGTAGCCCATGGGCAGTCTTCATTGCCCCCTCAATATTTGTAAAGTCTCTTTTAACTTGTACATTGGCAAAGTTAACGGGATTATTGCTCTCAAAGGAATTCATCAGTTGGGTATCTAGCCCCATTGCCAAAACGGCCCACTGATCATTTTTCCCTTTAAAACTCTGGCTTTCCCTAATCCAATCCTCAAACCCTTCTGTATATTGCATACTTTGAGAACTATCGGATAAATAGATAATGGACTGACCTTTAAATCTTTGAACAAATTGTGGCTGGCATAAGGCTATTATCAAAGGGATGATAACAAATGCCCTTAGGAACAAAACACTTCCTTTACGTTCTGTATACTTGGTTTTCTTTCCCCCGAACCATAAAAACAGCATCAATGGTATAAGTAATAATAAATAGATTGGCTTTAGAAAACTAATAGACATAATTATCAACCCACCATTCAAAGGATATTACCACCAAAGCCAGTAGCAATAAAATCCATGTTAAATTAAAATTTCTTTTACCCCTATCTCCTTCTATATCCCTTGCTCCAACTACTTTTATGTTTTCTCTGGATGACAAACCTTCCCCTGTTCTAGGATGGTTCACAGGTAAATACATGGTATTTTCCATCCATTTCAGTGTATAAACCCCTGTTTGTGCTATCTTCTCACCTAATATGGGGAAAGTACCTTCTATGTTTTTGTTAGCCCCACTAGGGTCAACCAATGTCAACTGGTGTACACCAAGGGGTGGTGAATATGTGGGGTAATTGTATAAACTAAAGCCTTGGACGTCGATCTGGTAGTCCATCAGAAAGTCCATGACATTTATTAACATTATGGGAAAGGCAGGACGCAAGTGAAAATCTCCCCCTTGGACGGGAAATCCAAATACCACCATGGGATATCCAGCATTTTCTAGCTCTACCACTAGATTCCCATTGGTACTAGTCAGGATTGCTCTTCCCCCTTGTAAGACTTTACTGAAATGTATTGTAACATCAGAAAAATCCACATACCTTACCAGTTCACTTTGCCCTGGGGTAATTGTGTCTATCTTCACTGGTTGGGATAAAGAAAAATGCCTATTGGGATATGGAGGATCAAAGATAAGTACAGGTGCAGATGGTAGGCTCTGTGGCAAGAAACCATCGAAAATGTAGATATCATATTTATCCAACAAATCATCATGAAATTTATCTGGTTGTACCTTGCTTATGGTTAGAGCATCACTTAGTAGAAGTGCTTTTTCCAAAAAAACGTTCCCCTCTGTAATTAAGAGTGCTTTGGTGTTTTTGGATGCTGTGTTCACACTATAAAAAATATTATCCTCCAAAAGTTGATCTCCTTGGGACTCAACCTCTACTTTAAACCATGGGGATTCCCCTGGAAGGTTGCGCCAGATTAAATTTTGTCTAGCTTGGGGTTCAAGTTCCACCAAGCGTCTTCCAACCCTATTGTTTAAGTGATCATAAACAGATATATTTCCTTTTAAAGTGGTTGATCCGTTGTTACCAACTAGGACACTTAGCCTCTGATTATCTACAATTGCATTCTCTATATAAAGATTGCTTACATTACCATTGCCTGTATGTATAAACTCAAATTCACCAATTGGATAACTAACCTCTTCAAAGTTACCGTCACTGATGAGAATAATATCTAATTCAGCAGTATCTTCGGTCATACTCTCTGCCATTAAAAATGCTTCTTCTATATTGGGCGAGCCAGTGGATAGGTGGATATTTTCTAAGCTATCCAGTAGTTGATTTTTGCTACTTGTAAGTCCAATTATAATTTCAGCCTGATTCCCTGCAGCTATTATTGCCATTTTTGTGTTGGATTTTTTTTTGTTTATTTGACTTTCCAGTTGTTCAATGGCTTTATCTAACCTGGACTGGCCATCCTCTAAAACTGCCATGGAAATTGAAGTGTCTATTATAATCACACTGTCATTGGTATTTTGACCCATCCCCAAAAGGACAGGCCTAGCTAAAGAAAGCACCAACAACAATGCCAAAAAAAGTTGTAGGAATAGAAGCATGTTTTTTAGGATTTTATTTATGTTTAGGGCCGAGGATGTCAGTTTATCTAGCCTTTTCCATAGCAAAATACTGGAGACAACCCTGGGTGTTGTCTTTTTTCTCATCATATATAATAAAAGAATAATAGGTAAAGATATAAGCCCTGCAAAAGCTATTGGTGTTAAGAATCCCACGACCTCATTCCTCCCCTAACTAAAGTTTCCCTGTTGTGACGTTATTTTTAATACTATGTAATACCTCTAAACTGTTTTGTTGACTATTTACAAATACATAGTTGATACCCCTATTTGTACAGAACTCCTTTATACTATTTGAGTGTTCATTAAAAGCTTCTTTATAAGCTCCAACAGTCCAATAGTCCATATCAACGTCTTTGGCTTTTCCCGTCTCAGAGTCTAAAAGCTTAAGACCGCCTTTAAAGTCTGGATCTATCTCTTCAGGACTTGCCATCTGAAATACCCAAACATCTTGCTTCATCTCAATAAGCTTATTTATCCCTTGTTGGTAGCCCTCTTCATCAAGGAAGTCAGAAAAAACCAGTGTAACCTGCTTAGGTTTAAGTACCTTCTTTAAGGAATTTAAACTGCCGTTTAAGTTACCAGTTCCGTTAAACTCTAGGTTTTCCATAAACCTTAATATCTTATTATAGCTCTGAATCCCATGTACTGGTGCCAGGTAGTTCTCTAAACCCTTAACTCCAACAGCCACGGAAACCCTATCATAGGCTTTAAGGCTAATGTACGCAAAAGATAAAGCTAGTTCCATGGCCCTAAGCCCCTTATGTGGATTCCCATAATCCATGGATTTGCTGCCATCAACAACAATGTTGATGGTTGCATCCACTTCACTACGATTAAGCTTTGTATATAGTCTTTGTGACCTGCCATACAAGGACCAATCAATACGCCTAACATCATCTCCAGGGATATATTGCCTAAAGTCTGCAAATTCCAGGGATGCCCCATACTTATTTGTTAGCCTTTTTCCACTGTTATTACCTGTGATTCCACCTTTAAAGGCAAGAGCAAGCTGATTTAATTTACTGTAATCTAGCGCAAAATTCCAGCCCATATTACAAGCCCCTAGCCCTTTTCAACTTTAGCTATAATATCTTTGATAATCTCATCTGCCATTATTCCATCACCTAAAGCTTCAAAGTTAAGGATAATTCTATGTCTTAAAGCTGGTATAGCCACTTTGTCGATATCACTAAAGCTTACATTAAAACGTCCATCCATCATGGCAGATACCTTAGCAGCTAGGATAATACTTTGAATTCCCCTGGGGCTCGCTCCAACATCCACATATTTTTTAACCATATCTGTGGCATAGGTTTCTGTTTTATGTGTTGCAGACAGCACCTTTATACTATAGTCTAGGACCTTTTCAGCTACAGGTATTTCCCGGGCAAGTTTGTTTATTTCCTGAATATCGTTTCCATCCATGATTTTTTCAGCCTGCTGAGGATTTCCCCCTGTGGTACGTAGGACAATTTCCTTCAGTTCAGAAAATTTAGGGTAAGCTACATTTATTTTAAACAAAAAGCGGTCAAGCTGAGCCTCTGGCAGAGGATAGGTTCCTTCCATCTCCAATGGATTTTGAGTTGCAATTACAAAAAAAGGTGCAGGTAACTGGTGGGTTTTTCCAAACACCGTTACCTTTTTTTCCTGCATGCTCTCCAAAAGAGCACTTTGGGTCTTTGGGGTAGCCCTGTTGATTTCATCTGCCAACACTAAGTTAGCAAAAACAGGACCTTTCTTAAACTGAAAATCATCATCTGACCCTGGCACTATGATATTTGTACCTGTTATATCCGATGGCATGAGGTCTGGTGTGAATTGAATTCTGTTGTGACTTATTTGGAGCACATCAGATAGGGTTTTAACCAGCATGGTTTTACCTAGGCCTGGTACACCCTCAAGGAGTACATGACCACCAGAAAAAATTGCTATAAGGGATAGGTCTATGACTTCTTCTTGCCCAACAATAACCTTCGAAATTTCTTTTTTTACCTGATTAATTTTCTCTAAAACTTCCATATCTTTTTCCTCCTTAAGGTGCGATGGATTGAAAATATTTTCTAACATAGTCCTCTAAGGGTTTAGGTATGTCTAATCCTGTCACAGATGTGATGGCCTCTTTGTGATAACCTTTGTATATATCCTTATAGGGGCTATTTATAATGTTTGGGTTCATTCGCATAATATCACGCAAAGTATATTCTCCCTCATCACCATCTAAAACTAACTCCTTATCACTGGGTATATATACATAATCCTCTGGAGTTGATGTGTCACCACCTGTGGGACTTGAACCACTGCCTTGCCCCTCACCTTCACCGCCTTCTCCCTCTGAGGCACCGCCTTCTCCACCTTGAGAGCCTTCACCTTCACCACTAGGGCCATCTGATCCTTCACCCGGCGATTCTCCTGGTCCTGGCTCAACTTCACTACCTGGTCCATTGGCTCCTTCCCCTAGCATTTCCTCAAGGGGGGCAGTACCATTGCTTTCTTGTAGTTCTTCTAATAATTCTCCTAGCTGTGCTAAGTTCTCTGTTGTAGGATTTGTATTTATGGCGTCTGATAATTCCTGTAGTCTTTCCCTTTGGTTAGTACTTAGGTTATGGTCTTGAAGATTCTCAATTCTTTCTAGCAGTTCTTCCTTTAATAGTGGGTTATCTTTCAGTTCATTTTCCAAGTCAGTTGATGTGCCAAGTAAATCTCGAAGCTCAGATATATCTTTTAACATCTCCTGTTGATCTTCTAGTTCCTTTAATAGAAGTTCCTCTAACTCCTTTAGGATTATTTCTAGTTCTTCACTTTCTTTAGCATTTTGAGCTATATCTTTAAGGGCCTCTAGTTCTTCTATAAGCTGGTCGTATTTCTCTTGGTCTATCTCAAGTAACCCTTCTAAGACCTCGTCTATTTCCGCAACGACTTCCTGTTGTTTTTCTTTCAGACCCGACTCTCTTTCAATGCTTTGGGAAATCTGTGGTGCCACCAATATACTGGCAATTAAAATTAATATCATAATTGTAGCAGTTAATATATTACTTTTAAATTTTTTCTTATCCCAATCAAAGCTAAGGTTTACTTTAGATATAAAGGATTTCACTTCACCACGCATGGCAGTTACTCCCCTTTTAGATTCACTTTCCTTTTCATACTCCAAGAAAGTTATAATCCTCTCCTTAGTTTCCAGTTGTTTATCTAAAACCAAAGCTATTTCTTCTACCCTAGGCCTGTGTAGGTAAAAGTATATTAGAGTTACAAGTAGTGTTAATAGATTAAGGGTTATAAAAATAAACCCATAGGAAGGGTTATCTTGCATAACCCCTCCTAGGATTTGTAATGGTATATTGACCATGGCCAAAATAGTTATAGCTTTTATTAGAGATAAAAGGCAGTACTTCAGGATATATTTTCGAACTAATGGCAGTAATCTATCTAGTTCTTGGGGCCATTTCATAATTATCCGCTCCTTTTACCTTTCTTTAGTGGATTTACCGCTACTGTAGCTCCGTACAGTGATAGCACACTTAGGGTTAAATTGGTTACCACTCCCATATGCCAAAACTTCAACCAGCTAAAAAATCCTACAAAGGGATACAATCCAAAGCTAAAGAATCTAAGGGGTTCCTCAATTTCTGGATAAATCCACTCTGCAATGATACCGGGGTTTAACACCAGTAAAAATGGAAATGGGCCATCTTTCCCTTGACTTTGAAATATTGCTACTATTATAGCCGTCATGATAAGGGTTAGTCCTAATAATACTAATGCTACACCATAGCTAAAAATTACTGCTGACTGACTCTTTTTGAACTTGGTTGATAAAAAGATATAGTAACTACCGTAAACAAATGCAGCATAGATGTATATAACAACTAGTTTAATAACTTCTCCCAAGGAAACCCCACCCAGTAAAAAAACAAAACCATATACGGGTAGTGATGCAAATATTACTAGAACCACAGTGCTTAGGGCTGCAAATAGCTTCCCCCCCACAATACTAAGTGGGGATAGTTGAGTACACACCAGAAGATCGAAGGTCTGCTTTTCCTTTTCGCTGGATATGGAGTTTGCAGTAAACCCTGGTACTAAGAAAAATATCATCAAAAACTGTATGACACTTAGGAATATAAATAAAAATCTTCCTACTTTTGCTAAGTCTGCATACCCGCTACGGATTTCCCAAAGGGATGTGGAGAAAAATAGTATCCCTATTCCCCCTAGTACTAAAAGATAAACAGATACCATACCAAAAGTACGCCAATTACGCATCCTAAGTCTCAGTTCATTTGTCAACAGAGGATTAACCTTCATATTTTTCCACCTCCGTCAATTGCATAAATATTTCTTCTAGGTTCTGCTTTTTAGGGTTGAATCCTGTCACTAAAAACCTGTTGGACATTTCCCTTAAAAGCTGACCAATCTCATGATCAGACCCCGAGAATAAAACTTCAAAACTTCCTAAGTTGTTTATATTAACATCCCTTATTGAACTCTGCTCCAGTAGCCAAACCTTTGCTTCATCAATATTTTCTAAGACTTTGATATCTAAAAGAACATCTCCTTGAACCCTAGAGAGAACCTGATCTATGGGACCCCATATGGGCATCTGCCCATTAACAATTATACCTATATCAGTACAAAGCTCCGAAAGCTCCAGTAAAATATGGGAGCTAATAATCACAGTTTTGCCCATTTTTCGGAGTTCCCTAAGTATATTTCTTAATTCCACCCTGGCCCTTGGATCTAACCCTGATGCAGGTTCATCTAGAATCAGAACATCTGGTTGATGAATAAGGGTACGGGCCAAACATAGCCTTTGTTTCATACCCCTAGACAGGTTATTCACATAATCGTCTCTTTTGTGATTTAGGCCTACTAACTCTAGCAAGTCTGGGCTCATCTTTCTTACATCTGCTAAAGTGCATCCCGACGCTTCACCGTAGAATTCTAGGTATTCATAAACCTTCAAATCATCATAAACTCCAAAAAAATCGGGCATGTAACCAAGCATCCTTCTAGATCTTTTTATATCTGAGAAAAGAGACTGACCACCTATCTCTATATCTCCATCTGTTTTAGTCAAAAGTGTAGACATTATCCTCATGGTAGTTGTTTTACCAGCTCCATTTGGACCTATAAGTCCAAAGATGCTACCTTTGTTTACCTCAAAGCTTATATCATTCACTGCTGTGAAGTTGCCGTATTTTTTCACTAAGTTTTTTACCTTAATCATTAGTAGCACCTCCAATCACAGAGAATTTTATTCCTGATAGTTCAAGGTCAACATTGCTATTTTCATCACTAATTACTAGTTTTATGGACAAAATATTGTTCCTGACGTAGTTTTCTAATTTTGGAAGATCAAAACTTCCACCCATACCGCCAACTTGGTGCTTTTCCCACTGTGAAGTTTCTTGATTAAGTACCTGATATTCCACATTTCCATAGGCCCTAAAGCCGTTTATGTTAACTCGACCAGTAAAACCTTGGTAATCCACACCCTTAGGGAGCTCAAAAACCATTTCCATTTCCCCAGCACCACTTATATAGTACTGATGGGTTCTCCAGTTATCATAGTGCTGAAAGTCAACCTTAGAAACAACTGCTGATATGTTTGAAACTGCTGTTGTTTCTTTTATGTCTATTTCCATATTGTTTTGATGTACTATACTAAAGTTCATTAGCTTTGTTATGGGCGACCCTTGGAACTCTATAGGTGTATATTTATCATCAAATGCTATAAAGGTGTAGTTCCCTGAACTTAAGGCCATAGACTCAATAACCTGTGAGTACATATGGGAGGTTACTCCTAGCCTTTGGAACAGGCTTTGGTAGTCCACATGTACTGAGTTTGCTTTTAAAGAAAGCTTTTTTGTTTCACCGGGACTTATCTCACCAACTCTGTACCATCTATCTCCTACCACTAGATAACCGTCAAATATCTCGTAATCATAGTTATTAGTGATGCTTGCTGCGGTCTCCTTTTCAAGAAGTTCAAGTTTTACAATAGGCCCAGACATGTTCTTAGTGGTACTTATAACTGCCCTTTGATTAGACCATATTCTAGCTTGAGATGTCTCAAGGGTTGTGTTGTTTATCAAAGTTAACCCATTGGTTGTTGGTGCTACACTTAGGAAGTTAGCCTGCATTTTTTTAGTTCTACCGTTTGGCATAAAGAAGTTATTGTAGCTTTCCACATAGGCTGTGCCGTTGTTAAAGTATTCAATAACATTTAGTTGAGTGTTAGCCATATCTTTGCTTCTCCCCGTGCTACCCACAAGGAATAGTATTATTGTAAATACAACGGATAAGGCAGGGATTGTAATCCAACCATAGTCCATCTTGTTATATTTTTTAAGCATGGCAAAATTGAATGGCCCCACTAAGAGAATATAAGCAATTAGACCAAAAAATAGAAAACCAGGTGATAAGAAATTCAGCCCACCTAAGTCAACACTCATTAAGGTTAATAATCTATTAGCCTCTCCCACCCTATATTCAGTGCCTTGGTATCTAGGTGGGTTACTAAGGATTATTGCTTCTAGATATTTTTCAAAGTCATTTACATTATCAAAAAAACTATCAGCAAAGTTTATAGTGGAAAAAACTACTCTCCCTTGATTAGTATCTTTTGTGATTATTAGTGGAAGTTCTTCTGTGCCTAAGGCTATATCACCTAAAACCTCACCACTTGTAAATAACACATTTGATTTTCCTTCAAAAAATGGTATATTTAGCTCTTTTTCTAAGTTATTGCTCACCCTATATGGCATGATATCCGGGTTTATTATACTGGTGTTCTCAACGGTTGTGCGTCCACCACCAATTACTAAATTTCCTCCCCTTTTTAGCCATAGCTCTAGGTTTTCCTTTTGCTGTGCTGAAAGGGTAAGATTGTCTAACTCATCTATAATAATAGTACCTAGGTTCTCCATAAAAAGGTGATTATTAAAGTGTTCCTCTTTCATTGGCACTGTCTCTAGGTCGATAAAATTTTGTATTCTTTTGAATCTGTCTGGATTTTTTGATACCACTCCTATGTAATGGCTTGTGCCCGAACCACGGTAATAGCTTACACTAAATCGGTGTGAAGATACCGCCTTGTTGTTCTTATTTTTCACATATACATCCACCTGATTTATATTTTCCACACCCATGGGAGGTATGTAAAACTCCACTGTGATTTTCTTTCCTCTTTCTATAAATATTTCTTGTATGTATTTACCTCCAGCATCAACTTCCACTTGCCCTGTAAAATCTTGATCCCCTTGATTTTCTATTTCCACTTCAACCCTGTTCCAGTTTTCCCTTTGTATCCCTTGCCCGAAGTTTGATGTATATGTTGCCTTGATCTTCTCGTCAGCCGAGGCCATACTTGGGCTAAGCGTTAGTGTAATAATAGTTAATAGAATAAGTGCTATGGCTTTTTTCAAGTGTTATACCCCCTTTTTATTTATTACTTTAATATTAGCTTATTTTAGGTGTTTTGGGTATGAATTTTTTGTTAATTTTTTGACACTTAAACAATAGGCAGAGAATCTTACAGAAAAAAACATTTGGCCACTAACTTACACTAAAGGGCGATACAATAATTGTGTGATAAAGTTCGTGGTATAAAAAAACTGTAGCTTTAATGGCTACAGTTTTTGATTATTTCCATATTGGTTTGTATGATACATTTCCGCCGAAAAGTGATTCCAAAAACGGATCTCCCTTTACATCAGTATATTCTAAGGTAGTGTTACCACTCATGGAAAACTCATTAGAAATAACAACTCCTTTAACATTTGCCCCTGCATCTACACTCACCTTGGCGTTTGGGGCATAGATTGCCCTTACATTGGCGGTGGCAGATCCACTAAGATTTACGTTTTTTCCACCTGTTATAATATTTCCTTGAAAACCCCCTGAATTGAATAATTGAACATCTGCATCCTCTGCGTACAGTGAAGCATATATTTTTTGGCTACCACTTATGTTTACTACCTTTGGATGAGATGGATTACCTGAACCCTTTAAATAAATGGTCAAGTTTTGGGTTTTATCCTCACTGTTAATTCTACCATTGTTAAAGGTTATATTATTATTTACATAAATAGTCAGTTTTCCTGTACCCAGAATATTTATAAAACCATTTTCAATATTTAACTGTTCTACCACTATTACGCGATCTTGATTACCTATATTGATATTAAGTGTTCTACCACTGTTCATGTTAATTTGGTTAAATTTATAGTCACTATTTAGATGTAGGGTAAAGTTTGCAACTTGATAGTTTGTTATATTTAGGTTACCTTCTGCAATAACATTGTGAGTTCCTTCTACCATATTGGGGTGAATTGGAAGGTTAGGGAAAACAGGAAAATTTGGCATAGAAAATGTTAGTGGCTCATCTGAAGTCTTGACCTGTCCATGTATCTTAAATCCATAATTTATTTGACTTTTACTAATGGATGGATTCAATATATATATACGTCTCCTGAAATATATTGCCCACCACTACTGTTAAAAGCTATTTGAGTTGGTGAGTTAAAATCAGTTGCAACAGAACCTAAAATCCTTGTACTTCCTGAGAATGTAATGCTATTAGATACATAGAGTGCATTATTACCCGTTGGAAAACTTGATTCACTTGTATTTTTGATTTCTAAGCTCACCACTTCTTTTTGGCCATTGTGTTGCCCAGTGGCTTTAATGGTATATATATTTCCACTTTCTGTTATTGTAATATTTACTGCCTTTGAACTGTCACTTGCCTCTACAAAATTCCCTCCTAGATCTCCACTTAGGTACACCACCCCTGCTATATTGAACTCTTTGTTCTTTAACCACTGCTGCCCTATTTCTACTCCAGACCTTGCCAAGTAGTATGCTTGAGTTTTATAGTTGTGAAGTGTTGCTTGTTTTCCTTCTGTTCCCATGGAATAAAGGGCTGTTGTGCCTAATACTGTCATTAACATCATTACAATGAGTATTAATATCAACCCTGATCCTTTTTCTTCATTAAGTATTTTTATCATTTATTATACCTCCACCCCAAAAGTAGCTTGTCCACGTATTATTAATCCCATATTATCTTATTTTATAGGATATAGATAGTGGTTTAATAAAAATTCGAGAGTATTTATCTCGTATAGAATACGACAGACCATTGCTTTAAAAGCAATAGTCTGTTTAGTCTGTTGTTTCATAGTAAAGGACCTGATTAGTAAGTTGTATACTTAGTGGATTGTCTAGTGTGAAGTTATTTAATAACAGTTGGTTTTTCATGTTAAATCTATTTTCTTTTGTGATTATTTCATAAATTAATATATTTCCATTTGTGTTAGAGTTTACAATTATGTTCTGCACCCATTTAAGAGAAACAGATTGGTTGTTATTGTAGTAAAATTTGTTGTTCACAAGCTTCAACTCATGGTAGTCAGAGCCACTATCTATGGTTAACTCCAATGCATTTCTCAACTGTTTTTTTATTATTTCATCAACTAAACGTACTTCCTGCTGAATATCAGCTTGAGATGTACTAGTACTAAAGCTCCTCAAACCAAAAAAGTATAGGGAAAAAGCCAGTGCCATAACTATACTCATTATCACCATGGATATTATGACCTCTATTAGGGTTATCCCCCTGTCATTTCTAAGGAAGTTTAGCATCAGTCTTCCCCCCTTATAAATGACTTCAATTCCACAGATCGATCACCATTTTTGTAATATGCTACTATAGTAACATTGAACCCATCTATTTCACCGAGAAGTGTTGATTGTTGAACTGAATAGCTGAAATTCCCCTCTAAGCTATCTAAAAATTCATTTAATTGACCAATATTTTCAAAGGGTTGAGAACCATAAAGTATCTCCATGATATCCGAGGCCAGCACCATGGCGGTATTTTTATTGCCCATGGAAAATACATTTATAACACTGTTGCTAAAAATAGATAGAAAAGCCAGAACTATTATAGATATTATCAGGATAGATATTATTACTTCTATAAGGGTAAAGCCTTTGTTGTTATTAACTATTCGATGCATCTCATCACCTTTTCTTACATAGTGAAATCTATTTACTCCAATGCCTTTCAAAGCTTGATGAACCAGTACCAGTGACCAATTCATCTATGTTTGTAAAAGCCCCTTGAAGCAGAAGGTTTACATCATGCTCTATAACCTGACCATTGCTACTGGGACCGTTGAACTCTTGGGCTATGAATCCCCCGAGCATTGGTTCTGTGGCACTGCCACCACCATTCCATGTCACTACAGAATAAGGTGCATATACAAATGCATTAATTCTCGAGCCACCTGATATGGTAACTTCAGAGCCATCCATAACATAAATAATTATTTTACTGTTGCCCTCTGTTTTAATTTCTCCATTACCGTGTAACTCCAACTCACCTTGGACTAGTAAATGTAGTATATTATTGCCTTCCACGGTGATAGTTCTGTTAGTCTTCTCTCCATGTACCCTAACGTATAAGTCTCCAGAACTAGTGTTGTAGTTATTCTGTAGAGAAGTTATGGCTGGAAATAAGCTAGCATCAAATTGGGGTAGCTCAGACATGGGTATATTTGCATTTTCAGTTATATCGGGAGCGTCAGTTTTGTTTTTTGTTGCAATGGTTGAGTTGCTACCTATGGGACCAACTATAGAAATATTATTCTTTAGATCCATTTTATCTGGTTGGTAGGACAAAGTAAATATGGCATAGTCGAGTAATGAAAAACCTGGAAGTGTTAACTCCAGTACCACAACATCTTCTACACCTTTAAAAATTCCCGTAGAGGTTATTATAACTTTGTTGTCATCCCTAACTGCCTCTATAGCAATACTGCCGTTATTTCCCAAGGGATTTGTCATGTCAGATGGTATAGAGCTAATTAACATATCTATGTCTGAAATATTGTTTGGGTTTTGAATGATATACTCTGAAACTGCTTCAGCCCCAGTTCTTGCAAGATAATAAGCCTGTACCTTGTGGTCATGCCTTGCTGCTTGTTTACCCTCTGAGCTCATGGCAAATAGCGCAGTGCTACCCAACACTGCCATAATCATCAAAACTATTAGTACAAGGGTTAAACTAGATCCCTTGTTGTCCAAAAATTTCAACATCCCTCCACTTCCTTTCAGTCCATGGAATTTAGAGGATTTATTATTAGTAACTTTAGAAAACTCCTCCTGAAATAAATTATGCATAAACATCCTCAGGTAGTATTATATTTTATTCTCCTCTATATGTGAGAAAGCTCCAAAATATTTATTTTGAAGCTTTCTCACATACCCTGTCTGTGGGACAGGGTGGTGATGGTTGATTGTTGAAGAGTACTTAGTCTTCGTCAACTTTTAATTCAGAGATTTTACCGTTATCAGTATCAAATGTAGTACCTTCATATTTATCAAGAATTTCTTCATCTAAGTATTCTGTCAAAGCACTAATATCCGCTGGAAAACTACCAACCTCTGCATAATACATCTGAGCTGCACTTTCAATAATTCTGATATCAGCCTTTTCTGCTGCATCTTCTGCTCTGCTTGTAAAGGCACCTAACCTAGGGATTGCGATTGCTGCCAAGATACCAATGATTGCGATTACTACGATAAGTTCGATTAGTGTAAAGCCTTTTTGTTCATTTAATTTCTTACCAAAGAATTTAAACATTTTTATTTCCTCCTCTTTTTTATATGTTTTTTTGCCTCTAGCAAATAAAACCCTTTATTAGTACTTTCGACCTAATAGAGTTAAATTCCTGCAATAATTATAAAATTGTCACTTTTAAATTAACCTTGCCCATTTTAAATATAAATCAATAATTTTCTCTCCCCAGAACAATGCCACAACTGTACCCATCACCATATATGGTGCAAAGGGTATGGCTTTTTTTCTGCTTGCTCCAGTTAACAAAAGAACTATCCCAATTAAACCCCCAAGGACGAAAGACAAAAACACAGCTAGTATCCCAGGTCCTATGCCTAGGTATAATCCCATGACAAAAGCTAGTTTTACATCTCCTCCACCCATACCTCCTTTAGACAGTACAGCTATGAGGTAAAATGCTATACCTAGACCTAAGGCTACCAGTATATTTATGTAGTTATTATTTACAACAATATATGGCACAGAGCAGATGATAAGGTAAATGATAAATTGATCTGGTATGATCATTTCTTCTAAGTCTACAACAGTGATTGCCAAAAGTACCAACAGCAAATTATACAAGATAATAAAATCTAAGATATTATTGAAAAACTTGAATACAATAACTGCTGTCACTGCAGCTACTATCTCAATAATTGGATATTGGATAGAGATTTTCTCCTTACAATTAAAACATTTCCCTCTGCTAATTAAGTACCCCACAACTGGAACTAGGTAAAGGGGTGGAATTTTCTTCCCACAACCCATACAGCTAGAAGGTGGAGAAACAATGGATTGCTTCTTAGGTATACGGAAAATACAAACGTTTAGGAAACTTCCCAAACATAGACCAAACACTGCAATTATAGCTAAATCCATACTTACTGACCTCTAAACAGAGCTTCATTGGAAAAATTAAATTGTCCATCTGGCACTTCGTGGAATGATTGACCATATACATTTACAACTAAATTTGCGTTTAAAGACCCCTGGTTTCCATTGAGATTCACTCTCTCAATTTTTGTAAGCCTTGTGTTGTTTTCAATGTTATTTATCAGTGAATAAATGCTATTATATGGTCCTGAAAAGGTCAGTGTAAGTTGCATGTGTTTTTCTTGGCTTTCAACTAGATTCAAGCTGATATTTGGTCTTGAGAGACCAGTATCAGCAAACAAACTCTCTATCCAAAGTATTATCTCCGGTACTTTACCTTCAGCAGGCAGTATTTTTTGTAACTCATTTATATCATAACTACCATATCTATTTTTAAGTCCATTATAGGTTGCTAACTGCAGGTTTAGTTCATCTTCCCTAGACTGTAAAGACTCTAACTGTTTATTAGCATCCTTAAGTGTTGTCATTGATGTTTCAAAAAGTGTTATATAAATAACATAAAGAAATATTAGACTACAAAGAATTATAAGCATATTTCTCTCTCTGGAGGATAATTTTTTAAACATTTCTAGCATTATTCACCCCTCCTTAGAGAACCTTGAACTTGAAAGACATACTGACCTTCTACTAAGTTAACATGGGGTATTGAAAACCCTTCATACATGTTCCAACTATTTAGAGACTGCAAAAATAAAGAAACAGCTGATAAATTACTTACTCTTCCATTTAAAATTATTCCTTCGGGATAAATAGATGCATTAGTAATTGTTACAGCAGGTGGCGTATGCTTTGCTAAATCATTAAAAACCTCAACCTGGCTTATGTAACTTGCATCAATTTTCTCCATTAACATAACTATATCCCTTACATTCTGCAAGTGAGAGTTTTCATTGTCCACTGCTAAAAGGTTGTTTTCTAAAGCTTCTATGTTTGCATTAGCAGAGTTTATTAGCTTATTAGTACTTAGTATGTTTATTCTCAGTCCTATGAAGCTTCCTAGTACAGTTAAGAGAACTACACTTGCTAATAGTACAGTTGCAAATCTCTTGAATATAAATTTTGGCTCTGGTCTATATTGTAAGGGAAGTAAATTTATATTTCTCATGGGTTCAACCTCCACTTCCCTAAACCTCTAACCAGTAGATTTTTGCTTTCTTCACATATCTGAGGAGCTCTACCTGAAACTTCAGTGATGATATCCGTAAGCTCAGCCATGTTGCTGTTTCCACCTATAAGGTAGACTTTAGTAAAATTACTACTTTGTTGATTGCCAAATCTATACCTAAAATAATCAAATGATCTGTTAAGCTCCCTTTGTAAATCCATTAAAATTCCTCTAAAGGTCATAGGCTGGTAATTCTTTGCCAGTCTATCCTTCAAAGCCACTTTTTTATCTATGCCCATGGACGCAGATAAAATGTTGTCGAAATCAGCTCCTCCAATGTTAATACTACGCGAGAAGCTAAAAATCGAGTTTTGGTATATATGGATATCTGTTGTGGCATTACCGATATCGACTACCAGTTGTAAACCATCTTCTTTTTCTTTAAAAATCTTCCTTGCTATGGCCATGGCTGGAATATCTATGGCCAATGGTGTGAGCCCTGACCTTTGGATTACATTTATATACGGAATAACTAGTTCATTTTTAATGGCCATTGCTAAAATCTCCATTGTCTGCACATCTTTCTTAAGTACTATATAGTCCAATACCCCTTCTTTAGCAGGAAAAGGAACTATATTATCAGCCTCTAGTTCAAGATAATTTTGTATTTCTGTTTCGCTCATCATGGGGATTTTCACTACCTTAGTAAAAACACTAGGTCCATTGTAAACTAGTACAGCACTTTTGTTTTGAAGTTTTTTATCTAAAACTAGAGCTTTAATAGCTTCGGCTATTTTCCCCACATCTGATATAACACCACTTGAAATTGAATCTTCAGGTGTTTGTATTTCATACACTTTATCTTGGTAAAACAGCTTGATATATCCACTTCCAATATCTATAGCGACAAAATTAGAATTAAACATTTTCTCCCCTCTCCCCTACAATTAAATGTGTTGCATCATATCAAACATTGGTAACAATACTGCTGCTAGTATAAGGCCAATAAATATAGCTACAACCACTATCATCAATGGCTCAATAAGTGATGCAAGTCTTTCAGTGGAGTACTTTACGTCCTGTTCATGGTATACGCCTATTTTTTCTAGCATAGTTTCCAGATTACCGGTCTCTTCACCAACTGAAAGCATCTGTAAGGTGAGGTTATCTAAATACCTGCTTTTCTTGAATTCTTGAACAAGGGTACCACCTTCTTGAATACCCACTAGTACGTCTAGGATCTCTTCACCAAAACTGTTATTATCAACTGCCTTTGATACCAACTGTAGGGAAGTTACGATACCCACACTACTGGCTGTCATTAAGGACATTGTTCGACAAAACCTTGATACTGCGATTTTTTTTATAAGCTTGCCAAAAACAGGCATCCTTGTCTTTCTATAATCCCACCAAATACGTATATTTGGTTTTTGTAATAGTAATCTCATTCCAAAAATAGTGGCACATATAAGTAAGATTAAAGAAATTATATTCCTTTGGAGAAACTCCGAAGAAGAAATTAAAATCTTCGTTATCAAAGGTAGTTCATCACCTGCTCCCATCTGGTCAAACATACTAACAAAGTTTGGAACAATAAATGCAAGCATAAACACTAAAGCAACTAAGGCAAACCCTCCGATAAACATTGGGTATGTCATTGCGGATTTTACTTTCTCTTTAATTTCCCTCTCACTTTCAAAGTACAAGGAAAGCCTCTCCAGCACTGTGTCTAGTACTCCTCCTGCTTCACCAGCTTCAACTAGGGAAACAAATATCTGTGGAAAAACATCTTCCCTTTTTTTCACACTATCTGTCAGGGTATTTCCATTTTCTAGCTCTCTTATTACATCTGTTACAGCATCTTTAAGAAGTTTATTTTCAGTTTGATCTGCCACTGTCTGAAGTGATCTGGTTATTGACACTCCTGCTTTTAGCATTGTTGAGGTTTGGCTACAAAACAAAGCTAAATCCTTTACTCCAACCTTACGTTGAAAAAGTTTAATTGTTGTCTGGAGCTGCGCTCTTTTCAGTTGTAAAACAAAAAGGTTTTTTTCACGGAGTAAATGTAGGGCCCTTTTTGAATCCTCTGCGTCTAACTGCCCTTTTATCAGTTCCCCCGTTATGTTTTTGGCAACATATTGAAATAACAACCTCTCACCTACTCACTTTGATAATATTCATTAAATATAGGCTCTGAAATCATCCCATCATATAACAAATTCCTTAAAGACTGTACCATTGTACACATACCTTGTTTAGAGCCTGTTTCAAGTATAGATTGTATTTGAAAATTTTTGCCTTCCCTGATAAGGTTTTTTACGGCAGTGTTTACTTTAAGTAGCTCAACAGCAACGGTTCTCCTTTTATCAACTGTAGGTACTAGTTGTTGTGCTAACACACCCCTTAAAGTGTCAGCCAACTGAATCCGTATCTGATTTTGCTGATCTGGTGGAAAAACATCTATTATCCTATCTATGGTCTTTGCAGCACTAACTGTATGCAGTGTAGCAAAAACAAGGTGGCCAGTCTCTGCTGCGGTAATGGCAGTTTGAATTGTTTCAAAATCTCTCATCTCACCTACTAAGATCACATCTGGATCCTGCCTCATTGCTGCCCTTAAACCATCTTTAAACGAATCGCTGTCTTTACCTACTTCTCTTTGATTCACTATAGACTTTTTATTTCTATGTAAAAATTCAATAGGGTCCTCTAATGTGATAATATGAGACGAATGCTGTTCATTTATAATGTTGAGAAGTGAAGCTAAAGTTGTTGATTTTCCACTTCCAGTTGGCCCTGTGACCAGTACCAATCCTTTTTTAAGTTGTGCAAAATCTTTAGCAGAGTCAGGAAGCCCTAGTGTCCCCCAATTTGGTATGTTAGTAGGTATAACCCTTGCAGCTATGGAATAATATCCTCGCTGCCTAAATATATTCACTCTAAATCGATTTATTGCATCTAAATCAAAAGAAAAATCTATTTCTTTAACATTTTCAATCTTTTCTCCGTTGTTAAAGAGTCCAGCCCTTCTTAAAAGTGTATATGCGTACTCCTTTAGGGTTTCTTCAGTTAATATATCGGCATTTACAGTGACCAATGAACCTTGTATTCTGTATATCACGGGGCTACCGTAAGTTAAGTGAATATCAGAGGCATCCCTTTTACAGGCATTTTCTAAAATACTAATGATTGACATTAAAATTCCTCCCCATAAGCAACCTTAAGTACTTCTTCCTTAGTGGTTACTTTATTTTCCACCTTCGCTAGCCCGTCGTTGTACAGGGTTATCAGTCCTTTGTTCAGTGCCAATTGCTTTAATTCTTTATTACTAATCTTGTTCATTACCCCCTGTCTCATGTCATCATCCATAACAAGAATTTCATGAATAGCTGCCCTACCTTTATATCCAGTGTTGTTACACTTACCACACCCAGATCCACCACAGGTAGCACAGATTCTCCTTACCAAGCGCTGAGCCATTACACCATTGATAGCAGAAGCCACTAAAAATGGTGGCAGGCCCATATCTATAAGTCTATTCAAAGCCCCTGGAGCATCATTTGTATGTAAGGTTGAAAGAACCACATGACCAGTAAGGGCTGCCCTAATGGCTATTTCTGCTGTTTCTTTATCCCTGATTTCTCCCACCATTACTATATCAGGGTCCTGTCTAAGAATTGAACGTAAACCCTCTGCAAAGTTAAGCCCTATCTTAGGTATTACATTAACTTGATTTATACCCACTAGACGATACTCTACAGGGTCTTCTATTGTAACTATATTTTTATCTCTAGAATTAAAATAACTTAATAATGAATAAAGTGTAGTTGTTTTTCCACATCCAGTTGGCCCAGTTACCAAGAAAATACCGTTTGGCTTAGATATAATCTCCTTAAATCTGTTAAGATTAAATTTCTCCATCCCAAGGTTATTGATATCTAAAATAAGAGAACTGGTATCTAAAATCCTCATAACCATTTTTTCACCATAGATAGTTGGTAAAGTAGAAACCCTCACATCGATTTCTTTTCCCCCTACATTAGTCTGGAATCGATTGTCCTGCGGAAGCCTTCTTTCTGCAATATCCATGTTTGCCATAATCTTAAGTCTTGATATAATAACCCCTTGGGTATGTTTAGGAGAGTTCATAATGTCCCTAAGGACACCATCCACCCTAAATCGAATAACCAGTTTATCAGCACTTGGCTCAATATGTATATCACTGGCCCCTTCTTTTATGGCCTGATCAATAATGGAGTTAACAACCCTAACTATAGGTGCATCGTCAACCATTTCTTTCAATTGGTCGATCTCAAGTATTTCCTTTTCTATGTCCTTCGTACTTTCAAGGTTTCTAATAACCTTGTCAACTGACTCTTTAATCCCATAATGTTGATCAAGCACTCTTTGTATCTCAGTAGGTGATGCGATTACCGGCTCAACATCAAAGCCTGTAACCCTTGCTATTTCATCAATGGCCACTATGTCCAATGGGTCCATCATAGCAAGGGTTAAGCTTTTACCGTTTAGCTTTAGTGGGATAACAGAAAATCTCTTTGCAAGATTACTATCAATTAAGTTGATAACCTTTTCTTCAATAGCAAATTTATATAAATTTACATGGGGAATGCCTAACTGAAATTCCAGAACTTCTATAAGTGCTTCATATGTAATAAGCTCTAGCTCCACCAAAGCATCTCCTAGCCTCATTTCATTCTGCTTTTGGTACCTTAATGCTTCCATAAGCTGTTCCTCTGTCAACATATGGTTTTCAACCAATAAATCCCCCAACCTTTTTTTAATGTTTGACATAGTAATAATCCCCCATTTCTTCCATTAGGACAATAGTTCTACCAACACTACTATTTTAACATAAATAGGGGAAAAATAAATGGTTTAGTTAGGAAAAAAGTAACAATTTTTGTAAAATTAAACCAAAATTCAAAGCGCCGTTGTGATATGCTCCCCTTGTGGTAGACAGTTAAAATAATAAAAACTGTTTACAACAAGGAGGAGTATTTTTTATGGGTCGGAAAAGTAAATTCTCACCAGAAGAAAAGTTAGAGTATGTTCTTATGTGTATAGAAGGAAAAAATTCAGTTAGCCATGCAGCTAAGTTAATCGGTGTCGGTAAAGATACCATGAGGAGATGGGTCAGTAATTATATGTCGTTGGGTGTTGATGGGTTGACTACCCTATGTGTTAGGATAGTTGTCGTATAGAAATTGATGTATAATAGAAAAAATACGACAATGAACCTAAGGAGAGAGAATAATGCCTAGAACTAGCAAGTATAGTCAAGATTTTATAGATACAGTTTTAAAGAGGCTTGAGCCCCCTTCATCAGAGACAGTGAATGATTTATCAGAAGAGTTAGGGATACCAAGCTCAACTATCTATACATGGGTAAAAAGGAGCAATGGTAGTTTAAGAAAGCAAAAACCAAAGGATAAGTGGACATCTAAGGATAAGTTTCATGTTGTTTTAGAGACAGCCACTCTATCGGAACTGCAACTAGCAGAGTATTGTAGGAGAAAAGGTCTTTATGTAGAGGAAGTTAAAGCTTGGAAAGAGCAATGTCTTAATGCAAATAATGAACCTGTAGAAGATACTAAGAAGATAAAGAGTGAGCTTAAAGAAGAGAAAATAAAAGCTAAAGAGCTAGAAAAAGAGCTTCGGATGAAAGAAAAGGCATTAGCTGAAACGGCTGCCTTATTGGTACTTAGAAAAAAGGCAAACGCGATTTGGGGGGACCCCGAGGAAGACTGATCAGTGACTCAGATCGTGTTGAAGCAGTAAAGCTGATCAAAGAGGCCGTAGATAGTGGTGCTAGATTAAGACCAGCCTGTGCAGAGCTTAATATAAGCGATAGAACCTATCAGCGTTGGTCTAAGGGAAATGAAGTGAAAAAGGATCAACGTCCGTTGGCGCAAAGGCCTGTTCCCAAAAACAAGTTAAGCGATGAAGAACGCTCCATAATACTAGATACGGTAAATAGCCCCGAGTACGCTGACCTACCTCCCTCTCAGATTGTACCGAAGTTAGCTAACGAGGGTAAATATCTTGCTTCCGAATCGACAATTTACCGAATATTGAGAGAAGAAAAAATGAATGCACATAGATCTAAAACTAAAGAGCCTATAAAAAAGGAAGCTCCTACACATATTGCGACAGCTCCAAATAAGGTATGGACATGGGACATAACCTGGTTGAATGCTTCTGTAAAAGGTGCTTACTTTAAGCTATATTTAATCTTGGACATGTTTAGTAGAATGATAGTGGCGTACGAAGTTTGGGAGTCAGAAAAAGCAGAATATGCAGAGCAACTAGTAAGAAAAGCAACCTTGTCACAAGGCATAGCTGGAAGACCCCTGGTCCTTCATTCTGATAACGGCAGCCCAATGAAAGCTGCTACATTTCAAGCAACCCTAGAGAAGCTTGGGATCCAAAGTTCATTTTCTAGACCTAGGGTAAGTAATGATAATCCGTACTCTGAATCACTATTTAAAACAATGAAATATGTTCCGAAGTACCCTACTATAGGGTTTCAATCAATAGATGAAGCAAGGAAATGGGTAAGAAAATTTGTAAGTTGGTACAACAACGAGCATTTGCATAGTGGTATTAAGTTTATAACACCCTATCAGAGACATTACGGTCTCGATAAGGCAATAATGGCTAAACGTATCGAAGCTTATAAACTAGCTCAACGAAAGCATCCTGAAAGGTGGGCTAGACATATCAGAAATTGGGAGTTGCCAGAGTTTGTGGCACTAAATCCTATTAAGGATGAAGAAGCCGTGGAACTTATTAGTCAGGAAGAGCAAGTGTAATCACAAGACTAGATTTGGCGAAGCGTATCATTTACTTGGAGAGGCCCACATGGTAGCCTGTTGAAAAGGCAGGACTTATTATTTATGGGCATGCCTTTAAGGACCGGGCAGAGGCTCCATGTCAATGACAAATCGGGTCCAGAACTCATAATTATTTTTATTAAAATGCGACAACTTTATTGACAAACACCGACTACTAGTGCAAAGAATACTAGCCATTCTTCAAATGCAAAGGAATTGGCGATAAAGGAATACCTTTCTGGTAAGGGTTCTTTGCATGATATATGTTTTCAATATGGAATACGCTCTACAGGGATACTTCATACATGGGTTATGAAGTATAATAGTTATGAGAAATTAAAATCTTCTGGTACTGGAGGAGTATCTATCATGACTAAAGGAAGAAAGACCCATTTTGATGAAAGAGTAGAAATAGTAAAGTACTGTATTGAGAATAAATGCAACTATGTTGAAACAGCACAGAAGTTTAATGTATCTTACCAGCAGGTTAATTCATGGACTAATAAATACCTAAAAAAAGGTATAGAAGCCCTTCAAGACAAGCGAGGCAAAAGAAAGTCAGAAGATGACATGTCTGAAATGGACAAACTTAAAGCCCAAAACAAACTACTTGAAGCTGAAATTCGCCAGAAGCAAATGGAGATAGATTTTTTAAAAAAGTTGAAAGAAATAGAAAGGGGGCGGTTTTAAGCCAAGTAAGATATGAGACGATCTATCTTACGATACAGGAACTTAAAAAGACTAAAGGTTATTCAATCACAAAACTCTGTGTTTTTGCGAAGGTTCAACGTTCCTCATATTACAAATGGTTAAACAGAGAAGCAAGTACTAATGAACAATTTAACAAAACTTTAATACCATTAATCAGAGATGCATATGAAGAGAAAGGCGGTATACTTGGATATCGCCAGATGACAATCAAGTTAAATAGAGAGCAAGATTTCCATGTAAATCATAAGAGAATATATAGGCTGATGAATATACTAAACCTAAAATCTGTATGTCGTAGAAAGAGAAAGAGGTACATCAAATCCACACCAGAAATTACAGCAAAAAACATACTAAATAGGGACTTTTCTGCAAATAGGTTTGGGGAGAAGTGGCTTACTGATGTGACAGAGATGAAGTATGGAAAAAGTGGAAAAGCTTATTTAAGTGCCATACTTGATCTGGGGGATAAGAGCATAGTGTCCTTTGTCTTAGGTAATTCAAACAACAATGTACTGGTATTTAGAACCTTTGACATTGCCCATGAACAGCACCCTGATGCAAAGCCAATTTTCCATAGTGACAGGGGATTTCAGTACACATCAAAAGTGTTCAAAAACAAGCTAGATAATGCGGGTATGACACAGAGTATGTCTAGAATCTCCCGTTGTATAGATAACGGCCCTATGGAGGCATTTTTTGGTACCCTTAAGTCAGAAATGTACTATCTCAACAAATTCAGCTCATATCAGGAATTGGAATCTGCTGTCATTGAATACATAGAGTATTACAATAATCATCGTTATCAGAAGAGGCTTGAATGTATGACTCCAATGGAGTATAGGCAACACCTTTTAAGTAAGGTAGCATAAGCTTTTATGCCGCGAAAGCCTGTTTATATGGGGGGTACCCTCTGGTAAAATGTGTGTGGCGGAAGCCAAATATTTGTCAAGTATCAACTTCCGCCTAAAAATGGGAGTCCAGAGGGTACAGGGGCCCCCATGTCAACAGGACCGTGGAATAAATGCGGGTAAAATAAATAACACCTTCAAAAAAATAACGCCAATCAAATTAATGATTGACGGCATAGTATTTTTTGTTTTTTCTACTGTCTACTTGACAGGGGCATGTTCATTGGCGCTTTCGTAGTTTATTTTATTCTCTTCGGAGACAAGTACGAATACAACACTGGTATCACAATCAAAGTAAGTATGGTAGATGTGACAAGACCACCTACAACTGCTGTGGCCATTGGAGCTTGCATTTCTGCCCCTTCTCCTATTCCTAGGGCTAGGGGAACTAGGGCTAGGACTGTGGTTAGGGCAGTCATTAATATGGGTCTAAGCCTTACGCTTGCACCGTGGATTATGGCTTCTTGTTTTTCCATACCTTCTCTTCTTAGTCCATTGATATAGTCCACCATAACGATTCCGTTGTTAACAACTATCCCCGCCAGCATTATTATCCCAATATATGCTGTTATTCCTAAGGCTCTACCTGATAGGAGTAGTGCTAGCACAACTCCTATCAGGGCAAAGGGCATGGTGAATATTATTATAAATGGGTTAAGCAGTGATTCAAACTGGGCTGCCATAATCATATAAACCAGAGCTATGGCAAGTATCAGGGCAAACTGAAGTCCTGCAAAGCCTTCTTCCATGAGTTGAGCGGAACCTGTGAACTCCGTTTGATACCCAACTGGTAGGCTTAATTCATCAATAATCCCTTGTATATCATTTTGAACAGTTCCTAAGTCTCCATCTACTATCTTAGCTTCTATTAATCCTGTTACCTGTTGGTTTTCTCTGTATATAGTTTGGGGACCCATGGCTTCTTTGATCTCTGCCACTTGATCTAAGGTTATTTCTCCCATATTCGTTGGGATAGTCAGCTGCATAAGCTCGTTATAATCCTTTGTTTGGGTTAGGGGAGTTGTCAGTCTTACTTCTATCCTTTGACCATTATGTGTTAAGTAGGTGATTCTTTCTCCTCCAAGTTCCACCCTTACCCTTTGAGCAATCTGAGCAGTTGTTAGCCCGTAAAGGATAGCTCTGTCTTTATCTACATTTATTTGGATTTCTGGTTTTTGGTCTTCTAAGTTACTTTTAACTTCACCTAAATTGTCCATGGCCTTTAATTCATCTACAATACGTTGGGTCTGCTGCTGAACACCCGCGAGGGTTCTACCCCTTAGTACCAACTGCATCTCACTACTGCCAGCCATGGAACGAAGCTCATTTTGCTGTTCAAAGCCTAATTCTCCATCTATATCCACAAGGTCTTCCCTTATTTTATCCATGTACTCCTTGGTTTCCATCTCTCTATCTGCTTTGTCCACTAGCATAACGCTTATCTCGGCGGTATGTGTATTGCTGCCACTGGTTGTGCCTTCGTTTTTACCAACTCTCACTGAGTAGGCTCTAATTCCTTCATAGTCTTCTAATACTCTTTCAACTTTTTCAACCTCTGTATTTGTAACGTCTAATTTTGTACCCACAGGCATAGATAGATTTATGTTGAAAGCTCCCTCATCCATCTCGGGTATGAATTCTCTGCCAATTCCCCCGAACTGTGACATGGCAGCAGCAAAGACAGCAATGGTTATAAGTAATGTTATTAGGCGAAACTTAAGTGGATATCTTAAAAAATTACTATAGGGCTTCCACTCTTTGTACCCTGTGATCTTGCCTTTACGGTACTTTAAAATTATTGATGCGAGCATTGGTATAACTGTAAGGGCCACCACTAATGATGCTAGTAGGGCAAAAGCCACTGTTATGGCTAACTCGCCAAAGATTTCCCCTGTAAGACCACCTACGAAAACCACTGGCAAAAATACAGCCATGGTAGTTAATGTTGATGCTGTAATAGCCATTGCCACTTCATCTGCTCCCTTTTTAGCAGCTTCAACTGTATTTTCACCCCTTTGCAAGTGTCTATAAATATTCTCGATAACCACAATGGAGTTGTCAACTAGCATTCCAACACCTAAGGCTAAACCTCCTAGTGTCATCAGGTTCAAGGTAAGCCCCGCAAAGTGCATAAGTACAAATGTTGCAACTATGGAAAAGGGTATGGATACAGCTATAATAAGTGTGCTTAGGGGGCTTCTAAGAAATACCAATAAAATCACTATTGCCAAAGCTCCACCTATAATAAGGTTTTGAAATATGTTCCCTATGGAACGTTCCACTATTTCTCCTTGATTCATGGTGAGGGTTATTTCATATCCATCCTTTTTCAGCTCTTCAATTTTTCTTAAAACTCCTTGGGTTACAGTAACTAAATTTGCATCTCCTTCCCTCTGTATTGAAAGATTTATACCTGGGTTCCCATTGGTTCTATTTATTGAACTTACTGGTGCATATGTATCACGAATCTCAACAATATCCTTTAGATAAATGGGTTTTATGGAATCAGAGCCTGGGACCATTGAAACAGCTAGGTTTTCCAGCTCCTTAATATCCTCAAACTGTCCCACTACCCTTACAGGTAGGTTTTTATTATCCTTTTGAAGTTTATCAGCAGGCAAATTCAAATTATTATAGGAAATAATTTGGACTAAAGCATTTGGGCTAAGATTTAACTCCCTGAGCCTTTCTTCATTTAGTTGAAGTTGTACTTCTCTGGTAAGCTGTCCACTTATGTCCACAGAGGCAACACCAGGCACACTATCAATTTCAGGAGCCACTGTGTCTTCCACAAACCTTTGTATCTCAGTTAATTCCTTCTCCCCTGTTACAGAAAGTTTTAGAATAGGCATACTTGTGGGGTCAAATTTCACCACCATGGGTTTTGTGGCATCTTCCGGAAGGGGCATTAACTCAATTCTATCCTTTAGTTCATCTCGCACTGTATCTAAATCACTTCCCCAGTTAAATTCCAGTACTATTAAGGAATTACCCTCCTGGGAATGTGATGTTATCTTTTTTAGGCCACTGGCAGTGCCAACAATTGCCTCTAATGGTTCTGTTATTAGAGTTGACATCTCCTGGGGTGCAGCATTTGGCATCCTTGTAACCACAGCTAGTACTGGTGGAGATATCTTAGGTAGCAAATCCATTTGTAAGTTCGTTAAAGAAACAAAGCCCAGTAGCAAAACAAAACACATAAACATAAGCATGGCCACTGGTCTTTTAACTGCCAACTCTCCTATGGTCATCTCAAATTCATCTCCTTAAGCAAAATAATCTCCCCCTTTATTTAAAAGGAGGAGATTTTTTTATCCCTTGCTTAGTATTTCCATTATATTGTTAATTATTATTTGTATTTCCCTTGAAGAATCGATTCTATGTTTACTGTACTTTTTGTATAGCTGGTTACGTCTTAGATAAAAATCTTTCAGCTCTTTGTGACCCTTGTTTTGCAAAAGTGGCCTATCACTATTTTCTACCCTCTTTTGAATAATTTCCAATGGACAGTCAAGCCAAAAGACTTCGCCCCATGTCCCCAGGTGTCGCATATTGACCTCTCGTTCAACAGCTCCGCCGCCGCAGTCAATAATGCCCGTAGAGTTCATAGTTAGGGATGAGATGATTTTTTCTTCTGTATCTCTAAAAAATTTTTCACCCCTATGAAAAAATATATCAGAAATAGTCCTTTGTTCTTGCAGTTGTATTATTTTATCTATGTTGTACAATGGCTCATTTATATATTTTTGGATTTCTTCTGATATGGTTGTTTTCCCACAACCCATAAAGCCTATAAATACTATTCTTCTAATGGTTAGGTTTTCCTTTAACCTTGTTAACTGCATCCGTTATCGCTCCTACCACATCTACGCTGATTTGAGTATTGAAGGCTTGTACCTTTGAAAATATCCTTCCTTTTTCCGTTACCACATATCGTGGGGGCAAATTATTTAATGCTATTGCCATGATATCTAGCTTGCATTGCTCACATCTGCATACTTCACTACTCATAATTACTTCTTCTAGTTGTTCTTTAACCATGATCTCCGTATAGTTAATTAACTCCATCTTCTATTTTTCCTCCTAAAGGTTTTTCTGAACCTCTTCCAGTATATAAATCTAATTCTAATACTCTATTATACTTCGGATGCTTATTTTCTTCAAATACTATTAGTCTAGAACCCTCAGACTTGTATGTAACCTTTGCACTACGTCTTGTTAAAGCTGCAGATAACCCGTCGATAACCTTGAAAAGTCTAAGTAATGGTAAAAGGTGTGTTGGGAAGTCCTTAGGAAGCATCTCCTCAGTATGGTGATGGTACCTTATTATATTAACCACATCTTCATCTTTTCCGTAGAATTTATCTGCCAGATCAGCACTTCTACCAGCATGAAATATTCCTTCTTCAAAGGCTTCTTCAGGTGTGACCACATCTCCAACCTTCAAATTAGGTTGGGATTTACCTAAATCGTGAAAGATTATGGCTTCAACTAATGTATCCTTGTTAATTCCTATTAACTTCATAAGCCCCATTTCATTGAAGTCTGCTGCAACCTTTAAACAGTTAACAACATGCAAATAGCCCCCACCTTCAATGGTTTCAGTGATTTTTATTGTAGACTTATCTGAATCATATTCATCCCTGTATTCAGGGGTGCTTTTTAACTTATATTCAACCTTAGAATTTGGCAAAGTCAGTGCGAAAGCTTTATCTAGTTCTTCTTTTGTTTTAGATAATTGCACCTGTAAGGTTTTAATCTTAGTCATGTCTGTAAATGTTTGTATAACACCTGTAACTTTATCACTCCCATTATGACGCATAGGGACATAATTTACTAAAAAAACCCTTCCATCTTGCATCTGTGTCTCCACATTGTACCTAGCCTGACCTGTGCTCATGACAATTTCAGTTATGGATGGTTTGCTACTTATGTTAGATGACCTTTTTCCTATACGATCCTGTGCCTTTAACCCTGTCAAAATCTCAGCAGCTGGGTTAAACTCTCTGATGATTAAGTCTTTATCTACAACTATAAGGCCTTCATTTAAAGAATTTAGTATTTCCCTGGCTCTCTTTTCTTGAAGATTTTCCATCTGTATTTGCATTTGCCAGTTCATGTAGTGCTTAAGTATTTCTTTATGACTGACAAAACCAACCATCTTAAAGCTATAAGCAGATTCTAGTACAGGTAGATATTTTACATCATATTTAGTAAATACGTCCATTACATTTTTCAAACCTGTGTCGGGGTATACATACCTAATTTCTTTAATTGGTATCATCATTTGATCTATTGTTAAATCAACACTTAAGTTATCGGTAATAAATCCGTAGATGGTACTACTTGTTATCATACCCACTAATTCATCTTTAGAATTTACCACATAGCCACATGATGAACCCCTTTCTTTCATTATCTCAATCACTTCGAAGACTGAAGCTTCAGGTTTTGCTTTTACAAAATCCTTCTCTAAACAACTATTCACCAACATAACGTCTCCCCTTTCGGTACATTGTCAAGTCTTTTCTCTATTTGCCCTTCATTGTCAAGAGTTATCTCTATTGTAAAAGGGACACCGCTATATTCCACAATGATGAAGATTTTCTTCTTATTTTCATGTTCAGATATGCTAACACAGTACCTGCCATCTTCTATTATTCCATCAAAGTGTCCTAAGTTTAGTTCGGTGTAATTACTTAAAAATTTTTCTTCCACAGCTAAAGCCATCTGCATGGATTGATTTTTAATATAAAACATTTGGTTTGTTTCCGTTTGTCTTCCGTACTGGTAAATTAGTATGGATATTCCTCCCAGTATTATAAACATAATTACCAGCACAAATATATTTATACTTCCCCTTTTGCTTACTGCCATGGTATCACCATACCATACTCTTCTCCTTTAATCCTAAAAACAATATGCAAAAAGTCCTCGTCAACAGTAAAGTGGATGAAAGATACGTTGTCAGCAATTGTTATACTCCTTGTGCCATCATGATTCCTTAGGCTTATTAATCCACTACTTGCAGCATGCAGACTATCGATATAGCTTTTTGTTGTGGAATTTTTCACAGTATAATTAAGTCTGTTCCCACGGTTAATGTTGTTGTTATCCACATAGATTTCTTTATCTAGGTCCATGAGTTTAACTTCCTTGTGAAAAAACGTGCTTATGGTCCTGATTGCATAATCCCTTTCACCGGAATCCCTAAGGTAGTCCCATGAGTTTGTGTATGTCAAGATCATGGATGCAATTACTAGTAAGATTAAACTTATAAGTGCTACTGCCACAACCATCTCTAGCAGGGTGAACCCCTTATTCCCCCACATATCGATAACCCCTCACATTAACTAAGTCATCTTTATTACTGTAACTATAGTGGAGAATTACATCTAAAACTATAAATTCATTATCCTTATATATATTTATTTCTCCATTAAATTTGGAAATTCCTTCTAATTTATAGCTATTGTTCATAAGTTCATCTAAATCCTTAGCCTTATAAATTGCTATTATATTATTGGCCTCAATAACTCCCTGTAGGTGTAGCTCATCACGTTTTGTTCCTTGTAAAACCAAAATAACAGATGTTGCAAATATGATCCCCAATAGTGCAGCGAGCAAAGCACCATAGCCTACACTTAACAACATGGCTCCTTTGTTATTCATTAAGATACACCTTAACCCTTCCTGAGGTAATAGTTGTAGTGAGCCAAATCTGCTTCCCATCCTTGTCTGTGAGGGTTATTGATCCAAATAAGTTAACTCCACCACTGTTATTTATATAGAACTCATTTCTAGCAAACCCTGTGGAAATGGTGTACTCCTTGGGAATATAACCCTTTAGGATTTCTTTATTCCCTCTATTTATTACATAGTAGCTATCCCTTGTGGATATGGTGAATCCCAAAGTGACAGTGTGTGTTTTTGCATATTCTTTAGCGTATATGATGTCATTTGCAATTTGGTAGATAGTTTGCTCCATGGTAAGGTGATCAGTGGCTTTTGTGGGTAGTGAAAAAACTAGTAGGAATACCAGTGACAACACTGCCATGGTTATAGTAATCTCAAGTAACGTAAATCCCCTTTCGTCCATAGTAATCCCCCTCACATATTCTGAAAGAGCTGGTAAAGTGGAAGTAGTAATGTAAGAACAACAGTGGTTACAGTTATTCCAACTACTGCAATAACCATGGGTTCAAAAACCTTACTAAAGTAAAGAAGTTTTTTTTCTAAAGACTTCTGGTAAAATACCTCACACCTCTTTGTCCCTGATGCTAGATCATCACCTTGTTCTGATATTTTAATGAAGTTTATCACCAAAGGGCTCTCTCCACCTGCATTTTCCACTGCTTTATTAAAAGTCATACCACTATATAACCCCTCTTTTATGGTAGCCCAGAGTTTAGTTAGCTGTTTCCTTGGATAGTCACTGAAAATCTCTAGGGCCTGATAGAGAGGTATACCCCTATGTAGTAAATTAGTGAGCATTTTATAGTATAGAAATTTATCTAGATTTTGGATCAAACTACCAACAAGAAAAATTCTATGATAGTCTTCCCTTTTGATTTTAAAGTAGGTATGGGTTATGAATAGGCCTAAACCCATGAGTACTGGATACAGTATGTTGATTCTCAATATAACCTTTACTGCAATATTTTGTTCCACACCAAGTACGGTGTAGATATTTGAGACAGATGGTATTACGTATGTAAAAGTAAAAACCATGGTAATAAGAGCAAAAATCATGAGTATTGCTGGGTATATAAGGCTACTTTTTAATAATGACTTAATTTTCTCTTGTTCCTCTAAAAGGTTGCATATATCATAGAGCATTTCTTTTAAGAAACTTCCCTTTTCACTTATGTCAATTAAATTTATATAGTAGGAGTTGTTAAAGCCAGCCTCTTTTAACCCATCGGCAAGGGTAGCTCCTTCAGCTAAACTATCAACTACTTTTATATAAAATTCATTATGCTTCTTATTTGTATCTATCATGGTTTCAAATGCTTCTTTTATGGGTACATTTGCCTCAACTAAGTAGTACAAATCCCATAAAAATTCTCTCATTTCTTTATCCTTCAATTGTATCACCCCTACCCAATAACCCTATATATTTCCTTTGTATCTGTAATACCTTCCCTTACTTTTTCCTGCCCCGCTTCCTTTAGTGTTAGGTATAAATCCTTAAATTTAAAGTTTCTTTTTCCTTCTATAATCTGAGTTCTCATGGAATCATTAACAGGCAATAGCTCAAAGATGCCTGTACGATTGAAATATCCAGTACCATTACATCTACAATCTTTATCTATGCCTTCACACCCACAGCTAACCCTTACTAAACGTTGGGATATGATCCCCTTTAATGCACCGGAAAGCAAATATCTTTCTATCCCCATATCCACTAGTCTTAAAATAGCAGATTGGCAATCCTCTGTATGCAATGTGGTAAGTACAATGTGGCCAGTAAGAGATGCCCTTATTGCTATCTCTGCTGTCTCTTTATCCCTAATTTCCCCTATCAGTATACCATCGGGGTCTTGTCGCAACACAGCTCTTAGTACTTTAGGGAAATCAAGGCCTATTTTTGCATCCACATTGATTTGCGTAACATCATCTAGTTGATATTCCACGGGATCTTCGATGGTTATATAGTTTTTTGTATTATCCTTTATATATGAAAGGGCTGTGTAAAGGGTAGTTGTTTTTCCACTACCCGTAGGTCCTGTCACAAGTAACATGCCGCTTTTTATATTTAATAGTTCTTTGAATATTTGTTGTTGTCCTTGATTCAGCCCCAATTCTTTAAAGGTTTTGATGGAAGGGTTCTCCCTAAATAGCCTAAGGACAATTTTTTCACCCTTTATTGTATTAACAGTGGAAACCCTTAGGTCAACATTAGCTGATTTTAATGGCATCTTAAAACTTCCATCTTGGGGTATTCGCTTTTGTGCTATGTCTAGCTTGCTCATTACCTTGATACTGCTTATAAGGAGGGCGGTTTCTTCTATATTTAACTCTTGTATGTCCACAAGTAAGCCATCAATACGATACTTTAGTAGGTATTTACCTACTTCGGGGTGTAGGTGTATATCGCTGGCGTTTTGGTTGTAAGCCCTTTGGATTATCTCTTTGATTTTCTCCGATGTTTTAAAGGTTTCCATGGTTTAGCACCTCCTTTATTGCTAAAATTCTACAGATTCTGTCAATTTTCCTTTTTTTTATTTATTAATTTTAGTTAAGATATTAAAACCACAAAAAATACCTTTGACTAATCCAATATTCCATCAACGACAGGAGTCTTCCCTGTCCATATTCTAAATGCTTCTGCTCCTTGATGTATTAAGATTTCTAAGCCGTCAAGGTATACCCTGATATTGTAATTATTTCTCACTTTATAGTTACAGTCCAGCAAGGTATTCTCATATTTGCCAAGCAAAATTTCACCTATATCTAATGTTAGAGGAAGGGTATTGATGATTAGTTTATGGCTTATCTGGTGCTCTTTAAATTCATGGTATGTTATATAGTTAATATGGTCTTTTTCTAAGTCCCTCTTTGCCTTATCTATATCTCTACATACCACTGTGATATCCCTTGAATTTATACTATGAATAACAGTCTTTGCCATGTTGCCATTGCCTAAAATGTAGCAGTGGTCATTTTGTATCTTTCCAATGACTTGCTTTATTCCGAAAACATCTGTATTGTAGCCCAGCAGCTTCCCCTCTTCTACAGTCACAGTATTAACACTTTTTAGGTCCTTTGCCTCCCGTGAAATCCAATCTAGGTATGGGGTTATCTCTTTTTTTAGAGGGTATGTGACGTTGAAACCACTGTAGTTTTTTGTTAGGTAGCGGATTTTGGTTTCAAGTTCCCTTGGCCTCACCTCTTCTAATTTATAATGGGCATGGATGCCATAGCGGTGAAACCACTTATTGTGCATCTTAGGTGAAAGACTATGTTCTATGGGATAGCCTATCAGACAATATTTGTTCATATTTTCGACTCTCCTTATGAGTTTTGTTACCTTATTTTAACATAAGTAATAAAAACCTTTAAACAAAAGGTTATTATTACTTATGTTTCATTAGTTCAACAACAAAAAACCCCGTTACCGGGGTTAGATTTTGTAAATATAATATGATTTTAAGTAAACTACTTACTTAAAGCCTACGAACTTACTTCTTCAAGTTCTTCTTGGGCAGCTTCTTCTTTCCTAGGAGGGTCCACAAAGTATAGGTTTAATTGTACGTGGTTTTCAAATCTCTTCATCCCTATATCTCCTAGCTTTAACTGGGCTACCTCTGGTTGCTCACTTCTCGCCTCTTCCACAGCTTCCTTAATAATTTTCAGGATATCAAAATTATCCCACTGTACCTTTCTAAAAACAGTAACAATTTTTGTGTTTTCCATAAAAAGACACCTCCTTTGAGATATTCTATTCAAAGGGGTGTCATTTTATTCATATTTTTATGAAGGAATACGCCCTTTTTTAGCTAAATGGCGTAAAACTATCTTTTCACACTGTCTTACAATCTTAGTGCCTATGAACTCCTTAGGGTTTATGGGTATCACCAACACAGTAAAAAGCCCTGTCCTATTACCACCTAGTACATCTGTAAAAATCTGATCTCCAATTACTGCAGTTTCAGCTTTTGTACTTTGAAGTAACTCCATTGCCCTTTTAAAAGGACTTCTTCTAGGCTTATTGGCCTTTGAAATAAAGGGTATATCTACTTGAGTTGCAAACTCTGCCACTCTGTTTTCACTATTATTAGAAACTATTGCTATCTTAAACCCCGCCTCTTGTAGATTTTCAAACCATCTAACAAGTTTAGCATCAGGCCTTGGATCATTCCAACCAACAAGGGTATTGTCAAGATCTGTGATAATAGTGTTAATTCCATTTTTCTTAAGCTTTTCAATTTCTAGATCATATACTGTATCTAAGTATAAATTTGGTGTTAAAGAATTTAATATGCTTATGTGAATCACCTCCAAATACTAGTACGAATATTATACCATAAACCTCATATACCAACAATTAACTGTTTTTCTTAAATTCTTTAGTGAGCCTACGTACTGCTTTTTTCTCAATCCGAGAAACATAGGACCTAGAAATCCCCAATTTCCCAGCTATTTCACGTTGGGTGTAGTACCTACCATCCAAAAGTCCATAACGCCTATCTATGACAAACCTCTCTTTTTTTGATAGTTTGTCTAGTAAAGTTCTCATCTTCTCGATGCTCATCTTTACATCAACTTCTTCAAGCAAGTCAGTCTCTAAACCTAGTATATCCATAAGAGTTAATTCATTACCTTCTTGATCTATACCTAGGGGCTCCTCTAAAGACATGTCGTCACGGTTTTTCTTGTTTGACCTTATTTGCATAAGAATTTCATTTTCAATACACCTAGCTGCGTAAGTAGCTAGTTTTATTCCCTTTTCCATATTAAATGTATCTATGGCTTTAATCAAACCCACTGTTCCGATAGAAATAAGATCATCATTGTCTATTTTTGTGTTATCGTACTTTTTTACTATGTGTGCAACAAGTCTTAGATTATGTTCTATCAGTTTCTGCCTAGCAATCTTATCCCCAGCTGCATGCTTTTCTAGATAATCCTTTTCATCATCATCTGAAAGAGGATGTGGGAAAGAGTTATTTTTTACGTAAGAGACAAGCATTGAAAGTTCTTTAATGACTGTAAGCAATGCTAATATCATCAATTATCGCCCCCTTAAATTAGTCCATTAATATACTATGTTTAAAAGGGTTCAATTGTTACTAATTAAATATAGTTTTTACAATTTCTTTTGTCACAGAAGAAATCCTTTGTCCATAACCTTCTTCCACAAAAATTGTCACAACATACTGAGGGTTTTCTTGAGGAAAGTAACCTGTCATCCATCTATTTTTATTGTCCCCAGTTCCTGTTTTCACTGCTCCGAAACCATCTAGGGCTTTAGCTGTACCAATCTTTGTTGTTAATTCCATCATTTTTTGCATCTGTGTTGCACTTTCTTTAGAGAGGGTCCTGGGTCCTAGGTTTCTAAATCCATATAGTTTATTTGGGTTTTTACCTAAATATCCCACAACCTTAGGTGTTACCTCATAACCTCCATTTGCCACCATGGCCGTAAGCTTAGCAATTTGCATGGGTGTTACCTCAAGCTGACCTTGCCCCATTGCCAATAGCCTGTTCCCCTGGGCCCCCTTTACAGTATCTATCTCAGGCAGCATTCCATTACTCTCTCCATTTAAGTCTATACCTGTTTTTTCTCCAAACCCCAGCCCTTTGGCGTAGTCCAATATTGCTTCTGGCCCATATTGCAAAACCATCTGATAAAAAACCTCATTACATGATTTGGCTATGCCTTCGCGAAACGTAATGTGACCATGGGGATAAATACACATATCCTTACATGTATAGCTTGTATTTGGACTGTGACCATTTTCCAGTGCGTATAGACCAATTACTATTTTAAATACAGAAGCAGGGTGAAAGCCTTTGTTTATTTGTATGGCTTTATTTAGATGGCTGCCATCATCAATGTTTAAAAAATTCATGGAAGGTCTACTAACCATGGCTATAACCTCACCATTATAGGGGTCCATAACAATAACTGCTCCCCTTTCAATGAGGTTTTTAGTGTCTATAACATACTCGAGACTCTCTTGAATATCTGCGTCTATTGTAAGGACTAGGTTATTCTTGTTTTTGTCCCCCTCTATATTATACGGGGGAATCCCCATAATGGGTCTTCCCATGCTATCTGCAATTAGTGCTACTCTTGCTGGCACACCGGCTAGCTTGTCATCATATTGCTTTTCCAAGCCAGAAACTCCCCTTAATCCATATAGTTTCGGAAAACGTGCATAACCCACATTACCGATAAGATGTGCAGCTACCCCAGAATTTCTCGTTGTTCTTTCCACCACATAAGAACCATCTACTAAATCATTTGTTTCACTATATGGCTCTGCCACAAGTACTTCCTTGACGTCTTCATTCTCCATATTTGGCGAGTATACAACCACTGTCTCACTATCCCTATCTGTAAGAGGCTTTAATTTTCTATCTAAGATGTCACCTCTGTTGCTGTTGTACATGTAGGTCTTTAGCCTTTGACTGGCGCTCAAATGTGTATATTGCTTATGTAATATAATTGAGTAGTATCCCACTTTATAAACCATAAAGAACATGATCAGTAAAAACATAGTAAATACAATCTTCATTCTTTTATAGAACATAAAAAACACCTCTCATATATTTTGTACATTTTGAGAGGTGTTTATTATACTATTTAACTATTGGTTAGTGCTAAAATCTTTGTCACCAAAATATCGATAGCAACAAGATTTTCCCCGCCTTCGGGGACAATAATGTCTGCATATTTTTTAGATGGTTCCACAAATTGCAAATGCATTGGTCTAACAACGGATAAATATTGCTCTACTACTGAATCCACTGTTCTTCCACGATCTTTGATATCCCTCAACATCCTTCTAATAATCCTTACATCTGCATCAGTGTCTACATACACCTTTATGTCTAAAAGATCTCTAATTCTTTCATCCTCTAAAATTAAAATCCCCTCTAGAATAATTATCTTTCTAGGCTCCACTCTCACTGTTTCTAGCTGTCTTGTATGGGTAACAAAGGAGTAAACAGGTTTTTCGATGGCAGTGCCTTTCTTTAAGCTTAAAAGATGTTCTAGCAAAAGTTCAGTATCAAAAGCAAAGGGATGATCATAGTTTGTTTTGAGCCTGTCTTCAAACTCAATATGGCTTTGATCTTTATAATAAGCGTCATGTTCTATAACTGCAACTTGTTCTTGGTTTATGCATTGAAATACCTTCTTAGCCACTGTTGTTTTACCAGAACCGGTACCCCCAGCAATCCCGATAATCATAGGTCTTTCCATCTACTATTTCTCCCTTCTCAAAATACCATAGGGCTTAACTTCAGAGTCAAATACTGCCTTAAGTACCTGTTGCGGATGTGGTGCACTAACTATTGAGTTACCCTCCATATCCCACATAATTAGTATCTTAGCATCTTTAACAACTCCTCCAGGAAGGAGTAACTCTAGTTTTTGATCTAAATTAAAATTGTTCCTTTGTTCAATAATTGCTGTAACACCATCTTCTTCAACTTCCCTTATAAGAGCCACAAACTCAAAGTCCCTAACATAATGTGAGCTGTCATAGGATTGCGCTGAAGGGCCTGCTTTTTCTTTATAAAAGCCTGATGTAAAGTGACGATGACTGGATTTAGATAGTTCATCAAACCACTTTTCATCAAAAGAATAATCGTCGCCTTTTTCATATATTTCATCTATAACTTGTCTATATGCATTCACCACTGTGGCAACGTAATTTACACTTTTCATTCTTCCTTCGATTTTAAAACTATCTATGCCAGCTTTCATAAGGTCTGGTAGAAACTCAATGGTTCTTAAGTCCTTAGAGCTCATGATATATGTTCCATGGTCATCTTCATACACAGGATAATGTTCGTTAGGTCTTTTCTCTTCAACAAGCTTGTACTTCCAACGACAAGGTTGAGCACAGTCTCCCCTGTTGGCATCTCTACCTACCATAAAATTACTTAGTAGGCATCTTCCAGAGTAAGACATGCACATGGCCCCATGGACGAAGGTTTCGATCTCTACTTCCACTTTTTCTTTGATTTCCCTGATTTCATCTAGGGATAACTCCCTAGCAAGAACAATCCTTGTAAGACCTTGGGATTTCCAAAACTCTGCTGCAGCATAGTTGGTTACACTGGCTTGAGTACTCATGTGAATTTCAAGGTCCGGTGCCTCTTTTTTAATTATTGCAATTATACCAGGGTCAGATACTATAACTGCATCCACACCCACTGCTGCCAACCAGCGGACAAACTTAGGAAGCTCAGCTAAATCTTCATTATGAGCTAATATATTTAGGGTTACATAGACCCTAGCGCCATTTTGGTGTGCATAATAAAGGCCTTCTAAAAGCTCACTTTCCGAAAAATTTGTTGCCCTTGTTCTTAGTCCGAAATTCTTCCCTGCCAAATAAACCGCATTTGCCCCATAGGCGATAGCTACTTTTAGTTTTTCCAAGTCCCCAGCGGGGGCTAAAAGTTCTGGCTTTTTCTTCATATATTCCACCCTTCCACAATAAGAACGTGGTTTTTTAGGCCACGTTCTTATTGTTAATTATTTCGACTCTTTCTATCATTTGCCCGATGTTCTTCATAGGTTTTAGCAAAATAGTGTTCTGAGCTTCCATCTTTTTTTGTAACAAAGAATAAATAGTCTGTATCCTCATAAAACAGTGTACTTTCCAGTGACTTAGCCCCTGGTGCACCAACTGGCCCTGGGGGTAAGCCTGGGTACTTATAAGTGTTATATGGATGATCAATAACAGTATCGGAGTTCAATATAAACTCCCTTCCTGTAAAATAGTAGATGGTTGCACAGGATTGAAGAAGCATATTAATATCTAGTCGATTATGGAATACCCCTGCAATAATGGGTCTTTCTTTATCTACCATGGCTTCCCTTTCAACGATAGATGCCAATGTCACGATCTCGTGCACAGATAACTCAAGCTCCTCGGTGCGTTCTATAAAATCAGCATTATATACTTTGTTAAACTGACCTAACATAACATTTATAATATCCCATTCAGTAGAGTCCACATGTATTTCATATGTGTTTGGGAACAGATATCCCTCTAAACGATAATCCACATCCTGGGGGATTTGATTGATAAACCAGTAGTCAAATTCACCATTTTGCACTAGATTTAAAAATACTTCTTTATCTGCTATACCTATGTTTTCTAGCCTTTCAGCTATTTGTTCAACTTTAAAACCCTCAGGAATAGTAAAACGAATACCTTCCCTTTGTACTTGACCAGAGAGTAGTATTTCAGCAAGTTCACCATAGCTTAGTCCATCATGTAGCTGGTAGCTCCCAGCTTGAAATTTACCTTCGTAGTCATTGTGACGCAGGTAAAGTCTAAACAAAAGCTTGTTCTTAATAAGCCCATTATCCGCAAGCTTATTGACAACTTGAACAGTGGAAGTTCCGATAGGTATATCCACTGTTAGCTCATTTTCTCCTTTTCCTGGTGGTAGTGTTTGTGAATAAGCCACCACGGAGAACGTTATAAACACCACTAATATGGCTATTGCTATCCCCAATAAAACTTTTGCCCTATTTGACATATTTGCTAGTAAATTTTTTGCTAGCTTTGATACATTATCTACTAGGCCCATGGGTCTCCCCTCCCATTTATTGGATTTGCATTCTAAAGTTCTTCGTCTTCCTCATCTTCTTCATCATATTCAATTAGGTCATGGTATGCGTTTTCCACTTCTTCGATTTCTTGTGGATCTTCAACAACTGTGTAGTTGTCTTCACCTTCTTCATCCACTTCAATCTTAAATACATATAGCTCTGCTTCATCATCATCTAACTCGTCAACCGCTAAAAGTAAGGCGTATTGTCTGTCATCTTCCATAAAAATTCTTTCGTACTCTACAAAAGAATGCTCATTTCCTTCCTCATCAACTAAAACTATTTTTACATCATCAATATTATTTTCCATTTTTAAACTCTCCTTTTATTTTAAAATTTAGTTATTAACCTCTATCTAAAAAAGTCTGTAAAATAAGCATAGCGGCCATTTTATCAACTACTTTTTTTCTCTTTTTCCGACTAACATCCGCAGATATAAGCTGCCTTTGTACCTGTGCAGTCGTCAATCTTTCATCTTGAAATACAAGCTTTAAATCAGGGAATTTCTCTTTTAAAACCTCCGCGAAATCCTGAGTTTTCTCTGCCCTGGGCCCTAATGAGTTGTTCATATTTTTAGGTAGCCCCAAAACAATAGTGGATACTTCGTATTCCTTTATAATTGATTCTAACTCTTTTAGTTCATCTTCTTCTTTTCGCCTGATTACCTTTACTCCTTGGGCCGTTAATCCAAGTAGGTCAGAAACAGCAACACCTATAGTCTTTTCCCCAAAATCCAAGCCCATACTTCTCAAATAAAAACACTCCTATCATATAACTTTAATACAAAAATCTGGACAAACCCTTGCGCAGTAACCACAAAAAACACATTTCTTTGTGTCTACTTCCATTGTTTCTACTCCAAGGTTTAAAGCTTTCTGGGGACAAACATCCTTACATTTTCCGCAGCTTGTACACCAATCATGAATTAAAATTTCCCTTTTCTTACCTTCAAGCCTTCGTGCTATATCTTGGTATTCCTTAGCTTTATCTAAGTATATACTTATATTATACACTATTTCGTCAACAGTTTGCATCCCTATGGCAACAGAAGAAAAACTTTTCATGGAAAAACAGTGTTTTAATGCTTCTTCCTTATTTTTAATAAGATGTCCTCCACCTAAAGCTTTCATACCATATATACCCTTTCCCATATCAACGGCGGTGTTTATAGCCTTTAACATCTCCTCTTTGGACCCGTCGGCTATACCAATACCCCTCATGTTGTAAATGGGGTGGATTATTTCTATTTCGGGGAAGGCGAAACTTCCCTGTACCGCTGAAATGGTATGACATGAAATTCCCACATGTTTTATTTTACCCTGAACCTTGTATTCTAGCAATGTTTCAATAGCTTCTTGATGACCTTTTATTGAATGATAGGATGTTTGTTCATGCAATAAAAAAATATCTATGTAGTCCGTATCTAACTCTTTTAAAGCACTTTCTACACTTTTTGTTGCGGTTTTTACGTCATAACAATATGCCTTTGTGGCAATAATTGGCCTGAAACCAGATCTTTTTATACTTTCTCGTATATATCCATAGGTTCCATATATTTCAGCAGTATCCACAAAATTTATACCTAATTCATAAGCTTTTCTTAAAAGGGTGTTGCCCTCTTCAATGGAATAGTTCCGCTGAAGAGGGCTAATTGTTAATGTACCAAAACATATGGGTGAAACTTTTAAATCAGTAAGTCCTAATCTTCTATAATCCTTATTTGACAACAACATCGATATAACTTTTAACCAATTCTTCTAAGATGTCGTCTCGCTCTAGTTTTCTAATCTTAACACGAGCATTATTATGACTAGTAATGTAAGCCGGGTCACCAGATAGTAAGTATCCTACTATTTGGTTAATGGGATTATAGCCTTTTTCCTCTAGACTTTTAAATACATCTGTCAAGACCTCTTTAACATCAACGATTTCTTTCTGGGCTGTGAATTTCATCGTTTGTTGGGATTCGGTCATTTTGTCCAACCCCCTTCATTTTAGTTTGTTATTATTATTATTCGACAAAATTAGATACCTTTCCTCTAATTTTTAACTTATATTAATAAATTTTTCCCACAAAATCTTCTACTATTCAAAGAATGGTAATACTTTACTTAAAGCTTCATCAATCATCTCAGGTAACTTCCCACCTGCCTGGGCCATATCTGGGCGACCGCCGCCCCCACCACCAGCTGTTTGAGCTACCTCCTTGATTATTTTACCACAATGCACCCCAGATTTTACACCTTGGGGAGTTGTTTTAGCAACAAAATTAACTTTATCCCCTATGACAGCACCTAGCACAACTAAAACTGTTTCTTTGTTTTCAACTAAGCTATCAGCTAAATCCCTTAAGTTATTGGCATCAGAAACATTTACTTTACTTACATAAATTTCAAGGTCGCCTATCTGTTTTTTGTTTGCTAAAATATCATCTTTTTGTGAGCCAGCCATTTTTTGTCTTAACTGATTCAGTTCTCTTTCTTGGTCTTTAAGCTTTTGAACAAGTGTTTCTGTTTTTTGCACAACCTCGCTGGTCTGACATTTTAGAGAATCTGCTATGAATTCAACGTCTTGTTGGAATCCTTCTAATATTTCAAATGCTTTTTCCCCTGTAACCGCTTCAATCCTGCGAAGGCCTGATCCTATACCACCTTCAGAGAGTATTTTGAAATACCTAATTTCTGATGTGTTTTTTACATGGGTACCTCCACATAGTTCTAAGCTATAGTCTCCCACGGATACTACCCTTACATGTTTCTCATATTTCTCTCCAAAAAGAGCTGTTGCACCTTTTTTCTTTGCTGTGTCAATGTCTGTTTCTTCAGTAGTTACAGGTAGGGATTTTCCGATGATGGTATTGACCTTTTCTTGAATTAGTTTAAGTTCTTCTAAAGTACATGCTCCATAATGACTAAAGTCAAAGCGCAACCTCTCTGGACCTACCTCAGATCCAGCTTGCTCTACGTGGGTACCTAGGACTTCTCTTAAAACCTTGTGTAAGATATGAGTTGCAGTATGGTTATATTGAGTTTTTGCCCTTAGAATCTGGTCAACAGCCATTTCAGATTGTTGCCCTGTCGTAATACTTCCCTCTAAAATCTTACCCTTTAACAGGATATAGCTTCCTTTTTTCTGGGTATCTAAAACTTCAAATGTACCACTTTGGGTTTTTATAACTCCCCTGTCGCCAAGTTGCCCACCACCTTGGGGATAAAACACGCTATTTTCTAACACTATACTTCCTTCTTGACCTGATTCTAATATCTCAACTTCGTTATTTCCTACAAGGATGCTTTTGATATCCCCTGACTCAGTTAGTTTTGAATAACCAACGAACTTACTCTTGTCTAAAGAAGATAAGCTTAGGGTTTCTTGGCTACCCATTGCCTCAACTTCTCCCCTTGCTTCCCTTGCTCTGTTTCTTTGGGCTTCCAATTCACTCTTATAGCTAGCTTCGTCTAAAGTGAAACCTTTTTCTTGAAGAATTTCTTTTGTTAGATCCAGTGGAAAACCGTAGGTGTCGTATAATTTAAACGCTGTAGTCCCTGGGAAGATCTCACCATCTTTAAGTTTTTCAAGTTCGTTTTCAAGAAGTTGCAAACCTTGCTCTAATGTCTGAGCAAACTTCTCCTCTTCAATGGTTATTATCTTAACTATATAATCCCTCTTGGTTTGGATTTCGTTGTAGGTATCCCCCATTAGTTCAATAAGAGTATCAACAAGTCTGTACATAAATTGCTCTTTGATTCCCAGTAGCATACCATGGCGAACTGCCCTTCTTAAAAGGCGCCTTAGGACATAACCACGTCCCTCATTGCCAGGTAATACTCCATCAGAAACCATAAATACCGTTGCCCTTAGGTGGTCAGCTATAACCTTTAAAGAAATATCTGTTTCAGCATTAACACCATATTTCTTTCCAGACATTTTCTCTGCTTGTTCAATTATGGGGAATATGATATCTATTTCAAAGTTATTGGTTACCCCTTGCATAACTGATGCAACTCTCTCAAGTCCCATACCTGTATCGATATTTTTATTTGTCAGTGGATGGTAGTTACCATCTTCATCTTTATCAAACTGTGTGAAAACTAGGTTCCAGATTTCTAAGTATCTATCACAGTCACACCCCGGCTTACAGTCTGGGCTGTCACAACCGTATTTTTCCCCCTGATCCACATAGATTTCAGAACAGGGACCACAGGGACCTACTCCTACTTCCCAAAAGTTATCTTTCTTACCTAGTCTTACAATCCTCTCTTCTGGCACTTTAATCATATCTTTCCATAGATCATAAGCTTCATCGTCTTCCTCATAAACTGATGGCCATAACCTGTTTGGGTCAAGTTTTAGCTCCTCTGTCAAGAATTCCCATGCCCAAGATACTGCTTCTTTTTTAAAGTAATCTCCAAAGGAAAAGTTGCCTAGCATCTCAAAGAAAGTATGGTGCCTTGCTGTTTTACCAACATTGTCAACATCACCTGTTCGAATACATTTTTGACATGTGGCTACCCTTGGGTTATCTCGCTTAACTTTACCAGTAAAATAATCCTTAAATGGTGCCATGCCAGCACCTACAAGTAGTAAGCTGGGATCATTTTGTGGTATTAGTGATGCACTGTCTAGTACGTCATGCATTTTCTTTTCAAAAAATTGTAAATATAGACCTCTTATTTCATTTGTTTTCATTTTGTATTGCTCCTTTCAATGTATAATCAATAAAAACTTAAGTTTTAAAATATCTTAAACATTAGACACCATGTACACCAACAAACCATCCACCATTTTCATCACTAGACATGTAAGTAGGACTTTATTATTTGCTTTTGCGGGGGCTGGTTTTGATGGTCTTTTATTTACCACTACTCTTCACTATTCAAAGACCAAAAAGCGTACGAGATCAAAGATTTAATATTTACTTTATAGTCACGGCAAACCTTTATAACTCGGATTAAATTAGCTATCTGAATCTGTCCCCCACGGAAAAGGAAACTAGTAATATTTCCCTGTTTCGTAGCCCCATTGGCCAGTGATACCCGAAGGGTGCCGTGTAAAGAACATCCAGGAATCTTGACAGTAATGGCCCGTGACTAATAGTAAATTGTAAGCCATTTAGCTAGTGAAGGTTAGTGTGAGGCTGGTTTTGATCTTTTTCACGAACTGCTCACTGCGGCTAAACAAAAAACCGCCCCTGTTGATTTATTTCAACAGGGACGGATTATCCGCGGTACCACCCTAATTGCCTGAATAGGCCTCTTAATTTAGCTATAACGTAGCCAACGATATGTTTTGCATATTTCTCAAGGGTAGCTTTCAGTTGCTGCACTTGAAAGGTCTTTCAGCCATGGACCCTCTCTCTTTGAAGTGCTTATTCAACTTACTTTTCCTATCATAGAAACTAAACTATATCCAATTTGTGTATATTATATTATTTAAGTTATCCTTTGTCAAACATTTCTATACAAAAAACTATTTTCTAAAGATACCGTCAGGTAGATAGCGTGCAAAAAAGTTCTTTAACAGTATTCTAATTATAGCTACAACTGGAACCCCTATTATCATACCTAAAATCCCCATGAATTTTCCACCAGCTATTAAAGAGAATATAACTAAAAGAGGGTGCATTCCCATCTTTTTCCCCAAAACCTGTGGTGCAACAACATTGCTTTCGATTTGTTGTACTATTACATACCAAATTATAACTTTTAAAGCTAGCATAGGGTCTGTAAAGGCAGCTACTATTATAGCAGGAACAGCACCAATCCATGGTCCGAAATAAGGAATGATGTTTGTTATACCAGCTATTATACCTAAAATCAATGCAAAATCCACATTTAATATCCTTAATCCTATATAGCAAGTTACACCAATGAAAAGGCAGTTAATAAATTGACCTCTAATGTAGTTCCCCATGGACTCATCTATTTCCCTTAAAACCTTTATTACAGTCTGCTTTCTCTTAGGTGATATTAGCTTAAACAGAAATTCCTGTACACTATAGTAATCTCTAAGCAGGTAGAATGTATACACTAAAACTAGAAATACCTGAAATGCTCCTAGGGCTATATTTGTAACGATACCTGGTAATGATTCTAAAAAACCAGTTAGCCTTAACTCAATGTTTTGGGTTGTATCTTGGATGCTTTGCTGTATGGCTTCTGGTAGTTCAAGTCTGTTTATTTGATCGTTTATATCTAATATGAAATCCGTGGTATATCTTGTATATTCAGGAACAAAACTCTGCAGCCTAGCTATCTCTCCTGCTACAACTGGTATAAATCTATTTATTAATGCAAACAACATTACGAACAATAACAGATATATTATTAATACAGCAACGCCTCTAGGTACTTTCCTATTTTGAAGAAATACTACAATAGGATTCAGTAAATATGCTATAACTAATGCTACAAATAATGGTATTATTAAAGATATGATTTGGAGCCTGTATGTATAAACTACTGTTAGTAATAGAGCTATAATTACTAACTTAGTTATAAGCACGACGTATTTATTTGAAAAAAACTCCCTTAGAGTCATGGGCAGCACCTCCTTAAAAACATTATACCATTTTTATACGGTAATGAAAACATTACCATTAAAATAATAAATAAAATAGCAGCCTAATTACTTAGACTGCCGGCTTAATTTTAGTGTTTACCACCTTTTTGTCTCTTTGTGTTTTGAACTCTTGCTATTCTCCTTCTCCTAGGAAGGTACTCATTCAATACTCTAGTATCTTCACTATCATGAATTTCTTCTGCAAACTCATTAATATAAGGCTGTGATCTATTGATTACTTTATCATGGGCATCATGATGTTCATATTCTTCTTCATGATCGTCGTCATATTGACTAAACTCGTTTAAGTAGGCATTTTCATCAAAATCATCATCTAAACGATCTTTAGTAAGATCATTATAATCACTATATCCATCATTACCAAAGAATCTTGATTCATCCCGTTGTTCTCTTTTTTTCCACATCTTACCCAAAGCTACTCCGATTAGACCTCCGATTACTAAACCTTTAACATAACCTCGTCTCAAGGAATTCACCTCCTAAAATAGCCTAAACTACATATCTAATGAATACTCGTCATCCTCTAATGAAACTAAAGTTCCTTCATCATCTACATCGTAAACACCCGTTATATTATTTCCTTTATTAACATTGAAAACAACAAAACAGGTCCAACAGTAAAATTGATTGTTAGCAACTTTACCTATATCTTTTCCACTACAAACAGGGCATAACATAGCTTGATCAACCTCCATCAATATTGTTCTACATTTGACCAGTAGTCTGCCCCTTCCTCAGCTTTTTCCCAAATTGCTTCTAGGGAAGTAAGTCTTTCTAACATCATCTCTTTTTTCCCTCTGTTTTTCTCGAAAAAGTCAATAACATAATTGGGTACAACCACTGTATCCTTTCCATATATTGTTGACTTTGGCAAAGGAATTATACCTCTTCCTTCTAATATATCGTGAATAAGACCTTCTGAAACTTCAAAACCTACTATATGACCATTGGTCTCATTAACAAAAACATCTTGAATTATACCTATGCTTTTTCCTGCTTGAGTAAATACTGGCTTAGTTATGAACTCTTTGTATTTATGGCAGTCACTGAATTTTTCAAGATTCTTTTCAAATTTTAGTTCACCAGAAGGCACAGTTACTGCACCTTCTCCTATATTCTTTATTTGACTTATATCAACTATTTTTGCTTCCCGTAAAAAACCACCGTTTTCTAAAATAAAGCCTGTTATCACACCTTTAGCAAGATTCAATAAAACTTCATGAACCATCCCTAATCTCTCACCTTCAGAAGTTGAAAGAAGGGGAAGCCCCAAAACATCACTTACTTTTATCAAAATCTCACCCCTTTCCTTTGGTTTAGTATTTACATATTACTGCAAAGTAATTCTTCAAACTTTAAGCCATAAGTTTTACTGACTATTTTTCAGCTCCCATTACCCAAGCCCTAGTGGAAAACTCTGTATGAACTAAAAAAACGCCCCTGGCGTTTTTTTTAGTTGAACCTTTTTATTTTCTACTTTTTAGTGCGGCTCTGAGACCGCTTTCCTCATTATTTTTTATCCTTATAAAATTTCCATAATGCTTAAAGTAAGCTATAAGTGCAAGGGTTATTCCTATATAAACCCCTTCTATTGGATGGCCAAAATACAGAGTCAATATTGGAAATAGTGAGTACATCACTATTGCTCCAAGGGCTATATAGTCTGTTACTATAGTTATAATTAAAACAACTAAAAATAAAATCAATCCAATCCTATAGTCATAGGCCAGTGTCATTCCTAGCATAGTTGCTAGCCCTTTGCCACCTCGAAAGCCTAGGTAGTAGGGGAAAATATGGCCTAAGACAGCAGTACTACCTGCTATAAACGGAAAAATTTCGGATTTTGAAACGAAAAATCTTATAAAAAGCACAGCTACAATACCCTTTAAAATATCCACAAGGGCTGTGGCCACACCATATTTCCAGCCCATAACGGTAGTTACGTTAGAAGCTCCAGCGTTATTGGTGCCATGTTCGCGAATATCAATTTTATTAATAATCTTACCTAGAAAGTACGCTGTTTGAAAGGAACCTAGAAAATAGCCTGCAAAAGATGCAACTAAATAACTATTCATATTATCACTTCCATCCTAGTAAATATTAGCTTTCTATCACAACCTGAGCCTTTTGGGTTCCTTTATAGTTAACTAAAAATACTCCAGCTACAATAACTATACCACCGATGTATTGCATTGGATACAGGCTTTCTCCTAATACAAAGTAAGCTACGATTATGCCTACAAAGGGCATGAGGTTTAGATATACATTTGTGCTAGATGGTCCTAAGCCTTTGATAGCAATCAAAAATAAGAAACACGCAAGGGCAGAACAAAAAAGTGCCAAATACAATACACTTCCAATTGTTATAGGAGATATACTTATAGATCCCACCCCTTCAAAGAGTAAAGCAGGAATCATAAATATCACACCGTAAAGCATTTGATAAGCAGTTAGCAAAACACTAGGCTGTTCAGGGTTTAATCCTTTGGCCACAATTGTGTATATTGCCCAACTCAAAGCGGCACCTAGCATAAATAAAGTACCTAACATTTCATGTGAGTTTCCTGAAATAGATACTGACTTACCAATAACTAGTCCCACACCAACCATGGATATCAATACACCTAAGCCTTTGTTAAAACTAATGGACTCTTTAAGCCAAAGGACTTCAATGGCCACAGTAAACAAAGGGATAGCTGCTAAAATAAGAGTTCCGTTAGCTGCAGTTATTAGACTAAAACCATAACTCTCTAATAGAAAATAAACTGAATACCCAACAAAACCACATAGGGCCAGTAACTTGTGGTCTTTTTTAGTTAACACAACATGACCATAGATCTTTTTACTAATTATCACCAGCAAAAGCCCCGCTATCAATGTTCTTGAAGTAACTAGTATAGAAGGCGATAACTCCCGAAGAGCTATCTTGGTTATGGATCCTGAGCCTCCCCAGAAAAAAACCGTTGCCAGTACTGCTAAAGTTGCTAATTTATTATCGCTCATCAAGTCATCTCTCCACTATAAGTATTTTCTACATTGATTCTACATTATTTTAGGGTATTTGAGAAGGTGAACTTATATTACTTTTTTTACCTACATTAACTATCAAAGTTATCAACTCTGAAATTCCATAAGTTGCGAAAAATATAGTCAAAGAAGCAAATAGCCCAAAAATCATTACTATTAATCCATCCATGGGGTTAAAGTGGTATCCATACCCTATAAACGTGAATACACCAGTAAAACGAAATGGCTCTAAAAGCATATAACTTAAATAGTCGCTGCTTGATAAAATCACAAAAAAGCCCATGGCTATACATATGGGGAATAAAAAAGTGATATAGACCTCTCCAATGATTTTTATAAGCTTAGATATTAAAGTCAGTATTGGGTAGTGGATAAGCTGAGTTTTATTAATATCATTTGCCCTAGCAATAAGCACGTGTACAACCATGTAGGTTATTATAACAAACAAAAGAGCAAAGATCAGTCCTAAAAATGCAGTGGAACCAGCCAACATACCACTAAAAATTTCATTTAGTAGGCCAAAGAAAAGAAATAAACCAAGTAGTGAAATAATACCGGCCATAGCCCTCATACATATAACAACTAACTTCTTAATAAAGTCTGTGTCACTAAACTTTTCTAAAACAGTGTTCATAAACAATAAGTTCTTCACGTTTTTCCCTCCTTTTGGTTTGTTATAAGTGTATTCGAGAATATATATTTTTTTCCTTCTTATTGGTAAAAAACTCTTACAATAAAAAATTACCTTAAGTTATTGTAAAATTTATGCAATAATATATATAGTTAGTTGCGGAGGTGATCTACATGACAATAAAAGTTATTGATAAAAATTCTTTCAAAGATTATAAAAAAATCCTTGAAACAGGAATTAAGGATTTTATCCCAATGTTGCCTTATGTAAAGTCAGAGTTTAATGATTTTCGCCGCTATCTTCAGTTTGGCGAAAAGGCAATTTGCCTAGTTGACGAAGTATCAAAGTCAGAAACTTGTATTTATCATCTGTATACACTACCAGATGATGATGGCTTACTCAGGTCTAGATTGTTACTACCTTCTAGCTTTGAAAATCGATTTGACATAGTTGATAAGTCTATACAAAATTTCAAGAAATGGTTAGATACCCAGCCCTTTAGAAAATTTATGATTCAGATGTTAGAGCATGGGGAGATAGAATACTATCCAACTTTATCTACTTACTTATTACCAACTTTGATTAAACAAGGGTTTAACCCGTACTATAGGGTTTACATGAGAAAAGATGAAGATAGCAAAGGTCAATCCCCAAATTTTACCCTTCCAGGTGATATGAGTTTTGTGCACTATAGTCCCAACTTAAAAGATCAGATAATATCATTTTTTTACCAACAAGATCCCAACGGCTATTTTATTAATTGTTCTTACAAGGAGTTTCTAGATTATATTGAAACCGACGATTTTAAAAAGTCAGCTATGTTTTTGCAAAATTCCAGTGATCAAATAGTGGCCGGTGTATTTTCAGGGTATGAGGAATATGATAATAAAGTTTGGGTTGATAATTTCAAAATAGGTTCTTGTGCTCAGACTGGTCATGAAGAAAGAGTTCTAGGACAGTTCCTACTGGGCAAACAGCTTGAATTAATAAACAAGTCTTATCCCCAAAAAGAAGTGATTGTATATCTATCAAGGGAATTCCAAAAGCCTATTCATCTATTCGAAGAGTTTAACTATTACTGCTTCGAGTTCTGGGTAGATGCCATTTTAGAAAAATAACAAGGAGGAGTATCCTTTTGTCATATCGAAACGCAAAAAACATACTCCCACCTGACATACTAGAGCAAGTACAAAAATACGTACAAGGTGAACAAATATACATTCCCCAAAAGGGAAATGAACGAACTAAGTGGGGGAAAAAAAGTGGAGCAGTAAAAAACATATCCTTTAGAAATAAAGAAATTTTAGCTAAGCATCAAGAAGGGTTTTCTTACGAAGAACTAACACAGATATTTTTTTTAAGTACTGAAAGCATTCGCAAGATTGTATACGCACAACGCAAAGACAAATAAGAAAGGATGATACCTAAATGGCCAAAAAAAATCGTGGCAAAGGTCTATGGAACTTAGAGTCAAGGGGCAGAGGAACATGCCCCATATGTAAAACCACAAGAGTCAAAGTCCTATACGATACAGTAACAGAAAATGGCACTGTAAAAGTATGCAAAAAGTGTAAGTAATGAAAGGGGTTCAGGCTTCAATCATCCATTATTGGATAATTGAAGCCTGAACCCCTTATTCTAATTAGGGAGTATAAATAATTTAGTGTAATTGGATTTCTTACTTTACTGCATCTACTAGTAGAAAATCTAAACATACATCAGAAATATTTTCCCATTACTGGGATATAATATTCATGGCTCTTACTTACTAAAAGGATAAGGCAATACTGGAGAGTAACCTGAGCGATTAGTAAGGTTCTGCCGAGGATAGAGGATCTGACCCTCTATCTTTTTTTGTCCTTTTTTCTATCCTTGGGAGAACTAAAGCGATAAACTCCTGGGCAAAGCCCAGCACTAAACAGCTAAATTTGAGTCAATTCTATCCTCAAAATATATTGCAAACTGGGAGATACATTGTTTCCAGATCCTAAGTGGTTGAGTCCACTTCTTAGATATTTCCATGGTAGCTAAGTACAATATTTTTTCTAAGGCTTCATCGTTAGGGTAAGATGTTTTAGTTTTAGTAACTTTACGCAGCTGTCTATGGTATGCTTCGATGGTATTTGTAGTATAGATCAATTTACGTATCTCGTTAGGATACTTAAAGTAAACAGTTAACTCATCCCAATTTTTTTCCCATGATTTAATAATTATTGGGTGTTTTTTACCCCACTTTTCTTTGAACTCTTCAAAAGCATATTCTGCTTCATCAAGAGTTAAAGCTTGGTATACTTTTTTCAGGTCTACCATTACCTGTTTCATTTCTTTATACGAAACATACTTCATCGAGTTTCTGATTTGGTGAATAACACATAGCTGTATTTCTGTTTTTGGAAAGGCAGAGTTAATAGCCTCAGAAAAGCCTGAAAGTCCGTCCTTACAAGCAATTAGGATGTCTTCTACACCTCTATTTTTAAGGTCATTAAGTACTCCTAGCCAGAACTTTGAACTTTCGTTACCACCAATCCATATTCCTAAAACTTCCTTGTGACCTGCCATATTTATACCTAGTACACTGTAAGCCGCTTTATTAATTATCCTGTTATCTTCACGAACTTTAAAGTGAATTGCATCAAGGAAAACTATAGGGTAGATCCTATCTAGTGGCCTAGATTGCCATTCAGCAATCATAGGTAGTATCCTGTCTGTAACTTTACTAACCATTGTTGCTGATACCTCGATGCCGTAGATATCTTGCATATGGCTTTCTATGTCACGTGTGGTCATTCCGTTAGCATACATGGATATTATTTTATCTTCGAGCTCATTGCTAGTCCGTTGATATTTCTTGATTACTTGTGGTTCAAAATCCCCATTACGATCCCTTGGGATTTCTATGGTTGATTCTCCGTACTTAGTCTTAATGGTTTTCTTGTTGTAACCATTTCTACTATTCCCTGAATGATCGCCAATGGGTGAGTGTTTATCATAGCCTAAATGCTCATCCATTTCAGCTTCGAAGATTTCCTGCATAGTATCTTTGAATAAACTTTTTAAGTGTTCTTGTACTTCTTCTACACTTCGGCACTCTTTTGCTAATTCTTTGGCTAATAAATTACCCTTTGTAGTCATAATTGGACAACCCCTTTTTTAGTGGTATTATTATCCAATTACACGTAATTTATTACGCTCTCTCTAATTATTCCAGGTAAATGTTCTGACAGGTATGTCATCTAGTCCCTTAATCTCTAGAGTAATTGGCTCGTTTAGTAAATCCTTAGAAAGTTCATCAACTTGAACCGTTAATATTCCGAAAATGTGATGGCCTGCTCCAGATACTATTTCCCACTCTATTCCTTCTGACACGTATTTTTCACCAATCAAAACGTTGCTCATTTTGCCTAAATCATATTGATCTAAGTCAACGGTATGTGTATCCATGGATATTTCAAACATTAGTTTGTTTGCTTCATCTAGCCCACTAAGCATAACACCTATAATCACATCACCTTGAAAATCTTCTCTGAAAAGTTCATCATCATTAATATCATCATTAATATCATCATTAATATCATCATTAAACTTGTCTTTGAATTCATTTTCAATGGAATCATTTTCTTTAAAATCAAACTCATCAACCATATAGTTACCAGAGTTAGTGTTTCTAGAACCGACGTAAAGGGAGATTCCTTGAAAAACACCAAGACCTATAAACGTAAATATTATAAATATCACTAACATTTTTTTAGCCATATGCTTTTACACAACCTTTCAAAGCTATAGATTACAAATGCACATTATAGTAGATAAATAGAGATAGAATAGTCAGTATTCCTATAGTTATTATACTCAGTAAAAATTCTTTATTCTGCTCAATCTTCTTCTTTTCTTGAGTTGTGTCATTTGCTACACTTGTCTGAGTCTTTTGGCTCAAATTTTGTAAGAACCTATCTAGTAAAATCGCTACAGCTATAAATATTAGGCTATACACATGAGCAACGGACAGCCTCCCAATAACTAAAGGATTCTCCCTAAAAAACTCAACTATAAACCTGTTCATGGAAAAACCAATGAAGTACATGACAAATAACTGACCATTATACCTAGTGTTTTTTCTTTTGCTCCATAGTATTAAAAACAAAATATAATTTAAGATGGCCTCATACATCTGTGCGGGATGCAACAGTTGCCCTCCAATATTAATCCCCCAAAACCACTGCCCAGTCATGGGGATACCAAATACATCGCAACCTACCCTACCAATACCCTGACCTAATATTATTCCAGGAGCAAATGCATCTGCTGTTTTCCAAACAGGCATGCCATTTCTTTTCATATACCAAATTGCAAAAACAATTCCTGCAATCAGTGCCCCCTGTATAGATAAACCACCATTTTGGATCATAAATATCTCTTTAGGGTTATTAAAGTAAAAGCTTGGATTAAAAGCCAATATATAATTGAGCCTTGCCCCTACTACTCCAACGATAATTGTATAAAAGGCCAAATCAAATGTCTTCTCAAGTTCCAAACCTTTTCTTTTAACCTCCCTAACAACTATATAAAGCCCTGCTACAATTCCTAATGCCATTGTTATACCAAACAAATGTATACCTATACCACCAATATTAAATAATAGTTTCATATATTTCTCCTCTCATTGGCATCTATTTCAATACTTTTATAAACTCTTTCTTTAATGCAGAAACTACCCCAACCTCCACCTCCATGTGTTTAACCTTTCAGTCCTGTTATTTTATAATGCAATAACTATGCCAAAATATAAAAGCGAACCTCTTCAAGGTTCGCTTTTATATTTGTGGATCTATAGGCAAAGTTATAATAAATCTTGTCCCCTTACCCTTTTCACTTTCAACGGTTATTTTTCCACCATGGGCGTCAACTAGAGTTTTTGCTATGGAAAGTCCAATCCCTGTCCCACCAGTTTTCCTACTGCGGGATTGATCAGTTCTATAAAATCTCTCAAATATAAATGGTAACTCATTTTCATCAATGCCAATACCTGTGTCTTCAATAATTACTTTGATATTATTGTTTGCCTTGACCAAGTTAACATTTACTAGACCTTCTGTATTTGTAAATTTCATTGAATTTGAGAGTAGGTTAATGATTACTTGCCTGATTTTATTCCTGTCCCCATTGTACACTATATTATCTTCAATTCTTACTCTGAGACTTATATTTTCCTGTTTAAAGCTATGCTCAAAGCTATTGGTTATCTCTAATATTTCATCCGACAATGAGAAATTTTGCGTATTTAGGACAAGATCATGGTTCTCAATTTCATTCAGATGCCTTAATTCTTCCACAAGGTTAATAAGCCGTACAACTTCTTTTTTGCATATATCTAATTTTTCCGGTGTAGGCTCCCATATTCCGTCACTTAGTGCTTCTATGTGACTTTGCAATATTGTCAAAGGTGTGCGCAATTCATGGGATATGTCTGAAGTTAGTCTCTTACGTAAATTTTCTTGATTCGCAAGAGATGTAGATAAATGATTAATTGATTGTGACAACTCTTTAAGTTCATCAATTGAGTTATCTATCTCCACATGAGTACCTAAATTACCTTCCCTTATTTTATTTGCTGCTTCAGTTATCTTAATAATAGGTGTTGAGAATACTTTAGAAGAGTGAACACCAAATATAACCGCTATTAAAATAGATATAACTGCACTATAAAAAATGGAGTAGTTAATACCTCGAGTAAATTGAACCTCTCTTTCTGTGGCAATAAAAGGACCTAACTGACCAACTATGATTGTGCCCACTAACTTATTATCAACTATCAGGTCATAACCTTCAACAAAGTAATTATCATCTCTAAGCCGGTTATCCAAAGCTTCAGACTGCCTTCTTCCCATCATCCCATGCCCTATCCTTTGCATCATATCATTATGCATTTTAATTATGGTACTCTCCATAAAGTGTGTAAAAATTGTGTTTTGGTATATATCCCTTATCTCTATATCAAAGTTAATAATATCAGGGGATGAACTAACACTCTTAAGGGCATCATCGGTCCACCCATTGTTTAGGGTGTAGGACTGTTCCACTACTTGAATTAGGTTATTCAATCTATCCTGGTGCTCATTTCTCATGTATGTGTCAAATTCCCCTAGCAGATTGATGTTAGTAATAATGCTAACTAAGATTATGGAAAAAATAGCTCCTCCCAATACCAAAAGTATTACCCTAGACCGCAGCTTATTTAACATCTTTTTCACCAACAAACTTGTAACCAACACCATATACAGTAAAAATATACTTTACATCTTTTTCTTCAATTTTGTGCCGTATATTTTTTATATGTGTATCTATTGTTCTGTCATATCCCTCATAGTCATACCCTAGAACCTTTAGGACCAACTCGTCTCTACTGAATACTCTCCCTTGATTTTGAGAAAGTAGTAGTAATAGTTTGTATTCTGTATTGGTTAACTCTACTAATAAGCCTCTTTTTTTAACTTCTTTTTTATCTAGATCTATGGATAAGTGGTTTTTTTCGAAAACCATGGAATTACTTCTATTCTCCACCCTCGTCCTCCTAAGTATGGCTTTTACCCGAGCCACAAGTTCCTTAGGGCTAAAAGGTTTTGTCATGTAGTCATCAGCCCCAATATCCAAACCATGTATTCGCTCGTATTCTTCCACCTTTGCAGTTAGCATAAGTATTGGAACATTTGAAGTATCTCGAATTTCCTTACATACCTCTTCCCCACTCAAGCTTGGTAGCATTAAATCGAGAACAATAAAATCAATTTTATTATTAGTAATGATTTCTATTGCTTCTACTCCATCAAAAGCAGTAAAGACTGTATACCCTTCCTTACCTAGGTAAGCCTTTAACACATTTACTATTTCAGTTTCATCATCAACAACCAATATATTTATAGATTTTCTTTCCACCATAACACCTCCTACCATGCGTGACTGGGTTAAAGATACTATAATATCCAGTATTTTTCAATACTGGATATTATACTTTTCTATTTAGTTGTTAAAGCGTCCCATCATATTTCCCATGAAACCACTCTTATTTCTACCACCCATCATAGAATTGTGCATATTAACCATTCCTTCAAATCCTATGGATTCCATCATTCTTGTCATATTTCCAAAACCATTATCATCCATTAAATCAAGCATTTGTTGATATTCTTCCTCTGTAAGGTTATTCATATACTCATTCATGGCTTCAAAATCTCCTTGTTCCATAGCAAGAGCCATATCTTCGAACCCATTTTCCTTCATAATTTCTAGCATATCATCTCCGCCACAGTGGTTAGTGCTTCGTGCTCCAAATCCATTTCTTGGCACAACGCTTCCAATAATATCTGAATCTGTATCACTAGCTAAGGCTAAACCTCCTAGTGATATTACAGTGATTGCTAGGGCTGCAATTAAAATTAATACTTTTTTGTTCATAATTATTATTCCTCCTTCAAATTTGTTGTTTGTTTTGTATTGGTTTAAGCTTAGTATATTAAAAGATTTTGAAGAAATTATGAAGAAATTTGCCATTTCATTTTTCTCCCTGATAAATTAATGATGGTTATGTATTTCTGGACTCTGATTTAGAAGTAGGAAAACTACACCCAGTATAACAAGTAACGCACCCAGTAGTTTATTAATAAAGTTTCCGTGCTGGATCTTTTCGTATATTTTTACTATTGAATTTGAGAAAGCACCAAACAAAATGAATATTAAGCTATGACCCAGACCAAAAACCAGTAATATCAATCCTCCGTATATAATACTCCCCCTCATCATTGCCAATGTTAATACTGAAATAATAAAGGGTAGACTACATGGTGTAAATATTAATGGCAAAAAGATATTACTTAAAATTCTCTTTCCCGATTTCTTTTTCTTTGTATAAAGCACAACGATTTTAAAGGGTATAAATTTACTGATGCGAAGCCCAAGGAGCCTTAAACCCAAGTAAAGGTATATTATCCCTGCAAAGGTATAACTAATAGTCATAATTGAGTGTAAAGACATGCCCACAGTGGATACAATCATCCCAAGTGCTGTTAAAATAATGGAAAAGCTCAATGCAAAAAGGAATAAACCGCTCCACTTCTTCTTCCCCTGCTCACTTTCAATTGTAGTACCTAGATAAATAGGTACCATCCCTAGCATATGGGGGTTTAATGATGAAATAAATCCAATCAAGAATACTATTATATATACTAATAATGAATTTCCCATAATTAATCCCTCTAAAAGGTTCATAAATCCGCTCACTGATCTTCCTCCTTCTGTTAGTAACTGGTTTTTTAATTTATATGATTAACTTTATAGAAATACCACTTAAATTACATAAATAATATTTTGTAAATATAAAAATGTAGCATCTTCTACTTCTGTGTAGGAAATGCTACATTTTTATATTTATTAGACTGATATTGCCAAACTCTTATTATATTTAACGGATTCATTTATTGTTTTTATCAATTTGTTAATTTCTAGTGATTTCACGCTGATATATATAGCTCCCAATTCTATTATTTCCTTTACAGCTTGGCTTTTTAGATTATTCCCAACAGCTATTACTGATGTTCTTGGATTCTTTTTAATTTCCTTAAGTATATTTTTCCTACCTGTGATGCCTTCATTTACATTTATCACCACTACACCTGGGTCTATTTGATTTAGTACATCAATACCTTCATCACCACTACTGGCATGAAATGTAATAAAACCTGCTCTCGTCAAGGCATTACTTATTGTCCAATAAATGTTCTTATCTCTGTGTATTAGTAGCACTCTTATGTTCATCTTTTCCTCCATGTGTAATTAAATTATTATTAGATTTCTATTAGATTTGTATTAAAAAACTTAAAATATATAAGAAACTATCGCAATTAGAACTAACATTCCCCCTACCCAAAGCATCGTGTTTGTATTGCTGACAGTATCTGGCTTATTATTATAATTTTCGGTATTTTTATTTTTATTTAGGTGATTATGTCCTCCACCACAACATCCCATTACTCCACCTCCCTTCATAAATACTATCTTTCATATTTTTCTTACTAAAGAGATCTGAGCTGAGTAAAAAGAGCCTTAAGTTTATGAAGAAGGGGAAATTTAATTTTAAAGAAGGTTAAGGCTCTTAAACTCAACAGAAGAAATTTGTTCTTAACAAATATATAAGCAATTTACATGCCAACTTTAGAAGTCAATGTAAACAGTAATCATTCAAAAAAAGTGTAGCCAATGCCACAATGCTTGTGTCATTGACTACACTAAATACCATCAATATCTAGATATACATGTATTTTATTGGGCATACAAACTATATTTTGAAACATACCACTTATAAAGCCTGTATCTGAACATATCCCTTCTGGGCAGATATCAGTGGGCATAGGTAACATTCTCACCCTATTTCCTATGATTTCTAATGTTCCCACATGTTCATGTTCACCAAAAATAAAGTCGTGATATACAGTCTCTTCAACATCTGAAAAAACAGGTATCTTATCAATAATGGTTCCATCTACATTTATTATTACATAACCATCTTCCATAGGTGGTAATCCGTACAAAAAGTACCCCCCCATGCTTAATCCCAGTATAAGTACTATAGCAATAATTATTTTGTCTCCCTTTTTGATATAAATTCCTCCCCTTAAACACTTATTTAATTGAATATTTCTCCATTCTATAAAGGAGGGTGTGCCTAGTGATTCCAAGTAATCTAGCTGCCTTTGTTTGATTATTGTCAGTACGGGTTAGGGCTTGCACTATCAGTTCTTTTTCTACCTCTTCTAGCTTTAAACCTTTGGCAGGTAATACAATACTGTTTTCAGAGGTAGAAGGGATTTTGACCTCTGCAGGTATAATATTCTCTGTTATTCTATTACCGTCACACAGTATAACCATGCGTTCAATAACATTTTCTAGCTCCCTAATGTTACCTTTCCAAGTATAATCACAGAGGATTTGTATAACGGAACTATCTATTTTAACGTCTTTTTTGCTTAGTTCTAGGGAATATTTCTCTGTGAAATAGTCTATAAGTTGTGGAATATCCTCAACTCTTTCCCTCAATGGGGGTAGCTCAATGGGAATAACATTCAACCTATAGTACAAATCTTCCCTGAACAATCCTTTTTCCACCATCTCCAATAGGTTTTTGTTTGTAGCTGTTATTATTCTAATATCTATTTTTATATTTTCAGTACCACCAACCCGCTCAAATTCTTTTTGCTGGAGTACACGTAAAAGCTTAACCTGTAGTGGTAAGCTAAGTTCACCAATCTCATCTAAGAAAATAGTTCCTTTGTTTGCCCTCTCAAACTTCCCAATTTTCCTTGAACCAGCACCTGTAAAAGCACCTTTTTCATATCCAAATAGTTCACTTTCTATTAAATTTTCAGGAATAGCACCACAATTTACCTTTATATATGGGTTATCCTTACGATCACTGTTGTAATGTACAGCATTGGCTATAACCTCTTTACCTGTTCCACTTTCACCTAAAATCAGCACTGTAGCATTTGTTTTAGCTACACGATTCACCATATCTAAAACATCTTGCATTTTTTTACTGGATCCAATAATCCTTTGTCCTGTGTTGTATCTCAACTCTTCTTTCAAGTACGATATTTCTTCTTTCATATTTCTGAGGTCTAAGGCATTTCGAATAATTATTTTGAGTTTTTCAAGTTCAAAGGGTTTAGATACAAAGTCTAAGGCCCCTAACTTTAACGCATCTATTGCCATTTCCATGGTCCCATGGGCTGTGATCATGATTACAGGTACGTCTTTATCTTTCTTTTTTATTTCCGTCAAAGTTTCTATACCATCCATGCCAGGCATACGAATATCCAACAGTACCAAATTAGGTTCAATACTTGCAAGCATCTCTAAACCTTCTTTTCCATTACTGGCTTCAAAAACATCAAAGCCCTCTTTAACCAATGCGTTTTTTATAGCCCATCTCATATTTCGTTCATCGTCTACCACAAGAATCCTATTCTTCATTCCTATCCCCCTCATATAAAGGCAAATAAACCATAACCTTCGTACCTTTACCTTCTACACTTTCTATTTTTAACTTACCCTTATGCTGCTCAATAATCTTATGGGTTATGGAAAGTCCTAGTCCTGTTCCTTTTTCCTTGGTAGTAAAAAAAGGGTTAAATATTTTTTCTGTGATTTCTTGCTTTATCCCACACCCACTATCTATTATCTGAAGAACACAGTTGTAATCTTCTACTTTTAGAGATATATCCATTATGCCGTTTCCTGATATAGACTCAATTCCATTTAACATGAGGTTTACAAAAGCTTGTTTTAGCTTTTCTTGATCCCCGTATGTCCATATATTATCCTTGTTGTTTAATTTTATATCCACAGATTTTTTTTCAGAGTATTTACTGAATATACTAGAAAGCTGATTTATTACTTCGGATAAGTTAATGGGCTGGGGAGAATATTGCTCAGGCTTTGCAAAATCTAAGAGCCATTTAACAACATCATTAGCACGGTTTATTTCATGGTCTATAATTTCCAAACCTTCTTTAAGGTTTTCAGATTCGTGGTTTTCGCCACTTTGTAGTGTTTGACTAATTGTTTTAATAATCCCTAAAGGGTTGCGTATTTCGTGGGCTATTCCTGCAGCTAAGTTTCCAACGGCTGACAATCTATCTCCACGGCGCACTTGCTCCTCTAGTGCCTTCATCATAGTTATATTTTTGATGCTTACTACGACTCCTTCAATATCTTTATTTATGGTCATAATTGGCATGCAACTTAACTCATATGATTCTTCTTTGTGATTTATCTCCCGGGTAATACCTTCCGTACCTCCATGTAAAACATCTTCAATAGATTCTTCAATACAGTATTGTTTTAAAAATTTTTCGACATATTTTAACCCTTTAAATTCTTCATTAGCTTTGTGATTCACAAATTTGAGTTTTCCCTTTGAATCAAAAGCAACTATGCCACTTTCTATACTATCTAAAATATTATGGTTATAGTTTTCTAAATCTGTTATCTTAACCACTTGTCTTTCAATGGCCATTCGTTTGATATGATCTTTTTCAACTAGATAACCTATCCCTAAGCCCGCCAATATAAACATCAGTAACTCTAGCAACTGGTAAACCACTTCAAAATTTACAACCCCAAAATACATTATCAAGTGAGGAGCATAGAGAATTACCACTATGCTGGATATGATTACTCCACCCTTTAGCCTATAAACAAATGCTCCATAGACTATAGGAATATAATAAAATATTCTAACTAAATCATGAAAAACCATTCTGTTGCTAAAAAGGTAATAGTGCAGAAGTGTTATTAAAACCACCATAACTAAAGTAGTAAAAAAATGCCTTTTATTCATTTTTCTCACCAGTTTCCTTGACATAACCACAGAAGGGGCAGTATCTCCAAGTATTGTTTACTTTCTTGCCACAACCAGCACAGGGCTCAGAGACTGCAATATCACTTGTATTTGTTTTTGTATTATCTTTGTCCCCTATTACGCCATCTAGTAAAAAATATAAAATACCCGCCATGGCTAAACAAACTAAAATAGGCATTTTTCCACCCCATTCGCATTGTTTCTTTATTATAGTTTATAGAATACCTTATGTTTTTTCAACTTATCTATGATGTTTTCCTCCTCCACAGCATCCCCCTCTCCTAAACATAAAGAAAATCCAAACAGCAGCAACCATGATAAAAATGATATCGAAACCGTTCATGTACTTTACTCCTCCTCTCTTAGTTCAAATAGGTACACTTAGCATTAAACAAGGTGTAGCATATGCCACAAAAATTGTTTAATATGCTACACCTTATTTAGCAATTAAGCATTTTCTATTTCTATATCTCCATCATTTCCTTCTTTCTTACCCTTAGCTGCCTTAAACATGAAATAGAACATACCTCCGTGAATTAAAGGGCAAAGCAAGAAGAACATGAAAGGAATGTAATTGCCTATGCTTCCAAACTGGAACCCGCTGAACCTTACCACCACAAATGCCACCAGGGGTAGCATACACAGCACCATCATCCATTTACTTTTACCGTGATTATGATTTTCCATTTTTCTTACCTCCGTTATTGTTTTTCTTGTTAAGGTCACAGCAATCTAACCTCTTGCTATCAAAACTCTCTTTATTACTCTTCGCAATTGATTCAATTAACTTCTTTAAAATATTTTTCATGATACTCCTCCTTTTTTGAAGATCATATATTACTAGTATGCAAAACCCATGCCAATAAAAATACACCAAAGACTATAACTTTTTGAATTCAGGAGAAGAAAGGTACACAAAAGGGGTTAGGTTAATTATCCTTTAGTAGGAAATTCAACCTAACCCCTTTATTTTAAATCTATAATGTCAATTATAGATTAAGCTTTTTTGTAGTTCGGCTCTATATTAACTTTCCTTAGCCTTAGAGAGTTATAAACAACGTTTAGGGAACTGATAGCCATGGCTGCAGCACCAATCATAGGGTGTAGTAAACCAAACATAGCTACTGGAATGGCTACAGCGTTGTAGAACCACGCCCAGAAGTAGTTCTCTTTTATCTTTCTGAAGATAGCCCTAGATAGTTTGATAGCTGATACAATGCCAGTTAACTCTCCCCTAACTAGGGTTACGTCTGCTGCTTCAATTGCAATATCTGTCCCTGTTCCAATGGCGATACCAACGTTAGATTGTTTAAGTGCAGGTGCATCGTTAATACCGTCACCAACCATTGCAACTGTAGTATATTGTTTTTGAAGCCTTACAACTTCTTCAACCTTTCCATCAGGTAAAACCTCAGCAATAACATGACTGATACCAACTTTTTTGCCTATTGCAGCTGCAGTTCTCTTATTGTCTCCTGTGATCATGGCTGTTTTGATACCCATACTTTCTAATTCAGCAATAGCCTGAGCTGAATCTTCTTTTATTGGATCTGCAACAGCTACAATACCAAGTAGTTTTGTACCTTTGGCTAAGAGCATAGCAGTCTTTGCTTCTTCTTCTAGCCTTACTAGCTCTTCTTCATAGCTCTCATAGGCAACATTGTTCTCAGACATTAGCTTTCTGTTACCTACAAGTACTCTTTCTCCATCTATCATACCCTCAACACCCATACCCACAAGAGCGCTAAATTCAGTAACCTCACCGAGTTTAATCTTCTCTTCTTTTGCCTTTTCCACTATGGCATGTGCCAATGGATGTTCTGAACCTTTTTCTATTGTACCGGCATAATATAGGAAGTCTGTATCCTTTATACCCTCTACCATAACTAAATCAGTTACTTCTGGTTTACCCTTTGTTATTGTACCTGTTTTATCAAAGGCTATTGCTTTTACATCTTTAAAAGTCTGTATAGCTTCACCATTTCTGATCAAAATGCCTTTCTCTGCCCCTATACCACTACCCACCATTAGGGCTGTAGGTGTACCAAGACCAAGGGCACATGGACAAGATATAACCAAAACTGCTGTTGCAGTTATAAATGACAGTGTAAGTGGTGTTAGGTCAGGGTTAACCCATGGTAAAAAGGTTGAACCCCATTCGATTATACTCAGATGAAAATCTGAGAATATATTAAATGATATAAATGTACCCACTGTAATGATGATAATAGCTGGAATAAAATATCCTGTTATTCTGTCAGCAAATTCCTGTATAGGAACTTTGGAACCTTGACATTCTTCAACCATTTTAATAACTTGTGATAAAAACGTATCTTTTCCTATTTTTGTTACCTTAACTTTTAGTAACCCTTGCTTGTTCAGTGTAGCTCCAATAACTTCATGGTCCTTTTCCCTTTTCACAGGCATTGATTCCCCTGTGGCCATTGATTCATCAACTAAACTGCTTCCATCAACAACAACCCCATCAGTAGGGATTTTTTCACCAGGACGTACTACCATGATATCCCCTACTTGTAAATCTTTCACTGGAATTTCAACTTCTTCTCCATCCACAATGATTTTTGCTGTCTTAGCCCCCATTTGCAGAAGTTTTTTGATTGCTTGAGAAGCTCTCCCCTTAGCTCGAACTTCTAAATACTTCCCTATCAAATGGAAAGTCATTATTGTAGTAGCCATTTCAATAAAAGTTTGTATTGGGAACCAAAATCCTAATAAACCTATCAAATATGGTGGTAATGATCCCAGTGTTACTAGTACATCCATGTTTGGACTTCCGTTTTTCAGTGCTTTAAAACTAGCTTTATGGACATGTAATCCTGTCCCAAATATAATTGGAAAACCTAGTACTATGGTCATAATGAAATATCCAGGTATAGGAGTTATAAACATATGAACCATCATTAGTGCCATTATTGCTGTTGATAAACCGATAGAAATCTTCATGGTCCTAGCAGTTTTTCTAATTTTAAGCTCATCTTCATCTATACCATCATCTTGAGTTTCTTCTTCAAGGTCTAATTCATATCCCACTTGCGAAACTTTCTTTTTTATATCAAGTAGCCGAAGTTGGCTTGAGTCATATTCGATGGTCACTTTTTCTGCTGGGAAATTCACGTTTGCCGATATTATCCCATCCATATTATTTAGAGCTTTTTCCACCCTGCTAGAGCACGCAGTGCAAGTCATACCGTGAACCTTCAGTGTGACTTTCTCTTGTTTCTTTTCTTCTTCAATATTACCTTTGTAGCCTGCATCTTCTACACCTTTGAGAATTGCTTTTTCATCAATCTTAGAACTGTCGTATTCAACTTGTCCTTTTTCCGTAGCTATGTTGATATTGGTAGTTAGTATTCCGTCTAGAGATTTTAATTTCTTCTCTATGTTATTTGCACAGCTACTACAAGTCATACCTTCGATTTTAAACACTAGTTTTTTCTTTGACATCTTTAAGCCCCCTTTATATTAGTTGATAACTTATTTTATTATGAGATTAGCTTTTTTAAATTCACCTCTATTGACATTATACCCCCTAGGGGTATAATGTCAAGTGTTTTTTTACATTACATGGATAAATTATTGAAAATGTTTGATATGATACAGCTCTGTAGCATATGCTACACTTTTCTCTTGCAGTTTAATGACTGCTTTACTTTCCATACCATTTTTCGTTAAATATGTAGACTATCTATTAAACAAAGCAATTTTTGTGCCATCCAAAAGATTTACTTAAGAACCTGCTCTAAAAAGAACAGGTTCTTAAGTAAATAACTTTTCCTATTGTTTTTTTCTCTTTTTTAGAATCCTCAAAAGATAATAAGTAAATAGTCCAAACCCAATCAATATTGCAACAGTGCTTAAAAACATTAGAGTATAGCTAATCATTTATAATCACCTCTCTAATATTTTTAACTTATTTAAGTAAAAAGATTCGGGGTCAGGCTACAATTATCCATTATTGGATAATTGTAGCCTGACCCCGAGTATTTCTACATTTTTTCTACTTCGCCGTATTCCTCACCGAAGGTATCAACTGTTACTTTTTTCATCATTTGATCTTCTAATGGTTTGTCTTGCATGTTTCTTTTTACGCTTACGATTCTGTCAACTTCTTCCATACCTTCTGTTACTTTACCAAATGATGCGTATTGGTTGTCTAGGTGTGGAGAACGTTGAACCATGATGAAGAATTGAGAGCCTGCAGAGTCAGGGTCCATGGTTCTTGCCATTGATAGTACACCGCGGTCATGCTCTAGGTCATTATCAAAACCATTGTTTGTGAATTCACCTTTAATTGTGTAGCCAGGGCCACCCATACCTGATTTTTCTGGGCATCCTCCTTGAACCATAAAGCCTGGGATTACCCTGTGGAAGATAAGTCCATCATAGTAGCCCTTTTGAATAAGGCTTATAAAGTTTTTTACAGTATTAGGCGCAACTTGAGGATAAAGTTCCCCTTTGATTATGTTTCCATTTTCCATCTCAATTGTTACTACTGGATTTTTGCTCACATAATACACCCTTTCTTTTTATAATTACTAAATTATACCACCTATTTTTATAATATGTCCACACCTAGGACTTTTATTGATTTTTTATAATTCTTTTACCCCAGCTTCAATCTGCTCCAATGCCCTTTTGAGGAGTTCCCTAGAACACCCTAGATTTAATCTTATAAACCTTTCACCACCGGTTCCAAAGCTATATCCTGGATTCATTCCAACTTTGCACTTTTCTATAAAAAAGTTAGATAGTTCGATACTCCTAATGCCAAGTTGAGAGCAATCTACCCAAGCTAAATAGGTTCCATCAGCTTCCACAAGCTTTAATTTTGGAATCCTTTCTTTAAGAAACTCATCTAAGTACCTGAAGTTTCCTTCTATATAATTTATAACTTCTTCTAGCCATTTTTCACCATGGTTATATGCTGCTATTAAAGCAACCACACCTAAGACATTTGGTTTAGTAGATGATCCATTTTTTTCCAATATACCTCTAAATGTTTCTCTCAACCTTTGGTTGCTTATTATAATATTTGATGCATGAAGTCCCGCTATATTAAAAGATTTGCTAGGGGCTGTACATACTATCAAGCGGTCTTGGCATCCTTCCATAACCCCCATGGGGGTGAAAGCTTTGTCTTTAAAAGCTAAGTCTCCATGGATTTCATCTGATATGATTAGCGTATTATGCTTTTTGGCCAGTTCAACAACCCTTGAAAGTTCCTCTTTGCTCCAAACTCTACCAACTGGATTATGGGGACTACACAAAATAAATATTTTAACACCTACAAGTTGCCTATCTAGTTCATCAAAATCCATTTCATAGCGACCATTTTTATATATAAGCTGATTTTCAACTAGCACTCTATTGTTATTTTTTATTGCCCTATAAAAGGGTGGATAAACAGGGCTTTGTATTAATACCTTATCCCCTTCTTCACTCAACCCTTGAATTAACATATGGATGGCTGAAACTATACCCTCTGTCATACAAATCCACTCTTCATTTATGTTCCATCCATATTTATTGCTAAACCAGTTAATAACAGCCTCATTATAGGGTTTTATATCCCCGGCATAGCCAAAAATACCATGCTCCACCCTAGCCTTTACTGCTTCAATTACTTCATTAGGGCTTTTAAAATCCATGTCCGCTACCCACATGGGTATTACATCACTACAGTTGAACCATTGTTCAAGATCATCCCACTTCATAGAATGAGTTTTACTGCGGCTTTCAATCTTATCAAAAGAGTACATATTCACTCCACCTCCCTAATTTATATATAAACATATTCACCAAAATCAGAGAGATTCCTGCTTGATAATTAAATACACCTTAGTATCCTTTTTCCTCTGTAACCACGTTAATCATCTCCCCTTCACCTGTTGTGAAGACTTTTAGGTTGTGGGTTGTTATTTCCATGGCTCTCTTATTGTAATGGGGTGATACTCCGCAGATATGTGGTGTTATTACCACATTGTCTAGTTTCCAGAGTTCGCTATCCTTTGGTAGTGGTTCTTCGTAGAATACATCACTGAAATATCCTCTAATTTTTTTGTTTTTTAGCACATCTACAAGTTCAGGTTCATTCATAGTAGTGCCTCGACCTATGTTGATAAACACTGCTGTTTTTTTCATCATTTGCAGATATTTTTTTCCTATAATTTCATGGGTCTCTTTGGTTGTAGGTAAAAGGTTTATAAGGTAGTCACTTTCTTTAAAAAGCAATCCCATATCATCCATGGAGTACACTTCATCCACATAATCCATTTCAGCAGGTGTTCTCTTAACTCCTAAAACATTCATACCGAAAGCCTTTGAAAGCTTTGCTATTTGTTCACCTATACTTCCCATACCCAATATCCCTACAGTGGCACCGTGGATTTCACCTTGGTCCACCCTTCTATCCCAGTTACCTTCTAATTGGTTTTTCAGCATAGTTGGGAAATTTCTTGCCATAGATATCATTGCACCCATTGCGTATTCAGCCATGTGAATTTTATGTATACCTCTACCATTAGTGAGGATAATACCCCTTTTAAATATCTCCTCAAGGGGAAGTGAATCTACTCCAGCACTAATTACTTGAAGCCATTTGAGGTTTGAAGCCATTTCAAGCATTTCTTTAGTAAATTGGAACGTCACGAAAACATCTGCGTCCTTTAGATACTTTGGTATATCTTCCCTTTCGTATGTAACAATAATTGTATCAGTGGAAAACTGTTTTTTTACATTTTCTATAATTTCTTCAGTCAAATCTAAATAAATTAACACATTTGCCATTGGTATTACCTCCCTTTTTAGTTTATACTATAATTATACTATATTATTCCCATAACGGAAGGAGAGATTATTATGAACGAAATATTTACTAGAAGAAGTATCAGAAAGTATACAAATGAGCCTGTATCTCAGGAGGATATTACATATCTTATGAAAGCTGCCATGGCTGCACCATCTGCTAAGAATCAGCAACCTTGGCAATTTGTTGTCATTGACGACAGAGAGCTTCTTGAAAAAGTACCACAGTTTCACCCTTACTCTAAGATGTTACTAGAAGCTCCCCTTGCCATAGCTGTATGCGGAGATCTGTCAGGGGAATATGGAGGAATGTGGGTACAAGATTGTTCAGCAGCTACACAGAATATTTTATTAGCAGCTGAGTCGAAGGGTTTAGGTGCTGTATGGTTAGGCATTCACCCCATTGAAAAATTAGAACAACAGGTTATAAATTTACTTAACTTGCCTGAAGGTATCATTCCCCTAAACCTTATCGCTGTGGGTCACCCTGCAGAGAAGAAAGAACCAGCAAATCGCTACCATGAGGCAAAAGTACACTATAATAAGTGGTAAAAGTGAAGGCTTGTGCCTTCACTTTTTTATTTTTTAAGAATATATACTTATTTAACCAAAGCAAATCTTTTTACTGGTTTACCGTCTACTATTGTTTCTTCCATAAACATATTTAGCGGTCTTGCCCAAATAGAATAATCCCCATAAAGGCATTGATAAATAACCAGCTCCTCTTCAGTTTCCGAGTGCCTAGCTATATATAAAACTTTATACTCCATCCCTTTGTAGTGTCTATAGATACCACCGATTACTAAGTCATGTCTCACTTTATTACCTCCCTTTACATATATTTCTTCAAATACTCCCTAACCTTAGTCTCACTGTTGTCATTTATTATATCCACTGGTATATTCGAAAACTTTGCCCAGTCTACTAGTTCACACACTGTGGAAGTATAAAATGATGTACCAACAACCAGTAATCTTTCAGTATAGCCTATTGTCTCAAGGGCTTCATGAAATTTCGGTAGCATATCTCCATACAGCACTACATTTGGTTCAAGTGTTCTTCTACATTCAGGACAGTTTATATTTTCTTTAATTATATTTAAATCAAAATCCAAATTACATGAGTGACAATAAACACTCTCAAGATTGCCATGTATCTCCACAACGTTACTACTTCCTGCCCTGTGGTGTAATCCATCGATATTCATAGTTACTATTGGCACCTCAAACTCTGCCAAAGCAAGATGTGCATCATTGGGCTTTGCCAACTTGATTTTTGCTTCCATGGTTAGTAGAATATCATAAAACTCTCTGGGGCTACTCTCAAAAAATTCCCTACTTAATTTATCCCTTAGGTCTCCCCTCTCTTCAAAGGTTGGGACCCCGCTAGCTTTGGAAATACCAGCACCAGTTATGGTAGCAATCTTAAACATAATATCCCTCCGACAACTGTGATATATATTTTTTTATTCTATAGCTATAACTTATATCCTTTTTTTATTTAGCTATTAATTTCATAGATTCTTTAATATTGTTCCACTAGCAATTGACAAACTTCCAATTGAGCCATCAAATTCCACGTGAACTTGTATTTCTGATATAATACTACTTAGAATTTTTTAAATAGGTTTAGAAAGGATGATTTAATGAAATTTACAGGGGAAAGAGTAGTACCTAAAGTTATGAATCCTGAAAACGGAATGCTAATTGAGCATATTGCTCGTTATGAGTTTGCAAAAGCTTTCTGCAAAGGCAGAGTGTTAGATATAGCATGTGGTGTAGGTTATGGAACAGACTACCTATTGGAAGGTAATGAAAATATAGACGAGCTTGTGGGTGTAGATATTGACCATAGATCAATAGAATACGCTATAGAACACTACAGCTACCCTAATACTAAATATTTCATTGATGACTGCCTAAGTGATGAACTTCCAGAAAAATATGGGACTTTTGATACCATAGTAAGTTTTGAGACAATTGAACATTTTCATGGTGACGAAAAATTTGTTCAAAATCTTTATAATCTCTTAAAAGATGATGGTACACTTGTTATATCTACACCCTTCGGTAGGGGGAAAAATCAACCTTGTTCTTGTCCATTTCATGTCTACCAGTACACCGAGGAAGAGTTTTGGGAAATACTTAAGCCATTCAAGAACATAACAATGTATCACCAAATAGATCAGAGAATAGAGATACCCAACCCAGATACAAAATACTATTTAATGGTAGCCGTGTGTAAAAAAGGAGCCAACGATTAATCAGAAAGTAATTGCAAAAAAAATCCTATTTGATATTTTTTTGCATAGTATTTGGCTATTTCTCCCAAAATAGTAGTATCACTATTTAAAAGGAGGAGAAATATATGAAGAAAACTTTGTGGATTATAATAGGAGTAGTAGCTGCCATAGCTCTAGCTGTATTTTTCTTAAATAGAACACCTGATACTACCCCAGACCCAACCCCACAACCCGATGAACAAGAACAGGCTGATGAAGCTCAGCAAGAATATGATCCCTTCGAAGGTAACGTTTGGTTAAATGCAGAAGGTGTTGAAATGGAAAATACACCAATACTTGATAAAGGTGCAATCCATTTGCCCCTTTTAGAATTAGCCAATGCTCTAAATATCGAAGTAAGCTATGACTCAAATACACAATCTATTTGGATAGGTACTGATCAAGATGAAGACATCCAAGAAAGTGAAGAAGAGCTTAAAATTTATAAAAACAACGCTGATCTAACCCCAAGTAATATAATTACATTAAACGATGAATTCTATATATCTGGCAGAGAAATAGCACCTCTTTTAGATATATATTTCTACGAAAGTCTTTTTGAGAACGCTGTATTTTTAGTAGATGACAGTGAAGCTCCTAGAGATGGAGAATATGTTGCTGTTAGAAGACGTGACCAAAGGGGTTGGGAACCAAGAGTAAATATAACCATTGAAAATGGTCAAATAACTTCAGCGGAATATAATGAGTATAATCAAGAGGATCAAGGAAAGCTAGATGACCCACAGTATATCCAAAATTGGCAAAATACATATCCAGATGTGGACCCATTGGCTCTCGTGGCCCAGTTGGAAGAGCAACTTGTTAGCACCCAGTCAGTGAGTGAGATTGATGTCACAACAGGTGCCACCGGTAGCTATAGAAACTTTACTGAGCTAGCCTCTATTATAATGGCCCAGTCCAGGGTTAGCAAAATAGGCCAAGAGTATGTGGATGGTGACTATGAGGTATATGGTAATCCTGCGCAAAATGGCTGGACACCATATATCACCTACCAAATTAGTAACGGAACCATTACAAGCTTCACTTATGATGAAGTAAATGAAGAGGGTAATAGCAAACGTGAAGATGAAGAGTACATCAATAGATGGAGAGGTAACTTCGAGGATGTAGACCCCATAGCAATAATTGAGGAAAGGGAAAGACAAGTGCTACTTACCCAAGATCCTAACACCGTTGATGTAACAACAGGTGCCACCTCATGGGGTAGAAACATGAAAAGATTAACCACAGGATCAATACTACAAGCACAGCAGTCAGAGTTAGAACAAGACTACGAAACTATATATGTGTTTGTTGGTGAGCAAGGTGAACGGGGAGATCTGCCTCAATTACTAATAACCACTGACAATGACGAAATGACAAATGTAAATTTCAGTGATTATAGAAATGGGGTAAACAAGAAATTCGATGAGCCATATCTTCAAAGATGGAGTGAAAACTATCCAGATGTTGACCAGTTGGCAATAGTTCAAGAAATGGAAGAAACCTTCCTAGAAAGCCAAGACCCCGATGAACTAGATGCAATAACAGGTGCTACAAACTGGAGAAATGCTTTCCAAACCTTAGCCCGCAGAGCGTTAGAAGTAATTGGTGGGGCTAATTAGTTGCCCGTGGCAACAGGTTCAGCTACGCTGATAGGTCAACTTCTTTAACAGGTTTGCTCCGCAAAAGTAAAGACACTTAATCAAAAACCAGCATCTGAACATATTTTCAATACGTTCAGATGCTGGTTTTATAGTTAGTTTATGCTTTTCAGTTTACTATACTACTTCTATATTCTTCATTCTAATAACAGTAGCAATATTCATGAGTACTATTATTCCCATGGTTACAAGTATCACTGGTAAAGTTCCATCTAATGAACTACCTATATCTCCTGCTTTTTGTACTAAGTAGTAGGGTATATATTCCTTAATGCTTTGGATGTTTGATAGTAGCGGCATCATATAACTCATTGCCATTACTATAGCACCTGTAATAATACCTTTTCTAAATATACTACTTATGAAAATCAAAAGAGAAACATTAAAAGAAAAGTAAACCATAAATAACAATGCTGAACTCATAGCTTCTGCTAAAGTTATATTACCTTGATCAAAAAGTATAGAAGAGTAATAATAATTTACTAGAAAACCTATGAATACCATCAAGATTACTGTTACTGTATAGTGTACTGATTTAGCAAGAACCAAGCCTGTTGGGTTGACCCCCTTAGAATAAGGTAGCATCAGTTTTTGTCTACCAACTTCATCAGCCATTATACCCATTAAAGTAAATATAATAAATATATTAACTAGGCTAAACAAATCACTCATATAGTTCCTTAAAGCTTCAACCCTATCAATAGCCATGGTATCTATGAGTTCAACGGGAAGTTGCCCTTCTAGTAAAACAGGCAATAGTTTAAGGATTACCGGGTTGACTATAGCCCAAGCTCCAAACCCTATCAATAAAATTATAAATCTACTGGTCCTTATGGATTCTAAGAATTCTTTTTTTAGGTATGCTTTAAATGATGCCATTGCCGTTCACCATCCTAATAAATATATCTTCAAGGTTCCCTTGTCTAATTTGATAATTAATTACTGGGTTTTTAAACTTGACTAATTCACCCATTAGATTTTGTTTTGCTATATCCATATCCTTTGCATACACACTTATTTTGCGAGTATCAACATTTTTTATATTTTCTACCCAACTAAGACCTTGCAAGGTTTCAGCTATGACATTACACTCTTCTTCAAAGGTAATATCAAAAATAGGCTGTATAAATTCCTTTTGTAGATCCTTTAAATTTCTTGTAAGCAAAATATTTCCTTTATCCATAATACTAACTTCATCACAAACCCTTTCAACATCACTAAGAATATGGGTAGATAGAAATACTGTTATATCTCTGCCCTTAAGGTCACTTATGAGTTCCACCATCTCAAGACGCCCTTGGGGGTCTAGGGCAGAGGTTGGTTCGTCTAAAAAGAGATATTTAGGGTGGTTAAATAGGGCTACAGCTAACCCCAGTCGTTGTTTCATCCCCCGTGAGTAGCCACCCACTTTTCTATTTTTAGCCTCAGTTAATTTTACTTGTTCTAACAATTCGTCAACTCGTTTTGATCTAGATTTCTTATCATAGTCACTTACTTCAGCTATAAAATTTAGATACTCTACTGCTGTCATGTATTCGTAGAAAACAGGGTTTTCTGTAAGGTACCCAATAGACTGCATAATTTTGCCTTTATTTTTTACAAAGTCAAGACCTTCGAACTTTATTTCTCCACTATTAAACCCTATTAAACCTGTCAATATATTCATAGTGGTGGATTTTCCCACACCATTTTTGCCTAGGAAACCAAAAACTGTACCTTTATCAACAGAAAAGTCTATGGATTTTAGTACTTCAAATTGGCCATATTTTTTTACAAGATTTTTTACTTCAATCATTTTGCTTAATACCTCCGTTTACCCATAATCAAGTACCCTACTGGTCCAAATACGTTTACAAATGTAATAATTAGTGCCCATGCCCACTTGGGTAAATGGTTTGCATCATTTTTAAATAAATTAATCAAGCAGTAAACCTTAAGGGCAAACTCTATTATTATAATTGGTAACAACATTTTTAAAATTTCAGTGAATTGCATAGTCTCAAACATGTAGATTCCTCCTTTAGTGTTTTGGTGTAATACATCACTAGTACACCCACAACAATATAATACTCCTTTTATCAAAAGGAGTCAATATTAAATGTATTAAGAAATTGTTAACTAACTACCATTAGAAAATAAAGTCCTTATTAAACCATTCCTCTAAAACTAAATTATGTGAACCAAACTACTTACCTCCTAATATAATACATTAGTGGCGGAGGTGATAGTTGTGGCTAAAAGAGGTAAAACTTTGAAAAAGACTCCCATTAAAAAAGTGAAGGGTAAACCCTGTGTTAAGTGCAAAAGTAAAAGCAAGTAAGCTATGGCTTACTTGCTTTAGTTTTTACTATCAAGCAATGACAGCTAAGGCATCTCTATTTTAGAAAAGTTGTACCCCTTTAGCTTCTATTTATCATTTAAGTAAGATGCCACTATCTCTCCGTAGTAGATAACATGGAAGTCATCATTTTTATAATACTTTTCATCAATGTCGTTGTGTAGGAGTTTTGGCTCCATGGCTTGCTGATAAACAACTTTACATTCATAGTGTAGTTCACACTCACCTACCACTGGGGTAGAGATTTTCTGCCCTTTTTGGATTGTTAGTCCACATTCTTCAAATTTGTTCATATCTCTGCCTGATTTTGATCCACAAATACCTAATTCTTTTTTTAGGTTATTGGATAAGGGTATACTTACTGTAAATTCTTGTGCATTATCTAGTAATCTATAAGTATATCTAGAATATCTTACTGCTATCATGAAAATAGGCTTACCCCAAACTACTCCAACAGTTCCCCAGCCAATGGTCATGGTGTTAACTTTGTCCTGCCATTTAGCAGTTAAAAAAGCTCCCTTTGGTAATTGTTCCATCAATTCTGGAAGCATTTCACTATACGTAACATTTTTGACTTTCCCCATTTTTTTATAGCCTCCTTTAACAAACTAAAGTATACATATATAGCATATCATTTCTTTATATGCATTAAAAGATGTAAATATAACGTTTATTAATATTATTTAATATTTTTTTTGATATAACTATACATAAAATATTTCTACCTAAAAAGTTTACCGAACTCTAGCTTGGGTACGCTAAACTCAAGCTACCATTTTCTCTCCTACCTCTATTTCTTGCCATTTACCTCCATTAAATCGTAATGTCATAAGGGTAGCCCTTACAATATTATCAAGTACCATGGCGTACCACAATCCATATATTCCCCAAAAACGAGATAGAATAAAGGCTGCTACAACACGCATACCCCACGTTCCTGCCAGGGTTATCCAAAGTACATATTTTGTATCTCCAGCTCCTCTAAGTCCTCCCGCAAGAACCATTACGAAAGCCAGGAACGGTTGTGCCACAGCCAATATCTTCAGACATTGAGCAACCACAGCTCTTACTTCAGGGTCTGGAGTGAAAAAAGCTGCAATATAGCTTGAGAAAAAGAAAAACAGTAACCCCACACCTGACATAAATATAAGGGCCATTTTCGTAGCTACAAAACCACCTTCTTTAGCCCTCTGTGGTTTATTTGCACCTAAATTCTGTCCAACAATGGTGGTTGCCGCTAAGCCAAAACCAAATCCAGGCATAAAGGACATGGACATCCCCTTCATAATAATAGGATTGGCTGCCATGGCCACGTCACCTAAACCTGCAGCAAACATGGTAAATAACATCTGCCCACTTTGTCTAAAAATTTGTTCAAAGGCTGAGGGTATACCTATTTTCAGTATATCCCGTATAATGACCATGTCAAAATTCAATTTAAAAGGATTTACATCCAACCCTTTGCCCTTTGACAATACCACCATACCAATTATACCTGCAAAGGTACGGGAAAGCCCTGTTGCTAGTGCAGCCCCATTTACACCTAAGGCAGGTATGATTCCCCATCCAAAGATAAGCACAATATCTCCCACTATATTGAATAGATTTACAAATATCATTATATAAAGGGGTGTCTTCATATCCCCTGCCCCTTGTAATATGGCATTTGTGTTCATCATAGCAAACATAAAAGGTAAAGAAAAAAACACTATTCTAAGATACCCTGTTGCTAAATCAACAACTTCATAATTTATAGTCTCAGAAAAACTCATCATAAACAAAATCAACTGTTTAGCAAATATTACACCGAAAATTGCTAAAACCGTTCCTGATAAAAAGCTTAAAATAATAGATTGCCTTGCAGCGTCAGCTGCGCTTTTTTTATCGCCTGCTCCGTAAAATCTAGCCACCAGCGCTGTGGTTCCTATGGTAAATGCTGTAACTACGCTTATTGTTATCATAACCAATTGGTTGCCAAGTCCTACTGCCGCAGTAGCCTCTCTTCCCAGCCGACCCACCAAAGCCAAATCCACCATTCCCACAACCATCTGTAAGGTCATTCTCAACACCACAGGAATGGCTAAAACAACTACGGCCTTTTTTAAGGGTCCGTTTGTTAAATTCAATTGCATCTCCTTCTTTCGATTATATTATATTTAGTCTACAGTATTATCTATTCGATTATTTGACCTCAATTCCTTTATTTTTTTAAATAGAATCAGTCTCCTATCTTTTTCATTAACAAACAAAGATTATATTTTTTAGCATTAGGAATAATAAAAAGAGTAAGTTATGTAGGAGGTTGTTAAAATCATGAAGATCAAAAACTTTAAAAAGCTGAAATTATATGGCTTTAATAATTTAACGAAGACCCTGAGTTTTAATATTTACGATGTTTGTTACGCTAAAACTGAAGAAGATAAGAAAAGCTATATTGAGTACATCGATGAAGAATATAGTGCCGAAAGATTAACAAACATCCTAAAAAATGTTGCTGACATCATAGGTGCTAATGTTCTTAATATAGCTAAACAAGATTATGAGCCCCAAGGTGCATCAGTAACAATGTTAGTATCTGAAGAAGGAGTTTATTCAGATAAACCCCCTGAAGAGCTAAATGAATCAGAAAGCCCAGGCCCATTGCCCGGGTCAGTAGTTGGACATCTAGATAAAAGTCATATAACCGTCCACACATACCCAGAAAGTCACCCAGACCAAGGTGTCAGTACCTTCAGAGCAGATATTGATGTTTCTACATGTGGCCACATTTCACCACTAAAGGCATTAAACTACCTTATCCACAGCTTTGATTCAGATATCATGACTATCGACTATAGGGTGCGTGGTTTTACAAGGGATGTAAATGGCAAAAAACTATTTATCGATCATAAAATCAATTCCATCCAAAATTATATTGATCCAGCTACTAGGGATAGTTATCAGTTGATAGATGTGAATATCTACCAAGAACATATCTTCCATACAAAAATGATACTTAAAAAGTTTGACCTAGATGACTATCTTTTCGGTGTAAGCAAAAAAGAACTGTCTCCCACAGAAAGAAGAAAAATTAAACATCGCTTGAAAAAAGAAATGAATGATATCTTCTATGGACGAAATGTAATTAAAGTATAAAGACGAAGGCTCACCTTCGTCTTTTTTTGTGCCTTGAAAAATCTACTATGTATGATAGAGTTATATGTAGTTGAACATGACCATAGCAACAAAACCAACCCAAGCCAAACTACACCAATTCAGATTTGAATTTTCCTGTCCAACTTTCTACTTCTTCCATTATGCTTAAGTAAAACTTTCAGTCAGGGTGGCTCAAGGCACACCCCCTACAACAACCTTGCATTTTACCTGAAGTTGACCTTCTTGTCCAGCTGTCCAGCTAATACAAAGAAAGGAGTTTTTTATGATTGAGCAAATTTTAGATTTTTGGTATTTCCATCTGTTTAGACCTACTAGGTTTGTAGGTATTACATTTTTATTTTTTATGTTAAGCCATTTTTTTAACTTATATATTTATAAACTCATAGTTAAAATGACAGACAAAACAAAAACCACTTTAGATACAAAAATAGTTACAGCCTTTAGGAAACCTGTGAAGAATTTTATTTTTTTCCTTGGTCTTTTTTTTGCATTACGTGATCTTTCTTTATCAAAAGAGTATTATGATGTTGTGGTCAAACTTTTTAGATCCACTGTAATAATCCTAATAACCTCAGGCTTTTACAATCTCAGTAGTACATCTTCTGCACTATTTACCAAATTAAATGAGAAACTAGATTTTGATATTGATAGGATTTTAATCCCTATTATATCTAAAGCAATAAGATTTATTTTAGTGGCAATAAGTGCTTCGATTATAGCACAGGAATGGGGATATGACGTTAATGGTTTTGTGGCAGGTCTTGGTATAGGTGGTCTAGCCTTCGCCCTAGCCGCTCAAGATTCCCTTTCAAATTTCTTTGGAGGAATAGTTATAATCTTAGATAAGCCTTTCTCCATAGGAGACTGGATTCTAACACCAAATGTAGAAGGCACAGTGGAAGATATTAATTTTCGCAGTACAAAGGTTCGCACTTTTGCCCATGCCCTAGTTACAGTTCCAAATGCCACTTTGGCTAAAAACCCAATTACAAATTGGAGCAAAATGGGAAGAAGACGAATCTCCTTTAATCTTGGTGTCACTTATACAACTCCTAGGGAAAAGTTGGCTACATGTGTAACTAGGATTGATTCCATGTTAAAGAATCATAGTGATATACATCCAGAGACAATTTTTGTAAACTTTGATAGCTTCAATAGTAGTTCTTTAGATATATTTATATATTGCTTTACAAACACCACTGTATGGGGGGAGTTTTTGAAAGTTAAAGAAGATGTGAACTTTAAAATCATGGATATTTTAGAACAAGAAGGAGTATCAGTAGCCTTCCCATCTAGAAGCCTTTACTTTGAAAACCCCATCCCAACAGCAAAAGTGAATATAGAGTAAAAAAAGACTTCCCAGGAAGTCTTTTTTTAAAGGATTTTTAAGCTCCATCGAGAATAGATTAGTTAGAGTACAGAACAAAGGGGGATAAACTATGTATAATGAAGCATTAAAAAGTGCCTTATCAGGTAAAGGCTATCAAGACCTTCGTTATCAACAGCTAAGAACAACCACAATCAAAGTATCAAAAGGTAAGATTAAAGACGTAAGTGTAGTAAATAAAGCCGGTGGAAATTCCCGGGCCTTAATTGGCGGAGGATACGGAACATATTCATTTAATGACATCTCAGATGCAAAGACCGCCATGGAACAAAGCGCCTCCATAAGCAGCTTCATCCCAGGTAGCGTCAAATTAGCTCAGGTTCCAGTGACTTTAGATGAAATAATAGCGAACCCCTTGCTTGATCCACGAACAATAGATTTAGATGACAAAAAAAGCTTGTTACTGAGCTATGATCAAATCCTTTGCGGATTTGAAGATATCGTAAACACAGACGGGTCCTACTACGAAATAGTTTCTTATAAAACCTTTGTTAATAACGAAGGTAGTGTTATAACTCAAGAGCATATTATCTGTGGTATAAACTATAGGATAATTTCCATGAGAGATGGGGTAATCCAACAAACCCGTCTGTCCCTAGGTGGTACAGACTGTTATTCTGATTTATTGCATCAAGAACTAGTTGTACACAATAAAGCACAACAAACAGTAGATCTTCTTGAGGCTAAAACCTTAGAAGGTGGCGATTACGATGTTATTTTAGACCATGAAGTTGGCGGGCTATTTATCCATGAAGCATTTGGCCATTTAAGTGAGTCAGATAACCTATTGGATAATGAAGCTCTAAGGGAAACAATGACCCTAGGAACTGAGTTTGGTTCAGAAATACTAAATGTTATAGATGATCCAAGCCTTAAGGGGATTCCTGGTAGCTACACCTATGATGATGAAGGTGTCAGAGGTAAACAAACTTATCTAATTAAAAAAGGTAAATTAAGTGGCAGACTACACTCCCGTCAGTCAGCAGGACTGTTAGAAGAAGAACCTACAGGCCACTGTAGGGCAAAGGATTATAACTTTAAACCCATAGTTAGAATGGGTAATATATACATCGATAAAGGTCCCCATAAGTTCGAAGACATGATATCCTCCATGGAAAAAGGAATCTTACTTTTTGGCTCAGCTGGTGGCCAAACATCTGGGGAGATGTTTACCTTCGCAGTTCAAGGTGGATATCAGATTAAAGAAGGTAAAATTACCAACATGGTAAGGGATATAGCCCTAAGTGGCAACCTATTTACCACCATGAAGAACATTGAAATGATAGCTGACAGTGTAGAATACTCAAAGGCTGGTGGTTGTGGTAAAGCCGGTCAAATACTTGTAACATCTGGAAAAGGTTCTGCACCAATTAAAGTTAAAAAAATGTCCATAGGAGGTAAATAGTATGGGTAAAATCTTTGAATTAGCATCTAAGAATTTCCAAGAGGCTGAACTATATATAAAGTCAGAGAAAAAGTTATCTATTAGATTATCTGGTGATCAACCTAAGGGCGGAGATGGAAGTAGAATTACTGAGTATGCACTAAGGGCAGTTAAAAACAACAACATGGGAACTGCAGTAACTACAAGTGAAGAAGATATCTCAATTGTAGAAAGAGCAGAAATCTCCCTTGCTAACCAGACTACAGTTCCAGTGAAGTTTAGCAACAGCACTCCAGCTTCTGTGTGTTGTGAAGATAGTACCGTAAGTAACATGAAAAGCGAGGAACTTTTAGAGGAAGGGTTAAGAATTTCTAAACTTTTTGCAGAAGTTGCTCCCAATATAAAACCTGAGATATCTCTAACTGCTGTTACAAAAAACATAGCTATCCAAAATACTGCTGGGTTTAACGCAAATTATAATAAAACTCTATACAATGTTGGTGTTTCTACTAAATCCCCTAAGGGTTTTAACGAAGTTTATCATGTAAAAAACAGTAGCAGTTTCCAACCCATAACTGGTGAAGATGTGGAAAAACTGATCTCCATGCATAAAATAGCTCAAAACAGGGTCAAAGGTATCGGGGGTAAGCTCCCTGTAATATTCAGTGGCAAAGCCATGGGATCCTTAATCCTCAGGGTCTTAGCTGGTGTAAACTCTGATATAATTCTAAAGGGTATCTCACCTGTCAAGGATAAGATGGGTGAACAAGTATTTTCACAAAACATCACAATCCGCGATGATGGAACCTTTAAAGGTGGGTTAGGCACATGCGCCTTTGATGATGAAGGTACTCCAGGACAAAATACCCTTGTTTATGAAAATGGTGTTTTAAGAAGTTATCTTGCAGATATTTCTTCCGCTACAAAACTAGGTATCAACCCAACAGGTAATAGCTTTAAAAGAACCATGTTCTCTGAAGATATTGAAGACCACCCCTCAGTAGAAGCAAGCAATATAATAGTTGAGGGCTTAACCGTAGCAGATGATGAGTTATTTAAAGAAGTCAAACGTGGAATCTTCGTTGAATCTGTCATGGGTGCCCATACAGGAAATATCAATGCTGGTGACTACTCATTAAATGTGTCTAGTGGATACTTAATAGAGGATGGGAAGCTAGTTGGGAAAGTACAAGATACCATGGTTGCAGGAAACATATACGAAGACTTCAAAAACGTTGTATCAATGGGTACTGAGCTACAGCCACTGATGGCAATCTTTTTTTCACTAGGGTATTCACCTAATGTGTTGTTTAAGGACATTAGTGTGGTTGTGGAATAAAGAAAATACTGTGGAGCTATTGGCTATACACAGATAACTATTAGCCTGCAAGAAAAAACCTAATCTTGGTTTTTTTCTTGTAGGCATCTTTTTTAAATTTCTTACTTAAGCCACTTTACATGAGGAGTAAAGTGCTTTATAATATGAATTTGTGAAATAAAATGAAGCTAGCAACAAAATACTTTTGTATTACCCCTGTTACTTTTCGGTAAAAAGTGGTATTATAGTACTGAATTTGTTGTGGGAAAAGGAGGTAAATATGAAAATTAAACCTTACAAAAAACTTGAACTTTATGGTTTTAACAATCTAACCAAAACCCTTAGTTTTAACATGTACGACATCTGCTATGCCAAAACACCTGAGGACCGAGCTAACTATATAGAGTATATAGATGAGCAGTACAATGCAGATAGATTAACAGCTATTTTAACAAATGTAGCACATATTATTGGTGCGAACATTTTAAATATAGCAAAGCAAGATTATGAACCCCAAGGAGCATCAGTTACAATACTTGTTTCTGAAGAAGGTGAATTTAACAGTCAGGTTACCACCGCAGGCGAAGCTACAAGCGAAACCCCAGGCCCTTCTTTAGGCAGTGTAGCAGCTCATTTAGATAAAAGCCATATAACAGTTCATACTTACCCTGAAAGTCACCCTGACGAAGGTATTAGTACCTTTAGGGCTGACATCGACGTGTCAACATGTGGGCATATCTCTCCACTAAAAGCTCTAAATGCTCTAATTCAATCCTTTGATTCTGATATTATGACAGTGGATTACAGAGTTAGAGGTTTTACAAGGGACGTTAATGGCAAGAAACTTTTTATAGACCACAAAATTAACTCTATTCAAAACTATATCGATGGTGAAACCCGCAATCGTTATCAAATGATAGATGTAAACGTATATCAAGAAAATATTTTCCACACTAAAATGATTCTAAAAGAGTTTGATTTAGATAACTACCTATTTGGTATATCTAAAGCTGACCTATCTCAAAACGAGAAGCGTAAAATAAAAACAAAACTAAAAAAAGAAATGAACGAAATCTTCTATGGAAGAAATATCATAAAAGTTTAATGAATATGAAAGAGGTATCACGGATTTCCGTGATACCTCTTTTTTAATAAACAGCTGAATAGATTGGTGAAAATTGCATGAGATTCCAAGTGGATCTCAACTGAAAAAACGGAAAATATACTTTTTCATTGGTTTCTTTGTCTATACCAGTTAACACCTGCAGAACATCCCTTTCTTCGAAGTAATAAACATATTTATTACAGCTACCCATAAAATCTGAAGGCATTTGTAGCTCAAAAACTAGGCTGTTATCAGAAATGTTCCTCACCCTATAGTATTGAACTATTTCCTTTTCTCCACTTTCCTTTACAATTTCCTCCCAAGGAATAACGGTATATGTTTGGTCGTCAAACCTATAAATGTAATTATAATCTCCGTAATGATTTTCTAGATATTTGAACTTCACATCCCTCAGGGCCATGGGAGTTCTCTCTTTTGTTTCTAGATTAAAAATAAATTCTTCATTACTGTTATCATAAGCACCATAGTGAAATGTTTTAGCGTCTACCCAAGAGACACTTGCCTCTTCTTCAAATTCCATAACTAAATTAAACTTAGAGTCTAAGATACCAGGGTTTCCATAGATATTAGCGTGAAAATAACTCCCGTCATGACTTGATGAGTGAATAATACTATATTCATAGTCTTCAGGGTCCTCGCCCATTAATAAATTAACTTTATACCTCCTGCTGTCATTTTGAAAAACCATGTAGCCATCTTTGCTTATTTGGAAAAGATGATGCCAGTTTTGATCCCTACTACTCATTACATATGTTCCGTTATTTACCACATCTATAATATCTTGGTACCCATCTATAAAGCTATATTTCTCTTTATTATTCATATCTTTAATAGCTTCTTCCCTATGGTTTTCAAAGATAGATTTCCTCAAGGAGTAGAAAAAATTAAACTGCAGATTGTTTTTAAAGAAGTTTTGTTGTAAAAATATATCCCTATGATTTTGGTCTAAAATATTCATTATAATGCCACTTATGGCAAATGTTACTTCTCTCTCAATTTCCTTAGGAAGAACAAATTTATCTAGTTTCTCAAAATGTTTATCCAGATCAAACTCTTTATCTAGTAACATATTTTCATCTGCAATAGTTGCAGCTAAAAGCTCATAATAAGCATCTAATAAATCATCAGGTAATTGAGTGTAAATATCCAAAAGGGATTCCAAATCTTTTACAGCATAGTAATAAAAAAGATCCACTACATCAATATCATCTCTAGCTCCCTTTATTTCTTTAGCTCTTATCACTGGTGCTGGATCAGCCCCCCTCCATAGAGCTAAGTAGCTCATTGCTACAATATCTTGGACCTCTGCCCTGGTAAACTCTATACCGCCCATTTTATCAATTCTCAATAGGTAGAGCTGTAGTTTTTCACCCATTACATCAACTAAGTATTGCACCCCTGCTCTTTCCTCTTTTTTAATTAGACTATCTAGCTTACGGAAAAACAAGTCTTCATTTCCTAGGTAATATTCGCTCTGCATCTTTGCAACATATTTCCATGAACTGATATCATGACTCTCCTTGTCAAGGATCTCATAAACTTCCTCATACTTCTCACCCCGAAGCATAGTCTTGATTTTTCTTTGTTCCCAACTTTCTTCCATGTTGGGATAACCGATAAATAACCCTAAAGCTACAATAAAGACAATAATCCCCGCCAGTGTTTTTTTATTCATACAACCGTCTCCCTTTTTAAAAGCTCAAAAATCCTGTAGTTTTCTTACAAGTCACTAGTAACTTACTGTGTTCCCCATAACATTTCGGTTGGTAAGTAAGATGTATTAATCCAACTCCAATGATCATTGATTAGATAAAATTTATGAGAAGTTCTTTGGTGGGTGTCTTTGTTTATAGATGTTAAAACCAGTAAATTTCCTTGTTCTTCTAAGCCAAAGATGTAATTATCGTTACTTCCAATAAAAATTACGGGAAGTTCCATTTCGTAAACCACACTATTATCGTGTATATTCCTAACACGGTAATGTCTTTTCATGGGATTCGTCAAAAACTCCTTCAGATTCTCATGAACCTCAAGTTCAATAACAGTATAAGTTTCTTCATCAATACGATAAAGTTCAACACCAGCTGTGTAGTTATCTATTTTAGGAAATTCAAGTTGTTCTACATCCACTTTCTCTTCTTCTCCCATTGGAATGTTATATAGTGTACGCCTATACTCTTCATACACCTCAGTGTCATTGAGCCACTTGAAAGACAGCATGTCTATTGCTTCTATACTCTTAGCTATTTTTAGTTCAGAATCCAATATCAAGTAGTTTACTTTTGAAGCATCCCAAGTAAATAATATATAATAATTTCTTGAGTTGCTAGGCGTCCCCCATCTTTCATAAGGATAGACTTCTGACTCTTCATCATCATATATATTGTTCATGAAGTATTGCCCAGAAAATTCATATACCAATATTCCTTCTTTTGTTATATCCAATATACCTTCCATATAAGTACTGGTGTTTATAATTTCAATTTCTCTTTCATATCCATCAATGTCTTGATAATTAGTATTTTCATTTAAATCCCTCAATGCTTCTTGTCTAGTATCTTCAGACCCTAATCTCCTTAATGACCAGTAGTAATTAATATAAATGTTATTTTTTATAAATGGATGTTCTAAAATACTTTTATTAACACGATCCCTAGCCACATACCAACTTAAATCAAATGCTAATCTTTTAGTTATTTCTTCTGATATATCCAAGGAAGACAGATAATCTAGTCTGTCCTTTTCGTTTTTCAAGTTTTCATCTACTTCCACAGATTCAGGACCGTGCATAATGTATTCTATCAATCTATCATAAAAATAAACTCTCATGTCTACCCAAATATCATCGTAAGATTCTATCATTGTCTCAATATCGTTATTAACGTACAAATAAGCTATATCTACATTATCTAGGTATCCCTTTTCACTTCCATATTCTACTGCCTTCTCCAGTTTTGAGTAATCATTTGTCCCAACCCACTGGTAATAATAACTTTGGGATAGGGCACTAAGTAATACATCATCATTGAAGTTTATTCCACCCATTTGGTCAATGAGAGCTAAATAGTCTATTAAAAAAACACCAAATTCATCTACTAAAAGTTGTACATTTCCTTTTACATCCTTTTCAATCAAAGCCTCTAACTTTTTATTAAACATCATTATTTCATCAAGATAAAATTCAGCTCGCATCAATGCTAAATACTCCCAAGATTCCAATGGATGACTAACTTGATTTAATTCATCGTAAACCTCTTGATACTTCTCTTGGCTCAATAATGTTTCAATACGATTACTTTCCCTATTATGTTTAAACTGTGGATGACTTATAAAAATTCCAACCACCACTATAAACACAACTATCCCCACTAACCTCTTTTTATCCATATAAACCCCTCCCTATTAATTCTGCACTTGAAATAAATTAATCTGATTTCTACATAACTTAAAATCCTCTATCCAGATAAAATGGCGTTGCCCTTGTTTGTGCATAAAATGGAAAGTTGGTTTTCTCTAATGTTTCTTTGTTTACTGCAACAAGGACATAAAATATATCTTCAACAGATTCAGCTCCGTATATATACTCTTCACAACTTCCTAAAATACTGAAATTATATTCAACCCCATAAATCGAAGAATCATCTTCAATATTACGTATGGCATAATAAAAGGAGTTTCTATTTTCCGAATTGATGTACGGGCTCTCAATATAATCAGCATATGAATCCATATTCCACAGTTGTTGTATAGTCGTGTATACCTCCTCTCCCGCAGACCATATTTGTCTAAAAGTGGATAGTTCCCGAATGCCAAATTTTATGTCCACAATGTCATCAAAATAGATTTCTGTTACTCCAGTATTTAGATTATGTTTTTTGAAGTCACTTCCTGACTCAGTATATATAAAGCTTTCATCATCTATCCATTGCAGGAATTGGCGGGGCTCCATCTCTTTTACCAAGTTAAATTTATTGTCATATATTAGTGTTCTGCGTTTTGTATGTAGCTGTTCTAAGTGAATGTAACTTCTGTTAAAGCTAATAGAATACTTCTGTATACCAACAGGCAAATTCCCTTCCTCTTCACTGAATAGATCAAAGTATTTATTACCTCCTTGTTCCTGGTAGTACCATAAAACTCCACCATTTGTAACATATTCAAAGGATTCTACTTTTGTATAATTATCAACTATATCAATTAACCTGTCTCTCAAAGGAAAGTCATCAAATTCTTTATTTTCCTTTATGTCCCCTATATCCACTTGAGGATTATCAGAGTCAATCAGTGAGTAAATCTTATTGTAATAATCAAAGTAGATGTTTTCCGTGAATATTTCATGTTCAAAGATATATTTAATACTTTCATTGTAATGACTGTTATAAATACTAGCTGCCGATTTACCAAAAACATGCTGAGCTTCATTTGGCAACTGTAATCCAGCTATATTATGAAAATGTTCAATTAGCTCCTCAGAGCCAGAACTCTCACTTATAGGATGTAGTAGTAACATATTCACTAGAATTTTATAATAACTGTCTAAAAGTTCTACTGGTATATCACTGTAATATGCTAAAAACTCCTCAATGTCGCCTTTATTCTCTAGATGAATCAAGTAAGTAAGGTCTATTTCTTTTTTGTCACCTCTTAATTCCATAGCCTTATCTGTGCTACCTTCAAATGCATAAAGTTTTATCAGTTCTTCTCTTACTTTCTCTGTATACTCTATCTCATCTACTGACTTATCAATTGTGAGTAATAGGGATCCTAGGCCTGTACCTAGTTCATCAACCAATTCTTGAAGTAACTCCACCTTATTTGCATCAATCAATCTATTGATTTTTACGCCAGCCTCACTGAACAATCCCAGTTGAATTTCTGTTTTTACGAGGTACATGTATTCAAAGTTATATACCTCTAAATCAGCATTACGTAATTGATAGTGTACAGCTTCATATTGACCAGAATTAAATAGAGCTTTTATGTTTTTTTCGTGGTTATATAAATTTAGTTTAGGATAGCCTATATAGGCTCCTATAAGTAGAAAAAAAATAATGACCCCTGCGGTTTTCTTTTTATCCACTAACCGTCCCCCCTTAACAAAATTCATACTATATATATAGACGAACTACTTCCAAAAAAGTTACAAATTAGTTATTTAATTTTAAATTCGACTAAGGGTCTTTATATCCTTTTATAAAATAACTTTTACTAAGGTTGTAAATAATGATAATATAGTAGTCGTGAGAAAAATTGGCATTGTTTTTTCCCCATAATAAAAATATAAGTATTAAACTTCGGAGTTGATAAAATAATGAATAATGAATTTTTACCTATAACTAGATTAGATATGCAAAACCGCAATTGGGATACTTTAGATTTTGTCATCATAAGTGGTGATGCATATGTTGACCATCCTTCCTTTGGAACTGCCATAATAGGAAGAGTCCTTGAAAGTAAAGGCTTCAAAGTGGGAATCATACCTCAGCCAGATTGGAACAATATTGAAGATTTCCGCAAATTAGGAAAGCCAGATATCGCTTTTTTAGTAACAAGTGGTAACATAGATTCCATGGTTAACCACTACACTGTTGCAAAAAAACGTCGTAAAACAGATCAGTATTCCCCTGGTGGTAAGGGCAATCTTCGCCCAGACCGTGCAACAACTGTTTACTCACAAAAAGCAAGAGAAGCCTACAATGATGTTCCTATAATCATTGGTGGTGTTGAAGGCAGCCTTAGGCGTTTATCCCATTATGACTATTGGGATGACAAGGTCAGAAGGTCTATATTATTAGATTCAAAAGCTGATTTACTTGTATACGGCATGGCGGAAACACAAATAATCGAGATAGCAGAGGCCTTGCAAAGTGGATTGCCCATGGACCAAATTACATTTATCAAAGGTACTGCTTACCGTAGTTCTGATATCTCCCATGTTGTAGACTTTGTTATGTTACCTTCCTATGAAAAGATTTCAAAGTCTAAAGAAGATTACTGTAAACATTTCATGATTCAACATAAAAACACAGATAGCATAACAGCGAAACCTCTAGTTGAACCATATGAAAAAAGCAAAACCTATGTTGTACAAAATACCCCTGCAGATCCCCTAGACACTTCAACCCTTGACTGGGTATATTCCCTACCATATACAAAACAATTTCACCCCATCTATGAAAAAGACGGTGGTATACCAGCCCTTACAGAGGTAAAGTTTAGCCTTGTAAGTAGTAGGGGTTGTTTCGGAGGATGTAGTTTTTGTGCTCTCAACTTCCATCAAGGTCGAGCAATTCAGCCCAGAAGCAGTCAGTCCATTGTAAATGAAGCAAAACAAATGGTTTGGGAGCCCGATTTCAAAGGCTATATACACGATGTGGGTGGTCCAACTGCAAACTTTAGACAAAAGGCTTGTGAAAAACAGATTAAGCATGGAGTGTGTTCAAACAAACAGTGCCTTTTCCCAAACCCCTGCAAAAATCTAAATATAGATCATACGGAGTATCTAGATCTTCTTAGGGAGCTTCGAACACTTCCAAACGTAAAAAAAGTTTTTGTACGCTCAGGTATTAGATATGATTATCTGGTCCATGATCAAAATCAAGAATTTTTCAAGGAACTATGTGAACATCACGTTTCTGGCCAATTAAAAGTTGCTCCAGAACACATTTCTCCAAGGGTTCTTGAAAAAATGGGTAAACCTGGCCGCGATGTCTATGAAAAGTTCGTAAATAAGTATGAAAGAATAAATAACAAGGTAGGTAAAAATCAATTTCTAGTCCCTTACCTAATGTCATCACATCCTGGCTCAGATCTACACGCCGCCATAGAGTTAGCTGAATACTTAAGGGATATCGGTCATAATCCAGAACAGGTTCAAGATTTTTATCCCACCCCTGGGACACTGTCCACTTGCATGTACTATACCGAAATGGACCCAAGGACCATGGAAAGGGTTTATGTGCCGAAAACTGCCCATGAGAAAGCCATGCAAAGGGCCTTAATGCAATACAGAGACCCTAACAACTATGAATTAGTGTATGAAGCTTTAACTAAAGCAAAGAGAAAAGACCTTATAGGCTTTGATAAAAAATGTCTAATAAGACCAAGGGCAAACCGCTCAAGCTTTACTCCCAAGCCCAAGCCAAAGCCAACAGGCAAATCCGATGATAAGAAACCTTCTGGCAGACCAAAGGATAAAAGGGGCAAAGGCAAAGGAAGTGGCCCAAGCCCAAGCCCAAGCCCAGTAGCAAAAAATAAAAGACAACCCAATAAGAAAAGCAGATAGAAAAATCCGTAAGTTGTATAAAACAACTTACGGATTTTTTCTAACATACAGTTTCAATAATCTTTAGTTTATTCTTTTCCATCATTACTTCTAAAATCTCACGGTCCGTTTCCACCATTCCAGGTGTACCTATACGCCCTAGATTCTTGATGGTTTGTTCCACAGAATCAGTAACTATTCCGTTGTCTGGTGTGGCTATAACATCATCAAGGGCCAACAGTGCAGATTTTAGTGCAACGGCCGCAGCTGTTGAAAGCTTAAATGCACATCCTGTTTTAGCACCGTCACAAATCACCCCAGTAACATCGGCAACCATGTTTTTAATGGTTCCTCCCATTTGTAAGTAATTGCCACCAAGTATCCACACAATAGCAACACTGGCCCCCGTTGCAGCTGCAACTGCACATCCGCATAGAGCTGACAGATTACCAGTAAAACTCTTAATATACACTGTCACTAAGTGACTAATAGCCAAAGCCCTTGCCAATTTCTCCTCAGATACTTCCTTCATTTCTGCAACTGCCACAACTGGCAAAATAGCAGTTAAACCGTGGTTCCCACTACCTGCACTACTCATTACAGGCATCTGATAGCCGGACATTCTCGCATCGGAGCCTGCAGCTGTTAACAGCACAGTTCTCTGAAAAATATCATCAGCTAGTATACCTTTTTTTATATTCTGTAAAATACTTGCACCTACACCCATCCCTAGTCCTTCCTCTAACCCCACTTTAGCGATGGCCTTATTCATTTTTGCACCTTCAAGCAAAAATTCAATATCCTCATAGGGTATTTCTTCAATTGATTTAATTATTTCTGTAATTGATGTCTTTTGCAATTGTTTTATATACCCTTTTTCTGTTTCTCCATCTAGTTTATTCTCGAATATAACTTTACCATTTACTTCTATGCAACAGATATCCTCATGCCTATTTTTTATCTTGCATTTTCCTACGCCTTCTTCGGTTATAACTTCCACATCTATATATAAGTTTCCGTTATCACAGTTAATATCCACTTCTATATTACCTTTTTCAGTCAGAGCAATGGCCTGTTTTACTTTATCTGGAGTTATATTTGCTAAAACTTCTAGTTTTAAACTTGGATTACCAGCTATAGCTCCTAATGCAGCAGCTATTTCCAGTCCTACTTTGTTAACCCCTGGTATCCCAACAGCCATACCATTTTTATAAATGTTCGGGCTGACATCAATTTTAATACTTTTAATTTGCCCTTTTACCTTGCTTTTTGCAGTAGCTGCAGCAAGGGCTACGGCTATGGGCTCAGTACATCCCAGTGCTGGTATTACTTCTTTTTTCAGTATGTATACAAGATCCAATGGCTTTTTCATCTCCACTACACTCCTTTAGTAGTTTATTTAACTAAACAAAAAGGGCTACATAAAAGTAGCCCCTTTACCCAATTTTCTGTGCTATGTTATTTGTTCTATTGATATCAGAAATTATGGCTTCTGTTTTTGTTATAATCCTTGTACCCCCAACATTCATAACATTTTCAAGATACATCTTCTCAATTAGATTAGTCTTTTTACTTATATATATTGTAATAGCCCCTTCTTCAATATCGTAAGGTTCTATTTCTTCGTCTAGTATACTCATTCCTATTAAACTATTAATTGTTGAATCCCCTGTTATAACAAAATAATTAGAAGTTTCTTCAATTACAAGATTGGTAAATGCTTCGAAGTTATGAAAAGAACCGATAATTATAGATTTTTTCAGGCTTTCTGAATCATCTAGTTCGTTCATAGAAAGGGATGTTTTTTCAAATTTTCCTTGGTTGTTTAAGCTCATAGTAAAAATATCATCTAATACTGAGAGCTCTATCATTTTCTGACCTTCTAAAAGTGAGCTGAAGAACAAAGATTTTTCTCTCATGTTCTGTAGTAAAAGTACTTCAGTCTTTTGCTGAATGTTATCTACTTCTTGAATCAGTGTCATTTCAGCTCGGTAACTATTTACCTCATTTAAATTTTCTATCTGCTCTTTAAGCATAGCCTCGGGATCTAATTGATTGCCATTAGTACTGCAACCAACCACCATAAATAAAGCAAGTAAGAAAGAAAACTTACCTAACCTTCTACTCATAATGACTCCCCACTCCCCCCAGAGTTTTATACTCAATATTTTTATCATTATAATATATTCTACTTTTTTAGAAAATAACCTTTATTATAATATTACATTTACATTAAATCGGGGAAAGGTGGAATTGAATAATGAATTAGTAATCTTGATTTTCAGGTCTTATAAGCAACCATATTATTAGATTAAGTGGAAATGCTACAAAGAAAAATAGAAGCATAACTAAACAACCAGATTTACCTCTCTTTTCCGCGTCATTATACCCCCAAAATAAAAACGCAATATGTGGGATCAAAAAAAACATAATAAAAAGAAAAACTATTCCATTTCCCATAGTTAAACCTCCTTCATAAGTGTTCATAATAATTATATTCTTTATAAGAGCGAAATTACCTTTTTTTTATTAACAACCCAAGGCTCTCAAAATCTGCACATCCCAGGCGCAAAAATAACCCAACACCGTTGAGGGTATACCTCGGTGGTGTTAGGTTATTGAAGTAGCAAAGTGAGATTATGGCACTTAAGTATCTTATAGCTTAGTATCGTCGATAGAGTCCAACCAACCTTCTATATCATCAATTACCCATTTGACACAACCATCTTCAAATGGCGATTTTAAGTTAGCAAGCTTAACTAAGTCCACGAAGGATTTACTTCCACCTGCTTTACATAGTATCAAGTAGTCACTCCATGCTTCTTCTCTATTGTCATTGGACTTTTTCCAGAACTGGAATGCACATATTTGAGCTAGGGTGTAGTCAATATAGTAAAATGGTGACCCAAAAATGTGACCTTGCTGGTACCAGAATCCCCCACGCTCTAAGTAGTCATTTCCATCATAGTTTCTGTGTGGAAGGTATTTTTTCTCAATTGTTCTCCATGCTTGCTTACGCTCAGCTGGAGTTAGTTCAGGGTTGTCATAAATAAAGTGCTGGAACTCATCTACTGTTACACCATATGGAATGAATATAAGGGCTTCACTTAGGTGAGAAAACTTGTACTTATCTGTATCCTCTTTAAAGAAAAGCTCCATCCACGGCCAAGTGAAGAACTCCATACTCATAGAGTGAATTTCGCAAGCTTCAAGGGTGGGGAACCCATACTCAGGTACTTGGTATCCCCTACTTTCATAAACTTGGAATGCATGGCCTGCTTCATGTGTTAACACATCAATATCGTCAGCGGTACCATTGAAGTTAGAAAATATAAATGGAGATTTATACTCACTTATATAAGTACAATATCCTCCAGGACCCTTTCCTTTTTTGCTAACAAGATCCATAAGTTCATTTTCAACCATAAAAGTGAAAAACTCATGTGTCTGAGGCGACAGCTCTTGGTACATTCTTTTACCGTTATTTAGTATCCATTCTGGATCCCCCTTTGGTGTTGGGTTGCCAGTTTTAAAGCTAAATCTTTCATCGTAGTATTTCAACTTATCTACACCGATACGCTTAGCTTGGCGTTCCTTTAGCTTACTTGCAACAGGTACGATGTACTCTTCCACCTGTTTACGGAAGTTTGCCACCATCTCAGAGTTATAATCAGTTCTGTTTAACCTAGCGTAAGCTAATTCAACAAAATTATCATATCCTAGCTCTTTTGCAATTTTATGACGCAATTTTACTAACTTGTCATAGATTTCGTCAAACTTGCTTTCATTTTCTGTAAAGAAGTTATATCTCGCTTCATTGGCCCTCTTTCTCATGTCCCTATCAGTGGATTGTTGGAAAGGAACTAACTGAGCAAGGTTTAGCTCTTCACCTTCAAAATTGATTTTAGCTGAAGCAAGGAGTTTTTGATATTCTGTGGTTAGCTTATTTTCTTGCTGAAGATCCCCGATAATTTCAGGTTTGAAGGTTTTAAGTGTCAGCTCAGCGATACCAAATAATTGTTTACCCCATTTCCCTTCTAGCTCATTACGGAATTTAGAGTTTATAAGCGCTGCATAATATTCAGTGACCATACCTTGATATAGGGGGCCTACCTCATCAAAGAAATTCTGTTCTTCCTTATAATATTCATCGGTTGTATCGATACTGTGTCTTACGGAAACTATCTGCCCCATGGTCTCAACTTCACTTCTCAGTTTATTGATTTTTTCCATTATGACATCTTGTTCCTCAAAATTACTTGCTCCGTTGAACTGTTCTAGCAATCCCTTAAAACTTTCCTCAACATCTTGGATATTTGGTCTTTGATACGTAAATTCACTAAACTTCATGTTATATCCCTCCTGACAAAGCATTATATAGCTTATTTCTCCATATTGCCTTAAATACCTTCAATTTATTTATTAACTCCATATTAAACTTTTTAGGATGTGTCACAAGGTCTAAGAATACTAAAAAGCAAGCGCTCAAGGCGCTTGCTAGCTGTTAATGATTCTCTTTATCCTCTCCATCAATTCCCCTTCCCTTTCACTGTATGGAGCTTCTCCATTTATCTTTGTTATGGCAGGAGAATCTAGAAACTCCTGGAGTGTTTTAAAGATATCCTTTAAATAATCCATAGCTTCACCGTTAGCCTGTAGATAATATTTCTGATGATAAAACTCAGCAAGGTAGAAGTTAGTAAAGGGAACTATATCCGTAATTATCTCTATGTTTTTTTCCTGTTCAAATGCATCTCTAGTGGCAATTGCAGTATCTTTTTGGATATCATCGTGGTAAAAAATAACAGACATATACTGTCTCGAAAAGGCCTGTCGTGTGGGATTGTGGAATGAAAAAAAGTTCTTTAGAAGTTCTTCATAGGAAATCATACTAGGGTCAAACTCTACCTGCAAAGTTTCCGTATGATCCCCTAAATCCTCATATGTCGGATTTTCTTTCTTACCTCCACCATAACCTACCTTTGTTCTCACTACTCCCTCTAAACGCCCAAACTGAGCGTCTGGCCCCCAAAATCAGCCTAATCCAAAAGTTGCTATTTTAAGTTTTTCCATAATCACTCACTCCTTTTTATTTATACTTACCAAAATACTTAACCCATAAACTATTTCTCAAAAAATTCCTTTTACATCTTTACTAAAAAATGCTACTATAAACAGTACTGATTAAAAACAAGCACTTTGTAACACAAATTTAATATATTAGTTTGAAGGTTTTTTCACAACCAACTAGAATATAACTAGTTGGAAATTAAATACAATAAGAAAGAAGGAATTACCGTGGGAGCACTATATGAATTACTGCATCATTTTGTTTTGGATTTAACCAAAGTGCTTATTGTAGTATTAGAACTAATGGGAGCCTTAGTTATAGTTTATGTGGGTATTGTAGCACTATATAAATTTTTCTGCTTAAAGTTTACTAAAAGTTCTACAGAAGTTAGAATACGCTTAGGCCGTGGTATTGCCATGGGACTTCAGTTTTATCTAGCAGCTGAGATATTCCGTTTGATTACCATAAGGGAATACAAAGATTTAGCTATAGTAGGAGTAATTATTGTTCTACATGTTATTATTTCAGTGCTAATAAGTTGGGAAGTACATCACAGTATCAAAATGGTTAAAGAAGAAGAAGAACTTGATAGCAAAACAGGTCTTGTTAACACCCATAACCCATCACTTAACGAAACACAAAATATGTAACATCCCTCAAAAAGGAAAGCCATTGGCTTTCCTTTTCTTGTTTTGCTACCATCCCCATTTTTTCCCCTTTACATCACCTTGATACATTATATTCTCGTTACTACTGTACCTACCCTCTTGCTGCCCTTTGTTAAAGTCCTTCCATTCCTTATGTTTCAAATCTTCCTTAGTTAGCTTTTTTTTAGTATCCTTTTTTTTATCCAATTGCACTCACCTTCTGTTTTGTTGTTCTATTTAAGTTTATGATATCGTGTATACAGATGAAAGTCAAAGTTTCATAAGACAGAGGTTTAGGTAGTTGAGTATTTAAGTTTTTTTCCCCGTTGCAGGAAATTATTGTACTTTGTTAGAATAAGTATCTCTATATAGAATTTTAAATGTAAAGGTAGGTAATAAAAATGATAATGAAGTTTATTAAAAGTCAACTAATCGAAGTTATTGAATGGACTGACAATACCACTGACACCATGGTTTATAGATTCCCTGTAAAGGGTAACGAAATAAAGATGGGTGCTCAGCTCACTGTTAGGGAATCTCAAGTTGCAGTCTTTGTTAACGAAGGACAAATCGCCGATGTATTTGAGCCAGGCAGGTACCAGTTATCCACTGAGAACATGCCAGTTTTAACTAAGCTTAAAGCATGGAAGTACGGCTTCAATTCTCCTTTTAAGGCCGAGGTTTATTTTGTGAATACTAAGCAATTCACCAATCAAAAGTGGGGAACATCTAATCCCATAATGATGCGAGATACAGAGTTTGGTATGATAAGGCTTAGAGCTTTTGGTATTTTTGCCTTTAGAGTCAATGATGCATCCACTTTCCTTAAGGAGATATTTGGGACAAATAGAGTTTTTGATACTGAAAGTATAGTTGGACAGCTTAAACGTTCCTTAGTGTCTGGAATAACAGATCTTATAGGGGAAAGCAAAATCCCTGCCTTGGATTTAGCCATGCACTATAACGAGCTAGGTGAAGCTGCCACAGACGCTTTACAACCACGTTTTTCAAATCTTGGATTACAGTTGGTTTCACTATTTATTGAAAATATTTCTTTACCTGAAGAGGTAGAAAAAGTAATGGATAAGAGAACATCAATGGGTGTCCTTGGCAATATGCAACAATATACTCAATACCAGGCAGCTGAAGCAATACGTGATGCTGCTCAAAACGAAGGTGGGGGATTAGCTGGAGCAGGTGTGGGACTAGGTGCCGGAGCTGGCCTTGGTCAGGTGATGGCCCAAGCCATGTCACAAAATATGCAAGTTGGAAACAACCAAAGTCAAAGCCAACCTTCTAAACCTCAAGCTGATACTACAACTTGCTCAAAATGTAACTCTCAAGTACCAAGGGAAGCCAAATTTTGCAGCTCCTGTGGAAATACCATGGTGTCACCAAAAACATCATGTGTAAGTTGTGGTCATGAACTAACAGAAGGAGCCAAATTCTGCTCTGATTGTGGAAGTGCCCAGGAGCTTAAATGTAGCGGCTGTGGTAAAGATTTAAAACCCAATACAAAATTCTGCCCCGAGTGCGGAACTAAGGCCTAAGGGGTGAATCAATGGAAAACACAGCAGTAAGAACAGCTACGGACAGGTTTCCCTGTCCATCCTGTGGAGCCAATATAAAATTTAAACCCAGTGAGCAATCAATGGTTTGTCCTTATTGTGACAACAAAATTGATATCGAAAAGGAAATGGAAGATATTAAAGAGCATTGCTTTCGCTCTGCCCTAGAAAATGCCACCCCAGATTGGGGAACAGAAAAGAAGGTTATTCACTGTGATAGTTGTGGAGCTGACACAGTATTAGACTCCAACATAGCCTCTCAGTTTTGTCCCTTTTGCGGATCATCCCATATTATACAAGATAACAAATGCTCTTCTGGCATCGCACCTGAAACCCTCATTCCTTTTAGGGTTGGAAAAAAGGACGCTGAAAAAAGCTTTTTAAAATGGATTAAAAAACGTCATTTTGCTCCTAATGCATTGAAACACCAATATATATCCCACCGCCTTGAAGGGGTCTATGTACCCTATTGGACCTATGACTCACAAACGTTCTCTAGCTACACAGCCCAGGCAGGAACCTATTACTATGTAACAGAGACCCACTGGGTTACTAGAGATGGCAAGCAACAACAGGTCACTCGACAGGTTCGAAAGACTCGCTGGAGGCATACCAGCGGTAACTACAGTAGTTTTTTTGATGATGTACTAATAAATGGTTCTTCCCATGTAAATCATAAAATAATTAACAAGGTACAGCCTTTTAACCTAAAGGAGTTAGTACACTATAAACCAGAGTTTTTATCAGGCTTCATAACTGAAAAGTACAGTATTGGTCTTAAGGAAGGTTGGAGTGCAGCTAGGGAGGAAATTGACTCTTCCATCAGGTCAGGGGTTACCAACCAAATTGCTGCAGATGAGGTTAGGGCGTTAAGTATAAAAACTCAGTACAATGACATAACATTTAAACATCTACTACTGCCAGTTTGGATATCCTCTTATACCTATAAAGGCAAACTATATCAGTTTATGGTAAATGGTCAGTCAGGTAGAGTCGAGGGCGAAGCCCCTATAAGCCCATGGAAAGTTGTTGGAGCCATAGGTGGTGTTGTAGGCTTTGTGGCACTGATTGTATTTTTAATAAATATATTTAGCTAAGTTACTCCAAAATCATTTAAATCCTCCAGCTCAAATTCGAACTGGAGGATTTTCTTATAACATGATACTACTACCAACCATTACTAATGTACTGCGTCTAGTACAAAAGTAAAGTAAAGGAGTATTGAACCAGCAGCTATTGCAAAAAAACTATAAATCCAATAATAAAACCTCTGTTCTTCAGACACCACCGACTCATCCACATCCCTGAACATCCTAAGAAATAAATATCTTATTCTCCCAGGATACTTAAGTGAATAAAACCCTTGGGCAATAGTAAATAGAAATAACGCTCTAACAAACCACATCCAAAAACCCAATAAAATCTCCCCCCTACTGTTATACTCTTTCTTTTATCATAACAATAATAATTTACTTTTTCAATAAAATGATTGAAAATTTGAAATAAGGTTTTCCTAGTCTATCTATAAAAGCTATGATTTCCTATTTTTCCATGAAAAGTCCTTGTATTAGGAATGGTAAAGTCTGTTGCTATTTCTTCGTTTAAGAAAAATAAAGTATTTCCTGGTACAGCTTGGTACCCATTAACTGCTTGGTGTACTGCTTTTTTCACAGATGAATCGATGCCTTTAACCCTTTGTAAAGAACCGTCCCATGTTGGGTTAAACTGACCTTCTTGATATACAACCTCCCTCACATTGTCTGGATACCAAGGGGATTTAACCCGGTTTAAAATAACATTCACCACTGCAATTTGTCCTAATAGTGGCTCCCCCTTTGCCTCTGCCATAACGATTTTTTCAAGTAGAGCTATTTCTGCAATTGAAAGACCATTTACCAGTGGTTCCTTTTGGTAATCATGCTCTAAAGCAAAAAAAGTCTCTAGTGTTCTAGGGTCAATTTCCACATCTGAAAAATCTACTTTCATTTCTATTTTTGGACTAAAATTTGGCCTCCAACCCATGGCTGTTATGTAACTTACTGATGAAGATACAAAAACAACTAAGGATAATAGGATACCTAAAAAAAGCTTTTTATTTATAGTTATCATTTAATCTCTCCTTTGAAATGCAGGTACTATTCTTTCTCAAACAAAAAAGAAGAATTAAAAGTACTTAATTCTTCTTAAAGTCTAATTTATATATTTGCTCTAATATTTTATCATTTTGGGGATTTTTGTCAAGTTTTTCTTAAATATCCTTATGTTGATCTAATATTTTCATAAATACACTTACTAAATAAGGATCAAACTGCTTTCCAGAATCAGATAAAATTCTCCTCTTTGCCTCTTCTTTATCAAGGGCTTTTCGATATGGCCTATCAGAGGTCATTGCATCATATGAATCTGCTATTGAAACAATTCTTGCAGCTAGGGGAATGGCCTCCCCCTTCAATTTACCAGGATAAGCTGCGAAATTCCCATCTTTTTTTCCGTCATATCTTTCATGATGGTATAGAACAATCTGCCTTATATACTGATAATCCTCCAAATGACTTAGAATATTGTCACCTATCTTTGGATGCTCTTTTATCATCGAATACTCTTCATCCGTGAGCTTTCCTGGTTTTTTTAAAATTTCATCTGGGATACCTACCTTCCCCACATCATGGATTAAAGCACCTAAATAAAGTTGAAATAATATATCCTTGTCCAACCCGATTTTATCTCCAATTACATTACTTATTTCAGCAACTCTCTGACTATGACCACCTGTATATATATCCTTAAATTCAATGGCTTTTCCAAATGCCTGGGCGGTATTTAAAGTAAAGTTGGTAAGCTTGTCATTCTGATCTTTTAGCTCTTTTGTTTTTTGGTTTACATTATAACGAAGTATCTCATTATAACTGAACAAAAGACATCCTATTGTTAAAGAAACAAAGGATAAGAGCAAAATGCTTAGCCACATCTTACTATTTCCAGTGTCCCTAGCCATGGTCAGACCAAACCACTTTAAATCTAAAGAATCTAATTTACCTTCATTTCTAAGTTGTAAAAGGGCTTTATTTAAAATTCTTGTGAGGCGTATATAATCCTTATTCACAGCTATAGCATAATCACCAGAAGTATTTTGAAGGGAGATTACCCTATAGAATGTAGAATCTGGGTTGTTGTTATCTCGGATGGTAAAAGTAGCTTCTGTAGATTTATTGAGATAATAAGTTGCAACCTGGTGGTTCTCTATCCACGCATCTGCCAAACCTTTATTTAAGTAATCCAAGGCAACTAAAGGTGATGGAACAGTTATTATATTTGTATTTACATCATCTAAAACTCTAACTGTATTTGAACCTTCTTGCACAACAACTCTTTTTCCTTCTAATCCTTCTATACCACTTATATCATGGGGGGTTATTATGGAGAAAGAAGTCAATAAGTAAGGGTCTGTAAAATCATATTCTTCTTTGCGATCTGCAGTTATCCTCATTCCAGTAAGTATATGGGCATCACCCTTTAGCAAAGTTTCCTGTGCTTCTACCCACAGGGTTGGCTTATAAACAATCTCAATACCCAACACTTCTGAAAAAGCTTCCACTAAGTCTTTTTCATACCCTTCAGGTTGTCCATTTTCCACAAAACCAAAGGGAGGATAAGCCTCGTCTCCAACAGCAACTATTGTTCCTAGGTTCTTTAAATAAGCCTTGTCTGTTGAAGTAAGGTTAGATCGCATTTGCGGAAAAACCAACGGCAGTGCAAGCATTATAATTATTATAACTATAGAAATGTAAAAAATAAGAATCCCCTTGTTCCTCTTCCTCAATTTCCTTCCTCCCAAAGATCAATTTGATTAAGAAAAAAATAACTTATCCTTTTCCCTCTGCTATTTTATCATCATGTCAATTTTTGTCAACATTTGTAAGTAACAAATATATTACATTTTAGAATATTAAAATAAGAAGTTTGTAATTAAAAATAAACAAGAGAGAAAATTTTCACTTTTTCTCTCTTCGGGTTATAGCTTCTCTATAAAATCTAATGCTTTTGAAAGTAATTTTTTGGTGTTGTCGTAAGTTACTTGACCTAATGCTTCGTCACCGTTTACCCAAATACATTGTTCAACTTCTTCAACTTGATGGTTAAATTGACTTTCCTGTACTTCAGCAACAAAATATACAACCTTTTTCATAATCCCTTCCACGGGGGAATATTCCATCTCATATCTAAATTCATCGTAAAGAGCACAAACTTTAAGTCCTGTTTCCTCGAGAATTTCCCTTACAGCTGTTTCTTGCTCTGTTTCACCTTCTTCAACATGACCTTTAGGAAGCCCCCAGTGTCCACCGTTTATATGTTTCAGTAGCAAAATTTTGACTTTTTTATCTTCTCTACGAAATACAACAGCACCACATGATTTTTCATATCTCATATATTTTTCTCCCCTTACTTTTTTACAATTAGCTATAATATTTATTTTTATCCTAGCAATGTTTAAATAAACCTTAATTTAATATTCGTTAAAAAAAGGAAAATTCCTCTATAAAAAAAATAAAAACACAAGGAAATAATTCCTCGTGTTTTTATTTTATTTCTTTTTAGGTCCTCTATAGTCTCTGTTATCCTTCTTACCCTTATATCCGCCACTATCTTTACTACTTTTAGCGCCTTCTCTTCTTTGTCCTCTATATCTATCCCTGTTATCTCTGTTGTCTCTACCTTTGCCGTAGCCACTTTTCTTCTGTCCAGATCCTTGGTTCTTTTTGCTATGAACTGGAGGTTCAGGAGTAAGGTTAATCTCAGTTTCTACTGTTTCTCTTGATAAAAGTTTTATAGTAGCTGCTACTAGATTTACAGCATCATACTCTTCAATAAGTGATTTAGCTGTACCTGTGTACTCAGTCAAATCAACATCATTTATCAGACTAACAATTTTGTCTACTGCGATTCGTTGCTTGCCTTCAATAGCTTGCGTTGATGTAGGTATAGGTAATTTTTGAATTTTAGTTTTTACAGTTGATTCAATGTAGCGTAGGTGGCCCATTTCTCTGAAAGTTGCAAATGTGTATGCCTTTCCAATGTTTCCTGCCCTTCCTGTACGCCCAATTCTGTGTACATAACTATCTGAATTTTGTGGCAGGTCAAAGTTAAATACATGGGTTACACCTGAAACATCAAGTCCCCTGGCAGCCACGTCTGTTGCAACTAATAATTCTACTTGATTGCTTCTAAATTTTCTCATTACTGTATCTCTTTGTGCCTGACTTAAGTCACCATGTAGCCCTTCTGCCTGGTAACCTCTTTTATTTAGAGCATCAGCCAGTTGATCAACACGTCTTTTTGTTCTACCAAAAATAATGGCTGAAGTAGAGCCTTCGATATCCAACAATCTACATAAAGCATCAAATTTTTGGTGTTCGTTTAATTCAATATAGTATTGTGCAATCTGTGGAGCTGTTGTCTGTTTTGGAACCACAGAAATTCTATGGGGGTTTTGTAAAAACTTATCAGCAAGTTTTTCAATAGGTTTAGGCATTGTTGCGGAGAATAAAAGTGTTTGTTTCTCCAGTGGGGTTTCACTTAGGATTGTCTCAATATCCTCTAAAAAGCCCATGTCTAGCATTTCATCTGCTTCATCAAGAACAGCCATTTTTAATTGGTCTATTCTCAAGGTCTTTCTATTTATATGGTCAATTACCCTTCCAGGTGTACCTACTACAATGGATGGCCTTTGCTTTAATGCTCTAATCTGCCTTCCAATGTCTTGCCCTCCGTAAATAGGAAGTATTTTGTTCCCAGTGAATTTCCCAAGCTTGCCAAGCTCTTCAGCAACTTGGATTGCAAGTTCCCTTGTAGGGCAAAGAATAAGACCTTGAATAAATCCTGAATTTGGATCAAAGCTGTTTAACATAGGCAAACCAAAGGCTGCTGTTTTACCAGTTCCTGTTTGGGCAAGTCCTATTAAGTCCCTTCCTTCTAGAACAACGGGTATAGCTTCTCCTTGAATGGGTGTGGGCTCTTCAAACCCCATTTCTTGTATAGCTCTTAAAATACTACCTTTTAACTCAAAATCATTAAATGTTTTCAATTTGCAAAACTCCTTCTAAAAATATATTCCATTTTAAAATTAATTTATCCTAAAACAAATTAATTTAGTCACTAAAATAATCTATTTACAAATAATTTAACTTCAATAGCCTTTCAAACATCTAATTATACCATACTTTCCAAGTTTGTCCAGTGTTTATAGGATAAATGCATAAAAAATATGATTCATATATGATAATGTCTAGTTATACCACAAAAGATTATGTCCTAAAAGTGATTCATATATTATAATACCCTCATGACTATAAAAATGAGGTGGACAAGATGAGAAAGGTGATATTAACTATGGATGAGAATCAGAAATATGAAATAATTAAAAAGTTGGTAGAAACTAATGGCAACAAGAAAACTGCAGCCCTTAAAATCGGGTGTACACCTAGGCATATCAGTAGGCTAATCAAAGGGTATAAAGAAAAAGGTAAAGCTTTTTTCATTCATGGAAACCGTGGTAGGCAACCTTCAATAACCTTATCTGAAGATACCAAGAAGTTAATCTTAGACTTATACCGCACTAAGTATTATGATTGTAATCTAACCCATTTTTCAGAGCTTCTTAATGAGATGGAAGACATCAAAGTATCTGTCGGTACCATTACTTCTATTCTTAGGAAAGAGTTCATCCTTTCGCCAATGGCAACACGATCTTCTAGGAAAGCATTGAAGAAAGAACTAAAGGATCTTCAAGCTAAAACTAAATCTATGAAGAAGGCAGCTGTCATTCAAAGCTCCATTTTAGATATAGAGGACTCTCATCCTAGGCGTCCTAGGTGTGCTTACTTTGGAGAAATGCTCCAAATGGACGCTTCCATGCATGAGTGGTTTGGTGGCATAAAAACACACCTTCATGTAGCAATCGATGATGCCACAGGGCAAATGTTAGGCGCTTACTTTGATGAGCAGGAAACGTTAAAAGGCTACTACAATGTTCTTAATCAGGTCCTAACTAACTATGGAATCCCTTATCAGTTTTTTACAGATAATCGCACTGTATTTGAGTATAAAAGAAAATACGAAAAGAAAAAAGAAGCTTCAGTTGAAAAAGATACATTTACTCAGTTCGGATATGCATGTAAGCAGTTAGGAATCGACATTCAGACATCTAGCGTTCCACAAGCAAAAGGGCGGGTTGAAAGAGTATTTGGCACTCTTCAATCCCGCCTAGTCGTAGAGCTACGCTTGAGAGGTGTCTCCTCAATTGAGGAGGCAAACAAATTCCTTTACTCCTACATAAAAAAATTCAACAAGCGATTCGCTTTACCTATTGATAGTATCAAATCTGTGTTCGAAACGCAACCAGATAATGATAAAATCAATCTAACACTGGCGGTAATTTCTTCTAGAAAAATTGATAATGGGAGTTGTATTAAATATCATAATGAGTATTATCTGCCTGTTAATGCTTATGGAGTTGCAGTGCATTACCGTAAGGGTACTACAGCTATGGTCATTAAAGCCTTTGATGGGGACATTTACTGCTGTATTGGTGAACAGGTTTATTTGCTTGAGTTGCTACCACATCATAAACCCTCTTCAAAAGCATTTGATCTAGCAACTCTTCCTGAGAAACCTAAGAAAAAATATATTCCTCCAATGAGTCACCCATGGAAACAGGCATCATTTGAAAGATATTTAAAAAAGCAATTACATAGGAACAACATAGCTTAGCAAGAATCTTAGAAATCACTAGGTTTATTAAAGTTACGCAAAAACAAGGTGCATTCTAGGCACTGCCTTTTTGTTTTACGGCGAGTACAAAGTCCTACCATCATACTGTTCATTTTGAATGTCAGCCGAAGCTGAAGCATCGGCTACAACTGTCTTTTGTGAAAGCCATGAACAACAACAGATTGTCGCAGTATTAAAAGTTAATAGCATAACTATTCTGAAAAGTGTTTTTAGAATTTAGCACCAGAAATCTGGTGCTTATGTTAAGACTTTTTTAGGACATTTTCAAAAATGGTTGACAGTGTTTATAGGATAAATGCATAAAAAATCAAACCCTAGCCACAGATCCACATGATCTTTTTGATCTCTAAAAGCTAATGACTAATAGCTAAAAGCTAGTTCAAGGGCTTAGCCACGGTTTTCACTGATTTACACTGATTTTTACGGATAAATTCTTAAGCATTTCCGTGAGGGACAGAATTATGTAGCTTGTTTAGGCCGTGTAAAATATCTTGACAGTATATGGCCTGTGACTAACTTATAATATTTTTTCCTATGATCTAAAGGATTTTTTTTATTCTAAAAGCTAATAACTAAATCAAACCCTAGCCACTGATCCTTGAAGTTTGCTTTTAATAGTGTAGAGCCTTTTAGTGAAAAGTAGTGGTTATAAGCCTTTGATCCTATGTCTTTAAACCCCTAGCCACAGATCTACATGATCTTTATGATCTCCAATAGCTAATAGCAATTCAAAGCCTAGCCACTGATCCTTGAAGTTTGCTTTTAATAGTGTAGAGCTTTTTAGTGAAAAGTAGTGGTTATAAGCCTTTAATCCTATGTCTTTAAACCCCTAGCCACAGATCTACATGATCTTTATGATCTCTAATAACTAATAGCAATTCAAGGGCTTAGCCATTGATTTACACTGATTTTCACGGATAAATTCTTAAGCCCTTCCGTGAGGGACAGAATTATGTAGCTTGTTTAGGCCGTGTAAAAATCTTGGCAGTATATGGCCTGTGACTAATTAATAATATTATTTCCCTATGATCTAAAGGATCTTTTTTCTATAAACTAATAACTAAATCAAACCCTAGCCACAGATCCTTAAAGTTTGCTTTTAATAGTGTAGAGCTTTTTAGTGAAAAGTAGTGGTTAAGCTAAAAATGTAAACCAAAAACAGGGCATGTGCCCTGTTTTTAATTTACCCAATTCTCTCGTATCCAGTATGACCCATATTTAGGTGGTCTGCGAAAATTCTGTTCAAATATACGAATCTGTCTTCATCTAATGGTTTCACACCCTCTAATGGATATTTAATATTAAGTTCTTTATACTTTTTCACTCCGTGTGTGTGGTAAGGTAGTAGTTCTACATTCTTAACATTCTTCAAGTCATTTATGAAGTGGGCTAAATCAATTATCTCTTGTTCAGAGTCATTTAACTTAGGAACAACAACATGCCTTACCCATATATCCACATCTTGATTTTGTACTTCAGAAAGGAATTCTAAAAACTTATCCATGTTTGCACATGTGATACTCTTGTAACTGCTTTCATCCACTGCTTTAATATCTAGTAAAACCAAATCAGTATATTGAAGTATTTCCTTATATTGTCCAAAACCATACCCAGCTGTATCAAGTGCCGTATGGATTCCTTCTTCTTTGCATGCTTTAAAAAACTCTATCAAAAACTCTGGCTGCAGTAAAGGGTCTCCACCGGAAACTGTCACGCCACCATTTTTTTTGTAATATACTTTATATCTTTTAACAATCTTTATAAGCTCAGCCACTGTCATCTCTTTACCTGTGTTCATTTTCCAAGTATCGGGATTGTGACAGTATGAGCATCTCAACTTACATCCCTGAAGAAAAATCACAGTCCTTATCCCTGGTCCATCCACAAGCCCCATAGTTTCAATGGAGTGTACCCAAGCTTTTGTAGTCATTTCTAGATCCTATCGTGGAAAGTCCTTGTTATAACTTCTTGCTGTTGGGACTTAGATAGCCTGCTGAAGTTTACAGCATATCCAGATACTCTGATGGTTAGGGATGGATATTTTTCGGGATGTTCCATGGCATCTTCTAGGGTTGCCTTATTCAATACATTTACATTCAAGTGGTGAGCATTTTGAACAAAATAACCATCTAAAATAGATACTAAATTTGAAATTCTTTGGTCCATCTGCTTACCTAAAGTTTCAGGTACAACTGTGAATGTGTTAGAAACTCCGTCCATGCAGTTTGCATATGGAATCTTCGCAACTGAGTTCAGTGAAGCTAAAGCTCCGTTTATGTCTCTTCCATGCATAGGGTTAGCGCCTGGTGCAAATGGCTCCCCCGCCTCTCTACCATCTGGTGTTGTTCCTGTTTTCTTACCGTACACAACATTGGAAGTGATGGTTAGTATGGACATGGTATGTTTTGCATTTCTATAAGTCTTGTGTTTACGTAGTTCATTCATAAATTTTGTAACTACATCTACGGTGATTTCATCTACCCTTTCATCATCATTACCAAATTTGGGGAATTCACCTGTTGTTTCAAAATCTATTGCAATCCCATCTTTTCTAACTGGCTTTACTTTACCGTATTTGATAGCACTTAAAGAATCTGCTACTACGGATAGACCAGCTAAACCAAATGCCATAAGTTTTTCCACATCTCTATCATGTAGTGCCATCATAGAGGTCTCATAGGCATACTTGTCATGCATGAAGTGAATTACATTTACAGTGTTTACATAAACTTCTGCAAGCCACTCCATAACCTTTTCAAATCGCTTCATTACATCGTCATAATCAAGGTATTCTCCATCTGGTATATCCATCTTTGGAGCTACTTGTATGTTTAGCTTCTCATCTATACCACCATTTACAGCATATAAAAGAGCTTTTGCTAGGTTAACCCTTGCACCAAAATACTGCATTTGCTTTCCAATTCTCATGGCAGATACACAGCACGCAATACCGTAATCATCACCAAAACCTGGCCTCATTAGATCATCGTTTTCATATTGAATAGAGTCTGTTTCAATAGATATCTTCGCACAGAACTCCTTAAATTTTTCTGGAAGGCTTTGTGACCAAAGTACAGTCATGTTTGGCTCCGGTGCTGGTCCTAAGTTTACAAGGGTATATAAGAACCTGAAACTATTTTTAGTTACCAGTGTCCTTCCATCTTCACCCATACCTCCAATGGTTTCAGTAATCCAAGTTGGATCCCCCGCAAAAAGGTCATTATATTCCGGTGTTCTTAAATGTCTTGCAAGCCTAAGCTTCATAACGAATTGGTCAACCAACTCTTGAGCTTCTTCTTCGGTAATAATACCAGCTTTAATATCTCTTTCAATAAAGATATCTAAAAAAGTACTTACTCGCCCTAGAGACATTGCAGCACCATTTTGCTCCTTAATTGCAGCAAGGTATGCAAAATACACGAATTGTACAGCTTCTTTAGCATCCTTAGCTGGTTTAGTAACATCAAAACCATAGCTTTCACACATTTCTACCATTTCATGAAGTGCTTTTAGTTGTTCGAATAGCTCTTCCCTTAGTCTAATGGTTTCAGTAAGCATAGGCCCTGTAAGTTCTGCAAGTTCCTGCTGCTTTTTTTCAATTAAAAAATCTGTCCCGTAAAGGGCCAATCTACGGTAGTCACCAATGATTCTCCCCCTACCGTATGCATCAGGTAGTCCTGTAACAACACCAGCTTTTCTAACAAGCTTCATTTCTGGTGTATAAACATCAAATACACCTTGGTTATGGGTTTTTCTATATTTAGTAAATGTCTCTACAATATCATCGTTAACTTTATACCCGTAACTCTCAGCAGCTGAAGTGGCCATTCTGATACCACCATATGGGTTTACAATTCTTTTTAATGGCTCATCGGTCTGAAAACCTACTATTACTTCGTTATCTTTATCTAAATATCCAGGTTTAAACCCAGCTATACTAGCAACAGTCTCTGTATCAACATCAATTACACCTTTTTTGATCTCTTCTTTTAAAAGTTCAGTGGCTTTTTCCCAAAGTATCTTTGTTTTTTCACTTGGGGCTACTAAAAATGCGTCATCGCCTTCATAGGGCGAATAGTTTTTTTGAATAAAATCCCTTACATCAATATTTTCGGTCCATTTACCAGCTACAAACCCATTCCATTCGTTTCTCATATATATCGACCTCCTAGAGAATTTTTGATTAGATTAGTATTTACTTGTATTATATAATGTGTTCCTCTAAATTACAATACCTGTTGTCCCATTTACCAGCTATACTACAATAGTTTTTGCATCTGTATCATTTCTGTTACAGTAACTGTTATATTATACTTTTCAGACAAGTGATAAAAATCACATAAAACGCCATTAAATAGTATTCTGGGATAGTTAAAATCAATCCTTAGCTCTATTGTCACTTTTGACAAGAGATAGTATTACATCCACTAAACAAAAACAAGAACCGGGCTATAAAATGTACCCTATGTAAAGGACAATTTAAAAAAAGTCATGCTACAAGAAGATGGTTCCTGTATTGTACAGGAGTCATCTTTTTTAATCCCCATTGACATCTATACTTATTATAATAATCCATATAATCGCCAATCTCGTTTTTTAGCTCCTCAAAAGTATTACATTTTTTTAGATGTGCCTCATCTTTGAAGTGCCCAAAGAATGATTCTTGAGGAGCATTGTCCCAACAATTGCCTCGTCTAGACATAGATTGACCTAATCCATATCTCTGGAGTAACTTCTGGAATATAGGACTTGTATAATGACAGCCTTGATCTGAATGTATAAATGCATCATGTGCTAAACTATTGCCCTCATTAAGCATCAATTTATGTATGGTCTCAATAGCTATCTCTAGTTGTATATTTCGTGATAAATGGTAAGCTAAAATTTCATTCGTCGAAGAATCTTTGACTGTAGATAAATATGCTCTTTTACCCTGGCCATAAGATAAATAAGTTATATCCGTCAGTAATACTTTGCCTGGTGTTTCTTGTTTAAATTCTCTATTTAGGAGGTTTGGTAATACTCTATGTTCCATAGTAGCCTTCATCATTCTTCTGTATGGATTGGCTTTGCGTATAGGACAAACAATATCGTACTTTTTCATAATTCTCCTTATTCGTTTTAAGTTGTAGATTATCTTAAACTGATTCTTTAAGGTCATTTTTATTTGTCTAGCACCCTTTTTCCTGCGCTTAAACTTGTAAGCTTTTAAAATATTATTTCTTAATAATTCATCTTTCCTATTAAGCTTTTCCCTTAGATCTTGAGATTTTGACGAAAAATAGTTGTAGTAGCCAGAACGAGAAACACCAGTTGCTTTACACAAATAACTAAGCATATTAGTGAGTTTGTACTTTGAGATGATACAGTTAATAAGTATAAACTTATCCTCTGCAGATAGTTTTATCTCTTGTTTTTTAGCCCCCTTTCCATCATTTCGAGCTTTTTTAGTAATTCATTCTCTGCTTTGAGTAAGTTATTCTCTGCCTCAAGGCGTTTGTATTTTTCCTCAAGGGAAATTTCTTTGTCACTAGGTCTTCCTGAATTGCCTTTCCTAGTATCAGTTAATCCGTTAAGCCCATCCTTCTTAAATCCCTTACACCACCTATTAGCGGCTGAGCTAATGCGGTTTGAACCAAGAACTTCTATATTAAATCCACATGATTCAAATATTTCTTTTGGGTATTTTGCTTTTTGATATTCTATGATGAATATACGTTTAAACTCATCAGTATAAGTAATACCTTTAATACTAACGTTTTTAACATAGGGATTCTTTGATAATATATCCACTTCTTCATTTGTGAAGATCTTTTTACTCATAAATACCACCTCAACTTATTTCATTTACTTTATTATAAATAAAAATACCCTATAGGGTAGACTTTTTTTTCTTGTCTACTCTATAGGGTACATTTTACTAGCCAGTTCTTGTTTTTATTTTAACTATTATTTTCTAATTGGTTCATGAAAAATATCGCTAATGTACCTGGCCCTGAATGAGCTCCTACAGCACACCCTATATTATTTATTATAAATTTCGAGCACCCGAACTCAAGCTCCATCATTTTTCGAAACTTGTTTACACTCTCCATGTCATCACCGTGGCTAATGCCTATAACCTGATTTGACATATCAGTTCCTCTTTCTTGAATTAGCTCAATCATCCTTTTAAAGGATTTTTGTCTTCCCCTAACTTTGTCTATGGGGATAAGCTTACCATCTTCCACATTTAATATGGGCTTAATGTTTAAAATACCACCTATAAATGCAGCAGATTTACTTACCCTGCCTCCTCTATATAGGTATTCCAAATCATCCACGGTAAATATGTGCTCCATATGTTCAGCATTAAATTTAGTAGCCCTTACTATCTCATCTACACTCTTACCTTCCTTAGCCAAAAGTGCCGATTTATAAACAACTAAACCAAATCCCATGGAAGCACATTTAGTATCTATTATCTCTAACTGGAAATCAGGGTATTTATCTATAACTTCTTCTTTTGCTATTAAAGCTGAATTATATGTTCCAGACAAGGCTGAGGAAAATGCTATGTATACACACTGCTGTCCCTTTTGGGCATATTCAACGAAGCAGTCATAAAACATGTTCGGTGTAACTTGAGAAGTTTTAAATACTTTTCCTTCCCTCATTCCATCAAGTACTTCTTTGGATTGAATGGTCTCCCCATCTAAGTACTCCTTTTCATTTAACAGGACAAATAAAGGTACTACTTCCACATCAAGCTCTTCCACAAGCTCCTTAGGTAGGTCACATGCACTATCTGTAATGATTTTAATAGTCATAATTAAGCCCCCTTACTATTTTGAAATTAATTATATAAATGGTTATTCGCTATAATTAATATAATTCCTTTAAAACGAAAAAAGTATTGCTTATTTCTCGTAAACTAAAGAAACGACCAACGGCCGTTTCTTTAGTTTACATCTTCTTTATTGAAATCAAACTCCATGATATATCTATCATGGCCTTTACCATACTCATCTTTACTAAAATGATCTATATCAAATCCTATCTTATCTTTATAAAGCTTAATAGCTGGTTTATTTGTTGTGTCAACGGTTAGGCTCATTTTGCTAAAACCTTGTTCTTCCATGTTTGAAATAATAGCTTGAAGGAAGTAAGTCCCCAAGCCTTTTCCCTGTAAATTAGGGCTGATAGCAAAATCAAATAAGTAGCATTTATCAGTGTCGTCCCAGTCCCTCATCAATATAGCAAGACCGATTATATCTTCGTTATCTTGAAGAACATATACATTACCATGTCTAATCTGTGGAACTAATCCCCACTGATCCATACCTAGATCCCCAAAAATATCTAGTCCAAAGTTGACCAAATCATCTAGTAGCTTCGGGTCGTAATCTTGAACCAAACATACTTTGATGTCCTCAGTTTCGAAACCTAAGCTTTGGTTTTCTTCAACTTGCACTTGTAATTCTTCTAACACCCAATCACCTCTCCTTTTACTCTCCACTTTAGTATACTAAAATGCGAGAAAATTATCAAAGGGACTGAGAGGGCGTCCTCTTACATCTAGTGGACTGATACATTCTGAAGACCAATAAAATCCCAAATACATACATTTTTCTAAAAATACTACAAAATGCTACTGTATATTGCTAGCACATTTTGATCTTCCATAATTGGACAACCTAAAATTGAGAACACATCAGCCAAACAGATTTTTAGAAGAGCGTTTTTATATTTGTTCCAGCATCTCTTTAAGCTTTGTAACTTCCTCTTCGCTCAAAGTAACCCCTTTACCCATCTTCTCATAATTCGGAGCCCAATCCCTTATATCGTACTTAGGAGATCTTTCATTCCAGCTTATAAGATTAAGCTCCTTTTGCCATCCTCTACTTCCCTCAGACAGCACACCTATATGCTTAACAATTTCGTATTTTATCTCAGCCATTTATGGTCCACTCCTTCTTATTCTATAACCTGAACCTCATCGAACCCTTGCTTTTCAAAGGAATTTATCTTTTTGCCGATTTTGTTGGGATTAACACCCTCTATGGAAAAAATTGATGCTACATTACCTTTTTTTATAAGTTGTTCTGCCAAAGTTTCTGCTTCAGTAAACTTCCCTATATCCTTCACAAGTAATGCTATGTTTTTCCCTTTGTTAGGAATCTCAAAGCCTCTATCATTTAAAATTTGAACAATCCTCTCAAAGCCAATGGAAAAACCAACAGCTGGGATAGGTTCTTTTTGAAACTTAGTCATTAAGTTATCATACCTACCGCCTCCACCGATGGAACTTTTAAACTCATCACTGACAATTTCGTAAATTGGTCCCGTATAATACCCCATTCCCCTTACTAAAGATGGGTCGAATTCTATCTTGAAATTCCGCCCCACTGCTTCCATAATTTGTGCTAATTCTATAGCATAAGGGCTGCTTGACTTGGAAAGACCTTCTTCTTTTAGGCTAATAAGAGATGCCAAAAGTTCCTCAACTTTTCCTTGGGCTATATCTTTCTCTAAAAGCTCTTTTTTTACTCCCTCTTCTCCAACCTTATCTAATTTATCTAATGTAATACAAACAGTTTCAAAGAGTTCTCCCAATCCAGCCTGTTCAATTACTTCCCTTAACAGCCTTCTATCATTTATCTTAATTGTTGAATTGCCGAAACCTAGCTCATTTAAAGCTTTTGATACAGTTTTGAGTACAGAAATCTCAGCGAAAATACTATTATCTCCAATAATATCTACATCAGACTGAATAAACTGTCTAAATCTACCCTTTTGTGGTCTCTCTGCCCTAAAGGCATAACCCATTTGGAAAGCTTTAAAGGGTGATGGAAGGTCGTTACGATTCTTTGCATAAAATCTACTCAGAGGTAAAGTCAGGTCAAACCTAAGGGCTAAATCGCATAGGGTATTTTCATCTACTTCTGTACCTTCAGGAATAGAGAGCTTCTCTCCCCTTTTTAGAATCTTAAAGATAAGGCGTAGGTTCTCACCACCATCACTATTTGTTATAAGGTCTAGATTTTCTATCATAGGAGTCTCAATTTGCATAAAACCCCTGGCTTTGTATGTATTACTGATAACCTCAGTTACATAATTTCTTAGTTCCATTTCCTTTGGAACTGCATCAAAAGTGCCCTTTGGAGGCAGTGAACTAAATTTCATAAAACCAATTCCTTTCTCTATGTAGTTCATGTTTATTATTTCAATAAATGAGGGAAAAATCCAATCACTCTTTTCCAAAGGAAAATTCTCCACACTGTACATTCATTGAAAAGCCCTTTAACAATAGACGCTAAGAATCAATTCTTTTCTACTCTATCTCATGTATTTCTTTTATGTTTTCAATCTTAAGCACCCTAGTGTTTTCTTTACCCTTTTTATCTGTTTCAACTACTTTAATCCATTCTTCATCAACGGCCATTACTGTACAATTCAGTTTTGGCGTGTAATCACTCTCAGCAATGATAGTGCACTTTTTCCCTTGAAGTTCCTTTAAAATATCAGACATAATAATTACCCCTCCCTTAGTTGTTTTTTGTTCAAGCTTTTTAACCCGGCCTTTGAGCTTTTTAACTTTATCCGGTAAATCGAAATAAATCATCATAAGAACAAAAGCAAAAAATCCAAAAAACTCCAAAACATACCCTCCTCCAGCAAAAGTTCTATTAATCTATTGTACAGTACAACGGAAAAAGCTTCAATATGTTTTAGAGTTAGGAGTTAGGCTAATAGCATAGTCAAAGAACAATTTTTTCATTATTTTATAATTATCTCAAAATTCTTATTGATAGTATTTACTATTTATGTTATCATTAATATATAAATTAAACGGGGAGGTAATACATATGTTGCGAGATATTTTATTAAAGAAACAACGGGAGAGAGAACGTGAGATAAAGAAAAGTAATACGAAAAAACTAGCCTTAGGAGTAACCATAGGTACAGCAGTTGGTGCCACTTTGGGTGTATTATTTGCACCAAAATCTGGTAAAGAAACTAGAGAAGATATAGTAAATAAATCTACTGAACTTGCAGAAAACGTAAAAGATAAAGCAGTTGAAGCTAAAGAAAAGGCAATTGAGATTAAAGAAAAAGCTAAACAAGCTTTAAAAGATGCAAAGAAAGAGGAAAATGAACCCGAACAATTAGAGGAAGCACTATAGTAGAAAAACATAAAAATCTATACTCGAGGAGATTGCCATGACAATAACTTTATCTTTAGGTGATATTGGAATGTTTATTTTGTTTTTACTCTTACTTACGGTGGGGATTTTCCTTATAATAACATTGAAGAACTTAAATGAACTAATAAAAAAAGCAACAAACATAGTAAATAAAAATGAAGTAAACATAAATCAGTCCTTAGAGGATTTACCCCATGTGATGAATAACGTAAAAGAGACAACTACTTTGGTAAAGGATGGCCTACACAAAACAGAAGAAACCATATACGTACTAAGGGAGTCACTAATAGAAACAGCATCCACCGTAAGTAGTAATACTAATACTCTAATAAACTATGTAAGTTTTATCTCAGAAATAGCAAGATCTGTAATAGACATTTTTAGAGATGATAAGAAAAAATAGTATAAAAGTGGGTGACAAACTAGTTACCTAAAAAGACACTTCAGTTTTACACTGAAGTGTCTTTTTGCACCCTTAATCCAAAATACGAAGGATTTTTCCCTTTCCTTGCACTGGATCTGATTCTGAAACATCACCTTCAAAAATAACCTCTACTTTAATTCCTTCTTCAATATCTCCTTTATCAAGGTTTTCGTAGTCTTGTTTTCTTTGAATAGTAGTATCACTATCAATCCTCACATAACCAGCATGATAACTAGTGTCATCTTCGAAATCACCTTCAACTAAAATAATTATACTCCCATTTTCCTGGTGTGTTATCTCCGTAATTACTCCCCTTACTCCCACTTTCTCATCCTCACCTTGGGCACCTACACTCCCTCCACATCCTGTAGCTAAAAAAACAATAGCTATTACAACCAGCCATACCATTTTCTTACCCATAGCTCAGCCTCCTATTTATTTCATTACCTATTAGACTAGACATCGGACATAAAGTTCCTTGTTTATTCCTGGCCTTCTAAATATACTGTTTTCTCCCTGCCTTCATCCTCTTCAATCTACTCATCTTTCCTATTGCTGCCTTCACCTTTTCCTCGTAGGAAGGATCAGCTTGAAAAGTTTTTAGTCCATCTTTTCCTCCACGCATGAAGAAAAGTGATACTTCTTCAACCTCTACGCCCATTTCTTTCTCATAGGCCATTTTATATAAGTAAATCTGAGGCATATAACTCTCCATTAACTGGTCCTCGTCCCTTAAGATATTAGTCTTAAGATCCATGAGATGATACCCATAATCAACCTTAAATACTTTATCTATCTCTCCTACCACATATGCACCTGAAAGCTCCGTTACAAAGCTCCACTCACTGGATATGTGTTCACCTAAACTAACGTCCCTTACATCTTTATAGCTATCTAGCATTTTCAATACTTCTTTTCTTAGCCTAGTGGTGTAAGTAGGTAGCTCTGTATCAACATCATTATCTCTGATACTTTCCAGTGCCTCATTTACAGCATCTAGTTCACTGAAACCTTGATCATATAGCTCACAAGCCCTATGAACTATAGTACCGAACTCTGTACCCGCCACAACATAGCTATCCCTATCAGTTTTCCCTTCTTCCCCCTCATCTAACCACTGAGGATTAAGCTTTAAAATGTAGTTATTATAGTACATTAAGGGATCGTTCATAAATAACATAATCTCTGACACAGAAAAAGTGAAGGGGATTTCTTTTTGTTGAATCTCATTTTTAGCAACAAAAACTTTTTCATCTTTCATATGTTTATTCTGCGGGAGGATATCACTTTGGCTTTTCACGTGGATATATTCATTTAAAAGAGGATTTACTGATAAGGCATCATTTATCAGAGAGTACCACGACTCCTTTGCCTCCTTTCCCTTAGAGGTCATCAACAGATAGTCCCTAGCCCTAGTTGTTGCCACATAAAACAGTCTTTTTGTTTCCTCAAATGCTGCAACATCAAATTTTTCCTTTACTAAACCATAGCTAGGTGTAGAATACTCTTCCTGCTCAAAGGGGTCATTTTCACTATCCTCTTTAAACTTTGCCACTAGACAATACTCATCATCATAGAAAAAGTTACCCTTATCCTTTTGAGGACTGCGGTTCAGCTTTGGCAAGCATACAATGGGAAACTCTAAACCCTTAGATGCATGAACAGTCATTATGTGAACCATATTACCTTCGGGTAGTTCAGCCTCTGCCTCTCCTTCTTTATCACTTAAAGAAGCCAATATATCCATTTGTTCCAGTAGCTCTTCTAAAGAGTTGGCATTTTGGTTCGCCATAATTTCCATTAACTTTTCCACATTTTTAATCATTTGCAGGGGGTTCTTCTGTATCAAAAGGGAAGTTTTTAACCCACTTTCCTCAAACACATCCCCTAAAGATTCTCCTAGGGATTTTTGTGGAATAAAGGGAACAAACCGATGAAATAACTGGCAAAAGTTCTGCAGCTTATCCTTTAATGAAGTTGACAAGCTACTATCTTTCTCAAAATCTTTGTTGTAAATATAGTCAGCAAAACTCCCTTTTTCCGAAATCCTCATTTGTATCTCAAAAAAGTCATCCATGGTTAACTGAAACAAAGAGCTGCGTAAAACTGAAAGGATGTAAACCTTTTCCCAAGGTCTGTTAATCAAACGAAGTATGTTTAACATATCCTTTATTTCTTGTTTTTGATAAAAACCAATTCCCCCATGAACAACATAGGGTATACTCTTGTTTTTTAGGTTTTTTTCTAGTGTAGCAAGACCAGTTCTAGAAGGTATAAGTATAGCAAAATCCTTCCAAAGGGGGCGACGCCACCTTTCTTTTTCTTCACCATCCACTAGTACTTTACCTTTGACCATCTCTTCACCACTGTTATACATCTCAAGCATTCTTTCCGTGAGCAGGTCAAACTCACAGTCAAACCTTGTCTCTTCACCTTCCTCTGCTTTTTCTAGTGTAATTAGCTCAACTTTTTTATGTGGATGGGTTTCTTTTTCTTCCTTACGGCTACTAATAAGTGGCTTATAGTCAATACCATATGCCATGGTGCTGCTATCCTTTATCATAAATACCTTAAAGAGTTCATTTACAAATTGAATGATGGAATCGCAGTTCCTATAATTTCTGCCCATATCAATAAAGTCTGCCTGGTTATCTTTTTCAGCCACACCCTCTAAGGAGTTCATAAGTGTTACATCTGCACCCCTAAATCTATAGATACTTTGTTTACCATCTCCCACTATAAAACGATAGCTGGGGTTGATGTATTCTAACATTTTCATCTGTAAACCATTGGTATCTTGGAATTCGTCCACCATCATATGTTTAAATTCCTTTCGACAAAAATCCCTTATATCTTGGTTTTTGGCCAAAAGGTTAATAGCTAGTTTTTGAAGATCTGAAAAATCCAAACATGCCCTTTCTTCCTTTTTTTCCTTGTAGATCCTATGGAATGAATTCAGCACATCTGTGAACAAATCCATGATTTTGCACATATCTTCAACTCTATCAGTGGGAAGGCTTGTATACCTTTTCATGATCTCTTTAAAAGCTTTATATCTAACACACAAATTATATAGACTAGGTGCAGATTTTTCATAGGATCTGTGGGTTGCTGGAATTACCTTTAAAATCTCCAAAAAATCTTCTGTAGACATGTCTGATGTCTTGATACCCTCTAAGTCCCTGCAGATGTTTTCCACATGTTCCTTTGCCTTTCCCTTTAATGTACTACTTGGAGGAAATTCTTTTATGCATTCTTGGGACATCACATAAAACTCCATCAGTATTTCTTTTCTGATTTTATCAATATGGGTGCTTTGTATCTTTATAATTTCCTTAGCGTCAAATCCTTCAAAAAAGTCTTGCACATTGTTATACTTTGGATTTTCTTGAATCTGGTCATAGATAGCTAGTACAGCAGACCTAATCTCACTTTTAGAATAATAGCCATAAAGTAGTTTCCATTTTTTATGATTTATTTCCCTTTGGAATATATCATTAAAACACTGATTTTTCAGTAGTATTGATTGTGTATCATCAATCAAAATAAAGTTAGGTGATAAATTGGCTTTAAAGGCGAACTGGTGCAATATCTTATGACAAAAACTATGAAAAGTAGTTATAAATCCTGTGTCTAATCCTTCCCTTTGCTCCTTCCAGAAGCGGTGGGATTCTTCATCAATACCAAGCTGTAGTTTGCCAATTTCATCATTTATCCTATCCCTAATCCTCTTTTTCATTTCCCGGGCAGCTTTTTCCGTAAAGGTTATTGCAACTATTTCCTTTACTTCTGCTCCAACTTTGTGCTTTGCACCTGTTTTTAATTCCTCATGTTTTTCTTTACATAGATGAATAAAGCGTTCAGTAAGAACCCTTGTCTTTCCGGAGCCAGCCCCTGCAGATATTAGAACAAGGGGTTTTTCACTATATATGGCTTTACTTTGCTCAGGATTAAAATCCATTAGTATTTCCCTCCCCTTCTTCTTTAAGCTCGTCTGTAACGCGACATATTCCATTATAAGGGCAGCTACTATAATATTTTAAAGGTTTTACAGAATAATCAAAACCACTGTTTGCCCAAAGTTCCTTAATCCGTTTTTTTAGATTGTACCTATTTAAGAAACTATCCCCGTCTAAGTCCTCTTCCTTATTAGTCCTAGAACTCACATCAAAAATCGACCCTTTACCGGCGTGTTCCACCCTCCACACACCGTTAGTGGCACGTTTTTTTGGTTCTTTTAAAGAGACATATGATGCTCCGTGGGCACACAGTCCAGTCTTATTTTGTACGCTTAGCATATATAAGGGAAGCTGGAGTTTTAAACCAGGTACAACTTCTTTTTGAATGTTTAAAGATGCAGAACCTGACTTGTAATCATAAATGGCAAAACCGTTGGCATCTATATCAATTCTGTCAATTTTACCATTTAGCTTTAAAGTGGTTTCACTGTCAATTTCCAGTGCCAATTGTACAGACTCCTCTAGACTATGGAGTTTCATATCCTTTAATTTCTCATTGTCCCAAAAAAGTTCCCTTTCAGCTAACCACCATTTTTTCAGCCTATTAGTCCATAAAGTTTTTTCTATATCTAGATCATATGGCGATATATCATCATTGCTTGCCTCGATCAACTTCCACTCTTCCTCAAATATCTCTATGAGTACTGCTGCACCTAAGCTTTTACGTTCTTCACTTAAAGCAGAAAAAGGATTTCCAACTACCTCAAGGGTCTTATAAAATCTTTCAATAATTTTGTGTAACATAGACCCAGTGAAACGATTGTCCAGATCCTCTTGCTTAGCCTTAGGTTCCCTAACACTTAAACCCTTCTCCAAACCAAACTTAAATGGGCAGGTTGCATATTGCTCCAAAGCTGTTATGGCCATCTCGGTGGTTGTTCCACTTTTATCACAGGATATAATCTCCTCACCCTTTAGAAGATGAGAGTTATGCTGATCCATTTCAATTAATTTCCTAGGTGCACCTTCAACCTTACGTCCTAAACCCATCATAAAAGCAGTTTGTTCCTCTGCCTTCTTCTTTGTAATTGGTTCCCTCTGAAACCTTTCTTCAGTTGTCAGTGGTTTAAGACCGTTGGGCAAGTATCCTTCGATAAATGGTGATGGCTGATATTCATTTTCAGGGTCAAAGCCACAAACATAGGAGAAATCTATGGAATGGGCTATGTAAAACAATTGCTTGAACATAGCTTCATCTTTCTTCCTAAATGTTGCCTTAGAAGGCACTCCATAAGGAATGGGTAATTCCTTTAGATCACTTTCTTGAAAATAGCCACTCAACTTATGGATACTTGGAAAAATTCCTTCGTTCATACCTAATACATACAATTTTTTTCCACTGAAAAGGGCAATATCTCTAAATGAGTATAACTCAATACCCACCGCTGGCTTTCTCTCAACATATATATCTTTTTTCCTTATCAGTTCTTTAAGCCATTGGCTGAATATGTTACTATCAATAGACAAACCATCTAGCCCTTGTTCTAGAAGTATTTGTTGCTTACTCTCTAAAAGTGCAATTATCCCCTCTAATGCCTCCCACTCTAAGCGTATTTTCATGGTTTTTTTAGTATTGTCTTCACTAATTAGTTTTTGTTTCCAAACATCAACCATTGAAAGGTCAGTTAAAAAACCCGTTAGCTCATTTATTTTAGATACTAAAGGGGCTTGTTTTGTAAAATTCCTTGCAAAGTTTATACATTTACCTAGCCTTATGTCTATTTCTTCATCAAGTTTATGCTCTTCTATAAATTTTTGTTTGCTCTTCCAATATGTCTCAACAGGGTAAAACATCAGTTGGTATAGCTGATCTATAAGGGCGACCTTCTCCCACTTAGTCATGTAAGATTGCTGTGATAAAAGGAGTGAAATAATTTTAAAAGTAACTGTTTCAACAACAAGTTTTTTCTGAGGAACCTTAACTGGAAGGCAGTATTCTTGCGCTAACTTTTTTAGATGCAGTTTATAGTCATCACTTCCATCGGCCAGTATCAACCCTATATCTTCTAGTTTACTAGGGGAATCATCATCCTTTATTGCCTGAGAAATATCTTCAAGGACCCATAGAATCTCTTCTTCTAGGGTCACTGCTTTTTTGACTTGTATATCAGTACAAATCGTGGATGATTCTTTAGCTGCCTTAGATATGGAAAAACCCAGTTCTGTTAGGTGCCTAATTGTGTCTTCTATTATTTCTGTATTTTCCATGTATGGTATGTATACTGTTGTGGTGACACCATTCTTCATAAGACACTGGATCATCGCGTACTGAAGTGGGCTAAAGTCCATGTAACCATCTATAACTATTTCGCCCATGGGTAATGTAACTCCCTCAACACTCAAAGCTTCATGGAACCTATTTTCTGGGTCAAGTAGCCTTTGTTTTTTCACCCACTCATTCTCATATTGTTCTAAATCACATTTTAAATTATCTAATCCCTTGGGCAAGTCATCTATTGTTAGTCCTAGACGCTTTAATTGTCCATAAGTCTGGGCGTAGGCCTTTGCTTTGTGAGGATTTTCAACTGCATCAGATGATGAAAAAAGTTGCTGAAAGAATAAATTTCTTTCTGTCTCAGTAACAGGTACATAACTAAAACCAGCTTCACGAAGGATAACTTCTGCCAAATCATCAAAGGTTTTGAAAGCCATACCTGGTTGGATCTTTCTTCCTGTGGATAGCCATTTTACAGAAGGCAAGAGATAATATACTGGAAAGTCTAAGGACTTTTGTTTCTTATGGTAATGACTTAAGCGTTCTTTTGAGGCTGTTTCCTTTAAGTTAGATAAAATTACGTTGAAACTAGGCAAATAAATGCACTCCTTTCGGGTTTAGATTTATATGGGTCTTACCCACCCTAAAGGGATGGGCTACAATGTTCGGGGGTGAGATTATTGTGCACATTGGTTATGCTGTTTGCTTCCTATACGTTGTAGGTAAGTTTTTAGCCTTGATGGACCCACACTGTCTGTTTGATATTACCAACCCTAAAGGGATGGGCTACAATTGTTACGGGGGGGTGGGATGATTATGCACATTGGTTATGCTGTTTGCTTCCTATACGTTGTAGGCAAGGCTTTAGCCTTGATGGACCCACACTGTCTGTTTGATATTACCCACCCTAAAGGGATGGGCTACAATTGTTACGGGGGGGTGGGATGATTATGCACATTGGTTATGCTGTTTGCTTCCTAGACGTTGTAGGCAAGGCTTTAGCCTTGATGGACCCACACTGTCTGTTTGATATTACCAACCCTAAAGGGATGGGCTACAATTGTCGCGAGGGGTGGGTTGCAATTTGGCAAATAGATTTTATTTTAATTGTAAATTGTAAGCCGTAAATTGTAAATTATTAAATATTGTTAGTACTTATTTCAATATCTCTTTCCTTAAATCCTTTACAACAGGATAAAAAAACATCCCACCTTTAATGACAACACTATGTCGTAAAAGGAAGGATATACTTTATTTATGCTTTTTGATCAAGTAGTATGATCCAATGGAAAGTATCATGGGAATTATAGTTGAAAGCCCTAAAATTTCATATGATTTTGATGTTTCAGTAATTACTAAGCTTTGTAGAACCTTATAATCTAACCCATATCCAATCCCCTGTATGGCTAAATAAGAACCCATAAAAACGTACATGGGGATTGGAGAACTAATCTTTGATTGCCCGCCATAAACTCCCGCTACTATACCTAAGTTCATAATAATATGTCCCGCTATTAATAGAAAGTTAATTTTAAATATTAGTGCAGTAAACCAAATTACAGTCCCAGTTACAATAAGAATTTTAGCCTGTTTTTCGTATTTAGTTCCTTTAATAAAGTAAAGGGCCAAACTGATCATAATTACTAATAGAAAAATAGCTAAAATTTTTCCTTCAGAGTTCTCTAGAAAATCCGCCATTAAACCACCTCTTCCCCAAATTATAACTAAATATTATCACTCACATGTAAATATATCAATTGAAAAATCTAATTGTTCATAATTATTATCGTTTCTTTCAAAAATTACCCTATCTTTAGGAAAGCATTGTGTTGTAAAATAATACTGAAACCTAATTTAGAGAGTTGGTGAAAATATGAAAAATAAATTTATTAGTAAAAGGAGTTTCTTGATTTTACTACTACCATTTGCAATAATTTTTTCACACTTCAGTTCACTGAATCCTAGCACTGTGGAAAGAGTATATTCAACAAAAATTTATAAATTTATCTCTCAGATTTTAAGCATAATTACAGGAATAATACCCATATCTGTAGCAGAACTAATACTTTTGTCTTTATTTGCCTTTATGGTTTATAAGTTAGTAACCTTGATTTTAGCTATGATCAATGACAAGAAAAAACGTTATAAAATATTAGCAAATAATCTAGTAAACCTAGTACTAGCAATCAGTACAATTTATTTTATCTTCATATTCTCATGGGGTTTAAACTATCATAGGTCAACCTTCGCTGAAATAGCAGGTTATGACGAAGTAACATATACTTCAGTGGAACTAGCCCAGCTAGCAGAACATCTTATAGACCAAGCCAATGACCTAAGACAGCATGTAGAAGAAAACAAAGATGGGGTTATGACCCTTCCTAATGGTTCTTTTGATGTCATGAGAAGAGCTGACAAAGGCTTTGATAATGCCGCTGAAGTTTACCCTGCACTTGGTGGAAAATATGGTAAACCTAAGGTAGTGCTTATGTCTAGGGTAATGTCTTATACCGGGGTTTGGGGAGTCTACTTTCCCTTTACAGCGGAAGCCAACGTAAACATATCTATTCCTGATTCCTTGATACCCAGCACAGCCTTACATGAAATGGCACATCAAAGGGGCTTTGCCAGGGAAGACGAAGCAGATTATATAGCCTATCTGACAGCTACAATGCATCCAGATGTAGATTTTCAGTACTCAGGAACCCTAATGGCCCTACGACATACCATGAGGGCCTTAGCCAGAGCTGATGTGGATGTATTCAAAGAACTATATTCCACCTTCGGTGATGGGTTACAAAGGGACTGGGATCATATCAATGCACACAACCAACAACACGAAAGTATAGTAAGAAGAGCATCATCACAAATAAACAACACTTACCTAAAAGCCAACGCACAAAAAGATGGAGTACAGAGCTATGGCAGGATGATAGATTTGCTTATGGCCAATTATTTGCAAAACTAGATGGACAGGAAACTAATGAAAATGAAACAGTTAAAAATTAATAGCTAAAATAAACCAGCCCCGAGCTATTCGGGGCTGGTTTTTTACTGTAGGGGCGCGAGTTTCATATCGACCCCGAATGCGGTGTAGCAGAAAAGGTGTTGAACTTCCCTGGAGCATTTTGTGGGTCCGGTCAGGTTCGGAGCCCTGACCATACAGTATAGGGCTTTTTGTAGCTCCGCCAAAGATAAAGCCTTTGGTACAACGGACTGGATATGAGCACCTGCTCTTCTTATTGTGAAGCGAACCTGTTGCGTAAGCAACGCTATGAAACCTATAGGCGAACTAACAGCTGCTGCCCGCTAGATAGCCTGTTGAATAGGCTATTTGTAGATTAAAACCGCCTGTGTAAGCATCTAAATCCATTACTTCACCGGCAAAGTACAGGCCCTTTACTAGCTTGGATTCCATTGTTGATGGATCTATCTCCTTTACATCAACCCCTCCTGCTGTGACTATGGCTTCATCAAAGCCCCTTAGGGATGTGGGGGTTATGCTTAAGTTTTTCAAAAGCTCCACTAACTTAGCTCTTTCAGCTTTAGATATCTGATTCACTGGTTTATCACTGGGTATTCCACTAAGTTCAATAATAACAGGAATCATCTTTTTAGGTAGTAAATCATCTAAGGAATTCGAAAAATTCTTTCTTGAGTATTTTTCGAAATCCTTCTGTATTCTTAAATCCAGGGTTTTCTCATCTAAGGCTGGCTTTAGATCAAGTACCACCCTGTACCCGCCTTTTTCTATACCCACCACATGACCACTTGCCGATAAAACAAGGGGGCCCGATATACCATAGTGTGTAAACAGCATTTCACCAAAATCTTCAAAAACCTTTTTATCACCTTTGTACAGTCTTAGTTCGGTATTTTTAAGGGAAAGCCCTTGAAGCTCCTTAACCCAATTTTCCTTAATATTAAGGGGGGTTAGTGCAGGTTTTGGTGTAATTATTTTATGTCCAGCTTCCTTAGCTATATGATAACCGTCTCCCGTTGATCCAGTTCCTGGGTATGATTTACCTCCAGTGGCTATAATCACGCTCTCACAGGTGATCTCGTTGCCATTTTCCAATTTTACACCATGAATTTGGCCATTTTTAACTATTACAGAGTTTACTGGCGACTCATATAATATGTCAACATTGTTGTTTTTAACATGCTTTTTAAGCGCATTGACAACATCCACAGCTTTATCAGATTGAGGGAAAACACGCCCTCCCCTTTCTGTTTTTGTTTCTAAACCTAAGCTTTCAAAAAGTTGGATAACTGTATAGTTATCATATGTATAAAATGCACTATATAGAAATTCTCTGTTGTGTACCACATTCCCTATATGTGTCTCCATATCAGCACTGTTTGTTATATTACATCTTCCCTTACCTGTTATAAGGATTTTCTTTCCTAGCCTATTATTTTTCTCAACTATTGTTACGTCCATTCCACGACCGCCAGCAGTGGCAGCAGCTATCATTCCAGCAGCTCCTCCACCTACAACTACAACTTTTTTATTATCCATTACTTCACCTCATCATTAAACTATCTTCTATATTTAATTATTCCCCATAAATATACCATAATCCTGCTTTTGTTTTATGTAGGGATAATATCTGAGAAAAAACACTATATTTCCGTATATATTTATTGTATTTCAATAAATATATAGTATAATACAATAAAAAGGAGTGTGATTTCATGATAAAGAACAGCCTGATTTTTTTACTGAAGTTTGCTATTTTTGCATTGGGCACTATAATTTTTGCTTTATGTGTATTTTGGTTGCCTTGGGCTGCTAGAACAATGGCTGAGCTGCATCCAGAAGTATCCTACTTAAAATATCCTGTATTATTTGGTATATACGCAACTGCAGTACCATTTTACATGGCATTGTATAAATCATTATTAATTCTAAGACTTGTGGCAAATAAGGATACCTTTAGTCAAAAATCTGTTGTTGCACTAGACCATATTAAAAACTGTGCTTTCATCATATTAGGATTCTACATTATTGGTTTTATAGGCCTTACCATGTTGGATTCAATAGATCCTTTTACAACCCTTTTGGCACTTGCAATAATGGTATTAACAATGGTAATTGCTATTTTCGCTGCCGTATTAAAGCAACGATTGAAACTCTGCAAAACTTTAGATTCTTAGCCCGGCCACATACTAAATAAAATAAAGAAGGCTAATTTCTAGCCTTCTTTATTTTATACTAAAAACTTTTCCACAAGCTTTTGTAAGTCTAAAGCTAGTTGTGTTAAAGACTCACTTGATTTAGCTATTTCTTCCATGGATGCTGTTTGTTGTTGTGATGAAGCAGATATCTGCTGGGAACCTGCAGCATTTTCTTGGGCGCTTGCTGATAAGTTTCCTAGCATGGATGAAATTGATTCTTTAGATAAATCCATAGCCACACAATGTTCCTTTAGCTTAGCTGATAGCTCAGTTAAATGATTTGAGTTTTGGCTAATTTTGTTCAAGTTTTGGTCTGAAATACGGATTAACTCTGCTTGTCTTCCTGCTGCTTGATTTAACTGTTCCACTGTATTTAAGCTTTGGCTAGAATTTTCAATTGAAATATCAGTGATTTTTTTAATATCCGCAACAGTTTTGTTAGAAGTCTCCGCAAGTTTTCTAATCTCCTCTGCCACAACGGCAAAACCCTTGCCTGCTTCTCCAGCCCTGGCAGCCTCAATACTAGCATTTAAAGCTAATAGGTTAGTCTGTGCAGCTATGTCTGCTATGCTAGAAGCAAGACTTTCTATTTCTTTAGAGTGTTGTGCTGAGGCTTGAATAACTCTCAAAATTTCAGCAGATGATTTACTACTTTCTTCTGTAGCTGTTAACAATTCTTGCATATCCTTCAAGCTTGTATCTATTGATTCTTTATTCTCCACGGATATATCATTTAAATTGTTAGATTCATCAACAATATTTTCAATTCTAGCATTTAGCATATCTGTTTCATTAACGGCATTTTCCACATCCTTAGCCTGTTCACCAGCTCCACTGGCAATTTCTTGAATAGCCCTTGCCACTTCTTCGGAGGCACTGGATGATTGCTCAGATGTGGCACTAAGCTCTTCTGAAAGCTCACTGACCTCTTTTGTGGCCCCTAAGACATTCTCAATAATCCCACCTAAAGATACTTGTGTTTCCCTAAGTGATAGTAGCATATCACTAATTTCATCTTTCTTACTTAGATATTTTGTGGGCAAGTTAGTCTCCCTTAAGTTTCCTTGAGCCATTAATTTTAGGTTTTCTTTTACTATGTTAATGGATTTTATTGAGTTGTTCGCAACAGAAAATAAAATTACACCTATAATTATAAAGGCCAGTATACTTATTAAAATTAGCCTATTTAGGGCACCCTTTACTGCTGTGTTTACGCTATCCATAGACAACCCTAAACAAAGGGCCCCTATGTAATCACCGTTTAATTCTAATGGTATAGATAATTCATAAACTTCTACATTTCCTTCTTCGAAAAACCATCTTTCTGCAGCAAACTCTCTATTTTGGGCTGCTTGAATAGTAATTTCGTCGTCATAGACCTTACCTATCTCACTGACCTCATTGTCTGCGATAACAGTCAGGTCTGAACCTATGATACTTGCGAAAATTATAGAATCTTCTTCAGAAATCTTCTCCATCATGGATTGAAAACTAAAGGCATCTGTTAAGTTTTGGAGTTCATTAGCAGAAACACCCAGCTGTACGAAATAACCATTATCGCCTCTAACATACCCATACTTTAAGAAATTATCTGATGCACTATCTTGGCGAACTTCTTCGAAAAAAACGTCATCAGAGCTGTTGTAGAATTTTAATGTGGCATGGTCTTCAGGTGCAATCCAGCCCACATACTCTTCAATGGAAGAGTATATAATTTCTCCTTGTGAGTTAAACCAGTTAATTTCAGCTATATCTAAGTCTCCAGCTAACTGTGCTAAATAGCTATTACTTAAAGAATTATAATTTGAAATAACGGATTTCCCAGTTCCGCTAATTTTTTCTTCAATTATTTCAGTTATCAACTCAATAGTTAGAGCTTTATTCTCAAGCTCACTTATGATTTGTCTTGCTACATCTTGTCCTAGATTCTCCATTTGTGTGAACATGGAATTTTGCAATCCTATGACCGTGTTCATCCCCAAACCCACAACTGCTACAAATAATAAAATAATTGGTACCACCACTAGTTTAAATTTTAGTCCCCTTAAAACTTTCACAAACACTACTCCTCTCATGGCAAAAGTAAATATATGTACATTTGTGAATTATAGCACATTTTGTCGAACAGCGCACTAATATTTTCCACTTTTTTAGCTTCAAGGCGCTAGGGAATTGTTTGTTGTTATAATACTAAGACTTCCTAATTCTAATTCTTTCCATGAAAAAACCCCTATAAAAGGGGTTTTTCTGTTAAAAATCAAAATTGTCAGGGTCTGGACCGAATCTTTTATTCTCATTTAGGCTTTCTATACTCTCCATCTCCTGCTCTGTTAGTTCAAAATCAAATATATCCATATTCTCCTGAATTCTATGTTCCTTAACAGATTTAGGAATAGTCACAACACCATTTTGCAAGTCCCAACGCAGGATTACTTGTGCTACTGTTTTACCATATTTTCCACCTATTTGAGCTAGGACAGGATGATCCAAATTCCCCTGCATTAATGGACTCCAAGCCTCCATTTGAATTCCATTTTCATTGCAAAAAAACCTCAGTTCCTTTTGGGTAAGTAGTGGGTGAAACTCCACTTGATTTACCATGGGTATAACTTCACAGTCAGCCATTAAGTCTTGTAAGTGATGCATATGGAAGTTACTAACCCCTATGGCACGAACTTTTTTATCTTTATATAGCTTTTCTAAGGCTCTCCAGGTTTCTTTATATTTATCAGCCACTGGCCAGTGAATTAAGTAAAGGTCTATATAATCTAGACCTAGTTTTTCTAAACTAGCATCGAAAGCTTTAAGTGTTGATTCATACCCTTGATCTGCATTCCAGACCTTTGTAGTAATAAAAAGTTCTTCTCTGTCAACTCCACTTTCTGCAATAGCTTTACCTACACCTGCTTCATTTTTGTATGCAGCGGCTGTGTCAATACTTCTATAACCTGCCCTGATAGCAGCCTTTACAGATAAATCGATTTCTTCTTCATCCTTAACTTTCCATACACCTAAACCAAGCCAAGGCATCTTAACTCCATTGTGTAGGACTGTAGAATCATTAATGCTTTTTACCATAGTTCATAACCCCTTTCCTATAGATAATAATATGCCTATATTTTACCATAGATTGGTTCGTCATGCGAAATATTTTGCCTTTCTAGTCAAATTACATGGTATTAGTAAAGTAGCTGATCTACCCATATGTTAATCCCCTTTTATATGCTTATGTGATTAGCAGTCTTAATTAGCTTTCTACAACAAGTAATCAAAGAAATAAGTCAACATGGACAATATTCTGATTTTTACTCTTTTTCCCAAAGAACTTGGTAGTTCTTCCACATCAGAATTGGATACATAGGTATAGTCCTCTTGTGCCAGTAGGCTTTGTTCTAGTAGGTCTTCGATACGATCCCTAAAGGCTGCTGTGAATTCCTCGCTGTCAATTACAACCATGGATTCCGTGCTTAAGAAGGCACTTCGGGGATCAGTATTAAATGTGCCAATCATGCTTATCCTATGGTCAAAAATAAAAGATTTTGCATGCAAGGAACCTATCCCCTGATATTCATAAACATAGTCGGCAAAATCAATTATATCTTTTCTAAATTTCATATATCCTGCGAGCCCAAAAGTGTTAGGGTTTGATCCAAAAGAATTTGTTAGTATAACCACATCAACTTCCTGTTGCTTACTTAGATCAATATACCCTAGCATACGTTTATTGGGAATCACATAGGGGCTTTGTATAATAATACTGCTTTGTGCTGCTTCCATAAGTCTAGTTATTTCATACCATACCCAAGGTTCTTTGTTAAACCTAGTTAAAGGGTTATGGATAAATGTAACTTTATTTGTTTGTGTGGATTCATCCATCCAATCAAGGCTCTCAGCAAAAAGTTCTGGTCTCGTCTTTCTTATTCCATTCAATAACTCTTGTAAAAATTTCTTCCTATCTTGGGCTATTTTACTTTGTACTGTAGATAGTTTCTCCATGGGGTAACTAGAAAATTTGTGGTTCCAAAGGTATTCATAATATTCCTCCATTTGATATACTGCACTTTCTGAATTCGTAAGGTCAGTATTCATAATAAAAACATCCCGGTCATGGGATAATCTATCCTGTTCACCCCTATCAAAGTATTTATCACCTATATTTCTACCACCTATAATAGCCCATTTTTGATCTACAATAATGATCTTATCATGTAGTCTATTATTCCAAGTCCAAGGTTTGATACCGTTAATAGGTTCATAGTACTTAAACTCAATATTTTCATGGGCTGTAAAGGTGTAGATGCTCTCTTGCAGTTCCTCTCTTCTGAAGTTAGCTATACCATCAAGGATAAAACGTATCTTCACTCCTCTGTCGGCGGCGACCATGATAGCTGCAGTAAAAATATCTGTGGATAAACTATCATGAAAACTGTAGTAAGATATGTCTATTGTATTTTGGGCATTTTCTATAAGATTAAGTCTTCTAAGTTTTGCTTCATCACCATCTTCAATCAAAATGACCCTGTCTGGACCTAGTTTCCCTTCTTCCCCCCAGAACCTCTCCACTGGATTATTATCTAAATAGTCACTGGTTATTGGCCTGTGAAACCTAAACACCAAAACCCCAAAAGTAAAAGCGTATATAAAGTAAGCAGCCAAAAGTGCAGCAGTTACTTTCAGTGTAGTTTTTACCCTTTTATTGATATTTCATCCCCCCTTTTTCCTGTTGTTTAAAAGTCAGCTTTCTTATCATTAGATAGGTAAATTCAACCTCTCAGACAACTTTGTGTTGCGTTTTGTTGTTTTGTTATTTTTCACAGCCATTCCTATGGCCTTTTTTGTGCCTACTAACACCATTATCTTTTTAGCCCTTGTAACACAGGTGTAAAGTAAATTCCTCTGTAGCATCACATAATGCTGCATGGTAAAAGGTGCCACTACAATTTTATATTCACTTCCTTGACTTTTATGCACCGTTGTTGCGTAGGCTAGCACCACTTCATCTAACTCAGTGGAGTCATAGTCCACTGGGGTTTTATCGTATGTGATAATCAAGTTTTTATCTTCAGTATTGATATCTGTTATTCTTCCTATATCCCCATTGAAAACATTTTTATCGTAATTATTTTTAATCTGCATCACCTTATCCCCAAGCTTATATAAGGTTCCACCGTACTTAATTGACAACTCTGCTCTATTTAATGCCCCCTGTAGTACAGAATTTAAGTTTACAGCCCCTGTGTCGCCCCTTTGCATAGGGCAAAGAACCTGAATATCGTTAATGGGATCAACCTTGTAGTACTTAGGCAATCTCACTGTACACAACTCTCTAATTTGTTCAACTAACTTCCCAGGGTCTTCCTCATCCATAAAGAAAAAATCACTGTCTTTACTGCTCTTCAGCTCTGGAAACTCCCCTTTATTGATTTTATGGGCGTTTGTTATAATAGCGCTTCCTAATGCCTGACGGAATATTCTAGTAAGCTTCACAACGTTGACAGTACCTGAATTTATGATATCCTTTAAAACATTTCCTGCCCCCACTGACGGAAGTTGGTCAACGTCTCCCACTAAAACTACCACTGTATTTATGGCAACAGCCTTTAATAAATTGTACATCAATATGATATCAACCATTGACGTCTCATCTATTATCAGCACATCACAGGGCAAAGGGTTTTCTTCATTTCTAACATATCCATCGTTTGGTTTATACTCTAGGAGACGATGAATGGTTTTAGCTTCCATCCCTGTGGTTTCTGACATCCTTTTTGCAGCTCTACCTGTTGGTGCTGCAAGTAAAACATTGGCACCTAAAGCTTGTAACGCTGTTATAATGGCTAATGTTGTAGTGGTTTTTCCTGTCCCAGGGCCACCTGTCAGAACCATGAATTTAGATTTTACTGCAGTTTCTATGGCTTCCTTTTGTACCTCGTCATATCTGATCTTGTTTTCTTTCTCAATTTTCTCTATTAACTTACTCACTTCTGATTTATTATATGGGCTTTCACTTTCTAATATTTCCCTTATCTTTTTAGCACATCCTACCTCACTATAATAAAACGCAGGAATATATATAATATCTTCTTCATCTAAGATGATTTTTTTTTCTTCTATCATGGGCTTAACCGCTGATTCTATAACACTTCTTTCAACTTCTAGCATCTGTTCAGCTTTTTCAATTAGTTGATCTTTGTTGGCATAGCAGTGCCCTTCACCAGATAGCTCATTTAACACATAAACAATGCCTGAACTACAGCGTTCATAGGAGTTCTTATCAAAGCCCATCTGCTGGGCAATCTTATCTGCTGTTTTAAATCCAATCCCCCAAATATCATCGGCAAGCCTAAAGGGGTTGTTCTTTACTATCTCTATACTTTCATTACCATAGGTTTTAAAAATCTTTACGGCATAGGCTGTGGATACTCCATTGCTCTGCAAAAATAACATGACATTTTTGATTTCCTTTTGATCATGCCATGCCTTTTTGATTATCTCCACTCGCTTTTTACCAATACCTTCAACATTTATTAAATAATCCGGTTCTTCCTCAATCACCCTTAAAGTGTCTTCCTTAAACTCCTTAACAATCTTTTTGGCATATGCTGGCCCAATACCCTTGATAAGGCCACTACCCAGGTATTTTTCAATACCTGCAATAGTTGCAGGAACTGTCTCCCTATAGTCCTCTACTGCAAACTGTTTACCAAACTTTGAGTCCATCTTCCACTGACCCTTAAGGCGAATAACTGAGCCCACATTTACTGCAGCTAAACTGCCCACCACTGTCACTAAGTCAGGAAACCCCTTTGAACGAATTTTAATAACACAAAACCCGTTCTCTTCATTTTGATATGTAATTCGTTCCACAACACCACTTAAGTACTCCATATATATCAAATCCACCTTTGATTTATTATGTTTATTTTGTTCAATACTGTTACATTTAATTTCTATAAGTGGTTCTTGCTTTCCTGCAAAAAATGCAATAAAATAATACTTCATGACCTTGTAAATACATAGAAACAATAGTCTGAAGCACCTTTATATAAGGAAATAGCACCTGCAAATGCAGATGCTATCAGCTTGTAGACAAACCTAAGACAAAGTCATTGACCCTAGATGTGTATATTAAAAAGCAGTACAATTAATTCGAGGAGATAGACTTAAGAGCTGAATAGATAAACGGAAGAAGGGGCGAGAAACAGGACGTTTCGAGAGCTCCACTTACCATGGACGGTGAATTGGAGCGGTACCCTTCTGGAGTTTAGATAGAAGCCTTAAGTCTCGACGGAGAATTTTGTACAGCGTTTAATATGCGACATTCCTAAAAAATGACTTTTCATCATTCTGAAAGCACCTGCAAATGCAGATGCTATTTCCTTATCCCTTAATTTTCCTAATGAATTCACCAAAAAACTCCCTTAGCCCTTGGCCAAATCCAGCTGCCCAATTCATGTAGATTCTTAAAAATACAATAAGAACAAACATGACTATAATAACTCTTACTATCCATTCCATAGTTTCCATAATTTCCGCCCCCCTATGTATTTGCCTTTTTATACCAAGTAGGAATATGTGTTGTAAATCCTTTATAGCTCTTACTAACTTTTTCTGCATATACTAGCATATTGTCCAAGTCCTTTCTTCCAAATGGAATGGACCAAGGTATGCTGGCCAGTATATTTCTTGCATTATATAAACATAAAACCCTAAAAAACTCATCGGGAACACTATAATTAAAATATCCATGTAATTGTCCGTTGGCGAATGCTTCACTCACATCCCATGTGAACATATATCTATCATATTCATCCCAAGGATCTCCATATCCTGACCTATTAAAATCTATGATCCCTAAATGTCCTTCTGAAGTGATTAGCATATTGCCAACATGAAAGTCGCCATGTTGAAGTACAAGGGGTCTATCCTTTATATAGTCCTCGTTCTCTCTAATGTAATTGATGATGGCGTCGTGGTTTTGAATTTTCACTCCACAATTAAGATATTTCGTAATCACCCTATCAATTTTTCTTTTATGGGTAATTTCCCAAGACTCCAGCCCACTGGGTGCACTTATAGAATGTATTTTTTTAAGTATCTTTCCCCCTTGCAGCCCAAGTTTGTACTGTAGATTTTCATCTAATCTAGGTAAAACCTCTATAGCATCCTCTCCTTTTACCCAAGTCAATAACATATAAGCTTTTCTCCCATCCCCGCAAACACCAAATCTTAATGGCATAGACATATCAAACCCCATTTTAGAGACTTCTAATAACCTCTCAAAATCTGCTCTCTTATGCTCAAATGCTTCAAACTCAGATAAACGCAACAAGAATTCATTGTTTGACTTGTCTTTTATGTAAAATTTCTTATCCTCAGACCAGCCTTTGTCAATATACTTGATTACTACCCAATTATCAAATTCAGGTATATCCCTTAAGAAAAACAAATCTTCCATATAAACCTCCTTTGTCTTCCAAAACATCCGTTTGTACCTAAATACTTTTCTCCTTATATAGCTGAAATTCCTCCTAATTTTAAGAATAATATGGAAAAGTTAAATAACCCTTGATTTATTCTATGTATTGTAATAGAATATGATTTATCAAAATTGAATAAGTTACACTCGTATAATTTTGGAGATACGGTCCATAAGTTTCTACCAGACTGCCGTAAATGGTCTGACTACGGGTTTTATTAGCTAACTTACTTAAAAACAAGTAAGTCTGTTTATTCATATATTCAGTTAGCTATTTTAAACCTCGTAGATAATACGAGGTTTTTTTTGTCTTTTCTGGTAAACGCAGATTGCAGTTCGCAGTTCGCTATTCGCTAAAAAAAGAAAGACCCTGCATCTAGGGTAAAGTCAGTCTCTGTACCAATAATTATTACTAAAAAAAACTGAGAGGATGATTTTGATGAAACAGCAAGCTTACCCATTATTTAAAAGAGAGGATTTTGATGGTTTTTTTGCACTTTTTCAAAATAATTTAGCAAATTTTGTACTTATCGCTTTAACGATGATTTCCATGGGTTTCCCAAATGATATCGTATTTGGTAGAGTAATCCCTGGTGCTGCAGTAGCCGTCCTTTTTGGTAATTTCTATTACGCCCACATGGCAAAAAAACTTGCCATAAAAGAAAACCGCAGTGATGTTACAGCCCTATCTTATGGCATCAGTACTCCTGTAATGTTTATTTACTTATTTGGGGTATTAAGCCCAGCATTAGCCCTTACAGGAGATCCAGATTTAGCATGGAAAATTGGTATGGCTGCATGTTTCCTAGGTGGAGCCATTGAGATACTAGGTAGCGTTATTGGTCGTTTTGTTAGAAAACACGTCCCTAGAGCAGCCATGTTGGGAGCTTTAGCTGGTGTGGCCTTCGCATTTATCGGTGGAGAACTATTGTTTAATACCTATGAAATGCCTATCATAGGTATGGTTGTATTAGCTATAATCCTTATTGGTTTGATCGCTAAAAAGCCTATGCCCTTTAAGATTCCCGCATCGTTATTTGCAATTATAATTGGTACTTCCTTAGCTTATATTTTTGGTGATGCTCAATTATCACAAATTAAAGATGGTCTGGATACCGTTAGTTTTTATGCTCCAATACCTTCCTTAGGCTTCCTATGGGGAATTAGGTCCTTATTTACGGAGATGATAACACTTCTAGCTATCTTGCTACCAATCTCAATTTATAACTTTGTAGAAACCATGAACAATGTTGAAGCAATGGCAGCATCTGGTGATGACTACGATGTACAAGAAGCGCAAATAGCCGATGGATTAGGTACAATTATTGGTACAATCTTTGGTGGTGTTTTCCCAACAACTGTGTATATCGCTTCAATAGGTTCTAAATGGATGGGTGCAGGTCGCGGCTATTCTGTACTAAATGGTATTGTCTTCTTACTGGCTTCTACATTTGGTATAATTGCAGCCATGTCAAAAATTATTCCAGTGCCTGTTATAGCACCAATATTAGTTTTTGTGGGTATATCAATGGTTTCCCAAGCATTTTCTTCTGTTAATAAAAATCACTTCCCAGCGGTAACCCTTGCCATGTTCCCCTACTTCGCAAACTATATCATGACAAGGTTCAATGGATCTGCAGGGGAAGTTGTATCAAAGCTTTCTTCAGGAATAGTTCCTCTAGGTCAAGGGGCAATGTTCACAGGACTTATCTGGGGAACAATTTTAGTTTTTATCATCGATAACCAATTTCATAAAGCTACAATTGCTGCTTTGGTGGCAACTGTATTAAGTGCAACTGGATTCATGCATGCACCAAACTTAGCCCTTTTATACGATTACCAATTCGCAGTTGGTTATCTAGTAATCGCAGCACTGTTTTACTCCTTCCACCTACAAGCAAGTAAATCAATTAAAACAAGCAAAAACATAGGTGCCTAAAGATCAAAGGCTTTAACCACTACTTTTCACTAAAAAGCTCTACACTATTAAAAGCAAACTAAGGAAATACTTTTAGCCTCTAGCTTTTAGCTTTTAGAGATCAAGTAGATCATGTAGATCTGTGGCTAAAAAGGTCTTATAATTAAGGAACTTTTGCCTTTAAAATCCGAGAAAATCAGTGTAAATCCGTGGCTAATATTTTGATTTGGCTTTTAGCTTTTAGAGATCCAATAAATCATGTAGATCTGTGGCTAAGCTTTTGCCTTTAGTCTATAGATTTGTGGCTAAATTCAAACCCCAGGATCTTTTCCTTAGTGGGAAATCCTGGGGTTTTTATATTTAGATTTTCCTGTCAAACTGTGCATTTGACTAGCGAAGTATTTTAAATAACATTATCACCAAAATAGTCCAAAATCCATATCCCCCTAACACTCCGGTAACTAAGCGTCTTGAATTATTAGACTCAAGAAGACCTATTTTTTGAACGAACCAATCTAAAAACATAATTCCCATGGCAACCACAGACCATATGGCGGATAAATATTCTCTTAGGAAAATTATAGATAGTATTGCTAAACCTTGTCCGAAAAATACCCCTGTACATCTTGCGCAAACTGGTAACTGAAACCCTTTTATAAAAAAGCTACGACTAGCCAGTTGATGACACCCAAATAATTGTCCCCATGCCATAGATATTTCCCATAACCTACTTGAATTTTGCTCCACAGTTAGCACATACCCTTAAAATATTATTTTTTGATTCACCCATGCCACAAAGACCACAAAGCAGGCCAAAAGGTCCTAAAATCAAATAACCTAAACAACCTTCAACAAATCCGAAGCCTTCTGTTTTAACTTCATTAACCACCTGAATGTTATCACTGCCACACCTAGGACATCCCATGATACACACCTCCTTATTTATTTCCACTAATACAATATGAATATCAAGTTAATTTGCTACTATGAGATAATCTTATATATTAAGTTCTATATAATTCTCCTTTATTCCTTCTATCCTTATATCAAGAATACTATTTTTTCTCAGCTACTATCCACAGGGACTAAAGTCCTTAGTAATTACAACAGAATTAATCTTCTAACAATTGAAAAATTATGATTTAAATGGTAATATATTGATTTGTAATGTTCTACAATGAAGAATGATTGTTCTAGAATGTTTGCAAAATTTCTGACAAAAGGGGAGGCATTTTTTTTGAAATCATTCAAATCTAAACACATGATTAATTTTCGTTCTATCAAGGTAAGATTACTGGTAATTCCGCTTATGGTTGTAGTAGTTGCTTTAGCAGGTATAGCTGTAGTATCATCGTATTCTACAAAAGAAAGTTTCTTTGAAGAAATGGCTAACAATGGGAATTTTATTCTCAGAGAATTTATAAGCCGCTTAGAAGACAACTCCAGGTCTTTAGATGTAATTAACTCCACTGTGGAAGATCAAGTAAGAGCTGCAGCCAAGGCCACAGCTAGTTTGTCTAATATAAGTAACCAAAGACTAACACAATTGGCTAAAGACTTAGGTGTTGACCAAATTCATTATTACAACCCAGAAGGTGTAACAATATACACCACAATTGAAGATTATATGGGTTGGGAGCCAAATGAAGATCATCCCTTATACGGATTCTTTAGGGGTAATGAAAATGAAATGATGGAGGATATTCGTGCAGATGTTGCAACAGGTATCTTTTTTAAATACGGGGTATTAAGAAATCCAGATGGCACTTTTGTTCAAGTTGGTATAGATGCAGACTTCATAAATAGTTTAACGGAGCAATTTAGTTTTCAAAGGTTAGTTGAACAGCTGGCTATGGAAGATGAGGTTGTATACGCCCTTTTTACTGACAATGACTATATTGTTTCAGCACATAGTATAAAGGATCGCATTGGCAGAGATCTCTCTGATGATGAAGGTACCATTGCTGCAATTAAAGATGGTGTACCTTACTCCTCAGATTATTACTTTGGTGATGACAAAATACATACTTTTGATATAGTATATCCAGTAGTAATCAATGGAGAGCAAATAGGTGCAGTTAACATAGGACTATCAATGGAAACTGTAGATGCTGCCATTTCTGGAAATAGATCAATAATAATAATAGTTGGACTTATTGTAGCACTTCTTCTAGGGGCAACACTCTTTTCAACCTCAAACTACGCAATTAAGACCATCAAAGAATTGAAACATCAGATGACCCTTATGGCATCTGGTAATTTCACACAAGATGTTCCTAATAAGCTTCTTAATAAAAAGGATGAGCTTGGAGAAATATCCCAGTCTGTTAGCACAATGCAACAATCAATAAGGGATATCCTCAAAAATGTATTAGAAAAAGCCCACACTGTAGCTGCATATTCCGAAGAGCTTACAGCCACAACTCAGCAGTCTGCAAAGGCAGCAGATGAGGTTGCAAAGGCCATTGAAGAAATAGCCAGTGGTGCCAGTGATCAAGCAAGGGATACGGAACAAGGTTTCATGTTGGCCACTGATCTAGGGGATGCTGTACTTAAGAATACCGAGTACCTACAAGCCCTAAATATATCCACAGAAAAAGTTAACCAACTTAAAGACGAAGGCTTTGAGCTACTCACAGACCTTTTGGATAAAACAGATAAAAGCAGTGATTCAACACACCAGGTACAGCAGGTAATCATCAATACAAATGAAAGTGCTGGTAAGATAGCCACAGCCAGTGAGATGATTAAAAACATCGCCAATCAAACAAACCTATTGGCCTTAAATGCAGCAATAGAAGCAGCAAGGGCTGGGGAATCAGGTAGAGGTTTCGCTGTTGTAGCAGATGAAATCCGTAAGCTTGCTGAGCAGTCAAATCAGTTCACAGAAGAAATAAGCTCCATAATAAACGACCTTACAGAAAAAACCTCCAGTGCAGTGACAACAATTGGAGAGGTTGGAAAGATTGTTGAGTCCCAACTGGATAGTGCGGCCATGACCAACCATAAGTTTATGGGTATATCTGAGGCCCTAGAAGAAATGAAAGACCTTCTAAACAAGGTAAATAGCTCCAGTGATGATATGACATCCCAAAAAGAAAAAATTATTAACTTAATACAGAACTTATCTGCTATCTCTGAAGAAAATGCTGCTGGTAGTCAAGAAGCATCTGCTTCAGTGGAACAACAAACTGCAGCCATGAGTGAAATATCTGATTCCAGTGAAGAGCTAGCCAAAATAGCAGAAGAGTTAAACAGGCAAGTAGAGAAATTCAAAATTTAAATAGCAATAAACCAATTATATACCCACTGATTACACACAGATTAACAACTTACTTCGCTTTTTCAAAAATCATATTATTGCACTGCAAGGTTAAATTTTAAAAGTCACCCCCTAGTATGTAAGACCTACTAGGGGGTGACTTTTTCTAAATCCTTAAAATCCTGTCATGGGTAAGTATATATTGTACAGGTATGTCAAAATCTTCATTGGGCACATGCTCTATCATTTGAACTTCATGGGCAAGGGCTATTGTTGGTGTACCCTCTTTTAATTTTGGAAGAAAACGGTCATAGTAACCTGCACCATATCCTATGCGATAGCCCCTTTGGTCAAAAGCAACTCCTGGAACTAAAACCAGATCGATTATTTCCGGGGAAACAGGCCTAAGAGCTTCTTTTTTCGGTTCTAGTACTCCAAAATTCCCAATCTCTAAGTCATTTTCCAAATCCAGCAGTTCAGATACTATTAACTCTTTAGTTTTATGTACCGTAACAGGTATAAACACACGTTTGTCTTTGCTGAAAAGTTCAGTTATGATTTCCTGGGTTCTCACTTCATTTTTAAATGATAAATATAGCATAATGCACTGTGCCTCTTGGTACTGATTCAAAGCTTTAAGCTTGTTGTGTATCTTGCTGCTATTGTCTTGGATTATTTCATAAGAAATAGCTTCCCGACATTCAAGAACTTCTTTACGTAATTGCTTCTTTAAATTCATGTATATGGCCTCCTAGCGCCCTAGTTCCTCATTTACTTTCTCCTCTACATAACCGAATCCTGTGTTTTTGTTTTCTGCCCCTAACTGTACATAACCTTTAGTTACATCCTGGGTGGTTGACTCTAATGCCACCATAAATTCTTCATAAATTAATTCCCTTTTTGGATCTTTTTCGTCCTCTCCGTAAACTGTATTTATCATTCTTTCTATCATCTGATCCATTTTCCATAGCTTCACATGGATAAGCTCATGAATTATTACCTCTTCAACATTATCAACCCTAGGGTTTATGCCGTTTAACATTAGGATTGCCTTCCTATTGCACTCATCAATCTTTATATCCCCTGATTTTCTCCACTCACTGTCAACAATCAGAATTTTTATATCCCAGTCTTGAAGCTTCAATATCCCTTGCCATTTAGATAGCAATCTTTCACATTCTAATTGCTCTAATTTCACAGCTATCTCCCCTTTATGACCACTTTAAATTTTTAGTACGTATACCCATCCTAAAGGGATGGGTATACGTAATGGGTGAAATTTATTAACTAGTAAATTCTCTTCTCTCCCAGCTCAGGCTTTGTATCGAAAACAATATCATTATCTGAATTATATCCGATAACCCTAGCTCTTCCTCCTGGTTCATCTAATATAGCGTACCAAAATTTTATTTTATCTGTAGAAACAATAGTGGGCTCAATTATTTGATCATCATTGATTATTAACTGCACTTTGTCTATATCTTTGTTTGAAATAAAATCTTTAGCAACGGGGACTATAAATCTCTCCTGTCCCTTTTCCAAACTCTTTCCCAAATTAATAAATCCGGGGGACATATCACCAGAAGAGTCATATTCAACTCCTCCCCCTGAAATCCACTTGTATCCAAAGAGGGATTTATCTATCAATCCTACTCCCAACGAATCATGCCAGTGGTAAAAGACTACAGTGCCATTTTCCGTACCCACAGTATGAACAATCTGATTATAGTTAATCTCTGCTCTATCCATTGCTTTTTCTAGGCTCCCCACATATCCACTGTATAAGCTCAATGCCAGTACAGCGACAATTAGCAGGCCGTATATTACTTTTCTTTTCATCCCTTTACCCCCTTTGTTTATCAATTCCAGTATACCATAAAATGCATATTTTGCTAATTGAAACTTGCAGTCTAGTCTAAATATTTCTTTAATGCCTTTAGACCCCTTTGGTGGTATTTTGCCACTGTAGAGTAATGTATACCAAGACCAAAAGCAATCTCTGACATGGAAACTCCATAGAAGTATTTCAACACTATAACTTTTTTTGCATCCTAGATAGCTTACTGATTGCTTTTTCGAGGCTTTTATACTTTTCTTCCGCTAATAGTTCTTGTTCTATTTCACATGAGTCAATAATGTAGATCTCATCTTTAGGAATGGCTCCTTTATTTTTCTGCCTAACTGCTTCTTTTACAACTCCCCTAATTCTGGGCATGAGAAATTGGTTTATAGTAGTACCCTTAGATGGTTTATATTGTTCTAAAGAAGTAAGTATCTTTAGAATACATTGTTGATAAACATCCTCCTGATCCTGGGTCTCGATGTTGTACATGTTGATAAAATAATAAATCCCCTTATCCATAGATTTAATAACCTTTTCCTTATCCAATTGAAACTCTCCATCTTATTGACCAGCCAATATTGTATTCCTAGGTAATTACATTATGGTACAGAATTAGCACTGGTTCAAAAGAGAGATTTAAGCTTTTTGAAGGAGAATTTGATAAGTTTAGAGGGATATAAAGTATATATCGCAAAACATATGTTCTGTTGTTGATGTATATTATTTAAATAACCTGATATTAAAATATTATTGGGTAATCATCCAACCTAAAGGATGGGCTACACTTGATACAAGCATGGTTATTTGTTGTAACCAATGGCTTTAGCCTTGGTACGATTTGTGATAGCTGACAACGCGGGTCTCCCATCCTAAAGGATGGGCTACAATGGTATATAAAAAAAGCCCCTGCCAAATGGCAGGGGCTGTTGAAGCAACGAAGAAGATGGGTGCTTTTCAACCTTTTTTACTTTAGATTATTTTTTCTTTGTTTTGACCCCACCAGACTGTTCAAAAGTATTCAGATTTGAGGCGCAAGATGGTTCGGCTCCCGCAGCGTATGGTTTATACGTGAGGAAGCAGAACCGTTGAAGCAACGAAGAAGATGGGTGCTTTTCAACAGTCGTAATAAAATTTAGGGTCTGTATGAGCATTAACCCCAACAATCCCTCCCCTTGGGGTGTTAATCTGATAATGCAGGTGTGATCCAGTGCTATTTCCAGTGGAGCCGTTTAAACCAACCACATCTCCCCTTTTAACATTATCTCCCACAGATTTAAGCAGCTTATCTAAGTGAGCAAATATGTGAATGAACCCATTTTTATCTTCAACACCTATCAAATTCCCCCATCCGCTATAGCTAGAGGCATATGCAACTTTACCATCAATGGGTGTATATATGGGTTCCCCTTTTGGTTTACCTCCAAAGTCAACTCCTCTGTGAAAAGTATTGACTCCAGAAAAAGGATCTCGTCTTATTCCATAATCTGAAGTTATCCTCCATCCCCGTTGCAGATAAAAATCAACAACACCGCCAAAATCTGATTCTACCTTTCCTTTTTTTATTATAATTTTATCCCCTACATAGATTTTGTTTGGGTCAACAATTGCAGGGTTAAGCTGGAGTAGTTGATGCAAGGTAATGCCTTGTTTTTTAGCAATTCCATACAATGTATCGCCTCTTCTAACAGTGTAAATCATAACAATCCCTCCTCTTTTACCCTACATAATGCAAAAAAGAAGTTTTGTTACCACAGTAAGATCAATGACTTTTATAACATAGATAAATAGCTTTTACCACTACTTTTCACTAAAAAGCATAACACTATAAAAAGCAAACTTTAAAGATTTATAGACTTTAGCTTTTAGAAAGATCATAAAGATCATGTTAGATCTGTGGCAACAAAATAGGTCTTTATTTAAATAAGTCACGGGCCATATACTGCCAAGATATTTTTAACACGGCCTAAAGAAGCTATTTAATTCTGTCCTGCACGGAAGGGCTTACTCTTTATAAAAGCTTAGTAATAAAGACACTACTTACATAAATCTTGGTGTCAATTGGTGGATGGTTTGTTGGTGAACATGGTGTACAAAGGTTTCTAAACTTCCCTAAATGCTTTAACCACTACTTTTCACTAAAAAGCATAACACTATAAAAAGCAAACTTTAAAGATTTATAGTCTTTATCTTTTTTAGAAAGATCATAAAGATCATGTTAGATCTGTGTCAACAAAATAGGTCTTTATATAAATAAGTCACGGGCCATATACTGCCAAGATATTTTTAACACGGCCTAAAGAAGCTATTTAATTCTGTCCTGAACGGAAGGGCTTACTCTTTATAAAAGCTTAGTAATAAAGACACTACTTACATAAATCTTGGTGTCAATTGGTGGATGGTTTGTTGGTGAACATGGTGTACAAAGGTTTCTAAACTTCCCTAAATGCTTTAACCACTACTTTTCACTAAAAAGCATAACACTATAAAAAGCAAACTTTAAAGATTTATAGTCTTTATCTTTTTTTAGAAAGATCATAAAGATCATGTTAGATATGTGTCAACAAAATAGGTCTTTATTTAAATAAGTCACGAGCCATATACTGCCAAGATATTTTTACCAGGGCTAAAGAAGCTACTTAATTCTGTCCTGCACGGAAGGGCTTACTCTTTATAAAAGCTTAGTAACCAAAGACCCTACTTACATAAATCTTGGTGCCAATTGGTGGATGCTTTGTTGGTGATCATGGTGTACAAAGGTTTCTAAACTTCCCTAAATGCTTTAACCACTACTTTTCACTAAAAAGCATAACACTATAAAAAGCAAACTTTAAAGATTTATAGTCTTTATCTTTTTTAGAAAGATCATAAAGATCATGTTAGATATGTGTCAACAAAATAGGTCTTTATATAAATAAGTCACGGGCCATATACTGCCAAGATATTTTTAACACGGCCTAAAGAAGCTATTTAATTCTGTCCTGAACGGAAGGGCTTACTCTTTATAAAAGCTTAGTAATAAAGACACTACTTACATAAATCTTGGTGTCAATTGGTGGATGGTTTGTTGGTGAACATGGTGTACAAAGGTTTCTAAACTTCCCTAAATGCTTTAACCACTACTTTTCACTAAAAAGCATAACACTATAAAAAGCAAACTTTAAAGATTTATAGTCTTTATCTTTTTTTAGAAAGATCATAAAGATCATGTTAGATATGTGTCAACAAAATAGGTCTTTATTTAAATAAGTCACGAGCCATATACTGCCAAGATATTTTTACCAGGGCTAAAGAAGCTACTTAATTCTGTCCTGCACGGAAGGGCTTACTCTTTATAAAAGCTTAGTAACCAAAGACCCTACTTACATAAATCTTGGTGCCAATTGGTGGATGCTTTGTTGGTGATCATGGTGTACAAAGGTTTCTAAACTTCCCTAAATGCTTTAACCACTACTTTTCACTAAAAAGCATAACACTATAAAAAGCAAACTTTAAAGATTTATAGTCTTTATCTTTTTTAGAAAGATCATAAAGATCATGTTAGATATGTGTCAACAAAATAGGTCTTTATATAAATAAGTCACGGGCCATATACTGCCAAGATATTTTTAACACGGCCTAAAGAAGCTATTTAATTCTGTCCTGAACGGAAGGGCTTACTCTTTATAAAAGCTTAGTAACCAAAGACCCTACTTACATAACTCTTGGTGCCAATTGGTGGATGCTTTGTTGGTGATCATGGTGTACAAAGGTTTCTAAACTTCCCTAAAATCCGTGAAAATCAGTGAAAATCCGTGGCTAAGACTTTGATTTACCCCTTAGCTTTATATCTCTAAATCTGTGGCTACTGAATCTTATGTTTGGTATAAAGAAAAACGCTAGACATAAGTCTAACGTTTTGCTAAATCTTGTATAAACTCATCCACAGCTTCTTCACTGGTGGCCCAGGATGTTACTAATCTGATTGATGAACTAGTCTCATCCTCTTTTGCCCATACATAAAACTCATACTTCTTGCTCAACTTCTCAATGAGTTCATTTGGTAGTATGGGGAAAATCTGATTAGACTCAGGCTTTGTCAAAAATTCGTACCCCTGCTCTTTTATCCCCTGACTTAATTTAATGGCCATGGAGTTAGAATGTTTTGCTAGGTCAAAGAACAAATCATTTTTGAAGAGCTCTAAAAATTGTAAACCTAACACTCTACCTTTAGCTAACAAAGCACCCCGTTGCTTTAAGTGAAACCTAAAGTTCTTTTTTAGTTCATCATTATTAATAACAATAGCTTCACCTAAAAGTGCACCATTTTTCGTACCCCCTATGTAAAACACATCCACCAGCTTTGATAACTCAGCTAAAGATAAATCATTTTCATGTGAAGTTAAGGCAGAGCCTAAGCGTGCTCCATCCAAAAATAATAATAAGTCATTCTCCTTACAAAAAGACCATAATTCTCCCAGTTCTTTCTTATTATAAACAGTACCAATCTCAGTGGTATTTGATATGTATACAAGCCTAGGTTTAACCATATGCTCATCGGTATGAAAATCAAGCACTTCTTTTATACCCTCAGGAGTGAGCTTCCCATCTTTACTATCAACCACATTGACCTTATGGCCTGTGGCTTCTATGGCACCAGTTTCATGTACATTTATATGGCCTGTGTTTGCTGCAACCACTGATTCATATGGTCGCAAAATAGATGATATTACTATGAGATTTGCTTGAGTACCTCCTGACACCAGATGGATATCAGCATTGGGGTTGCCCATCTTTTCACGCAATATATTTTTCGCCTCTATATTGAACTCATCTTCACCATAGCCTACTTGCTGATCTAAATTGCTCTTAAGCATGGCTTCTAAAATACTTTGATGGCAACCTTCACTATAATCATTCCTAAAACTATATCCCATACAAAACGCCCTTTCTAGTATTTTTACTATTTACTATACTATATTTGAGGAAATTTGACAAAAATTAATAAATATCTAATACTATAGACTTCTTTTAAGTGCCAACTCTATAAGCTTTGTAAATTCTTCCACAACTATTGTAATTTACAATAGTTTGTTAAAAAAACTTACTGCTTATTAAAGCATAATTGATCATATGGTAATCAATACTAATAATTAATAAAGAATAAGGTAGGTCTAAAGAAATGATAATAGATAAATTCTTGGATCGATTATTGCACTCCAACCAAAAAGAAAAAGTAATGAAGGTTGGTTCAGGAATGATGATTAGCAAAAATATATCAATCAATATCAACAAGCTAAAGAATCAGATTCTGGTTGACTGCTGTGATGTGAAATACAAAGAGATAACCATCAAATTATTAGAAGGTGAATTGAGTGGTGTATTAATTTTTGTTGATGGCTTAGTAGATAAGCAGGTAATCAATCGAGACATATTGAGGCCGTTGTTGAGCAAGAAAAACCTTCTATCGAAAAATAATTTCAGTAAAATAAGTGTACTGCAACAATATTTACATATTGATGATATAAGTAGTGACATAAAATTAAGCAGTTTAACAGACAATTTATTTTCTGGAAGCACGATCCTAATCATAGATACTTTCACCGAATTTCTTATATTAAACACAAAAGGTTTCAGTGATAGAGCCATAGAAGAATCAAAAATTGAACATGTTATACGTGGTCCAAAGGATGGTTTTATAGAAAATTTAAGGACAAACACTTCTTTGATTAGGCGAAAAATAAAAGACCCAAAACTGAAGATAAGGGAATTAACCATTGGGGAAAGAACCAAAACTACTGTTGCAATCCTGTTTGTCGAAGAATTGGTTAATCAAAACCTCTTAGATGATATATTGAGCAGGATAAAAAAAATCAAAATAAACGGAGTATTTGAAACAGCTTACATTGAACAACACTTGGAAGAAAGCCCTTACTCTATGTTCCCTCAAATGCAGACTACTGAACGACCAGATAAGGTTTGTTCTAACCTGCTTGAAGGAAAGATAGCTATCTTTGTAGATGGTTCACCCGATTGCTTATTATTGCCTATAACTTTTTCCCAGCTATTTCAATCACCCGATGATTACTATGAAAGATTATTATACGGTAATTTCTTAAGGCTTATAAGATATCTTGGATTTCTTATAACAACTTCATTTCCTGCTTTTTATGTTGCTTTAACTACCTTTCATCAGGACGTTTTACCAACAGATTTAGCATTTAGTATTGCTAAATCAAGAATAGGTGTTCCCTATCCTCCTGTTATAGAGGTAGTTCTAATGGAAGTTACTATAGAATTGTTAAGAGAGGCAAGTGCTAGATTACCAGCCTCAATAGGTCAAACAATAGGTATTGTTGGTGCTATAGTACTCGGTGATGCTGCTGTGAGGGCTAACCTCGTAAGTCCTATTATGGTTATTGTGGTTGCCATAACAGCCTTAGGAGCATATATAGTACCCTATTATAGTACTAGTTACGCTCTTAGGTTTATAAGGATACCAATGGTAGTTTCCGCTGCAACTTTTGGAGCTTATGGAATGATAATTACTTGGTGCTGGATTTTAGCGCATTTATGTAGACTATCTTCCTTTGGGTTTCCCTATTTATCACCATTCAGCCCAAGCGATCCTGCTCTAATTACAGATTCACTTTTGCGAAAACCACTATACAACCAACAAACCACACCTAAAACCAAGCGTACAAGAAGGGCAAAGTGATGTTCAATAAATATACTAAAGGTCAAATAACTGCAATTCAATTTTACATTGTGATAATAAGTATAATGATAGGAACAGGGATTTTGAATCTTGCAACTCAGGTAACTAAAATATCTATGCAAGATGCATGGATATCAGTACTAATTGCAGGAATCCTTGTCTGTATTTTTACATACCTTTCTATTTTTATTGCCAGCCATTTTGATGAAATGACATTCTTTCAGTATTTTTCCTACCTTCTTTCAAAGCCTGTAACATATGTGATATCCATCCTTTATTTTATTTACTCATTAGTTGTAACAAGTGCTGTACTAAGGTCTTTAGCAGATATGATTTCAACTTGGTTTTTACCCCGCACACCCTTATGGGTTATTATCTTAATAGCCATACTAACTGCTGTAAATTTAACAAAGGATGGTATAACAATAGTTGCACGTTTTTCTCAAATCCTGTTCTACACACTTTTTCCTATGCTTCCTTTAATTTTAGTTTCTATTAACAAACTTTCTTTATTAAACGTAATGCCTGTAGGTGGAACGGGGTTTGCAACTATTGCCGAAGGTGCACTTCCATCAGTCTTTACATATGCGGGGTATGAGATAGTTCTATTTATTTACCCATTGATTGCAAATAAAAATAAGAACATAGTTAAAACCTCAGTCCTTTGTGTATTTATGGTAACCTTAATCTATACATTAACAGTGTTTACCCAAATAGCTTTATTTGGTTACCAAGAGTTGCAGACTATCTTATACCCTACAATTAATTATCTTGATGTGGTAGACTTCTTAATTATAGAAAGAATAGAAGTATTTTTCTCGATTTTTTGGATATATACAGTTATAGCAACCATAATAATTCAATTTTTTGTGGGAACGTATGTCCTGCAAAAAACCTTTTCTACAAGTAGTAATGGTATATTTGTTTACATATTTTCACCTGTTGTATTTTTCTTAAGTTTGTATCCGAAAAATGCAATGATGTTGGGTAGTATTAAGGAGTATATAGGCTATGCTAATTTATTCTTTGGAATAGCTCTTCCACTAATTTTACTGTTGATGTTTTTAGTAAGAGGCAGAAAGGTGAAAATAGATGAAAAGAAAAAGTAAGTTTATTGTACTTTCCATTGGTTTGATCTTTATGTTAAGTGCTTGTTGGGATGCAAGAAATATAGATGATCTGTACCTTGTATTCGCCATAGGTATCGATATCAGCAAGGACAGTGAAGATCAATACCTCGTAACAATCGTATCACCAACTGTGGACCCTGAGGCACAAGAAAGTAAAATAGAAATATCCAGTGTAAGTAACACACTGAGAAACGCCCAAGATAACATACAGAATAAATCTTCAAGGCGTATAACATTTAATAACACAAAGATGTTTATACTTGGAGAAGACGTAGCTAAGCAAGGTATCAGAAGACACTTAGATACACTAGTTCGTGATCCCGAAAGCAGGGGAACCATTCGCATGATCGTAACCGAGGGAAGGGCAACAGACTTAATGAATATTGAACCTAAGTTTGCTCCTTTAGTAAGCCTTTATCTGTTTGATTTAGTTCACAATAGTTTCTTTACATCCACCGTCCCATTTACCACAGTAAGAGAATTTAACAACGACTTGCACACTGATGGTATAGAACCAACTGTACCTTATCTAAAATATGGTAACACAAAAGAAGAGCAGATAGTTAATAGTACTGCCATTTTCGAAAAAGATAAAATGATTGGAACATTAACTCACGATGAAAGTGTTGCCTTTGCTCTACTAAAAGCTAGGGCCAGAGATGGTTTTTTAACCTCCCACCTACCTGACTCAGAATCTGACTATGTCACCATCAGAAAACTAGGTGGTAAAAATAGAATAATCGCAAAAGTAGTAGACGATAATATCTTCATAGATCACTACATAACCATAGACGCTGCTATTACAGAACAAACTTCTCCACTGCCCCTTGATCAAGATGTTATTAGACGTTTAGAAAAAGTTTTCGCTTATCAAGTTAAATTAATGTGTGAAGAAATAGTGAATAAACTTCAAAATGATTTTAAGGTAGACAGTATTGGCTATGGAAAAAATGTAAGAGCATATCATCCTAATTATTTTGATGGAGAAAAATGGAATGAAACCTTCCAAGATGTGGACATAAATATTGTAACTAAAATAAATATTGTCTCTATCGGTACCATCGAGTAAGCAAAGAGCATATTAACGCACACGTAAAAAGTAATAAAAAAGGCGCCTTACGGCGCCAGTTATTTTTTGTTTCACAAATCTATACCTAGGATAATTTGACAAAAAAATCAAGAGTCTACTCTTCCCCCATAATGTTACGAATGAGATCTAGCTTCGCAGTCTTGTATAGTTCCTTACCCACTTCTTTTACATATGGATTCACATATACTGACTGCCACTCTCTGTATATTAGTCTAGAGTATACTAGATGTACCTGTATGGTCTTTAATGTCTGAAAACAAATGATATTACTGTCCCCTGTTAAATGCAAGTGAGAACAACGTCCTTTCTGCTGTATGTTAACAATAGAAAAAAAATTTACATAACCAGTGGCAGAGTCCTTTATAACTTTAGGTTTTCTCAACCTCAGGGGAACTAACATAAGTTTAGGTGTCAACGGGAGGGGAAGGGAGTTCTTTGCAGTCAAACGATGACTACAAAACTTCTTTAACGACCCTAAATCTACTGCTAAATACCCTGCTAAATCCTTCACTATAGTACTAGCCTCGCGTTTATCAATGATTATACTTCCATCATTTAAATAAATCTCACAACCCTTTCCTTTACCTTCTATATATATAGGCCTAATGGCTGCAAGATGATTTATTAAATTTTCCATCTCTATATTTTCCATCTTTTCCCCTCCTTTTACCTTATTTTAACCGAACATTTGTTCTATGTCAATCCTAATAAAGATTATGCAAGTATAAAAAGGACGCCTTTTGGCGTCCTTCTAATTGTTTCTATCAATCTCTTTCACAATATTTCCTATTAACTCCTGTACCTCCATGCCCCCTCTTTGTGCTATCATCTCCAATGTAGCTATGGAGGACATTGTTTTAAATAATATGGGGTTTTTCAGCTTGCTGAATTTAGGCGATAGGTTGAAGAGGAAGTCTTTAACGAAAGGATACTCTTTTACTAGGTTTCCAATTATAGTGTCTTTTGAGACACCATAGGGATTATCTACTGTTTCAGTGGGCTTCTCTTCTTGTTTGCCTTTATTCTCCCATGATAATAAACGCTGACTACCCTGTAAACTTCTTATATGTGTAACATCTTGCATCATTTCAAGGACGCCTCTAAATCTGCCTTCATCATCCCTTACTGCATTATAGATGATGTAAATAAACTTATCGCCCATCTCTAGCCAAAACTCAGCTTGGTCTTGCTCCTCTGACTTAAATGCCCTTATTATCTCCTCCACTGTTCCAACACTTTCCCTTGGATGACAGTTTTGAACTTCTCTATCTATTACACCTGGACTTCTAGGAAACACCCTGTGCTTTGTATCGCTATAGAATTTTACAATCTCGTTTTCATCCACATAGGACAAGTCCACTTGTAAGTGCTTGAAAATCAAATTAATCTGTTCCAATGTTAATTTTCCTTGACTAACATCTAGTACATCATCTTTGCTGGACTTGTTTAAAATACCATGCTTATTTAACACCGCTTCTAAGTCACTTAAAAGTTCACTTTCAGAATTATTAAGGGTTTCCTTCCCATCATTATTACCATAAGGCCCAGGAGAGTCGATTAAACAATATCCAATTTCATCGTCACCTTTGCGCATAACAATAAAGTCTTCATCTGTCAAAAGTTCCATGGATGTTGGAAATAATATCTCAACTTCCTTTACCATCATATCTTTTATCATCTCAATAACCTCATTTTGAAGTTCTATAAACTCTTCATCCTTATCTTCTTTCAATAATACATGGGCTTTTTTGATTATATCCCTAATCTGATTATCCAGTGTCCACATAACTTTAGAGGGTTTATCAAATCCCTTTCTCTCTAAAGCTGCAAAAAGCTGATTTTGCTTTCTACTAAAATGAATATTGATCTGGCCTAGGTTCTCGTATATTTCTAACCACTGGTTTTTTATAAATTTGTTTTTTAGCATCTCTTCCATTTGTGCTAGAACCTTTTTAATAGCATCTGCCTCATCCATATATGTTCTAATGGGATGGCCTGGTGGTAGATCTAAATCCTTAGAAACAAGGACATCATCAAATATCTCAAGGATTTCTTCCATTCTTTCTGCCAGTTCATCATCTGAAATGCCATAGTTTTGTAGGTATTGCTCACACATGGCAAATTCCTCTGCTGTAATCTCGTCAAAGGATGAATTCATCTTTTCCTTAGCTTCCTTCAGAGTAGTAGTACCTCGCAAGAAGTCTAGCTTTATCTGGACAATCTTAGATATCTTAGTACTGTCTAGCTTTAGAAACTCACCCATCTTTATAACATCTAATTTCTCCGTGGGGAAAAAGTACCCATGATACTCTGTATCACTGATTTTTTCCACATATTTGTCAAATCCCTTGCTTTCCATCATCTTATACATGGGGAATGGCTCAAAGTCCTTAATGACGTGAATTCCCTCCCCATCCTTAAGATTCTCAATAGCTTTCGTAACACAATCCCTAAAGGAGTCGTGCTCCCCTCTCCCATCTATTGTTATATAGTTTAAGTCTCTCTTCATCACTATCTCCTCCTTAACAAACTTTTTATTTTTATATCTTATATTTGGTTTCCACTGAAAATGATTATCATATTAACATTGTATCATTGTATAAAAAAACACTCAGTGACCTTAGTCACAGAGTGTTAGCTCTTATTCCTAAATAATACCAATCTTAGTCAATAGAATTAAAAATACATATCCTATCCCAGAACCTATTAACGGTCCAACAGGGGTACCTTTAAAAAATGCCACTGCTACAAATGTTCCAACTATAACACCTAGTGTAAGGTTGGTATTTATTGGACCTATCTCTATACCCTTTGCTCCAAGAAGGGCAACAGATATGCCTGCAAAGAAACCAACAACCCCGTCAGCCTTAAAGAAAACAGACTTTATTTCATCCATTGAATATCTCCCCATTACCAAAGGAGCTAAAAAACCCATGGTAATAAGTATAATTCCCCAATTAATGCCGTTTTTTGCAATATAATCTATAGGTCTGTCTGCCTTTAGTAACTTCAACACAAGAATGATTGCAGTAGCTATGGCCATGGCTCTATTTTTAGTAACTATAGAAAGCAATAGTACAACAGCCAAAAATATCTCTATCCAATACTGATTAAACAACAATTCCACTTCCTTATAAAAATTTTTGGTCTTTACCTAAGGTTATTTTATTCGACACTCTAATTAATTTTCCTGCTTTTAAATGAATAAGGTCAATTCTTAGTCACAGATTTTAAGGATTTTAGAAACCTTTGGACACCATGTTCACCAACAAACCATTCACCAATTGACACCAAAAGTTATGGAAGTTAGGTCTTTATTACTAATTTTTTATAAAGAGCAAGCCCTTCCGTGCAGGACAGAATTAGTAGCTTCTTTAGGCCGTGGTAAAAATATCTTGGCAGTATATGGCCCGTGACTAATTTAAAAAAAGACCTGTTTTGTTGCCACTGATCTAACATGGTCTATATTAATCTAAAAGTCAAAAGCTAGAAGAAAAGGCAAAAGCTTAGCCACAGATCTATATGATCTAATGATCTCTAAAGGCTAATAGTTAAGGGCTAAATCAAAGTCTTTGCCACGGATTTTCACTGATTTCCACTGATTTTAAAGACTTTAGAGATCAGCCTTTGGACACCATTTGCACCAACAAACCATTCACCAATTGACACCAAGAGTTATAGAAGGAGGTCTTTATTACTTTTTTTTATATAGTGTGGAGCATTTTAGTGAAAGTTAGTGTGAGGAGGTTTTGTATTCTTTTGGCTTAGTTTAAAAACAAAAGACCTCATTGCGAGGTCTTTTAAGTTAGAACAACATATGTGCAATCAGGGCAATTATTGGTAAAGTAATCAACGTTCTTTGGATAAAGATGATAAATAGCTCCTTGAAACTTACAGGGATCTTTGATCCTATGATAACTCCACCTACTTCTGACATGTAAATAAGTTGTGTTACTGACACACAAGCTATAACAAACCTTGTAAGCTCAGACTCTATTCTACTTCCAATAATCGCAGGCAAAAACATATCAGCAAAACCTATAACTAAAGTCTCAGAAGCTTCCACTGCTTCTGGGATGTTTAACAATCTTAATAGTGGTATAAATGGCATACCCAACACTGAAAAAACAGAAGTAAATTCAGCAACAATTAAGGTTATTGTTCCCAGTGCCATAACAATTGGAAGTACCCCTAGCCACATATCTAAAACGTTGTTAATCCCTTTTTTAATATAAAAACTAGCTTCCTCTGTTTTGCTTGCTTTTTCAGTTGCCTGGGCAAATCCCCATGTAAAACCATTATATCCCTCAGGAATAGTCTCTGTGGAGTTATTCTCCCCTTCCACATAGAATTCATCTTTTTTCTTAGATAAAGGTGGTATCCTAGGTAGCACAATGGCTGCAATAATTCCCGACACTAGAACTGTCAAATAAAAGGGTAAAAACATGTGTGATAGATTTACCTGGGATATTATAACCCAGCAAAATGTTATTGACACAACAGAGAAAGTAGTTCCGATAACTGCAGCTTCCCTTTGGCTATAGTATCCATCTTCATATTGCTTGGAAGTAAGAACAACCCCTATTGTTCCATCCCCTAACCAAGAAGCGATACAATCTATTGAAGCTCTCCCAGGCAGAGTAAAAATAGGGCGCATAACCTTCTTTAAGATACTACCAACAAATTCTAGTAATCCAAAATCCAATAGCAGGGGTATAAATAAACCTGCAAAAATAAATACAGTGAACAATATGGGCATAAGTTCGTAAAGTAGTAGACCACCTGTATAATCTGACCATATGGCTTCTGGGCCAATTTCTAAAATAGTAATAAGTGCAAAAATACCACCTAAAACCCTAATAGCTAACCACATATATGATACATCAAGCAAATCTCTCAAAAACTTACTGTGATTTAAGAATCTTCCTTTACTTAATTTAAAGGTTAAACTAGCTAAAGATGAAACTACTACTGTCATAGTTACTAAAATGGGTAAATAATCCCCTAATAAATCCATCAGAGAATTTGTCATCATAGCGATAGGTATAGTCCACTCACCTTGACTTAAAATGGGTGTCATAAAAAGCATTATACCTAAAATTGATGGTATGATAAATTTCAAAAAATTCTTAGGCTGTATTTTTTGTTTAGATTGTTTTTTTAATGTTACGTCTGCTCTCACTTGCTTCTTCTCCTTTTTAATTTTATTGTTTAATATTTTAAATATTTACTGATCAGTACAATGCATTGATTTTTTAAAACTCCTTGCTTCGGCCAAAAGCAAGGACAAAGTTAATAAATTTTTTTATAAAAATAAGAAAATCCGCCTCTTTCTTTAACAAAAGAGACGGATATATTATCCGCGGTACCACTCTAATTACTAGCCTAAATAGGCTAGCCACTCGTATCCTATAACGGGGATTGCCGTGTCTTAATACTTAGTTTCTTAAGACAGCCTCCAGGTTGCGTTTCAGTTAAGTTAGACTGCGGACCTTCCACTCTGTGTCCGCTCGCTGAAGCCATAGCTAAACTTACTTTTCCTATCTTCGGCTCTTGATATAATCATCATGTTACACAATTATTTTATTTATGTCAATATATATTTTTATTTTATTAAAAACTTAAAAACCATCGGACACCATCTTCACCAACAAAACCCACCATTTGGCACCAAGAGTAATGTAAATGGGGTCATATTAGAAAAAGTTGCCACTAACTACACTAAAATTCCCATCACTAACTCCACTAAAATTCAAAATCACTAAAACATACTGACACCATTTTCACCACACAAAATTCCCTATCACTACATCCCCTACAAATCGAATCATTAAACCTTCGGACACCATCTTCAACTGAAATGTTTTAACCGTGAAATTCCATACATGATTACCTTCAACAATGTTTTAACAAAGAAAAAATCCCACAAAACCCGCAGTTTTGTGAGATAATCCCTTCAAAATCAGATTTTCCTCCGTGGTATAATTCCAATGACATTTAACAACTAGCTTACCGTATTTTGATTTTCCTGACTGCTGACTGCTGACTGCTTACACCTAACTAAATGTCTGCTAACTGCCATCACTAATCTTTTAAAAACTACTCTTAATGTTATCTACATTATCTAATTTCTTGTATATTCCTAGTCCTAACGCTAAGGATACAATAAACAATGGAACTAGTACTGCATAGGATATTGGAGTTCCCTCTGGTAGAAATATTGCTACACTGTTATTAAGCACATGTAAAACAATGGGTGGATAAATTGATTTTGTTTTCACTGCCACGTAACCAAAGGCTATCCCCAAAAGGAAAGTTGGGATTAAGCGTACTACATCTAAATGAATAAGGGAAAAAGCTATGGCAGTAATGATTACAGCCCACTTTGCACCTAACCTCTTTTCTAAAGGTCTTAAAGCAAAACCTCTAAATAATATTTCTTCGCATATCCCAGGGGTTAGAGCTATCAAAAAGAATTTAGTATAGGGTGACAGTGCCTCCAACTGGCCTTCTAGCTCCACTAAAGTAGGAACAAAATCTATATAAGGGGTGATGATTATTTGATAAATCAACGATAAGGAAAAAGCAGAAAGCCAAATCCATACCCCTCCAAAAGATCCCATAGCTGATGGAGCCCTAAGACCTAAACTTTCTTTATGGGAAGCTTTTAAGTACCAAATTATACCAATAGGTAACATTGCGAAAAAAACATATTGGTTAAAAACTAGGTTTTCAAATATTCCCATATGGCCAGGTAGTATAACGCTGGCGTAAATATACAACACAGTTATAACTGCCAAGCTCAGATACACATCTTCTAATTGTATAAAAGTGGATTTTTTTATAGAGCTTCTTTTTACGGCAAAAGAAAAACCCTTTTGGTTTCCAAATAAAATATTTTCAGTGCCAAAGACTTTAAACATGAAAACCAATCCCATTATAGAAAACAATGTATTTGTAACTAAGGTTGCACTGAATAAAGCCATGTTCAATTGACCCATAAAAACAGATTTAATCAATAGCGTTGTATTTACGATGGGTACTAAACTAAAGCCTAAGTTAAGCTCTAAACCTGGTGTGCTTGCCAGATATGCAGGTAACATAAAAACAAATATGAGGGGAGTCATGTAAGCATTGGACTCTTTATAACTGTTTGCAAACATGCCAATACCCAAACTAAGTGCTGCTCCCATAAAAGTAAGGGGAATGATATTTATTACTAGGGCCATAAATGTAGAAAAACCCATATTCAAACCAAAACTACTGACATCCATAACCTTAGGTAAAAGAAGCAAAATCACACCTAAATTTATAGTCAAGGCTGCTATGCCAAAGAGGACGCATGCTAAAAGCTTTGCTGTGACTAACTCAGATTTTTTAATTGGTACCGAAAAAATTGTTTCTAAGGTACCTGTCTCCTTCTCAGTAGTTGACAGCTCCATGGCAAAGGATAGCACTGAAATCATGGCGTATAGTGTTATAATAAGTGGCATTATGTTACCCATGGAGTAACCAGCCACCTCTTTTTCTGTGGCTAAATCTTCATATTCCAGCTGTGTTGGATATATGTGAGCAAAGTCTAATCCTTCACTTTCAAGGAGAGCAGCTTGCTGTGCCTCTTTAAAATCCAACAAGATGGGTGCGATCCTTTCTCCTGCTCTCATGGAAGCATTGCGACCAAAATCGTATTTCAATATAAACTGGTGTTTGCTTCCCTCGAGGGCGTATTCCAGTACCAAGTCTGCATTATCCTTTTGTGTTAAAACCTCAAATCTATCATCTTGAAGTAGTGCACTGTTTATAAAAGTGGGTAAGTCACCTTCTAGATATATACCACTTTTACTAATCTCTGTCTCCCGAGATGTAACTTTAGTGATCTCCAGATACCCATAAAAGATAATTGGCAAGATAACAATTGGGGCAAATATACCCACAAGTACTTTTTTGTTTCTCAAAAGTGCCATAGTCTCTTTTTTTATGATATGTAACATAATACCTAGATTCATTAGTTACCACCTCCAAAAATAACCCAGTCTGATTGAAATAGTTTGTTCATCCCCACTACAGCAATTAAGGATATACCTAAATTGATACCCAAAGCCATAAAAGTGTTTATCAATGAATAACTACCTAAAAAGGCTTCTTTCATTAGTAACATGGCATTGGTGATGGGTATAAGAACAGTCACAGGGGTGAGTTCAATATTTGGTATTAGTGGAATATAACTTAGGGCCATAAAGACAATAAAAAGTATTGATCCGTAAGACTGAGATTCTTGGTAGGTTTTAGAAAACATACCTAACCCAATAAATGCAGCACTGGTCAAAATCATTATTGGGATTAACATAATGAATAGATATAAAAACAGGGGAAAAGAGATGCTGATACTTAGCTCAGGTATACTTGAAGAAATGGCGTAAACTAATGGAAACATAGCCAAAATGTTAACCAAACCGCTAAGCAACCCCACAGTTACACAGGCTAATAACTTTCCAATAATTATTTCGAAGCGCTTAATTGGTACGGAGAAAATGGTCTCTAAAGTCTCTCTTTCTTTTTCTCCAGCACTTAAATCAGATGAAATTGTGTAAGTTCCAACAACACCGTAAAGCACAATAATAAGGGGCAGTATTAACCCTAGCACCATAGCTACAATTCTTCCGCCTATATCCCCAGATATCTCCTCCTCTTGGATACTAACAATGCTTTCAAACTCATCTAGTATGTCAGCTTCTTTTAAAATGCCATCTTTGTATTCCTCTTGATACTGCCTAAAATTTCTTTGTATGCGATTTAATGCTTGATTACTGGAGTCGTTTGTGGAGTAATAAGACACTATGTAGGTATTGTGTTCTTCATCGAAAGTTAGCTTGGCATTAACGTCTTGTTGTTTTAGCTGTTCATCTGTTGTTTCTTGGGTTATTATAAACAAATGAATTTTAGGATCTTGTTCAAGCCTTGCCACAAAGTCCTCTGGGGTATCGTCGAAGACAGCCACTAAGCTTGTGGCCTCTTCAAAGCTTGATTGAGTAATTTGTGTAAATCCAAAAAATAATATCAATAACACAGGGTAAATAAGTATGGGTAGCAATATAGTTAGCAAGGCTTTTTTATCTCGTATGGTTGCTTTTATCTCCTTTTTAAAAATTAGATTAATTTTCTTCATGGGTCCATTCTCCCTTGTCAATATAATATAGGAAAATATCCCGAATATTTGTCTTGTTTGTTGCTTCTTTTAACTGATCTATTGTACCTGATTGAATCAGCTTTCCATTGTGTATAAGGCCTATACGATCACAAAGGCTATCTGCCTCCTCCATATAGTGGGTGGAAAAAATTATAGTCTTTCCTTTTTTCTTCTCGTTTTTAATAAAATCAATAATTGTACGGCTCGTAAGTATATCTAGCCCCAGTGTTGGCTCATCTAGGATATATATTTTAGGATCATGGATCATACATCTAGCAATAGAGGTTTTTTGCACCTGCCCTGTTGAAAGTTTTTCAATAATCCTATGTTTAAAGTCGCCCATGTTAAGACTTTGAACAATCTCTTCTATACGACTATCCATAGTCTTCTTATCTATACCATAAAAGCCTCCAAAAAAGCGCATGGTTTCCACGAGGGCACTGAAAATCTTATGTATTTCATTTAAACAGAATAACTTGTACTAAAAAAAAACGACTCTCTATTCAAAATTTGAATCTAGAGTCGTTTTTTAATGATTATGCCATTTTTTATTTCGCTTATTCTTAATCCATTATTTTTAAAATTCTTTTTAGGTTTACCGTAAATATTGACATAGCTCCCTGCATCTCCATGCCAATTAGACCCGAGGATTTTGAAACATCATACCCGTGTCTATGTTTTAATTCACTATTTTTTGCTTCTATTTTATAGCGCTCTTTAGATTTTTCTTTAAAGTAATCACTTTCTTGGAATTTCGCCTGTTCGGTATGTTCGTCAGATTTGATGCTTACGGAATAGGTCTTACTTTTAGCTCCAGATTTATAGCACCCTTCTTTTAAATGGCATACCTTACACTTTTCTATATCAAAATAGTATGTGTCTGTTTGATTAGTGGAAAATTTTTTCTTCCCTTGGCGAGCTTTACGTATAGCCATATGGCCAGCCTTACATATATACATTCCAGCATCTTTATTAAAATCGAATTCATCTTCTTTTTTTCGGAAACCTTGTGTTACAGATGGGTTTAATTTGGCGACTAATTTTATTTTTTTCTCTTTTGTATATTCAATGTTGCCTTTTTCAGAATATGCAGCATCACCGATAACAGTTTCAACTTTCATCCCAGCTTTTACACTTTTTTCTATCAGTGTTTCTAATTGTTTCCCATCATTTTTTTCTCCGGTTGTAACTGTTGCAGCTGTAATAATTCTTTCTTCGCTTATGGCAATATGGGTTTTGTAACCAAAAAATGATGTATCGGCACTTTTATGACCTATTCTTGCATCTTGATCCTGAGATATTTGTAAGTGTTCAATATCATCAGCAACTGATTCTTTTAAAAGGTTCAATTGTTCCTTTACTTTTGGATATTGAGCAAAAGCATCTTCCTTTTCAACCACCTCAATAAGCTTGTGGCAATAGTCTATTTCAGCTTCTAAGGCATCTGTTGTGTTTTTGGTAGGAAATTTATCCTTCATAGTTTCATCTATCTGATAAATAACTTTTCTCAGCTTTTTAGACCGATCCATCAGAATTTCTCTGGGGGATTTTTGATTGTAGCGCGCTCTTGTGTGGGTGGCATCCACGATAATGGATTTACTTTTGATGATTTCCTTTTCAATGGCTATTTCAACAGTTTTATTGATAAGCATATCCAATAAGTTTATATTTTCTAAGCGTAGTTTTCGAAATTTCGTAAGAGAACTTGGCTCTATCACCGACTCTTCAGGAGCCATATTTAGAAAATACTTAAAGGACATGTCATATTTTGAGCGTTCCACCACATCTACATCCGACAAGTCATAAATCGTTTTTAGTAATAAATACTTAAACATGCGAATGGGATCGATAGCATTTCTACCGTTATTATGGCAATATTTATCTTTAAGCTCACCATAAACAAAAGAGAAGTCGACCAGATCATTAATTCTACGGAGTAAATTTTCCTTTGGAACGACCAAATTATATATCTCCATATATGGACTTAAAATCATTGACTGTTGATTTTGTATCATAGCACCCACCCAATTCTTAATTGATACTTCAATTATACAGCAAAAAAAGCATAATTACCTTAGTGTTTAAGGAATTATGCCTTTTTTCGCTTTGAAGGGACTTTTTCAGTGCCCTCGGTTTCCACAGGGGTTAATTTCTTATACAGTTTTGTATTGCCAGATAAAAAACCTATAGACTTTTTTACTTCCTCAGGATTTTTTACGGTATCATACCCATTAACAGTAACTGTTCCCTCTGTCTGTCCCATAATTGTAGCCATAATCCGGAGCATGGTGGTTTTACCTGCACCATTAGGCCCTAGCAATCCAAAAATTTCACCTTGCTCCACATTAAAGTTGATGTCATCTAAAGCATAAAAATCACCATTTTTCTTGTCATAAAACTTCTTGTTAACTTTCTCAACCTTTATCAATTAACTTCCCTCCCCATTAAAATAAAAACAAGAACTTTGTTATATTTCTTGTTCTTTACCCTTCTTTTAATATGCTAATTAAAAAATGACTTTGTCATTACCTTAAAAAATGACAAACATTGTTGTCAGATATATGTTTCCATTTTTTGGCTTACTAATCAATTCTTTTCAGCGAACATTTTATTAACTTCAGCGCCCCACCTATATAACTAAAAAAAAGCCCAAAAACCCAGCGTATAAATACGTTTGAGGCTTAAAGGCTTTTATGTTCATGCTACAACTGAAACTCTACCTTAACACATTTTCCAACTAACTTAATCTTATCCATTTGAGTACTAATGGGCTCAACATCTTTTAAACCTCTTGTCATAGTCACTTTACTTGATTCTTTAGTTATTCTTCTTATTAACCTTTTGTTGTTGAGTTCCACCAGATATATACCATTGTTCTGAATATCATTGGTTATGTTGACCATAACAGTATCGTTTTTATGAATTCTTAACTCACCGAGGTCATCATCTGTTATTTTTACAAACATTACTTTATCCCATCGGTATCCTTCTACTTTTTTATCAAGGACTGGCAGGTCTTTATTTCCTACCACTTTGTTTGTATCAACTTCATATATAGGGAATTTTTTTATAACATTTGCCAAGGCATCTGCCCACTGCCCAGTGGGTTCTACTGGGTTAAATTGCTCTTGGGGTTTAGCATGAACCTTAGTTTGTTTTGGTTTAGCTTTATCCTCACTTAAATCTTCTTGGATTATAGGTTCTAACTTCTTACCTAATTTACTGAGGATATTCTCGGCGATTTTTTCATTTATAACCTTTCTACCTGACTCAACTTGGATTATGAAACTCTCAGCCACACCACACTTTCTAGCCAATTGCTTTTCTGTCAACTTAGCCTCAAGCCTTGCTTCTTTAATCTTTACACCTATGGAATTCATCTATATCACCTATCCTTTAAACATTCTCTTTTATACTATAAGACTAATTCTACATTCTTAGTAAAAAATCCTCTTACATATAAGAAAAAGACTACACACAAAATGCACCTTGCTTAAAAAGCAAGGTGCATTTTATCATACAAACTACTTTTCTTCTGCTAAAATTCCATATAGCAATATCTTCTTTATTTCTGTCACTGCGGTATTTATATTGAGATTGCTTTCCACCAGGAAGTTATATTCAAAAATAGCTCTTGTTGTTTTATCAAGTATAAGGCTCAAAACCTCGGTGTTAATGTCACTTCTCAGTACACCTACATCAATACCTTCCCTTATTAGATTTCTCACAAGGTCAATCTTAAAACTTCTCTGTCCCTCAATCTTTTCCCAGTCCTTGGGATAGTATTTTTCAATACCTTCCAGTATTTCTAGGGGTATCTCATACTTATGATGGGATACTAAGGCTGCGTTAATCTTCCCGAGAATACTCTCTTCCTTTTCCACGGCTTCTAATGTACTGTTAATATTGTCTTCTATGCTAGTATTTATGAACTCACTTACAATCTCATCTTTACTGTCATAGTACTTATAAATTGTTCTCTTGCTGATACCCAAATCCTTTGCAATATCATCAACAGTAAATCTTTTAACACCGTATATATTGATGTACTTAGCACATGACTCTATTATTCTATCCTTCATCTAAACCACCTCATTTATTTAAACTATACATAGGAGTTCCCCTTCTAAACTACCATTGCCCACTAACCCACAGCTATGTTTGGGCAGTATCTTCTCAAAAAACAATCTCTTTAATCTTCTTAACTCCTTAATTTCTCCCTCACTAAATCCATGGGGATTTCTATCTTGTTCAAGATTCCTCAATGTTTTCATGAGGTCTAAAATCTTGTATTGGCTTTTACCCTTGCCTAACTCCTTATAATGTATATAAATGGGCAATACCTTTAAATCTGTTATTTTTACAAGGGTATTACCCCTTTGTACCCCTTCAGTTAGTTCAATTTTTACTACCATTGCAAGCCGTGAGTTTTTACTAAAAAGATTAAGGGAAACTAACTCACCTAGGGAGTATATAATCAATCCTTCTTTTTCTCGTTGTTGGATGGGATCATAAAATCTGTATTTCTCCATGGGTTGAGCAACATGGGGATGCCCACCTAAAATTACATCAACTCCACATTCCATAACCCTGTGCCCCATTTTTATAACATTTTCGATGGGGTATGTTTCAAACTCTAAACTCCAGTGAAGCATAGCCACAACTATGTGGGCATCCTTTTCCCTAGCTATTTTAACATGCCTTTGAATAAGTGAAAGGTCTTCATCAGGCTTATTCAAGCGAATCACATTTGTCATATACTCTTTGCCTACTATGGGATCAAGTCCGTTTAATGAATAGGTATAAGAGATAAAAGCTGTCTTTATACCATTTTTCTCTACTATGGGTATATCATCTTGTTCCTCTTGTGTCCTGGCTGTTCCCACGTGGGGATATCCCCTCGCGTCAAGGAAATCCAATGTATCCAAAAGCCCCTGTTCCCCTTGATCTAAACTATGGTTATTGGCAGTGGCAAAAAAGTTTACTCCCCTTCCACCATATATAAATCTGTCAAACATTTTTTCCGATGTGTTGATCATTGGAGCAGTTAAACACATACCAGGCACACCCACTGGTGGTTTTGTAGGCACAACAGGTGCTTCAAGGTTTGCGCACACAATGTCTCCACTAAAGTAAAATTCCAAAATATCTTCCCATAAATCCCCAGTATTTTCAGGGAATATCATCTCAGAAGCACTTAAATCTCCTCCAGCTGTTATAAACACCCTGTTTTTAGGGACAAATTCTTCCCCTGTGTAAAACCTTAAATCTTGATTTGCAAAATACTCCTCAATTCCTTTACCTTTTTCTGCTTTTTCTATTTGCCGAACAACTGATTTATATCCCCACCAAACTTTTTCCCCTGTATCCATATATTTAAAATTACCCTCGATCTGTTTTGAATAATTATACCTATCCCCTAAAAAAAAACCTAGCACATGTAAAAAAGCTCTTAAAAACGCAAATCTTAAAAACATAATTCTCCCCCCTCAAAACCTTTAATCCATTACTACTGAGAACTTAGCATATTTTTTTTGTATAAATACTTTGCAGCTAGAACCGATACCCCCACACAAATGGGTACAGTGATAGCAATTTGAATACCTGGAATGAAAGATAGCAAAACTGCTACTATTATTGGGGCTACAGCAAGCTTCCACTCCTTTAAAATATAGTAGGCTCCTATGGAACCAAAAAGTGCTGGTAAAATCTGTTCAAAGGCTGGCTGAATCGACGGATTATCCAACCTTGCAGCCATAGGTACAATCATGATCACACCTATAAGAATGATAATTTGACTGGCAATAACAGACCCCGAAATGGCTATGGTAGAAATAATATCCCCCTCTTGGGTAGATGGCTCAACCTCTGCAACTTCCATGCTGATGGCAGCACAAGGAATTTTCATGTTTGTAATATTTCCTGTGAGATAGGACATGTACATGGCAGATGAACCCAGTATGGGCGAAAAGGTCAATACTTCCACAATTGAAACGGCTATCATAACCGATGAGATACTGATAATACCGTTTATCAAATTATTCAGCGGAGGTACAATGCCATAGACTAACCAAAGAATAATTGGTGGCAAAAAAGAAAGTAAAAGTCCAGCTACTAAGGTAACCCTACCTATAAGATGTACCTTCTTATCATATTCACTTTCTACTAGTTGTATTTTGTTATTTGTTGATATATTCATCTTTTGGCCCCTCCTAAAGTAGCACATTAGGTGCTCCTTTAACTAAATCTCTCCTAAACCTACATCCTAATCTAGTAGATATATAGATTCCTATAATTTAAAAAAATTTGTAAATAAGATGCTAAATAGCATAGCCCCTACCATACTAAAAGCTAGGGCAAATTCCTTTAACCACTTCTGTTTATACCTTATTATTAAAAGAGCAAAAAATGTCATAATACTAGCACCAGACAACATTGTACCTAAGGGTAAACCTCCTGTAGTTATGGGGTCTGCCATAAAAATTGCAAACACTCCTAAAAAGGCTGCATTCATTAAGGTAGTCCTCCATCTTGTATCTGTTTCCACATTTCTAGAATATCTAACCTTTATTTTCTTTAATAAAAAGGTTACTATCAACACAGCCCATATGGACCCAACACACATAATCCATATGGATGAAGCGAAAACTTCTGCTGTATATTCGGCTCCCCCTAAGGTATCTATACCCATGGATTTAGCCCCAACACCTGCAGCCATGATTTCATATGGAGCAGACCCAATAATTGAAAGTCTCATCCATGGAATGGGGATTCCTAAAATAGGTGTCATAGTAATCAATGCCACTATCACAGCTAAAGTAGGTACTATGGTTGATATAACTCCTGTTCGAAAAGCTTTTATCATCTTTTCCTTTGTTAAACCAATCCTCTTACCTTCTTTAAATGCAAGTCTCAAATAAACAAGAGATTGAAAAGTAATAAATAATACCAAAATAGCCCCACAAATAAAAAACACCTTATTATTTGCAATAAGTAAATAATCCCTCATTTTTTCGTTCCTCCCAGTGGTATTTAGAAACCACACATAGTATTAACGTCAAAAAAAACTAATGCCAAATCTAAACTCTGGAAACTTAAATGGTTTTATTAGTTTCCATCGGTTAATCTAATTATAATTTTCTTAGTATCTTTTGTCAATTACTATATCTATTACCAATATACTAGTATTTTTTTCCAACTATAAATAACTGTCATTATTTTTTGATATAATATAACAGTTAACTGGAGGTGTAACTATGAATGAAGTAGTTTTGGCTTTAAATGGTGTAAGCAAAAAAATCAAAAAGAAGACAATAGTACAGGATATATCCTTTAGTGTAAGCAAAGGCGAAGTATTTGGTTTTTTAGGACCTAATGGTGCTGGTAAAACAACTACCATTAGGATGATTGTAGGTCTTATTAGACCCACCACAGGAGATATAAGGATATGTGGTAACAACTTGACAAAAGACTTTACAAAGGCCATGAGTCATGTGGGATGCATAGTAGAAAACCCAGAGCTATATGGTTTTATGACAGGTATGGATAATCTTAAACATTTTGGAGTTATGAAGGGCCATATTCCCCATAGCCGATACCTTGAAGTAATTGACCTTGTTGGTTTGGGCAACAGGATAAATCACAAAGTCAATACTTATTCTTTAGGAATGAAACAAAGGCTAGGCCTTGCCCAAGCCCTTTTGGCTAAACCACAGCTTTTGATACTAGATGAGCCCACAAACGGTCTAGACCCTGCAGGGATAAATGAATTTAGAGAGCTTATAAAAAATCTGGCCCATGAAGAAGGCATGGCAGTGTTTGTTTCAAGCCACTTATTGGGTGAAGTTCAGTTAATGTGTGATAGGGTTGCCATCATCAGCCAAGGAAAAATTGTAAGGACTGACAACATTGAAGCCCTTGTGGCAGAAGAGGAAAAAATTATCTGGCAAGTAAGGGATATGCAAAAAGGAAAAGAAATAATAGAAGGGCTTACAGGTGTCCCCATTGAGATAGTAAACAATGGTTTAGTAGGATATGTTAACGAAGAGTTAATAGAGGAAATTAATGCTGCCTTATTTGAAGCTGGAGTAGGGGTACAAACAATTGAAAAGAAACAAAAATCCTTAGAAGATTTATTCTTAGAGTTGACTCGAGGTGATCAGATTGTTTAGGTTAGTAGAAAATGAGCTTAAGAAAACACTTCTTAGAAAAAGACTTTGGGTAGTTTTAGCTATATTAGCTATACTTACAGTACTATTTGGCTATGGAGAGCAATACAGAGCCGATAGAATGGAACATCGTATTACTAGACGTTTAGGAGAAAATCAAGAAATAGATCAGATGACCTTATTAGGTCAGCAAATATCAGACATTAAAAGGCAGCTAGATAATCCATATATTCCTGAGCAAAGAAGAGCCACACTGGCGGTACAAGTTGAACAACTGGAGTATTACCTAGAACGGGGAATTAACCCCTTCACCCCTAGCGCAGCAGGCTTTACAAAAACATACATGGAGAACTTAGTATCACTTTTCCTCCCCCTTTTGATAATCATCCTAGCCTGTGATATGGTTTCTGTGGAATTTACTGAAGGGTCTGTAAAGCTATTACTGACGACTCCAGTTCCTAGGTGGAAAGTATTGATGAGTAAATACATGGCACTACTTATCATGACAACAATAGTTGTTGTGGCAACGGGGATACTCTCCATAGTTGTGTCCACATACTACTTTGGTTTCAACGGCTTTACAATGCCTATAACCACAGGCTTTAAAATAATTGAAGGAAGCCTAGATACATCCTTTGTACAAAACATCCCCCAGTGGCAGTATCTAATAATGGTATATGGACTTAGCTGGTTTGTGGCTATCTCCATAGCCACAATAACTTTCTTAGTGTCTGTTATTGTAAAAAGTTCTGCTGTTGCCATGGGTGTCATGATGTCACTTCTAGTAGGGGGCACTTTCCTAGGTTTCTTTGCATCAGACTGGGCCATAGTGAAGTACCTCTTCATGGTCAACATGAAGCTACCTGATTATCTATCTGGTGCCATGCAGCCCATCGAAGGAATGACACTGGCTTTCTCTGTGGCAATCTTGGCCATTTGGACCTTGGTTTCCTTTGTCCTAAGCTTTGTAATCTTTACTAAACAAGATGTGTTAGTCTAAAGGGGGGGATAAAATGTTAAGAAAAATAATATATGGACTGATGGCAGTGACTGTATTTTCAACCCTAGTATATATAGTAGGCTTTGGATGGGCCTTTTGGATAACCTACAATGAACCAGAGCCCATAAGCCAAATCATAGAAGATGAGGTAAATGAAGAAGAACCTTTAGCTGGAGCCCCCAGTACCTTTCGTGTCCTTGCCCTAGGTGATTCTTTAGCTAAAGGCACAGGTGATGAAATGGGTATGGGATACAGTGGGTACTTTAATCAACTATTAGGTGAAATAGTGGGTGTTGTGGAATATGAAAACCTAGGCATTGACGGCATGGTTTCCACGGAGCTTGTTGAACTGGTAAAAAAAGAGATAGTTCAAACTGCCATCTTAGAAGCTGATATAATCCTACTCTCCATAGGCGGAAACGATATGAGAACATTACCTGTTTTTCAAACCGTATCTCCCGTGGACTTTATGGAGACTAAAGATAGCTACCTAAAAAACCTTGAGGAAATCCTTCAGATAATTAGAGAACATAACCCAAAAGCCCCTGTAGCAAAATTAGGGCTCTATAACCCTTTCCCAGACTTCACTGATGAAGCAACAGTAGAACTTTTACACCAGTGGAACTTTGAGACTCTAAGGGCCGTAGAGGGCAGAAACCAGATGGTTTTTGTACCAACCTTTGACCTATTCAAGTATAATCCAGGTCTAATATCCATGGACATGTTGCATCCTAGCGCAGAAGGGTATAAATCCATCGCCCAAAGACATATGGAGATACTAAAAGAGCTTATAAAATAAACTAAACATCACTCAACTATAATTGAGTGATGTTTAGTTTTATCTGTCAAATATAAATGATTTAATAATAGCAAAATACTCCCGGATAGCATACTTTACTGTTATGCTACTTGGTGTCTCAGCTGCTAGCCCATAGGGTGAAAAACCCACTCTTTTAGCCAACATCTTTGACCTAAATAGGTGAAAATCACTTGTGACAATCATAATATCACTTACCCCTTGCCCTTCAGTTAAAGCATCTAGTATTTCCTTAGTGAATGTCAAGTTCTCAAAACTGTTTGTTGCCCTATCCTCTTTGATAATCCTGTCTTCATCTATCCCTTTAGAAGTTAAGAAAACAGCCATTGCTTCTGCCTCTGTTACCTCTTCATTTGCCCCTAGTCCTCCAGAGACAATCACTTTAGATTCAGGGTGATTCTTTAAATACTCTATTCCCTTTTCTAATCGCCTCAGTAGAGTTGGTGAAGGTTGCGAATCCCACAAACCAGCACCTAGAATAACCATGTAATCAATCTGTTCATCAGAATCGGAAATTGCAGAACTTTTAATAAGGGCCTGTACCATGACAAAAGAAAGTAATCCTACACAAACCATAACTATAGTAAAAACTTTCAAGTACTGCTTTAACCTATTGGTTTTTCCATAAATCCTTTGCATCCCCGGCGTTACCTCCTATATCATCCGAATAGTCTCATACCTATAATAATAATTGCTGCATCTGCTAATATCCTTTTTTAGTTAAAAACACACTATTTCTTACTCCACTTTCTCACTGCCTTAATAATTGGTAAGGTTACAATAGTTAAAAATATCAAATCTCTAAACACAAACTTTAATGTTTGTGCACCTATATCCCAGTAGCCAGAATAATAAATATTATAACTTATATATACAATGGCAACATCTGCTATGATGCTAAGAAATATATAGATAAATATTTTCATTAAATGTCTTTGATTAACTTCCTTGTTAAATATATCAAAGGTATTATCCAAGGTGATAAGCCCTCCAAATAATCCTATAACGCTTACCCTTACAGCATTACTTATATAAAAGCTAAAGAAAAAATAGTCCAGATTAAAGTTTAGTACCACAAAACAGAACAACCCAGTGACTAAACCAAACAATGGACCAAGGGTCACACCAGCTAAAAATATTATTACGGTATTAAATCTAAATATAATATCTGAATCTAAACTACTTCCTAGCCAATGCACTATTAGGTAAAGCATAACAAAAATACTAGCAATACCAATTTTTTTAGAAACAGCCATATTTTGCAAACCTCTATCTGACCATGCTCCTTTAGCACTTCTACCCTTAAAACTATAGCTACTTTTGTAGGCCATAGTTAAAAAAACAGCAGCTATAACCAATAGTACTACCATATAGGTTACGTACTGGGACTCATATAAATAAAGAATATCTAAAGAGTACCCCACAAATAGCACAAACATTGCCATAAAGGGAATATATAACACCATACCAGCTAAAATAGGAACTAACCCCACAACTTTCCCCTTAGATATCATCACCATCTTAAGTAATAAGGGTATGGTTATAGGTGCTAAAATCCCAGTAAAAGTTATTATCAACAAAAGTACAGCAAACCATCCTTTTAACCCTATCTTAAGTTTACCACCTAAAGTGAGACTATCAGTATAATCTTTCTCCCCCATAATGGTTGTCTTCCCTAAATCCACAGCTCCTCTAAAAATCGTCTCAAAAAGCTCATCCAGCGATATAGAAGAATATTCTCTACCCCTTTGTCTTGCAGATTCTCTAGCCCTGTTAAAATCTGACTCCCTTGCTTCCCTTGATCCTCCATAAGACTGACTGTTTCCATGGCCTTGAGAACCGCTGTTTCTCATGCCGTCATACTGTTGTCTTGTAGTTGGGTTCATCAGTATTTCATATGCCTCTGTTATCTCAACAAACTTGTTCTGAGCGTCAGGGCTTTTATTGACATCGATGCCACTTCTTAGCCATATCCCTGTAAGCTTTTTTAATCTCCTGTGCAGTGGCAGCAGAGTTTATTCCTAAAATGCCATAGTAATCCTTCATTGATGTCCTCCTTAAGCAAGTTAAAATGCGTTTAAAAATAGTAATTGGACAAGTTAGAGACTTTTCCCTCTCTAGTTATTCTATATGCTCTTCTTCTATCCTCACTACATTAATTTCTAGATATTTATCACTAAGTAGCTTAACTAAGTTTTCTACCCTAGGTGTAGTGATAATGTATTAAGCAATATCATATTCATTTTTTTGGTCGTACTCTTTTATTAATACTTAAATTTCCTTATAAGTTCCTCAAGCTCTTGAGCCCTTTGTGCTAGTCCCTCACTGGAACTTGCTATTTCTTCCATAGACGCCGTCTGCTGCTCAATAGAGGCAGATGTTTCCTCTGTACCTGCTGCATTTTCCTCTGCAATTGCAGCTAAGTTTTGCATAAGATCCATAAGCCTATCCTTATTAGTGTTCATAGATTCTACGGAGTGGTTCAACTTTTCAATAACCCTATTTGTTGTGGTAACAGCTGATGCTATCATATCAAACTTCTCTTTAGTATCCATTACATTTTGATTTTGTTCATCAACTATTTCCTTGGCGTCTCCCATGGTTTTTACTGCACTTTGGGACTTTGCCTTTAAATCTTCAATAACTTCCTTAATCTCCTTAGTGAAGCTGTTAGAACTCTCTGCAAGTTTGCGGATTTCATCTGCCACCACGGCAAAACCTCGTCCTGCTTCTCCAGCCCTTGCAGCTTCAATAGCAGCATTAAGTGCTAAAAGATTTGTTTGGTCTGCAATACTCTGGATCATAGTACTGGCTTTTTCTATTTTTTCTGCACTTTCATTATTACTTACTATGGCCTCAAAAACAACCTGGGACACCTCATTGTTTTCCCGGGATTTTTGCATTAGAGATTCTATTATATTAAAACCTTCATTTTTTTGATTATCAATTTCTTGAGCCGCCTCATTTAGTTCTCGATTATATTCAACATTTTGCCCTAGAAGCCTTCCCATCTCATCAACTGTATAAGATGAATTTTCAGTATCCCTAGCTTGATCACCAGCTCCCCTTGCAATCTCTTCAATAGCTCTAGCTACTTCCTCAGAAGCCTTAGCAGATTGATCAGTGATTGAAGTTAGCTCTTCTGAAGAAGCTGCCACATGCCTAGCAGTTTCAGCTGTTTTAACAATAAATTCTCGCACATTGTCTTCCATATTCTTTAGTGCCTTTGTCATAACACCGATTTCATCTTTTCTATTAAAGTATTTAGCTGCTTCAGATTTTTCATCAAATCTAAAGTCCAAGTTACTTTGTTTTTTAATAACTGAAGTTATATTCATAATAGGTTTCGCGATAGAGTTGGCTAAAAGATAGCTTAATCCTGATGCAGTAATAAGTATAAGCAGAACTACTAAAGAAACACTTCTAATTGCTGATACCCTTGTTTCACTCACCATACTACTAACAACCTCACTGGATTTTCCAACAAAATATATCCCTATAATATTATTGTTACCATCAAGAATAGGGCTGTACTTTGTTACGTAAGGCATTCCAGAAATATTAGCCTCGCCAATATAGGTGTTTTTGTTCATAACCTCCCTGTAGGCCTCCCCATCTTTATCCAGTACCGTCCCTACAATCCTTTTACCTTGTGCATCTTCAACATTGGTTAAAATACGTTTAAAATCATTACCTTCTTTGACAAAGATAGTTGATACCACATCTGCTTCCTTGGAAAACTCATCAATGGGAGCAAATCTTTCTTCGATGCTCTCTCCTTCTTGATCAACTAACTGACCTTGCCCATTTAGGCTTAAGGACCCAAATTGCCCTTTTATGTATAGCTCAAAGGTACTGCCTATCCTGTCTAACTGTTGCTCATATAGTGTATTAACAATGTTATTTGTAGACTTTATACTGTTTATAAATCCTACACCCACGGTAGACATAGACGAAACAATTACAAGTAATAAAATTAGAACAACCATTTTGGTTTTAATACTATTCATAAACTATCTCCACCTCTCCTAAGAAATTTTTCTACTTTCGGGCTAGATTATACTATACCTGATTTGTCAACTCACTCCTCTACGATCTTTTGGTTAGTGAATAGAATTAAATAATTAAGTTAAATTTTAACATGCAACCCAAGTCTTTACAATAGATATTTAGTACTTTACCTTGCTAAAAGTACAGCTTGAGTGAGCCTAGCAATTGTACCAAAATAAAAAGCTAGAAGGTTATTTACCTTCTAGCTTTTGAATCATCAAACAGGTGCGGGCCTCACACCAATGGGGTATACTTTTTGTTCTCATCCGATTTGATAAACACATATGTATCTTCATCTGATAATTCTTCTGAAAAAACATAATCCAGCCGTCTAAAACTCTTTATATCCTTTACATCATCGATATATTTTTCTGCCATAAAACGTACCATTTCTCCCCTGGCCATTTTAACCTGAGTTCCCTTTTCTACTACCTTTCCCCCAATTATTTCCCCAAAAACACACGTAATAAATGGAACATCATCCCTTAGATATTTAGAGATACATTTACTGTATTCTTTTGAAGCTAAGTTAACAATACAATTGCTCTCAGAAAATAACTGTTCAGCCATCTTTCTATTCCAATAGTCATATAGTGAATCCAAATTCCCACCGTTAAGTTTAGCCTGCATTTCCAACCTATAGGGAACAACACCGTCTAATGGCCTTAGCATCCCATAAAACCCTGATATAATACGCAGATGCTTCTCAATGTATGCAAACTCCTTTGTTTCAAATACTCCAGGTGCCATGTACTTATATTGAATCCCCTCATAGGAAAGAATAGCTGGTGTCAAACTAGAGTATAGGTCCATCCTCTGTATCCTCTGGTAGTTTAGTGTGGCTATTTTATCATTACAGCACCAGATAGACTTAGCCTGCTCATAACTTAGCTCCTTTAAATATGCTAGAAGCACTTCCGCCTCATTTATAAACTGCGGAAGATTATTATAGTCTAAATCCATGTCTACTTTCATCTTTTTAGCAGGTGAAATAATAATCCTCATACTTTCCCCTTTCCATTACATAGCAGTCTTCAAATTTTATTCTATTATAACATATATTTAGCGCCCCCTTCGAGAAAAAATCCCCCCAAAATTGACCAAGGTGAAATGTAACATTATAATATTATGTAGTCTAACTGAAAACAAAAAAGTAGGTGAAGTACATGAATCACTTTGTTACAAGGAAAGCTCAAACAGAAGACTTCGAACAGGTATTGCCTCTTACCATAATGGCCATTGAAGATCTTGCAGATCAGTTTACAAGCTCTTCAGACCCCGAGGTTATCAAAGAGAGAATGCTAGCTGCTTATACCTCTCCTAACACTAGGTTTTCAAAAGAGTATGCGGTGATTGTTGAGGCAGTGGATGACAATGGAAAAAGAGAAGTTGCAGGAGTTGGTTTTGCTTACCCAGGGCGTGATATGAGAAACTTAACCAAACAGACCATAGAGGCCTATCAAAGGGTAGGAGCTACATATGAAGCTGAAGATGTACAAAGGCTCTTAAACTCTAAGGAAGCCCAATGGGGTGAGTTCTATATAGACAACCTCGCCGTGTATGAAACCTATCGTGGACATGGCCTATCAAAAAAAATCTTAGCTGCCCTAGAATCAGAAGGAAAACAGCAAGGCTTCGACAGAATCTCCATCCTAGCGGACATCAACAATCCAAAAGCCAAGGCCATATACGAAAAAATGGGATACATCCCTGACAGTATCTATGAGGTTTTAGAACACAAATACCATCACATGGTGAAAATTATATAACTACTTTTACTAGAATATAAACAAAAATACCACAGCATCCTTTTACAATAGTTCCATATGACAATTAACTCTGAAGTCTAGTATAAATAAAACTTTAAAAACAAATTAAAATAAATCTACCAAAAGTGAACTTTATATATCCGCTGTTTCTCTTATATGTAGAAAGGAGGTTGGAGTGTGGATGTTATCAAACTTGTTCGCAAAGCAAAAAAAGGAGATAAAGAAGCCCTTTTGAAACTAATCATGGACAAAAAAAGTGAATACTACAAGCTCTCCTATGTTTATACTCAAAATAAAGAAGATGCTCTAGACGCCATGGAGGATATGATAGTAATACTTTACGAAAAGATTAATCAACTGAAAAACAAAGAATCCTTCCATAGTTGGAGTAAAACCATACTTGTAAATTGTGCAAAATCAATACACAGGAAAAACCATAGAATTATCTTTTTAGATACAGTGAAGGATATGGGCTACCTAGAGAAATACGAGTCCAAAGAGCAAAACATAGATCTCAACGAACAGTTAAAACAGCTCAACAAAGACCAACAAGAGGCAATCAAACTAAAATACCTGTTGGACATGGACTACAAAACAATCGCCACTATCACCAAGGTTTCAGAGGGGACTGTTAAATCTAGGGTGTTTAACGGATTGAAGAAATTACGAGAAAAACTTGGAGGTGAATATGACCATGTCAGAAATAAATGATTACCTAGCTAGTATTAAAACTGACCTAGATAACATAGAAGTCCCAGAGGAATTGGAAGCAAGATTGCGAAGTTCCCTTAGCAAAGCAACCAGCAAACCAAAACTTAAAAAAGCCCATGGACTGGTAGCTTCCATCTTAGTCCTCCTTCTCCTCATCGCCTCATACAACTACTCTGCCATAGCGTACTACAGTAGAAAAATACTGGGTTTTGACCAAGTAGTATATGGAACCTTAGGGGACCTAAACGAACAAGGACATGGGCAGGTAATCGGAGAAAGTTACACTTTCCAAAATGGAGTAAAGGTCACTCTAGATGGAGTAATGATTGACCATAATCAAATGGTTGCTTTTTATACCATCACTGATGAATCAGGAAATTCTACCTATGATTTGGACCTCACTTCATTCAAAGGATTCTGGGGTAATTATAACCATGTCCATGGTCATGGTTTAATAAATGACGAAGAGACTGAGGTTAAATGGATATCAATCTACGATGCCCCAAAAGCCCTTGATAGAACATTAACATTTAATTTTTCCCTCTTCTCTCGTGGGGATACCCCCTGGGAAAGGGGGGAGATCAGTTTCAAACTAGATAGAAGTAAAGCATTAGGGCACACCATTAAACAAAGTATAAACCAGACTGTAATGGTGGAGGATTCTAAGGTTCACTTTGATGCCATCATCGCTTCTCCTACAGTAACCAAAGTATTAGGAACTTTTAATACACCATTGGAAAGCATAGTAAGGAGAAAAAACGGTGAGGTTTATACTCCCGACTTAGAAATCATATTAGTGATTGATGGCAAAAGGCAGACTTCTACGGTAAGACAAATTGGAAGTTCCCTAAAGGGAGGATATACCTTTGAATTTCATTTTGAAGGTTTAACTGGTCCAGTAAAAAATCTGGAAATTCATCTTGTACAGTCTTCCCATACCAAAGAAGTAAGTAAAGTTGTGGATCTAAATCAAAATATGGCTTCTGAAGAGATATCCTTAGAGAACAATAAAATAGTTATAACGGAAGTAGTAATAGATTCCTCTGGCACCTACGTGACCATTGAATCAGATGAACACTTCAACTTCAATGATCTAAATCTAATGGCAGAAGGGAAAACAGTACCCTTAGCAGATATTAATAAAATCGATTATACAAAAGATGCAAACAATGGCAGCTTAAAATACACAAGAACCTTCTTTTTTGAATCAACAGCTAAAGAAAATATCCAACTGCAAATAAACCAAATCACCACAAAAAAGACAACAAATAAAATCATAAATGTCCCTGTAAAGTAGCTCGAACTATAGATTACAAAAATATAAACGAATAGAATAGAAAAAACACTTCAAGCAAATTAACTTGAGGTGTTTTTTCTAAAAAAAAACCACTTACAGCAAAAACCTAGGCATTTATTATATTACTGTCATCTTTAGTTATATTATCTATTTTACTTCTCACTTAAACCTAGCTTAACAAATAGCCAAGATGCAAGGTATGACGCCCAGAGGCCTATTATTAAGTGGCAAATAGGTAACTTCTATTGTTTTACCAGAAATTCTTCTATATGACTACTGGGTAATGGTTTGCTAAAATAGTACCCCTGACCCCTATCACATCCATATTTCTTTAGTACCTCAAGCTGCTCTACGGTTTCTATTCCTTCAGCAATAACTTTCATGCCTAGTACGTGGGCTAATTCTATTACTTTATTAACTATAATTTCATTTGTTTTATCCATTTCTATTGTAAGTAAAAAATCCCTATCTATCTTTAAACAATCTATAGGTAATTTTTTTAAATAAGTAAAGGAAGAGTAACCTGTTCCAAAGTCATCTAATGCAAACTTAATTCCCCGCTCACTAAGTTCTCTTATAGTGTCTATTGCTAAATCGAAATTTTCAATAAGAGAAGTTTCTGTAATCTCTAGTTGTATCTCATCATATTTTACACCGGATTCATTTATTATCATTTGTGTATTTTTTACTGGATCTACCTGTGTAAAACTTTTACAGGAAAAATTAATGGAAAACGTAATTGGTTCAAATCCCATTTGCTCCCATTTCTTCTTTTGTGTACATGCCGTTCTTAGTACCCAGCTATTAATCTCATGAATTTGACCTGTCTGCTCAGCAATTGGTATGAATTTATCCGGTGGTATAAACCCTTTTTCTGGGTGAAACCAGCGAATCAACGCTTCCACAGCAATTACCTTCCTAGATTCTAAGTTTAATATGGGCTGGTAAAATAACTCAAATTGCTTCTTATCTATGGCATGATGTAAGTCGTTTACAATCTCCATATACTCAGAGCGCCTTTGTTGTTCTTCATCTGTATATAAACCAAAGTTATCTTTACCATTTTCCTTCACAGCGTACATTGCGGAATCAGCGTTTTTAAGCAAGGCATCAAAGTTACTACCATGATCTGGGTAAGTTACTATACCTGCGCTTAAAGAGATGTGGAATTCTTTATCCTGGAAATGCCATGGTTTCCTCAATTCTGTAACTAATTCCTCTGTAACTGCTAAAATTCTTGATATTTCACTATACTCTAGTAAAATTAAGAACTCATCTCCCCCTAGTCGGGCTATTCTATGTACACTATCTAATTTTACTTTTAAAACCTTAGCAACATACCGCAGAAGTTCGTCACCTGCAAAGTGACCAAGTGTATCGTTTATATGCTTGAAGTTATCTATATCAAAGCACACAAGTGCAAATTTCTCCTTTGGGAATTCAGCAATTTTATCTTCAATTTTCATTTTAATCATCTGACGGTTTGGTAAGTCTGTGACGTTGTCATAATAGTAAAGTTTATGTAAGCTTTCCTTTAAATCTATGGTTTCTGTCAAGTCAGTATGTGATCCTGCCACCCTGATGGCTTTACCGCCCACATCCCATTCAGCTTGTCCCTGGCTTAAAATCCATCTGTAACTTCCATCCTTACAACGGAGCCTGTATGTGCTTCTATATGTTCCACTCTTTTCTCCTAAATACTTGTTGAATATTACATTAGCCTTTTCTTTATCATCTGGATGAATGAGCTTACTCCACTGCTCAAATCCCCCTTGTATTTCACCCACAGCATAGTTAAATGGAGGTTTAGTAACTATAGAAAAATTAAATTTATCGTTAAGTAAATCCCATTCCCATATTCCATCTTTTGAACCTTCTATAAGAAGTTGGTACCGCTTATTTATCGCCTTTGTTTCATCTAGTTGAGCTATTAGTTCTTCCTCAGTAGCAGCAAGCTCACTATATGTATCCATTAGCTTAAAGTTAGTTTCCTTTATTCTTTTATTTGATTTAGTTAGTAAGTTAATTGGCGTGTACACCAGTCGGTAAATAAAAAACATAGTAATAAGAACATAAAAAATCCCCTTATATTCTTGAATGTTCTGAAGAGTTTTCGGCTCTCCTATAAAAGTGTAAAGTAATCTATCAGAAACAATTATCCAAAAAATTCCTATTACTCCGTAAGCAGCTACAATTTTAAGAACTATTTTCTTAGTTTCTCCCTCTTCACCATGGGTACTTTTCAGTTTATTGTTTAAAAAATTTAATAGACCCACTTTTCCACCTCCACCTTAAACTATTCAACTCTGCCCTTGGAATAAAATACTACTTATTCCAATATAATTGATGTTGTAAATTTTAGCAATGTTTTTTACCACATTTTTCATCATATTTCGACATTTGATATTGTCTAAAAAACATCTATAACTAAAACTCCCTTTGATCCTATATTCAAAGGGAGTTTCTCCATATTCAAAGTATATTAATTAGCTTGCTTCAACGAGCTCTTCAGATCCTCATCTGCTGTACTTATGGGTTTTATACCAAAGGTATCTACCAAGTACTGTAGTACATTTGGTGATATGAATGCAGGAAGGCTAGGTCCTAAGTACATCCCATTGATACCCAGTGATAATAGTGCTAATAAGTCAGCAACTGCTTTTTGCTCATACCATGAAAGTACGATAGTTAGTGGCAATGAATTTACGTCTGTATCGAAGGCATCTGCTAGAGCTGTTGCTATTCTAACTGCAGAGTATGCGTCATTACATTGGCCAACATCTAGTAATCTAGGCAGTCCTGCCACTGTACCAAAGTCTAACTTATTAAATCTATACTTACCACATGCTAGTGTTAAGATAACACAGTCATCGGGAACTTTTTCTGCAAATTCGGTGTAGTAATTTCTGCCAGGTCTTGCACCATCACACCCGCCTATTAAGAAGAAGTGTCTTAGCTTACCTTCCTTAACTGCATCAACAATTGCTCCTGCATGGGATAGGGTAGCATCATGACCAAAGCCTACTAGAATTTCTTTTACTTCCTCATCTTCTTGGTAACCACCAAGTTCTAAAGCCTTATTGATTATCTCACTAAAATCCTTTGTTCCATCTTCTTTTAACTTAACATGTCTAACTCCGTCCCAACCTACAACATTGGTACTAAATATCCTATCTTTATATGTTTCCCTAGGTCTCATCAAACAGTTGGTTGTCATAAGTATACATCCTGGTATGTTATCAAATTCCTTCTGTTGATTTTGCCAAGCTGAACCAAAGTTACCCACTAGGTGGTTGTACTTTTTAAGGGATGGGTACCCGTGTGCCGGTAGCATCTCACCGTGGGTATAGATATTGATTCCCTTGTCTTGTGTTTGTTCAAGTAACATCTCTAAGTCTTTTAAGTCGTGACCAGAGACAACAATAAATGGTCCCTTCTTCTTATTAACATTTACTTTATGAGGGGTTGGATGCTTATATGTAGTAGTGTTAGCGTTGTCTAAGATCTTCATCACTTCTACACTCATTTCCCCAGTTCTCATTGTCATCCGGATCAGTTCTTCTACGGTTAATTCTTCATTTGTAGTGGCTTCTAATCCTAAGAAATAGAAGTTATCCACTTGGTCAGAGTTATAGTTTAAAAATCTTGCTTGATGTCCGTAGGCACTGATACCCTTTAATCCATAGACTATGGTCCATCTTAAAGAACGTATATCTGCATCTAAATCTTGGTCATACATAATGCCTGCCTTTACAGCATCCTTTAACATCTGCTCTTTTGTCTCACTTAGGTTATATGTAGCACAATCCGGATACTCTTTTTCTGTTGCTTTATTCCTGAGAGTCTCCTTTATACCTTGTGACTCCCTTAATAGATTTAAGTGGGACTGAACGTCAAAGTTTACATTAGTCAAAGTAGTAAATAAAGAGTTCTCCACAAATTCTACAACCTCTTTATCTATTACTTGGCCTTTTTCCATAAGTTCCTTTGCGTAGCAGGAAATTCCCTTTAACTGATAGATCAATAAATCTTGCAAATTTGCTATTTCCGGAGTTTTACCACAGACCCCACTTTTAGTACAGGCTTTTCCTCCCATTGTTTGTTCACATTGATAACAAAACATTGCATTATCCATATTGTTCCCTCCAGTTTTTATTAGGTTATAAGACTCAATACGTGAGTCCTACATTCTATTTACTGTTCCTCACTCCCTCCTAATTGGTAATGATTATTAAATATTATTATATCACAATAATCCAAATATAATCAATCTTTAGTTCGCTTTAAATTACTGACAAATTGGAAACCTTAAAGTAGTATTTCCCTTTAATTAATGTTTAGTCAAACATCAAAGTGCCTTTGTGAATTTATTACTCTGAGGGAGATCTAAAGTCAAAAAGTCCAATGGGTTAATCCCATTGGACTTTTTTATAAACCTTTATTAGACCATCTATTTTTATTTAGCCCCCAGCTGCTCCCTAACTTCAATATAGTATCGATCATGAAGCCCTCTGAATAATTCGTCCCGTTCTTTGTTAAATTCCTTATCCTTACCTTGGACTTTTTCTCGATATCTGAAGTTTTCAGACCATGTTACATCTTCTAAACTTTTGCCTCTGTAGATATCTGTCATAGTAATTATATCTTTGTGTACTTCAGCGATAAAGTCTAATAACATTTCCTTTTCCTCTATGTCATCAGTTATATCATACTGTCTAACTAGACTATATACAAAATCGTATAACCATCCAAAATCCTTAAGACCCAACTCATCAGCCTTTCTAATCTTGTTACCAAACGAAACAAGATTCCAGTAATCTAAATCCACACTACTTCTTCGAGTATCAACTTCGTATACAAAACCCTTTGCCTCTATGGAAACTTCAGCAATATAAGCTCCTATACTCCTCTCTTCTTCTACTTTATACTTTCTATTTTGATAGTAAGAGTCCATAAGCAAAAATGCTAGGCTTAAGGCTACCATAAGGGTAATGACCCATGTGATCATTAGTTTATCGAGGGTAAAAATTTTATTCTGCTTCATGTAGCTGGTAACCCCCTATCATTTTAAAGTAAGCATATACGCCATCATTTTCTCTAACATCCACTTCTTCAATGACTATTCTATAATCCATGTTCACAATATCTATCCATCTAGGCTCTTTGGATAACTCACCCACGCCTGTAAAAAAGTTAATTCCCGGCTTTATTTCCCCATCTAATTCTATAATTTCCTCAACTCTTTTAATACCTGTTTTTTCGTTATAAAAAACATTGAGAGTGTTCCCTTTGATTTCAGGTTCGTAAGTCTTAAAGAACGATGCATAGTAAAATGATGTGGGATTATCATAGTCCATAGAGATTGCGGTAGCTTCCCAGTGAGAACTACCAAAGGGCATGGCATTATGAAAAGACCCACTTATCTGCTTCCACCTTAGGCCACCTAATGTGTTTTCCAAAATAGCCACACCATATTCTAGTCCGTTAGCCCAATATGCCCCATAAACATTATCTTCTATAAGCTCAATATGGTCGATCTCTAAACCCAAAGCCCCTTCCGGTGAAAGGTGAAAGTTCCTAGATAAGTTTAGACCACCAACGGGAGTAAGCAGGAAAATTAGAACAATTAAAATAGCTATAAGCTTTTTGGGTATTCTTTCTAGGATTCTATCTATATTATAGGCCAAATCCAGTATTATCTTAGCTGCAACAGTCATAAAAAATAAGGCCAGTCGTTGCTCAGGACTAGTTTCAAAAATAAAGCTAAAAGGTAACATCACCATTAATGCAAACAAAGAAGAAGTCAGTATATACCCCAATAATCTATCTTTTTGTAGTTTTTCCACCACTTCCCTAGCCCTACTATCTATCTCTTTCATAAAGCGCACACCCCTTTTTTTTAAAGTATTCCTTTACAGCTGATCGACTAACCTAAATATAATAAGCTCCTGCAACTTGAATATAGTCTCCCCATCACCTGTATAAGAAATAGTTCTAGGGTTAAGTCTTTTTACTCCAGGTATTAAAGAAGCAGTGTCGGCCATGTTAGAATCTTTAAAGTCTATTTCCATGGTTATTGGCTCCTGAAGTTTTAATGGCTTTTTGGAGTCCTTTTTAATTAGGCCCCTTTTAACCCCTTCATATATCATTTCCCGTGCCTTTGTTGGGTGTACAGATAAAGCAGAGAAACGTGATAAACCTTTTTTCACCACAACTGTTTCAAACTTATTCACTTTATCACCTCTTAATTTTTAAAGATTTAATCTATAAAATACTATCAATTTTAACAATACTAATCATATGTATATATTCAACCGTAACATCATACTTTCCTGCTAAAAGTTCACTGCCCCTACTATCTTTTTGTCTCTAAATTATTCTTTTGCATTCTCTTTTTACTATTTCATTTTAATCTAACATATCCTTTAAATTCCATGTATTATTATACTCTTCTAGCTAATAAGTTCTCATATGTATAGTTCTATAGATTCTACTATTTTTGAATGAAAAAACCTCCCATATCAAATTGATGATATGGGAGGTTTCTAAGTCTTTAGTTCTTTAATTAGGATACATTTTATCTATGAATATATAAACTTCTCTATGGCTTTTTTCATACTATTTGCCAGTTCTGCTAAAGCCTCACTGGCCCCTGCGATCTCTGTCATGGAGGCAGTTTGCTCCTCCACAGAAGCTGAAACCTCTTGGGTTCCTGCTGCGTTTTGTTGCGATATAGCAGCGAGACTGCCAATGATATTCATAACCTCATTTTTAGTTTCTTTCATTCGCTCACTTGATACGTTTAGGTCTTCTATAACTTTTTTCATGTTTTCCATGGCATGGGATATACCTTCAAACTTATAGTTCGTACTCTGTAAGCTTTGATTTTGCAGCTCCACAGTTTCTTCAACCCTAGCCATATTTTTTACAGCGTATTGGGTTTTTTCAGTTAAGTCACTTATTATTTGAGAAATTTCCCCTGTAAAACTATTGGACTGCTCCGCAAGCTTCCTTATCTCATCGGCTACAACGGCAAAACCTTTTCCAGCTTCACCGGCTCTAGCTGCTTCTATGGCAGCATTTAAAGCAAGTAAGTTAGTTTGATTTGAGATATTTTGAATCATTTCACTGGCTTTTGCTATACTTTCAGCACTGTTATTTGTATCTATAATAACATCTCTAACTTCACCAATAGACACACTATTGCTATTGGTTTTTTCCGTAAGATCAGCAAGTGTGACAAAACCTTCATCTTTAAGGATATTAACTTCATCTGCACTTTTATTTAGTTGTGTAATCAGTAATTGCTCATTTTCTAGGGCTAACCCTAGCTCCTCTGTATAGCTAACACCCTTTTCCGTCTCTCGAGCCTGTTCATTTGCAGCGTTTGCAATCTCTTCAATTGTCCTAGCTACTTCATCGGCAGCTAAAGTGTTTTGTTCAGTGGTAATGGTCAATTGTTTTGATGATTTTGCTACGTTTTCTGAATTATTATCTATATCCATTATCAATGTTCTAAAGTTTAGTATCATAGCATTGAATCCCTTGGCTAAAATGCCTATCTCATCTTTTGAGTTATGTCTTGCCTCAACAGTCAAGTCCCCTTGTCCTGCCTTTTGCATAGCACCAACAAGCTTAGTCAGTGGCCTTGATACTTGTACGTTCACTATTATAAAAATTACCGGAATCATAATCAGTATAGATACTACAAGTGCTAAAATAGTTATCCAAGCTAGGGTGGATAATGGTCCGTTGATTTCCTGTAAATCAATGGTTAGAACAACTATGTTGTCATCTACTTTGTCGAAGAATGCTAAGTATTCGTTACCATTTTCCCGGTAAGTTATTTCTCCACTACCGGTCCTTATAATCTCCTGGCCCCATTGGAAATCAGAAATATTCTCACCTTCCTGGGTTGAGTCTTTGTGGGCATGTACTTCACCTTCACCATTGATAACATAAGCATAACCCTCTTCACCAACCCTTATGTTCTCAATTAAATCCCTTATATCCATCTGGGCAATCATATCTTCGATGGCTTCAGGCCTTACACCAATTTGAATAACACCAGGCCTATCCAATCGCGAAACACCTATGTACTGAAACAGCACACCATCGGTTCCCCTTTCCGTTGGCTCTTGGGCTAATCTAAAATTATCATCTGTAATCCCCTGCAAAAAAGGTTTAGTTTGTTCAGATGTATTAAAATCAAATCCATAGAATTCTGTAATATTTCCGTGAGTTATTATACCATTTTCATCAATGACATGGATTTCATCTACCCCAAGGCTTTCCGCTAAGGAGGTCATGTTTTCAGTGCTTAATAGAGAGCGATTATTTAAAATAAGCTCTGCAATGGACTGTGTAAGGGATAAATTACTTTCATTTAGTGATGTTGTGGTTATTTCTATGGCTCTCTGACCAGAAATAACAGACTGAACTGTATTATTTAGTACATTTTCCATTTCATCGTGGAACATATCTGTAATACGGTTCTTTGTTTGGGTGTAGTTAAAAATTCCGATTACTCCAATAGTAATGGTTAATAATAGCAAAATCGGTATGAGTAACTTATCTCTTAACTTCATAAAATCATCCTCCTTGTAATTTTGTAGAATAGTATTAAAATATTTAGCCGTTCTTAATATGAAGTATTCTACTTTTTTTGACATTTTCCTCTTTTTTTCGACATCATTTCCTATAAATACACAATTAAACCCCACTAAAGTGAGTTCTTCCCTCACTTTAGTGGGGTAATGATTAAAAAAAAATTCTAGGTGACTTTAAAATATACTTGAACTACCCTATCAAGGTCGCTGCATCTGTCTTACCCTCTAGGATTATATTAGCTGGATAGGACAGTTGCATGGTGTGAATAACCATGTGTTTATGGGGCGGAGGTACCTTCTTCTTGGGGCTCATTTGATTCAATGATACTCATGTCGTATAGATATATGTATATATCATCAAGGACGAAAAAATTTTTAATATCTACGTAATTGTGGCTGTATACATACATTATGGGCCTTGTTAGTTCATCGGCAACCCTTACCAGATCTTCGAAAGTTTTTACTCTAAATGTGATTCTATGATTGTTTATCACTTCTGTTTGTAATGCTACCAGGCGTTCTTGATGCTCTTTGAATACTTTTTCTATCTTTCTCTCATATCTTCCCTTGGGTTTTGCATTTGCTGTGAAAACCATTGTGTAAACCACTACTGCTACAAGTATCACTATAATGACTATCTGTAGTATTCTTGCTGAACTGCTGGGTATAGATTCCATGGTGCCCATAAGGCTCTTTTCTTCCGCTATTTCGTTTTTCAAAATCTCAAATTGATTATCTCCAAAGGGGATTACCAAGCTTGGGGCTAATTTTTCCTCAACCATTCCATGCTCTGTTTCTGCAGCTAGGTTTATGTTCATGTTTACAGTGAGCCTACTTGCTAGTCTTACCCTTGTGTATGTTGCCACCTCCTCGGCAAAGTCTATGTATTTGTCTAGGGTTAAGGGGATGTTTTCAGTAATAACTAAGTAGCCATCAACTGTGTTGAAATCTGTGCTAGGTTTAATAATAAATTCCTCTTTCCATACGGTTTTTGGTCCATCTCCTTGGTTGTTAATCCCCTCTAACACTGCCACAATCTCATACACTCCTGAGATATTTGCACTGCTTTCACCATTGAATTCATAGGTAAAATCTGTATCGATGTGTTCCACAAATTCTGTTAGGTATACTTCAGTCTCCCCTAAGTGCCTTTCACTGAATAGGGAGTTGGGTTTTAGTGAGACTTGGTAAGATATATTTGCAATATTACTGTAGTTATATAGGGCAGCCTTCTCATTCTCCTCGTTCCTTTGCACAAATATATTTATCAGTACTCCACAGATTATCACTATACTGAATATAATAACGCCTAACCTTACATTTTTACTTATCTTCTTTTTCATACCCTCACTCCTAGCATTATTTATCCTCTTCTAAGATATTATGGGAGTTGCGAAAATATGAATAAAATAATAAAGAACTTAGCTCCTGAGGGAGTTAAGTTCTTTGCAGTTTTTAATTCTGTGGGAAATATTGTCTCCAGTTAGCTTTAATTTTAAAGGATACATTTTCCTCTTGTGTGCTATTGCCAGCTGCAAGTGGCATGCTTAATCTTACTTCAAATACCCTAGAATCTCCTGGCTCAATTTCTACTCCAGCAAATTGATTATCTAGGGCAAGTTTTAAAGCAAGGCGACCAGCTCCTAAAAATCCTTCGGTTAGTGGAATGTTGTTAGCTAAAATAACTGCGTTCAAGCTGGAAGAGGTTGAAATTTGTTGAACGTCAAAGCTTTGTAAAACTGCTTTCACTGTACCTGTATTCTTTACTGTGACGTATGCAGTTGCATGGGAGCCTGGATACATATCTTTAATTAAAATATTGGCAGTATCTTTAGCTGAGTTAACATTACTTCCATTATCTTTAACATACTGCGAGCTTGGTTGTACATGTACATTTTCAACAATTACTTCAAATTTACCTGTTTCAACTGTACCATTAATGTTGATACTATCAGTCCACCAGGCATAACCGGCACCGATTAGGGACAAGGCTACTATTAGTGCCAAGGCAATAAATTTCGTTTTTTTCATTTACATCTCTCCTCTAAGTATAGTAAAGGTCTCATGACCTTTCTGATTTAATTATATGCTTTTTGATTAGTCCTTAAGTCCTACCTTAGAGTGATTTTTTCTACTACTTTAGGAGTAGAGTTCACAGATGAAAATTAAGTATTCATTGGGTCAATTAAAATTCTACTTCGTCTAGTGGGATATCTTTTTGTTGTTTTAATAAAAGTGTAGGCCATCCCACTTTAGGAATTACCTTTACTATTCTTCCTCTTACTTGTTCTGGTTTGACTGGTTCTCTGTCTGATATTGAGTTATTGTCTCCCTTTGTTTTGAAATTTACTACGCCATCTACCACATTAATTTCTTCAATGCGGTGAGTTATAAGTATGCCTCCTTGTTTGAACTGGATCACATCCCCTACAGTTAAGGCTTCTAAACCTTCCATATCAGTAATTTTCTCAACTATTATAATATCCCCTGGATCAATCATGGGTTGCATGCTCCCCGTTGCTATAACAGATGGATATAAGGGGAATACACCCACTGCAAACCAAATTATTGTTATACAAAATAAACTTGTTATCATCCAACTAAGGATACTTTCTTTTTTTCCATGTACTTTGATTTTTTTTATTTCCACTGCGTATAGATGTTGAAACGCCAGAAGTGAAAAAATAGGTGTAAGTATACCCACAGCTGCTGTAATAATCCAACGAAGGTTGGGTAGTATGGGAGAGAACCAGTGGAAGGCCTGAAGTATACCCAAATAAATAATACTTGCAATAGGTCCCCCAAAATAAGCTAGATAACTAGCCAAGATGCTATTGGCAAATTCAGGCCCTAGGTGCTGGGCGATGAATTGGACAGTTTGTTCTATATTTGATAGGGATAAAAGTCTAGCAAAAGGGATTGTTGCCACAGTCAAACCCAGGGAAATCAAAATTATCCGTAGGGTATTTTCCTTTTTCCCCATGGAGGTGTTGATTAAGTATCCACGTATGATTTCTCTGGCCAACAGTGGAGGAGCAACAATCCATGAATTTGACACAATGCCAAGGATGGTGTGACTGTAGGGACTACTACCAAATCCGTCTACTAGTCCTGCCAAAATAAGCATGGCCACATGGATTATCGCCAGTATAATTGCCCATGTCTTCACTAGGGTTTTGTGTTTTCTTTTTGCTGCTGGGCCCTTGCAAGGAAGTTTCCAGATTGCCATTGCTAACAGTAGCCAGAATATAGGCATGGTTAGAGGATTTAATTTGATCACAGGGGAGCTTTCAAGGAAATATATGCTCATAAATATAAGTATTAGCGCTATCTGTAGCAACTTATTATCGTTTAGACTTAATAGGTTTTTCATTGTTACTCCCCCTTGGTCATTTGTCTAGAATTACTTAGTCATTATCTTCTTTGTCTTCATCAACCTCATTTGTTTCGATTTCTCCATCTTCATTTTTTTCCCTTTCATCTTCAGCTTTTTTACTTTTTGTCTCTATATTTTCTTCAGTATTTTCCTTAACTATTTTGTCAGGGTTATCACTTAGGCCTTCCTCGGTGTTTGGATTTTCTCCCTGTTGATTGTCCTTTTGGTTACGTTTTTCAAAATCTGTTTCTATTATAATTTTTTCAACCCATTGCCCCTGTTTATACTCTATTTCTATTTTTTCAGTTGTACTTAATATATTTCTTTTTAATACAATTGAGTTACTAGGATTAACTGTAGTGCTGTCTATAACAAATGGAATCTGCCCTATATTTAACACTTTGAATTCCAACACTGCATTGAAGTTCTTATTAACCTCACCTGACAGCCTAATGGTGTTTCCATTAACACTTATATTGATATTATTTACCCCACCACTTGATTCGTTTCTAATAAACTCTATACTGCCACTGTCAATACCTAACTTAATCTCACCTAGGGTAATTGTACCATTTACCAGGGTACTGCTATTCCAATAAGCGTATGATGTGCCCATAAGTCCTAAGAATAGTATGGAGCAAAGGAGCATTACTTTTTTGGGATTTATCCAGCTTTTTCTTCTCACTACCTTCTATCTCCTTTCTTATAAGTGTTACGTTGTATCTATGTTATTTATATACAGGGCTGCTTCAGTTCTATGGGAAAGATTCAGCTTTCCCAGTATATTACTCACATGTTTTTTCACTGTAAATTCTGATATCAAGAGTTTACTGGCGATTTCTATATTACTTAGACCTCTTCCAATTTCCACCAGCACATCTCTTTCCCTAGCAGTAAGCTGGCTTATGTCATTTTCCTTTTTCTTAAAATTACAGTTGACCAGTTCTGAATCATAAAAAGGTTTTCCCCGTGCCACCACCCTGATAGCATATATTATATCTTCCACTAATGCATCTTTTAGTAGGTAGCCCTCAACTCCCAGTTCCCTTGCCTTCGTGAAGTCTGACATCTTACCTGATGAGGTTAACACAACAAATTTAGAACTAATCTTTAGTCTTTGAGCCTCTTTTACGATTTCTAAACCGTATTCTTTACCTAGATTTAAGTCTATTAGTGTCATATCTATGTCATTATGTGATAATAACTTAATTGCCCCTGAGACATTGGAGGCTTCGTAAATGTTTTCTATGTTTGTTACATGGGCTAGTGATGAGGATAATCCCAAACGTGCTAGGGGATGGTCGTCTACTACTAGGATATTCATACAGCTTCCTCCTTGATTGAAACTACTCTGTTGGGGATTTTTATTTCTATTGTGGTACCAACACCTATTGCGCTGTGCAGGTTGATGGTTCCACCTAAAACTTCAGTTAAGTTAGTAATGTTTTTTAAACCCAGCCCAACCCTATTACTTGTTTTGAGTTCTCTTACATCAAATCCTACACCGTTATCTGATATTTTAAGGGAAACTAATTCTCTTTCCATGTTAAGTAGAATCTTTAGCTGATCTCCTTCACTATGACGTACAGCGTTAGCTAAACTTTCATTTATAATCCTATATATGGCGGACTTCTTAGCCACAGTAAGGTATTCATGGTTACCTTGTAAGCTACACTCTACGGAAATATTGCTGTGATTTCTGATTTCCTTGATAAGGGTCTTTATATCATCTTTGAATGCATTGCCTCCGTATTTATTCCAACTTAAACCGTAGACGGTGGCCCGTAATTCCTTCATGGAAGTGTTTATGGTGTTTTTTATTGTAGCTAGTTGTTCCTTTAGGTTATATGTGGATTCCTTATCCAATGCCTTCATAACACAGTAGATACCACAGGATGCATTAAAAAGCCGTTGCAAAATACCGTCATGGATTTCGTTAGCTATACGGTTTTGTTCTTCATTTATAAGGAAATCATTGTTCATCTGTTGCAGTTGAATCTTATCTAGCATTATAGCAGTTAGTCTTCCTAGTAAGTCTAGTTGTTCCAGCTGGTTTTCTGATGTTTTTTGTTTTTCAATTCCCATAACTGCAAAGGTATTATAGTTAGTTTTTATAAGGGTTATTAAGTAATTCTTATTATCTATTTCTATATTTACAGTATCGCTATTAAAGGTAGTAGCAGCCATTTTTTTAATTTTACTTTTTAATCCAGAAACTGCTTCGCCTTTAATACCTATGGATTCAAAGATTTCTTGTTGTCCACTGTTTGTCACCAATATAAAGGAATTTTCCTTAGTGATTTTTTCAGTATACTCTACGATGATTTTTAGGAGGCTGCTTAGTTCCTTTTGTTCCATGATAAAATGAACCACTTGGTACAGTTCCATGGAGTAGTCAAGGTTATCTTTGATCCTCTGGTTTGCACGATGCAAGTCTTTATTGAGTTCAGTGATTTTTGCTCTCTCCATATCGATATTCTCAGAGTTTCTCCTAAGTAGTTGGATTATGGCAGTAATTAATATATAGCTTAGTATAAGATTCTTTTCCCTTGCTATTAAATCTAAAAGCTGTTGATTATTTTCTATGAAATAATGGACTACTATGGTGGAACATATCAGATAGAAACTCAAGTTAATCCAGCTATATCGACTATTTAAGTAAAATGCTGCAATTAAAATTGTATTTAGGGAGTACCAAACATAGGGGCTGTTTATTCCCCCTGAAGGGATCAAGACTAGGGAGTTTCCTATGGTCTCTATTAGAATCAAAAATATTATTTTTCTTTGTGAGTTTTGAGATTTATAATAAAGATAGCTAAGTAATAAAGAAGATATACTAATACATAAAACAATAAAAACCTTCCGCGAAATAGTGTGTTCTGGTGTCAGTAAAAGGTAAAACCCTGAGGTGACTATTAGTGATACATACCTATAGACTAGTATTATTTTCAACTTCCCAAGTTTGCTCCCCCCTAGTTCTAGTTTTAAATCTATAGCACTGATTTACATAAACTAAATACTTTCTTCCCGTTGGGGTTATTCAATGTTTAGGGATTTCAAAATAGAGCTCGACAAAGTTTAATTATTCTTTGTGAGCTCCTTTTTCTAGTCTAAGGTCTAGAACTATTTATCCCAGCAAATAGTAGGCTTAGGTCTTCTACTTCAGGCAATTGATAATCCTGCATTAGTTTTCCTAAAGCTTTTTCCCTCATTTGGCTAGCTAACACCGAATATGTTATATCAATGGATTTGTTTTGGTATTCATTACCTGCTGCAGTGTCAAAAACTAGTGTAAAGGATAGCTCATATACATCTGACTTTGTTAGACCTGCAAGATCCCATCCTCTTTGTATACCATTTACTTGATTTTCATCGCTATTCCATTCCGCTAGAGAAATGATACCATCTTTTTGTCCATTCACGCTCCCATCGGCCCCTTGCAACTGTTGGGATAATATTTTCCCGTCTTTAATTAACCAATGTTCTACTATATTTTCATCTCCTTGAATATTCTTCATTGCTACCTTTAGATCCCAGAAAATAAAAACCTCTGCTAACTCTGTATCTCCACTGAACTCAAAGTTAGACAGAAATAATAGATCTGTGTTGCCCCTATTAAATATCTCTATTTTAGTCATGCCTGGCACATTATTCTCCCCAACAGTTATTATATCCCCGGGTTGCACTAGGGGTTGCAGCATGAGAGTAGTACTCTCTGCTGAATTATGTTTGAGTCCTATACTTAATCTGCCTGCTGTTGCTTCATTGGTGTTTTTAAGTGATATAGAATTATATCTGTTTTTGCAACAGCAACATAGAATAAGGACAATAATAATAACCAGCAGGACTATGATACTAGTCAGAGTAATTCTTTCAACTTTCCTCTTCTTTTCCGGACTATCGCCCATAAAGACACTCCTCTCCACATAATAATTCCTTTTATTAATTATTCTGCAGAGTTGTAAAACATGCCAAAAAACTCCCTTTAACCTAAAAAATCAAAGGGAGTTTCTACTATTGATCCTCATCTGCTGTGATTTTGGGCTTAATTTCAAAGGTATCTACCAAGTACTGTTACAAATGGCTAAACAGAGAAGAAAACCAATGACAGTTCAACAAGATTTTAATACCGCTGATTGTCGCTGCATACGAGGAAAAAGAAAGAGCTACATCCCACACCTCCCCTTCCTTCTAACCCCATTCATATGCAATTTTCTACTATGTAGAATTACAGTTCCAATATGTTGTGATATAATTTAGACATCTTATATTTATAGGGGGCTAGCCATGAAACTTCAATTGGCAACTAACACAGAAGTATTTACGAAGTTATATAGGATAGGAATACCAGTAATGATACAAAACTTCATCAGTGCATCACTAAATTTTATAGATATATTTATGATTGGAAGTCTAGGCACTATACCTATAGCTTCTGTCAGTATAGCCAATCAGATCTTTCTAATCTTTACATACTTTATCACTGGATCCCAAGGGGGATGTTTTGTGTATACAGCACAGTACCATGGTAAGGGGGACAAAAAAAGCATAGCTGAAATTATGTCATTTTCTTGGCTTCTATTGCTTCTATTCGGTGGAATTTTTACCATGGGAGGACTATTTTTCTCCAACCATTTAATAGGTGTCTTTAATACAAATGCAGGAGTCGTTGATTTAGGTTCTAAGTATTTAGGGATTGTAGCAATCTCCTATATACCCACTGCTATCACCTTCGCCTACTCTGGTATGTTAAGGGCCATAGGAGATACCAAGTATCCCATGTATATAGCCATATTCTCCATGTTGTTAAACACGTTGCTCAACTATTTACTGATATTTGGCAACCTTGGTCTCCCAACCCTGGGAGTAGTAGGGGCTGCCATAGCCACACTGATTGCAAGGATTTTTCAATGTCTGGTAATAATCACCTATGTCTATAAAAAAACAGATGTCCTAAATATATCCGTGGGCAAACTACTTACCAATGCCAATAGAACGATCAACAACAGTATAATAAAAACAGGTATTCCTATCTTTATCACTGAAGTTGTATGGGTTATATGTATTTCCGTTTATCTAAAAATCTATGGTATTGTTTCTGTAGATGCCTTATCAGCAACTCAAATAGCGGCCACAATGGCTAGTGTATTTCATATCATCGCCCAAAGTGTAGCATATGCCACCGCCACCATTGTGGGAAATGCTTTGGGTGAAGGTGATGTGGAAAAGGGAAAGACCAATGCCCACCACTTGTTTGTAGTGGCCCTTAGTATAGGAATAGTATGCAGTGTTCTTCTCTCTGTAATAGGCCCCATGGCAGGAGGATTTTTCAATATAACCGATAGCGCAAAGGAAAGTTTGAACATAATAATTAGAATCAATGCCCTTATGCTCATTTTTAGAGCCATGACAACAGTTAATATAATGGGCATCCTAAGGGCTGGGGGAGATACAAAATTCAGTATGTATGTAGATACACTACCCCTATGCCTCATAGGAATTCCCGCCGCATATATTGCTGCAAAGCTCGGCTACGGCATAACCATAGTAATGATTGTAGTGGCTACTGAAGAAATAATCCGAAGCACACTATGTACCATGAGACTTGTCAGCGGAAAATGGGTAAATGTTTTGGTGGAAGGCTAGCACAGTATATCAAAGCCCTCACTAGGTCTCTGACCTAGTGAGGGCTTATTAGTGTATCTCAAAATTTAATAACTACCACCACTACCCAATCAAAGTCGCTGCATCTGTCTTACCCTCTAAGATTATATTAGCTGGATAAGAAAATTGCATGGTGTGAATAACCCAAGTATTGTTTTCCTTTAGAAGCACAGCGTCAAATCTAATGGACCATATGTTATTTTCTCCCTTAGATGCTTCGTTCAACATAGTGATAACATTCCTGTTGATTCTAAGAAGCTTTTCCTTAGAAGGTAGTAGATCTGATTCAAGAATCTCTTTAGATTTTTCTATTTCCATACGGATTGCGTCTTTGCGGGTAATAGTAACATTGGCTTCCCCTTGTGTAATCACCCATGCAGTATCACCGCACACTGATACAATGGCCTCTTCTACACCTATTTTCAACTCATCCCACTGGGTCTTGTAGTTTTGCACTGATTGGATTACTTGGTCATGGCCATTGTACTTATCAGTATCTGTCCCTAGCACCCTAATATCTTGTTCTTTTGAGAAATACTTATCAACTAGTTGCTCAGAGGTTAGTTCCTTGCTTAGGAATTCATTTGAGAAGTTATTTAATACGCCCCTAACCTCACCTGATTGTTCTACATCTTTAGTGCTGTTATATTCCCTTAGCTTGCCAAATCCATGTTGATGGGATCTATCATAGAAGTTATCGTCCCAAATTCTTTCATCAGGATATCTTAAAGTAGTGGGAAAGGAGAATTGCAGCTGAGTAAATTTCCATCCATCTTCTTCTTTTATAGCTAATCCCGAAAGCCTAATTTCCCATCTATATTTTTTCCCTTGTCCTGTTAGAAGATGGGTTAGCTCCCACGCTATAGTAGTAAGCCTGGTTTCGTCAGAAATCTCTCCAAGCCAGCATCTCTCTTCATATAAATATTCCTTAGCGTAGTTTACAAAATTATCGTATGTTTTATCAGAAAGACTAAAGTCTTTCTCCACACTTCCTAGGGTGCTAAACCACGCTATGTCCCCCTTAGTTGTTAGTTCTAAATTTTCCCTATCTATGATCACATTGCCCCAATACTTCCAGTCATTTTCAATTAACATCTTACTGTCCTCATAACCTAAGCACCATTCCCCACAGCTAGTACCAAGGATAATCATTTCATCACTTTTAACAAATAGTTTCTCTGTATACTCGTCGATATCTTCCACTGCTCTTTTTGTATATCCCTCTTGCATTATCTCCAGCAACTTAGCTATAGCCATTTTATCATTGTTAATATCTTTCATAATATATCTCTCCCTTTTTTGAGTTATTTAATTATTTGCTCCCTTACCGGTCAGGCTTTTGGGCAAGCTTATGGATAAGTATAGTTTTTAGCTATTAAAAAAGGCTACAAGAAGAAGCCTTCTTACAGCCAAAGTTTTATTTAATCTTAATTTGTACTAAGTTAAAATAAATTTTAGGTGGAACAGACTAAATTCTCTACTTACTATAAAGAAGCATACCAAAATAAGCCTTCAAGGCATGGCCTAACACTTCTTCAATATTCACTTTAGTGAATTAGCAAATAGTAATTATCATCTTCCCGCCCCTTTCTAATTGAGATTATGTATAATTTTATACCACATTTTTCTAGTTAGCAATACGTTTAACTTAAGCTTAATCTTTTATTAATATATATACATAACCTATCTGCAACTTTACTCTTATCCTCATCTAAGTGTATAAACAATATGCTATTATGCTACCTTTGTTGACTGTTCTTCATCTTGTAAGTTAAGTATCCATTGCATAATTCAATAATCAAGTATGGAAACCCATCTTAAAAAATAGCCCTTAAGAGAGATACAGACTGAGAAAGCTAGCGTCTACTCAGTCTGTTATCTTAACACTATTAACAAAAAGTTAATAATCTACCCCTACAACTAAAAGATAGCAAGGTATATAATGTATTTACCTTAGTAATTTTTTAAAATTGATTAAAACTTTGAAATAGGAGGATTTGAATATTGGAAAAATGCGTTATAGAAACCACACAACTGACTAAACAATTCGGCAAAACAACAGTTGTAAACAATCTCAGTATATGTATAAACGAAGGGGATATATTTGGCTTTTTAGGCCCAAACGGTGCTGGTAAAACAACAACCATCAGAATGCTTGTAGGCCTTATTGCGCCTACATCAGGCAGTGCCAAAATATTAGGTAAGGACATCCAAGCAGATTTCGTAAACGCCATACAAGATGTTGGAGCTATAGTAGAAAATCCTGAGCTTTACCCTTTCTATACTGGTAGACAAAACCTAATCCATTTTGCTAAATTATCAGGTGATGTGGATAAAGAAAGAATTGAAGAAGTTATCAAACTAGTACGATTGGAAAACAGAATCGATACAAAAGTAAAAACATACTCCCTGGGTATGAGACAAAGGCTAGGATTAGCCCAAGCCCTTTTAAATAAACCAAAGGTTTTAATTCTTGATGAACCCACCAATGGCTTAGACCCCCAAGGGATGAAAGAAATCCGCCAGATCATTGGCCACCTAGCGGACACAGAAAAAATAACCATATTTATATCAAGTCATTTATTACATGAAATTGAACAACTGTGCAACAAAGTTGCCATAGTCTCAAATGGCAAGCTTATTGTACAGGGTGATGTAAAATCTTTACTAACTAAGGAATACCAAGAAGTTACCATAGAGGTTAGTGATAGTGATAAAGCTAAACATATACTTAAAGCCTTACCGTATATACAAGATGTAGTTGTTGATGAAAACAAGATAACTGTAAAATACAGCGGTGATTCAGTGGCACAGATAAACAAAGCCTTAGTACTGGCAGATGTTGATGTAACACATTTAGCAGCTAGTAATGGAAACCTAGAAGACTACTTCCTAGAACTAACTGGAGGTGAGGTAATTGCCTAAATTCACAACACTAGTAGGCTTAGAACTCTCTAAAATGTTTCACAAAAAAAGAATTGTTTTTGGCATAGGCTTCATGATATTGATCTTCACAATCATGGCGTATGGCTCAAGTAGAACTTATGACAATCACTGGGAAAGTCAATGGCATGAAGAAAACCTTCGACATAATATAGAATATCTCGAAAATCAGATAAATGACCCTAACTTACCTAAAGAGGTAAAAGAAGACTTGCAAAAAGAAGTAGATTTTATGAAATATGAACTAGAAGTGGGTTTTGAAAAAGCAAGGGAAGTTAGGTTAAATAGAGAATTAGAAGAAGCTAAAGAAAGCCTAGCAAATCCTGATACCCCCAGCGAGAACATTCCTTTTCTGCAAAAAAGGATAGAGGTTATAGAAGCACAACTAGAGCATGGGGACAGTTCACATCAAGTACAAAAACTACATTACGAAGAAAGACTAGAGTCAGTAACCTTAGAACTAACTAAGGATAACTCTCCAGAGGAACTATCTAAGCTGAAATCACAAGAGAAAGAGTTAAAGTTAAAAATAGCAGCAACTCAGCCAGATAATCAGTTCAATAGTTTCTTTCTCCTGACCATGTTCTTTAGCACAGTTGGAAGTCTCCTTTTACCCCTTGTTATAGTTTTAGTAGCATCAGAAACTATCTCAGGTGAGTACAGCTTAGGTACAATTAAACTTTTGCTTATAAAACCTTTCACCCGAGTTAAACTATACCTTTCTAAATACACGGCCTTAATGATATACGGTCTCTTTGTTTTTGCAGTTGTTAGCATTATAGGCTATATAATAGGTGGATTTTTCGTAGGATTTGGTGGGGCAAACCTAACACGGGTAGTTGGTATGGAATTTACCGGCAACAACATGAGCGGCTGGTTTCATGACTACTCTGGTGCATTCTTAGTAACAAACTTCCAATATATACTTATAATGTTAGGATTGTTCCTAGTGTTACTGACAGCGATAGTTGCTTTTAGTATGCTGATATCGGTATTCACTAAAAGTGCTACAATAAGCTTAGTAGCCACCATGGGGTTAGTAATTTTCGGCAACATCTTAAGTGCTTTAATGAGAAACTTCAGTGCATCTAAATACCTACTGACAACCCATATTAATATCCTAAACTACCTTGAAGGTGGCTTAGTGGTACCAGGTATAACACTGACGTTTTCAGTGGTAGTAATCTTAGTTTACACAGCCATATGCCTTGTAGCAGGTGTCTACAGCTTTAAAAGAAAAGATATAGTATAAAAAATAAAGTAGTCAACTTAGCTTAAAAAACTAAGGTGACTACTTTTTTTCCCAGTTGCTGTCTTTTACATATCCTAAATCCCTAAACAGAGTAATTACCCTTTATATATTCCACCCATTGGCCTTGCAGCTGTTCCTTAGTAGCTCCAAATACTCCTGCAAAATCAGTCGGTTCCTTTATAAATTCTATCAAATTATCATAACCAAACTGCGAAACAATGAATTCAACCATGGTATAGGAAAACTGATACCCGTTTCCATTAAAGAATGTCTGAAAATCATTACCTGTATCTAAATCATCAAAAGTTGGAATCTCTGAAGTATCAATTCCATGCTTGACAGTTTTCCGTATCCAGTTTTCACTATTATCCTTTGCTTCAAAAGAGGCGATACCTTCATTTAGCCAGCGAGGTGTATCAGCATTGATTTTATCAATTATTTTATGTACGAATTCGTGGACCGCAGTGTTTACAACATTATCAAACTGAGAACCTGGTGGAGGATTTAAAGGAGATGCTATGAGAATCTTACCTGCCCCTATACCTCCCCTTATCCAGTCTGGCCCATTGGGGAATCCCAGGGCTGTAAGAAGTTCTTTATGTTCAGAGTAAACTTCTACTATCAACTTTTCCTCAAGCTTTTCTTTAAAGACACTGGTAATTCTGTTATAACTACTTTCTAAAACCTCGAATACTTCATCGATACATTCCTTATCATGGTCAGTAAAACGCAAAGTAAAATGATCTGTTTCCCTTGATAAATTAAGTGTATATGTCATCTAGTTCTCTCCTTAATATAATTATTAAATGGCATTCGTCCTTGCCCCGCAAAATCTATATAGTTACCATCTACACTGTATATTCAATAAAAAGCACAAAAATCCTGCTTAATGAAACATCCCCATTGAAATGACAGATGTCACTTCATGGGGATGTAATATTATAAAGTTTTTAAATAGGTTCTGTAGTCTCTCTTCCCTGAGACTATTTAAACAAACTTTTGTATATATCTTTCAATCTGGTCAGGCTTAAAGGTAGGTGCGTAACGTCCTACTACTTTACCTTCTTTATCAACCAAAAATTTAGTAAAGTTCCATTTTACATTGGGGCCAAATATACCTGCCTTTTCTTTCTTTAAGTAAGTATATAAGCCTTCTTCATTATCTCCGTTTACATCTATTTTAGCAAAAGTCTTAAAAGTAGTATTGTATTTTAAAGTACAAAACTCAGCTATTTCCTCATTGGATCCAGGAGCTTGATTGCCAAATTGGTTGCAAGGAAAGTCAAGGACTTCAAATCCTTCATCATTATATTTACTATATAGATTTTGTAATCCTTCATACTGAGGAGTAAAGCCACAACTAGTAGCCGTATTGACTATCAACAAAACTTTCCCTTTGTATTGCTCTAAGGATACTACTTTACCATCTTTGTCCTTGACTTCATAATTATAAATGCTCATAATTTGCCCTCCCTAAAATTAAATTGTTTACAATTTAATTTTACCCCATCCAACTTATCATGTCAAACATTTTTTCACTACAGCATAAAATAAGGACGGATGGATTCCGTCCTGTAGTAAATTAGGTATATCCTCTTTACAGATATAAATAAATCCCATAGCTGTCCAGGCGCATCCTTAGGATATCATAATCCTAATAGAGCCCCTTGATTGCTAATGCCCTTTTACCGAATAAATGCTGATTTTCTATTTGATAAAGCGTCTTTTAACCATCTCGGATTCATTTTCAATAAGTCTTGGGGTAAATTATCATGTTCAAAGAACCTTATATCTAATGACTCCTTTGAATTACACTTAAGTTCTCCGCCTGTAACTTCAGCAAGAAAACAAGTTGTTATAAAGTGTGTCACTTTGCCATTGGGATATTCAAATACCTGTGAATTAGGGTCAGAGTATACACCTATTATTTTTTTTATACTTATATCCAAATTGGTTTCTTCTTTCACTTCCCTAATAGCTGCCTGAGAAACTGTTTCGCCTATTTCCACATGCCCTGAAGGGATACCCCAAAGTCCTACATCAGACCTTTTTTGTAGTAATACTTGCTTTTGATTGTTAAAAATAACAACTGCTACACCAGCTTTTAAATCATTAATATTTTTCATTAGAAAACCTCCTGAAATTATATAAAAAATCCAAAAGAAGGGCTTTAACGTGGATAGTTACGCACCTTCTTATATTATGCACGATTGCCAACCCCATCATATAACTCCCCCTTTGTGATACATAGTAAAGTAGTACTATATGTATAATTCAATAACAAATAAGGAAATCCTGCTGGGAAAAACATCCCCATGAGTGACTCTAGATAACTTCATGGGGATGTAATGTATACTGACTAACGTCCTCCCCTTACACTATAACAGTTGCTATAACACAAATGACACAGGGGCAAAAACTATTGTAGTATAGCGTTAAAAATGCATGACAACCTATTGTAATAATATTAAACACATTATATAATATCAGTAAATACTTATCTAGATAAAAAAATTGTTACCCTTATACATCTTAAAGAGTCAGTGGGATGGATTTATAACTGACGAAAATATTGATGTGAGTGAATTTGTTCAGGAAAAATTATACTCCTTAAAACGTATAATTCTTTTTTTACTAAGTTATGTGAAAAATAGCACAATATAAATAATTTTCTAACATCGGAGGGAGTATTATGACACAAAAAAGAAAAGATGTTTTGGTAGTGGGTTTTGCTTTGTTTGCCATGTTTTTTGGTGCAGGTAATTTGATTTTCCCCCCGGCATTAGGCCAAGGGGCAGGGGTACAGTTAGTTCCAGCGGTCCTTGGGTTTTTATTAACAGGAGTTGGGCTACCACTTTTAGGAATTATTGCAGTTTCAAAATCTGGCGGCGGTCTAGAAAGCTTAGCTTCTAAGACTAATAAAAAGTTTGGGAAATTTTTAACCTGTGCTGCGATTTTAACCCTAGGGCCATTAGTTGCTATACCGAGAACAAGTGCCACTACTTATGAAATGGCCATTGTTCCTTTTTTCCCTAATTTTAATCCTATTCTCTTTTCAGCCATATATTTTATTATTGTGTTGGTATTTGTATTAAGGCCTTCTTCCTTAATTGATAATATTGGAAAGGTCCTTACACCGATTCTTCTTTTAACCATGATTACCATTATTACAAAGGGTGTCTTTCAGCCCCAAGGAATGCTTACAACTACTGGGATAAATAGTCCTTTTTCAAATGGATTTTCAGAGGGCTACCAAACCATGGATGCCATGGTAGCCACTATTTTAGGAGGAATTATTTTAGGGGCCATTCGAGCCAAGGGATATACAAAAACCAAGGAAATCTCAGAAATTACTGTACAAGCTGGACTTATAGCAGCAGTAGGATTAACCATCATATATGGGGGGCTAGCTTATTTAGGAGCCACCGCTGGCGATTTGCCCATGGACATATCACGATCTGCATTAATTATCCAAATCACCAATAATCTTCTTGGGACCTTAGGTCAAGGTTTACTGGGGGTTGCTGTGGGAATTGCCTGCTTGACTACAGCCATTGGAATAACTGCCACCGCTGGAGAATTCTTTAGTAAGTCTTCTAGTGGAAAGTTAAGTTATAAAGCAGCTGCTATCACTACTGCCCTGGTAAGCATGGGAATATCCAACTTGGGAGTAGATAGAATCATCAGTTTAGCAGAACCAATTTTACTCATTCTTTACCCTATTATTATTGTACTAGTAGCCTTAACCTTTCTAGATAAGTATGTAAAAAGTGCAGCAGTATATAAAAGTGCTGTGTATTGCACCTTAGGGATTAGCGTACTTGATGTCATAGGAAGCTTTATCATCCCAATACCTATTATAACTCCAATAATTCAGGGACTTCCCTTGACTACTCAAGGTCTGGGATGGATTTTACCAGCAATCCTCACCGGTATGACCTTCTATGCAAGGGATCAATATATCAATCACACCAGAAAGAAAGTGGAATATATTCCAAACTAAAAACCGCCCAAAGGGAGTTGAATCTCCCTTTGGGCGGTTTTCTATGGTCCAGACATTTGTACAAATTTCTTTACCAAAGGTTGTCTTGCGATATATCAAAGAATCAGTATAATCACCATCTATTTCCTTCTTCCCTATGTCCCGGTTTACATCTATCAAATATCGACTGTAATTGGCAGATACAGTGGTAATATTTAGTTCGTTAAGAAAACTAAATAGCTCGTTTAAAAACCAGTCATTGTTTGTAAGTAGAACTTCATCCCTCATAACAGATCTCATCTCGGAAGTTATACTAGAAGACCCATGTGGAATACTTGCTATTATATTTGAGGGTTTAGTACTTTTTGCTACATTCACAGCCTTCAATTTTATCCCCCTAAACGCTTTTTCTTAGCTTATCTACCCTCTGAATCCCTATCCTACTCCTACACCTATAGTTTCTCAAATGGCATTTGAATGTCTATAAATACTCCATAGTGGTCACTGGCACACATGCCTGATTTTTCATCAACCTCTTTTCCAAAATATAGTAGATCTTTCAATTTCGGATATGGTTTTGGGAAACAGTCATGTATAAAAATACAGTCAACTCTCGTGCTTACATCTGTAAGACTTTGTCCCTTCCAACGGGGGTTGGTGCTTAAATCCAAGGTCAACTCTCTCTTAATACCCAAAAACTCTTCGGCTACATAAGCTAGGTCGGTCCAATAAGGGGTAACTTCTGCCCCATTTAAACTTCTGTCACCCTTTAAAAATTGATGTACACTGGAGGTGTCAGAACAGTTAAAATCCCCCAAAATAAATCTGTAATCCGATTGGATAGTCGAAATTTCTTTGATGATATTTACTATACATTCTTCCTTTACAATCACACTATCCCACGGTAAATGAACATTAACAAAAAGAATCGAACTACCCATTTGCTCAACAAGAACAATAAGTGCATATTCAATATACTTAGTGTATGTAATGGGATATTTACTGTAAACAGCCAAACCTTCTCTGTCCTTCCATGGCTCAGCAACAACCACTCTACCTTCGTGTTGTGCAAAAGAGTAGTGTTTGTAGCTAGTAGACTTTAATAAATTTTCGTTGAATTCTTCGTTTTTAACTTCTTGTAACACAATTACATCTGAGTCCAGTGCATTTATTTCATTTATTATCTGATTTTCCCTTTCTGGCATTCCTTTTTCCGAGTTCCAAATATTATACGTAGCTATCTTCATAAATCTCTTCTCCCTTCGGTATAATCCTCTGTTCTTTTAAGTTATCCTCAGTATTGCTTGCTAGCTTCAAATCTAAAGGGACATTTGTTATTATCTCCTTTAGGGGCTTCATTGAACATCTAATAGCAAGTATATATTTTTTAGATATAAAAAACTGCAAGAAGAAGCCTTCTTACAGCCAAATTTTTATTAAAACCTTCATGCCCTGGCCTTTACACTTCTTCAATATTCACTTCAGTGAATTAGCAAGTAGTAACTATCATCTTCCCACACCTTCCAGTATGATTATAACTAATTCTATACCACATTTTTCTAGTTAGCAATGTTGGATAGCTAAAGTTTAATTTTTTGTTAATATTTCTAACTAAAAATCTCCATGCTCAATCAAACGAATAGCATAATACCTCTTCCACGGCTCTATTATCTATTCCCTGTACCTAAATCTAACTCAGAATACCCATTCAAATAGATCCATAAACTCTTCATAATCCCTTCACATTTTTAATTTATTAAACTATGTTAGCTAAAAATTACCCTACAAGACATACACTTTAGAAAGGTTTTGATAGTTTTTGCAGAATAAATCTGTATAAAAAATTTTAAATTAGGAGGAATACTAATGTCGCAAGAGCTAAGACTAAAGGACGTAATTGATTTAGATCTTTTACAGGAATTCCAGGATACTTTTGCAAAAGCTAAGGATTGAAGGTAACTATGAAATTAAAACCGCCCAAAGGGAGTTGAATTTCCCCTTTGGGCGGTTTTCTATGGTTAAGACAGTTATGCAATTGCATGTTAAAATCACCCACGTTCATAGGTCAGTCTATTGTAGTACCTCAGCCTTCTAAAATACTCATTTTGACACCCAATCTTCCTATAATCATTTATATATGTTTAGATTGATTCTTCCATCCTTCACTTCAACTATGCGATCTGCTTTTTCAAGCCATTGAAATCTACGAATGCAGGTAGCTCAACAGCAGCTGTTACCTCCTTGAGATCGGGGTACTGAGGGCATATAACCACTACTTTTTCATTTTTGCGAAATCCTTTGTCATTCTGTTCCTTTAAAACATAGGGGTAGCAACAGTCTATAACTGTAAGAACTATTGCCGTTTTTACATGTTCTTCCTATATACAGTGCTGATCCTCTCTGTTATGACATGGGATATTGTTCAATGCCGGTGTTAAGATTTCAGTATATAGATCTACGACATTTATTTCATCACTACTTAAACAGTCAAGAACCATTTGAACACACTTTTCTTTCTTGTGTTCCATAAGGCTTTCTACAAACTCATTAAACAGGTTCTTCATATAAACCTCCTTCACCCCTTTCATAATATTAGTGTATAAATATTATGTTTTCGTTACAATAAACAAAATCTTTTTAGAAAATCTTTACTGGCAGGACGCTATACTTTCTTAGCCAATAAAAAAATCCCCATACGAGGATTTTCTTATTGGCTAATCAATGAAAGTTCTTTTTTTAAGCTAAGTGATTAAAGTAAAAGATTGCAAGTTGGGTTCGATCTCTTAGGTCAAGCTTATCTAAAATAACACTTATGTAGTTTCTTATGGTTCCCTCACTTAAATACAGTTCTTTTCCAATTTCCTTATTTGAAAGACCCTTGGAAACCAAAGTGATTATTTCAAATTCCTTATCTAAAATGCCATAGCTTTGATAATCGTTTTTGTCTGTTTGGTTAGACATAACGGCTGGAATCTTACTAATAATTTCTTCACCAAAAACACTTTGTCCAGAGTAGACAGCGTTTAGTGCCTGAATTATACTATTATAATGCTGTTTTAAGATATAGCCCTTAGCCCCTATTTTCAGGGCTGTAATTATATATTCATCGTCTGCAAATGTGGTTAAAAAAAGTATTTTTGCCTTGGCATAAGTGGCTAGTATTTTCTCCGCAGCTTCTAGGCCACTCATTTCACCCATTCTTATGTCCATCAATAAAATGTCAGGTTGGTGTTCTTTATATAGTTTTATTGCTTCTTCACCACTATTGGCTATTGCTAAAACTTCAAAACCCTCGGTTGCTTCTATGATGGTTTTTAACGATGATGAAACTAAAATATCGTCGTCAACAATTATTATCTTCATCCTACCCCTCCTCTAAGGCTTCATAAACGAGATAAATATCTTAAACCCCTTGGTTTGATCAAAATTGATGATTCCATTTAATGATGCAACCCTTTGTTTTATACTCTCAAGTCCCATTCCTTTAAAGCTCTCTAAATCTGCCTTTTTCTTTCCATTATCATGTATAATAAGCTGAAAAAGCTTCGGGTGTTCGTACAGATTTATAAATACACGGTCACCATCTGAATGTTTAATAACATTTGCTAGGGCCTCTTTGATAATAGCTATAATTGCGTATTTTGCCTTAACAGGCATCTCACCAGTAATTTCATAATCCAGTGTTACTTTACAAAAGGTAAAGTTTCTGAGAATTTTATTGATCTCACCATAAAGGTCAATGGAATGGTCATGTAGATCGTGAAGACTTTGCCTTATAGAGTTCATCCCTTCATTTAGGGTGTTTTTAACTATTTCAAGATTTTTTATGGTTTTCTCTTCTTTGCTTACAGTCATTATAGCTCCAATTTGCAAAATTGAACTTGAAAGTAGATGACCAACATTATCATGAATTTCCCTGGCAATTCTATTCCTTTCGTTCAATGTGGCCAGATTCACTTCTATATCTTGTTTGATAACTAACTCGTTGATCTTTTCTTCAAGGGAAATGGAAAGCTCTGTTAAGTAGTCCCTTTGGTTTATGTAATCTTCCCTAAGCTTCCTTTCATTTAGAGACCGTATTTTTAGTAGATATACGATAACAGAAATCACCATCAAAGCTCCCATGGTAAGTGGTGAAGTTTCATTAAAGTGTAGTGTATAAGGGATTATAGCTAAAAATATTAGCCCCTGTTGATTATTTTTGATTAGATCATAACCCGTTAAAGGCAAAAAAAGTATAAATTTAGGATGCAATGCTGCTATCATTAAATGAGCTATAAACAAGACCTTAGCTAATTTTTTATTATTAAAGTATTCTAAAAATCCACTTATGCCTATGGCTATTGACATGGCTATAATTCCCTGGTAAGGATTATATGTGAGCAAAAGAATCCCAGATAAAGCAGAAAAGATAATTATTCTGTTTAATATATCACCCATGGCTCCACTCCCATTTTTAGTATTACTATAATTATAAACTTAGCAATGACTATTGACAAGATAAGGTAATATGACATTTGTCATGTTACCTTATGACATTTCACACTCACTATTACCTAAAATTTCAAATACAATTGGATTATAAGAAAGGGGACTGATAGTATGATAGTAAAAATGGAAAATCTAGTTAAAAGATATGGTGATTTAATCGCTTTAGATCATCTAAACCTTGAAATTAAAGAAGGAGAAATTTTTGGTCTTTTAGGTCCAAACGGGTCTGGAAAAACCACGGCTATAAATTGCCTTCTTTCACTTTTGAAATATGATAAAGGAAGCATTGAAATCTTCGATAAAGAGATGACTCCCACATCCTACGATGTAAAGAATAACATAGGTGTTGTCATGCAAGATGTGGCGGTTTTCGATGAACTCACTGTGTATGAGAACATAGATTATTTCTGTGGTCTTTATGTCACTGATAAGAAAAAACGTAAAGAACTAGTGGAGCAAGCCATAGAATTTGTTGCTTTACAAGAGTTCGTTAAGTTTTATCCTCCAAAGTTAAGTGGCGGCCTTTTAAGAAGGCTTAACATTGCCTGTGGGATTGCTCATAAGCCAAAGCTTGTTATATTAGATGAGCCCACGGTGGCAGTTGACCCACAAAGTAGAAATAACATTTTAGAAGGTATCAAAAAACTAAACGAGCAGGGGGCTACAATTATTTATACCTCCCACTACATGGAGGAAATCGAACAGCTTTGTTCAAGGCTTGCTATTTTAGATAAAGGAAAGGTTATTGCATCGGGGACTAAGGATGAAGTTAAGGGAATGATTTCCCTAGGTGAAAAGATTGTGGTACAAACATTTAACTTAACAGAGAATCATTTAGATAAAATCCGGGAAATACCTAATGTTTTTGATGTTGATTTAAAAGAAAACACCTTGATAATTAGACAAAAAAATGGTGCTTCAAACCTTGTAAACATAATGAATTTTATTGCTGAAAATGATATTAGTTATGGTAAAATTTACTCTGAGTTACCTACCCTAAATGATGTGTTCCTTGAAATAACAGGGAAAGAATTAAGAGATTAAGGAGGTTAGTTTATGTCATTTCATATTTTTAAATATAGTATAAAATCCCTGGTCAAAGACAGAACGGCCTTATTCTGGATGTTAGCTTTCCCCCTAATCTTAGCTACTTTTTTCAACCTAGCCCTAGGTAATCTTATGTCCTCAGAAGGTTTCGAGAAGGTTAACATCGCAGTAATTGGTGATCAGGAAATGCCAGCGGGACTCCTGGATGCAATGGATGAAAGTAATCTTTTCATAATTACTCACACAACAGAAGCAGAAGCCAAAGAGCTTTTATCCGACAAAGAAATCACTGGTTATATAAAAAATCAAAACAATCTTGAGCTTGTTATTAGAAGTTCTGGTATAAACCAGTCAATTGCTAAAGTCTTTCTGGATAATTATGTTCAAATCTCCACCACTGTTGTCAATGTAATTGAAGGAAACCCTGAGTTGTTGCAAGAGGGATTTTTGGATAACATAGCCCTTAACCAAAGTTTCACAGCAGAGGAATTGCCTACAAATAGTTCTATGAATGTTGTAGTTGTGTATTATTTTGCTCTATTGGCTATGACTTGTTTATATTCTGCATTTGCAGGGTGTAATGCAACTACAATAATTCAAGCAAATCAATCTAGCTTAGCAGCAAGGATAAATGTTGCACCAACTAAAAAGTTAAAAGCCTTTTTATCCATGATTGCTGCTTCAATTTGTTTTCAGTTTGTGTCTACAATTATTGCAATAACCTATATTACCCAGTTTTTAAATGTAGACTTTGGTAATCGTATCCTTCAAATCGGTATAATATGTCTAGTTGGATGCTTCACAGGCACAATGTTTGGTGCTATGTTTGGAGCAATTACCAAATTTAAACCAGAAGTCAAAGATATGTTAGTATCAAATATCACAATGGGCATGTGTTTTCTATCAGGATTGATGATTTTACAAATCAAATATATAGTCCAAGAAAAAGCCCCAATTTTAGCCTATATAAACCCAGCTAATTTAATCACCGATGGTCTTTATGCACTGTACTATTATGATACCTTCGATAGATATCTATTTAACCTGACCTTACTAGGTATCTTGGGAGTAATCTTCTGCACTGTTACCATCTTTGTGCTAAGGAGGCAAAAATATGCAAGCATTTAAAGCTTTTTATAAGATTGTACCACGGAAATTTTTAGTTGTTTTCATGATTTATACTTTAATCTTTGTTGGAATTATGGCATTTTTCTCATACAGCGAATCTAAGCAAACAGAGGATGCCTTTGAGCTTTCCAAAGTAAGGGTATCTGTTATAAACCATGACAATTCACCATTGGCCAATGAACTTGAAGCCTATATTAACGGTATTGCAAGGCCTGTTGACATTAAAACCGATGAAGAAAGCATTAAAGATGCATTGTTTTTCCGGGAAACAGAGTTTATTGTCACTATTCCCGAAGGTTTTCAAAATAGCTTTTCTTCACCAGATCCAAAAAAGATAAATACAATGTCTGTTCCTGATTCAACAAGCTCCCATTACGCAAGAACAATCATTGATAAGTATTTAAATGCTGCAAGGCTTTATTTTGAAGCTTTTCCCGAAATGTCCATTGAAGAGATCAATGAAAGGGTACTTGGTGATATTTCACAAGAGGCAAATGTATCCTTTCTCCATCAAGCAGCAAGTAAGACTGTAACCAACCTGAACGGATATTTTAATTTCTTATCCTATATTTTAATTGCAATGCTTATATCAATGGTAGGACGGGTAATGTTAATTTTTAATGATAAGCAAATAAAAATGCGTAATTACTGTGCCCCAGTAACTAGTAAAAGTTATAGTTTTCAGCTTCTCGCAGGCAACCTTTCCATCGCCATTGTGATTTGGTTAATCTTTGTTGGTCTTCCCTTTTTTATTTTCAGTAACTCAATTAACCAGGTTAGCACACTGATGTTTGTAGCTAATTCATTTGTCCTTACGATTCTTTGCTTATGCATAAGCTTTTTTGTTGCAAGCTTTGCAACTAAAAAATCTATTGACCCTATAGCAAACTGCTTCTCTTTAGGATTATCATTTTTAGCTGGTTCCTTTGTTCCCCAGGCACTGCTAAGCGATACACTAAAAACCCTAGGTAACTTTAATCCTATTTTTTGGTATGTAAAGGTTAATAATACCATTGGTGATCTCACTATTATCAACCAGTCCACCCTTAAGCCGATCTTCTATGGAATATTAGTTCAGTTGGCTTTCTCTTTTGCTTTCTTAGCAATTGCACTAGTAATAATAAAACAAAAAAAACATGCCCTATAATATCTTTCTAAAGCTTGTAAAAGCGAAAAGAAGCCCAATTAATTGACTTTGTGTCAACTACTTTGGGCTTCTTTGTTAATACCTAAACTGTAACTTTAATTTTTACTAAGAATCCAACATTTACCTTTAACCCATCTCTTGCACCGCTACTTCATCCTATTTAGACCTTCCTACCACCATATCTATAGCTGCTCTCCTACTTCTTACAGTATAGTAAACAGCTTCAGCTGAGTTTGGTGCAACTCCTTCCCTTACGCTCCTACTGTCTTGTACTACTAAGCCCAATTCTCTTAATCCCGAAAGCGAATCTACGACCATCTTGTCATTCTTATTTAAGTGGTTACAGATCTTAGAGATTCTAACACCATGCTGTTGCTTTCTAATATATTGCAATACCTCAACTGTGTTCCTATCTAGACAACGCCCTAGCAAGTATGCATCAATTTCTTCTTCACTTAATGTAGGGTATGTACTACGTATACCCTGTTTTATTGTGTTAAAGTATGCTTTACAAGGAATATTTTCATCTACAAATCGTGTAGAGTGTGTCAGTGTTTTTACTGCAATACCATCTTTAAACCCTAAGCTCCCTACACCATCATACCAGGTTGGGCCCTCTTGTTGCTGAATCTCTTTAAATTGTTCCTCAGTGATCAAGTACATCTTTCCATAGGTTTTGCCTTCTTTACCTAAGTCTAGGAAAGCCACACCTCTGCTATCCCATCTACCACTTCTGTTAGCAAAATATAGCTCATGATCTATAATTATAGGTCTTTCTTTTTTGGGAGGTGTAGTATCACTACAGCCTTCAATATATTTCATGAACCTCTCTTTATTTACATTGGATCCATAGGTTGCATACCAAACAAGATTATCATCGTTCATCTTAGCTACTACTCCCTCATGCCAAGGTTGGTATTTGTATTCTACCTTAGGTCTACCTGTAGTTGACCTGTTATAGACATAAACATAACAGTTGACTTTCTCTTTACTTTCCTCACTATAAACTTCTACCTTATTTCTCTTATATAAAGAACCTTCCCCCTCATATCTATCAAGCTCCGGTAACTTATCAACTGAGATCGTATATACCTCTCCCTTTACCTTGCCATCCCCTTGAACTATGCCTGGGAAACTACCTAAGTCATAAAGCTCATAACCTTCTAATGTAGCTTCACCTAAACACTTTGCGTCTTTTAAATAAGTCATTCCATTTCGGTTACTTTTCATTAGTGTTCCATACACAAATACATTCACTTCTTCTTTATCCACTTCAATTCTTTGTTCTAGTTTTAAATATTTGTGAGGATATAGACTTTGAAGGATACATCTATACTGAGCTGAATAATCTTCTCCCCAATCTCCTTTTGTGTTACCAGTTAATAAGCTATTTTCACAAAAAGCTATTGACTCATTGAACAGCTTTGTAAACTCTTTGCATGTATCTGGAAATTTCTCAAGGTAGATATGAACTTTAGCTGTGATAAAGACATTAAGAGCTTTAACCAAGCCATCTAGATTATCATGACCGTGTCCCTGAAAACCTCTGCCTGTTGAAGCCAGCAAACCTTTTTCTAAAGCCACATCAAATCCTTCTACCTCAGCTGCAATGTGAGGAAAATTGAGTTTGCAGCTTATCAGGATCCCAGTTGCTATATAAGTTGGCATATAGAAAAAATCAACTCGAGCATCGCTTGGTAGGTCTTGTGGATCCCAAAGCCCCCAAAAGCCCATCTTTGGATTTCGATCTAAATCCTTCTGATCCTCAACTAGCTTTTGTACGTATCTCCTTAAATCAAATTCATTAACAAAGCCTCTGGAAATATTAACTAGGTCATTATTAAGCTTTGATACTATATACTCAAACTCCTCCACGTTAATTTCCTCTGGTCTGTAAAAAGTGTTTTTCATAATAATCAGCCCCCATATTTATTTGTTAAGTTCATTGTAAAAGAATCTGAACTAAATAAATATGAGGGCTGAGCTTCAAGTTTTTAGATTAACTCTTCTATTGTATAACCACTGCGAAGAACATTGTCACTTAACAGTTCCATTTTCTCTCCCTTATAGATAACTTTAAAAGTTTTTCCATCATAATCACGTACCATACAGTCTTCATAGAAAACTACTGTGTTATCATCTTCTTGATACTCAATACAGCATGATTTACGGTTTTTTAAGCAGTCAATAACACAACCTGCACCTTCTGTATTGCTACACATATATTCACTATAAAAGCTATTCTCATCTTTATCACCAAGACTTAAATACCACTCAACTTCATCAGGCAGCATTTCAGTTGTAACATAAATAATTCTTTCCTTTGCATAGTCAGAAAGTTGAGTCCAGATGGACTTTGCCATCTCAATGGCATAGCTCCTATAAGCAGAGTCTTGACTCATGCTTTTTAGGCCTTTTAAAGTTACAATCACTTGTGTCAAATTACCTGTAAGAAAGATCGGATGAGCTGTTGAAGCCATGGTAACTCTTCCTCTTCTACGCTCCATATCTTCAATAATAAACTTCTTACCACATACCTGAAGGGGGTCATCTGTATTCCCCCTTAGCTTTGCTATATCGTCCAACACAGTCCTCTCACTTACCCATAAGATATCTGCTAAGTCTTTCACCTTATGATCCGGGTTCTGCAGATATTTAGCTATGTACATTATCCTTTCAAAACTAATGGACACAGGTATAGGCGGAAAATCTATCTCCACATGTATACCATATTCTTTACTTAAGAATCCAAGGTACTTCCTGTAAATATCAATAGCATTATCCTTGCTACTGGAATAAGCCTTTACCGATTCTTTAATACTTACTTTCAAAGAATCGACTTAAATCTCTCCATAGCCACATATCTCTAAAAGGCTATACTTTTTACTTACTTGTAATAAATTTCTTACCATTTTTTCATCATAACCCATGTATTTTTTCTTTGAACTCAAAAACTCCTCAATGGTCTCCTCAAGTAACATATCTGAACCTCCGATTTTTTATTTCGTCACATTCATACTATTCATCACTTCTCAATCTGTCTTTGACTTAAGAAATAACGTTTGCTAGGACTTACATCCTCTATATGCTCCCCCGGCTTAAGGTGTCTAAAATGCTACTACTATATAAGCACCTTACTGCTGCTCCCTTATAAAAGTCAATCCAGGCACCATCAAAGCACTTCCCTAGTAAGTTGATACTATTGATGGGGGGGGTTTTCAGCAGGATTTCCATGTTTGGTTATTGAATTACACAGTGAACTATCATTCTCACATAACTTATAACAACACAGAAAACTCCCCACGATGTGACTAAAAATCACTTAACTAGGCTGAGAATTGCATGATTGCAGTCCTGACCCCGAATTCTCTGTATTTTTTCAGAGTTTAAGAGCCAGTATCGAAAAAGGCCTATGATTTGACGCAAAGTCAAATCACGGGCCTAAGCATCTAATGAGAACCCTTTAATCTCTAAATTTCCCTGCCAAATCCTTAAGGGCTTCATCATGAACCCTAAAAGTAGTCCATTCATCCATGGGAACTGCTCCCATCTGCTTATAAAACTCAATGGAAGACTCATTCCAATCAAGGCACCACCATTCTAACCTTCCACAATCACGTTCCAAAGCCAAATTAGCAAGAAAAGCCAACATAATCTTACCTACCCCTTTCCCCTCATCTCAGGCTTTACATATAAGTCTTCTAAATATATACCAGGTCTACCTAAGAAAGTAGAGAAATTATGGAAGAACAAAGCAAATGCTACAGGCTTATCATCATATTCACCTATAACTACCTCTGCCACTTTTCTCTTAAACAGTGAGTCCATTAAAACCTCTTCAGTTGCGACAACCTCATGCAATAATTTTTCATACTCAGCTAACTCCCTAATAAATTCAAGAATCAGTGGGACATCCTCTTCCTTAGCAAATCTTAGTTTGAATCCGTCTATACCAGTATCCATTAACACTTTTTCCTTCCCCCTAGAATGTTCACCACTTGCATAAACAATCTGCATGAACAACCCTCTACTATCCTTCATAGGCAGCTCTGGTATTGTCTTCATACCATTTTCTGCAATCATCTTACCCATCACTGCCAACACAAAGCATCTATTACATCATCCAGCCTCTTTCTTCTTGGAAAGTATGCCTTATACTTTTCCAAAACACCATCTGCCTGGGGGTAGTATCTCCTCAAAATCTCCATCCTTATTTCTTGCCCTTCAATGGAGGCCTTGTGTTCCAAAACTGGCTGTCCTCCGTTTAGCTTTGCAAAACAAAACTCCGGATGACTCTCCAGCAGCCTATTTTTCCAAACTGGATGACTAAGTAAGAACTCATCCACTTGCCTGATCCCCTTAACTATTCCTAAAGTTTGCTCCGACAAACTCTTTCCTAGCACTTCGATATTTGACTCCCTAGCTCGAACTTTATCATCAGCATAAACTGCCTGCCTACAAGGGACCTGGAAGATACTTGACCCCCTCTTACCAAGTTCCTTCTTAACCAGCAAATCAGGACGCAGCTCATTTCTATTTTTCACAAGCCCTATGGGCATATCAATAAGGTAGCTATCACAGTTAGGATATCTTTCACATATATCAGCTATAGTATCAAACTGTCTCACATCAAAACTATCATCACTTATATAAACAGCTATCCACTTTCCTTTAAAACCATCTATACCTATCCAGCTGTAATTCATTGGTCATCACCTCAGTACTTAAGTTTTCTTATGAACTCATAATTGATTATGCTTTACATTTGGGTTAATACAGAACATTCTAAGATACTCTTGGGTTGCGGCGAAAATAGGTTCAGAACAACCCATTTCAAATAAAAATTTATAACATTGAGAACCTTATTACGCTTCTCCATAGAATCATCCAGCCAAATTTCATCAAAAACACTTACTTAGTAAGTTATTATTATATTATATATTCAATAACAAAGCAGGGAAATCCTGCTGGAATATAATAACCCCATGAATTGACTTTGTGTCAATTCATGAGGCTATTATATTCCTATTTTTTGTGAGCTCATGGAGGTCCACTATAAGTTAGAAATTGCACGATTGCAGTCCTGAACCCCAATTTCCTTCTGATTATTTTGAATTGATTCAATAAAAGGCGTAAAAGTCCTTCTTAGCATTCTAATTTTGATTAGAGCTAAATTAGATATTAGGCGACAAAATAAAAAGCAAATACCTCACTTATAAGATAAGTGAAGTCCTCCCCCTTATTTCAAAATATTCAATAACTTGCTAACTTAGTTACAGGCACCGAAGCATTTTTATTCTCTAACATTCCACATGTTAGATACCTTTTGCTACCACATTGTATCGTAGTAGACCACTAGGTTTTTTGGGATCATTACTCAAACAGTTTAAATCTCCGAATACTAAAAAGCTGTCTTTAGCCCTAGAAATTGCAACATTTAACATACTTTCATTTGAATCGATAAAAGAACAATCTTCCCCATAGCCGTATACCGTTGATAGTATGATAATTTTTCTTTCAGCACCCTGAAAGGTATGTACTGTCCCTACACTAATATATTCTGTAATTTCTGGAGCGATTTTTTTGATAAGTTTTTGAATACAATCAGCCTGCGCCTTGAAGGGTGTTATAATCCCAAGAAGATTTTTGGGTTCTTCATTTTTATAACCATCTTTAATAGATGAAAAATTCTCTTTAACCCATAATACTATCTCTTCCGCTTCCTTATAATTGAATCTACTACCACATTTTTTGCTCGATTTCTGAGTATCTATCTGTTTATACCCCATATGTGGTATATGCCTAATTTTATAGTTTTGATCTTTTACCCCCTTCTCTCTTTTTGGTTCTAATTTACTATTGTAAACTAGCTCATTACAAAACTGAATTATCTCATCGTAACATCTTCTGTGCTCACTAAGAAAAAGTCCTTTATTCCCATATTTTTCGTATTTACAGCTTTTTGCTGCTACCTTCATGACACTGGACTCGGATGTATTTAGTCCCAGTCGTTCTAACTCATCAAATTTTTGAGGACAATCAATAACGTTAGAGCAAACAGCTAGAACTTTATCTAGGGGTTTGCTAATATTCCATACGGGCTGTATTTGGTAAACATCACCAACCACTAAAGCTTTGTTAGCTAGGGCAAAAGAGCAAGCTGCTATCTCTGGCGAGACTTGTCCAGCTTCATCAACGATTAACAGATCAATATAGTTGTAAAAATAACCATATTTTTCACTACCTTCACTGACATAGAAAGAAAAATTCTTAGGAAGCTGAAAAAAAGTCATAACAAAACAGGGTGTAAGCATTGCAAGTCGCTTATATCTGCGATTTAAGACATCCTCAAAAGTTGTATGTTTTTTAGTTATAGGTATTTGGTTCACTCCGCTAAGCCACTGATGTTCATAGTAATGCACTGCCAACCAGAATTGTATATACCTTAAGGTAGTATCAAACACATCATTAATCTCACTTATATCTAAACCACTATTAAATCTATTTAATTCTTTATCATCAAGGTAGTTTTTAAGTTCCTTCAGGCAGAGGTTATATTTAATTTGCAGATTACTTATTTCCTTTACAATTTCATCTCTTTTTCTAGCCTTGTTTCTAAGTTCCTTTAAGATACAAGCATATTTATATTTGATCCCATCTATTGACATATCTTCCTCTAGAAACTCTTCTCCTAAACTAACGAAAGACATATTATCCAAAATTATTTTCCGTCTAAACTGTAGTATAAACCATAACATCCTATTTAATATTGGTATATTTTTGAAATGGTCCTTCCATTCTTGTAACCTGTTTTTCGTTTCCTCTATATCCAGTAGAATATCCTTTTTTTCTTTACTTAAATTATCTATGCACTGATTAACAGTAACATGTTTTATGTGTTTACCCAATTCAGAAGTTATAGTAAGGAGCTCCATTCTTATTTGATTAACTCTTTTTAGTTCTGAATTCAATTTTCTTCCCATTTCATTAAACGATATGTCTAAATCAAAGAATTTGATAAAAGAACTTTGAAATTTCACTCTGGAGTCTGTGATGTTTTTTTCCGTTTCAATCTTTTCAACAAAATAATTGCCCTTTTGATTTGTATACTGGTATCCATTTTTCTCTGCTTTATCTTTGCTTGATGATGAGGGGAAATATGTAGCAAAGCTATGAACTCCAGTAATCCACCGTTCCTCTAGATTATTTAAACCCACCTTATTTATATTCCCAAAGGATTCTATAATGTTTGTTACTGCTTGATTATTGGTAGAAGATGCTACAATAATTGGAGGTTCTGCTTCAGCTAGAGCTCTTTTTACATATGTGTCAGCAACAATAGATTGAAGTAAAGTGGTCTTACCTGTACCTGGAGGACCATTTACTGCTAGAATATCCGTATCATCCATATTTACAAAGTGATTTATGCATTCTCTCTGTGAAGGGGATAAAGGATATTCTCCACCCATCTGACCAACGTGTCTTTTCATTTGATCGAGTTCATTTTTCACTAGGTCCTTTACTGGTTTAGATTCTAAAGACACAAAATTCTCGTAAGTAGGTACTTTTGTTCTCAATATTGAATCATTAGAGTTTTCCTCAGTGCCTCTTAGCATATGATCATATAAGCTTAAAATTGCCTTAGTAGCATTAATTGTCTTGTCATTAAACACATAGATATTTTCGTCCAATTGTTCTCCATTTTCAAGCTGTCTACTTTCATATGTAACTTTTGTAGTATACTCAAATAATTCTTTAGCGTATACGAGATATTGTGTCCAGTTTCCTATCATCCAACTTTTCCCTACATTATTACTTAGGAAATCATCTAGCCTGTTAGAATCGCCAACAGCTAACACACTATCTATATTTGGGGTTAAAAATTCCCTTGGAATCCATGGCTTTTTATCCTTATCGTCATAAGGCTTAAAGTAACCATCCTTTGAGAGAAGCGCTGGGATAAAATATACAGCTGTTAAGTCATTTATTTCTTTAACTTCCTTAGTCTGTTCGCTATAATTTGTTTTAATAGTTTTTGCTGCTATGAAAACTGGTACTAAGTCCTGTACATTACCTCTTTCTTTGGTTAGTTCTGTAAAAATACCTGGATGGCTTTTCCCTTCTTCAAGCTCTTTAGCTGTAATTTGTACAAATAAGTCTTTCTTAAAATCAACGGGACGACTTCCTTGAGTTGCTACAGCCCGCCTCATGTAATCAGTCATCTCTCTTAGTTTAGTTGTCAAAAAATCACTCCTTCTAATAAACCTCTATTTAAAAATATCGTCTAAGGAACATATACTTTTTTCCTATAAACTATCATTTCTATAACTTAGCTAAAAATCCTGCACCAACGCAAATTTCTAAAGAAAATTACACTGATATTGAGTTATGCAGAAATTTATAAGTCCTTCTATTGAAGGTAATTCGGATACCAAGTAGAATATTATATATCAGAATATTATATATCATAGAAATAAGGAGGGAGAAACCAACTTGAACAATGACTTTTACAGAATTTTAGGGGTTAATGAAAGTGCTACTAAGGATGAAATAAAAAGTGCTTACAGAAATCTTTCCAAAAATTATCATCCCGATGTAAATCCTTCATCTAATGCAGCGTTTGTCTTTTCTTTAATAAAAGAAGCATATGATAATTTGTATGACGATAAAAGAAGGCTAACTTATGACATAGGCAGGCGCACAACGCACAATACTTATGCTACCTGGAAAAAAGAAACTAGTGATCAACAAAGTTACTCCTCCGGAGATCCAATAACTAAAAGGATATCACTTAATAAAATTGGAAAGATATTATTTGCCAATGTCATAAAACTAATATGCTTACCTATACTCCTTTTTTTAGTTCTCATGGATAATTTATTTATGTTGTTGTGTGCCATAACTGAATATATTGGAGGAGCTCTAATCCTTATATCAATTATAATTACAGCTACTACTCTATATAATGGCGATTTCAAAGACCTATGGATGCCTTTATTGATTTTGACAATAGGTGGTGTTTCAACAAAATTAGCATTTTTTTTGTCAACTCTTATATCCGACTTAAGAGATAAATTTATTTATTACATATACTGATAGAATACTCCATTTAAAACTTCCATGGTTTCTTAATTTTCTTCATAATAGCTATGTTTATCGTAACTTACAAATCTCCAAATAACCCTTAGGCAGAATTCAACTATATTTACCACTTCGTTAGAATGTTCAATTACACACTGTTGTAGCTAATAAAACGAGGGATTCACGTATCTGATCCCTCGTTTTTGTTCTAAACCCATTTTAGAGTTCCCAATAACCTTCCAGCATAACCTTGTAATTAGTACTCACCCAGAAAAAACAATCCTTAATTTATTAGCCCCAATAAGAGTGGGTAAGTTAGATAAGTCAATATGAGTATCCTCTTCGCTAAATCCTTGGAAATTACGTATAATTACTTTTCTTATCTGCATTTTACTCTTTGCTTAAATATGAAGTCTCATTTTTATCACTTTTACAGTGCCTAGAAAAAAAATCTAGTACTTGACCGACCTATCCACAGGCCCAGGGCTCAGACAAAAATTTTATAACATTAAGCATCTTATTACGCTGCTCCCTAGAAAAATCAATCCATCCAAATTTCATCAAGAACACTTCCTTAGTCAGTTAGTATTGTATATTCAATAGCAAGGGATGGAAATCTGCAGGAAAAAAGCCCAGTGAATTGACTTTGTGTCAACTCATTGGGCTTCTTTATTAATACCTATGCTGTAATTTATTTTACTAAGAACTCAATATTACATTGGGGATTGCATGATTGTAGTCCTGACTCCTACTCCCTTTTTTCTTAGGTGTTGTTTATAGACTGATAGATTGTCATCTAGTGATTTAGAAATATTTGTGCAGCCATTTTATAATAATAACCCATAAACACATCAGTTAAACTAAAAACTATTGTCAGATCCCGCCCTATGGGGTAACAACCATCTCTATGATTATTATACTGGCCCTTTATGTAGCTATCACTAATACTGAAGTCATAATATCGAGTATTATTATATACAAAATTTAGGCTTATTTTTCTACGAAAACCGTCGGTATTTATTACAACAGTTGGCTCTTGAATATTTACTAGTAGTAAAGAAGGTTCCCCACCTATCTCAACTTCTGGAACTCTCCTATAAGCATTATAAAAAATCATCTCGGGTTTATCATAACCACGAATATTTAACACCTGAGAAAAGGTATATCTACCTTCTTTACTCCAATAGTATGAGGAGTCATATATGTAATTTTCAGGCTGAGATCTAGATGGTGCATGCGAAGAGAATCTTATTCTTACCTTGTCTAGAATTTCTACTTGCGTTCCATTTTCATATGTAATATCTCCAATCGGCACAGAACCTTCTTTAGCTGCATTATTAGATATCGGTCTAATCCATTCCCCTGTAGATGTATCGATACCAGCAATACAATATTCACCCTGCTTAGAACTTTTTGCTAATACAATAATCTCCTTCTCCATTTGTATCCCCCCCAGTCTACAGATGAATAATATCTATGTTTTTCACCTTCTTAAAAATATTTGCTACAAGCCCTCTATGACATCTATCAGCAGTGGATTCGCTACAGAGTAAGCAAATCCTCTCATCAGCGAAAAATTTTCTCCCAATATATTCTTCTATTCTTCTTGCAGCCATTGTTTGAGAAAATTCGTCAACATATGTGTTCCAATCAATCTCTTTCTTTTTATATCTTTTCAAAGTTAGTTCAGTTGGAGAAAAAGTAGTGTCATGTATATAACTGATATTGTAAATTTTTTTCAAAAAGTATTTGATGTCTGGATACTTTGCAAATGCTGCTAGTTGAGAGGTGTTGTTCAGTCTTATATCAACTATTAGATCAATTTTATTATTTATTAATAATTCAAAAAAATCCTGAGCACTTTTTTTAGTAAATCCGATTGTATATATAGTTTGCATCATGATATTTTTACCTTTCTCTCATCCTCATACATTCTATAACCTATCTCCTTATTTCTAAGGTCATAGCTTTTTTGAACCATTTCTATCCAAGATAGTTTATCCTCGAATAAGTCCAATTGACCTCTGTTTGGAAAGTAGTCTTCAACTAGCCTCTTTTCAAGCTCTTCCTGAATTTCGTAAGAACCATCAGATAATACATTTTTAATATTGTGACCTCTATTGTAAAATTCTCTAGCTACCATTATGTTCCTATGGCAAGTACTTGGGTCTTTTTCTGCGCACATAAATGCAAAAGAATAATTTAGCCTCATTCCAGCTTCTATTTTACGAACTCCCTCTTGAAAGACATTTGATTTTGAAAATAGGTTAAAATCTAAGTACCCCTTATGGTGATATATTGGGTCTTCTTGCCTAGCTCCAAATTCATCCTTGTAATTTCTGTATATAATAGAATGGCTTTTCAAAAGTTTAGACAAATTGGTATAGTTAAATTCTTCGTGATGAATAGAAAATGGCTTACTTCTAACATCGATTAAGCTCGTTATCTTATATTCTTTTAGTATTCTTATAAAGTCATCTACTTTCAAACATGAGTAACCAATTGTAAATATGTCTTTCATACCTTTATCACCACCATTTCTATACTTTTTTTCCTATTAATAATACAAAAGCAATGAACACCTGTTCTATTTACATACTATTACTTTTATAGATATATGTCAAGGATAAACTAGGTAATAATCAGAAAATTTTGTTTACATCTTTGAGCGTACTTCATATAATAACTGTTCTTGCTCCAAACGAATATCAAGCTCCAGCATTCGTTTAATCAAGTTATCAAAGTCCTTATACTTAATGTCTTTTCTCATTTCCTCCAGTAGCTTTCTATAAGATTCTTTCATTGATGTACCTTTTTCTTGATTATTTTCTAGTGTTTCTATATCCATCTTGTAAGGCTTAAGATGCGGAATAATTTCCGCCTTCAATCTTATGAATATCTTCAAGCCCCCCAAGTCTATGTCGCCCCAGTGGTAAAACTCGACTTCCTCTTTCTCTTGTTCAAATGATTCATAAAGCTTCCTGAACCATTTTCCCTTTACAGGACTGTAGCATCCTCCGTGGTAAATGACTAACTCCTCTTCTTTTCTTTGCTGTATATACCATACATAATTAGCTTTATTTTCAATAAATAATACTCTCTTTACTTTACTTACATCAATCTGCTGCACTTCTACTACCGTTAGTGAGTTAATATATGCACCATACTGCTGTGATGAGAAATCAACTGGAGTCCCCTGACTCACATATACTATCACCTTACCGGTAAACTCCAAAATCTCAGGCCATTTTACAACGCCTTTTTCAGGAAGTAATTCTTCTTCCGCTACCTCTTCCCCTTTTTCTTTCTTTATTGCCCTTAATATAGATAGGACCTTTCCTTTCACATGCCGTTCAAAGTATTTACTATCATTATATAGATAACTACTGAGTACCCTCTCCTGAATTTCTTGTTCATTTTGGGCAAGGTAACATAAACAGTTTAAAATACTGTTGCTTAACTCCCTGTCATCAGTAAAAAAACGAGGAATTGATTGCTTTTGTTGTATGTATTCTAACTGTTTTTCTAGAAAAGGACGAATTTCTTCCTCAGCCTGCTTTATTTTGGTGAGAGAGTCTACTATATACTGCTTCAAGGTATCAACTTTATCTCCTTTTGGGACTCTTTTAAGTATCTGGTAGCATTCTCTTATTTTACCTTCTTCTAGAATCAGCCATATCCGATCTACCAAATTTCCTGTTTCATAACGGACCCAAGAGTAATCAATTAAGCCTCTTTGCTTAAGTCTTTCTAATATAGCTAAAAACTGTTCCTTTTCTTCTGCGATTTCCATGTTACGGTTTAGTTTTTTTTCATTCTGCATACGAAAAGCAATCTTTCTTGTAGATGTGGTCCCTTTGGAGGATTTGCTGTTTTCGTATTTTCCAATAAGCTTCTCTAAAATCAATGCTTGATAGTTCATAGACATCTCCCCTTCATTACTCCTCCATTAGAACTTCATCTATTTCCTTTGGATCAAAATTTTTAGTAAATGAATGTTTTCTTCCCTTATATACAGCAATGTTACGGCTTACTAAGGGCGCAATGTCAGGAATTTTATCTGGTGGTGCAGAAAAAATAGCCTGTAGCTCAAAGCGTTTCAATAGCCGTATACTTTCCTGTATCCGCTCTCCATCCATTTTACTAAAAGCCTCATCTAAAATAATTAAACGAATGGTATTATTATGCTTTTTACTTCTGATTCTACACACTTGTGAAAATGAAGCTAGTAGTGCAATATAAAAAGGAATTTGTGTCTCTCCTCCAGATTTTTTAAGAAGGGTCTTAGAAAGTCTCTGTTCATCCCCCTGTTCATTGGTCACTACCAAGTCAAATATTAGATAGGTCTTGTAATCTGTAAATTTCTTTATATTCCGTTCATACTCCGACCTACGTTCTGCGCTTACATTATTATCATTTAAAATCAGTAACCGAAAAAGTTCATCAATTTCCTTTTTATATTTTTCATTGAAGCTTTTGGATGAAATATTCCAACCACTGGTATCCATTAGCAATGGATCCATAATCATATCGTAATAGGCGCGGTATTCAGGCCTTGGCTTCTTTTCAAAGCGATAAGTATCTGTTCCAAAAACACTTTGTTTTAGAGAAGCGTTTAACTCATTAAGTTGTTCTGTCACAGTCTCAATGTTAGATTTCAGCTTCGCGATAAAATCATCACGGAATTGGTTATATGCCTTAACCTTAGAATCTTTAATCTTCTCGATATACTCAGGTAACCTGATATCATCTAAGTCTTGTAACTCCTTATCAAAATCACGGTTACTTTCTGCTTCAATGTCAAAGGGCATTTTATACTCACCATTATATCTAGATCTTTTTTCTGTCCTTTGGCTTCGCAGGGAATCCCGCTTTTTTGCAGTCTGTTGCTTAGCTGAATAAAAGCCACTTTTCAAGGACGCCATGGTTCTATTTGCTGCACTTTCGCGCAAGAAGCGAGGCTCTCCTACTTTCTCTATCCAATCAAGTTCAAATTCTTCATCGATTTCACCTTGAATTTGTAGGACTTTCCTCTTAATTTCTGGCAACTTTTCTTTTTCCATGTTCTCTATTTCTGTATCCAAGCGAGTATTGTCCTTATCCAATTCATGCTTCTGGCCATCTTTTTCTTTAATTTCTTCTTTATACATAACTATCTTTTTCTCCATACGCTCCAGAAACAAAATATCAAGCCCATCGTATTCCTGCTGAATCTTAAGCAATCGCTCCTTCAGTTGTGGAATTATTCCTGCTTCTTTAATTAACTTTTCATTTTCTTCCCCTTCATACCTACTAAGAGTCATAGCAGAGCTTGCATCCTTTACAATTCTGTGATAATTTATTACCTCTTCATAAAGCTTCTTCTGTTGTTCTAAATCCTTTTCCAACTTAATAATGAGAAGCTCCAGTGATTTCCGACCAATAAATGGGTTGGAATATCTAGCTGGGTTAATCCTACGTGAAACAAATCCTTTGTATAACATCCCGTCATCTGTTATAGCAATTTTATGGTTGCGTAAATCATCTACATGATCACACTTCATTACTCCACCTAGGAGATAGTTAGCATATAGCTTCCCGCACTTATTATCTGATTCAACTTCTTCTGCAAGGGAGCCTGACCTTAGCGGTCTTGTGTATTTTTTTAATTTTCCTATATCTATCAGCCCTACATCGTGAATCTTCTTTTCTTCTTTTTCCTGACTGTAAATACGAAGGGAATCTCGATAGTATTCTTCATTTACAAGGAGGTAGAACTTCTGCTTATCAAGATACCCTTCAATAGCATTTCTCCATCTGGGCTCTGGTATTTCTAATAAATCCGCAAGAATATATACTGGAACAGCCTTTTTATGAAGCTTAAACAGCTGTTCTTCGATAATCCGCTTTAAGGAAGTCACCTCATAAGGATAAGGCTTTATCCCCTTATTAATATTAGATATTTTTCCTTCTAACTCTTCAATATCGTGTTTTAATTGCTCTCCCCGCTTTTTTAGCTCTGCTTGATAGCCATTTACTTCTGATTTTAAGTTGTCAAACTTAATGGCTACATCTACAAACGGATAACTCTTAGCTTCTTTCACATCTAAATCTTTCATTTCGGCAAATAGTAATTGTCCTTCTTCAACTATTTCTGTCGAAAAGCCACACGACTTGAGATTGTCTGATAGTACTAACCATTTTTTTCCATAACCATTTATCCGTTCCAACATTGCTTGTATACTCTTTTCTAACTCATTTATTTCTTTCCTAATTTTAGCTATTCCTTCTTTTAACTCTCTTTCCCTCTTTGCAATATCAGAAGTACGGTATTCAATTTCTAGTTGTTCAAGTTTCTTTATTATAATTGATAATTCACTTTTCAGATTTTTCATTGCTTCCTCATTCAGCATTATCGACTCTCTTTTTTCTAGAATGAGGTTATTAATCTCATTTTCCTGCCGCTCTGCCTCTGCTTTGCCTGCCCTTATAAATATATAATCCTGCTGCTTAAATTTCTCTTTTTCATTTTCATAATTCTTATTAATACTACAAATTTCTTGGAGTTTAGTTATTCTCTCTTGGATGCCTAGAGCATCCTGCTCTAATTGCTTATATTGTCTTATATCACTTTGCATCTGATCGACATCAATTCTATCCTTTATATCACAAATAGACTCTGTAATAAACTGTTCAATATCTGCAATTGGTGAAAATGGGACAGCCTTTTTAAGCAAGACCCTGTATTTATTCTTAACCTGACCAAATTTTCCAAGGGTTACTTCCTGATAGCGCTTATTTGTATCCAATAACTCAAAATCATACCCCTTTTTACCTTTCAACCATTCAGCTAAGAGTGCCCTTAAATTCCTAATGTCATAGGGAACCCTACTTTTTTCATCAACAAATAGATTTTCGGGTAGTCCTCGGTTATTTAGTATAAACCATTTATAATCAAATGTTTGATCTTTATAGCAATCACAGACAATTCCAGTTGTAAACATCCGCCTTTGAGTGGTATCCTCAAACTCTAATGCCACATAACTAGTAAATCTTTCATTTCTCAAATAATTGAACCCTGTTTCACCATCATCGCCTGTTTCACCAAATAAATAGCCCTTTAATGTTCGAGCTGATTTCTGATTAGCAGCTTTATTGAAAAAAGAACCCGTTGTATCCCCTAATAGTACTAATTGTAAAGCATCGATTATAGTTGATTTTCCTGCCGCTGTCTTTCCTGTAAGAAAGTTAATTGTGTCAAACTCTATCACTTCTTTTGCATAGTTATGCCAATTTACTAAGAGCATTCTCTTTAATTTTTTCATCCTTGTTCCTCCAAATAATCCTCTTTGTCCCCTACCTCCTCCACTTTATCCAACAAAGCATACATGTTACTAATCCTCTCGTTTGTTACAATAAAAAGGATAGTAGGGAGGATTAAAAGTTTTGTTCCTGCATTTTCCCAAAACCCTTCAGCCTTATCTATAACCCGAAAACGATTAAGACGCCTTAAGGCTTCTCTAAGGGCAATATCCGCCGGCTTCTTAGTGATAACTCCCAGTGAAATCATCTTATGTACTAATTCCCCAGTGGATGTGAAAATCTCCTTTGATAGAGATAGTTTTTCCCTTTCTTCCTCATAAATTAGCCTTAGAACATAAACCATTAAAGTCGTTAGCTTATCAAATCTCTGCCTATTTGCGTCATAAGAGCTAGTCAAACAGATTACCCCGTAATTACTATCTCTTTCTAAATAAAATCCACTGTAGTTCAGGTATTCTTGAAATAACTCGAAATTTCTTTCCACGAATACATAATCCTGGTTAGTATATCGTAAGTTATTGGAAAAATCATATTGTACCTGTAATAAAAAGGTATGTGCTAAAATCCAGTTTATAATTCTTTTAAAACTTTCTTGCTCTGCTATACCAAGTTTTTCAAAATTCTCATCAAACACTATTTTCCAACCCTTTCCTGTTAAAAATAGCCTTAGGCAATCGATATCCATTTTTTTCTACAGTTCCATCTAAAAATTCCATACAGTATGTGGTATTTCTCTGTCCTGTCTGGAACGTTGCCAAAATAAGTAGAATAAATTCTTCCTGACATCTAATTTCCATATCCTCGGTACAGAACTTGTCTTTCCCGCTAAAACACTCTAAAACAAACTCGTTAATTTTTCTAAAACTATATTGCTTTCGAATATCTTCCAAAAAGGTATCAATTAACCCATTATCAACTTCTATTTCTTCTATGGGTGTAGGCTTCCCTTCCGATTTTACTGTGCGTTTAGTTCTATTGTACAAAGAGCCGTCATCAATGTATCCTTGCTGATATACAAGTACCCCTTCTGAAAGTTTTGAATATATTTCAGCTTTGTCAGATTGCTTTAACAGTTCAACAAGTTTCCCTTTTACACTTCTATCAGAGTTCATCATATAGCGGATACGATCAATGGACGCATTGGTATACGCCACATGCTTCTTGTCGATTTCTGCAATCATTCCTTCTATGTTTTCAAAGGTATTTGCAATATAGTTAATCTTCTCTAAGATATCTTCTTTGCCCTCTTCCTCTGATGTATAGATACGCCGCTTTTTTCCTTGCATAACCATCATTTCAATAACCTCATCTTGTAACACCCATTCATTTAAGCGCAACAATATAGCATGCTTAAACCTAGGTACAGAATCGATAGTCTTAAGAGGGTAGTAAATGTTATCAATTATTTGCTCTTTATAATAGTCAAAGTGTTCAGCTAGCAACTCATTAATATTAAGCTCTGTTGTCATTCTTTGGTAGTACCGCCTAATGTTATTAAATAAAAGCTTTAATTCATCCACCAGTTGAACTGTGTTCTGATATGCAGCTTGCAAAGCCTGATACATATAGTCTGGGTTTTCCTCAGTATTTTTCAATGCAGAATATGTTGCAAAAACGTAGCTGTTGTATTCTTTCATCCGCTCTGTGGAGATATCGTATAACAAGTTAATTATGGAAATTGCGTAATCTGGTATGGTTATATCCTCTTCGAAAGAGCTGTTTTGGTATTCAACCTCTAACCACCCTGTCTCTTTCAGTTTACGGATTATCAAGTATGCTTTTCCCGATAAACTTACATCTACCTTAATTCCTTCATCCATTTCTTCAGCTTCTTCGGAAAAATCTGCTTGGATTATTTTTACTTCCATAGCATCAATCATCATTGCCACAAGGTCTATACGTCGAATCACCAGTTCTGTCTTAAATGCTTGGCGTAATACAAACAAGGCTTCAACATAGAGCTCCTTATTAGATGATGTTAATATACTAAATAATCTTTCTGGAATCCGTTCAAATAATTTCATTTTGTTTTCTCCCTGAATTAATTTTTATATCTTTTTACCTTTTTCTCTATTTCTTTTAAAACTCCTGCTAGGGCTCGATTGTTTTTACTGTGTGAAAGATATCTAGTATTTATTCTTTTATTTATGCGTAAAAACCACCTACACGGGGTTGGTGGTTTTCAATTCTCAAATCCATTAAGACCCCTTTTGCTACTTTCCTCAGTTCCTCATTCTCGTTGCGTAGTTTTTCTATCTATTGTTCAAGTAGTCTTCGTTCCGATGGACTAAATCTTTCCATCTTAGTTTCTTCAATTTCTGCTATATGTTGTGGGTTAAATCTTGGTACTGTAATGCCTTTTACTCTTTGAATTATGCCATCTGCAACATATTGTTCGATTGTCCTTTGGCTTAGCTACCACCTTTCAGCTAAATCTATTTTTGTAAGTAATCGTTGCTCGCTCATTAAAATCCCTCCATAAAAACTCATTCTTTATACCTACTTTTCGGAAAATAATTACTGTTGCCAATGAATTATTCATTGTACGACAGCCCTTTTTTTTATACTCCCTCTAATTGCTACAAACTCCGAGTAACTAAAAATACTCTCTAGCACTTTTTAGATATCATACTGATCAACTAAACGTAAAATACTACTTTCCTCCCCTCAAAGCCAACCACTTGTTTTCGCTTCTATGTAAATCATATACCCATTTAAGAACAAAACAAAACCACAGGCTTCTTAGACAACCAATCCTATACCTCATTTAATAAGAAATCATCATCTTCATTTGATGGCTTTTCTTCTACTAAACCTTGTTCAATAGCCTCTTCCCATGTTATACCAAATGGCATTCCGCCTTCTGTATATCCAGCAATATAGTAAAAATATTCATCACTTTGGTTGTCCTCTATGTTTTTATCGATGAAATTCAAATGCTCATTCCTATTCCGCATTCTATCTTTTTTTTTTCTTCCCCATAAATCCTCCTAAGTAGTTATAAAACACACATTTCATTTTGCTAAATCTAATTTCAAATCACTTGACTATATCATCATTTTATTAGACATCTTTTTAGCACTCCAACCAAGGCTTTGTGCCCAAGCACGAGCATTAGCCTTCTCTTCTTTATCTTCACCTTCATAAATAACTCCTAATAAGTCAGCAAATCCACTCAATCCTCCAACATCATCAAGGACGGATATTCCATCTTTGTTAAGACAAACTGGCTTATGCTTATTTACTACAGTATCTTCTGCCTCTTCAAGCTCATCTCGGTCAATAAGATTATCTCTTATCAAATCTTCACAATCTTTGTACTTAGTTATTTTTATAATCCAATTATCACCAAAGTCATAATTATAAATTAGTTCCTTTGTTACAGGGAACAGATTCTTAGAATCCATAACCTCATCTTGTGCTGCTATTATTTTATCAACTTCTAAACGCTCCAATAAGCTCTCTGTCCCTCCTTCAATCATAATGGATGAATTCATTTCTTCAAGGGTTAATTCAATTAGCGGTGCCCTTCGTAAAACTCTCATTTCTTCATCGTCATCTCCTTTTGAACGTTCCCAATAGTCACTAAAGGATTCAATGACTTCAACCATATTGAACCTATCTAATAGTCTTTTCATGTCTCGTCTTGCAGCGTCTGGATGTTCTAGTATGCCTCCATAGAAATATGGCCCTGCGTACTTTTTCTTAAGCCATGTATTGATGTTACCCCTCTGGTAATCATCATCCCAAAAAATATCATGTTCTGCTTCTGATGGAGGTTGGAATAATACGCCTACTAAATCAGACCACCCCTTAACAGTTCCACCTGTCAACTCTTGATACCTTTCTTCTGGCAAATAAAAACTCCGTAGATGAGAGTTCTGCCATCCAAACAATTTTTGAATTGCATAATGAAGGTTATGTAATGGCATATCCGACGGTATAAGAATATCCCTGGTTATGGATTCACGCGTTGAGGACTCTCCATATCTTTTAAGCATCCTTTTTTGATAATTTGTCAGATATTCACCTTTTATCTCTAGATGAAGACGCACTGGGGTTATTTTATGTTTTGGTTTAATTCCACTTATCATATTGACTCCTTTCGGCTATATAAACTTTTTTGATCCGTTTAAATAAGTCTACCCTTTCTAAGTATTAAATACATACTTCAATAAGAACTCAGCAGTATTTGTTTATATCCATAATTCTATTTTATTTGATAAAATCCTTCATGAAGAAATGGATTAAAAAAAGCACCCTCCTTAAAGTCCCAAGGGCTGCATAGCGCCCAGATAACCCCACTTTTTTAAAATCTAGGTTACATACTTTCCTAGATTTTAAAAAACCCTCGCATCGAAACGAGGGTTAAGCAAATAAATAACCACTAGAAAACAAAATCTAGTAGCTATTTATCCTCTCGCTATATTTATTTAGTTAAAATAGCCAATTTATGAGATTCCTCAGCAAAGGACTAAAGATAAATATTCCTGCCAATATACCAGCGACAAATAATAAGATGTTTTTTCTACTCATTACATCACCTCCCCTTATATATTTTAATGACTACTCTATATATTACAAATATAGTACATAAGATCATTTCTCATCTGAGTAAAACCTTTAACCCACCTTACTCAAAACTTACCACAACCTTATCTATAGCTTCCCTAATTCCCTTTACAGTATAATATACAGCCTCAGGTGAGTTTGCAGTAACTCCTTCCCTTACGTTCCTACCATCTTGTACTACTAAACCTAGGTCACGTAACCCCGAAAGTGAATCTATGACCATCTTCTCATTTTTATTTAAGTCGGTACATATCTTAGAGATTTTAACTCCATGCTGTTGTTTCCTAAGGTATCGCAGTACCTCAACCATATCCCCATCCAGGCAGTGACCTAGTAAGTAAGCATCAATTTCATCATCTTTTAATGTGGGGTAAGTAGTACTAATACCCTGTTTAATAATATCAAAGTATGCCCTGCATGGTATATTCTCCTCTACAAACCTTGAAGAATGTGTCAGTGTCTTCACAGGTATTCCATCCTTATTACCCAAATCCCCTACCGCATCATACCACCCTGGACCCTCTTGTCTTTGAATCTCTCTCAATTGTTCCTTTGTTATCAAGTACATCTTTCCATAGGTTTTGCCTTCCTTTTGTAAGTCTAGAAATGCAACTCCTCTATCTTCCCATGTGCTACTTCTATTGGCAAAGTATATTGGATGATCTATGATTATAGGTCTTTCCTTTTGTGGAGGTGTAGTATCGCAACAACCATTTATATATTTCATAAACCTTTCCTTGTTAACATTTGACCCATAGGTGGCATACCAAACAAGATTATCACCTTTAATCTCTTCTACTATACCCTGATACCATGGATGATAGCTATTTTCTATCTTCAACTTACCCAAGACAGCTTTATTATACACATAAACATAACTCTCCACTGGAGCATTGTTCTCGTTGCTAAAAACTTCTACCATCTTTCTTCTATATAAAGACCCTTCCCCCTCATAACGGTCAATCTCAGGTAATCTATCCACAGAAATAGCATATAGCTCTCCCTTTACCATATCATCTCCTTCTACAATCCCTGGAAAGCATCCTAAGTCATAGAGGTCATAACCCTTTAATGTAGCTTCACCTAAGTATCTAGCATCATCTAAATAGGTCATTCCCTTGCGGTTATTTTTCATCAGAGTACCGTAGACAAATATATTTACCTCTTCTTTATCCATTTGAAGTTTTCCCTCTAGTTCAAATATCTGTGGGGATAAATGCTTTGAAGAATACATTTATATTGAACCGAGTAATCTTCCCCCCAATCCCCTTTTGTATTACCTGTTTGTAGACTGTTTTCACAAAATTCCAGTGAATCTTTAAAAAGCTTTGTGAACTCTTTACATATCTCTGGAAACTTCTCAATAAAGATATGAGTTTTAGCAGTGATAAATACATTTAAAGCCTTAACTAAACCATCTAGGTTATCATAACCATGCCCTTGAAAACCTCTAGTGGTTGAACCCAGCAACCCTTTTTCTAAAGCAGCTTCAAATCCCGTTACCTCACTAGCAATGTGAGGATAATCTAGCTTACAGCTAACAAGTACCCCGGTGGCAATATAAGATGGCATGTAGAAGTACTCAACTCGAGCATCCGTTGGGAGCTTATTTGGATCCCAAAGCCCCCAAAACCCTATCTTATCGTTTCCTTCGAAATCCTTTTGATCCTCAACTAGCTTTTCCACATATCTTTTTAAATCATATTCATTAACATAGCCTCTTGAAATGTCCATGAGATCCTTATTAAGCTTTGATACTATTGAATCAAACTCCTCTACATTGATTTCCTCTGGTCTGTAAAAAGTGTTTTTCATAATAATCAGCCCCCATATTTATTTGTTAAGTTCATTATAAATTACTCCGAACTAAATAAATATGAGGGCTGGGCTTCAAGTTTTAAACTAATTCTTCAATTGTATAACTACTTCGGAGGATATTGTCACTTATTAACCTTACTTTCTCCCCCTTATGTATAACAGTAAATGATGTATCATCATAATCAATTACCTTGCAATCCTCATAGAAAACAACGGAATTATCTTCCCTTTGATACTCTATATAGCACTCTTTACGATTTTTCAAGCAATCAATAACACAGCCTGCACCTTCTGTGTTGCTACACATATATTCACTATAAAAGCTATTATCATCCTTGTCACCTAAGCTCAAATACCACTCAACTTCATCTGGCAGCATCTCAGTTACAACAAGAATAATTCTATCTTTTGCATAATCAGAAAGCTGAGTCCATATAGATTTTGCCATCTCCATGGCATAGCTCCTATAAGCAGAATCTTGACTCATGCTTTTTAGGCCTTTTAAAGTTACAATCACTTGTGTCAAATTACCTGTAAGAAAGATCGGATGAGCTGTTGAAGCCATGGTAACTCTTCCTCTTCTACGTTCCATATCTTCAATAATAAACTTCTTACCACATACCTGAAGGGGATCATCCGTATTCCCCCTAAGTTTTGCAATATCATCTAAAACAGTTCTGTGGCTGACCCATAATATATCTTCTAAGTGTTTGACCTCATGCTCCGGGTTTTGCAGGTACTTGGCGATGTACATGATCCGCTCAAAGCTAATGGATATAGGTATTGGCGGAAAATCCACATCCACATATATGCCAAATTTTTTACTTAAGAATCCTAGGTACTTCTTATAAATATCAATTGCACTGTCTTTAATGCTTGAATAAGCCTTTACCGATGTTTTTATACTATATTTTAATGAATCACCTTCAATTTCTCCAAGTCCACAAATGTATAGAAGACTATATTTTTTATCGCTTTGTAATAGATTTTGTACTGTATCTATCTCGTACCCAATGTAATTGCTTTTCTTACGCAAAAACTCATCTATGGTTTGCTCTATTAACATATTAGCCCCACGTTTCTGTAATATATTTGGTGCAACACCTTTACATAATAATAAAAGTATTACTCTCTAAAATTTGCTGCTAAACCCTTAAGTGCATCATCGTGAACTCTAAAAGTAGTCCACTCATCCATTGGAACTGCTCCCATCTGTTTATAAAACTCAATGGAGGACTTGTTCCAATCAAGGCACCACCATTCTAACCTTCCACAATTACGCTCCAATGCAAGGTTAGAGAGGAAAGACAACATAATCTTACCTATCCCCTTCCCCCTCATCCCAGGCTTCACATATAAGTCCTCTAAATATATACCAGGTCTACCTAAGAAAGTAGAGAAATTATGGAAGAACAAAGCAAATGCTACAGGCTTACCATCATATTCACCTATAACAACCTCTGCCACTTTTCTCTTAAACAAAGAGTCCATTAAAACTTCCTCAGTTGCCACAACCTCATGTAACAACTTCTCATACTCAGCTAGTTCCCTAATAAATTCTAGAATCAATCGAATATCATCTTCTGTAGCAAATCTTAGTTTGAATCCGTCTATATTAGTATTTATCAACACTTTTTCCTTCCCCCTAGAGTGTTCACAACTTGCATAAACAATCTGCATGAGCAACCCTCTACTATCCTTCATAGGCTGTTCTGGTATTGTCTTTATACCATTTCTGAACTCATCTTCCCCATAACCGCTAAACATAAAGCGTCTATTACATCATCGAGTTTTTTTCTTCTTGGAAAATATGCCCGATACTTATCTAAAACACCATCTGCCTGGGGGTAGTATCTCCTCAATATCTCCATCCTTATTTCTTGTCCCTCAAGGGGGCCTTGTGTTCCAAAACTGGCTGTCCTCCGTTTAGCTTTGCAAGGCAAAACTCCGGGTGACTTTCCAGCAACCTATTCTTCCAAGCTGGGTTAGTAAATAAGAACTCATCCACTTGCCTGATCCCCTTAACTATCCCTAAAGTTTGCTCCGACAAACTCTTGCCTAGCACTTGTATATTTGACTCCCTAGCCCTAACCTTATCCTCAGCATAAACTGCCTGCCTACAAGGGACCTGGAAAATACTTGACCCCTTTCTACCAAGTTCCTTCTTAACCAACAAATCAGGGCGCAGCTCATTTCTACTTTCCACAAGTCCTATGGGCATATCCATAAGGTAGCTATCACAGTTAGGGTACCTTTCACATATATCAGCTATAGTGTCAAACTGCCCCACATCAAAACCATCATCACTTATATAAACAGCTATCCATTTTCCTTTAAAACCATCTATATCTATGGAGCTGTAATTCATTGGTCATCACCTCAGCACTCAAATTTTCTTTATAAACCATAATTCACTAGCTTTACATTTGGGTTAATACAGAACATTCGATAAGATATTCTTTGATTTCGACGATGTAGGTTCAGAACAACCCATTTCAAATATAAGTTTATAACATTGAGAACCTTATTACGCTTCTCCTTAGAATCCAGCCAATTCCATTAAAAACACTTACTAAGTATGTTAGTATTATATTATATAATTCAATAACCAAGCATGGAAATCCTGCTGGAATATAACAACCCCATGAATTGACTTTGTATCAATTCATGGGGCTTTTGGTTGTCCATTTTTTGAGAGTTCGTGATGTCCACAATAAGTTACAAATTGCATGATGGCAGTCGAGTAGAGAAGAACCTTTCCTAAACGGATTGAGTTCTTCCCCCTCTCAGAACCGTGCTTGCGCAATTAACGCACACGGCTCCTCCTAACACCATTTACAGAATGTAACTAATCTCTTTTCCTAAATCGTAAATACTCACCTTCATACTTGGTTTAGGTAATGGGAATTTCCTCACGAATAGTATGAATTTATCCCAGTTAAAAGATTTACGTTGGCTTCTTCGATTCATCCATTTGAACAGTAAACTTCTTACTTTATCCATGAAGTTATTTACTGTGATTGAGTTGTCCGTTATGCAATAATAATTGTAATAGCCTTTTAACGAACGACTCAAGCTTTTCATTATCTCCGTTATGCTTTTATATCTGTTGATTTTCAGCCATTCTTTGCACTGTATGATTTTAGCACGCATTTTCTTAGCAATGGTTTTCCGCTTTACACGGAAATTACCTTTCTGGCTTTTGCTACAGTAATGGGTGAATCCTAGAAAATCGAATGTCGCGGGCTTCTTCATCCCATCATCCTTACAACGTTCACTAGCAAACCTTCCAAAAGGGATAATCTTTGTTTTACCCTCTGCAACCTCGAGATCAAATTTCTCTAATCTCTCGATTAATGCGCGGTAAAATAATTGTGCATCTTCTTCAAACTGAAAGCAACATACAAAATCATCTGCATATCTAACCATGTAAGCTTGACCTTTACAGTGTTTCCTGATGATTTTCTCAAACCATAAGTCAAGTACATAGTGAAGATAAAGATTCGCGATAATTGGTGAAATCAATCCACCCTGGGGGTTCCGGAGTCTGTCACATATGTCTTTCCGTCTTCCATGTACCCACCTTTTAGGAATCTTTCAATGATTCTCAAAAAGTTAAGATCATTGATTCGGTGATTCAGAAACTTCATCATCCATGTATGGCTGACGTTATCAAAGAACCCTTTAATATCGGCATCCACTATGAAATTAATCTTTCTTCCTTCTAGGTAGACATTGAGAATCTTTAAGGCGTCGTGACAATTACGGTTTGGACGAAATCCAAAAGATGAATCCAAGAAATCTTGTTCGTTTAAAATCTTTGCAATAGCTCTCTGCACTATCTTGTCTTCGTGTTCCGGTATTCCTAAAGGGCGTTTCTTGTTACTACCTGCTTTAGGAATGTAAGTCCTTCTTACGGGACTTGGATGGTAGCTTTTCTGCTTGAGCCTCTTAACTAGATTTCGAATGTTTTCATTTAACTGTTCTTCATACTCTTCCTTAGTGGTTCGGTTTACTCCTGCGGCTTTATTGTTTGGTAGTTCATGGTGGCACTGTTTAAGTGTCTCCTCATTCAATTAATGTGCAAGAGCAGTGAATTGCATCTTAGGTTGAGATTTCGCTAATTCTGCTATTCTCATTAGTTTTGTTTCCATTAATTATTCCACCTCTGTGTGTAGTTAATGTGTCCCTAAGAAGAACGATGACAGGTAACAGCCTTTCCTCCATCAGCATTACCCGATTTCATTGGTACTACGCTGTTATCCGACTTTCTGCAAGGCATTTGGTTTCCTCACTTTGTATCGCTTGTACGCCATACTCTTCACTTTTAGTGAAAAGACCTGCAGGACCTCCAGAGTTGCCATAACATATCAATGTGTAACGTGCCGAGGTCAATGACTCCGAGAAGGTTCCTTTCCTCTTGCCATTTCGAGAAAAGAAATGTTGCTTTCTGTACAGGACATGACATCAGCCCTTCTGATTCGGGTTTTCGAAGCTCAATCCCTTCAACCTTACGGCTTTCGGCCCACTACCTAACTGTCTACGCTTATAAGCAACGGTTACCCGCTGCCCTCCAAGACTCGCTACGAGTGAATGGCTAGTTCTTTCTCGACGGGAATTCCACCCGCTATATGGTACGACCTAAGCTCTGCCGCACGTCCTGACCCCCACAGCCCTACAGAGTGGACAACCCTTTTTGAAAACGAAACAATGGTCGCCGCATTAGTTGATAGACTTACATTCAGATCTCACGTACTTAACATGAATGGCCCATCTTATCGCAGTGAAAACTCCGAACAAGATATGGATTAATTAAACTAAGTAAACACTCGTGGGGTATTTCCTATTGTTAAACAACTTTGTGGTAAACTTTTTGAGTAGCGATAGCTATGCTGGTGGTAAACTTTTTAGATATCACTAGTGGTAAACAAATTGAATAGCAAGTGGTAAAAAAAATCGTTGACATTTGCAGAGTAATAGTCTTATATTCGTAAGAAAGAAGTTTTTTCCTAATCATCCAATTACCTCCAACTAAGTTATACTATATATTTCAATAAAGATGATTATAAATCCTGCAAAAAAAAATCCCTCCTTCTGAACTTATACATTGAAAGGTGGGGATATTTGAGTTAAAAACTCGAAACATAGAGTTTGCAAATTTGTCTACATGTCTAATAATCACATATTTTAACTAGACCTGACTCCTCTAAAGTATTATAGAATCCAATTACGTTATCAGTCCTTTGATTAAAGTTTCTTCCTACTTCTCTGTATCCACTATATGTTATAAATATCCTGGTCTTTGCTCGAGAAAGTGCTACAAAAAACGTACATGTTTCTTCTTCTTCTTGATTTTTAATATTCCAAAATGCAGCATCTTCGAGACCAACAAAAAAAATAGTATCGTATTCTAATCCTTTACTTTTATGAATTGTCATTATTGCAACAGTGTTCTCCCCTTTGAAATCTTTTATAGCTTTTAGCCAGTCATCATTTTTTGTATACTCATCCCATAGTTGGCGAAAAAAACTCATTAATAATTCCGATAGCCACTTCTTATTTTTATATTGAGGGTAATGTGCTTTCCAAACATCTATATTTATGAAATTGATTACTTCAATAATAATAACTTTAAATTGCTCTTCAGTTTTAGCTTCTTTAATCAAATCCTTAATTTCTAAACAAAAAGTTTGCAACTTTGTTTCTAAAGTTATCAATCTTTCTAAATCTCGATCCTTATCATAACCCTTTAACTGAATTAGGGTGTTTAAAGTTCTGTCATACTCCTTAGAGTTGTTTCGCCCTATACTAACATAAAAAATATCTAATATAAACCCGACTAAATCATCAGCTAGTAAGTCTTGTAACCTGCTCTCATCTCGAGCTTTTATTCCTTTTGCATGGAGTTCTTCAACAATTCTTTTACTATAATCCTCTGTTTTTTGTTTAACTAGTATACAGATATCTCTAGCATTTATTTTTTCGTTTTCAATCAATTGGATAATTGTTGCTGTAATAGTCTCAGCTTCGAGGTTAAAATCTTGAAATCTCCATATTTCACATATCCCATCATTTTCTTCCCATTTATCACCTGCTATTATATCTGTTTCACTGTCCTTAAGTTTCTTAGCAAAAGCTCTCTGAATTTCGATTAGTCTAGGGGCTGATCTATGGTTCATTACTAAATTTTCCTCACAAGCATTAAAATCGTTTATAAAGAGCTTAAAAGCATCAGGAAGGGCGCCTGCCCAAGCCATTATTCTTTGTTTTCTATCTCCAACAGCAGTAATTATTACATTTGATTCTAAAAAAGCAGTTTTAAGTAATTCATATTGTAATTCAGTAGTATCCTGGAATTCATCTAAAAAAACATGAGAATATGTCATATTTAAGGCCTTAACTATAAGAGGATTTGACCTTAATAAGAATTCTGCTAGCAAAGTTAACATAGGGAATGTGACTCCTGCATCAAACCCTCCCTCACCTTTTAGAAGTTTCATCCAGACTTCTTCTCTTAACCACTCGTTTGGTGTTTTAGGTTCTTCAAAAGGCAGTTTTTGTCTAGTTAAGAATCTATCCCAAAATTCCTTCATATCTATCTGCCTAACAACAGATATATTCCCCTTTAAGTGTGAAGGTTCTTCACCTTCAAAATTCAACAAATAATCTCTAATATTATCTCTACTTAAACTAACTAGTATATTATAGCCCTTTTTCAAAGCGTACTCTTGTGGAAGAGCATTCCTAAAATGATCAATTAAATTTTTGGCAAAAGAGTCATATGTCATAGATTCAAACCTATTACCTAATTTTTTCCCACATCTTAAATTTACTCTATCTTTTAAGTTTTTGGCTGCATCTTTCTTAAAACTTATTGCCAGTATTTTTTTAGGGTATTCGCAAACATGAGTTTGCAATAAATATGATGCGCGCTGTGCTAGTAATTCAGTCTTACCTGCTCCTGGTCCAGCCATAACAGCATAATTTTTATCACTCCTTACCACAGCCTTAGCACCTTTTTCTAAAGTGATTCCGTCCACTTCAACCCAATTCTCTTTTATAAACATTCTAGTCCTCCATTTCCTCCGATGATAAATTAGATTGTTTAGATAATAAAAATTTTACACTTTCAATAATTTTATCTAGCACGAGAGGGTAGCTCTGAGCTAATTCTTCCCCTATCTTCGATAGAGCCATCAAATGAGTGCTTGGTTTCCCCCTTCCAAGAAAGTGATATTTATACCAAATCATCAGCTCTTTTTCTTCAGCACTATATGTAATCCCTTCTGCATCTTCTGATTTCAGTACGGTTTTAACATCTTTTTCGATTCTCTGAAGATATATATCATACTCATTCACTCTATCAGGAATTTTTGGTCCTCCATTTGGAGGGACTATTTGCTTATAAATATCTATGTATTTTTCTAACATAATAAAATCTATATCTAATGGAGCTGAAAAAAACACATTAAATTCTTCTAGAACTTTAGTTAACACTTCTAATTCTTCTCTGCTGTTTTCGGTATAGTTCATTAGATGTATTTGATCTAAGTCTATTTCATCACCTAATATATTTTCTATAGACTCACCATTTTCGATTAATTGTTGAAAAATGTACTTTAACCTAGACCACCCACCTGTATTACGCTCTAAATCCAAGTCAAGCAAAGTTATAAACGGGATATCTAGCTGCTTTAAAAGTTTCCAGAAGTGATTAACAAATCTTCCTCCTAGGGGCACTATACTAATACCGCTACTGTCTATTTCAACTCCTTTTAGTTCTATCAATTTAGATAGTATAAGCTCCTCACTGTCTCCTTCACCTAATATTACCAGCTTGGCGAAATACAATTCTGGATATGCTATCACAGCCTCTTTTACATACTTATATGCTTCGACTTCTTCTGCTGGTAGATAAATACGCCTTACAACAGTACATGAATTCTGTTTACATATCCTTATGTGCCTGATATCTTCAGGGTCTACTCTTTTTACAATACTTGGAGAATGAGATGTAACTATAACTTGTGCATTTTCTTGTTTAGATATCTCTCTTAAATTCTTAACTACCCTTCCTAATAAGTGAGGTGATATGTGATTTTCAGGTTCTTCTACAGCTAGGATTGTTAATAGTGAAGGTATAAATTCGAATGGATTATCATTGACTATGTCGTTATTTTTCCTTACCTTGGTTTCAATTTCAAGTGACATGTTAATTAACGAAAGATAGAATAGCGATCTCAGACCATCACCTAAATCTTGCATTGAAAATACATTATTACCATCAATAGATTCAAATATCACTTCTAGTTTTCTTAATGTATCATCTAAATCATTCCCTCCAAAATTAAGGAGTGCTTTTGAGTACCTATCATCTCCATGATAAGCTTTCCAATTTCTATCTAGGCATTGGGCTACTAAGTCCATTCCTTCTTGTGCATCAATTAATTGGCTAATGTTTTCTTTTTGTTTCTTAAGGTTTTCTTTTAGATCTTCTGACCACTTAATTGACCTCAAAATTCTTCCTAGAATAGTACTTGATGCTAGTTTGAGTTGATGTAAGGGATCTCTAACTGCTGGTACATATATAAACTGAATCATTGAACGTTGGTGATTCTGCATGTTTACATAATTAGAATCATCCTCTTCTTCCCCCTCTGGTACTACTATAAACTGTAATTTAGTTTCTATGTCTCCCTCAGGCCTTACTCCTTTTTTCCATACTGCCGTCAGCCGTATTCGACAGTAGGGTACTGTTCCTTGTTCTTCAATAACCATTTGATTAAAAAAAGTTGGAACTGTATCACTAGAATCATTATTAACAAGTTCGGGAAAGTCTAATATAGCCTCAATTTTTAATTCCTTGGTATCAATCTCTTCAATTCTTTCATTATTTTGTGTATAAAAATCTGTTTTTTTAATTTCACGTTGGCTGTTATACAATCCAAAAATTCTTGATAGTGCTTGAAGTACTGCCGTTTTACCACTACTATTAGCCCCGATAAAGGTGGTCAAGTCAGATAATTCAATATGAGTATCCTCTTCACCAAACCCTTGAAAATTACGAATTATTATTTTCCTTATTTGCAATTTTACTCCCCCATTTATAATTTAATACTGGTGCTTAACCAACTATAAGTTATCCCATTAATCGGCTACCTATCCACTCCAAACCTCTCATATTTCATAGCTATCTTATCACAGGCTTCTTTACGAAATAGTTCTGTAGTTTGAATAATAGAGTATGGAGAGAATTCTTTTATAAACCTTCTAACATTTTCTTCTATCGTATCCTTCGGATTAAAATAAGGTTCTTCAGGTTCATCTGCTATAAAATCAAGGTCTATCCTTCTTACCGTTTGTTTTTCCAATGATCCTCCTACATTTTCTACTTCTACTGACTCAAGCCATACACTTTCTTCTGATTGTATAATGGTAATTGAAGTTATTTCTGGTTTTAAATAGTCATTATATTTATTCTTAATAATGTTATAGATATTTATAGTGCTATAAACTGTATCCATGCTAGTTACCTCCTCAAATTAATTGATTAGCCCAGTAAAAACTTACTGAGCTAATCATGCTTTGGTCAATGTTAAACTATCATGTCACCTTTGAATTGCTCGCCTTTTGTATTGTAAGTTAAATTAAACACCATATCCGAGAGCCATTTTTTAAATGATGGGTTGTCATTGAATTGCTTAAAGAGCTCCATGTTGTCGGACATCATGTTAATTACCGCTCTGCCCAATGCTCTTTCGCTTTCTATTCTAGCATTTTGCTTGTCTGAGTTCCTCATAGCGTTTTGGTAAGCTACATCTTTGGCAACGGCAGCTGGTATACCTGCTATGTGTCTTTTTACTTGGTCTTCGTCTTTCCAATCTATATTGCCCCACATATCATGAAATGACTGAAGTATGTTACTTAGTAGGTCCATCTCAGGCTCTTGTGTACCTCCTCCTGTACTGGTTGGTACAGGTCCTACTCCGTACTCTGGTTCTTCCTCTAAGATAATTGACATGGTTTGCTTTATTTCTGCACGATAACTATCTAGATCCACCGCATCTAACACACCTTTTGAAAGATCATCCTGCCTCGGGGACGGTAGTTTAGGAATAAGCAGGTTTAAAAACAGCGATAACTTCTCCCATTCTATGTTTGCATATGGTAATATCGCCCCAAGGAAACCGTAAGTTCTTACAAAGGCTTTGGCGTTGCTTTTAAAGCTAACTTGTTCATCTTCTTCTAAAGATTCATAGTTACTGGCGCACGCATCTAAGATTGGGTCTAGTCTGTCGCGCTCAGCATCATTTAGGTAAAGTTCCAACAAAGTTTCTATATGGTAGTCAGTATACACCTGATGTTTTTCCATTTCTCCTATAAGGTCATATAGTTTGTTGGGGTCTGTTTCATCTGACAAAACAGTTGTTGTGTAGTATGTTTCAAAGGCTTTTTTGATTATATCAGTATCGTTTGCAAAATCTAGTACGAAAGTATCATTTTTCCCTGGATGTGCCCTATTTAGCCGTGATAGTGTCTGTACTGCTTTAATGTCTGTTAGCATTTTATCGACATACATGGTGTGTAACAGGGGCTCATCATAACCTGTTTGGAACTTGTTTGCCACAACTAAGAATCTATATGGATCTTTTTTAAACTCGCTTTCAATCTTGTTACTTGGGAAGCCGTTTATAGTTGCTTCATTAACCATTTTATCGTTGTATTCCTTATCACCTGAAAAAGCAATTATAGGCTTGTATTGACTTTTCCTCTTCTGGAGACATTTACTTATGGTGTAGTAATACTCAATAGCCCTTTCTATGCTACTGGTCACAACCATAGCTCTGGCTTGACCACCAATCTTGCCTTTTGCTATAACCTGCTCATGGAAGTGTGTAACCATAATATCGGCTTTCTGTTCAATGGCATGGCTGTTAGACTCCACATAAGTTCTTAGCTTCTTTTGGGCCTTTTTCTTGTCGAACATGGGGTCATCTTCAACCACTTTAGCTACTCTATAGTAACTACTGATGGGTGTATAGTGTTTAAGTACATCTAATATAAAGCCTTCTTGAATTGCTTGTTTCATTGTATAGACATGGAAGGGTTTATGTTGTACTTCATGACCGTTTGGTACTGGCACCCCAAACATCTCAAGGGTTTTATTTTTAGGCGTAGCTGTAAATGCAAAATAGCTTGCATTTCTTAACATCTTCCTACCTTCCATCATCTTATTAATCTTATCTTCGATTGTTTCTTCATCGTCAGTGGTGTAATCCCCCGATAAAGCCATATTCATCTTTGCTGACATACTCCCGCTTTGGCTTGAGTGTGCTTCATCGATTATGATAGCAAATTTGCTTCCTTTATGATCAGTACCAATCTCATCTAAGATATAAGGGAATTTATGAACAGTTGTGACAATTGTTTTTTTACCTTCAGTTATAAGTTTTTTTAAATCTCCTGAGCTGTTTGCGTGGCCCACTGTATTTCCTACTTGCATAAATTGTTTAATGGTATTTCTGATCTGTTTATCAAGGTTAACTCTGTCTGTTACTACAATTACAGAGTCAAATATATTAGTGCCATCCTTCTCTAATCCCACAAGTTGATGTGCTGTCCAAGCTATGGAGTTAGATTTTCCACTTCCTGCACTGTGTTGGATAAGATACTTCTTACCTACCCCATTATCTTTAGCATCAGCAAGAAGCGATTTCACTACGGTGAGTTGATGATAACGAGGAAATATCTGCTTAGCCTTCTTTTTCTTTGTATGTTCATCTTCTTCAAAAACCACCTGAGCATAGTTTTCAATAATATTGGCAAGTTCTTCTTTGATCAGTATCTCTTTCCACAAGTAGTCAGTCTTAATCCCGTTCGGGTTAGGTGGGTTACCAGCTCCACCATTGTTTCCTTTATTAAATGGTAGGAACCAGGACTTTTTCCCTTCAAGCTTTGTACAGAACTTGACTTCATTGTCATCCACGGCAAAATGAACCATGCAACGCTTGAATTGAAATAAAATTTCCCTAGGATCCCTATCTGTTTTATACTGGTACACTGCACCGTCTACACTTTGTTTGGTGAGTCTATTCTTAAGTTCACAGGTTATGACAGGTATACCATTTATAAAGATGGCAAAGTCTAAGGCCAACTGAGTGTTATCTTTAGAATACATCAGCTGCCTAGTTACACTGTATATGTTTTGATCAAACATCTTCTTTGAAGTTACATTCTTCTCCGTTGGAGTCATATAAAACATGATAAGATTTGCAGGGTAGAAACTAAAACCATTTCTTAATACATCAATTACTCCACGCTTTGTTATCTCCCCTTGTAGCCTGTTAAGAAACTGCTGCTTTTTATGGTCGCTGTTTAATATGCCAGTCTTTTCGATCTCATCAAGCTGGGTTTCCTTTAGAAACCTTATGAGTCTTGTTTCATCAACAGCATAATCCCTATTATAATCTTCATTTCCCCCTAGCTCATATCCATTGTTATTCACTAAATGGTTAACAATTAAGCTTTCCAATCCAGATTCTCTTGTATTGGTTGACATACCTATTCCCCCTCTGCTAATAGATCGTTGTCTTCTACCTCCAAATCATCCAAATCGCTGAAAGATTCTCCAACATCTTCAGTTAAATTCTCAATTTCAATATGGCGAACATCTACTTTACCTGTTACTACATTTGAGATAAGGCTAGTGCGATATTCTGCCATCAGGTCGATTTCTTTGTTTACTTTTTCTAATAATTTGCTTAAAATCGAAATCTTTTCTTCAATTAATTTAACAATTTTATTCTGTTCTTCCACATCAGGTATTCCCAGTTGAAAATTGGTAACAAACTCTACAGGTACCCTTTTCTGCCCAGCTGATCCTGTCATAACTTCTATTCCCAAATTTCTAAAGTAACTGGTTCTAGTTATCCAATATAAAAATTCTGATATCACCCTTTTATTAGGTCTAAGAACTACTAGTTCCGTTGTTCCATACCCAATGTCTGTATTTAGCTTTGATAAGCAAGCTCCTTTGCCATTTTCAAAACAAGGGGTAATTTTTGCAATGACAACATCTCCTTTTGCAAATGCCGTATACCCTGTTTTAACATACTTTAATTGCTTTAGCTCATTCTGAACTATTTCCCCATAATCTGAAATTTTATCCATACTTAGGAAGACCACTTCATCTTCTAAATTAATTTTTTTAAGCTTATTGTTTATAGACGGATTAACTCGACTAAAATGTTTAATTCTTTTCACTTCCCAATCTTCCGGTATATCTCCTAACCAACCAATTCCTGACGGCTTCATTTTGGCGGTTGGGTCTAGTCCTTTTGTAACTGCTTGATTTATTACCGCTTGTTTTTGTTCTTTTAGTAGTTCTATTAGCTTTTTCTTATTCTTAATAAATTTACTAATTTTCACTAGCTTATTATCAAGGTAGCGGACAATCTGATCTTGCTCTTCTTTAGATGGAATATATAATTTTATATTTTTAAAATCCTCATACCTCATATCCCATTGTCCAACTCTTACACCATAGGAAAGTCTGTTGTAAATTGTCTTAAATACTGCAGCTCTCAGTAAATAATTGATATAATCCGAGTGCAGATCCTTCCGTAATTTACAAACAATATAGGCTGGACTGACTATCCCTTTATACCTTGATACTCCTAAGGACCCTTGCCACATTTTCATTTTATTTAAGACCAAGTATCCTTTATCAACAAGTTTATAATTAGTTAAATCTTCACTTTCAACATTATGATTATCGTCTCGCGATGACTTCTTTATTACACCATATTCTCTATAAACAGATAATAACTCTAGGTCGTTCCTTGTTCTATTACGCTCAGACGATAACTCCGTAATATTTCTGATGGATAATTTGTTCCAGTGGTTTGGAACAGGTCCTAACCAATCATATTCCGTCTCTTTATACTCTTCATAAGGTTTTAGCTCTCTACTCATGTCTTAACCCCCTATGATTTCTTCTAGCAGACCTTCAGTTTCTTCCTCTAGTGCTTTAATATCTGCCATAATATCATCTAGACTACGAAGTTGTACAGACTTGTAGAAATACTTGGTAAAACTAATCTCATAACCAATCTGTGTTTTACCGTGGTCTACCCAGGCGTCTGGTGCGTATGGTAGAACTTCATTCTTAAAGAATGTTTCTATACCACCTTCATACCTCAATGGGATCTGCTCTGTATCTTCTAGTTCTTTATCGGTTTCAAATTCAACAATCGTATTTTGAAGTTTGAATTTGCCATTTAGCTCATCTATGTCTTCATTTTTAAGTACTTTTGAAATTAGTCTCTCAGCATTTTCATCCTTACTGGTAAAGAATTCTCTAATCATTTTCAATCTCTTTGCTGGTAATTTTTCGCCTTTGCTTTTTACCACTTTTTTTAAGAGTTGTTCAAACTCTTTGTAGTCAATAAAATAGTCTTTGTCTGCTTGTTTATATAGTTCAGCCATTATATCATAAACTACTTTATCTTTAGCCTTATCTGCAAATTGCTTAAATTTATCTAGTTTTTCGTGAGTTATTTCAACCTTCAATCTCAACGGCCTATTTACAGTTATCTTCCAATATCCAAACTCTTCATTGTTGAATATTTTGCTATACTCATTTTCCTCAAACCTTAGGTAGATGTCCATTATCTGTTTTCTAATCTCTTTCGTTAATTCACAATTTTTATCTCCTAAGTTTTTCCTTAGAGGAGACTTTAGACTTGTTGCGTCAATAAGTTGGACTTTACCTTTTCTTTTCTCTTCTTTTCTGTTGGAAAGAACCCATATGTAGGTTGCTATTCCGGTATTGTAAAACATATTTTCCGGTAGTGCGATGATGGCTTCTAGATAGTCACTTTCTATGATGTATCTTCTGAGATTACTTTCACCTTGACCTGCATCGCCAGTGAAAATTGAAGAACCATTGTGAACTTCTGCTATTCTACTTCCCAGTTCGGTGCTATGCTTCATTTTAGCAATATTGTTTGCTAGGAAAAGCATTTGTCCATCATTTACCCTTGGTATCATTTTAAACTCAGGTTCATCTTTAAAATTAACTATAAATCTTGGGTCCGTTATGTCACTTTTACCCCCAAGCCTTTCTGCATCGGTTTTCCATGACTTACCGTAAGGAGGGTTTGACAACATAAAGTCAAATTCCATAGTAGCATTTCCGTCATTAGATAGTGTTGAACCATATTTAATATTCTCAGCTTCCGTTCCATCCCCTTTTAACAGTAAATCTGCTTTAGCGATGGCGTAGGTTTCTGGGTTAATCTCTTGCCCATATAAATGTATTGATACTTGTATGTTATTTTTCTCTGCTAGGTGAGTTAGCCTTTCATCAGCTATCGTTAGCATACCACCTGTACCGCTGGCACCGTCATAACATAGATATGTTCCGTCCGTTATCTTGTCTTTAATAGGCATAAAGATAACATCTGCCATAAGTTCCACAACATCCCGTGGTGTAAAGTGTTCCCCAGCTTCCTCGTTGTTCTCTTCATTGAATTTACGAATTAACTCCTCGAAAATCACACCCATTGTATGGTTATCTAAGCCAGATAATCTAACCTCACCCTGATCATTAAGGACTGGTTTTGGACTTAAGTTAATGGTTGGTGAAACGAACTTTTCGATAACCGCACCAAGTATATCGGCTTCAATCATGGTGTCTATTTGGTTTCTAAATTTAAATTTCTCAAGAATTTCCTGTACATTTGGGGAAAATCCATCTAAGTACTCAATAAAGTCCGCCCTAAGCTGCTGGTTTTTTACCCTCGATTTTAAGTCTTTAAGAACAAAAGGTGAACTGTTATAAAAAGCTTGCCCTGAAGCACTACAAAGGGCATCAGTCTGATTTAAAATGTTCATCTCATCGAGTCTTTTCTTCATTTCAAGTACTGACTCTTTAGTTTCTTCTAGTACAGCATCAAGACGCCTTATAACAGTCATAGGCAAAATAACATCTCTGTACTTTCCCCTTACATATACATCTCTAAGGCAATCGTCTGCGATCCCCCAGATAAAACTGACAATTTGGTTGTGTGACATTGTGTTCATAAATCATAACCCCCATTTATTTTTTATCGAGTTCTTGGTTGAATAAATTTTGTAGTATTTTCTATCCTTGTATAATGTTCAACATTAGTAGTCTATTAACCTTCATATTTCACTGTAAAAATATATCCGTCTTATGAGGCATATGTATGTCACATAGAATTTTTTTTAAGACCAGCAAATATTGGAGCAATGTTAGAATTAATTATGTTAAATTGTCCTATACAGCAAGGTACCCTCTTTGAATTTCATAGCTTACTGCTTTTGTAATGCTTGCTTTTGCAAGTTTTAATCCATGCCCAGCAGATAAGCGGATAACCTTAGGATAACCATCTGTATTCTCTATTTGAGTGATAATGCTTGATTTGTCCTGCTTCCCTTTTCCTGAATGGGGCACTGGGCCTACAAGTATCAGCCAATTAGGATTATATTGTATTTTATTGAACGATAAGCTCTTTACCTCATCATAACCAAGGTGTAGCTCTACTCTTTCTTTCGTTATGCCATATTCTTTCAGGCAACCATAAATATCATTTTCCTTAATTTTCGAATCCCCAACTATCAAGATTTTGCCGTCTGGATAAGTATCGTAAAGGGTAGATTCTTCTTCACAAGGAAAGAGATCAATCATTCAAACACTGGATAAGTAATCTTCAATATTACCACTTTTGTAGGCGTTTTTTATTTCTTTATGAAGCCGGTAGGAAGCCTCGGTTATAAATATCAAGAAGTTTTTCATTGGTGATTTTCATTAAATCACCTCCTCAAGCAATTTTGACTTCCTATCTCGAATAATATCAGTTTGCCTCTGTAAAACTAATAATTCATCTTCAAGATTCTCGTATTCTTCTGCAATCAAGTCTTGCTTTTCTCTTGGAATATTAGGAATTTCAATCATTTTCAAATCTTGAATGCTAATATTTTTCATAGCTGCACCCTTAGCAAATCGATTAAGTTGCGCCATCCCGATTTCACTTTGCAAAAAAACTTGAACGAAAATAGGGTTAACCTTTTGTTCATCTAGTTCAATAAAATATAAATTTCCATTAGCAAGAATAACTTGTTCTTCATTAACATGCGCCATCGCTACTTTGAATGGAGAAATTTTAGAAATAATTAGATTTTTATCATTGATACAGTACTTTTCATACTTCTTATCTATAGTTTGTAAACTAGGTAGGTTTGAGTCGACAACACCATCTTGGATATTCTGTAACATTAAATAATGATAGTTTGTTTCTTCTGTACTAACAAGTTCATCTAATTCATTTGATTTAATCATTGCCCCACGATTAATTGCTTTGGTTAGGTCTCCCAAAGGGATGCCGTCTACTAAGCCACTATCTGTACCTATATATCTTTGGGGATTTAGAATAAACTCTTGCTGAGCAACTTCATTATTTTTTAATCTTTTGCTAATTTTCGTATTGTTATGATATGCGTTTATAATGGTTTCTACATCATTTGGTTCTAACGAATTTTGTCTACGGCCTGCTGTGAATATTTCAGTGGCATCAACCATTTTTATCTCTTTATTATTTTCACTAAGTACTATCATCGTCAGAGGAATCCCAGTTGATGATAGAAGTCGAGGAGGTAGTAGAATTACACCCTCAACGAAACCGCCTTCTACTAAGTTTTTTCTAAATTGTTCATCTGGTTTATTCCAAGTTCCTGCATTGGACATTAATGCAACTGCTTTACCAGGCATTTTCGTGTTGAGATATGAAGCCATCCCAAATACCCAATCGCCGGACACTGTTCTCTTTGCTTCTTTAAAATACTTTTTGAGTTTCGAATTTTTCACTATATACTTTTCTAAGGCAGAAAACCTCATTCCTAATGGGAAATTTGAGAATACTTTATTGGCGGATAAGTCACTATAATCTTGACTAACGATGTTACCTTGAATAATTTTTATAGGTAGGCCAGTTATAAACCGGCGTAAATTTGCAATTATCACATTGTTAGTATTAATTTCAACTCCATACAGCATATCACAATTGGATTTCACAGCCGCTTGAATTGAGAATGAAGCTACACCAGATCCAAGGTCTAGCATAACATCATCTTTCGTAAGAGATAGCAAAGATATAGCTAGATTTGATATCCCCTCTGGAGTAGAACTTATATCTCCTTCAGAAAATCGTTTAGTTTCTGAAAATAGTGCAGCAGCTCTCAAAGTGTCACTATCATATTTTTTAGAATAGTCTTTGATCCGGTTGCCATAGTCTTTTTGAACTTTTCTCAAGAAAGATAGTGTAGTTTCATCATCAATGAACTTTTCTACATAACTAATGGTCTCCGATTCAGTCTCTCGTTCCTTCATCACTAGTGCAAGTGTGGAAGCAGCTACCACAATAGGCATAGAATCCTCTGTAGATAATTTTTCTCTAAGAATAGTCGTAAAGTCATTCACAGCTTCATTATAATTCTTATGTTTTAGATTTTCATACATTTTTTTATCCAACTTAGGCCCTCCTCATAGGCATTATTTATTATATGGTTATTATAAACCACGCAATCGATAATGTCAATGGTTTTTTAAAACCATAAATGATATAATGGTATACCCAATAGTTATTTAAAAATTATACTCATAATATAAAATATACCCCGAATGACACTTCAGGGTATATTTTTATCGATTTTACAAATTAAATTCGTATTATACCTTTGATTTATTTCCATAGAAATTAACTTTAAGGGCTTTTACAGGAAGCTCTTCTGAATTCTTCCTGCGTTATGACATCAGGTACATTTGCTTCTTTCTCTTGAATAACGAGTGCTAGCAGAATTCTCCTTACCCAAGCAATTCCTCTAAAAATTCAATAGCATATTTTCTTTTTATAATATCATGATGTTTTTGGTTATAGTAATTACAAAGACAGCTGTAGCATGATGAGTCTCCGTTACTATCTTCTCCACAATTGCACTGTTTCACTACTTCTAGGGATTTCTTTAGCATTCTTTCTATTTTGATGTTGTCAGCCTCGCCTATCCTTCTGACATGACCTGCTCCACCTGGTACTGTATCAAAAAGTATGAAATTCGTTTCCCAGTTACCTGAGTCAAGTTTATTGTAATGTAGGGTTCCTGATATGTCATTTCTTTCTATTCCTAGGTATTGACTAATACCCTCTAGAAGGCAATATACCACTGCTAAAGCTTTTTCCTTATCTAGAAATTTTCTTACTGATATATAGGCTACATCTGTTTTAAACTTGTGACCTAGTGTTCTTTTTGATAGCCTTTTGGTATTGCAAGGTTTTCCGTAAGGATTTTTGTGACCTGCTTTGTCATTAGTGAACTCCTCTTTAAATTTTTCGTCCACTTTAGCGTATCCGCATGTATCGCACACATAAAAGTCAGATGTATTTATTACAACTAGTTCATCATTGGACGTGGATTTGATTTTTATGATAGTATTATTTATTTTTATTTCTTTGTTCTCATTTTCGATTATTTCTTCTTTATCCCCTACATAGAAAATCTCGCCTCTGTATGTTTTCTTTGGTTTTTTAGTTGTTGATTTATCTACTTTAGGACTAATGATAAATCCGTATTCTGGGATTATAAAGGTATTATCTTTATATACCTTTTCACTGCAAATTTCACAATCCTGGAGATATTTCTCTTTTTGTTCGGCAATATGCCTTTTTATGTTCAGGTGGCCACATTTTTTATCAGGACATATTCCAAAATCGTATTGATGCCAAACTTTACTTTGGCCTGTTGGCCTTTTGATGTATTGACTTGTATACATGTCACCGTCCGCTATTACTTCAGATCCAGGTGCATATTCAGAAATTGCTATCATTAAATCTCTTTGTAGCCTTAGTTTTGATGTTTTCGTATAGTTAGTCGCTAATGACCCTTTATCAAATGATGTTACCAGCTCAACAGTATCTACAGGGAATCCATATTTTGGAATAATGTTCTTCTTTGACAGGAATGCCAATATATTTTCAGCTTTTATTTTTTCTACATAAAAGTCTATTCTTTTAATATAGTCCCCCATGGATTCACCAGCACTTGATTTGCTTAATGCTTCTATTTTTAGGTCATGTAGTTCCTTTAGTTCATTTTTATAAACCAAGTATTCTTTGTTTAAAATTCCGTCTTCATGTACCAGATCTTCTATCCACAGCTTTACTTGTTTTACTACTTCTTTAGGTACAAATTTTTCGATATAGTCTTTGACAAGTTCGGGAAGGTTCTTTATAAAGTCTAGCAAGCAAGTGTAAGTGTCGTCATCAAAAAAAGTTCCTACATCTTTAAATAGCTCTGTATTGGCTCTCCAAAAGGCTGCTAAGATAGCTGCATTAATATGTCTTTTTACTATTTTTTCATTTTCAGTCTTGAATTTAGGGGGATATATCTTTCCTCTTATCATCTTTATGGGTGAATTGAAGTATGTTAAGTCATGGGAAGACAGCCTACAAAATGTCAAGGAGTATGCCACTGAATCTTTCCTTCTACCAGCACGACCAGCCCGTTGTGCATAGTTTGCTGGAGTAGGTGGCATGTTTTTCATGAATACTGTTTCTAGTTCCCCAACATCTACGCCCATTTCAAATGTTGTAGAGCAGCTTAGTACATTGATATCTTTCTTTACAAACATCTCTTGGTATTTTTTTGCACTCTCTGGACTAAGCTGTGCGGTATGTTCTTTTACTTTCATCGGGAAAATATCTAGTTCTAAATATTGTTTTCTATAATGATTGTTAGCAAATTCATTTTCAAAATCACAGAGTGTTAATTTCCCTTCACACCTGTAGGCTAAACAAATGTTTTTTATATTGTTGACAGTAATTTTGCCACATTTATCACAGATATACCACTGCATTTTATGTGTAAATGGGGTGCGGATTTTAAATTTACTGATGTCCATTATATACTCGTTTGGCCTTTTTGCTACTAGGCCTCCATAGAACTGATTTTGTTGCAAAAAGATTCTTTGCCATACGCCTTCTAAGAAATTATTGATCTCTTTTTTGTTATTTCCTGTAGTTTTTTCAACATAATTTATTCTAATGTTTGAATTCTTGTTTGATATCCATGATTTACAGTAGTTGTTTTTCTTGTCTATTTTCGTTAATGACATGGTACATTCGAGGCCTTTGTATGTGTAATATTCTTTATCGGATTTTAGCATTTCTTTAGCAAGGGGAAAGTCAAACATACAATCTCGCTTAAAGCTATTTGCTAATACTCTTTGAATGGCTTGGACTTCTTCCCCTTTATAAAAGCCTATTTGAGGAGCAACAAATCCTTGGTATTCAAAAGACACTAGACCTAGATTTTCCAAGCTATTTCTATCATTGCTGGAAATTTCATAAAGTATTGTCTTCCACGCTTCTTTAAGGGATATCTCTGATTCCACAATATCATGCTGTTCTAAAAGTGCAGCTAGTCTTATAGCTGCCTTTTTTATTTCAATTCCTTTTTCATCTGAATACTCACCGACTTCTTTTAAAGCCTCAATAAACAATCTTCTTCTCAAAATATTATTGTATGTGAAGTCAAAATAACTTGCGAAGTAAGCAGCTTCTTGTCTACTGTCAGAGAAAACTAATAACTGTTTTGCAGTGGGTTTATTTATAACATCTTTTACGCTTACTGTGCTACTAGTAAGGCTTCCAAAAAAGTCATCTTCATAGTGATGGGTTTGTTCCAACACTTCCACATGTATAGATGGAATTTCTTCGTAAAGACTGGACCCTATAACGCTGGCTGCAGCTTCTTGTCCTAAGTAAAATCCCCTTAGAACACTTCCCTGAGTATCTTGTAATCCGCAACTCATACATTTTTTCAAAGTCTTCTTTTTATCTATTGGTTCTTTTACTTTTACTACGTGTGCTTGTCCACAGTGACACATTTGGCTTCTTAATACATTTGCCTTTTCAATTTTTCCACATTTACCACAAAGGTTGTATATTTGTTCTTCTTCCGTATCTATTATATCTTCGTCTGTTGATTCATGATTTTGACCATCAATTAGCATAAAAAAGTTGTTTTTCTCCGTAGCCTCGTTTTCCTTTTTCTGGGTTAAGAAAGAGCCTTCTATTGTTGCCTCTATGTATATTTGCCCACAGTATCTGCAAACCGAAATTTTGTAGTTTTTATGTTCTTGTCCATTGACATATGTTTTCTCACGGGGAATTATGGATAGGTCTTTATGGCATCCTAGAGTTAAATATGCTCCTTCCAAGGCTCTAACGAACATATGGTATCTTGCATCTAATAGCATGATATTATCTTTTTCCGCTTTGCTAGCAACTGTTACAAATGCTACTAATTCCGTTTCTTTTATTGATAGTTCATTTGATATATTTCTTAGTGTAGCTGGCTCATTTACAAGTACCCTTCTCGCTTCATAGTAAAGGTTATCTTGAACAATAAAATCATAGAGGAAATTGGGTACAGTTTCGGATTTACTTGTAAATTCAGAGTCGAACTTAGTAATGGTTTCTTTATATTTTTCTAATGATGCGTTTTCTTCTATTAGATTATTAAGCTCCAAGTAGATTTCACTAGGATATTTTTTAGAACCTTTAGAATTAAAGTAGGAATATCTAAATGCCCTTACTATACTTTCTGTGTCAAATTTTGCTCCTGCGCAAAGTTGTGATGCAAAATCGCAGATTTCTTGATTATCATCTTCATCACCTAATGTTGCACTAGTAAGTATGAACTTAATTTTATTATTATTACTTAGAGTATTCTTTAGTCTCCTCAGTAACATTGAGACCTCTATCCCTGTGGCACCTGTATATGTGTGAGCTTCATCTAAAACTATGTATTTCCACTTATCTGAATGGGGCCCATGAAAAAATACGTTGTCTTGTGGCCTAAGTAACAGATATTCTAGCATTGCATAGTTCGTTATAAGGATTTGAGGAGGACTATCTTTCATTTGGTTTCTTGAGATTTTTTCATTTGGTAAAGGTTGTTGACCATTATTTAGTGCCATATACTTTGCTTTACCCTTTACATCGTCTTTTTCAGTTTCCCCAGTATATGCACCGAATGTTATGTCTGGATAGGCTGCGAATAGTTCTCGCATTCTTTTCATTTGATCATTTGCCAATGCATTCATTGGATAAACTACTAAGGCTCTGACACCTGCGCTTAGGTTGTTATCATCTTTTTCTTTCATTAAATGATTTACTATTGGTAGTAAGAAGGATTCTGTTTTACCTGAGCCTGTCCCCGTGGAAACTACTAGGTTTAGTTCATCAGTTATTTTTCTAATGGCTAGTTCCTGATGCTTGTAAAGACTTCTTGATAGCAATTTGGGTTCGTTTATATACAGTTTTTGGAATTCTTCACTTAGGATACCTTCTGCCATAAGGTCATTAATACTCTTTCCAAGTTCGAAGGAGTCTGAAAAATCCAGGTATGGCCCTTTGGCAAAATGCTCTGGCTTTGAAATATGTTTCTTAAACTGTTTCATATAGTCCTTATCGTTTATAAAGAAGGTTGTTTCCATATATCTTAAATATTTTTTTACAATGCTATCAGAAGCTGAAATAGGATTTAATCCCATTTTTATCACCTCATTCTATTATTTCTAAAACTACCTCATCAATGAGTTTGAACCTAGAAACATCACCATCTTCGTATACTGGATTAATGTTGGTTGTTTGTTTATCATAGATCAAACCATCTTGATCTTTATCCACTATTTCAAATATGTACTGATTATCTTCTTGGTTTAGTAGTCTAAGTTCAAATGGGTTGTGTTTCGTAAAGTACCATATTCGTTCTTGTCCTGTGTATTTATCCCTTTTAAGGTAATACCCCGTAGCCACATAGTGCCCCCATTTTGAGGAAAACCTTAAGTCCTTTAGATAAAAGTTTTGAACATCATACTCTATGTCTTCACAAAGGCACTTTTTACACTTCAATATTTTGCTTTTCGTTTTTACAATTATCGGATCTCCAACAATGAACTCTTGTTGGGCAAGGTCAGTTCGAACTTCTGAGCCTACAAAAAAGTCATCTTCCTGAACTTGATATAGTTTAATTTCATGCTCACCATAAAATAGTTCTATCTTCTTATCTAAAATTTGCTGACCTTTTTTAAGTTTATAGTTTTTTATCACTTTTGAGGTTTCGGAGTATACAATATCTGCTGAGAGTTCTCCACTTCCTAAAAAGCTCCAGCTTGCAACTAGTCCATTGATAAGAGAATTATTGTCATAGTAGGCTACACTTAGGTTTTTAATCACAGGATTAAAGTGAATCTCTGTGATTGCCTCTTGGTTACCGTCTATTATCACCCCAAGTGATATGGGGCCTTGGTTTGTGACTTTAAACAGGTACTCTAGTGAATATTTGTAGCCCTCCCTTGTGAATTTTCCTTGAATAACTTCAATACTGCTTTCTGTTATTACATGCAGCCCTGGTGGTTTAATATCACTTGGATAGTTGATGAAAAGATTGTAAGTTTCTACGTCTTCATGCCAAATATATCTGCTTGTTTTCATATCTGATTTTACATTATCAAACTTCCAGTATAGTATTGGGATTTCAATGGTTAGCCAGTACCTATTGTTTTTATGTAAAATTTGAGTTTTATACGATTTATTTTTTCTGAGATTTATTTTAGTAGAGTCATTTACCTTTTCGGCTAAATTAATATCATCTGCATACAGTCCTGTTAGAATAGCTTCGTCTTCCTTGTAATAATATTTCTTATCAAATTCATATCTTAAAGATTGAAGTATAAATATATTGTCCTCAATATGTATTCGATTAGTACCTTTTTCTCTAATGGTTATTTGTATGGGATTAATTGCTAAAATAAATTTTTCTTTTATTTCTATTTGTGCAAGGGATTCTCCACTGCCATCAGGAATATTATTTATTTTTTCATGACATATATTATTGAGACTATAGTTGTTTTCATTAAGTGTAATTATATAGTCTTCTGTACTTGTAATTGTCAACTGAAAATTCCTCTAAATAGTAATTTAATTTTCCCCTAGAGGAGCAAAAAAATTATTGCTGATTTAGCCAGTCTTGAGTTTCTTTTAAGCGATAGGAGTTACCGTTCATATTTACAATGTAAGACTTGTGAGTTAAGCGATCTACCATTGCAGCAGTCATAACTGGATCTTTGAAAATCTCTTCCCAGCGATCAAAAGAAAGATTGGTTGTTATGATAGTCGACTTTCTCCCCGCTCTTAAAGATAAGTAAGTAAAAAGTAGTTCGGATGCTTCTTTATCAAAGGATATATATCCAAGCTCGTCTGCTATGATCAAATCATATTTTTCAAAACGGTTCTCAAAGCTTCTAAGAGTCTTCTGTGAGCGGCATTCTTTAAGCTCATTAACTAGTAGAGGTATTGTTGTAAACAAAACCTTGTAGCCCGCATTACAGGCTTTTATGCCTAGTCCGATGGCCATGTGACTCTTACCAGTCCCTGGGTTTCCAGCTAGTATTATGTTTTGACCTGTCTCTATGAATTTTAGGGTGGAGAAGATTTTAACTTTTTCCCCTGCATCAGCAGGTAGGTCTTTAATGGAAAGGTCTTCTAGGTACTTTTTGTAGGGGAATTTAGCGTTTCTTATGCGGTTTTTACGACCATTTTCTTTCCGCAAATCATATTCTTTTTCTAAAAGGTCAATTAAAAAGTCCTCATAAGATAAACTTCCTCTGTAGGCTTCATCTATCCTTTCTTGATAATCTTTGCTAGTTCCTGGCAGCTTCAATTCTTTACAAAGTTCATTAATTCTTTTAATGGTCTCTTTCTGCATCATATTATCGTAGCCTCCTTTTGAAAGGCTGCTTGATTATTGCCTAAGAGTTTTCCATAGTGATTTAATATGAACTTTGAGTTTGCAATAATATCAGTAGTCCTTTCAATAATCTTTGTTTGTGGTTCCTCTTCTCTGTTAATCAGCAGTTTTATCTTCTCTGTGCTAACACTGGTTATGCTGATTCTTTCAAGTCTTTCTATGATTTTTAATGTTGGATATAGACCTTTTTCGCCAATAATTTCAAGAAGCTCTATGAATTCTCTAGGATTTTCGGTATAATAGTTATGATATATTTTTTGGAGCTTGGTATCCATTTGGCGTATGGCGGCGCTTGAATGAAGGGACCCAGGCTTCTTTTTTATTGTATTAACGTAGTGCTCAATATTAAGTGTCCAAGTAAAGTTGCCATAACTTCTTTTATGTTCTGCAATTTTCTGTTGGTCATAATAAATCTGGATTTGGTGAGGATATATCTTAACGAAAACGAACTTTCCTACCAAGTGATCAGGTACAGAATATTTATTTTCATCAATGCTTATTGTTGAGTATTTACTAACTCTATACTCTGCTGTTCTTGCAGTATCATAATCAGGCATTAGGGAAAGGAGGTGCTTTTGTTCTTCCTCTAAAACCTCCCTAGGGCTTTTCCCGCCATTTGCTTTTGTGGGCTTTGAGTTAAGTTTATCTAGTTCTTTTTCTAAATACTCATTAGCTTCTTCTAAGCTATCAAAGGTGTCCCTTTTACTAAATGCCTTTCTTCTAATGTACTCAACACTTCGCTCAACTCGACCTTTTTCATTCCCTTTGGCTATATTGCAAAATCGATATCTAAATCCATAATAAAGAGATAGTTTTAGTAAGTCATCAGTTGGTTCCTTTTCATTCTTAGCAGCAAAGCTTTTTACTGCTACTTTCATGTTATCGTATACTACTGTCCGATGGACACCATTCATTTTTTTGAAAAAACGCACATGAACGTCAAGGAAACTCTCCATTTTCTGATTGTGATAAAGGTGAGCATACCGGTGGTTCCCCATGGCATTTGCAAATGCTCCCATCTGAAAAGTCTTTGGCTTTCCTCCAATTATTAACTTTACATAACCCCAATCAAACTCAGTACTATCTCCATATGAGTATTCTTGACGAATGTAGGCTTCCTTACTTTCTTTTTCAACCTTTCTAATATAGCTACAGACAGTTGAATAGCTTATGTCATAGCCTTTCTCGGATAGGCACTCAAATATATCAATCTTCTTCTTTTGCTGCTTTCTTCTACCTGTATTTTGTTTCTCTTCATTTTCTTTTAGGTAGTTATTGATCTCGCCAATAATTTCATCAGTCAATTTTCTCTTCACTGGCTTTCTTGCCTTATACTTTGGTGGTGATACTAAATCTTCGATTAGAGTAGTATCTTCTATTTCATTTCCTACTAATTCTGCCTTCTTTGCCTCATACTCTCTGATATACTTTCTAATTGTCTTACGGTCAATGCCTGTCCTTCTATGGATTTCCCATTGAGAAACCCCATCTCTTAAATTTGATAAAATAATTTCTTGTTTATTCATTAAAGTAATCACTCCCCTGTCCTCCCCTATGATGTCATAGGGATATTATATATTTCCTCTAGGGGAATTTTCAACTGTTACACTAGGGTAATTTTAGGTTACCATAAACAGTACTCTTTCCATATGGCATTCTTAACTTTATTGTTGGTATCTTAGAGTATACGCTGTACTGTTTTGTTGATTCTTCTATTACTATGCCTGGGTACCTATATTTATCTTCAACCTCAGTTTTAAGTGATGCTACATTGGGTGATAGGACTTTATTGTTGATTATTATAAGGGACTCTTCATTCAAAAAGACTGTGGTGATTCTATAGGTCCCATATTTTAGGACAATAGTTTCAGCATCATCTGTTAATACTTCGCTATCATACGGAGTTACTACTTTTATTGTTTCGTCTGTAAGTTTTCTAGGGTTTACTTCATTCCCTTCATGATCAAAGATAATAAACTCTCTATTTAGGGAACCTTTAGAAGCGTGTATTGTATTTGGTCCCGCTATTATTTTGTATGATATTTCTGTGTTGAAAGATGGTAATTTGACTAGTTCTTGTTCAGTTTTAAATAGAAGACGACTTTTAGTTAAAGTCAGTTCCTGTTCATGAATGACTTGGCTCCCAAATGAAATCTGTAAGTAAATATTATGATTTATGTAGTCCGAATCAATAATTTGCCTTGGTAGTTGTAAATAGATTTCTTCGTTTTCTATATAATATTGAGCAGTGATGAACTTTTTACTTGATTGGCTCTTTCCGCCCCATTTATTGGGTCCCACTTTCCCATTCATTTCAAAACGGTGATGATCAAAAAAAATATCAAAACGATCTTGCTCAAGGTACTCGACCATTTGCCCATAATTTCTCTGGTTTATGTACAGTAGTAGCCTTTCTAATATAGTTGCAACTTTTTGGGGTGACTTTACAAAAGCTAGACGAAAAGCTTTAGGCAACTGTTGGTTAGCTATGGTCATTTTGGAACCCTGCACGACAAGGCTAATATCATCATCTTCTATGTATTTGGTAAAAAGCTTCTGCATATATTGGATGAGTTCTTCTACTTCTTGGTCAATATAGTCTTCTTCTAAATCTTTGAAGTACAGATCTTGTAAAAAGTCAAAGAATCTAGGGAGGTTGGAGTTAGGTATAATAGCGTGACATAGTATAGAAGTTACATATCCTTTATTTTTGTTTCCTACATGGAAATATAAGTTGTTACTAATACAAAAATTTTCGAACACTTCTTTACCAATTCTCGTTACTTCGCTAGTGTCATACCTAAGTTTCTCGGCAAACTCACTCCAGAATCTACCGCCTCCGTAATCGTTAATAGCGAAGGTAACTAATGCCATAGATATAAGTTCTTTTTCTTCGGTGTTCCAGAAGTAATTATTTCTTTTTAATAAACCATTGGTTAAATTAATAATTTCTTCATATGTTTCTAAACATATCTCTATTGTACCTAGCAGAAACTTTTCTTTATCTATCTTTATACCCTTGCTAATATCAACCAAAGCTTTTTTGACTTTATCTGACTTAAACATTGCTTTCACCCCAAGGCATATATTATTTATTAACTTATATATCTTTCAATCTTTCACTTACTTCTTTAATCATTTCAATAAGGATACATAAAAACCCTCTTTTATGGCAAAATATTACATAATTCGACACCAGATTTAGTAGAATAGAGAAAATCTGACGTACACGGTGGTGTAGTTAGATTTTTGTAGATTTTAATACTAGTTAACAATTGTTAAGAATTCATGCCCTTTTATTTTCTAAACAGCTACCTTATCTGTAAGCTCAATAGCTCTATTCACTATTATCAACCAGCCCAAACCTCATACCCTTGATTATAAGCTATCTGATACAATGGAATAATGGTTGTTTTTAATGATTCTGTGAATTCTTCCCGCGGGATTGCTCTTTTAACTTTAAGTAATTCATTTATATCTAAGTTCTGATTGATTGTTAGGTAATCTTCTAGGAAAGATTTTGATGGCTTGATTTGTCTCATTAGTGTGAATGCATCGTACTGTAAGCTGCAGTATTTATCTATATGGGCATATAGGTCAGGAAGCTTATTGCTTTTGGAGCTATTGATATTTTTGAATGTGGGAATCAAATTCCATAGTTGGTCATGTAATACAAAGCTCCATGGTATGAAGTGATCTATACTCATTGTCCCATAGATACTGTAATTTTCGCGGGTTAGAGGAAATCCTGTATATTAGTCATTTATTTTTCTGTGCTTTATCACTTCTCCCCAGAATTTTGTGGCAGTTCTTAGGTCCCGTTGATACGGGGGATGGAGCTTAAATGGGATGGCAGGTACGTTAGGGTTTTTCTTTTGTAGGTAGTGCACAAGTTTGTAATTCAGCCATCCTTGTATTATGTTTTGATTTTCATAGATGTACATGAACCATTGTTCGTTTACTTCTATATAGTTGTCTTGTGTATGTATTTGGTATAAAGCTTCTTGGGACGATAGTGATAGCTCTGTGATGAGTCGATTTTTCTCACCATCTTTACGTCCCACTAATGTGTCGGAGTAGAATGGTGAGATTAGCCTATAGGGAACATACTTGCAAAGCTCCCTTATTTTACTTTCAATCTCTGGGTCGTCTGAATACATTAAGAAATTCAGCAATTGTTCTTCTTTGATATCACTACTGAAGATGTATTTATTGTTAATCATTAGCACTATATCTTTTAGCTGGTCACTGATTCCAAAACTAAGGTGATATTGAACTACTGGATACCAAGCATCACATATCATCCTGCAGGCTATCCTTTTAAATGGTATTTTATTGTTACCACGTATTATTTCTTTAAACATACCGGAAAACCAGTAGATCTTATAGCTGTTGGTTAAATAGTTATAGTCAAGCAGCTTTTCCAGTAGCCTTACTTCTACCTTTTCATTTGAAGGTAAGTTCATCATGTTGTCCTTCACTCCCTTCTATTAGGTTTTTTTGTCCATTACGACATACAAAATACTCTTATTCGCCTTCGGCATCAAAATAGGAGGCATTCATGCTTTAGTCTCCATATGAAGCTCATGGGTTTATTCCCTGAGTGGCTAATGTAGTCACATCTCCCGAGGAACATGAATGGGGATGTGTATCCATTTTCTGTTTTGTATTCTCTAATGAACATGGCTATTTTATTTCCTGTCTTTTTATGGTTTCTGTATCTTTGGGCTGTTTTGCTTTCTACTGATACTTGGCTTTAGGTTTGCCAGTGTAATATAAGGTACACCATTCCGGGTAAGGATGGAAGTTTTTCTATCCTCCCTAAATTCGTCTACCAAGTTGAAGTGATTTTTTTATTCGACTATGTCCTTTTAAACAGCAATTTATAAATATAAGTTCAATAAATAGACATGAAAATCCTCTTTATAGACTAAATATTACAAATTTCGACAAAATACCTGATTAGTATTAGATTTTCCATGTAAAGCACCTACAACCTGTGTAGGTGTTGTTTTATTCTTGTCCACCGTAACCAGGTCAAAAACATTGGCATATATATAGGCTAGATTCGTTACGTGTTTTTTGTTATTTAGGCAAAATCGAACAGAACTCGAAGGAGGTTGAAAGTTGATGTCTAAAGAGTTAAAAGTCAAACTTGGTAGCTCGCGTTATTATTCCGGTGAATTAAAGTATGAAGGGTATATCCTAGACTGACTCTCCATGATTATGAAGAAAGCACTCTACAATAATTAAAATGTAGAGTGCACTGCGATTTACGAGTCAATATTAATCTATACTTGAGCTAATCCCTCTTCGAAAGAACTTATAAATTTTCTTAAATTTTTTCTTGCGATTTTCATAGCCTCAACAGACTCTTGGGCTTTTTTTATCTTATCTTGGAGTTCCTTCTTTTCTTTTCCATTCGCCACATCTGCTTGAAGTTTTAACTCAACGATACCTTTCTCGATATCCATTATACTCTGCACATACTTCTCATATACACTATTTGAATATATTGTATCATGTTCGTCATTGAGAAATATTTCTCTGACTGACACAAGGAGCTTTGCTGATTGTAAAATAGTGTTTTTCTTTCCAAGTAATCCAACAGCTCCCACTGCACCTCCTACACCAGCACCCACACCGAATCCCAGAATAGCGCCTCCACCCACAATTGCTATTGTGCCTCCAGCCATTCCAGCACCACCAATTGCAATTGCACCGCCTCCAAGATAAGCAAGACAAGCACTTGTTAAGGCGGCTCCACTAAGTCCCGCAAAATTCGAGCCTACCAACGCAACAGCAATCGATGGGGCTAATGCACCAGCTGTTGCAATGGTTACAATCGTTATTAATGTCGTTATAGACACCGAAGTAATTACTGTTTTGAGAACCTCATTAAGTTCGCGAAACATTTTATTATAGCACTTTCGAAGCCTCTTGATATAGCCTTTTGAGTAATAGCTTCCAGAGAAAAACGAATCAATGTATTCGTCGCCGTCACCTTTCTTATATCCAGTAATGATGTTTTGAAGATCTTTGTATTTCTTGCTTGGTATATCTTTGCCTTTTTTATCTTTTTCTAGTCCCAAGGGATAATATGGCTCAAAAATCATTGTTTCAAGCAAAACCAAGCGAAACCATGTGTTCTGCGGAGCATTTTCCTCTATTTTCTGGATTAGCTCTTGCTTTGTATACCAATGAAGTTTAACATCCTCAATTTGCAAGAAACTTGAAAAGCCTTTTGAGATGTATTCTTTCCACTCATCAAGCCAGCTCTGTTTTAGATGCTTTACACCTTCATTGTTAAAAGGTAATTTTGTGAACTGAATATCATTAAGAGTTTTATAATATTCCAGATTATACAGAATCATTGTTTGTTCAACCGTTAATCCGAGCTTATCCATATCCATATCAGCAACCATCCTTTTGTAAATATTTTCATGTGCCTGAGTGTATGCAAATCGTTGAATATCCTCATACATCTGCTTTATTTCCTTGATACTTCTGGCTTTAAAACACCAAGAAACATCCTCTCCGATAGCAACAGCAAACCGCCCGACACCAACGTAATTAATTGACACCCAGTATTTTTGAGTGACAATTGCTTCACCAACATCAACAGTAGTAAACACGCCTGTTGCAATCGTAAGCATTCTGGCTATTGTAGGAGTATTTAATGGTGTTACCTTTCCCCAGTCAATCTGTTTTAGAACTTCGATATTTCGAATATCGTTTTCATGTATTTCGAGAGCAAGACGGCGTATGAAGTAAAAACTTCTGACAATACACTCATTAGCGACAACTGGAAATGACTGACGCCCAATTTCAATTCCAACACCAAGCTCACCACGCAAATCAAATTTCAGTACAGTATCTTTAATAATCCTACCTTTTTCATCGTGTTTTGCAAGTAAGGTGCCACTGAATAGCTTTGACAAAAACACTGATATTGAATTGTTTCCAATATTTATGTTCTTAAAAAAAGGAAGCACAGATAATTCTTTTGCTAAAGCTAGCAAAGGGCCGGGTATTCCGGTTCCACCACTCTTACCTACAGAAGAACTTGAACCTGCCACATCACTCACGAGGTGGAAAAACCAAGTAATCGTTCCAAAGAGAATTTTTGATGACACATCATTTCCAATAAAGGCTCTGCTCACTTCAGGAACGTCTACAGCCATAAAAGTTCCTTTGACATCTGTACCGTATGACTTACCAGTAAATTGCGTAAGTAGAGAAAATATAAGTCCGACAATCGTTGGATGGTGGGCGAAATCCCGTAGATGATGATGCAAGCCGCTACAAAAGTCGTGTGTATTTCCATCGCTGGGTATTGGGAATTTCTTTTCGAGAAATCTAACAGCTGACTCTAAATCCTCATCTCTACAACCCAGTAATTTCGCCGTTTTTGTGACAAAGCTATTAATTTCATCACTTGCAATATTCTGACCCCGTTCCAAGCTAAACTCTCCAACCCAAAGAATGTCAAGCAGTCCACACATCAGTCCGCTACCGATAGAAACCAAGTAGTCGAGTTTATCCGCTTGATTGGACAGTAAACTTATATGACTATCCAAGTCATATATGATTCTATCGAGGTCATACTCTGTATTAAACACACTTTCTTTATACTGTTGAAGTTCGACATGTAGATTTTCCAATTCTTTTTTCATGAGTAACCCCTCTAATATTTATTCCATGTAGTACTCTTTATATTAAATTCAAAATTAAACACGCAACAAAAACTATCTAATACATTAACAGAGTCGTTTTACAACAAACAACATCCAACCTACTCTCTCAGCCCCTAGCATTTTCACAGAAACATCTAATTTGATCACTCGTGAACCACTGACATACAATCTGTTATGTACGCACACGATGACATCTAATCCATTCTATGCGGTTTGTAAAGGCTTTCTTTGAAATGTTTCCTTAAAGTAAAAAAATCTACATTTTTTTTTACTTTATAAATCTAAAACCCGTGAACGGCTTATAACAAGCCTTCCCAAGCACATTTCCATATTTCCTTGACATCAATACTACCATCTCGTCGGTTGTAAGATTTAGCAACATATCCCCACAGACTGTCACTATGAAATCTTATAAAAGTATACCAATAATGTTATAGAGCCCTTACCACTAATAAACATAATACGAAGTGCGCTTATATATCCAGATTTCAAATATGTATCTTATCAACCTCAGAGTCCCAGTCAATAATGGAGCAACGGAAGAAGTCAAACTTATCCTGATTAGCTTTATAATAGCCTCTAGCAGAACTACAAAGTATTAAGCACAAGCGTCGTACGTTTACTCGGTAAGTCTTTACACTGCGATTATAGATGCATGATGCATCACTATAAATGTCGAATGGCTTCTTTGATTCCAAGACAAGCACAAAGTGATCAATTTTATTGTTGCAGTTTTTTATTCTATCGACATCAATGTTGGGGGTTCCTTGATGTAATAGAGAATTTCTCAGACTATAAACCACTTCGCCACTTAAATAAGGCATTGGCATACTGCGGCAAGGACACTGCTCATATTTACCGATATGCTCGTTATACCAATCTTTATAGCGTTTTGCAGTATTTTTTTCTTTGGGATACTCAGCCTTACCGCATATATCAGGAAAGGTAAGCGCTAGTGCCAAGGCTGAATAATAGCAGTCCGCCTCCAATGCGTTGTTTACATCATCAATCAATTGCAACATCATAGGCCACACCTCCTTTTTTGATAGATAATTTCGGGAAAACTTCGGGGTAAGGCTTGAAGTTTTTCCATTTCCCCTAATTGGGTGATTGTTGTAATAGATTGTTATTCCAGAAAATATTCTACAGTACATTCTTATTCGCCTTAGGCATCAGTATCGGAGGCATCTCATGTTTTAATCTCCAGATGAAGCTCATGGGCTTATTTCCTGAATGGCTTACGTAGTCACATGTTCCTAGGAACATAAATGGTGATGTGTAGCCATTTTCTTGTTTATATTCCCTTATGAATAGGGCTATTTTGTTCCCTATCTTTTTGTGGTTTATGTACCTTTGTGCTGTTTTGCTATCTTCTGATACTTGGCTCTGGGTTTGCCAGTGGAAAAGTTTTTCGTTGATGGCATAGTCTTCATATAGGGTTGATGGAGAGAAGTCTTTTTCGGATTTGTTAAGGGTGATGAAGAATATGTCTAGGTTCTTTTCTTTGAAGTGCTTTACACCTTCTCTGAAAGCTGGGTTTGCTTCTTGGTTGTAGTAGCCAAAAGCTGCCATGATTTGTGCTGTGGTGTATTTACTGTGGATGCCAAGTGGGCATGGAAAGTTGAAGTCATGTTCTACTTCTATTTGCTTTAGATTGTTGTAGTTGTATTGTAAGATTTCGGTGATCTCTGCTTTGATTTCTGGGCTCTTTAGTAATTGTTGTATCCCTTCTTCAATTGTGGTGAATCCTTCTTTTTTAGGGGCATTGTCGTAGAAGGAGTAGTAGAACATGTTAAGCATTAGCTGTCCTTCTTCATTGTTGATTCCTTGGCTCTTTAAGTAACTAAAGTAGGAACTTAAGTAGCTTTCTTGAGTTTATATGAAATAGTCTTGATACCCTTTTGGTAAATAGTTCTGTATCTAGTGCAGGGTCTTTTTCTTGTAGTCTTGCTTCTATTTTCATGCTGGTAAATGTCCTATTTTTTGAGCTGCCGTATAGGTCATAGATGGAGATATGGTGATACTTTAATAAGTTTGAGATTGTTAGTTCTAGTCCTGTGTCCTCTTTAAAGTATTTCATCTTGTTTATGAGGTTTTTCTTGGTGTTGGCAGTTTCTTTAATGTTTCTTAGGATATATTCCTTTGCTTGTTTTTCTAGCTGGATAAAGCAGCCTTTGGGTAGTGTGTTGAATCCATCTTCCACATAGTTTCTAATGGATCGTTTTGTTGGGCCTATTAAAGCCCGGAACTTATCCTCGAAGCTGTAGTTTTTGTGGGCTTGTCCTACAAAGTCTAGGACTGTCAGGCAGTCTTTTCCCTCTGATATCCTTAGGCCCCTTCCTAGCTGTTGTAGAAATACCGTTAAACTTTCTGTTGGTCTTAGGAAAAGTACTGTATTTATCTCTGGGATATCTACACCTTCGTTATACAGATCAACTACGAATATAAATTTGATTTCTCCTTTTACTAGTCTTTCTTTTGCTCCTTCCCTGGTTTGGTTGTCGGAGTTACCGTGTAATGCTATTGATGGGATGTTGACTTTGGTGTTAAAGAATTTGGCCATGTATTTGGCATGTTCTACACTAACACAAAAGCCTAGTCCTTTTACTTCCTCGATGTCAGTTACGTACTTGTGGATGTTTTTGACTATTACATCATAGGTTCTCTTGTCGTTTAGTGTGTAGACATTTTCCAGTTCTTTTGTGTCATATCCTTTTCTACTCCACTTTAGTTTTGATAAGTCCACTGTGTCACTTACACCAAAGTATTGAAAAGGAGATAGTAGTTTTCTATTTATGGCTTCTGTTAATCGCATTTCACTGGCTATGGTATCATCAAAATATTGGAGGATATCTTGTCCGTCCATACGCTCTGGTGTAGCTGTAAGTCCTAGAAGTATTTTAGGTTTATAGTGACTTAGTAGCTTTTGATATGAAGGGGCCGAAGCATGGTGGAATTCGTCTACAATAATAAAGTCATAGTAGTCCTCTGTGGTGTTTTGGTGTAGTTTGTTACTATTAAAACTCTGGATACTGATAAATAGGTGGTTTATTGATTCTGGGGATTTGTTTGACCCAACTAGTAAATCTCCAAAGTTATTGTCCTTTAATATGCCCCTGAATGTATCCCTGCTTTGTTTAAGGATTTCTTCTCGATGGGCAACAAAAAGTAGTTTAGCTGATTCTTTAGCTTCCCTTTTGAATCTTTTATAGTCGAATGCGGAGATTACTGTTTTTCCTACACCTGTTGCTGCTACTAGTAGGTTTTTGTATCTACCGTATACTTCCCTTTCAACTTGTAATTGTTCTAGTATTTCCTTTTGGTAGTGGTACGGCTCTATGTCAAAGTTGAAGCTAAAGTCACTGGCTTCTTTGTTCTTTTCTTTGCTGAGGGCTGTTTTTAGCTTTGATATATCTTGCTCTTCATCGGGGTTAAAGTGAATAAATTCGTCATCATTCCAGTAGCTTTCAAATGTTGCTTCAAACTTTTTGATAATGTCGAAGGAGTCTTTTTCTGTTACTTTTATGTTCCACTCAAGGCCCGATGTTAGGGCTGGGTTTGATAGGTTAGAAGAACCTATATAGCATGTGCTGAAGCCTGTTTCCCGTTTAAACATATATGCTTTTGCGTGAAGTCTAGTTCTGTCAACGTCATAGGATATCTTAACTTCTGTATTTTTTAACTTACTTAGCTCCATTATAGCTTTAAGGTCAGTTGCTTCCATGTATGATGTGGTGATTATCCTGAGTTTACCGTTTTTCTGTTCAGTAAAGTGTTTAAGCTGTTCAAGTATGGTTCTGAGTCCACTCCACTTAATGAATGAGACTAGCATATCAATGGAATCGGAGGATAGGATTTCTTTTTGTAATTCACTCATCATGTTAGGCTCGTAGTTTGATCCAGTAAATAGTGAGCTTTGTGATATAGGCGTTACTGGTCTTACTGGTATTTCTTTGTTTATGGATTTTATGCTGTTTAGACGTGAGTAAACAGAGGTTAGCACCTCTCCTTCTTCTGCTATCTTGAGCTTTTCGAATTCGTCATCGTCTAAGTTTTTGTGTAGTGTAGATATGATATCGTTGCATGTTCTTATCTGGTTTAATAGGGCTTCTTTGTCGTCGCTAAAGTTGTCCCGTACATAGTTAAGTGCCCTTCTTGTCACTTGAGATATGTATGAAGAAAGAAGCTTCCGAGCTTCTTCCACATCTATCTTTTCTTTGCCAATATCAAAGGACTCCAGTGATATATCCTGAAGATTCTTCTTAAGCTTGTGGTTTATAATTTCTTCGTAGATACCCTGCTTTAACATACCCCTCACCTCGGTTAGTTTGTTACTTTAGTATTCGTGTTTGTTACATATATTTCCTTCTTTTGTTGACTTTTGTTAAACACATATACCTTTAGCCACGAAGTTTAGTAGTTAGTAGAGCAGTCAGCCATCAGGAAAACAATAAAAAGGACCTCAAAGTGAGGACCTGATGTTTCAGAAATTTAGTACTATTTTATGGCGATTATAGATAATTCCTAATCATGCCCGAACTTGTTGTATATTTTTGTGAGGTACTCCATAGTTTCTTGAGAATAATCAATCTGATAAGTTCTCAAGCCGGAACCGCGCATATAGATAACAGTAAAGACCATTTCATTTGGGAATATTTTTACTATTATTGGTCCTGATTGTCCCTGGGGCGCATCCTTTTCTATTGGAAAGTAAACCTCAACTGGCTTACCTTCTTTAAATCTTATCTTTTCGATATTCATTATCTGAAAAAAAAACAAACTCTTACCTTCAAAGTTTGATACATCCCTCAGTAAACTCTCGACAAAGACATCGTCCATTATATATTTCTCCAAATTGAAAATAGGGTGTATTGATGGGCTGATGCCTTCAAATATTTTGCTAGGTTCTTCTATGGCAAAATAAGGCGTAGTATCACTGGTAAAACTATACTCTCCTGCCTCATGGATGATGATGGAGTAATATTGACGATAGTTATAAATACTTAAAGCGAGACTTAGAATTATTAGAATCATTGTCCATATTCTTAGCCCTTTATTTGAATTGCTATTTTCTTCGGATCTATTATCCCTTGGAGAAAATACAAAGAATGCAATAATCGATAATGTAAAAATCAGATAAGTCCAATTTAAGTCGTAGTTGGAGGTGAAAAATATCTGGTATCCAGCCACCAAGAAAATAAAAATAGAACCCATACGCAATGCAACCCTTAAACCCCTGTTGAAAAATACATTTTCGTCCATATAATTCACCTCTCTTGCAATGTGTATTCTATAAACTTAATGGATATCCTTCTTCAGTATAGAAAAGGCATGCACAAAACGGCATGCCTTTTCTATACTAATCGCATATTCTCTTTGATATTCTGTAACCCCAATGTTATTGCTAGGTTCATACTGGCTTTATTTCCATGATGGGTTATCCAAGTGAAAATATCAAACTTGTTCATAGTTTAGATGATTCTCCCTCGGTGAATTTGTTCAGTAGGTTCATAAAGCATCCTCATTTCGGTGCAAATATTTTATAGTTTCCAAGCTTCTATCTGATGCTTTCTTCTTGTGATACCACTTAGAAACTCGTCTAAATTTTCTTTAGATATAACTTTTAAAACTATTTTAGAACTATAGTTCTATATTGTAGAATTTTTTATTTTTTCCCTTGACTTTACCTATTATATATAGAGTATACTGAAGTAAATAGACTCTATATAAATAGCTGAAGGTGGTTGGACTATGAAACGTTTTCTATTTTATTTTATTGGCTTATTTATCTCTGCAGTTGGTATTACTGGTGTTATTGTGGCGGAGTTAGGCACTGGTGCTTGGGACTCTGTATTTGTGGGCTTGACTAATAAGGTTGGCTTAAGTCCTGGATCATGGAATATAATTACTGGTGGCCTACTTATGTTGTTCAATGCTTCTTTAGCTAAAAAGAAGCCTGAATTTCTTTCTTTTTTAACTGTTTTCATCCTAGGTGTTTTTATCGATATCAACTTATTTCTGTATAGCTTTATTGATATTGTAACTTTACCTGAAAAAATGTTGTTGTTTGCAATTAGTTTTGTATGTATGGCATTGGGTGTAGGGTCTTATCTTCAGGCTAAGTTTCCACCTACTCCCATTGATAGTCTTATGATGGTTGTCCACAAGAGGTTTAATATTAGCATGGCTTTTTCTCGGCTAATATGTGAAATTACTGCCCTTACAACTGGATTATTTTTAGCTGGACCTGTTTCTTACGGAACTGTTGTAATAGTATTGGCAATTGGTCCTTGCATTCAGTACGCATATAGAAAGATGGATGTTCTTTATAATAGGCCGAAGAAAAAGGCAGCTGTTGCTTAGATTGTTTCTTTAAGGGAAGTCAAAAAGAGTATTTACTCCTACGGGGGGTAAATACTCTTTTATTTTAGTAGTAATTTTATATAGTTTCTTAAATGCTGGATAATCTTCATTGTGCTTTGCCGTACTGTTTGCCAAGGCTGAAGCCTCGGTTAGGTTACAATTGAATGTAACTATTACAAACCATGGAGATGTTTTAATTGTTAAGAGTCAATTAGTTAATAAACTTCTATAATAACTATTTCCTGCTTTATTGGGAGTATAAATAATTTAGTGTAATTGGATTTCTTACTTTACTGCATCTACTAGTAGAAAATCTAAACATACATCAGAAATATTTTCCCATTACTGGGATATAATATTCATGGCTCTTACTTACTAAAAGGATAAGGCAATACTGGAGAGTAACCTGAGCGATTAGTAAGGTTCTGCCGAGGATAGAGGATCTGACCCTCTATCTTTTTTTGCCCTTTTTTCTATCCTTGGGAGAACTAAAGCGATAAACTCCTGGGCAAAGCCCAGCACTAAACAGCTAAATTTGAGTCAATTCTATCCTCAAAATATATTGCAAACTGGGAGATACATTGTTTCCAGATCCTAAGTGGTTGAGTCCACTTCTTAGATATTTCCATGGTAGCTAAGTACAATATTTTTTCTAAGGCTTCATCGTTAGGGTAAGATGTTTTAGTTTTAGTAACTTTACGCAGCTGTCTATGGTATGCTTCGATGGTATTTGTAGTATAGATCAATTTACGTATCTCGTTAGGATACTTAAAGTAAACAGTTAACTCATCCCAATTTTTTTCCCATGATTTAATAATTATTGGGTGTTTTTTACCCCACTTTTCTTTGAACTCTTCAAAAGCATATTCTGCTTCATCAAGAGTTAAAGCTTGGTATACTTTTTTCAGGTCTACCATTACCTGTTTCATTTCTTTATACGAAACATACTTCATCGAGTTTCTGATTTGGTGAATAACACATAGCTGTATTTCTGTTTTTGGAAAGGCAGAGTTAATAGCCTCAGAAAAGCCTGAAAGTCCGTCCTTACAAGCAATTAGGATGTCTTCTACACCTCTATTTTTAAGGTCATTAAGTACTCCTAGCCAGAACTTTGAACTTTCGTTACCACCAATCCATATTCCTAAAACTTCCTTGTGACCTGCCATATTTATACCTAGTACACTGTAAGCCGCTTTATTAATTATCCTGTTATCTTCACGAACTTTAAAGTGAATTGCATCAAGGAAAACTATAGGGTAGATCCTATCTAGTGGCCTAGATTGCCATTCAGCAATCATAGGTAGTATCCTGTCTGTAACTTTACTAACCATTGTTGCTGATACCTCGATGCCGTAGATATCTTGCATATGGCTTTCTATGTCACGTGTGGTCATTCCGTTAGCATACATGGATATTATTTTATCTTCGAGCTCATTGCTAGTCCGTTGATATTTCTTGATTACTTGTGGTTCAAAATCCCCATTACGATCCCTTGGGATTTCTATGGTTGATTCTCCGTACTTAGTCTTAATGGTTTTCTTGTTGTAACCATTTCTACTATTCCCTGAATGATCGCCAATGGGTGAGTGTTTATCATAGCCTAAATGCTCATCCATTTCAGCTTCGAAGATTTCCTGCATAGTATCTTTGAATAAACTTTTTAAGTGTTCTTGTACTTCTTCTACACTTCGGCACTCTTTTGCTAATTCTTTGGCTAATAAATTACCCTTTGTAGTCATAATTGGACAACCCCTTTTTTAGTGGTATTATTATCCAATTACACGTAATTTATTACGCTCTCGCTTTATTTCTTATTACCGTAATTTTTGATTATGTAGAATTTATTAGTTAGCACCAACTAAAATTGAATACACTAAAGAAAACATAATGAAAGCAAATGACAAACTTCCTAAACATATATTTACTATGGTTTCCTCATTCTTCTTAATTTTTTCTAAGATTCCCATGGTACTTACGTAGAATATTATAGAAGCTACTGGTATTCCAAAGATAATTATCAATATCATGTTTTATCACCCATCCCCCTGCTTTTGTTATAATTTGAATTCGCCATAAGACTTAAAAATCCCCCCATTAATCTGATTTATTTATTAAATAATACCACCTCAGTCAAGGAAAGAGACATTGGAGTAAAATACTTTATCCAAAACTTATTTGCATAAAGATTTGCAGTTTCAAAGTCTACATGGAGAGGTTAGAACCTCTTCTTCCTCTTCTATATTGAGTTTTACCTCGGTTAATTTGTTATTTAAGGTATTCGCTTTAATTACATATTTTTCATGCTTGATGTCTACCTTTTTGTTAGACATTATCAGCTACCTAGAGTTCGCCCTTTTGTTCGTTCCCGTGGGTTAGTGCCGAGCATAAACAAAAGAAATCCACCAAGAGTTCAGTTTTTCTTAGTGGATTCTTTTATTTACTATTCAAAAGCATATACTCCGTAAGGTATGCCTTTGGTCTCACATCAATTTATTGCTATCTTTTTAATACTTTACCCCTGAAAAACTATCTCGCATCTCTCTTGCCAACTGAGCTAGTCTTTCAGTAGCTGTAGCAATCTCAGACATGGATGTATTTTGTTGTTGTACAGATGCCGATGTCTCTTCACTACCGGCAGCATGTTGTTGTGAAATGGCCGATAAGTTGTGTATTATATTTACAATTTCCTCTTTCTTAGCTTCCATTCCCTTAGCTATTTCTGTCACACCTTCAATGAGATTGTTCATATTTTCTATCGAAGTTGCAATGCCACTAAATTTCTCATCTGTTTGCTCTACACTTTGTGTTTGTAGTTTGGCAATTTCGGTGACAGTGTCCATTAGGGCAACTGTTGACGTTGTTTTTTCTGTTAGCTCTTTTATTACCACGGATATTTCTTCTGCAAAATCACTGGATTGTTCTGCTAGTTTTCTTATCTCGTCAGCAACCACAGCAAAACCTCTACCAGTTTCTCCTGCCCTAGCAGCTTCTATTGCAGCGTTTAATGCCAATAGGTTAGTTTGATTTGCAATTGACTTTATCATACTACTTGCTTCTTCTATTCTTCCTACACTTTTATTAGTATCAACAATCTTAGAAGATATTTCACTTAAGGAATCATTACTCCTTTCAGTATCAGTGTTCAAGCCTTTTAATATTTGCAATCCTTCTTCTTTCAAGGTATCTACTTGGTATACTGATTTATTAAGTATATCAATACTTCTTCGTTCTTCTTCTATAAGCATAGTTAAATCATTTATGTTAACTGCGCCTTTTTCTGTGTTTTCTGCTTGTTCTGATGCGCCTTTAGCTATTTCTTCTATAGTTTTTGCAACTTCAGTATTTGCTTGAAGTGACTGGTTTATTGATAAACTTAATTCTCCAGAAGATTTTGCCACCTCTTCTGATGTTTTATCCACATGCTTTACAAAGGTCCTTAAGTTGTCCGTTATACTTTGTAGTGCTCTACTTAAAGTACCCATCTCATCCTTTCTATTTAATAAAGTTTGGGGTACGTCATTTCGTATATCAAGCTTAGCTATGTTATTAGCATGGTCCACAGCTTTTTTTATGGGTTTTACTACAAATATACTAGTAAAATAGGTTATACCAATTCCTATTAAAATTGTTATTGATACAATGACTAGTAATGTTCTTTTAAGTTCGTCAATTTCCGAAAGCAACTCTTTTTCTGGAACAGATAGTACAACCATCCACGGTGTTTTTTCCACTGGTGCATATCCCAATATGGATTGCTCCCCATACATGACTCTATCTATTCCTACAGAACCATCAACAATTTTATGTTTAACTTCTATCAGCTCTTGGTATGAATCATCTAAGTCATTAAAAAAGTTAAATTGGTTTAACACCATAGTAGTATCAGCATGTCCTGTTACCGTCCCTACTTTGTTAAGGGTATATGACTCTCCGGTTTCGCCAAAACTAATATCCGCTAGGATTTCACTTATTGCTAACCCATCTCTCCAACCATAAAATACACCTATAATCTCATTATTTACTTTAACTGGCACAGCATAAATTATAATGGCCCCATCTCCAAGTAAACTTATTATAATATCCGAAGTTGTCGCAGTTCCAGTTAAGGCCCCTTGAAAATAATCTCTTTCACTTATATCTAAAACTGTACGCTCATGATCAAACACCCTAGATTCACCTTTTATATCCGCAAAGGCAAAACCAGTATAGCCTGTCCTTTTCGCTTCCTCATAGAAGTAGTTTGCTTTTTCCTCCCATGGCATTTCATCATCAAAAATAATTTGGTTTTGCGATAATGTTTCAACATATGTTAATTGATTATCTACCCTTGAAGTTATATACTTCCCAGCTTCTACAACAGAGTTTCCTAGAGCTTTTTCAGCTTCATTTAAAATGGCACTTGATGCTCTATTTATAGAAATAATACTTAAACTACCTATTGAAATAACTATTATCAATGTGAAGACCACGATTAACTGAATTTTAATAGTTTTCATGCCTTGACCCTCCTTCATAGAAAGTAATAGCTCATCCAAAATTATATCTAATTTTAGATGAGCTATTTTTTATCTTAAGCCATCTACACACTTAGCCTCAGCGATGGTAAGCCCACCTACCCTTGGGTGTGGTCTACCACAGTTTGTCACTGAAACAATAAGTACTAATTCATTATCCCTAGGTGCATCTGGAACTCTAACTTCCATGGCATCGAAGTGTGTTCTTACGAAGGCGGCATCTTTATAATGAAGCGGTACATCAATGCTTACTCCTGGATAGCCCATTTTTTTTGCAGATGGGATAATGGATTTTCCACCACCTAACCCTTCTCTAAAAGGTTTGCCCAATTTAGGATGCAGTAGTGCCGCGGCATGCTCTAATTCACCATTTCCACCTACTATGGCGGCTTTTCCATAGCTTTCAGCTTCAGAAATATCTATATTTGCTGCCTTTAGCGCTTTCTCCACAAGAAGTGGTGCTATCTCTTCACTCCAATCGGCAAGTGAAGATAAATCTTCTTGATATTTACCAGCAAAGGGATTCTCAATTACAACTGCCACAGATACTTTCTTTTGGTTTTTTCCCTCAATTAGCTTTTGACCATCAGTAATAGGCTCTTCAACAATGGTATAAAACTTTCTAATTTTCATATCTTTTCCTCCTAAAATTTAGATTTTCCTAAAATCAATATGTTCGGGTAACTTAATCATATTTTCGCCAACGGCTATGAATGCCCCCTTGATAACTCCTTTATTTAATAGTCTTTCTGATGCCTCATACCCATTTACTAGTGCGGTCAGTTTCTCAACCTCTGATAAGTTACCAACTTTTAAGGTAACTAAATGGCCAGGTATGTCTGTTCCACTGTCGATTTTCTCGGGATAGCTCCTAAGTATCCTAGGAGATTCTAGACTTGTTTCATTTGCAATATGGGTTGCACATACATCTGCTATAGCAGCATCACTGGCCAGTATAACTGCTAGATCAGCGACACCCTTTGTAAAGCTTCTTCCACCAAATCCACTTGAACATATGCCCCTTACACCATCATTTGGCTCGATAGATATGACATAGGAGGGTTTAGTACTATTTAAAAGTGGTATCCCAACATTTATGGTTCTCTCTAGATCCCTTAAAGCTATGTCACCACCATTATTAATTATCGCCCTATTACATCCAAGCTCTAAAGCTTTTTCCAAGGCTAAGTCTGAAAAAGAACCAGCTACACCCGCAAGTGGTGTCATTGTTTCATCCCCACACTTCGTTACTGCATTTAACATCTTTTGGAGGGGAAGAGGCAGCTCTTCCAAGTGCCCTTCCCATTGTTTCTGTCCTTTTACATATGGCATGAATTCTAGGGTCTTTTTAAACTGTTCTAGTACATATTTTGCAATTTCTGTTCCTAATTTAGGGTCCCTTAGATAGTTCATTGTAACGTCCAAAACCATCCGAATAGGACCGATTTCTAGGTACACCCTTTTATCATCTAATACGCTAATCATATCTAGTTACCTAGCTTGAATTTCTTATAAAGATCCTCTTTTGTCATAATCTGAGCTTTATGTCCGCCGATTTCTTCGTATTTCTTGCGTGTCATAGTATATTCCACAGGAGCAACCGTTGCAGGGGTAGGCACCCATGTGGTCGATTCAGGAACCATTTTCCCAACATCAACCATAAAATTTATTCCTCCTCCTGGTAGAACAAAGGCTGGTGCTCCTGCCACTGTCATTAATACCTCATCATTGTGAATGGCATCGGTTAGTTTTCTTGGTAGTGTTGATACTCCAGCCCTTGCACTTCCTCCTGTTCCACCCGTATAAATAACTGAGACACTAGATTCCTCGCAGGTAGACGAAATCAGATTAACGACCTCTAAGATCTGTTCATTAAGCCCGATATCCTTCACAGAACCATCGTGTTGAACTTCAAGTAAGGCAGCTTTTTGACCTGTAGTTTCTGTTACTAGGATTTTCATACCAGGTCGTGCTAGTTTCATATCAACTTCTGCTACAGAGTCAATGGGGTCCATTATTTCAGTTCCTCCCCAACCATGGCCGTGTTTTCCAAAATATCTTCCCCTTGTACTTTTTACACCATATGGAACGACTCCACTATAAGTAAGGCCAACTTCTTCGCCAGCAAAATGTTCTGAAAGTAAACCTATTACATGATAGTCCAATATTATAGCTTCATCTACTACTTCTGACATTTGTCTAGCAAACATACCGACGGTTGCACTACCACAGCCAACGCGCATGAGTTTTTCTTTTTTTCCATCAATTATTGGTGGGTGCCCTTGTTGTAATTCTAGTGTACTACCACTTTCAACCTTTAAAGTTACTCTTCGACTATTTGCTAAGTCAACTATGGTTTTCGCAACAATAAACCCATCATTTCCATTGCTTAATAAATTGGCTCCACCTAATGTTAGCATTTTAGAACCGTATTCTTCAGTAGTAACCATTCCAACTATTTTACCGTCTCGTTTTACCTTTGCACCTTCATCCCCTATATGCATATTTGTATCTATCTTGACTTTTACCCCGCTGTAACTTAGGGGAGCCTCTGTTACAACTGTTACTACATCTACACCATCCACATTCTCTTGGACTATTGCTGGAGCTGGCCGACAGCAGGGATAGCTAGTTCCGCTTCCTACACCTGTGATTATAGGCTCAAAGCCTAGTTTTTCTTTGTTAGACTTGTATACACCTTCTACAACTAGCTTTCTATTTCTAATGATTTCATTACCATTACTTTGATATCTCGTACATGCACCTGTTTTTCCTTCAGGTATTGTACAGTTTACGGGACAGTTTTTACAAATTAAGTAGTTTTGCGTGTTAAGTGTGTCTTTTTCTATGGCCTTAAACGGGCAGACCCTAACACAAATCCCGCAGGATACACAATTGTCCTTTGTATAGGCTTTTTTATTTTTAACCTCAATAGCATCCAATGGACAGTTTTTTACACAGATATTACATCCCTTACATTTATCCAGGTAAATATGGATCATCTAAACTGCCCCCTCTACTTTAGCCATTTTTGTAGCAGGTGGAGTATTTCTACTCTTTGCAAACTGAATTTGACCATCTATTATCACCATAGAAATCCCTGGGAGGTCCCCTGCCTCTAGGGCTTCGATGGCATTTTTCCCAATAGAACCTAGAGGAGTATCCATGATTACAAAATCCGCTTCTTTACCTTCTTCAACCAACCCAGTGTTTAAACCATAGACCTGCGCAGTATTTCCAGTGGCAAAACACAATGCTTCTGCTGCGGATACCTCTGCCTCTGAAGCAACGTAGGCGATTGTCCTCAAAATTCCTAGTGGTATTATACCTGAACCTGAAGGAGAGTCATTTCCTATGATTATCCTTTGTAATTGATCCCTTGATTTTACTTTATTAACAGTTTCTTTCATTACTTTAAAGTTTCCACATTGAACAATTTCTAAAGCCATATCTGTATTATCTATTATTTTTTCCATCTCTGTCAGTGATACAGCAGTAGGTCCACCATTTATATGAGATACAACATCAGGTCCTGTTCTAATGACATCATCGGATGAAATGGTGCTACTTCCTGGTATTGATGTTCCTCCAGTGTGCATCATTACTTTAAAGCCATGTTTCTTAGCTAGCTTTACCATGGGTGCAGCTTTTTCAGGATCTTTTATTGACCCTAAACCAACTTCACCCACAAGCCATACTCCCTCTTTAGCCATTTCTTCAAAGTCTTTTTCAATAAGACCTTCTTCTAAAATCACTGCTCCACCATGAAGCTTAACTCCACCCGGTCTAGATTTTGAAGACTTGTGGGCTAGTATAGCTAGCGCTTTTGTCCCGGCTGGATCTTTAGGGCGACCAGGTGTGTGTGCTTCTCCAGCAGAAATCATAGATGTTACACCACCATGGAGTGAGCTGTTTATAAATCCTAAGGTATTTTGTCTTGGGGTAAAATCTCCCAAAACTGGATGTACATGAGAATCGATAAGCCCCGGCGCCAATGTTGTACCCATTGCATCGATGACTTCATCACACTTATAATCAGTCAGTAAGCTTTCATCACCTATTTTCTCGATTTTTCCGTGTATCACTATAACCGTATTAGCTGTAGAAACTGGATTGTTAATATCACCTGTTATCAAAGTGCCGATATTTTTTATTGCTAGACTTTTATTCATTTTCCATCCCCCTTAAATGATTCTCTTACTCCCTTACGAACTTATCTTCTAACTTAGCGTAGTCCTCTAAACCTACTAACTTATTGAACTCAGGAAAGGTAATCATTTGATCAGTGTAATTAGCAGTTGTTTTGTCGGTCTTTAATTTATTCATTAAATCAAGCATTGCCTTAGCGTAAACATAGGTAGATGCTGTTGGATATATTACTAAACCATAACCTATTTCTTCAAGTTCGTCATTTGTCAATAGTGGTGTTCTTCCACCTTCAACCATGTTTGCAAGTGTAGGAACAGTTAGTGTTTCATGGATTAATTGCATTTCTTCTAAGGTTTCTAAAGATTCAACAAATATCACATCAGCTCCAGCTTCTTCGTATGCCTTTGCCCTTTTAACGGCTTCTTCAATTCCATGAACTGTCCTTGCATCGGTACGGGCAATAATCACAAAATCAGGGTCTTTACGCGCCTCTTTAGCTGCTTTAATTTTACCAACCATTTCATCTAATGAAACTACTTTTCTTCCTAGCATATGGCCACATCTCTTCGGTGCCACCTGGTCTTCTAGTTGGATTCCAGCTACCCCTGCCATTTCATATTCTTCTACAGTTCTCATTACTGTTATTGCATTCCCAAAACCTGTATCAGCATCAGCAATTACTGGGACATCCACAGCTGAAACCATTTTGCGTGCCCTATCTAGCATTTCTGTCATACTTAAAAGTCCAATGTCTGGTTTTCCTAAGGCACTGGCAGCTTGGCCATAACCAGTCATATACACAGTCTTAAAACCTGACTTTTCAATAACCCTTGCTGTTAAAGCATCATGGGCTCCAGGTGCTACTAATATTTCCTTTACTTTCAATAGTTCTCTTAATTTAGTTGTTTTTTTCATTGGTCTACCCCCTGTTATTTTTAAATTGATTTATTAGTACGTCAAATGCATACTCCTCATCCACCTGCGATATAATTCCACCAGTATAAAGTAGATAATTTGCATCAATTAAGATTTTTGGGTCTTTAGGTAGGAGTGAAACCCCTCGTTCTTTCAGGGCATTTCTAATTATCCTCTCCCCTTCTTCCTTGCTCCTATGGGCAAATATACCCCCAACAGCAATCAACGTTTCAACATTTCTCAAATCTCTTCCCACTGGCATTCCAGGTGTTATCCCTGTTATTGGGTCATAGTTTGTGGATATATAACCTGCGTGGCGTTTTAGGGCCACTTCCACAGCTGTCTCAGCCAGTAAAGTATCAAATTCGTATTCCACCTGATTTTTAGGCAAGTGCATGGGTTTTTCATCAAGATGTTGGCAATAACCTATGAATAAATCTAAATTATTGTCTAAATCGAGACCTCTTTTTTTCAATATAGCTTTTGGATTCACTGTTTCAAGAACTCCTAATGCACTTACCCTTAGACCCAAATTACCCTCAACAGTGCGATGGGATATTTGCTTTTCATTGCTAATTATTAGGCCTATTTCTTCATCTTTTAGTTCTGAAAGTCTTGGTATTACTGAGTGGACATCTGTTGTTGCCCCACCTAGGTCCACTATTATAACTTCGCCTAAACCTTCTTTTTCATAGGTTCCCTTTGCAAGTAACTCTGTTGCCATAAGAACTGCTCCTGGTGTTGGGACTATTTTCTCGTTGGTTATTTTGTTTTTTAATGCACTGAGACCTCTGGCTTTAGTGATTTGTTTAATAAACTCTTTATGAATGATATCTCTAGCTTCTTCCACTTTAAGTTGATGTATTGTGGGCATAATATTAGCTGCTCTAACACAGCTAATATTAGCACCTTGTAAAATTTGTTCAGCTTTTTTTTGTGCCATAATATTCCCTGCGATTACCACTACTGCCTTTGTGTCACATCTAGCTAGTAGTTCTGCATTTTCTACTAAAGATGTCTCATCACCAAAGTCAGTACCACCTGCCAGTAGAACTATATCTGGATCCGTCTCTTTAATGATTTGAATTCTATATTCAGGAGGGTCTTCATGGGATATTATCTCTAGTATCTTTGCACCAGAGTTCATGGCAACTTCCTTTGCAGCCTTGGCTGTAACCCTTGACATGTAACCCATAGCAACCATCTTAAGTCCGCCAGCAGCACTACTTGAAGCTAAAACACTTTCCACTTCGTATTCTTGCATTCCAAGACTTGCTTTAATCTCTTTATCACCTTGATCTATGCCCATTTGAACATCTTCGATGGTGGTAGGGCTCTGTACACTGGCAACTAGCTGCTTGTTTTTAAATAGCCTTTGTTTTGTATAAGTGCTACCTATATCAACAATCAAGTAATCGAATTTAGTCATGGCTTAACCTCATTTCGCGGTGAAACAAAAGCCCTCCATAATTCTTCGGGCTGTCCTCTCAATTACTGCTTTATCTAGGTTCCACACGTTTTCTTTTTCACTTGCCCCCACATCGATAGTGATTATCCCTGCTGGGTGTCCAATTCTCAGGATGTCTTGGTGCCCTCTATTGCCTTGTTTCATTGCCTGGTTTACCACTGTTCCCTCAATGCGAGCTGCAGCACCTGTACAAATGGTAGCTGTGCCAGCATAGGTCTTATGTACAACTTGCATGAACATTAGTCTTGAAACAAAATCTATTTCACTTTCGTTTATTTGCTTACCTTTAGTAAAATCTTTATATGTTTTAGCTGGTGATACAAATGCTATCATTGGGAAAGCTGGTACCTCTTCCACGGCCTTTTCCCATTTGTCTACAAGCCCCATCATCACTGTTGCCTTACCTCTAATCTCTTCTAAGGTTTGTAAAAGCTCTTTGTTTTTATCTATTTCAGCGGGTGTTTCTATACCAGTTAGACCCAAGTCTTCTGCTTTTACAAAGACAACTGGGTTTGCTGCATCTACTAAGGAAGCATCTATCTTTCCATAACCAGTAACTTCGATTTTGTCAACAACATTGCCAGTGGGTAGAAGCTTGCCTGTACTAGAACCTTGTGAATCTGAAAAGTCAATGGAGATTGGCGAGCCAGTTCCTGGGACACCAGCTATGCTGAAGTCACCTTTAACTTTAGCCATTCCATTTATAACTTCAACTTTCTCAACCAAAATTTTCCCAGTATTTGTGTTATGCACTCTTACTGTTGTAATTGGCTCGGTAGCTTTTACTAGCCCCTCATCCACAGCGAATGGGGCTACCCCAGCAGATATATTGCCACAGTTACCAGAGTAGTCAATTTTGGGAGCACTATATGAAACCTGACCGAAGGTATAGTCCACATCTGCATCCTCCCTGGTGGAAGGACCAATTATGGCTAGCTTACTAGTCAGTGGATCGGCGCCGCCTAAACCATCTATTTGTCTAATATCTGGACTTCCAAATATTTTAAGGATTAGTTCATCCCTTTCCTTTGAGTCAGTTGGAAGGTCAGAGTCTTTTATAAATATTCCTTTACTTGTCCCTGCTCTCATAATAACTACTCTTGTTTTTATTTGTTCCATTTAATTATTCACCCCTTTTATCTTGTAACTGCTCTTCTATCCATTTTATACATTCTTTTACATCAGTGCCGGGACCAAAGAATCCATCAACGCCTAAGAACCCAGTTCCCTCATTAGCTATTTTTTCCTCGAACATCGCGTGTTCTTCTTCTTTTTCAGCTATTCTACCACCTGACATAAGTACCACATCGTCTCTTATGCCAAGCTCTTTAAGTCGTGAGTCTACCCTTGGGAAAAGAGTAACACCCAGACCCAATAAGTTACTTACTCCTACAACATCTGCCTTTGTTTCAGCAGCAACCTCTGCCACAGTTTCTGGCAAGTTCATTCCCCTTAGGAAAATCACTTCGTACCCTGCTTGCTCTATTGCTTCTTTGACCATGTTAATTCCAACAACATGGGCGTCAGCTCCAACAGTAGCTAAGAGTATTTTTTCCTTCTTTGTTATAACATTTTCCCCTTTAACTTCTATGTTTTCTTTTGTTAAAGGCATATACTTTTCATCTACACCTATTGGAGTAAAACCTTTGACATACCTTCTGATACCATCAAAATCTCTATTTGTTTTTACAAATCTTTTTAAATCCCAGCCTCCTGCCCTTGGTGTATCTAAAATGCCACTTTTACCAGCTTCTACAATCATTTCGATTAAATCATTGGAGTCGTATTGTAACCAGAATTCTGCTGTTACTTCTTCAGGCTTAATCATGGTTTCTCTCTTAAGGGCAGCCGTTAATACAGCCATGGCCTCTGCCTTAATTTCTTCTTTTCTTTTGTGGATATATTCATCTTTTATATCAACCTTATAGGTATTGTTGAATACATCTTGCGTAGCCCAAATAGCTTTCGCCATGGACTCACCAGTAGGTATCCCAACATTTTCTGCGGCCTTTGGTCTATAGAAGTTCGCTCCCGCCAGTTTTGCCGATGCTGCCATTCTAGCAAAGTGTGCTTGTTCCGCTATTAAATCTGCAGGTGGGTTTTGGAATGTCTCTGGAACAGCAATGATAAACTCACTCCAAATTGTCTCACGATAAGCTTTTATTAGGGCTAAGTCGGCTAATAGGTTTATTCCTGCAACATTCATCTGGATAGCACTAAGGGCCCTGTCTAATCCTGCTTTTACAGCTAATCCCTCAGCAAGTAAACACATTGCTAGCGCCATTCCATCAGTTCCCATTATGTTGTTTATATGTTTATGGGTATCAAGTTGAACGAAGATATTGTTCTCCGCACATAATTGAATAGCTTTATATCCATTGGTTACCTTTGTTTTAAAGTCATGAATACCTCTGCCTCCAAAGTGAACGTGGATAACAGGACCTAGATCTGTTCCATCAAATCCTGCTATTAGAGCATTAAGTACGTTAAGATGAGTGGTATCACCAGTAGCATTTATTCTAATTGGATGTGTAGATCCACCACCCATTTCCACAAACTGTCTTTCACCTTCAGGAGTTATACCACCTTTACCCCTTGATTGCTCGATAAGTTCGATACCGTCTAATGGGTCTATATGTCTTGTTGCTTCAGAGTGAACAAATTGAAACAAGTTTATTCCTAGCTTTTCAGCCATTTTATACATATGCTGTGATTCATTGAAGGTCTCTTCGGCACTGTTCCTACCCAAAATTGGGTTTTGTATTGGATTGCCAGTTTCCACTGCTTTTCTACCAAGCTCAGTTAAACGATAACCACTTCGAATAACACCATTAACTTCCCTCGGATATGGTGCTGGTAAACCTTGAATATCACCATTTTCATCAATGTAAGGCATCTTTACGCCAAAGGCTTTTTCATATGCTTGAATTCTTTCAATGTCTTCTCTGATGATTCTTTCTGTATTTGGTCTATACTTAGCCATTATGACACCCCTTCTCTTCTAGCTTTTTAATCACCTTGTTCATAAGTCCACCTGCTTGCAGGGTTTCCAATGTCACATTTGTCAAACCGTTTAGTGAATAAGTTTTGTTTTTTGATAAATTTTTAACTGTAAGGAATTTGATGTCTACTTCAAACAGGTCTTCTTTATCCATATCTTCTTGGATTTGATGGACTTGGTCACAAGTTATTACTGGTAAGCCTATGTTAATGGCATTACGCCTAAATATCCTTGCGAAAGATTTAGCGATTATAACTGATACCCCTGATTCCTTTAAGGCAAAAGGAGCTTGCTCCCTGCTAGAACCACAGCCAAAGTTTTCTCCAGCAACTATAATGTCTCCACCTTTAACAAGTTGAGGGAACTCCGGAATAATACTTCCCTTAAGGGTATAATTTTTTAGATCATTTTCAGGATAAGACATGGCATATCCCGGTAATATCTGATCTGTATCCACGTTGTCATCTAAACTGAATACTTTTCCTGTAAACTTTTTCATAACTATACCTCCAATGGAATTACTGTCCCAGGTCTCACAATATGTCCCTGGACTGCACTTTCTGCCACTACTCGAGGAGATGCTAAATATATTTGAGCGTCCTTATGTCCCATTCTCCCGGGGAAATTCCTATTCGTTGTACTTATTGCTATATCATCATGATTCAATAGACCTTGGTGGGCTCCATAACATGGACCACAACCGGGGTTTGTGACAATGGCTCCAGCATCCCTAAGAATTTTAGTTAATCCTTGGTGTTCCATTTCAGTCAACACTTTTTTAGATGCAGGACATACCACTAAGTTTACATTTTCACTTACTTTTCTATCCTTTAAGACCTCTGCAGCAATAATCATGTCAGAAATTCGACCATTAGTGCAGCTTCCGATAACTGCCTGATTTATCTTAACCCCTTCAATGTTTTCAATTACCTTTATGTTGTCAGGTGAAGAAGGGCATGCTGCCACTGGCTGTATATCTTCTGCAAGAATGACTGTTTCCTTGGATACTTTCCCAATATACTTAGCATCAAATTCTTTGCTTTGATCTATATAGCCAATCATAGCTCCCATCTCAATCATCATATTTGAAATTGTCATCTTCTCATCGTCAGATAAACCCAGTATTGTACTACCTGATAAAATTACTCCCCTATCTGTAAAGCCGTTTGTTCCAAACATCCCTATTACATGTAGAATTATATCTTTAGCATATACCCCTTTGCTTAAGCTACCTTCTATTCTTATAAGGTGAGTTACAGGAACTTCCATGTCTATTGTTCCTAAAGCCATTACTGCTGCTAAATCTGTGGACCCTACACCCAATGCTATTGCTCCATAAGCTCCTGCTGTACAAGTATGTGAGTCTGCGCCAACTATTAAATCTCCTGATTTATATAGTTTCTCATCACTTATTACTTGATGAATTACACCTTCAGATTTGTCGAAAAGTCTAGTTCCAAACTCTTGTGCAAATTCCTTGATATATTTTTGTTGTTGCCTAGAATCCACTGTTGCGCATGGAACGCAGTGGTCCATTACAAATACCACGCGTTCCTTGTCAAATACCTTATCTACATTTATTGAACGAAATTGCTTAATTGCCATGGGTGCTGTCACATCGTGGGCTATTGCCAAGTCCACTTTTACAGTCAGTTCATCGCCTACTTTAACAGTTTTAACCCCTGCTTTTTGAGCGATAATTTTCTCTAAAATATTCATGTTCCAGCCCCCCTATTCTTCAGCAAGAACAATGGATAGCTCTTCGGCTATCTCTGCAGCCCTTTGGACAGATGGTGTGGCTTTTCTTAGTACTAATCGTCCTCCACCTCTATTTAATGCATCTACCATAAAAGTTCCCTCATTAGTCTCAATAGTCACCCGTTGTACTTGATGTTCTTCTGCTCTGATTATTTCCACTTCTATACCCAGTCGTTCTACAGATTCCATAACTTGTCTATACATTTTGTAATCATTTGTGGAAGCACCGAAAACTGCCCCCATTAGTGTTCCTGGTATATTGATACCCCTTCTGTCGAAGAGCTCACCATACAATTCGATTTTAACTTTTTTGATTTGTCCTTTTGAGAGATAGTGTGCGATTCTGCCTGTATTTGTGGGTGATCCCACTGCTTGTGAACTACCCCCAACTACAGCTACTCCCAATGTTTGGTTTATAGGTTTGGCACCATGAGCTAGCTTTTTGGCCACCTCTTTAGACCTCTGTAATGTTTTGCTAATGTTCTCTTGCTCTAGGTCTTTTATTTCCTGGTCTATGAGTTTTTCCACTTGAGGCTTTGTCTTAAAGAAAGGTCTCATATAGTCATTGACCATCGGAACTATATGCTTTGCAGATACAGGATGTATTTCAGTAGCCATGGCAAGCATTACATCTATAGGAACGTTTACTTCTATATCTGTTTTAGTTGTTAAACTCGCTGCAAGGGATCCAATTAATATGGCCCCCCCGATATGGGTTGCGCAAAGGGCTGGAACCATAACCCTTGGTGTACAAGGAACTGCGATGGTAGGTGATATGGATAGTACCATAGCTCTCTCCATATCCTTGGGTGTTCCGCATTTCACATGCACCATTGCAGCGGCTATGGCCGCTGCTCCTGCTCCAAAACCTTCCATATTACACCCTGTGGTAACCTTTCCCACTCTAAACATTGATCCTATCTTTAAGATTAGAGCAGTTGTTTCACATACTTCTTCCTTACTTCCACCAGTTTCTTCTAATGCCTTTATAAAACCTGTATAGGGGCAAGAGTCTCCAGTACCCGCACAAGGATTTAACCCTATTTCATGATTTCCTACTTGGGCTGCAATTGTATATTTTAATACTTTGTCAATAAAACCATCTTCAAACAAAGCATTTCCCTCAATTTTATGTAGTTGTGCCCCTGTGCTGCCTAAAAGCAAACTGTGACCTGTTTCTAACCCGATTTCCACAGCTTTTAAATTGTGTGCAAACTGTTCGTATGATTGTTGTAGAATCTCTTCTTTACTTTTTCCTGTTGTTAGTTCAGCTTCTGCTAGAACAACATCTACTACCCTTACACCCTCACTGTGTGCGATTTCAATTGTTTCCCCTATAGTTAGAGGGAGTTTTTCTTCGATCAACCTTTTTAACTCCATTATTCTGCCTCCCTTTCCCTTACTTTTACTTGACCCCAATTTTCAAATGTATTTATTATTGCAGATATATCCTTATTGCCATTACCTTCTGCCCTAGCAATTTCATACAATTGTTGTGCTAAATTTCCTATAAGTAGTGGAAATTGTAGGTCCTTTGCAGTATCGATAGCTAATTGTAAATCTTTATATTGCAAATCAATCATAAATCCAGGCTCAAAGTTCCCCTTAGCTATGAATTTTTCATACTTTGCTTTTAGTGCATATGAATTTCCTGAGCTTTGAGAGATAACATCATATAAAATTTCTGGCTTTAGGCCAGCTTTAACACCTAAAGTTAACGCTTCTGAAACTGCAGCCATATTTACTCCAAGTAGTAAGTTGTTTACTAGTTTAATTGTATCGCCAGCGCCCACATCTCCTACGTGTTTGATAGAAGTTCCAACGCAGTTTAATAATGGAAGTATTTTGTTTAATACCTCTTCCTTTCCTCCAACCATTATGGTTAAAGTTCCTTTTTCTGCCCCTATTTGACCGCCACTGACTGGAGCGTCTAGAACTTCTATATCTTTTTTGTTTGCTTCCCTAGCGATGTGTTGAATTGTCTTTGGCGTTATACTGCTGAAATCAACAATAACGCTTCCTGGCTTTGCCCCTTCTAAGACACCATTTTCACCTAGCATAGTCATTTGAACTATTTGTGAATTTGGTAAAGATGTCATAATAACATCTACTTTTTCAGCCAAGTCTTTAGGAGATTTAGCCACTTCAGCACCTAGTTCTTTTAGTTCGTTGACAACTGCTATGTTTATATCATAAACAACCAATTGATTGACACTTTTCACTAAATTCGTGGCCATCCCTTTACCCATTGCTCCAAGTCCTATAAAACCTATCCTCATATCCTAACCTCCAGTTATTTTTTTCTACGCCTTGTATAAATGCAAATACTATGCCAATATAAATGTCCCATATATGCCTAGGATTAGCTTGAAGTTATTCTAGTTTATTTCATTATTGAAATGGTTTTTTAACGCAATAACCACAAAACACTCTCCTTAGGGTTGTTTCTTGATTTCAAAAATGAAATATCCTTGTCATATTTGAAAGCTTTAAAAAATTCCTATATAGTCCTCCCATTTATCAATGTCATGTCCTGCATGCTCTTCTATATTCACATATAGTACATGCTGTGTATTGCCTTTGATTATTCTTCTGCCTCCAGTATCTCCTGAAAGGCTAAGTAGTTGATTCTTGAATTTCTTTGGAAATATACAAGGACTGCCAGGCTTGTCCCCATATAAAGGCACTATTATGCAGTCCTTATTTTGATTAAATTTGTGGATTAGTCTATTTAGTATGTCTTCTGTCAGCAGTGGTTGGTCCGATGTTAAAAACATATATCCCTCAGTGTCTTCATGGGAGTTGCTGACTCCTAATTTTATGGCCTCACTTTGTCCTAGATATGCATATTTGTTATACAATGAATTAACATTATTTTTACTCGCTATCTCTTTAACTTCCTGGTCCTTATATATCAATAAGATCTCATCTAGAGATCCTTTTTTTGCTATATCGATAACATGTTCCACCATAGGTTTACCGAATATCTTTAATAGTAGTTTGTTTTGTTTCATTCTTCTCGAGTAACCTGATGCCATTATAATAGCTGTTATCATACTTTTTCTCTCCTAAGGTAAGATTACTTAGCTGAAACATAGATTAGTCCATTGTCTATTCGACTGATTTTAGTGGATGTTCCATAGAGGTAAGATAGATTGCCTTCATTAAAAACTTCTTTTGTTAAACCTTTACTAAGAACTTGACCCTCATGTATCATCACTGAGTGTGAGCAATACTGGTACACTAGATTAGGGTCGTGCATGCAAATTAAGACCCCTAAATTATTTTTCTTTACAACATCCCTTATAACTTTTAAAATTACATGCTGATTTGTAAAATCCAAGTGAGCAGTAGGTTCATCAAATAATATGTATGGAGTTTGTTGTGCTAATGCTCTAGCTATCATAACTAATTGCCTCTCCCCGCCACTTAGCTCATTAAAAATTCTCTCTTTTAAGTAAAGCCCTCCTACCAATGCTAAAGACTCCTCTGCCTTTATGTAATCTTCCTTTATTGGCTTACCGAAAAGCTTGATGTGAGGATTCCTCCCCATAGTTACCATATCAAGTACAGAAAAAGGAAATACTTGATTAGTGTCTTGGGAAACAGTAGCAATCTTTTGGGATATTTCCTCTATGGTCATTGCTAAAGTGTTTCTTCCATCAATTTCAACATCTCCATTTTGCGGTTTAAGCAGTCCCTTTATAATTTTCATTAGGGTTGTTTTTCCCGCTCCATTAGCACCTAAAAGACCGTATATGTTACCTCTTTCAATAATTAACGAACATCCTTTTAGGACACGCCTCTGATTATAGTTAAATTGGATATCTGTAATTTTTATAGTCATAATTATCCCTCCACAGTGCTTTTAACTATAAGTAAGTAAGCAAAGACTGGTGCACCAATGGCTGCTGTTAGTATACTGATTGGGATCTCGGAAGTTGTAAGTGATCTTGCTATAGTATCCATTAGTACTGTGAAACCTCCGCCAACCAACATACTCATCGGAAGTAGCCTACTGTGATCTGCTCCAACATATAACCTAGTAATGTGGGGTACGACTAAAGCCACCCATCCAACGGTTCCAGTAATACTAATACAGCTTGCAACCATAAATGCAGATATACTCAGTATTATAAGGCGCAGTCTCTTTACATTTATACCTAATCCCTGTGCATCTTCATCACCCAAGCACAGTATGTTCAACTTCCAAGATGTAGATTTTAAAAAAATAATACACGGTAGAACTGTTATAAGTAGCGTTTGAATCCTAGGCCATGAAGCTCTATGGAATCCTCCCATTGTCCAAAAAACAATAGCTGGAAGTTGTTCAAATGGATCTGCCATGTATTTAATTAGTGACAGCATAGCTGAAAAGAATGCGGATACAACCATGCCAGCTAGCACTAGCATCACTATGTTTTTGTTTTTTGAAGCTTTTGCAAGACCATATGTAATAAAAACTGTAACTATACCAAACACAAATGCTGTTACTTGTATAATTAGATTGCCTTCAAAGGGGAGTAGTATGGCTATAGCAGCACCAACAGTACACCCTGCTGTGACTCCTAACACATCTGGGGAGGCCAAGGGGTTTTTAAAGACCCCTTGAAAAACAACACCTGTTCCACCTAGTACTACGCCAGTTACTAAAGCTAAAATAATTCTTGGGAGTCTGATATAGTAAAATACTAAACTCTGATTACTTGTTATTTCATTTCCTAATAGAAAATTAGGAAGCTCTTGAAACAAAGTCAATATTTCATCAACCTTTACGCTATAACGTCCAGAAAATAAAGAAATGAATATAGTTACTATGAAAAAAATAAATATGGTACTTTTTTTGTTTTTAAGATTACTATTTAATTTTCTCCAGAATTTCATTATCATTTAAAATTCCCCCAAGTTCTGTGAAATTCTTGCCATAGAAATTTAGATGAAATTCCTCTATTTCTTTTAATATGTCCATGTCAGCAAATTCTTCAGGATATAGCATATTTGATAACCACAGGATCCCTAATATGGACCTAGGCTCTGGCATATCCCATCCCCCTAAATTTGAGGGGAAAATATAAACCTGTTTATTTTTTATTGCTTCTATATTACTAAACTGTTTATTGTCTGATATTTCCTGTGCTACATTCCCTTTGCTATATTGTACGGAAGTAATAAAATCGGGGTTAAATTTTATTAACTGTTCTGCTGAAACTTGGTTCCAACCTCCATTTAAGGAACTTGCAACGTTAATTCCACCTGCTTGTTCAATCAGATGGTGTTGATACATATCAGAAGATGTTGTTGACAATAATCCATTAGATCCCGCTAAGTATACCTTTTTACGTTGGTCTAAGGATATGTTAGACACCCTACTCTCCACAAGCTCTAGACTCTCAATGTAATAGGCAATTAACTCTTTAGCTTGTGCTTCTCTCCCTAAAACATCCCCAAGTAGTTCGATACATTCTAAAATCTCTTCTATACTTTCTGGGTTAATTACAACAGCTGGAATCTTCTGTGTAGCAAGCTGTTCTATTATTGTTTCATTATCATTCCCGGGAAATAATATAACAACATCAGGGTTTGATGCTATAACTGCTTCGATATTTAACCCTTCGCCTCTGCTGCCAATTTCATCTAATTTCAGCACCTCTGGATAAACACTGGTAAAAAACTTGTTAGAATGTGTTTTATCAGGCACCGCCACAAGTTTGTGTTGTGCCCCTACTGCGAAAATCAAATTAGTGGCTGGGCCATAGGTGGACACAACGCTGTTAATTTCTTTGGGAATCTCAACTTCTCTACCTTTTTGATCTATAACAGTTCTATTAGTCTCTGTTATTGTGTCAGAGGGGTTTTGCTGTGAGCCCAAGCACCCTGACATAATTATTGATGTAAGTAAAAGTATCACAAGTATCATTGTTTTATTGGATTTAATCATTTTATTCACTCCTCTAATTTTCTAGTTTTAAATTTTTAATTATTTTTATAAGTTCTATTTTAATTTCTTCTCTGTTAACTAGTGTTACATGTAAAATCCTCACATCTTCTCGAAATCTTATGGAGTCCAAGAATTCGGATGTATGTTCTTTAATTACACCTAGGACCGTCTTAGGAGAGTCTAGAAGTTCATGTAACTTTTTTTGGAAATTTCGTGCTCCTTCCTCAAAAAAACCAACTTCATCTAAGAGGACTATTGAGGATCTCTCTGATAAACATTTTTCTAGTAATTTAACTCCATAATCTTCAAAGGTAGATGTAATCCCTGTTTTTGTACCGTCCTTAAAGTAACCTATGTCTTTGTATGGGTTTTCTAATAGTGAAATATTAATTGGTTCTATATAAAACGTCCTTATTTCTGTACTAGGATTCAACAATGTCCTAAACCCAATGGTTTTCTCCCCTATACCCAGTTCATTTGTTACTGAATTTATTATTGTAGATTTGCCAACTTGCTTTCCACCTGTTAGGAAAATATTCACTGTCACACCTCCATCAGGAACATGCTATGTCTCCTGTATATGATAACTAGAACAATAATCCTTACTAAGAGAAAAAGACTAAATGAAATAATTTCCTTCGAAATAAAAAACTCCCCCGTTAAATTTGGAGGAGTTTTCACCATATTCAAATAAAGGTATCTATGAGAATACCTTTATTTGATAGTGATTAGTCACCTAATCGTCCTCCCCTGCCATTTTCAATCCTTGAACGCTGCAGTACCACTTTAACTCATTGTCCTCTTCTCGGCTCCTCGGCTTATGGATTACCCCGATTCACAGCTCTGAAGACTCCTCCCTAAAGTGGAAGGGCTAAGCCCCACGCTTGATATTTAGTTTTTTATAAGATGTTACAATACTTTTTTATAGGTCTAACTTCATATCACCTGGTTTAAGTATTTGTTTAGAATACATGACTTTAGAAATTACATACACTAGTATTGCTGGTAGTGCTATGTGCATTAGAAATATGGATAGATACATACCAGCTCCACCATCCATTGCTGAAATAGCTTCGAACTGACCTACTAAACCACTGGTTCCCATACCTGCACCCATTGGTGTGTTTTCCATTTGTAATACTCTAGCGGAAATTGGACCAAGTATAGCAGATGCTATAATTGGCGGTAACCAAATAATTGGTTTTTTAACGATATTTGGTACTTGGAGCATTGATGTTCCAACTCCTTGGGCAAAAACTCCACCCCAACCATTATCTTTATAACTTTGCACAGCAAAACCTACCATCTGACAACAGCATCCAACAACGGCAGCTCCTGCAGCTATGCCACTTAAGCTTAACATTATTGCTATTGCAGCACTACTTATAGGTAGTGTTAAGGCAATTCCCATTAGTACAGCAACTAAACTACCCATTGGAACAGGGTGTAGCTCTGTTGCATACATAATTAACTCACCAAACTTTGTCATAAATGCTCCAACAGCTGGTGCAACAAAGCTTGCAACTAAGCAGCCAACTAGTATTGTTACAGCTGGTGTTACGATTATATCCACTTTTGTTTCCTTTGAAACCATTTTACCGAACTCCACACCAACTAACGTTGCCAGCAAAGCACCTACAGGTCCTCCACCGTTTGCCGCTCCAGCAGCTCCCACTATTACTGCTGAGAACATTACTAAAGGCGGAGCCTGAAGACCAAAGGCTACTGCAACTGCTATAGCTGGTCCAGTCATACTGTTAGCAATGGGCCATACTGTTTCTGATAAAAATGGTATCCCAAGTTTACTTCCGATTGTATTCATTATACTACCGATTATTAGTGAAGAAAAAAGACCAAGTGCCATGAAGCTTAAAGTGTCAATTAAGTACCTTTTAACAGAGAACTCTATGTTCTTTCTTTTAAAGAAACTAACTTTTTCATTAGTATTTGACATTTTTACTTACCTCCATTTTTTAGAGACTTAATAATTTTTTCAGGAGTTACAGGAACTTCATTAAATCTAATACCTATGGCATCTTCTATTGCACTTAAGATTGCCGGTGCAGTAGGGATCAATGTAGGTTCACCGACTCCTTTTGCTCCAAAGGGTCCAGTTTCGCTATGTTCTTCAACAATAATTGGATATATTTTGGGTGTGTCCATTGCTGTATTGATTAAGTAACTTGTAAAATTTGGATTTTTTATTTTACCGTTATCTAGCTCTATTTCCTCAAGTAATGCGTATCCAACTCCCATCAACGCTCCACCTTCAATTTGCCCCTCAACATTTTGTTTGTTGATGGCTGTACCTACATCATGGGCTGCGATGATTTTTATAACATCAACTTCTCCAGTTTCGGTGTCCACTTCAACCTCAACAATCTGAGTTGCAAAGGCGTAAGTTCCATATGGACTGCCTTCTAGGTTTTCTGGATTTAACCCTGTGGTATCTGGATTAAAGCTACCACTTCCTACAGCGATAATACCCTTTTGCTTCATGGTCATTAATACTTTGGAATATAGGATGTGGTTGTCGGTGTTATTTTTGTCAAAGGCTCTCCTATCCCGCAATTCTACGTTAGAAGCTGTAGTACCCAATAATTCTGCGGCTACTTTTACAATGGTTTCTTTAGCCATATTTGCTGCATTTAAGCAAGCATTTCCTGAAATATATGTTTGTCTACTGGCAGATGATGCGCCAGACTCTGGGGTAACACCACTGTCAGCAGATAATACACTAACGTCTTCATAATGGACCCCTAGTGCTTCTGCCACAATCTGGCACATGACAGTGTCAGATCCCTGTCCTATGTCTGCAGCACCTGTTAGCACTGTAACTGAACCATCACTATGAACCTCAACAAAAGCTGCTGCTGGATTAGGTAGCCCAGTATTACCAACCCCATACCACATACAACCCATTCCTACGCCTCTTTTTTTCATTATAAGCTCCTCCTTTCCTGCGAGATTACTTCTTTGCTTTTTTCTACTGCTTTAATTATTGTCTCTGTGATGCCTACGCTATTATCAAGAATTTGTTTAGTTCCTGTAGTCGATCCTACTTTAAGGGCATTTATTAACCTAATCTCCACTGGAGTCATATTTAATTCTTTTGCAAGTGCATCCATTTGACCCTCGTGTGCTATTGCTACTTGAGGAACACCAAATCCTCTCATTGCGCCTGCCATAGGGTTATTTGTATATACCATTGTAGATTTTACGCGTAAATTAGGCACCTCATAGGGACCTGTACTATGTACAACACTTCTAGTAATTACCCCTAGCCCATATGAAGAGTACGCACCTGTGTCCTGGAAAATCTCAACTTCCATAGCATGAAGTTTTCCATCTTTTTTTGCTCCTGTCTTATACTTCATGAGGGTTGGATGGCGTTTTGACGACACAGTTGTTGATTCTTCACGAGTGTTAACCATCTTTACTGGTCTTTTAGAGTAGTAAGCTAATAAAGCAGAATAGCATTGTAAAGAAATATCTAGCTTACCACCAAAGCCACCGCCTGTTTCAGCACATATGCAACGCACTCTGTTCTGTGGCATGTTTAGCATCCTCGCCACTTCATCCCTGTCAAAGTGAGTGTTTTGTGTTGAGCTCCATACGGTTATTTTTCCATCTTCATACTTTGCTACTGCAGCTTCTGGCTCTATAAACATATGTGATATCATACTAGTTTTATAGGAATTTTCAATTATAATATCACACTCCTTGAATGCATTATCTACATCCCCTTTAACCATTAACTTGGTAGATAAAATGTTACTTTCTCCTCCGTGTATTACAGGGGAGTTTTTATCAAGAGCCTGTTCAATGTTTGATACGACAGGTAGTTCTTCTAAATCTACTTTAATCAGTCCTAAAGCTTCTTCAGCTATTTCCATGGTCTCTGCAGCTATAATCGCCAATGGATCTCCAATTCTTCTAATTTTATTGGTCACTAGAATTGGCTCATCCTTAATAATAATTCCTACACTATTTTCTCCCGGAATGTCCTTAGCGGTCAGAACAGAAACTACACCTGGCAATTCCTTTGCTTTAGAAGTATCTATTTTCTTTACTATTGCAGCAGGAACAGTGCTTCTTAACACCTTACCAAATAACATATTGTCTAATGTAATATCGGCCGCATATTGAGCTTTTCCTGTTACTTTAGCTAACACATCTTTTTTCGTTACACTTTTTCCTATAACACTGTAATTTTTTTCTTCCAACACCCTTCTCCTCCTCTCTTTACTTTTGTGAAGCTATTTGAATGGCATCAACAATCTTTGCATACCCAGTACATCTACATAGATTACCTGAAATTGATTGTTTAATTTCTTCCTCAGTTGGGTTTGGTTTTCTCATCAAAAGCGCTTTACCAGATAAAATCATTCCTGGGGTACAAAATCCACATTGAACAGCTCCAGCATCTATGAATGCCTGCTGTAGTTTATCAAGTTCTCCATTTTCGGACAATCCCTCAAGGGTAAGAACAGATCTGCCATGAACTTGAGGTGCTAGCACTACACAAGACGTAACAGGTTCATCGTCAAGGACTACAGTACAGGCGCCACACTCTCCTTCAGAGCAGCCCTCTTTAACACTTGTGAGGTTAAACTGTTCCCTCAACATATCTATTAGTCTTGTGTTAGGATATATCTCAATCTCGACATCTTTGTAGTTTAGGTTAAATACGATCTTTACTTTTTCCATGACTATACCCCCTTATTTGCTTTAACTTGTTCGTTGTATAGATTTTCTAGTACTTGTCTTGCTACACCTTTGATACTTTCTTTTTTATAAGGAGCTAAAAGCTTAAACGGAGAGTTTGTAACACTTGCTTCTGCTATTTCAGAGATTTTCTCGATGCATTCTTCTAATTTTAGGAAGCTTATTTCCTGCCCTTCAAGTATTTGCTCTGCTTCATAAGCCCTCATTGGATGTCTTGCTACTGCACCAAGGGAGATTTTAACATTGGAAAACGTGTTTTCATTCATGTTTAACTTAAAAGCTGCGCCCACACTTAAAACAACAATAGCTAAAGCTTTTCTTCTACCTAATTTTTTGAACTCAGAATACTCACGTTTATTGAAGAACACTTCAGTTATAACTTCATCAGGTTTAAGGCTGGTATTTCCATTTCCTATATAAAATTCTTTTAGTTCCACTACTCTCTCACCACTTAGGCTAACTAGCTTAAGTTTAGCATCGAGAGCCATTAGCGCAGTAACAGAGTCTGCTGCGGCAGACGAGTTAGCTATATTACCTCCTACGGTTCCTAAGTTACGTATCTGTGGGGACCCTACTTCTGCAGCAGAGTTTGCTAAAACCTTTGCGTATCTCTTAATTAAGTCTGATCTTTCGAGCTGAGTAAATGTGGTTGTTGCCCCTACTCTAATTACGTCACCATCTTCTCGGATGTAATTTATTTCACTTACCTGCTTTAAATCAATTAGTTTTCTAGGTTGAACCCACTTTTTCCTCATCTGGATCATAATATCGGTTCCGCCAGCAATGAAGTATGTGTCTTCTCCATGTGCCAAAATCTTTAGTACTCCTTCTAAATCAGTTGGAGCATAGTAGCTAAATTGTTTCATATCCATCCCTCCTAACTTTTTTTATCTATCAGCGCTGTCATCATTTATAATGCAATTACTGTGCCATTTTAAAAACCAGGTATATGGCTATTATAATAATAGAGACTTTTTCAAAATTGAAAAGGTCTCTATTGTAAGTGCCTATGGCAAAGCTGTTTCGATGTATTTCAAAAGTGAAATAGTATTTTAAATCTGAAATAGTTAGTTATCAATTTCAAGTTCTTTCATCCTACGCCATAAAGTTGTATTGCTTATATTCAGCTGTCTAGCAACTTTGGCTTTAACACCATTGTTATCCTTCAAGCTATTTTCAATTATTCTTTTTTCGTATTTAGCTAGCATGGTACTTAAGTCTCCCTGCTCGCCCACTGTAATTTGATTATCTAAAAGCTTATTAGGCAAAAATTCTTTTGTTATTATTCTATTACTTCCGATTACATTAAAAATCCTTTCTATACAGTTAATTAATTCTCTAACATTACCTGGCCAATGATAGCTAGTCATATAAGATAAAGCTTCTTCATCTATATCCTCAACAAACTTTCCAAAACTTCTATTCATTTGATAAATAGCATTTTTAACTATCAATCGGATGTCTGATCTTATCTCCCTTAGAGCAGGCAAATTTATATCAACTACATTGAGCCTATAAAATAAATCCTGCCTAAACTTACCGCTCCGAGCCATTTCTTCTAAGTCTTTATTAGTAGCAGATACAACCCTTATATCTAAAGGAATTACTTTATTTGAGCCTAGACGTTTAACTTCACGTTCTTGGAGGACCCTAAGTATTTTCGATTGTAAATCTAGATCCATTTCGCTTATTTCGTCCAGAAAAATAGTCCCTCCATTTGCTTGCTCAAATACACCAGGGGATCCATCTTTCCTCGCACCAGTAAAAGCTCCTCCTTCATATCCGAAAAAGTTACTTTCCATTAGATTTGGAGGAATTGCAGCACAATTGATTGCCACGAATGGTTTTGAACTTCTGTCACTTAGGTTGTGTACCGATTGAGCGAATAGTTCTTTCCCAGTTCCAGTTTCGCCAAAAATTAGAACACTAGAACTTGATTTCCCCGTAATTTTTACAATATTCTTTGCTTTAACTAGTGATGCTGATTCACCAATTATATCGTCTAGCGAATACTTCGCTGTCTGGTGTTTTTTTACCTCGTTAATTAGTATTTGACTTGCAATAGTAGTATCTTCGTTATTAAATCCAAAACCAAACTCCTTAGTTATGGGAATCCGCACTGCACTAGCACCACTGACATAATTCGAGCCACCAATAATTGGTCTTTGTTTCTCCATGGCCTCTTTTGCATCTTTGCTTGCTTTCCCTAAGTAATCTTCTTTTATTTCACCCTTAGAACTCACTGTCGCTATTCTAACTCCCTCTGAATCAAAGACCACCGCTTCTCCACCAGCCACCCGAGAAATAAAGGGTAGAGACTGAATCAAAGATTCCTTCAACCTATTATTATTTTTAACTATTTCTATATTACTGCTACATAATACATAGTCATTAATAGGAATACACCAAGCTTGTGCACCATCTTCAATACTTGAAACACCCGATATAGCTTTTTTCTTTAGGTATGCCTCAGCTGCAGAATCGTAGTAACTTCCCTCAAGCTCTACTTTAACATTCCCAGCAGAATCAATTGTTTTAATTCTGTACCCGTATTTATCAGTTAATGTAGCATACCCTCCGGTAATCTTAGCAATAATTTCTAGGGAATCCAGAAGTATCTCCAAAAGACTGTTATTATACATTTAACCACCTCTTTTTTTCATTTTCATTCTTTTTTTGATATTATTCGACATTGTTCTATATAATCCTCTTAAAGCTTAATGGTAAATAAAAATCATATTCACCTGAAAAGTTATTCTAACACCTGAAAAGCATATAAATATAAGAACATTGTTACTGAATACTGACTTATTAAAACTATTAACTATTGTTTAAATACTTTCTATATTAGTAAAGGATGTATTCAATAAATTGCTTATTTAATTACAAAAATCCCACTGGACGTTAGTTATCAGTGAGATTTCGTACTCTGTGCAGTTGTGGTTGTTTCTTAGAATCCTATATTTATGCAATTATCAGGAATATTAGTAGAGTTCCATAACTATGCCTATTATTTCTAAATACTATGTTAATCTTTAGGAAAACGTATTTTCTTGAGTTTCTAATGAATTACATTCTTTGCTGATGAGGGACTTGTGGCTTCATGTATAGTTTATAAAGATGGTACAGTAATAGTGGAGGGGAGCAAAACATTCCAATCATAATGGCAATTGTCAGCAACGCTACATAAATTGGCCAAATAAAAATCAATAACAACCCTAAACTTCCCATAGAGCGAAATGTCCCGTTCATTATCTTCAGTCCACAAATAAGTGAAATCCCCAAATAGGCAAATAGTAATATGAAACCTAATTTATAAACTAGGGCTGGTATATCGCTATTTTCTATTCCACTAAGGTATCTTATGGATGTGGTATAGCCTATAAATGCGCCTAATACTGAAAAAATCCCTGCATTTCTCACATATTCAACACTTTCATTTTTGATTCTAAACTCCCTTTGCCTATGTTTTTGCTCCGTTGCTTTAGTTATACAAGGCTTGCATCTACCACTATCCCCTAAGTCATAACATTCTTTGCAAAGGTTTTTATTACAGATTTTACATACTGCAACCACTTCTCTATCGCTATGATAATAACATTTCACGATCATCTCTCCTTACACTGGTATCTTTTGCTTTACATCCATTCATCGTCATCATCTAAGTTCTTGTGCAGTGTAGATATGATATCGTTGCAGGTTCTAATCTGGTTTAATATGGCTTCATTGTCGTCATTATAGTTGTCCCTCACATAGTTCAGTGCCCTTCTTGTCACTTGAGATATGTATGAAGAAAGAAGCTTCCGAGCTTCTTCCACATCTATCTTTTCTTTACCAATATCAAAAGCCTCCAGTGATAAATCCTGGAGATTCTTTTTAAGCTTTTGGTTTATAATTTCTTCGTAGATACCCTGCTTTAAAATACCCCTCACCTCGGTTAGTTTGTTACTTAAGGTATTCGCTTTAATTACATATATTTCCTGCTTATGAGTTAAAATAAGCCCCACTAATGGCTAATATAATTTAGTGAGGCTTAATGTACATGCGTTGTATTTTTCATATAATAAAAAAGAAGCTAATTGCTTAGCTCCATTAGTTGTGTTCTCAATACTCTTATGTCCATATCAATAATTTCCCATATTAGGTTCAAATTAACACCCTCATAATCATGAACTATACGATTTCTTAAACCTCTCATTTTAAACTAAGGAATTTCAGGGTGTTTTAAAATATACCCTTTATCTAGTTTATTCACTAACTCACCATTTGACTTAAATTAAAGACGCAAGCTTCCACCATCATGCTGTTATTTCTAAATTCAGTATAATCTACATCATTGATGTATCTCAATATAGAGTCAATATAATTAATTATCTTAAGAATAATCTTCTGATTTTTCATATATTACCACACCCTTATCTTCAATTTCTTGCATTATTAAAGAATCTGGATCAATATGCGATTTATCTATTAAGTCTATTTCAACTCCTAAAGTATTAACAAGGATTTCTAACAATCCAACAAAGTCAAGGCCTCTTAATTTTCCCTTTGTGTCGATATATAAATCTATGTCACTACCGTTAACAGCCTCACCTTTTGCATATGAACCAAATAATATTGCCTTATGGATTGGGTATTTTTTTAATATAGGAACTGCCTTTTGTTCAATCGCTTGAATTGAAATAAAATTAGAAGTCATGATATTCAACCTCCTTAACTATTTAAGATAATATCACATGTTTATTATATCATTACTAAATAGAATATGATAATTACATAGTAAGTTCCTAGCACAATGAGGTAGCTAGAACATTAACTTCGGGGAGCTACCAAAGCTGAAGATTCGTCCACATTTGTAGAGGAAATGCAGCGGGCCATATTGGAGTTATGGCAGGTACAATAATTGTGAAGTCGATATTATATTATTACTATTTATGCTTTGACTATTCACTATGTTTTGCTTTACATTAGTTATTCGTCTTTATCCTAGGTTTCCTGCTCCTAACGCGAATTTTGTTGTTCTATAATTATATAAAAAGAATCCCGGATCTTTCATATTAAGGGTGATTATTCTAGTGCATATCATGCTACTTTCTGTTCTTTATTTGCTTGATGTTCTTCTTTCCAGGTTTGTATGAAGTATTCTCCATAAAATCTGTCTTATATATAGTTTTTAGAACCATAGTTCTATATTGTAGAATTTTTTTCATTTTACCCCTTGACTTGACCTATTATATATAGAGTATACTGAAGTAAATAGACTCTATATAAATAGCTGAAGGTGGTTGAACTGTGAAACGTTATCTATTTTATTTTATTGGCTTATTTATCTCTGCAGTTGGTATTACTGGTGTTATTGTGGCGGAGTTAGGCACTGGTGCTTGGGACTCGGTATTTGTGGGCTTGACTAATAAGGTTGGCTTAAGCCCTGGATCATGGAATATAATTACTGGTGGCCTACTTATGTTGTTCAATGCTTCTTTAGCTAAAAAGAAGCCTGAATTTCTTTCTTTTTTAACTGTTTTCATCCTAGGTGTTTTTATCGATATCAACTTATTTCTGTATAGCTTTATTGATATTGTAACTTTACCTGAAAAAATGTTGTTGTTTGCAATTAGTTTTGTATGTATGGCATTGGGTGTAGGGTCTTATCTTCAGGCTAAGTTTCCACCTACTCCTATTGATAGTCTTATGATGGTTGTCCACAAAAGGTTTAATATTAGCATGGCTTTTTCTCGGCTAATATGTGAAATTACTGCCCTTACAACTGGGTTATTTTTAGCAGGTCCTGTTTCTTACGGAACTGTTGTTATAGTATTGGCAATTGGTCCTTGCATTCAGTACGCATATAGAAAGATGGATGTACTTTATAATAGGCCGAAGAAAGAGGCAGCTGTTGTTTAGATTGTTTCTTTAAGGGAAGTCAAAAAGAGTATTTACTCCTACGGTGGGTAAATACTCTTTTTATTTTAGTCTTAATTTATTGTGGCTTTTTAACTGTTGGATAAGTTTCGTCTTTTCCTACGCTTCCACTGAATTACATACTTTGCTGGTGAGGAACTGGTGGCTTTATGTACAGTTTATAAAGATGGTACAGTAATAGTGGAACTGAGCAAAACATTCCAATCATAAGGGCAATTATTAGCAATGCAACATAAATTGGCCATATAAAAATCAATAACAACCCTAAACTTCCCATGGAGCGAAATGTCCCGTTCATTATCTTCAATCCACAAATAAGTGAAATCCCCAAATAGGCAAATAGTAATATGAAACCTAATTTATAAACTAGAGCAGGTATATCGCTATTTTCTATTCCACTAAGGTATCTTATGGATGTGGTATAGCCTATAAATGCGCCTAATACTGAAAAAATCCCTGCATTTCTTACATATTCAACACTTTCATTTTTGATTCTAAACTCCCTTTGCCTATGTTTTTGCTCCGTTGCTTTAGTTATACAAGGCTTGCATCTACCACTATCCCCTAAGTCATAACATTCTTTGCAAAGGTTTTTATTACAGATTTTACATACTGCAACCACTTCACTATCGCTATGATAATAACATTTCACGATCATCTCTCCTTACACTGGTATCTACTTTACATCCATTCAATGACTATTTCTTCTTTACCTTTAATAGATAGTTATGTAGCTTCCACATATTGTCTAATATATAAATTCTTCATTTTGACCTAAATTCCTTTTAATATTTATGTATTTTCAATAATTAACCCCCACATGGATATAAACACGTGTTACATACAATGGCAGACAATCCTGCAACGTAAATGGGCACAAAAACTGTTGTAGGATTCTCTGTTTGCTATATTGAAAAATCCACTAAAGATTGGCTCTTCGGTGGATTTTTAATAGCTATGTGCTTTTTTTAGAAAACTCCGTCCATGTTATCATTGATTTATACGAAGTAGGTAGTGCATTGTGGAGTTTAAGCTTTAGGGTGTTCGCTGGGTAAGGATAAGTACGGACGATCAAAGCTTTTTTCGTATGCTTGATTTGCTTTGAGTTGTTGATCCCAAAATGAGTTTATCATCCCTGTTTTAGACACTAGTTTAACGATAGTTGACACAACTGTGCCAAATTGAACGGGTATGGCTAGTTGTTCAATATTTTTTATGTTGAAATTACCTTCATTGACTAAATTCTCAATGGTCTTTACCAATGGCACAATGGTTTTTTCTTGGTTTTGAGGAGATCTTGCCCTCAATCCTTCTATTCCACCTTTTATGGCTGTACCAGTATATGTTCTTCCAAGTCTCAGTGCCAATTGTTCAAAATATGCTTCGAGATAGTGGGATTGACTGCTTTCAGGAAAACCCGATTGGACAAAGAAGCTTATGCTACCATCGGAGGTTTTAAGTTTTTCTATAAATGCCATGACATGGGAGGGCATTGCATGGACGTATAGGGGCATAAAGAACATAACGTGTTTCTCGTTTGTAAAGTTATCAGCCCATTCTCCCCACATATCTTCTTTTTTCAAATCACGTATCTCGATTTTGTCACCAAGGGTTTCAGCAGCTTTTCCCAGGATAAGTTCAGAATTGCTGCCACTTCGTCTAGGTGATCCGTTATAGATCACAAGTTTTTCCATGGGTTCAACTGACCTGAAGGCCACAGTTTGTCTTTTAGGTTTCCTTGATTCCAGTGGACGGATTTGTGTGTTGCCGTCTTTTAGAATTCTATAGGATTTACCTTTAAAGTGAAAGGCAGTGCGATATAGGTAATCTTCAATAACTTGTTCTTCTTGATTTTTTAATCCTTGGTTATCAAAATAAAAAACCATATCGGGGTATGATTGGTATCTCGCTACATGATGACACTCTGCGTTTACGATTTCTATGTATGGATGGTAATGGGGGATTGTCCTGTCCAAAAAAGCTTTAGCTTTATTGTTGATAAATCCCTGGGCTGTGTCTATTAGGAAAATTACCGTATCACTATTTACATAATCGGGGTAGATTTCGCTCATGGAATCCTTCATTACGCATATACCAGGGGTTTTGAGCCAACAGTTCCAACAACCAATGCACGGTTTTATGGATTTTCCTCCTAGTCTTACAATGTTCAATGGTTCATCATATAAGCTTTGTATGTCTTCATAGATTTTATCTTCTTGGTTTTTTCTTAGATCAAATATGGTTTTCATTTTATCTCTCCTTCGATACTTTTTGATATGAGTAGTTTATAATTAAGGGCAATAAAGCACGTTTTTCCTGTTGCTAGTTTATGTATTCTCTCTTATACATTTTTTTCCTGCTTAGATTAGACATTTATTTTGTGTAGACAGGGGCTAGCAGATGTTTTTGAGGGTCCGGGTAGGTACGGAGCCCTACCCCTACACTAACTACTGGATCTATCTTTTTATTTACATCATAAAGAAATATCCTAACACTGGATTAGGCAGATTTTTGTGCAAGTTCTAAATAAAAAATGAAAACCCTGTTTATGTGGGTTTTCATTATTGTAACAACTAAATAAACATAGGCTGCGAGCTATTGCTTTTCAATTTCAGCTATCATCTCTATTTCCACTTTTGCTCCCAGTGGTAGTTCTGCTACTCCTATGGTTGTTCGTGAGGGGTAGGGCTCTGTGAATTGTTGTTGGTACACTGCGTTCATTTCGCTAAAATCTTGCATGTTAGTTAGGAATACGTTCACTTTTATTACATGGTCTGGTGTCAGGTCAGCTGCAGCTAGTACGTTAAATAGGTTTTCAAAGCATTGTTTAGTTTGGGCTCCTATGTCACCTTCTACTAATTTTCCTGTTTTTGGATCTATAGGGGTTTGGCCAGATAGGTATAAAAGATTTCCTGTTTGTACTGCGTGGGAGTATGGTCCAATTGCCACTGCTCCTTTGGCAGTGAAAGATTTTCTCGGCATTTTTAATCATCCTTCCTTTTTTATAGGCTTAGCTTAGCTTGGCTTAGCTTGGGAGGTGTTCTAAATGTCCATACTTTTTTTCTTACCGAAACTAAATAGTTTTTCTTTGCTTTTTCTGAGCAACTTAATAGTGCCCTTTCCAGCACCTTTAACTACTGATTTTACTATAAGGGATGTGTTTTGTTTTACTATAGTACCAAGGAGTTCACATGCTTCTAGTGTTGCAGCTTTTCTTACGCTTTTTCGATCTACTTCAGTTAAGCTGCTGCAATATTTCATGGCAATTTTACCTACCCTCAATGACAAAAAGGCATTGGCGCTTCCTTCTAGCACTGAGTTTACCACTAGATTAGAAACGATTACTGTTTGAGATGCTAGTATGGTTTCCCCTAGTAGGGCAGTTATAACAGGTTCTAGCTGTTCATCAATTAAGTTTAGTTCGTTAATCTCTTTAGCCATGAGTACTGTACCACCAACGTTTATGTAAAGTAATACTAGTTCTTTGACTGTTGGCCGTTGATTGTATATATGGGCTATATTCCAAATCATTTTGCTGAGGTTTAGTAACACGAATAACCCATCTAAGGAACCATTTTGTGATATGGCTGTGGTTATAAACACCGTTGATGAGTACTTTTTTACAATTCCTTCTGCCTGACTGTCTAGTTCTTTTAATGCAGCTTTTACTTGAGCTTCGGTACTTTCTTTATCACTAAATTGGAATCCAGTGTTTAGGAGATGTTTATTTTTTCTTAGGCGTTTTCTTAAATTTGCTATGTATCTACTATAGCCTTCCTCATCTCCTTGTTTAGGGACTTTTAACCCCCTGGGAAGTTTTAAATACATAATTACAGGGAGAATAAGTGCGCTCCCAAAAATGGCAGTGAGCACAAGCAGTACTATTTGCCCTAAAGTTTGGTTAATATTTGATGTTATAATATATAGCTGATAAACTTGATTTATTACAAATACTACTAACAGCACTAGTAGTAAAATCATTAAAGCGGTAATGTATTTTTTTAGTATACTGGCTAAATTATTCAATGTTATCCTCCTAGTTTTCAGATAATACTATATTCAATTTAGCCTCACTATTATCCTGCTTGAAGTTATAGAAATGTGGGGACATCTTCCTCTCTACATTTTTTAATGTCAGCATTTGAAGAAGTTCAAAAGATCAATTGTTCACTTTATGTGAGTAACCGACCTTTTTTATATTCTTAGCATTAATCATTTTAGAAAGTTATCAGGTCTATGTAACTAAACAAAGAAAGAGCATCTTCAAATAGATGCTCTTTCTTTGTTTAAAACAACCTCCACTTTCTTTTAACAAAGTAGAGGTTGTTTTATATAGAAGGGAGTCTAGTATATATCCAGTGAAGCAGTATTTTTTGCAACTCTCTCCATTATTTTAAGTAGTACATATCCTAAAGTTGTGTATATTATTCCCACTACTATTTCTTGGGACATGAGTCTGTATACCATATCCCTGCTCCCCCCATCCATTAGTAGTGCAGCTGCTTTAATGCTTCTTGTGACAGGTAGCCCATAGCAGACTTTTTGTATTATGTTTGGGAACATCTCTATGGGGAAATTTGCACCCGTTAAAGCCAGTAGTCCCATGGCTGCTGTATTCATTAGTAGGTTCATATCCCTTATCCATAGTCCAAAACTTCCTATCATCAGCCCCAGACCTGAGGCTGCAAACATTGCTACAAATATATTAAGGGCAAATAGTGGGAAGTTCACTCCTTTAAAGCTTACTCCAAATATCAATGCTCCTGCTATTAGTCCTATCAGCACAGTTATCACTGCATCTATTATATGCATGAAGGCTCTGCCTACAAACACCAAGAATTTATTGGATGGAGATGCTATGACTATTTTTAATGTACCAAAAACCCTTTCAATTGCTAGTACATTCCCTACACCGAATATTGCGTTATAGGTACATAGTAGAAATGAGTTTCCTATTACCCATGGTGTTACATCATCTACTCCATATGTGTACTTAGCTAAAAGGGAAAAGAACATAATTACAAATATGGGATTTATAACCTTCACTAATACGTATATCTTAGGGTCTAGCCATCCGAACAGTGATTTAAATGACAGAATTGATTGCCTAAAGAATCTTCCTATGATGTCTAATACTAACATATTTACTGCACCTCCAATGTGGCCTTTATTCTTGTTTCTTTGTCTATTCTATCAAAGAGCTTAGATGCTACTATGGAGTAAATGACTGTGATTAGAATTATTATTGCTATATTCGTGGCAAAGTTGCTAAAATCGTGAATTCCAAGGGAGCTATCCCTTAATAGCTTAATTGCCCATGTAGGAGACAGTATATATGATAGGGGTCTTATCCATACTGGAAGAACTTCTATGGGAAATAACACTCCACAAAGGATGAATATTGGATACTCTAGGCAGTTCATCAATGCTCTGGAGTTTCTAGACAATGTAAAGCTTGGGGCTAATAGCATGGATATGGCCATAAAGGAAAATAGGGAAATTATTAGTGATGCCATAAAAACTAAAGGATTTGCTATTGTTAATACTTCTCCAAATACTACACTTACAAATACAAATGTAATTACCATGGACATGAGGCCTAAAATTGTATTCCCTAGGACTTTACCTAGCATTATGATTTTGAATTGTACTGGAACCGATGTGACTATTTGTAATGTTCCCATGTATCGCTCCCTTTCGATATCTCCAGCGGAGGAGAAGCAGATGGAACTCCACAGGCTCATTATTCCTGTTCCTAAGACAACATAGGATGTGAAGTTTTCTATGCCTGAGTTTCTAAACATCATGTATGTTATTACTGCATATATAATGGGTTGAACTAGGACACAAAATTTAAATGTAGCCCTTGCAAAGGACTGTTTCATTTGTATCATGCAGCTGCCCCAGATTATTTTTAGTACACTTATCATGCGGTAACTCCCCCCACTAGATTCAAGTATGCATCTTCTAGAGTTGCCTCCCTGATGTTTATTCCCAAGGTTTTGTTGTCCTTTAATATATTCATTACTTTAGGTGTCATATCACTACAGTTAGAGCATTGTATTTGTAGAACTTGCAACAGTTCTTGCTGGGATACAAATACATTTTCTATGCCTTCTAGGCTTCTTATCTTATTAATTTTATCTGGGGTGACCCCTATGACCTTAACTTCCATTACAGAAAATCCTGAGTTTATACTCTTTAGGTTCATAGGTGTATCTAGTGCTGCTAGTTCACCTTTATTGATTATGGCGATTCTATCGCAAAGCTCATCGGCTTCAAACATATAGTGAGTTGTAAGCATTATTGTTTTACCAAGTGAAGATAGGTTCCTAATTATCTTTCTAAGGTCCCTTGCTCCTACAGGATCTAAGCCTATTGTTGGTTCATCCATGAATATAACTTCTGGGTCGTTTACAAGGCCCCTAGCTATCATGAGTCTTTGTTTCATCCCCTTAGAATAGGTCTCAACTTTCTCGTCGGCCCTATCACTTAGTCCTACCAGTTCTAGTAGCTCTGGTATTCTTTTTTGTCTGGTCTTTTTATCCACTTTGTAAAGGTCCGAAAAGTATGTTAGGTTATCCCTTGCACTTAGCCTCCAGTATAGACCCCTTTCTCCCCCGAATATGAAGTTAATAAGGGGTCTTAATTGCTTTTCTTCTCCAAAGGATTTGTAGCCTAGAACTTCAGCTTCCCCAGATGTGGGAGCCAATAGGGTTGTAAGTATCTTAATTGTGGTGGTCTTTCCTGCCCCATTTTGTCCAAGCAATCCAAATATTTCACCTTTGTTAACGTCAAAGGAAATGCCCTTAAGTGCTTGAATCTTTACATTTTCCTTTTTGATTATCCCCTTTGCTGAGTCATACTCTCGAACTAAGTTCTTAACTTCAATTACCTTATTCATATAACCATCTCCCTTGTAAGATATATATCTAATTAGATAGCTATATTATATTTCCATTGATTGGGTTAGTCAATACTATGTTTTTACGAAATTGTTAAATTAGTTGGAAATTATATTTCATTAGAATAATGACAAAAACAAACCACACTGTCACAAGGGTATCCTCAATAAGACAAAATTAAAAAGAATGTGCCAGGTGTTTACCTGACACATTCTTTTAGTCTTAAAGTTTATTATATAGATAGTCGCTAATTTGACCTAGGAGTTTTTCTAATTCATCTTTTTTTACATTAAAGTACTTTGTATTCTTTACCTTATCTTCCTCAATCAAGCCTACAGCCCTAAGTTGCTCTAGGTGATGGGAGATTGTGGCTGTTGTAAGATCTAGCCTTGATGCCAGTACCTTTCCGTAGGTAGGCCCAAGGAGAAGCTGCCGTACAATTTCTAGCCTTGTCCTGTCTGACAGCACCTTCATGGCATTTGTTATCTTCTCCCCCACTTCATTTAAGTACAGGCAGTCCCTTCTTACATCGTAGATTAGAATTTGGACCTCAGGGGTAAATGTTCTGAATCTATGGGGGCTTAAGAAATAAGATGGGATAAAAATAAATTCTTTAAATGGAAACACCCTGTGAAAGGTCTTGCCCATAAGTTCTTGGGCGACTACCAGGGGTTTCTTTGATTTTAGCTGGTTATTTATACTGTCAATGGAATGGGTGAATAGTTCTTCAAGGGTCTTTATCTTATCTGTAAAGAGTTGATTGTATATTTCACCTAATACCTTTACAAGACCCCTTCTAAAGGATGTTGTTTCATATAAAATATATTCTAGCCCTTCCCTGCACTCTTCTTCAACCATGTAGTTGTCTTCCATAAATTTAGGTAGTTCTTCTGGATTTTCTCTAATGCTTATTACTTTTTCCCTTTCAACGTCATAGACTTCACTTATAAAGTCAAGATCATTAGTTTTCTCTATACGCTGTAAAAAACCCTCCACGTCATCAAAATCCCTAGTGCTGATAAACAAGCTGTAAAGTTCTATGCCTGCCATGGGAAGTTTTGGTATGATTTTTAGAAACTCCCTGCTTGCCTCAGATATATTCTTATATGTTATATCCACCCACTCTTTAGCAAATTCATGGTGGGAGCTATTTGCCAGAAGGTGTACTGCTCCTATTAGTTCTATGTTTATGGAAAATAATACTGTTGTCTTTGGCACATCTATGTTTTTATGTATGTCCATGGGCATGGTTATCACCTCTAATTAGATAGTCATCTAAATCTTATTTGTATTCTATATTATAACCTTTTTTTAATCAATATCATAGAAAGACCTAGAAAAATAACCCTTGCTTTTCAAAGCAGGGGTTTGATTAGTGTTCTTTTATATCCATTGATACAAATGTAGCAGAGCTAAATACCCTTTTTTATTTAAGTTTAAAATAAATTAATTCCGGGTCTCCTTCATCGAGGTTTTCGATTATTCCGCTTCTGGTGAAGCCATTTCTTTCGAATACTTCTTGCATTCTAGTGTTTGATTGGTTAGTTGATGAGAATATTTTCTCTGTGGATGCTATTTTAACAAAGTGTTGGAGCAGGGCTGTGGCATGGCCTTTTCTTCTTTCCTGGGGAGATACTATTACTAATTCAATGAAACTATATCCGAAGAAATTGGTGTTATAGGTTAGGAAACCAGCTATTTCATTTTCTTGCATGGAAATAAGGCATGACTCAGATTCTATTGATTTCTTTAGCATGTCTTTCCTACCATTGTGTCCTATTACAGATTTGTCGATCTCTACTATTTTGTCTAGGTCTTTTAACTGTGCTTGTGTTAAACTGTTCATTTGGATTCTCCTCTATTTAAGCCATATTCGTATTGTTAATACGAAATTTATCTCTTTTTGTTTTATATGTAGGTCGATAAAAAATAAAGAAAAACATATAGCAGTAATCCATGTTTTTCTTTTAGGTTTTTACTAGCAGAACCCGTTTTTTACTGAACTGTAGTTATAGTATTAGCCATTGGGTCGTGTATTCAGTTTTCATATAAGAGGATGGAGCTGCTTTATAATCGGCCGAAGAAAGAGGCACAAGTGATTTAGGCTATTTCTATAGATGAAGATAGTTTGATGTCAGCCAAACAACGCTACACTCAAATTAATAGCTCATCTCTGTCAATTCGTTTTCTCCTTAGCCAAAGGCCAAAAGCTAAACATGCTGCAAGTGGTATAATACCCGTCAATGGATTAAATAAGATATTTCCTACCCCTTTAAACTCAATGATCTTTTCTTCAAGTATCAAAAAATTAGGGATAAGATCTTCAAATGTATGCATTAAAACAGCTGGCCAGACGGAGCGTGTAATTCTAGTCATCTCTACAAAAATGACAGCCCATATAGTAATAATAATGGGACTCTTAACAAGCGCATCAAGAATTCTATCTAAGGGGGTACTGTACATACTATCTGGCAGAAAGTATAGATAATAGGGAGCATGCCAGAAAGCCCATACCAAACCTACGATTAAATAGAGTTTGAAATCATTGATTTTTACTGCTGCAAGTTTCGGAGTCAAATACCCCTGCCATGCAAAATCTTCGAAGATATTCTTTATAATTAGTGCAATAAACATAGAAGCAATACTAGGTATAATGGATGCAGCTGAAAAGGATGAAAAACTCACTAATCCTAAAATCCAAGCTAATAGGGTAAACAATAATGTAATTGCAGGGAAAAATAGAATAGCCAAACCAAACCATTTAACATTTTGTTTGAATCTTGGTTTGATTCCTAAGTCTTTCCAATCTTTTCGAAAGGCTCTTATGGCAATACCGCATAGGAAGGGTAATACTAACCATATTCCCATCCCAAGGGTTTGCTCTTCTAATTGTTCTGGTAAAACCATGTCAATGAGAAGTCCAATCCACCCACTCAAAAGAGCGAGCATTATAAACAAAACAATATACATTTTTTCACTTGTTTTGACTATTTCCGTGTTACCTTTAACAGGTACATATCTTTCTGTTTTTGGCATTTTTTCACCTCATATTTTATTCCTTTATTTTTAACAGTACATTGGTACATGGGATATCACCTTTATACATATTTCCATCTCAACCTTTTCCGTTTGCCTTACGAGCCTTGGATGCATTAACACTTGAATTATCTCACATGTTTTAGCCTCTGGCAATATAATCCTTGAATAATTCTTAATAATCTGAAGTAAACACCTACATAATATTATATATCTTAGCGGCTCAGTACCCATCTAAGAGATTGGTTGGCAACATATTGCAAAAGAACAAGGCAGATTCACCTGCCTTGTTCTATATATGCTAATATTGACCTCTTGAGGGAACAATTACTCTTCCAGTCAAGAGGTTTGTTGTATGACCCCACATACTCCACCACCTAGTACCAGCTTTGACATATATAAATGGGTGTTCCCCTCTAGTTCTCATCTGAGCATCATAACCTAGTACATCTAACACTGCTAAATCTAGCCAAGCTAGGCCATAACCATCTGTCCTTCTATTAAATAAAACATCATATGCCGATGTAGGTGTTGCATTTTCTGAGTCTTTGGCTTCTAGATTCAACTTAGCACTCATAGTTAAACCGTTTGCAACTTTAATAAAATCATCACGCCCTGTTTCCCACAGCATAAATCCCCACTGTTGCTGAAATTGATACAACGTATACCACTTGTCTGATTCCAATTCACCGTATCTGTCGTAGGTATCATAGGGAATTCTATCTAGTGTCTGATCTATACTCCATAACATGCTCTTAGGCAAAGTTGTTTCGTTAAGGGTTCTTTCTACCTTTTCTAAAACTTTGTCATACTCTTCTTGAGTTACACAACCGTAAGTTCTTCCTGGGTATTTTACAAGCATATCTTCTTTTGTAGTAGTTCCATCTATAGTGTAAGAAAAACCCTTGTTTATAAGATAATATCCTTCATATTTCCCAGTACCAGGGCCCTGTCCAACTTGTTGGCTAATATCATAATCTTCCATAGGCGGTCTATTGCTGACTTTTACATTTTCCTCATCTATACCTCTATGCTTTACTGCAACTCTGTTACCTTCTTTAATAGTACTCAGATCATAAGATCGACTCCCCCACCACCATTGTCCCCCTATTTTATAATAGGCTTCAGCATGGTTTGCAGTGGCTATCATTTGTGTATCGTATCCTAGTATATCGAAAATAGCTAACTTTACCTGAGCAGATGCATCACAGTCTTTACGTTTTCTAAAAAGCACATCATAAGCTGAGGCTGGCGAAGCATCCCTTGGATCTTTGGCTGAACTTCCTAGTTTAACAGATAAACCAAGACCCGCCCTGTATGTAATGTAGTCTTCTTTACCTATGCTATAAAGGATAGTAGGTTCTGTTTTTTGGAATCCCCCTAAGGTTTCATGTCTTCCGGCTTCCAGCGGGCTATTTCTATCATAGTAAGTAAAGGGAACTCTCTTTAAAGTTTGGCCAATTGCCCAGAGAAACTCATCATCAATACTAAAATCTTCTACGGCTGCTTCAATCTTTGCAAATACCTTGTCGTATTCTTCTTGGGTTACACAGCCATATGTTCTGTCGGGGTATTTAACCCACATATCTTCTTGGGTCCTTGTTCCTGTAATTCCATAACCAAATCCTCTCTTAACAAGGTAATATCCCTCGTATTTATCTGTCCCAGGACCTCGACCTACTTGATGATCCACTCCTTTGAAGTTTTGTGTCTGCTCAATTTCATGACTGTTTATAATATATGTTTCGTTATTTTCTTCTTTTTCTACACTACCTTTGCTTTCAGTATCATTGATAGGTTGATTTGAGCATCCCATCATATTGAGTGAGATAATCAATATAAGTACTAGTAATACCCTTGCCTTATTTTTTACAAAAGCCATTTCTTCTCCCCCTCACAAAAGAAATATTCCAAACACATATTTACACGTAAATACATCCCTTTATTGATACTTTATTCTATTTTACTCATAAATTCCCTTCTTGTCAGAGGAACTAATTCTGGATAATACATTTTAATCCCCACTTCCTGTCAAGAAGTGGGGATTTACATATATTTATGCCTTAAGCCATACGTATGAGCTAGTTGCTCGCCGATCTACTTGGTTAGTTTTTTTATGTTGTTAAAATCATATATCTTAGTTACTTTCCAAAACTATTATATAGGATAGAAAGCCCCAGTAACCTAACTCAGTATCTGTTACAGGAAAAGCTGGTTCTCCTAGCTCTATTTTTAGGGTATATCCGCTTACTGTGTAGTCAGCCATAGTTTTAACTCCAAATCCTTCTAAACTTGGTAGCTTTGATGTTGCGCTTTCTGTTATTTTGTAGTTAGAACCAGTGGCTTCTACTGTGAATTTACCACCCTTTTCCTCAATATCAAATATCACTACCCCTGATTTATCTGAAACACCAGTAGCCGTTGAGCCATTGGATTCCCAAGTAATCTTTATCTCCTCGCCGTGAACCTCCCACGAATGAATTGCGGGCTTCCAGTATCACTACTAGAATTTCCTGTTTCTCAGACCGACCTTACTGCATCGCATTCTCCACAGGCGTTAATTCGGATAGTTCCTACCCTACATGTTTTGTTTTTTGTTATGCTAACACTCGCAAGCCTTCTTGCAGTATATTCCTACTGGCATTTATATCTCTATCATGTTCATTTCCGCAATTATCACAAGTCCATTCTCTAACTGATAGACTCTTGGTTTTTGTGTTCTTAAATCCACAATGAGAGCATAGCTGACTAGATGGGAATAACCTGTCTATCTTGACGTAAGTTCTGCAATACCAGTTAGCTTTATATTCTAGTTGTCTAGTGAATTCTGACCATGACACATCTGATATTGCTTTAGCTAGTTTATGATTCCTTACCATTCCTCTTACATTTAAGTCTTCACTAACTATAACTTGGTTTTCGTTGATAATTTGCTTAGACAGTTTATGTAAGAAATCCCTCCTGGTATCTGATATCTTTTCGTGAAGCCTGGCCACCTTGATTCTCATCTTGTTTCTATTGTTACTAGTTTTTTGTTTCTTGGCTAATTGCCTTTGTAGTTTAGCCAGTTTTCTTTCATGTTTATGTAGGTTTTTTGGATTAGAAATTGTATTTCCATCACTGTCTATCAGAAAATTACTGATTCCTAAGTCTAACCCTATAGTCTTATCTACTTTCGGTAGTGGTAGATCTTTTGCTTCTGTATCCACAAGAATACTCACATAATATCTTCCGCTTGAGTTTTGAACTATGTTTGCAGACTTGATTTTTCCATCAAATTCTCTGTGAACTTTGGCTTCTATCCATTTAAGTTTAGGTAACTTAATTTTATTATCTGAGAAATCAATTTTTATGTTGTTATTTGTAAAATTAGTTGTGTAGCTTAATCTATTGCTATGTCTACTTTTAAATCTAGGAAATCCTGTCTTATCTTTTCCTTGTTTAACTCTTCTAAAGAAATGCTGATAAGCAGTATCCAGGTTGTAAATAGAATTGGTTAAGGCGAACTTATCTACTTCTTTAAGCCATATCAGTTCTTTTTTTAGTTCTCTGTTTAGATGGTTGTTACAATCTATTTTAGACAGAGATTCTTGTTTGTCTTCATACAGCTTTATTTTTTCGGCTAAGTAGTAGTTATACACAAATCTAGCACACCCAAAGGTTTTAGCTAGTTGCTCTTTTTGCTCTTTATTTGGATATATTCTATACTTGTATGCCTTTAACACCATGGTTCGCCTCCCTTTCTATTTAGTCTTTTGGCCTCTTATATATTCCCTTATTTGCTCCTGTGTATTTTCTGATACAGTGGCTACAAAGTAGCTAGGATTCCACAAATGCCCACCCCAGAGCTGTTTCTTTATTTCTGGATGAGCTTTAAATAGTAACCTTGCACTTACTCCCTTTAATGCTTTGATTATATTGGGAATATAATGTTGAGGGCTACAATCTATAAGTAGATGAATATGGTCTAAATCAGTTTCTATTTCTTCTATCCTGAACTGATTGTCTTGTGCAATCTGTTTAATTATCTCTTTTAGAGTCTTTTCTACTTTTCCTTGTAGTATTTTGTGTCTATATTTAGTACACCAAACTATGTGATACTGGATAGTATAAACATACCCTCTTCCATAAATAACTTTTCCCATACGTCACATCCTTTAATTATATGTGAACATATGTATATGTATAATTCTAGTATTTGTAATAATATAAGATCTATTTTAAGCAACATATGTTGCCACTAACTCATGACTGAAGACACGAGAATGCGTGGCAACTCATTCAAGTTTGGCGTTATTGTTCGGTATTGGTGATTATTGTTAGCTTTGAGTGTCCACTATGGTAGAGATGATGTAGGTAGGGTACAATTCGTTGTGTTTAGTGGTGGGATTTGGAATCTATGGTATTAGCATTGGCCCTTGTATTCAGTTGTTTAAAAAATGGGTCTACCTTAGTATAGACCGAACAAGGAAGCATATTTACTTTAAGCTTTATTGTATAGGGAACTAAAAATAGCAACTGTGTAAGGACACAGCTGCTATTTTTAGTAACTTGTTTATAGGGTCCCCATAGATACCTCTTTGTTACTTCGTGTTATTTAGCTTGCTTTAGTTGGTAAATGTCTTTTTTTATCATAGCATTCTCCAACAGTAGATACTCGAAGTCGTTTTTTACTTTGGTTCGAAATTCCGATAGTTCACCAGTTTGATTGTAAATAACCTCTAATTTCTGTTCCACCTTAGCCTGGCTCACTTCAACATTATACAGACGGTTGTCAACCACGGCTAGATTGTCCTCTACTGTGGATAGACGGTCCTCAACTCTACATAGATTGCCCTCTACTGTGGATAGACGGTCCTCAACTCTAGATAGATTGCCTTCTACTGTGGATAGACGGTCCTCAACTCTAGATAGATTGCCTTCTACTGTGGATAGACGGTCCTCAACTCTAGATAGATTGCCTTCTAATCTAGTCTGACCTTCTTTTAATCCCTGCAATTCCTCAAGAATCTTGTTTAAAACCGCTTCCATTTACACACCTCCTCGTTACATCTAATATATATCAATATGTCTATACATATTAAGTCCGGATTTTTCCTTATCATAACACAAACAGATGTTCGTGTCAATAGAAGTAATTGTTTGGTATAGGCGGTGATGTAAATTTTGAGAGTCCGGGTCGGTATGGAACCCGACCCCTACCGTAATAAGTCTTTGTGATGGTAGAGACAGGATAGGGCATATATCATTGGTTGTGTGTGGTGATAAAAATCAAATTTTAAGGACCTCAAAAATGAGGTCCTAGGCATTTGCTTTATTTAACTACTTGTTTACGGTATCTATAGATATCTCCACCTGTTTTACTAACATGGTAGAAGGCTTCAAATCCTCGCTTTAGTAGTTCTTCATTTGGTTTTCTTTTCCTGTTGTCTTCACCTATACAGTCAATAATATATCCACCATTTTTAACAACCCTTGTTAGTTCTGCAATCTCACGTTCATAATCATCGCCAACCACATGACCTGACATTACTATGTCAAAGGTGTTGTCTTCATAGGGAATTTGTTCTACAGTGCCGTCTAAAACTGTGACATTATCAATATTTTCGTGTTTTATCTTATCCAGTAAGTATTCTCTCAATGCATCTGTGGGCTCACTTGCATAGACTCTTTTTGCTTTTTGGGCTGCGGCAAATGCAAGTCTGCCAGTACCGCTTCCTATATCCAGTACTAGCTTATCTGTAAAATCAGCCAGTTCAAGGAGAAACTTCTTGTCCCAATCGTAGATATAGTCACAGTTTTTTTCCATTATTTCTGGATGAACAAGAACAATTGATGTTTCCATTTCACGTATTGCATCTATTTCTGCCTTACGTACTTCGTCTGAGGATAGATTTTTAGGGACACCTTCGGTCAATTTTTCTAGAATGGGTTTACATTCAGGACATTTGTGAAATAAATACCATTTCACTGCGGGATTGTACTCTAACGCTATACCAAGATTTTTGTCATATTCATTGTTTCCAAGGTGATGGTTGCACATCATCTTGATTATCCATCTATCCATTAGCAAAAAAGAGTTAAATGAAAATTCTTCTGGTTTAATCCAATTATAAGACATTTATTAACCTCCAATTTATAGAGGGCTAAAGTATAGTCACCCTCCTTTTGTTATCACCGTTTAAGTTTTCTACTGTTCTCTTCATATGATATCACCCTTCCAGTTTAGTTTCTTATTATAACGCCATAGCGAAATAATCAACTATTTATCCTAAGTATATTTCTCTTCACCCTGTCTATTCTCCTGCTGCTTGTAGCAGAATATGTAGAAGCTTTATAGTTGAGCAGCTAGACTAGGTGGTTAGTTTAGTTAAATATATCATTACAGTATTTCACGTATTGACTTCGATTGTTATCATACTCTAGTCCTTGGTTCCTTAGGTTTTCTAGTATGTGCTTATCTAAGGAATATGGACTTTTATTTTGCATCCATTTAGCCTCGTAGGGTGTTATGGTAATTTTGTATTTGTTGTTAAAAGTAATTATAAAGTTAGTCTCAGTTTCCTCAATATTGTACTCCATCTCAAATTCCATTGATATTGTATTTGTAACCAGTTTTAGAAATTCATCTACTCTACTGTTTTTAGCCATCAGGCCCCTCATCCAACCTTGTGTATTCATTTATATAACACCTTCCCTTAATTTATGATTTGTAATAAAAATAACGAAACCCCTACTTTTTTACTAAGTAGGGGTTGGATTTCTTATATGCATATGTGCACCCCCTTATCAAATCTTAGTTGAACCACCTTACCCTCTGGCAGGTTGGTATAGGGTTACTGAGCTAAGTCTCTACCCTAATTCTTTATAAGGTTTGTGAAATTGTAAGTTCATCTTACCATATTTTGGGTGTTAGTGCAATATGTTAGCTAATGCTTTTATAAATCATCTATTCCTCCTTACATATTATTTCTATGTTCTGTTTCAGAAGATTGTTGGAAATGATATAATTCTTGCAAAGGTATTTCTCAACTGTAAACATTGAATATGGGGGTAGAACATGGTGGAAAGTGATAAAATATTAATTTTATATCATTCAGGAGCAGGAAGCACCAAAGTTATCGCGGAGATATATCACAAAATGTTGGACTTATACTCTATAGATATGAGTTCAATTGATTTGGGATATGATTATGAGTTGCTAAATAACTACGAGTTTTTTATTCTTGCTTTTCCTACATATCATTGTGCTCCTTCTACTTCTATGATGGAATTTATTGAAAGGATGCCACCACATCAAAAACCAAAGAAGGCTTTTGTTTTTACTACTTGTGGCCTATATTCAGGGAATGCTTTAAGGGAGTTCACAAAAAAGTGTTTAACTAAAAATATTCATGTATACGATTATTCGGTATATAAAGGACCTGCCACTGACGGTGTGTTATTGTTTCCACCATTTTCTTTTATGTATGACTATGAAGAGAACATTGCTAAGAAGATAAAATCAGATATTAAAAAAATAGAACATATTTTCAATGGCAGCACAAATGAAGTAAAAATTCCCTCATTTAAGTTATATACAATATTAAATTTTCCTAATAAAATATTGGGCAAGACATACAAACATAAACTCAAATTATTAAAAGATAGATGTATAGGCTGTAACAAGTGTATTAATGATTGCATACGAAAATGTTGGAATAGTATTGGTGAATATCCTCAATACGATAGAACTAGGTGTGAGTTTTGCTTTAAATGTGTGCACCATTGTCCTAGTGAAGCAATAATATTGTCTGAAAAAACAAGAACAAAGACTAAGTTTAATGAAAGGTTTTATAATAAGCTGAAAGAAGAGATAATGCAGGATGCGGGTTCGTAGGGTGGCTTTTGTGGTACCAGCCCTAATCTTTTTCTAAACGAAGAAATCCCCTGATGTTGCTTACATCAAGGGATTTTTTATACAGCTTACATATATTGAGTCTAGGTAAGCCCTGCCTCTATTATTTTATTGCATATATTTTTTCCTCAGCTTACTAGTGCTGTGTTTATACCCATTTTTACACCTCAATTTTATCACCTGTATGTATGTAACTGATATTTTCGCCCAGGCTATCCTTTAAAATCTTATATGCTTTTTTCCCTGTGCAATGTACTGTATAGACTTGTTCTATGTTATATGTGGCCATCTTTTCTCCTAAATTTTCAATGTACTCTGGGGTTTCCCCTAGCCTGTCTTTGAATGGCACTCCCATGAGGTGGAAGCCTCCTATTACAGTTTTAATTTTAGTATTTGGGAAGTATTTTGTAACATTTTCAACCATGTTTGTTATTCCGTTGTGGCTACAGCCTGTTATTATATCCAGCTTACCTTTTGCCACAATAACCAAAGACATTTCATGCTGAAATTCGTCTTTTTCCATCTTATCTTCTTTTTGTACATATAGGTCTTTGCCAGATTCCCCTAGTGAAAATGGGCGTTCCAATGAATTTGGTGCTAAGTATATGTTGGGAGCTATTTCAGAAACGGCGTTTATAAGGGTGATTCTTTCCATATGGTTTTCAAATATTTCTTTAGGAATACCAATATATTTTCTTATGAATGCTTTTTTAAAGTAATACTCGTTGGAAGCATACTCACTCATATATACCTTAGCTTTTTTGTTGAGTTTCAAAAATGACTCTAGCCCACCTGTGTGGTCTGAGTGGGCATGGGATATTACGACTATATCAACTTTTTCTAGGTCTATATTCATTTGTCGCGCATTTTCCATAAAGGCATCTGAGTCCCCAGTGTCAAATAGTATATTTTTCCCATCTATTTCTATGTAGAGGGATAAACCATGCTCACATTTTAACTTCCTATCATGTTTTTTATAGTAGTTTTCAATTAGTACAGAAATTTTCATTTGACCAACTTCCCTCCTTGATGTAGACTAATTGAAATTCCATGCAAGTTCCTGTTTAAATATAATCCACTGCATAGTTACTTGCTAGTTTTATTATTCTTCTTTATACATATATTCCCTGCTTTGATATACTTTTATTTAGCAAAAAAAAATGCCTTATATGGTTGTTGTGATTTATTAAAGGCTTATTTAGAATATGGTCAAATTCTACGGGTATAGATAGATAATATTTTTTCTAAAAATGGAGATGATGCTATGGAAGTGATTAAAGAAATTTACTCCCTTAATAAAGACTATATGGCTGAGGTTGTCAAGCGGAAAGATGGGTTATATCAAGTCTATGTTTTTGTTTGGGATGACGAGTGGGATACTTGGTTACAGGTGACTGAAGGTCTCTCGTTGACCGATAATTTACAAAGTGCAATAGGATTTGCCGTTGAGCAATTGAAGAATCGTGGGGTTGTAGTTGATTTATAGGGAAAGAGGTATATTGACTGATGTCAATATACCTCTTTTTACGCCATTATTATGAATTTCGTGTTTGATCGTTGGATAATTCGATATAATTGCTAGTTTTTGAGGTCCATTCGGTATGGAACCGACACCCTACGGTAGTTAATTATCTGTTATGGGTAGTTTAAAGCATAGATTGAGCTATCCTATTTTGGTCTTTGGCCTATAGAGGAATAAACTTAATTATTTGGCATTAGCCACATTCCTATCATGGAGATACCAACAAAAATTAATAAAGATCGAAGCAGGTTTTCTCATCAATGAACAACTCTTTAGTTTAGTACTCTCTTTTGAGAATTGACATAATTATTCCATCCTCTAGCTTCCCCTTTATAAGATCCCTTTCTCTGACTATTCCTTCTTGGACAAAATTTAGTTTTTCCAGTACTTTAATAGATGCATTATTGCCAGGAGTTATGGTTGCTTCAATCCTATTTAGGTTCATAACATTAAACCCATAATCAATTATTGCTTTTAGGGCTTCTGTTGCATATCCTTTATTCCATTGTTTTTGGGTTATATCATAACCTATTTCAGTCCGTCTAGCACCATCATTAAAATCACCAAAGCAGCAAGTTCCTATTAGTTCATTTGTTTCTTTTAATATAACTCCCCAAGTGATTTCTTCATTTTTCTCCAACTCTTTTCTATACCTTCCTATGAAGTTCATTGCCTCTTCTTTTGAGTTTATTGGATAGAAATAGTCGAACTTAGCCACTTCAGCATCACTGAGCATCTCAAATAATTGTTCTAAATCTCCTTCCTCAACTTGCCGGAGAATCAACCTATCTGTTTCTAATTCTGGAAATGGATCAAAACATTTATTTATCATCTAAATCATCTCCCACAGTTTTTATATACAATGAATGTGAACTACCCACCACTTAGGCTTTGAGCCTTGAAGTGGGGGCTTCTTAGTAAAATTTAACTAAGAATTTATTGAAACGAAGTTTGGTATTTAAGTTTCCACCTAAGATTGTTCCTAGGCAACCCTTATTCGTTTAGGGTGGTCCACACATCCAGTTAGTTTTTAGTTCTTTATCTAGTTTTATATATGGGAGGTATTTTTCTGTGCATATATAGTTAGCAATATTATATAACTTTGTAGTGTGGAAGGATAGTTCCTGAATTATTGCTACTTGGCATTCTTTCCACCTAGGATATACCTTTAGCGATAATTTCATTTTTTAGCTCACCTCCCTTCTATGTATATTTTATCATAGAATCAGGAGAAGAGGAACATATGTTTGCTAAATTTTGTGAATTTTCGTTGTACATGTGTCGTATTCATCCCCCACCTAAGAGGAAGGGGTATTGAACTCCGTCTTATGGATAAAAATACCAATTGAAGTACTAACATAATTCCAAACATGGCCACAAAAATATAGTCATTTGTTTGTAAATAATAACCTGCACTATTCACCAATGTATAGCATAGCATTCCACTTGTGAAAAGATAAAAATTAGATGACCAATGTGTCTTTTTTAGTAAACCGATCCCAGAGATAATCAATAGTATTGCTGTTATGCTTTCGATTATAATGTGTGTAGTAATTTCTTTCGGGATTGTTTCTAGTTCTGGTACTTGACCCGTGGTTAATAGCATTACCCACAAACCTAGCATAGAGATACCGACAAATATTGAAAAAATTGAAGATGGTTTCCGCATCAATAAAACCCCTTAGTTTAAAAATATAATAAACATACTTATTATAATTCTTAATGTCATATATATATTAACCATAATGAGCCAGAGAAGTTGAGATTGCGATGCCTTGAGTTAGAAATAAGTTTAACTCTCTAATACATAGTCTACTTTAGTCATCCTTGGATTATTGACTTCTGGTTTAGCTTCACAGTACCATTTGTATGCTAATTTCATACCTTCTTGAATATCTATTTTTGGTACATATAAGCCGTCTTTTTGAGCTTTTTCCAGGCTTAGGATGTAGTTTATATTTCTAAATATGAAGTATTCGCCAAGTTTTACGTCTTCCCTTTTACTGTCTATTTTCTTGATTTTCACTTCTATGTTTACTGCTTTTATGGCTGCTTGTACCAGTTTCTCCCATGTTACTAACTGGGGGTGAGTGGCGTTATATGCCTGTCCTGCTGATTTTTCAGTATGAATAGCACTTTCAAGTATCCTTACTAAGTCACTTATGTATATGAATTGGTTCTTTTTATCTCCATCGGGGATCGGCACGTCTAGACTTTTAGATATCCTGTTGAATAGATATTTCTCTCTGAGCAAGTTGTTATCTTCGCCATATATGTAAGTAGGTCTAAAGATTGTCATTGGGAACTTATCATCTCCCCATAACTTAAAAAGATAATCCTCAGCTTCTTTTTTGCCTAATCCATAAGCTCCCCAGTTTGCATTTTCTCCTTTTGCAAAGTCTTCAGATACCATTTCATCTGAAGGTATATAAACTGCTCCTGAGCTGCAAAATACATATCTTTTTAGACTTTCCCTGTCTAGGACGTTTGTAAGTTTTTCTACATCTTCTTTGGTATAGGCTGAGATATCAAAAACATAATGGTATTTCTCATTACCAATGTTCGCCTTTAAATCTAGGGTGGATTTCCTATCACCCTTTAGATGTTTTCTTAACCCTTCATAGTTTAAAGGTTTTATCCCTCTAGTAAATACATCAACTGTATACCCCTTGGATATTAAGTATTTTGCCATGGAACTGCTTACAAACTCCGTTCCTCCCATGACTAAAATCTTGATAGACTGTTCTTTGGAATTATTCATTTACTCATCTCCCTATTAGAAATACTGCTAAATATTTGTTCGCTGCTTGTGTGAACTTTGATGAAGAAATCCCTGAAGTAATATTACATCCAGGGACTTTTTCATTCCTATTTACCACATATTCTTTGTATAGCCCATTTTCCTGTTACTAATGCTGTGGGTAATCCTCCTGGGGGCATTAGCCATTGTCCAGCCATGTAGAGGTTTTTAAGGCCTTTTATTTTACCATCATGTATTTTTTGATCACCTTTAGGTGTTGATCCAAAAGACATGTAAGATCCTTTATATGCTCCACAGTATCTTTCAAATGTTAAGGGTGTTGCCACATCTAGTAGGGTAATCTTACCCTTTAGTTCTGGAAAACGTGTTTCTATGCCTTCAATTATGTTATTTCCAAGGGAGCTTTTCTCTGAGTTATATTCTTTTAAGTTTTCGCGTTTTTCTTTCCACCACTTGTAGTTAGCATTTATATATGAGATTACAAGGGATTTACCCTTTGGGGCAAAGGATGGTTCGTAGCTATAGTTCTTCATGGATATCTGATTTATATCCTTATCTTCAAAGGGAAACTGTGCAGTTTCAAATACTAAATCCTTAGTATAACTTGATAAGTCCCCGTCAATTCCCAGTGCTATATAAACACCTGAAAAGAGAGGATATGTCTCCTCGTTTGTGTATTTATGGGAAAAACTTTCATCTTGATATTTACCCTTTAATAACTTTTCAAAGGTTATGTTAGTGTCACATGCTGGTAGAATATAGTCTCCGTATACCTTAGCACCATCTCCAAGTATAATACCTGTGGCAGTATCATTATCAATAATTATTTCTTTTACTTCCTGGCCTAGGTTTACCTCACCACCTAGGCTTTTATACTTCTCTTCCATGCGTAGGGCAAAGGCCTTGGAACCTCCCCTTGGTATACCACCATTACCACTTGCTAGGGTAGCATATGTGAACGGCAAGGTGTATGCACAATAGTTTTCCATCAACCCCACTTTTAGGGCTTCCCTAATAATCGGACTTTTAAATCTTGTCACATATTCTGCTATGGTAACTTTTTGTAGCTTGTTCATTACAAAGGCAACATCCTTCATGGACATCCCTAGTTTTATTTTTTCCATCAGGCTCATCTGATCCATTGGTTTATCAGACGGCATTTCAAAATTTAGGTATGCTTTTGTGTATTTAATTAGTTTTTCTATTTCTTCTTGGTCTTCAGGGGATATTTCCGTTAGATGTTTTTTTAGCTTGTCTAGATCTGTCCACAAGGTAACTGTTTTACCTTGATATTCTATTGTACCAAAACTCTCAGGTTGATAAATATCTATATTTTCTAGTGCCCCTACTTCTTCCCAAAGTTTATATAGTTTGGTCCCCGGTTTTGTTCCCGTAAGCCAGTGTATACATCCATCTATATGGAAACCTTTTCGATCCCAGCCTGTGCACTCACCACCTGAAATTATATGTTTTTCGTAGACGACACTTTGTAATCCTGCTTTTTGAGCATATATTCCAGCAGAAAGCCCTGCTATTCCCCCACCGATAATTATAATTTTTTTCACTTTATTCCCTCCGAATAATCTTATTGATACATGTTAAGTACCCATTGTTTCTAATACTAGGCAGGATTCACGTTGTTGAAATAACTATTTAAGTTGTGTGATGTATTCTCTAGTTGGTTAATTATATTAGCCGGCATTTTTTTGTATTTTAACCTAAAGTATAATGCTCTTATAAATCTTAGTGTATTTTCTAGGAAGTATTGACTTTGGGGGAGGGACGAAGGTTTTTCAATATCTTCAAAACTTCTAACCCAATTTATAATTCCTTGTTCACTTAAAATATTTCTTCCTATAACGTTTGTGGCAGCTGTTACTAACCTCTCGCTCTCCATATGGGTATAAACACTTGAAGAAATACATACTTTCTCTTTTATTACCTCTAGTATTTCTTGAAGGTGGTCTGCCTCCATGCTATTACATAAAGCTAGTGCCCTTAATGCATCTGCGCCATGGGCTATGGCGTGTGCCCAGCCTTTTTCAGCTACATATCCACGAGTATCCTCTTCTGATCTTATATATTTTATAACATCAGTATATACTTTAACTATTTCTTCCTCTGTAAGGAAGTCTTCTATATTGTTGTGGTAGGATATAATGATCCTTACAATAAGTACTGTAAAAGCACGGTTAAATACAGAGTCGGCATTTACCTCACAAAATAGGTGCTTTTTGCTTAATGATAGTTCTAGCAAATTTCTTAGCTGTTCTTTACTGAGCATGTTGTCAGTGATCATCTTCCATAATATTGTTAAGATCAGGTCATCCCTGAGTACAGGGTCTAATGAACCGATATTTTCCATGGCTTCTAAGGCCAGTTGATATGTATCTATTTCTTGTGGTATTTCCCAGTCATTTGCCTGAATGTTTAAAAGCCTTTGTTTTAGGTCATTCATTGTATTTCACTCCTTTTTAGATTAGAGGTATTAAAATAAATTCTCATTGCATTATATTCAATTTTAATGAGCAAAATCCTATATGGAAGTATTAACAATTTATTAAATTAACCCTTCCTACTATAAACGTAATATAATAAATTCCTTGATGTTGATAACATTAAGGAATTTATTTTTTGCTCTATTTATATATTCACTAACATATTTTTCTGTCTTCTTAAGCTTTTTGATCCGATTTGCATATTGCATATACCATAATTATGTTATAATAAGTGTATAATTATAGTATAAGGCGGTGATTTATATGATTATTAAACCTTCTACATCTATTAGGCAAGATTATAATAACTTTTCAAAGTATTGTCATGAAATTGATGAGCCAGTATATATTACACGTAACGGTGAGGCTGATTTAGTAGTTATGAGTCATGAAACATACAAGCGTATGGAAGCCAGATTTAAGCTCCAGTCAAAACTTTTAGTGGCAGAAAAAGAAATTTCCGAAGGTAAGGAGCTTTTGGAGCACCATGAGTTAATGGCAAGAATGAGGAAAAAAATAAATGCAGAAAAGAAGTAAACTACTATATACCCCTACTGCAACAAATGATATTGAGGAACTTTTCTCGTATATTTCAGAAGATAGTATCGATAGTGCATTAAAGCTATTGGACAATATCGATGATAGTATTCGAAAGCTTTTAGAATTCCCATACATGGGTTCCATGCTTTCCGAAGATGATTATAGTTTAGTTAATAGTGGCTATCGCTTTATCGTGGTACATCTATATTTAGTTTTTTATAGGGTTATCAACCAAGATATAATAATCCACAGGGTTTTACACGGTAGAAGAGATTATCTCCGTGAGCTTTTTATGACTTGTAAAAAGTAGAGTCTGACCATTTGTGATTTGCAGCTAAGAAACTGCTAAAACAATATTAAGAGAGTTCAAGGATTTATTTTCTCCCTGGACTCTTTTGTGTTTTTCTTTTAGCTCCTAGCCATCAGGCTTAGTTGGGTTCGGTTTTTTACTTCCATTTTTTCTATGATTACTGAGACTACGTTTCTTACTGTTCCTTCTGATAAGAAGAGCTGCTGGCTTATTTCTCTATTTGTAAGGCCTTGGGACACTAGTTCAAAGATTTCTTTTTCCCTTGGTGTGAGCTTTTCTATATTTGGGATCTCGGTGCTTGTTAGCTTGTTTAATACTTCTGTATCTAGGACTGCTACTCCACTGGATATGATGCGAAGCTTTTCTGCTATACTTGATATCTTATCTGTTTTTAGTAGGTACCCTTCCGCCCCTGCCTGTAAGGCTAGTTGGATATTTTGTTTGTCTTGGAAGGTTGTCAGCATCATAATCTTTATGTGGGGATACTTCTTTTTAATTAGTCTTGTTGCTTGGATGCCATCAACTTCTGGCATACGGATATCCATCAGTACAACATGGGGTTGTTTGTTTTCACATAGGTCAAATGCTTGTTGTCCATTTTGAGCAGTGCCGATAACTTCTATATCATCTTCTTTAGATAGCATTAACTCTAAGCTTTTAAGAATCAGGCTATCATCATCAACTATAATTATTTTCATAATTTATCTCCCTTCTATTCAATGGGTAGCACACATATTAGGCGAAATCCCTTGCTGGTGTCTGCTGAAATATTACCTCCAACAGCTGCAGCCCTTTGTTTTAGGTTCCTCAAACCGATCCCTGGTGCTTTTATGTCTCCTTTCACCCCGTCATTTTCAACGGACAGTCTAACTATGTACGGGGTTACATCTAATGCAACATGAACATTTTTGGCATCAGAGTGACGCACTATGTTTGTTAGTGCTTCCTTTAGACATGGCTCTAGGATACTCCATAGGTAGATTGGCACTTTGGATGTATCACCGTGGACTTCAATGTTGATAGGGCAAAGGGTGAACTCATCACATAATTTCTGAAGGTATTGTACACCTACTGTGGTCAGTGGAGCTAGATTATGAACAGATTCCCTTATCTTTTCTATCCCACTTTCTAGCCTTTTCATGGATTCACTGAACATTTCTTTACATTGTTTTGGATCATCTAGCATTCCCTCTACAACTTGAAGTGACATGTAGGCAGCGATTATCTCATGTCCTGCGTTGTCGTGTATTTCCCTGGCAATCCTAGCCCTTTCTGATATCTCAGCCATCCTTACCACTTGTACGTTGGCAACTAGAAGATCATCTTTCATGCTTTCTAATTCATACCTCTTTTTGCTATCTTCATCCCTTTGATATACTGCTTTTTCTGTTTCTAACTTCCAGCCTAATAGTGCGGTTCCAACAAAAAGGCTTTGGGCTATTACAATTAGCAAAAAGTAGTCATTGAAGTTATATAGGGCATAGATAAGTGCTGGGAGAATTGCTACTGGGAATTTTAGTAGGATTGTGTCAAAAGCAATCAGACCTAGCCCGTAGATACCCTCATACCAAAAAAATGATATGGCTATACATGCAGCTTGGTCTATTAGCAAAGTCCATTTAAGTTTTTCAAAGCGCCATCTAAGCAGCATCATTATAGTCAAAAATAATATGAAAAAGAATCCTACCCCACTGCCGTCAGTAAAAAACCATAGCAAGTAGAGTAAGATTATACCTAAGTTTTTATATAGAATTCCTACTAGTTCTAGTGAGTAGCTATTTTTCTTTTCAACCATCGTTACACCTTCAGTTACTCTATTCTTCTTTTACTTCCGTATAGAAGGAAAGCTATTATAAACATTAACATTATACCAATTGATAACCAAAAGGATCGAAAGTCTCCATGGTAGGTTATTATTGATATTGCATTTGAAAACCAATAGATGGGGAATATCATACCCATTTTCCTTATGAGGTCTGGAAGCAACTCCAGTGGCACAAATACTCCACCTAAGATTCCCATCAGTGATATGACGATACTAAAGATGGCATCGGATAGTTCCTTGGATTTGAAAACTGAATTCCATGCTAGGGAAAACCCGATGGAGGCCCCTGCAAAAACAGTATAACATACAACGAGCATTAAATATAACTCTAATCCCCAACCATATATCTGTGAACCTATGGTTAATACTAATAATATCTGTGCCATTATTATCACTAGATAAGCTAGCAGGTTTTGAGACAAATACTTTAGTGTGGATACTGGGGCTGCGAATATTCTTGTCACTGTCCCGCTTACCCGATCTGTCATTATTGTACGTACTAGTATGAAAGCCACGAACATGATTACCATACCAAACATGCTGAATCCCATGGTCGTTTCTTCTCCCCAAAAAGGAGGTGCTAACAATAGTAGAATAGGAAATAAGGTTAAGATAGCTAAGGTGAATTTATCCCTGAGAGCTCTTTTTATGGCGAAGAAAAATATTGTCATTATGCCAGTTTCCTCCTTCCTAACCTTATTACAATAAGTCCTAAAATTACGATTATCACTGCTATCCCCACAAGACCTATGATAATATCCGATATTGAAGGTGCAAGAAATCCAGATGCTTTAATGGCCGTCTGTCCTAGTGCAAATGGTGAGCCGTATTCCCTCATAAATATAAAGAAAGCATTTTGAGGAAGGTCAAACATAAGGCCACCCAGTGCAGCCATGAGCCATGCACTTACCCATGATAGGGTCTCTGTTAAGCTTACTTTTTTAACTAAAAAGAAGAACATTACATTTAGTAACACAGAAAATATTGCCACAAGTATTATAACAGCCAGTGTTACTATATAGTTACCCCAATAAGCCTCCATGAATAGAGAGGTAAACCCAACTACCAGTATACCCTGAATAATCATGAAAACTGCACAACTGGCTAATGCTGCGAATGCTAGGATATGTGTGGGTACAGGTGTTGATTTCAGTCTCCATTTCATGTCTTTTACGAAGTCGTTGTTCAGATAATGAAGCACATACAGCCCACCATTTAATTGAAATAAAAGTAGCATGCCTATGCTTATATGTGTTGTAACCATGTTGTAACCGTTGACAATAATTGCTTCATCGGTATTGTTTGAGTAAATATAGCTCAGTATTGCTGTTATGACAATTGGTATAACAGTGAAAATCAAAATTCCTAGTTTGTCCCTTGTTATACGTTTAAAGTAGTGCCTAAAAGCTATGGTAAACATAGATAGGTTCATTGCTATACCTCCTCACCGTCACGTAGTTTTTTCCCTGTGAGCGTCAGGAATACATCTTCAAGGGTTGGTTTATCTGCAGAAACATTAGATACTCCCCCGTGTTTTTGAGCAACTGATAGTACCCTATTTAGATTGCCTGATCCTGCGCTAGAAATTATCACATATTCAGAGCCAGTCTGAACGATATTTTTTACCCCTTGGATGGCTTTTAGTTCATCCGTTAATTCTTCAGATGCAAATTCCACTGTAATTTTTATCTTTTCTTCATGTTGTATTCTTTTGATTAGCTCCTCTAGGGTCCCTTGTGCGATTATATGCCCCTGGTCCATGATGAGTATTCTTGTGGATATTGCTTGTACTTCTTCCATGTAGTGGGATGTGTAAAGTACTGTGGTACCCTTAGCTGCCAGACGTTTTACAGATTCTAGTATATAGTTACGGGATTGTGGGTCAATACCCACAGTTGGCTCGTCCATGATAATGAATTCAGGTTGATGGACTAATGCACAAGCTATGTTTAGTCTTCTGGACATTCCACCTGAAAATGTTTTGGGGTATTGCTTTGCACGTTCAGTCAAACCCACAAACTCCAATGCTTCTTCTACCCTTTTGTTTAACTCTGCACCCTTTAAGCCATACAGTCCTCCAAAGAATCTTAGGTTTTCTGCAGCTGTAAGTTCCTCAAAAACAGTAACTTCTTGGGTTACTAACCCTATATTGGCTTTAAGCTTGAGGTTGTTAATGCTTTGTTTTTTACCCATAAGCTTTATGTCCCCTGATTCAATGTCAATTAACCCAGCTAAAGCCCTGATTGCTGTTGTTTTCCCTGCTCCATTTGGCCCTAGTAAACCTATAATTTCCCCTTTGTGAATTTCAAATGACACATTGTCTAGTACTACTTTATTTTTATAACGCTTAATCACATTTTCTAAATTTGCTATCATAAGAGCACCTCCATAATTGATCTGTTGTTATGTTTATTATAAGCTTTAGCTATTTTGTCTAGTAGTGATTAATGTCATGTGTTTTGAAAGCCCGGAAAGACCCGGGTCAGGCTTGAGGAATTTAGTTTCTAGCAGAAAAACTAGCATCTTTTGAAAATGCTAGTTTTTTATTATGCTTTACTTTTAATTAACTGCTATCGTGGCATCTAGGTGATTAAAGCTTTTTCTCATAGCCCACCGCCCTCTTAAAATTTAAATATCCCGTGCAAAAATATAATCATTTCATTTATAAACCCAAGGGGGAGTAGTTTGCTTGGTTTCGAGTGTTCCTAGCTTTTTTGCTGGAAATCCTTCGATAATACTATTGTCTGGGAATTCACTTCTTTGTTTTACTAAACTCCCAGCTTTTACCATACAATTTATGCCTATCTTACTATAGTCACTGATATTTACTCCTGATTCTATAATGGTCCCATGTCCTATTACTGTGCCATGAATTATTGAGCTTGGACCTATGATTACGTTGTCTTCTATTATCAGTTCGTTATCTGGCAAGAGGTGCAGTACACAGTTTTCTAATATCTGTACATTGTTTCCTATCCTTACTGGTCCATGGGTATCTCCTATAATTTTTACTCCAGGACCTATAACGCAATCATCTCCTATTATAACATCGCCGTTAATCTCTGCTGAGTGGTGAACTTTTGTACTGCTGCTTATATTTGGGAATTTCCCATTTACTTCATGGAGTTTACTCATTTTGTCACCGTCCTGTCTCTTTATATCAAGAATTCCCTCTTCAAAAGGCATTATTGTGATATTGTTGCCCCTTAAGGTTTTTATTCTTTCTTTGTCCTGTTCAGTTAGTTTTCGAATAATCCGGGCAGGCCTCCCCACTACCACCGATTCATCGGGGATTATCATATCCGAGGGTATGATGGTGCTTTCACCTGTTATACACATATCTCCTACTTTGCAGCCAGGCATAAAAATTGTTCCGTTTCCTATTTCACACAAGTCACCGATTTGAGCACCTATAGCTACGCATTTGTGGCCGAACACTGTTTTACTACCTACTATCACAGGGTTGTCTTGTGTCCCGATTATAGTGCTATTTTCTAGCACCCAGCTATGGTTGCCTAATTGAACACTATTATTTTCTGATCTCACAACTGCCCCTTGGGCTATATAGACACCTTTTCCAAAGAGGGCTTGTCCTATGACCTTGGCTGATGAAGCTACTTTTAAATTAGACAATGGGTATCACCTCTTATCTTAATTAGTTGTTATTATAGTTATTCACTTTTATAATATATATTTCCTGCTTTATATTTTAAGTTTTCTATCTGTAACTTCTGTACCGTAGCCTACTATTTCTATGCCTGCATATGGACTAGTGATTTCGGCCATTGTTTTTCCCTTTTGGGTAAGTGTAAGACTTATTTTACCACCTAGGCCTTCTTTTATAGTGTTAGACATTGTCCCTTTAGTAGGTGCTTTAAGGCTTCCTTTTGTGTCAAAAATTGCATGGATGAAGAGTTTTATATCCTTTTTGCTTAATTTTAGTGATACACCATCTTTGTTATGGGATATTTCTAATATTTTTGAGTTATTGTATGTGGCAAAGCGGTATTCTTTTCCATTATGATGAAGGTTAGCTATTAGACCGTTAAATTTCACCCCTAACATGGGGATTTTTGCGATGCTACACATAAAGCTATCACCTTGTTTTTCAAAGTTATTTGCTTGAATCCAGATGTATTGTTCTGGGAATGAGGATCCCCAGTCTTTTTCTATATAGCCGCGATCGTTTAAGAACTCTAAGTGAGTATTTCCATATTTTAAGCGACCATTTACTGAATGATCCATGCTTATTACACCATGGTTGCACTCCATCTTAGGAATGTACGCAAAACACCCCATTATATTTGGATTTATAATAGAAGTGTTTATTTTAGAAAAATTGCCGTATGTAAGATGTCCCTCAATTAATATATTTTCGTTTACAAGGTTAATTTTCGCTTCTCTTTCAGTAAATGAACTTCTCCCAATTTATTTCAAAGGGTTGGTCAGATGCATTAAATGCTTCAATTGGGTATCTGAAGTAATAGGTTTTAACTGGTGGCGATACGATGACCTGGATAAAGCTATGGGAGTCTGACGGGTTTAAGCTAATTCCAGGAATGAAGGAGATTATTTTGTTGGTATTAGCGCTTACTTGTTTATAATACCAACCTTCGAAATAGTGATTGTTATTTATATTTCCCTGGAAAAGTATGGGATTATTTATTTTGTTAAGTTTAGTCATATTAGTTCTCCTATCATTTGATATGGTTTGAAAAGTCACCTTATTTTTTACGTAAGTTAGTACAATTATTAGTTAATGCATTGACCCTTTCACGGAATTTTTTGAGAGGGTTGTGGGATGGTTTTGTGGTTCCCAAGGCTAAAGCCTTGTCTACAGTTATTTGGGCTCTTATCATGGATTGATAATTCAGATATAATAAAGTGGGGTGATTATATGCAACTTAATCGTTTGTTTGAAACCATTTACATACTGCTAAACCGGAAAAACGTGACTGCTAAAGAGCTTTCTGAAAAATTCGAGGTATCCATTAGGACTATCTATAGAGATGTGGAGACGTTATCAGCTACGGGTTTACCTATTTACATGTCTCGTGGCAATGGTGGAGGTATTAGTCTATTGCCTGAGTTTGTCCTAAATAAAACAATTCTATCGGACAGTGAGAAAAATGATATTTTGTCAGCACTTCAAAGTCTAAATGCAGTAAATGCTTCATCTACAAACAACACTTTGTCAAAACTTAGTACCGTTTTTGGTATCGACTCATTGAACTGGATTGAAGTTGATTATTCTGATTGGAGTGACACTAAGAAAACAGTGTTTGAAACCATCAAACAAGCTACTGTAAATAGAACATTACTACATTTTAACTATTATAACAAAAATGGAGATTCAAGCAGGCGAACAGTTGAACCCATTACTTTATGGTTCAAAGACAAGACATGGTACCTTAAAGCATTCTGTCTCAACAAGGATGATTTCCGTGTATTTAAATTGAATAGAATCCAGAACATAGAGGGAACTAATGAACATTTTGAAAAAAAGGATTTTCCCAATATCTCTGCTTCTAAAGAAGTTACTATTCAGTCAACGAAAATAGTTATTAAAGTAGATAGCTCCCAATCCTACCGAGTTTATGATGAGTTTGATGAAAAGGATATTGTTAAAAATGATGATGATACATACACTGTAACTATGAACTTTGTAGAAGACGAATGGGTTTACGGCTATCTTCTATCGTTTGGAAATTATGCCAAGGTTTTAGAGCCACCACATATCAAAGATATACTTGTAGATCGAATGAAAAAAAGCTTAGAAAATTATTCCTAATATGACAAACAGTTGTCATATTAGGAATAGTAGAATAAGATCATAGCAATTGTGCTAAATATGATCTTATTTTGGAGGGTGGAAAAATGGAAAGTATGAAATTTTGTCAAAGTTGTGGAATGCCAATGGGGCAAACAGATGAAATGTATGGGCTAAATGCAGATGGCAGTAAAAGTGAAGATTATTGTAAGTACTGCTACGTGAACGGCAGATTTAATAAGGTGGACGAAACAATGGAAGAGATGATTGAGACCTGCATCCCTTTCATGGTTAAGGAAGGAATTTCTGCTGAAAAGGCCAGAAAAATGTTGGAAGAACAACTTCCAACACTTAAGCGTTGGAGACCCGGTAAGGCTTGATGGATTTAGCCTTCCTCTTGTTCGTAAAAAAACTAGCACAACAGTGCTAGTTTTTTTATGTTTTAATTATGATATTTTTCTAATATTTGGCTTTGGCATCTGGTTGATCAAGGATTGTTGTTTTGTCAACAAGGCTCTTCTCGCAGCCTGACCAGGATCCTATGCTAGTATTCCAGTATTTCCTTTGCCTTGTTCATCACATTCTCCTTGGTTAATCCGTATTTTTCATAGAGGTCTTGGGGTGAACCTGATTCTCCAAATGTGTCGTTAACTGCTATTCCTTTTACTTTGCAAGGGGATTGCTGGCTAGTAATTTCACAAACTGCACTATACAAACCTCCGTATAAGAAATGGTCTTCAGCTGTTACTATCCCTGCAGTTTCTTTTGCTGCCTTTATAATCAGTTCCACATCTATGGGTTTAATTGATGACATATTTATGACCCTAGCTTCTATACCTTCTTTTTGTAGTGCTTTTGCCCCTTCGTATACCACTCCAACCATGGACCCGTGGGCCATAAGTGTGATATCATGACCATCTTTTATTGTATAGCCTTTACCAATCCTAAACTCAATGTTTTCATCAAAAAGCAATGGGCATTCCTTTCTTCCTATTCTGACATACACAGGCCCTTTGTGTTCTAATGCTATAGCCACTGCCTTTTTTGTTTCCACTTGATCCGATGGGGCTAGCACCACCATATTTGGCAGCTCTCTCATTAGTGATATATCATCTAAACACTGATGTATTGCCCCATCTGCCCCTATAGCTAATCCTGGGTGTGTAGACATTATTTTGACATTTGAGTTTGAGTAAGCTACTACCTGCCTAATCTGGTCATAAACCCTCCCTGGTGCAAAACATGCAAATGTACTAACTACTGGTACAAAGCCACTTCGTGCTAAGCCAGCTGCCATTCCAATCATGTTTTGCTCAGCTATACCTGTATTTAAATATCTTTCAGGATATTTCTTAGAAAAATGGATGGTTTTTGTAGCTGTAGCCACATCCCCATTAAGGACAAAGATATCTTTGTTTTGTCCTAGGTCAGCTAGTATTTCCCCATAGGCATCCCTAGGTGCAATTATTTTAGTCATTTAGGGTCACCTCCATTTTTTCAAGCTCTTCTAATGCCCCTTTGTATTCTTCTTGGGTCAATTTTTGTGCATGCCAGGGAACACTATTTTCCATAAATGATATCCCTTTCCCCTTCACAGTATTAGCAAGGATTATATTTGCTCTACCTACTTTTATATTATCAAAAGCCCTTTTTATATCTTCAAAGTCATGACCGTCTATTTCTATAACATTTTGATCAAAGGCTTCTAGTTTCTGTTTTAATTTAAATGCGCCCAGCACCTCATCTATGCAGTCATCTAGTTGTAACCTGTTGTAGTCAATTATAGGTATCAAATTGTCTAATTTTAACCGCCCTTGCATCATTAAAGCTTCCCAGTTTTGTCCTTCTTGCATCTCTCCATCTCCGACTATGACGAATACTCTATTGCTCATGTCCTTTCTTTTATATCCTAGGGCCATTCCCAGTGCAAAGGACAGTCCTTGCCCTAATGAACCTGTGCTACATTCTACCCCAGGTAATACATCAGCGTGGGTATGACCTTGAAGTCTTGAGTTTACTTTTCTATATGTCTTTAGTTCTTCCTTTGGAATGTACCCCCTTTGCGCTAAAACACAGTAATAACCTAAGGATGCATGGCCTTTACTTAGTATGAATATATCTCTATCATTCTTCCAAGGTTTTTTGGGGTCTATATTCATTTCCTCGAAGTATAGATATATCATCATCTCTAATGCTGAGAAAGACCCACCTAGGTGTCCTGAGCCCACTGTTATTTGTGTTTCCATACAGTCTTTTCTAGCTTGTATAGCTAGTTTTTTTAAGGTTATTAGCTTACTTTTTCTCATGTAACCACCTCATTTGATAAGTCATTTGATCAATGATATTGTTTATAGAGAATAAAGAGACCGTATAAGGGGCTGTATTTTTTTTTACCCCTCATACGGTCCTTTGTATAATTAGTTCATAAACAGTTTTGCTAGGTTACCAAGTAAAATTCCCACTATACCGAAGTCAGCGTCACTAAAAGTTGTGTTGGCAAATCCTAAATCACCAAGTACTGGCATTAGTAATACTGGTAGGAATGTTATTAAGAGGCCTTGAGCAAATGCTCCTATAACCGCACCACGTCTACCACCTGTTGCGTTACCGAATACCCCGGCAGTTGCCCCACAGAAAAAATGTGGCACTACCCCTGGGAGGATAACTGTGGCATCTAGGCTAATCAATATGAACATACCAACGATACCTGCTACGAAACTAGATAAAAATCCTATTAGTACTGCATTTGGAGCATATGGAAATACTACTGGGCAGTCAAGGGCAGGTTTTGCATCTGGAACTAATCTCTCAGATATTCCTTTAAATGCTGGGACTATTTCGGCTAGGATTAAGCGTACACCTTGTAGTATTACATAAACTCCACCAGCAAAAGTGATTGCTTGGATTATGGCAAAAATAATATGATTTTGTCCCCCACTTAAATCACTAACAAATGCAGCCCCACTACCTACTGCTACTATGATGTAAAATATACCCATAACTATTGCAACTGCCACTGTGCTGTCCCTTAGGAAGCCAAGACCTTTAGGGAAATTCATTTCTTCTGTAGATCTAGAGCCCTTACCTACTAATTTTCCAACCCAAGCAGAAAGCACATAACCTGCTGTACCGAAGTGACCAAATGCCACATCATCAGTTCCAGTTATTCTTCTCATGGTAGGTTGGGCTATAGCTGGGAAAAATGCCATTGTCAAACCTAGTACTAATGCACCTATTAAGATAAGTACAAAGCCTTCTAATCCTGATACCATTAAAATAACTGCTATTAGACATGCCATATAAAGGGTATGGTGCCCTGTTAGGAAGATATATTTAAGCCTAGTAAATTTTGCAATTAGTATGTTTGCAAGCATACCAAATGCCATTATATATGCCGTTGTTGTACCGTATGTTTCAAGGGCTAATGCAACAACTGCCTCATTATGTGGAACGACTCCTTGAACATTGAATGCCTGTTGGAACATAAGTCCGAAGTTTTCTAGGGCTCCTACTGCTATTCCAGCCCCTCCACCAAGTACTAAGAAACCAAGAATGGTCTTGATGGTTCCTTTCAAAATATCTGATGTAGATTTTTTCTGCATTACAAGTCCTAATAAAGCTATAAGACCAACTAATATTGCAGGTACACTAAGGATGTCGAGAATCAGCTTTAACATTTTTCATTCCTCCTTTTATAGTAATCCTTTTTGTTTCAGCATCCCTTCTAATTTCTCCCGTAGTTCATTTAAGTCGATCATACTGTTCAGGGAAATGGTATCACCTAATGAAGTTAAATTACTTGCTATATCCCTTGTTCCTATATAAATATCTGCTTTGATTGTAGCTGCTGAAGAAAGATCACAGTGATCCACCTCAAAGTTTTCTACCCCTAACTCTTTTAAAACTTTAACTACATTCATTTCCATCATGAAGCTGCTTCCTAACCCACTACCACACGCCACCAAAATCTTCATTTTTCCACCTCCTCTTTTTTTTACTTTTGAGAGTAGCTTTGCACTATTGATATAACATCTTCAGTTTTTTTGGCGTTGATTACATCTGAAAGGTCTTTATGGTTTAATAACAAATCCATAAGTTGTGATAAAGCTTTTAGATGCCCTTTGTCATCCTCTGCTCCAAAGACTATCACAAGCTTTACTGGATCATTGGTTTCACTTCCGAATTTGATGGGCTCTTTCAAAGTCAAAAGACTCATGCATACTTTACTGACACCATCTTCAGGTCTTGCATGGGCTAAAACTATGCCAGGGGCAACAACCATATATGGCCCTAGCTGTTGAAAGTTATCAAAGATGGCCTTTACATAACTTTCTTTTATCATATCTTTGTCTAGGAGTAACTGAGCTGCAGCTAAGATAGCCTCTTTCCAATCTGTAAATTCTTTATTTAGTTTGATGGTATCTTTAGTCAATAGGTCTCCAAGCATTTTACTCTTCCTTTCTTCATAGGTTTTGAATCCATTGCCTTTTATGGTGTATAAAAGTTCTACTTCTAATTGTTGTCTATCTAAGATAGCGCAGTTTCTTTCGATGACATGCAGTAGCTTTTCAAGGGTTATTTCTTCGTCTTTTCTCGTATATCTCGCTCTGATGTGTTGACTAAGTTTTTCTATATCCCTTCTGGTGAGCAATGTACTTATCTTTATATACTCATTTTCAGATAAATCAGGTATATCAATGGTGCTTACAATAAGGTCGTAATCTCTTTTTGCTAATGTTTTTGCTGCCCGGCTTGAGACATAGCCTACAATTTCAACCTCAAATTCCCTTTTTAGTTGTGTTCCTAGAATTTTAGCAGTACCTATCCCTGTACCACATACTAAAATAATTCTAGCAGGGTTTGCTTTGCGTTCCTTATGATTTTCAAGGGCGGCACCAAAATGAAGGGTTATATACGATATTTCATGTTCACTTATTTCGGAGTTGATGTACTCTTCAAGGTGTTTACAAACTAATTTTGTATTTAAAAATAGGTCTTTGTACTTAGTCACTATTTGCTCAAAGAGAGGGTTGTATAGTTTAAGTCCAAATTTCACCCTGTAAATAGCGGGTCTTAGATGGACAAGTAATCCTTCTAGAACAGTCCTTTTTTCTTTAAAGGTAATACCATAGATCTTCTCGATTTCTTCAGTCATCTTATACGCAACATCGCTTAATCCATCTTCTTGTCTCACTTCTGAAGATTTAAATGTTTTAGCACCTAGAAGGTGAAGGGCTATGTATTGAATTTCTTCCTTAGGTACTTTTATGGAAAATTTCTTTTCTATCTCTTTTACCATTTTTTTCGCGACTTCAAAATCTTTGCTGTTTTCATCTGTTCTAAATATGTTATCAGGTAGGTACAATTTTTTATTTAGCTGTATCCTTTTAATCATGATTGATAGATGTGTGAGCAAGTTACTGTATGCTTCATCACTGAATTCTCTTAGTAGTTCTTTTTCTGCAAAGATAAGTAAGTTATTTAAGAAATCTATGTCAACTTCTGAAAAGAGGATATCAAACTGTAAATTATTGAGTTTACTTTGCGCTACCTTGTTGTTAACATAGCTAAATATCTCTTCGGTGGATATTGTTTCGGAGGTAACTTCTATTATGACCTTCCGTTTATCTATTTCAGCACCTTCTACGTATAGTCCAACCTTAGGCTTTCTTATCAATTTCAAACTTCTATTTTCAAGCCATTTTTCAATACTATTTAGCTCTTTTAACACAGTATTTCTTGAAATACTTAGCTTTTGTTCAAAGTAACTGATGTTTATAGGTTCTGTAGCTTGTATGAGTTTAGTTATCATGAACTTAGGTCTTTCTTCTTTTGAATAAAAGTATTTGAATGGAGTGTCATTACATATAACCTGATCAATGAATTTTTTTATCCCATCATTTTCTTTAAGCCTTATCCCCTTGTTGTGCTGTTTTTCAAATGGTCCATATCCATTTTGTCTCATAAAGGTTTCAAGCTTATCAATATCATTCCTAATAGACCTAGCGGTAACATTAAATGCCTGTGCCAGATCAGATACTTTGGTGTAGTCTCTATTTTTCTTCAGATATTGGAGTATCCCTAAACACCTTTCATTTAGTTCCATTTTTTCACCCTTTTCTGCTTCTTTAATTGAAAAATTGAACTATTAATCTATATTACATTTGTGTTTTACTAAATTATATTGGGAACTAAAAGGATTATTCCATCTCAGTTTACATTTAGCTTCCTATTCAACGGGGAAATTTTGAACTAATGGTTATAATTTATTTGACCAAATGGGAATAAATCCAGACTTGGTCAATATAAAATTAATAAATAGCTCAGTTGAAGGAGGTATATTATGCTTTTATTACTAGATACAGCAAATCTAGAAGATATTAAGAAAGGGATAGATTTGTACCCTATAGAGGGAGTAACAACAAATCCTTCTATTATTGCTAGGGAGAACACCAATTTTCTAAGTCGAATATGTGATATAAAAGATACTATTGGTTCCGGCAGGATGCTTCATGTCCAGACAGTGGGGTTGAAGGCTGACGATATTGTTAGAGAGGGAGTATATTTGAATCAGCTGATGGGTGATAATTTTTATGTGAAAATACCTGTAATTCCAGAGGGAATCAAGGCAATGAAGGTACTCAAAAGCATGGGTGTTGCTACAACTGCTACAGCTATTTTTACACCACAACAGGTAGTGATGGCAGCTAGGGCTGGTGCTAGTTATGCAGCACCATATATCAACAGAATTGATAACATAATAGGTGATGGAGTCAAGGTAGTTGAAGATATATCTAGAATTATTTCAACTCATAATCTAGATATAAAGGTGCTTGGGGCAAGTTTTAAAAACACTGAGCAAATCCACAAAGCATGCTTAGCAGGCGCCCACACAATTACCGCTCCCCTTGATTTAGTTGAGACTCTAGTAAACCATCCTCTTACAGGGGCAAGTGTAGAAAAATTTAGCATTGAGTGGGAAAGTGTGTATGGGAAAAAGCTTACTTATGACTTTTAGAGTTTCTGCTATTAAAAAAATCTCCCTTGACGATTAGTCAAGGGAGATTTTTTTGCATTGTTAAAAGTGGTTTTACATCTACCCAAACTCTTTATGGCGATATTGGTAAAGATACATTTGAGATATATGACCTTATTCACTTTGCATCCCAAATGATGCTAATTCTTCACAGTGGGCAGAAAGTGAATTACTCTGCCTGACCCGGGACCACGTGGTTAAATAAATCTCCACTATTTTGGTAAAGTGTGATAAAATATTCATAAAAAGGAGAGTGAGATTATTGGACCCTGATAGTATATGGCAATTTGTATTGCTAATGGCTTTGTTGATGCTTTCTGCTCTATATTCTTCATCTGAGACGTCATTAATGGCGTTGAGTAAAATCAGAATTATAAACTTAGTAGAGGAAAAAGTTAAAGGAGCTAAGTTGTTACAAAAAATAACAGAAAACCCTAATAAGCTCCTTGGGACCATATTAGTTGGTAATAATATTGTTAATATAGCAGCATCTTCAATAGCTACTTCGTTAGCGATTCATTATTATGGTGATAAGGGTGTTACTATATCCACAGTAGTTATGACTATTTTAGTTTTAATATTTGGCGAAATTACCCCTAAAACTTTTGCTTCACAAAACTCTGAAAAAGTAGCTTTAAGGGTTTCTAAGACTATCAATATATCTATGTATCTATTAAGCCCTATTACAAAATCTATCAATTTTCTTACAGATTTTTTGATTCGCCTTTTGGGGGCAAATCCTGACGAAAATAGAACATTGATTACTGAAAAAGAATTAAAAACAATGATAAATGTCAGCCATGAAGAGGGCATTTTAGAAGTAGAAGAACATCAAATGATACAGAATGTTTTTGATTTTTCAGATGTTCATATTAAAGATGTCATGATTCCAAGGACTGAAGTTTGTTTTATTAGTCACAGTTCAACTTATAATGAAGTTTTAGAGCTTTTTAAACGTGAGCAATTTTCAAGATTGCCTGTATATGAAGGAAATTCTGATAATATTATTGGGATTTTAAATATAAAAGATTTATTATATGTAGATGACCCATCAAGTTTTTTAGTAAGTGACTCTATGAAAACTCCTCATTTTACCTATGAGTTTAAATTAGCTAGGGATCTTTTTGAAGAAATGAGAAGTAAGAAAAGTAGAATGGCCATAGTTTTAGATGAATATGGTGGAACTTCAGGTATTGTAACTATTGAAGACTTAGTTGAAGAAGTTTTTGGAGATATTGAAGATGAATATGACGATGACAATGAAGAAATTTTAGCAGTGAAAGAAAACGAATATATTGTATACGGAACTGTAAGGATTGATATGATCAATGAATTTATTGGTATCTCAATTGATACTGATAAATTTGACACAGTGGGAGGATTTATTGTTGGTGAATTAGGTTACTTACCCCATGTAGGATATATTTTAGAATTGGGTGAGTTGCAATTCGAAATACTCCAATTGAAAAAGAATAGAATTGAAAAACTGAAACTAAGTTTGTTAGGCAATAATAAAAGTTGGGAAAGAAACGAAGAGGCAGTTTAATAAAATACCTCTTAAAGGGTATAAAGTGGAGGGTATGAGTGTGTGGTATAAAGGTGGCTTTTTTAAATATTCAACGGGTTTTATTTTGGTGCTCTTAATAATATTTCTATTAGGGCAAGTGGATTTCATTTTTACTCCTATGATTAATGCCCTTATGGTTGTGGCACTTCCATTAATAATAACAATGTTGTTTTATTATCTTCTTCGTCCCCTGGTTCATTTTCTAATGAAAAAGCGTGTCCCCAAACTTGTAGCTATTTTCGCAAGCTTTCTTACAACAATTGCGCTCCTTGTTTTAATAGGGATTCTTGCAGGAAATACTATAATTAATGAATTTAATCAATTTCTAATTGAGGAACTACCAAGGGTTGTAAATGTTTCAGAAATGGCTATAACAGACCTTATTAAATCGGGCAATCTAGATTTCTTAGCAACTGATGATGCTATACAAAGGGCCAGCAATTTCTTTGAAAAAAGTTTACCTGTCATAGGCGAAAGCGTCTTCTCCGGAATAAGCACAGTGGCAAGTACAGTGACGGCTTTGCTTATAGTTCCTTTTATCTTATTTTATTTCTTAAAGGATGATAAGATTTTTGCAAGAAAAATTATTAACTTTTTCCCCAAAGATTACAAGGATGAAGCTAGGGATATTCTAGTGGATATTGATAATACATTGTCATCGTATATTACAGGGCAAGCAATTGTTTGCCTTATCATAGGTGTCTTTATGTATTTCGGATATACGGTAATTGGGCTGAAATATGCTTTGGTTCTTGCTCTTTTTTCAATGATCACTGCTATAATTCCTTTTTTAGGTCCTATTCTTGGGATTATCCCTGCTATCTTAGTAGGCTTATCATATAATTATGTTATGATGATAAAAATCCTAATAGTTATGATTATAGTTCAACAGCTAGAAGGAAACCTTATCACTCCCCAAATAATGGGTAAAAGAATACAAACACATCCTGTAACGATTATTATGGTCATACTTATTTCAGCCTCACTATTTGGATTTGCGGGTATTCTTCTTGCCATACCAACCTATGCAGTATTAAAGGTTCTTATAAGAAATGCCTTGGAGATATATAGGATTATGAAAAGGAAAAGTACAGAAATTTAAGTGACTTTACAAACAAAATATGAAACTATAAATAAAAATCAGCTGGGAGTGTTAGTCCTAGTTGATTTTTTTATATTGTTCTCCCCTTTTAGTCTAATTTTGAATTGTATTCCTTTATTTCTATGCACAACTCTTAGGGGTAGTTTCAACATTAAGCTTTTTTTTTGTAAATGGCTCTTTCTTATTATGTTAAAATTTTCTCAATAAAAGTTTGACAAATTAGAAATGATTGTGTATTATTGTATTAAGCGCTTAGTACAATAATACAAAGGAGTGATAAGATGACTTGGGATCTTCAATCTGATCGTCCTATATATACTCAACTGATTGAACAAATTGAGCTAAAAATCTGCTCAGGGGGCTATCCCCTTGGGTCAAAGTTACCTTCTGTTAGAGATTTAGCAAAAGAAGCATCGGTTAATCCCAATACTATGCAAAGAGCACTTGCAAAGCTTGAAGAGGACGGTCTGTTATATTCCAACCGCACCAGCGGTAGATTTGTTACGGAGGATAAGAGTATGGTGAAAAAAATTAAAACCAAAATGGCCCAGGATCACATTCAACATTTTCTAAGTAAAATGTCGGAATTGGGTTTTGAACACGAAGAGGTTTTAGAGATTCTATCTACCATGTCAAAAGAGGGGGAATAATGTTATGAGTAATATCCTTGAATGTAATAACTTAAGTAAGAGTTTTGGCTCTAAAAAAGCCTTGAAAAATGTAAGTCTAGCAATACCTAGGGGTAAGATTGTTGGTCTTTTAGGGCCAAACGGAAGTGGAAAGAGTACTTTAATAAAGATTTGCAATGAACTTCTAACACCTTCGGAGGGTGAAATATTAATCTCCGGCCAGAAACCAGGTATTGGTACAAAAAAAATAGTTTCATACCTTCCCGAGAGAACTTATCTAAATGATTGGATGAAGGTTTCTGAACTGGTTAGTTTCTTCACAGATTTCTATGAGGATTTTGATGCAGATATAGCCTATGATATGTTACAGCGATTAAGTATAAATCCTCAGGATAGATTAAAAACAATGTCTAAGGGTACTAAAGAAAAGGTTCAATTAATTCTTGTCATGAGTCGCAAGGCTGAGCTTTATCTGTTAGATGAGCCCATCGGAGGAGTAGACCCTGCTGCTAGGGACTATATTTTAGATACTATAATCAATAACTACAATGAAAATGCTACTATTATTATATCCACCCATTTGATTTCAGATATTGAGAAAATCTTAGATCACATTGTTTTTCTTAAGGATGGCCAGGTATTCCTTTCAAAAGGGGTAGATGAGATTCGTGAAGAATCAGGTAAATCTGTAGATTTATTGTTTAGGGAGGTATTTAAATGTTAAAAAGACTTCTTAAGTGGGAAATCAAGGCTACAGCAAGGCTTTTTGTTCCCCTATATGTTACACTTATTTTGTTTGCAGTGATAAACAGGTTATTAAAACCATTTTATCTTATTGAATCCTCTAGTTCCTTTAGTTTGCAGCTACTAATAAGCTATATCACAATTTTTGCTTACTTCGCTCTTATAGTTGGTGTTGTGGCAATGACTTTGATTATAATGATTCAAAGGTTTTACAAAAGCCTACTTGGAGATGAAGGTTATCTGATGTTCACATTACCAACCCAGACATGGAAACATGTTTTTAGTAAACTGTTAGTTGCTACTCTCTGGACAGTAGTAAGTATAGTTACAACCTTCACCTCAATTATTATAATTTCCGGAGTAAAACTAGGAGATATCTTCAGAGCGCCAGCGGGAAATGAATCATTTTTAGCTGCTCTTAAAGAGATAACTGGAGTGTTTGGTTCTTTTGGGGTTTCTATGGTTCCAGTTATGAGTATTATAGGTATTATTGTTAATATATTGATGATATACACTGCTATTAGTTTGGGGCACTTGTTTCAAAAAAATAAACTTATTGCATCATTTGCAATGTATGCTTTAGTATATATGTTTAATCAATTTGTGACTGGTTTTACTATTTTTACTTTTGGTACTTTATTTTTCCGCCAAAACTTAGGTAACATGACAGAGCCACCTCCCTCAACTTTTTCGACCATTTTCTTGGCCATTGCCATATATTTATTGATTTCGGCGGCGGCATACTTTACTGTTACCACAACTTTGCTACATAAAAAATTAAATCTAGAATAAAATCTTTCAGATTCAAGACACAACAGCCCAGACCCGCAACGTATATTTAATACGTGAGGGTTCTGGGCTGTTGATGTAACAAAAATTTTATGTTTTTCAAAGGCTTGACTTGATTAGAAGAGTTTGTTAGTTATTGCTTTCATCATCTGAGCCTTCTCCATTTTCATCATCAGGCTCAGTTGTTTCGTCGGGTTCACTTGGTTCACTTGGCTGAGTAGGTTGAGTAGGTTGTCTTGGCTGAGTTGGTTGAGTTGGTTGAGTTGGTTGAGTTGGTTGAGTTGGTACTGTTGAAGTTAAATAACTTCCAAGGACGTACCCTGTTTGTCCATTATAGTCTATTTGTACCCATCCATTGTTTACTTCTCCAGTTACTGTTACTTTTTCGTCAGCATTGTAGTATCCGATTCTTTCACTTTCCGTTGTTGCATCACTTCTTACGTTTAACCCATGGGTTGTATACATTGTTTTAGATGTGGGGTTTATGCCTGATTTTTCCGCAACAGTTTTTGTTTCGTCTTCCACATCTACTTGGTCAATGGGTTCTTCTGATTCATCCTCTTCCCCAGGTTCTTCATTGGCTTCTTCTTCAGAGTCTTTATCTTCATCCATATCTGATGTCTCTGGCAATCTATTTTCTATAGCTCCAGTATATCCTTCTGCCTGTGCTAACTTTCTTGAGTTTTCTACCCACCTTTGGTTTCCAAATGCTATGGTTACTAAGGTTATAAAAAGCATTAATAATAATGCAATGGTTAGTTTTCCCTTTTCCATACTCTCCCTCCTTCAAAACTGCAATATAATGTATAATTCGACAGTTTTGATGGAAATCCTTTCTTTTTTAGGTTCTTTTGTGTCTTATGTTTAGCAAGAGGCAATATTTAAGTGTCAAAAGTCTATTTAAGCTTGTTATGCTAAATGCTAATTTTTAGATATGGTTGTGTTATAATGTTATCATATGTAAAAAAGCGAGGTGTCCACATGAAAATCGGCAAAATACCCAGTGATGTACTACGTAGAATAGTTTATTCAAATATTACCCACCATAGGCCAGAAGTTTTGGTTAGACCTAATATAGGTGAGGATTGTTCTGTAATTGATTTTGGAGAGTATGTATGTGTGCTGAGCACTGATCCAATAACAGGTACAACGAAGGATATAGGTAGCTTAGCTGTACATATTTCGTGTAATGATATTGCTTCAAATGGAGTTGACCCTTTGGGGATAATGCTTACAATTCTAGCACCTCCATCAACAACTGAAGAGGAATTGGCACAGGTTATGGCAGACGCGAATAAAGCAGCGGCGTCTATTAATGTTGAAATCATTGGTGGGCATACGGAAATCTCATCTGCGGTCAATCAAATGATAATAAGTGGAACAGCAATAGGTAGACAGTTAAAGGGTCAAGTGGTTGTTTCTAAAGGTGCTCAGTTGGGGGATGTGGTTATTATGACTAAGCATGCTGGCTTAGAAGGTGCCTCTATAATAGCAAAGGAGCTTGAAGAAAAACTTACAACAATACTCACTTCTGAGGAGATTTTTAACGCTCAGTCCTTTTCCCATGATATAAGTGTTGTAACTGAAGGAGTCTTAGCTTGGAAAATTGGTGTGAGTAGTATGCATGATGTTACTGAAGGTGGTATATTAGGTGCTATCTGGGAACTAGCAGAAGCTTCAGGTTTAGGTGTGGAAGTATATTTAGATAGTATACCAGTTAAAGCTGAAACATTAAAAATATCTGAGTTTTTGTCCTTGGATCCATATAGGTTAATTTCCAGTGGTGTCATGGTAATGACCATTTCAGAAGATAAGCTTAGTACGTTGTTAGCAACCCTTAAAGATAGTGGAATAGATGTAACTGTGGTTGGAAAGATAGTTTCTGAAGGCAGGGTCATTTTGAAGGGCGATGAAAGAAAGCCCTTAGACCCACCAGATGTTGATGAACTATACAAAGCATTAGGGTAAAGTCTTATGAATAAAAGCTCCCTAAAGAGTATCAGATCCAAATCTGCTACTCTTTAGGGAGCTTTTTGTTTTTATCATTATCTAAAATTAGATGATACTCGTTTAATGATTGGTGCTAGGGGAAAGGTTAAGGCTATGGCTACAATTCCCTGAACTATGTTAAGTGGTGCGTCCGCTATGGCCGCAGGAAAGTCATACAAAAATGCAGCGGTAAAAAAGTACCCCACGTTAAGGACTAGTATTGCTAGCCCTAGCATAAGGAAAACCTTATAGCTTTTAAAACCGTATTTTAAGAAAGCTATAGAAGCAAGGCCCACTAAATACCCTTCTAATCCTTTTATTAAGAAAGTAAAGGGCGCCCAAACTGCATATCCCAAGGTAATATCTGCTAAAGCAGAGCCAATGGCACCACTTGTAAGCCCTGCCACAGGACCAAAAACTAAAGCAATAGAGAAAATAACAGCGTCTCCTAGATTTATGTAGCCAAAAGCCATGGGAAATCCAATATAGGTAGTAACTATTGCTACAAGGGCTATAAATAAAGAATAAATTACTAATAGTTGCTGTTTATTTTTTTTCATATTCATCCTCCTAATTCTATTATATCTTATATAATAATTGTTTATTATCTTACTTAAAACTAGCTAAAGTACAAAATCTTAACTGTATGCATACAGTTTATCCTCCATCCTTGTTTAGTTCTTGCTTTTATTAATCTTGTTATGAGTCTGACTATCCGAAAGAAGGCTTATAACAAGACTTAACTATTTTAAATATACAAAAAATAGCACATTGACTTAAGCAATGTACTATTTCCTTTATAATTTATGGTATTAACATCAAATATCATTTTTTATTGCTTCCTCGTACTCTTTCAAAAGATCACTTACTAGCTTATCCCTATTTTTCACATAACAATTTGATTCTACGATTTGTAATAATCTAGACAAACTAATTTTTTTGGATTTTTCTCTTTGAATCACATCATCAATGAGATTTGAGATATAGGCTACCTCATTGTCAGTTAGCCTTTCATTTAATAGATCTGCTTTGCTGACACAAAAGCTTTCCACAATAAAGAATATCTGATTGTATACTTTTATAGTGTTCAGACTAAAATTGTTCTTCAGTCTATAAACAGCAGGTATTAAGTATGAAACAATTGAATCACGCAGCTCATTATTTTTCGATAACTCCACTTTTTCTTCCTTCTCTATATTTTGAAGTAACTTATTTGTGAAATCCTCTATATTTCTTTTAGATATATCATCATCTAAATTTTCCTGACCACTAATAAAGTATTCTGTTAAATGAGCTATCTCATATTTCATATCACTTGGTATTATGCCCTTCAATACGTTACCTACAATTGAAAACTCTCTGGTTTTTTTTAGTATATGAAAATTATTCTTTTTCCAAATATACTTACCTTCATTTATTCTTTCTAGGGTGACCATTAGGTAAATTACAAGTAATTCTTTTATTTCCTCATTAAATACACAGTTAAATCTTGCTTCTATTTCGTTCACTTTACTGCTAATAAGTTGCACTTGGTTTTGATTCATCGTTGATAAAATAAATTCATTGTTATAGTAGTAGTAGTTTTTGTAGTCATCCTTTATTGCTATTCTGTTATTAGCTAGAAAAAAATACTGTCTAATTTTCTCCATCTTTAGATGCCTAAGTTTTTTCTCGTTACCACCTACATAGTATCTCATGTTCTTATATTCTAGAGTTAGATCATGTTTCTTGATCACTTCTTGAAATAATAGCATATCTTTTTTTATTGTAGCTCGAGTAACATTGAGTCTCTCTTCTAACTCTCGCAGCGTAGTTCCCTTAACGAATAGATAGTTTAGCAAAATAAACTCTATACGTTCATCAGAATCAAACACATAAAGATTTGAGTATATATAATTTAAAAAGACTTTCAATTCACTCTCTCTTAGATTAAGGGATAGTTTTCTATTTTCCCTTGAAATATTGATACCTAATACCTTTTTTAAGTAATAATCTAAGTTGTTAATTATGTACCTTATATTCCTAGGAGTTGTTGAATAATTAGTTGATAAGTCTTTTATAGATAACGCTCTAGAACATAATACACTCAGTATCTCTATTTCCTTTTTTTTCATAGCCATTGTTATCACCACACAATGATATTAATTTAATACTAAACTTTGATGCTGTCAACTGCTTTTTTTATTCCTTTAATACCATACTCAAGTTTTGACCTAGGGCATCCAACATTTAGTCTAAGCCTATAGCTATCTCCGTATATATCTCCAGACATTATGGCAACGTTACCATTTTTAATTAAGGATTCTTTTAAGGCAGATAGCTTAATGTTAGTTTTTTTAAAGTTTATCCACATCAGAAAAGTCGCCTCAGGAACATAAACCTCTAAACCTTTGTAGCCATCTAGTTCATTAACTACTAATTCGCAATTTTCCCTTACGTAATTATTTAAATCATCTACCCAATAAGCACATTCGTTGTACCCTGTTATCGTTGATAGAACACCAAAAATCGGTGGTGATCCTACTGAATGAACTTCTTTCATTTGCTTAAGGTATTTTCCTCGAATATGTGTATCAGGTATTACAGCGTAAGACCCGCCTAACGAAGGTGTATTAAATGTCTTTGTTGGTGAATTAACACTAATACAACACTGGGCATCAATTTTTAGTACCGATGTGGGCTCTCTTCTTGTGATATCCATATGAACCTCATCGGATATTATATAACCTTTATACTTTTTTGCTAGGCTGATTAACTCCTCTAATTCGTCTTTTTTCCATACCTTACCTGTAGGATTATCTGGATTGCATAGGACTAGTACCTTAATTCCACTTTTAAAACCTTGCTCTATGGTACTTAAATCTGTTTTGAAAATACCTTTTTGGGTTTCTTCAAGAGGAATATTTATTACTTCGTAGTGGGCAAATATCTTACTAAACCCATCATACCTAGGTGTATGTGACATGATTTTTTTGTTTTCACCAGCTAGTAGCTCCATCAAAGTTGAAATAGTATATAAAACTGAAGGTGAGTAAACAACCCAGTCTTTCTTTATACGGGTATTGTACCTTTCTTGGTACCAGTTAACAATTGAATTTTTGTAGTCATCATGATCCCATCGTGAATACCCAAAAATTCCATGGTCTGCTCTTTTTTTTATTTCATTTATTATTTCTACTGGGGCTTGAAAGTCTGTATCAGATATAGAGTAGGGTACAAGAACACTGTTCCCTTTTCCAAATCTATCTTCTATGTAGTCCCATTGAGTACAATAAGTTCCCTTTCTATTTATGACCTTGTCAAAATTCATTTCTATACCCCCTAAAGTAGAAAAAAAGGAGGAAAAATCCTCCTTTTTCCATTATATCAGTTTATCTAGTTGTCTCTTCAACACTTGTACTTTTGGTCCAATTATCACTTGTACGTTCGTCTCATCTAACTTAACTACATTTATAGCCCCTGCTCTTTTTACTGCCTCAACATCAATAATATTTGAATCTTTAACAACCAGTCTAAGTCTTGTAATGCAATTATCTAGAACATCTATGTTGCCTTTACCACCTAAGGCTTCGAGCATAACTTTAGCTGAATAGCCTGCAATATCGCCACTTTCAACAACATTATTACTAACTTCTGAATTTTCCCTACCAGGGGTAGGTATATTTTTCTTCTCAATATACCATTTGAATACAAAGTAATATACTGCAAACCATACTATACCTACCAGTATTACCATATACCATTTTGTCCATGTACCCTGAAGCACACCAAATACAAAGAAGTCAATAATATTACCGTCTGTGTTACCTATGGCTACATTTAGCAATCCCATAACCATAAAACCTAAACCTGTCATGAAGGCATGGAATAGATACAATGCTGGTGCAATAAATAAAAAGATAAATTCTATTGGTTCAGTTATACCTCCCACTGCGGCAGCAATAACTGCTGAAATTAGAAGTCCTTTTATTTTGTTTTTGTTTTCTAAGTATGCAGTTTTATACATAGCAAAAGCGGCACCAGATAAACCAAATAAAAATGTTGGCATTTTCCCTTGAGATAAAAATCTTGTGAATTCTGGAGATACGTATTCTGCTCCCTGTGAGAACTGGTTATAGAATATATTCAAAGCACCGTGGATAGACTCTCCTGATTCTGTTATATATGTACCTCCTGCTTCAGTAAATCTTATTGTAGCAACTAGTATATGATGAAGACCAAATGGCAATAGTAAGCGTTCACCAGCTCCAAACAAAAATGGCCCAAAAGGTCCAGCTTTTTGAATCATATTTCCCACTTGTGCTATACCCCTTGCCATAATTGGCCATACAAATGGTACCATCAAACCGATAATCGCCATTATTAAGGTTGTGGCAATTGCTACAAACCTAGTCCCGCTAAAGAAAGTAAATGCATCTGAAAGTTCAATGTGTTGAAATCTCTCGTGAATAAAAAATACTATAATACCACAGAATAACCCTCCAAGTACTCCTGTATCAATGCTTTGTATACCTAATATCATTTTAGTATCTACAGAATCAAGTATACCCCTTGCAGATAAAAGGAAATTCGTACCTAGATGCATTGCTATAAAACCTACAAGCCCTGCAAAAGCAGCTATTTGCTTATTTTCCCTTGCCATGCCAAGTGGTATCGCCACCGCGAATAACAACGGTAAATATGAAAAAGCAACTAAACTTATACTAATCATAAAATTAAATAATTGTTGTAAGAAAGGTGCCCCTAAAAAAGGAAACATTTCAATAGTTGTTCCACCTGTGAAAGCAGAACCAATTCCTAACAAGATACCCATAGCTGCCAATAGGGCAACTGGTAACATAAAAGTTTTCCCAAGGGTTTGAAAGAACTCCCAAGCACTCATTTTTTTTACACTCATTTATAAATACCCCCTTTTTATTTTATAGTCTCATTATATTGCCAGTAAACATTTCCTACAATTAGGAATCTATTTCTTTTAAAAAGGAAATGATTTAGTAGTTTTATTGTTATAAAAGGTATATATAAAAAACAAGAGAGCCTATGTGAGGGCACTGAAAAAGTCCCTTCAAAGCGAAAAAAGGCATAATTCCTTAAACACTAAGGTAATTATGCTTTTTTTGCTGTATAATTGAAGTATCAATTAAGAATTGGGTGGGTGCTATGATACAAAATCAACAGTCAATGATTTTAAGTCCATATATGGAGATATATAATTTGGTCGTTCCAAAGGAAAATTTACTCCGTAGAATTAATGATCTGGTCGACTTCTCTTTTGTTTATGGTGAGCTTAAAGATAAATATTGCCATAATAACGGTAGAAATGCTATCGATCCCATTCGCATGTTTAAGTATTTATTACTAAAAACGATTTATGACTTGTCGGATGTAGATGTGGTGGAACGCTCAAAATATGACATGTCCTTTAAGTATTTTCTAAATATGGCTCCTGAAGAGTCGGTGATAGAGCCAAGTTCTCTTACGAAATTTCGAAAACTACGCTTAGAAAATATAAACTTATTGGATATGCTTATCAATAAAACTGTTGAAATAGCCATTGAAAAGGAAATCATCAAAAGTAAATCCATTATCGTGGATGCCACCCACACAAGAGCGCGCTACAATCAAAAATCCCCCAGAGAAATTCTGATGGATCGGTCTAAAAAGCTGAGAAAAGTTATTTATCAGATAGATGAAACTATGAAGGATAAATTTCCTACCAAAAACACAACAGATGCCTTAGAAGCTGAAATAGACTATTGCCACAAGCTTATTGAGGTGGTTGAAAAGGAAGATGCTTTTGCTCAATATCCAAAAGTAAAGGAACAATTGAACCTTTTAAAAGAATCAGTTGCTGATGATATTGAACACTTACAAATATCTCAGGATCAAGATGCAAGAATAGGTCATAAAAGTGCCGATACATCATTTTTTGGTTACAAAACCCATATTGCCATAAGCGAAGAAAGAATTATTACAGCTGCAACAGTTACAACCGGAGAAAAAAATGATGGGAAACAATTAGAAACACTGATAGAAAAAAGTGTAAAAGCTGGGATGAAAGTTGAAACTGTTATCGGTGATGCTGCATATTCTGAAAAAGGCAACATTGAATATACAAAAGAGAAAAAAATAAAATTAGTCGCCAAATTAAACCCATCTGTAACACAAGGTTTCCGAAAAAAAGAAGATGAATTCGATTTTAATAAAGATGCTGGAATGTATATATGTAAGGCTGGCCATATGGCTATACGTAAAGCTCGCCAAGGGAAGAAAAAATTTTCCACTAATCAAACAGACACATACTATTTTGATATAGAAAAGTGTAAGGTATGCCATTTAAAAGAAGGGTGCTATAAATCTGGAGCTAAAAGTAAGACCTATTCCGTAAGCATCAAATCTGACGAACATACCGAGCAGGCGAAATTCCAAGAAAGTGATTACTTTAAAGAAAAATCTAAAGAGCGCTATAAAATAGAAGCAAAAAATAGTGAATTAAAACATAGACACGGGTATGATGTTTCAAAATCCTCGGGTCTAATTGGCATGGAGATGCAGGGAGCTATGTCAATATTTACGGTAAACCTAAAAAGAATTTTAAAAATAATGGATTAAGAATAAGCGAAATAAAAAATGGCATAATCATTAAAAAACGACTCTAGATTCAAATTTTGAATAGAGAGTCGTTTTTTTTTAGTACAAGTTATTCTGTTTAAATGAAATACATAAGATTTTCAGTGCCCTCGCCTATGTAGGATCTCTTGTTTACTTTGTGTTAGTACTACTTGGTGTTTATACCAAAGCAGAAGATAACGCTATAGCTTTTAATTTATAGGTATGTCCTGAAAGATGTATTCGCTTAGTTTTTTCGATCCTTCATTTAAATCAAATACGTAATACCATACACCATTTACTATTTGTCCTTTTGCTATGGAAGCTGGAGGAAACTGTACTTGTTCTATTGTGCTGATATTGTTCATGACAGCTCTTCCACCCATGCTTAGGATTTGGTTTGATGTTAGGTTTGTGGTAAGGTGTGGAAGGACTTTATTGAGCATCCCGGGGTAGGAAGTTACTGGTGTTTTAAAAGCTGCTTTTATGACAGACTCCATTACATCCCTTTGTCTTCTACTTCTTTCAAAGTCAGAGTCTATTTTACGGATTCTTGAGAATCGAAGGGCTTGTTGTCCATTTAATAAATGGGTTCCGCCACTATTGATTCCTGGAACTTCCCTGGCTTCTCTATCTGTGATTTTTACTTCTACGCCACCTACAGCATCGATGATTGCTGGCATTGACGTAAAGTTAACTGATACAAAGTGTCGGATGTCTAGCCCAAAGTTTTGATTTATTGTTTTTATCGCAAGCTCTGGGCCACCAAAGGCATAGGCATGGTTGATTTTATCCATTTTACGTCCTGGTATGTCAACATAGGAATCTCTGGCTATTGAGGTTATTTTTATTTTATCATTCTTTTCATCGAGGGTTAGAATCATGATAGAGTCACTTCGACCCTTCATGCCATCTTCAGAATCGATTCCAAAAATGGCTATGTTGGTAATGCCTTTAACTCCTGTTCCCTTTTCTATTCCTAGGGAGTCATCGTCTTGGGGAATTTTCTCCCTTTCCATACGCCCTAGTAGGTATAGTGCAGTTACATAGCCTACTACTAATAAGAGAGCAAGTACTATTGCTGTAATGATAATTATCCTTTTCCTCTTTTGTGCTTTAGTGATTTTATCCTTGGGTTTATCTTGTTTTTCTGTTTTTTTGTTTTTATTTCTTTTTACTAGTACTACTGTTCCCACTGCTAAAAGAGCAATTACAATTATAGCTAGCACCATAGGAAGAACACGGGCAAAAAAACCTCTTGATTCTCCTTCCTCTATGGTTACAGTAAACTCAGCAGTGTATCCGTTATACGAGATTGTAACTAGTTGATCTTCTTGGGCTTCTTCACTGTTAAAGCCTGTGACAGTTAACTCTTCTAGGGGTACCTCTTCTTCTTCACCGTTACTCAGTTCTCTGTAGATCACTAGTCCATCTAAGTTTATTTCTTCACCTATACGATACGTTGTTTTATATGGTTGGGCAACCATGGTGATACCTTCTACCGCTGCTTCAGGTTCTGGTTCTGGCTCTGGCTGGTTCTCTTCGGTGTCTGTTTCATCAACTGGGTCCGGAGCAGGCGCTGGTTGAGGTTCTGGCTGCTGCTTTTTATACTGGAAAACAATTTCTTTTTGTTGCCCAGCTTCTTCTAGGGTAACAGATTGAGTTATTGGGCTGATAAGTTCATAGCCAGCTATGGTTTTTGATTCGATGTAATGCTTCCCTAAACCAAGCTCCTTCACAGTGATCTCACTAATGTTAGAACCACTTTCATCTACATAGCGTACTGAAACAAACCCTTTTGCAGGCTCTACTTCCTCTTCTTCGTTTTCATCAGTATCAGGCTCATTTTCTTCCTCCACAGTTTGAACAGTTTCTTCTGTATCGCCATTGTTTTGCTGCGCGTATGTCATGTTTGAAGACAAACCCATGACCATTGTTAAAATCATTATTAGAATTATAAGATTCTTCATGTTGTTTTTCATTATTTTCCCTCACATTACAATTTTATAGCTACTTTGTTTCTACCTTTCGTTAAGAGGTCTAAGATTATTGGCTCTGCTCCTAATTTATCACAGTGTGAAAATAGTATCAATACAACTTAGTAAAATTTTTATAAACTTATTTAATCAAGAAGATCTTTATGGCTCCGTGAACGACACAAACCCTTTGCTGTAACCCAACAGCAAAGGGTTTGTTATAGTATCATTAACACATAAGGGCGAGTTTTACGTTCCCTATTATTGGGCAGTCGTCAACTATTTCATACTGGAATCCTTTAAATATTTTCTTTTTGAGGGAAATGTACTCTTCTCCTGTGAGTCCACCGGTTATTTTAATCCTTTTGTTTAGCTCCATAAATTCTTGGGCAAGTTTAATAGTTTCAATAACGGGATTATGCATACCAATTAGTATGGATACAAGCATATCCTCTCTGGTTGTATCAAGGGTAAGCCCAGTGAAGGCTCCTCTTTTCTTTTCTAGACTCTGCCTATCTCCAGCAAGGTAGGGCATAAATTCTACGGTCTTATTGTCTAACCTGTTTTTTATAATATCTACTAGATAGGTGTTGTAAAATTGGTTTATATCCATCTCGCTATAGAATTCTTTTCTAAACCAATCGATTGCAAAACCACCCACTGTTATGGCAAATATTTGCCACATGCCTGGGGTTGCAGCTTTTCTCAGATAGTATTTTTTGTTTACTATGGGTTTGTCAGTGAGTATGGATACCATTTCACTACTTCCTGAGATATGCAGTACATCACCTACTTTAGTATTCCCAGCTCCCACTTGAGCAGTTGCCGCATCATTGCCCCCAAGGGCAACTGGTATTCCTTCTTTAAGTCCTGTAATTTCTGCTATTTCTTTACGCAAATGACCCAGTATAGAACCTGCTTGATAAACTTCAGGAAGTTTCTTCATGGGAATACCGAAGGTTTCACAGATTTCCTTTGACCATCCTGTTTCTTTTACTGTTTCATATAAGCCCATCATAGAAGCGTTTACATATTCTGTGGCCCATATGCCCGTGAGTTTTTTATAAATGTAGGTATTATAGTGACCTAGCATATATGCGTTGTTAAAGATTTCTGGCTCGTTTTCTTTCATCCACATCATTGATGTAATTGAGGCACCGCCTATGAAGGGAAGAATTCCTGTGATTTTTTGATACTCTTCTTCTCCCATGACTTCACAAATCTCTTGACTTTGCTTCATACTTCTTCTATCTAGATGTGTAATCACAGGGTAAAGGGCGTTCCCTTCTCTATCCATCAGTACCACTGATGGCGAAAATGTGTCAAAACTAACAAGTTCCACCTTGTGGATGTATTCCTTCATTTTCCTTGTGCAATCTATAAAACCAGTAAAAACTAATTCTGGATCTAGCTCTACTTTGTCATTGTCATATACGTTAAACTGGTACTCTGACTTTGCCCATACAAGGGTTTCTAGCTTTTCATTGAGTATTGCAGCTTTGACTGATGATGTTCCAAAATCCACTGAAAGTATGTACATGGTTCTCCCCCTAAAAGTATTTATATATTGTGTTAGATTTCAATGTAGTTATATAGGACTTGAGGCCATCAGTAATAGGATTTGCCTGTAGAAATTTTATCACTAACTAGGGTTTTGGGCAAATGTTTGTTGTGTATCAAACTGGTTGAATTATTTGTGTAATTGTACAGTATTATATAGAGGGAATATAGTTCTCAATCTCGAAATTGTATAAGTAGAGAAATTTCGCATCACTAATCAAAGGAGTGAGGTATGTGCATAAAGAACGTATAGGAAAAGTTTTGAAGGCAATGAAGGAGCAAAATATCCCTCAGATGCTTGTTTCAGATCCCCCATCCATATTCTATCTACTGGGCAAGTGGATTCACCCAGGTGAGCGTATGTTGGTTCTTTATTTAAATGATCAAGGGGAACATAGGTTATTTATCAATGAGCTCTTCCCTGTATATGAGGATTTAGGTGTGGTGAAAGTATGGTTTAAGGATACTGATAAGTCTGTGGAGTTAGTGGCAAAACATGTTGATACTGGCACTGTAGGTATTGATAAAAACTGGCCTGCTAGGTTTTTGCTTGAGCTAATGGCTGTAAAGTCTGATTGTACTTATGTAAATGGTTCTCCTATTATAGATGGCATCCGAACAATGAAAGATGATACAGAAAAGGATTTGATGCGTAAATCATCAACCTTAAATGATGCTGCCATGGGTAAGGTTGTAGAGTTAATTTCAAGTGAATATACAGAAAAAAAAGTGGTCCAAGAGCTACTTAGTATATATGAGGAATTGGGTACAGAGGGTCCCTCCTTCAGTCCTATTATTGCCTATGGAGCCAATGGGGCGGATCCCCATCATGGTCCTGACAACTCTGTTCTAAAAGAAGGAGATAGCATTATTATAGATATTGGTACGAAGTATAACAGTTATTGCTCTGATATGACCCGTACAGTTTTTTATAGGTCTGTTTCCCCTAAGGCTAGGGAGGTTTACAATATCGTAAGGGAAGCCAATGCACGGGCCATCTCAGTTATAAAGCCTGGGGTGAGATTTTGTGATATCGATGCTGCAGCCCGTGACTATATAGAGGAAAAGGGATATGGTAAGTATTTTACCCATAGAACTGGACACTCCATTGGCATCGAAGTACATGATTTCGGCGATGTATCCTCTGTTAATACGGATTGTGTGGCACCTGGTATGATTTTCTCCATCGAGCCTGGGATTTATCTTACTGGTGATTTTGGTGTGAGGATTGAAGACTTAGTAATGGTTACTGAGGATGGCTGTGAGGTGCTAAATAAATTTACTAAGGACTTGATTGTTGTTGAGTAAGATTTTAGATATAGAAACTCCCCTGCTGTCTTTGGGCAGCTAGGGGAGTTTTTTTAACTTCTATTTTCCATAAATTTTTTTCTTATTTCTACAATGGTTTGGATCAATTCGTCTATGGTTTTAATTTTATTTCTGTTAAGAAGTATAAATTGGTCGATTGCAATGGATAACCCTTGGGCATTGGATTTGTCTGTTTCGTCTTCTATGACATCATAGTCAGGATAGCCTGTAAGGGATATGAGTCTGTTCAAGTTTGCGCAAGCAGTAAAGCCAATAACTTCAGATAGAAAGTTATCTAAAATCGATTCTTTATAACCCTTTACGTGTCTATAGGTATCTTTAACATCCTTTTCCCAACATTGGTTGAAGTAGTATACGTAGTTGGTGTATATTTCTTTGATTGTACTTAATAAGTAAAGACAGTAGCTCTCTCTTTTTTCTTGGTCTATGTTTGACTTAAAGGTAAACGCTGAGAACTGTGAGATGAAGTTTGCCAATAGGTAACCCATGTCGAAGGAGTAGGGGCCCATGAAGGTATATTCCATATCAATTATTTTTATCTGATCACTATTTATAAAGATATTTGAAGTATGTAAGTCTCCATGGATGAGGCATTCGCCTCTTTTCATAAAGATGTCTCTCATTTTGTGACACTCTAAAATAATTTCATCCTTTGACCATACTAGCTCAGATACATTTAGTAGCTTTTTATTGGGTGTATTGTAATCAATATCTCCAAAAGCTCCTCTAATAAAGGCGACATTTTCCATAATAGATCGCATGTTAACATTTATAAATGATGCTTGTAGTAGTCTGTGGGTTTCAGGTTCTAGATACAGCTCAGATGTGTAGAAATTTGATTTTGCTAGGTATTCTCCCATTTGTTTGGCAAACTTAGGGAAGTAAAGCATTTTATTTAACTGAAAACGCATTACCTTAAGGTAAGAGAGGTCTTCCATGATGAAAATATTATTTTCTTTATCTATGTAGAAGGTCTTGGGTGTAAATTGAGGAATTATTTCACCCCTTAGTCTAAGGGTTTCATGTTCTAAAAGGTTACGCAGAGGTGTTAGGGCATAGCTTTCTCCAAAACATTTTAAATAAGGTCTTGCCTGTTTAACGATAACTGATCTTTCCTGGTTATAAACCCTGTATATGTAGTTTACAAAGCCTTCTAGTTCTTCTTCAGGATTATAATCACTTATATCTTCTACTAGCAATGGCTCTGAACTAAATAAGTCCGTATTTTTCAGGATATATTCAACAATATTGTCTGGTGTAATGATCATCATTTTTATCACCCACTCCCACTTGTTGGGTAAATGTTATCATGCTCCCAATTTACTGTCAATAAAAGGAAAGGGTACATTTTTGTACAATTGTTATACTTTTTGGATTTGGGTTAAGTTTTGTATGTCCCGGCAGGTTCGGAGCCCTGCCTCATCTTACTGTAACTTTCTTCTTTTTCTTTACTGTAGACCTAAAGATTTTGATTACAATTGGGATTATGATTAGGGCTATGGGTATTGTGATGGCTATTATAACTACTATGGATATGATTATTGTTATAATTGTTTCTATTAGGGCAAGGGCTGGGTTTGCAGTCCCTGCTGTGGTTGTTGTCAGTGCCACATGTGCTGTGTTACTAAATATGTCTGTTGCCAGTGCAGTGCCACCACCAGCTATTATGGCAAGGGCCCATTGCTGGACTGGGTTTATGTCAGTTAAAAACGATGCTGTTAGAATAACCCCAGCTATTGTGGCAAAGGGGATACTTAGCATGTTTACTATGTTGTTAAACCATGGAATCTCATAGGCAATAAATTCTACTATTGTAGCTATTATTAGAATTATAAGAGCCTGAGGTGATGTTATCCACTCTAGGTTTTGTGGTGGTTGTATGTAACCAAAATATGTGGCTAGATTCATTGTTAGTAAGGGGATAAATACCCGAAAACCAGTAGCTGTGCTTAGGCCTATGCCTGTTAATAGGTTTAGTAGCATGTGGAAACTCCTTTCTTATTGGTCGCAGATCTCATCTCTGGTGCGAAGGGCAGTAAGGGTGAATTGGAAATTTTGAGTCTTATTTATTTTGTCATTGGGGGTGGTTGTTATACATTTACTTAGACTCTAAGTTTGTAAGGGTATTCATGAATGCTATTTATGTAGTCAGGGAGGTATACGACGACCCTACAAGGGATTTATGGTTGGGTTTATGTATGCCTGATGCTTTTCGTGGTTTAGTACATTATGATATAATAGTAATTATTGGATATTCGAGGTAAGGAGTGAGATCTTTATGATTATATTAAAGAGCGAACGGGAGATTAGCAATATGTATAAAGCAGGTCAGATACTTGCAGCTTGCCATAGGGAGATTGCTAAGGCCATTAAGCCTGGCATGTCTACTATGGATATAGATAGGTTTGTGGAGGATTATCTTAAAGCACATGGTGCTACCCCTGAGCAGAAGGGGTATAGGGGTTATGAATTTGCTACTTGTGCTTCTATAAATGATGAAATCTGTCATGGCTTTCCCCGAGAAACCCCACTTAAATCAGGTGATATCGTGACTATTGACTGTGTTGTTAATCTGAACGGCGCTTTGGCGGATTCTGCATGGACCCATGTTGTGGGTTCAATCACTGAGGATACAAAGAGGTTACTTGAGGTTACTGAGGCTTCACTTTATAAGGGAATTGAGCAGGCTAAGATTGGAAATAGGGCTCAGGATATTGGTCATGCTATCCAAAGTTATGTGGAGGCCAATAATTTTAGTGTGGTTCGAGAGTTTACTGGTCATGGTATTGGTAAAACCATACACGAAGAACCAACCATTTTGCATTATGGCAAACCTGGTAGGGGGATTCGATTACAAGAGGGTATGGTAATTACCATAGAGCCTATGGTCAATGTAGGAACTTGGAAGTCAAAGATGGATGGTAATGGCTGGACAGCTAGGACTCTAGATGGGAAGTTGTCTGCTCAGTATGAGCATACCATAGCTATTACTAAGGATGGTCCGTTGATTTTGACCCAGCAGTAGTAAATCAGTATGACAGTTTAGTTAAGTATATATGGCCTGTGCAGCAGCCCATGGTGAATTTCTACTGTACAATTGTTGAAGGTTAGCTCCTAGCTAAAGTCTTGGAAGTTTAACCTTTGCTTAAGTAATATTAAAAGGGCACTCTTTGACGGAGTGCCCTTTTTGTTACTTCAATTTTTCTATGATTGTATCTATTGTGTTGATAGTTTGTTGGTCTGCTAGGTCTGCAGGGGATTTTCCTTGTAGATCTGCCAGGGAGATGTTTGTGTTGTATGGGATGTGGGATAGTAGTTCTATGTCTTTGAGGTAGGTCTTGATTAGGTCCAGCTCTTCTTCTCCTCTGACTTTGTTTGCTATGGCGTAAACTTTGTTTACACCTATTTCTTTAGCCATCTTTTGTACGTTTACTGCTGTCTCTAGACTTCTTTGTCCTGGTTCTACCACCACTATAAATGCGTCTATACCTTGGGCTGTTCCTCTAGATAGATGTTCTAGCCCTGCTTCCATGTCTATGATTACTGTTTCTTCTCTTTTTAGGACTATATGGTTTAGCAGTCTTTTTAGGAGTTTATTATCAGCGCAGTAGCAGCCTGATCCACCTGTTTTTACTGTTCCTACGGCTAGGAAGTCCACACCTTTGTGATGCAGTGAGAAACGTTCTGGGATATCGCCCACAAAGGGGTTCAGTGTGTATAGGCCTTGTGCTCCTTCTCCTGAGCCCATTTTTTCTTCCACTAGTTCTTTCATTTCCGATATGGGTCTAATGTTCTCTTCTTTGATTTCTATGCCCAGGGCTGCTGCAAAGTTTGCATCGGCATCGGCATCTATTGCTAGGACTTTGTATCCTTTTTCCGCCAGTCTTCTCGCCATCATGGCTGATATTGTGGTTTTACCCACACCACCTTTTCCTGTAACGGCTATTTTCATGGAATTCCTCCTTAGTCTTGAGTGTAGTTCATTCTTTTACACCTGCTGCAGAGTTTTAGATTTTCTAGTTGATCTTCCGTTATATTTTCTATTTTCTTCTGTATATAGCTAAGCTTTATTGACTTGATCGGCTCTTTGCACTTAGGACAGTTCTTGATGTTGTCGTACTGTGTTAGATCAAAGTTCATTTATTTTTCCTCCTTCACTGCAGAAGGAATGTTTAGTGCCGCTCTCTTTTCTTCAATTACTTGGGTTAGTTTATCCGCAGCTGTAAGTGGGTCTCCTTCTACTATAAAGTACCCATCAACAACATCTTTTAACCCTTCAGTTAGTACATTTGCCACAAGGGGACTTCCTTCAACTGGAGGCATAAGTCCGATGTGAACTGGAACTCCTAGTCCTGTTACCCATGTACCGATGGCTATGGCTTTTTCACTCATTACTTCAGGAGCTGATGCAACTAGTGGTAGTTGGTTTAGATCAACACCCAGTTCATTTGCAAGGGCTACTGCAAGATCTACACCTCTACTGTTGTCTACACAGGATCCCATGTGAAGGATTGGTGGAAGGGGAACATCTAGTCCTGCTTCTTTTCCTAGAAGTGTCAGTACAGCTTTTAGGCTTTCTCCTGCATACTCTTTGGTGGCTTCGGAGTTCATTAGTGAGTTTTTAGCAAATGCGCCAGCTCCACAGCCTGTTGCAAGGATTAGGATATTGTTTTCAAGTAATTTCTTTGCCATGTGCACAAAGTTATAGTCTTGGGTGACTTTTACGTTGTTACATCCTGCAAATAGCACTACTCCACGGATGTTTCCGTTGACTATATTGTCTATTATTGGACGTAGTGGTTTTTCACTGTCTATTTTGCTCAGTAGGTTTACGATGGATTCAGTACTAAAACCTGCTATAATATTGCTTTTCTCTTCTGGTATTAGTATCTTACTTTCATCCCTTCTTTTGAATGCTTCGATGGATTGACGAACAATATCTCTTGCATTTTCTAGGGCATGCTCGTCGTGTAGTTCTAGGTGGGTAGCTCCTGGGATTTTAGCTTCTGGCATGGTTGTAAACATTTTTGTATGATAACATGAAGCAATTTTAGATAATGATGGCATGATACATTGTACGTCAACAACCATTGCTTCTAAGGCACCTGTTAGGATTGTAAGTTCTTGGGACAGGTAGTTTGATGCCATGGGAATACCCCTTCTTAGAAGTACTTCATTACCTGTACAACATACACCAACTATGTTGATACCTGCAGTGGCTCCTGCAGCTATAGCTTCATGGTTTAGTTCGTCAACAACATCTACAATAATTTCACTTAATAATGGGTTATGGCCGTGTACTGCTATGTTTACAGCGTCTTTTTTGATAACACCTAGATTTGCAGTACTTATTACAGGTTCTGGTGTTCCGAATAGAACATCTGATAGATGTGTTGAAATCTGCATGCCTGTATAGTCACCTAGGGATGTTTTCATACCTGCTAGTAGTAGGTTTATTGGGTCTGCGTCTGTACCTAGGTGTGTCCTTGACATGATGTCTGCTACAGATGATTCGATATTGTTTAGCGCTACACCTAATCCTTCTAGTTTTTCTAGTCTTGACTTGGTTATTGTGTTAGTTAACCATGTGCATGTATCTTCTTCGAAACGGGAGTAGTCCATTAGACTTTCATATGCTACTTCCCGAGCTATTTGGTGGATATCTTTGCCTTCAATATCAATGTTTATATTTTTTGCTATGGCTTTTAGTTTTTCTGGGTCTTTAATGGAGTAGTTTTTAGCTGTTTGTCTACCTACATTTAGTAGGGTCTTAGCTATTTCTTTACCATGGGATGCATGGGATGCAGCTCCTGCTGCCATCATTCTCACTAGGTTTCTAGCAACTATGGTGTCTGCATTGGCACCACATATTCCTTCTTGTGGACCGTTGCCAAATGGATCTATACGGCATGGTCCTTTCATACATATTCTACAGCAGATTCCTTTTTCTCCGAATCCGCAAAGGGGTAGCATTTTTTCGTAACGATCCCAAACTAGATCGATTTTTTCGTTTTGTGCCTTATCTATTAGGCATTGGTTTGAAAGGTTATGGCATTTGCTCATTTTTGAATCCTCCCTTTTTTTATTAAACATTGACTTTCCAAGAATTGAAGTGAAGCTTGGGTTATTTTTGTGGGTCCGGGCAGGTTCGGAGCCCTGCCCCTACTGTAATATTGTTGCCAGTGGTGGTCAGCCCACCCTAAAGGGATGGGCTACAATGGTGTGATTAGGGGGTTGGTTGCAACTGTTTAGGAGTGTAGGGTTATTGCCTTTGTTGGGCATGCTGTGTAGCATAGTGGTGTTCTGTCATTTATCTGTCTGTCTAAACATAGGTCGCATTTGTTTGCTAGGGTTTTAGTTCTTTCATTTACTTTATATGAAGTCATTGTTATTACTCCGTAGGGGCAGCCTTGTTCACAGATGCCACAGCCTGTACATTTGTCGTCATTTATTTTCACTGCACCATGTTCGCGGGTGATAGCTTTGGCTGGACATAGCTGCAAGCAAAAGGAGTTTTCACAGTGCCTGCAGTATGCTGGGATTTTTTTGTTTAGGCCTTGGGCTTGAGTAACTATTATGCTAGGTACTATGGGTCGTTTAGAGTTTCTTTCTTCAGGGGTGTATTTTGCCGCTTTACCTGCACCGCAGGCTAGTTCGCAGCTTCTGCATCCTAGACAGAGGTCTGGATTTGTAGCTAGAAACTTAACCTTTGACTCAATTGATACTTTCATAGAACCACTCCTTTTTTGAAGGTCATATTAGAAAATTGTAATTACCAATATATAAACGCAATTTTTATGCCAAGGTAAAAAGTACTGCAATAGCTACAAAAAATGTAATGTAGAATAAAAAAGTGTCAAATAAATTTTACAATTGTAAAATTTATTTGACACTTTTACACTTTCAGTTAACATTCAATTTCATATCTTTTTATTTTATTATACAGAGTCTGTCTTGTTATACCTAACTCGTCTGCTGCTGAAGTCTTGTTGAAGTTGTGTTCCTCTAAAACTTTTAGAATCTGGTCTTTTTCTGTTAGCTCTTTTAAATCTGTAACGGGATTGTTTATCCCCAGATTTACATTTTTTTTGGTTTTTTGAATTTCTTTTACAACTTCTTCCTTTGTTATTGTACTATGTTCACTATTTATCGCCAGCCTTTTTACAAGGTTTTCAAGTTCCCTGATGTTGCCTGGCCAATGGTAGTGTATAAGTTCTTTCAGCCCCTGTTCTTGGAATTCTTTTATGTTTAGTCCCACTTCTTTACAGAAGTCTAGGAGTATTTTATCTACTAATGCAGGAATCTCCTCTAACCTCTCCCTTAAAGGAGGAAGGTTTATGTTGATTACATTGAGCCTATAGTATAGGTCTTTTCTAAATTTGCCGTTACTAATCATTACTTCTAGGTCTTGATTTGTGGCAGCAATAATTCTGACATCTACCTTTTTTGTTGATATGGCACCTATTCTCTCGAATTCTTTTTCTTGAAGGAAACGCAAAAGCTTTGCTTGTGTTTCTAATGGTATCTCTCCTATCTCATCGAGGAATACTGTTCCTCCATGGGCCAGCTCTAACTTTCCAATTTTCCCATTTTTGTTGGCTCCTGTAAAAGCACCTGGCTCGTATCCAAAAAGCTCTGCCTCAAAGAAGTTTTCAGGGATTGTAGTACAATCTATACAAATAAATGGGCTATTTTTTCTGTGGCTTTCTTTATGGATAGCTTTAGCGAACATTGTTTTTCCAGTACCACTCTCTCCCCTCAGCAGAACAGTGGCATCTGTTTTAGAAACCTTTTTCATGTAGGGGATTACTTCTTTCATACTTTGTGAAGATACAGATAAATCATCTATACTCGTTGTTTCACTACTCTTTGCAACTGCTTTGTTTTTATAGTATTTCATCTCCCTCTCTAGGAAGGAGATTTTGTCAAACATTAGTTTTACAAACTCAGAGTCAGTTGGTATGAGTTGTCTTAGAACACCATTTCCTTCTGTCACAGGACTTTCAAAGATTATGAACTCTTCTTTTCCGATTTGTTCCTGCCAAATTTCTGAATTTCCATTGTTTAATACATCCTTGTACTTTGATTTCCATCCAAGGGTATTCACATTCTTATTTTCAATCTCACTTGATGAGGTTTTAAGAAATTCACTGTATTGCTTGTTAATTTTTATTACAACTCCATTGTTATCTATCATTGCTAAGAAATTTGGCATATTATCCAAAATAGTTTTGTTGGAGTTGTTTATTTCCAATGCTCTTTTTAGTGCTTGGTTTAACCTTTGATTTTTATAGTGAAATTCCTTAGTTTTGTGCTCTACTCTGCTGTAGTTTTTAGCAAGCCTTAAAGAATGAAGAGCTAAATTTACCATGTTGTCATCTTTTTTGTTTATGTCTAAATCAGTTTCTTGTATTTTTTCAGGAGTTACTTTAAATTCACAATAATTGTCCCCTAGGGCATGGCAGTTAGTTTCCACTGCATCCATGTTTCGACCAAGTATACTACTGATTGCCCCTGCTAGAATCCCACCTTCAAAGTAGCATATAGATTCTCCCCTGTATTCCATTTCACCGCAGGTAAAACATTCATGAAGTTGGACTATTATTTTACTATCTGATATTAGTGTTATGCGTACCTGTCCTATGCCTAACTCAGACATTTTTTCAGTTAGCATATCAAAACTTGTTATATTAAGTCTTGTTCCAAAATTTTTAGCGGTATTGTAATATATTTCTTCTTCTAGGACTTTGCTATTGTTCCTAGTTCCAAGGGTGGTGGTTATGGATTTTAGTTTTTCTATATTGATCACTTGTACCCCTCCCTTTTGTGATTAAATTCACTGTTATCGTACAGTTTAAATAAATGCCTATCTATATTATAACAAATATTTTTAAGGTGGGGAATGGTTTATTTAGTGATTAATGACTTGACAAGTTGTGCATCTTCATCAAAATAACACCTAAGACTTTTTGTCTTAGGTGTTATTTTTTATCTTTTTTGATTAAATAACCAGTCTATCATTTCTTGGGTTTTGTATGCTAAAACCCATGAGAGGTGTCCGTTTGGCTGAACTTGCCCCTTTGGATACTCTGTGTAATGAATTTTTGTGTTACCAGCATTTTTAATTGCTTCAACTATTTTTCTTCCGTTTTTCACGTCAACTAATGGGTCATCTTCAGCATGGAAAACCCAGATTGGTTTATCCTTCAAAACTACAACTGTTTTATCATCAATAACAGGTGACCTTTTGATGAAGAATTCATCATCATATTTAGTAAAACCACATATGGGGACTGCAGCTGCAAATAGGTCAGGATTTTCTCTCAGATGATACCATGTACCTACACCACCATTTGATATCCCTGTTATATATACCCTATTGGGATCAATTGGTTGCTCCTCAATTGTCTTAGTAATAAGATCTTTTACTAGACTAAAGATTGGTTCTTTTGTCCAGTATGCATTGAGAACTTGCGCATATGGAGCTTGGGGAGCTAGCACAAAGCAGGGATTGCGTTTTTGCACATCAGGTTTTGCCCATACTATAGCCCCTTCGTTTCCTAGGAGCTGCAACTTATCCCCATAACCCCTCTCCCCTGTTCCGTGTAGGAAAATGACAAGTGGGTATTTTTCTTGTTGTTTTATTACAGGTTTATAAATAGAGTATGGTAGCTCATTTCCTGACTTATCACTATGTGTTAGGTGCTCAAAATCATCTACTATAAGTGTCATTATATCCTGGTGCTTGAACTTTTGATGATTTGCTACAATTATTTCACCATCGTCTGTTTTTATGTCACTTGTTTGTGTTATGTAGTATTCTATATCTTTTTTTACTGTGAGGAATTTTTGAGAGTCGAAGTCAAGGGTGCTGGCGTGAGGATCAGTAGGGTCTAATTCAATGATTATGTAACTACCTTTAGTTGGTTCATATGTGAGTCTAGGTTGGTTGTTTGTATAGATATTAGTAATAGTTCTAGGTTTCAGTTCTCCATCTACCTTTGTTTCCACTGTAAATGTTGATTTTGAAAGTAGCTCCGTGTTAATCACATTTTGATATTCACAAATTATGGCATATCCCACTTCGCCATATGATAAAACTTCTGTTACCAAGGTGAACTTTGCATTTTGCATGTTATACCTCCTATTTTACTGTTTTATCATTAGTTTTAAAGCAATTTCCTAGCCAACACAGAAACTTTTCTATTAAGAGGTTAAGAAAAAACCCGCTGCTAAGTCGGGTTTTTAATGTTGTCCGCCACTGGATTCCCGTAGGGCTGGTATGGTTTTTGTTACCCCCCAGTAGTCTCTTACTTGAGCTGGTCTATCTGGGTTTATGACAAAGTAATCTAGGTCGTGAATTATCCTATGGGCATCTAACCAACTTTGTGTTCTTTCCTTTGCAGGTAGCCTTCTAACAATTGCTACTAATTCATTTAGGTCTTCTGCTAGTGGTTCGTAGCCAATGTTATCTATCAGAGGTTCGAGGTCATCTATAAGTTTTGATACCTTATTTAATACTGTAATATTTGGTATCCCTTGCCAGCCCAATGTATCGTTGAGAATTGTATGTATTGATGTAACTAGTTCTGCAAACTCATGCCAGTTTCCACTATATTGTAATTCTATATAGCCAATGATCGCTGCACGAAGTTCATCGTCTCTTGTAAAATCAGGACCGGTTTCTTTGCTTTGACCCCCAAGTGCAAGAAGGACAATAATTGCTGTTAGACCTATTATTAGAATTGGTAATATAATTTTACTTTTCATTAGAATTCACCCCTTGAGTTTGATCTTTGAGATAAATTATACCCTTTGCCTGTAACATATGTATGTCACAGGGTGGTGTTTATTTTAATCTGAGGTTTAAACAATGTTCTAAAACCTTTTAAGACTGGTTTTGTGGGTCCGGGCATGTACGGAGCCCTGCGCCCTACAGTATATTGACATTTTCGTGGGTCCCAAGGCTGAAGCCTTGGCTACAACTGTCTGTTGGGAGAGCCATTCTTAGTTAGCCCATCTATTAAGCATTTATCTCCAACCCTTATTTTGATATCCGTGAAAATCAGTGTAAATCCGTGGCTAAGCCCTTTTCATTTCCCTTGCTTTAAGATCATGTAAATCATATAGATCTGTGGCTAGGGTTTATACGGTTAGTTTTGAAGGTCCGGGCAGGTACGGAGCACTGTCCGTCTATTACTGGTTGGTGGGTCAAAGAACTAAATTAACTTAAAATGCTTTAAGGCATTTGCAATTCCGTGGGAGAAAACGTCGTCAGTTACGTAATCTGCATGGCTTTTCAATTCTTCTTTTGCATTACCCATTGCTACACCTGTTCCCACTGTTTGTATCATTTCTATATCGTTTTGTCCATCACCAAATGCATATGTGTCTTTCATATCTAGGCCAGTATAGTTGAGAAATTCTCTTATACCATCTGCCTTAGAGCAGTCTTTAAAGTAGACATCATAAGAGTATGCCCCTGGGTGTTTCATAAAGATAAAATCATTTCCTAGGATCTCGACACACCTTTGCAGTGTATCTTTATCTCTAATTGTCACTACCATTTTGTTAGCTTCTATATCCTCTAGTTTCCACTCATCGGTTATATTCTCCCTTGGCACCCCAAACACTTCGTAAAAGTCCCGAGCTTCTTGAGATTCAAGACTAGAGAAATACGCTTTTTGATATCCTTCAAGGAAATATACTATCTTCTCCTTCTTAAAAAGCTCGACTGCTTTTTTCAAGATACCTTTTTCTATTTTCTTACTATAAATAAGCGCTTTATCTCTTTCTACCACCGCTCCATTGGCTGTTATGTATCCATGGAAATCCATGCTTAGTATTTCCTTAGGTAGAAACGGTCTAGGCCTTCCTGTTGCAATTACTACAACATGTCCGTTATCTTTTAGTTTCTTAATAGCATCAATTGTGGATTGTAGTGGACTAGTCATACCTTTAATGTATTCTAAAAGTGTGCCATCCACATCGAAAAATACTACTTTTTTTATCATTATCATTCTCCTTTGTTAACTGCATATTTATTTTTTGTACTATGAATTAATTTTTTCATTACTATTTTTAACCCTGGTATTATTCTTCTGCTATTACTTTTTATTGTCATCTTCTAGACTATCCAAATAACCATATAATCGTTCCTTTTGTCTACTAGTAAGTTTCCTAAACTTGTAGAGTAATTCTACTTCTTCTTTTTTTAATTCTTTGTTTAAAATTGGTTTTTTTATATCGCTTCTACCAATAATATAGTCCGTTGATACATCAAAGTAGTCAGACATTTTTTCTAGTATCTCTAGACTAGGTTCCCTTGCACCTATTTCATATTTGCTTATAGATGCTTGAGTTATATTTAAATCCATTGCTAACTTCAGTTGATTAATTTTTTTATCTTTTCTTAATTCTTTAATCCTAATCATATTAATCACCCCTATGGAAATATTATATTCCCAGTAGGTATTTAAAATATTCCTAAATGTTGTGTTTATTATTCCTCTTTGTTATAATTAGATTACTGTGAGTTATTTTGATGGGGTGATAATAATGTTTAAAAAGTGTTTAATAACTAGTTTCTTAATTAATGACGTATCATCTTTTCCAGATGAAAAAATTCTTATAATACTCTTAAAATTGCATTTGTCGAGATTCCTTAATCATGGCTGTGATTATTTTTATGTTGATTTGTCTAATGAGTTAGGTCTTAAAGTGTTAAAATCCATAAGTGAGCTGAAACGTTTTTTCCCACGAATATATATCCAATGTTGTAAGCATAACTTTAATTATCCTGAAAGGCTTCCTAGGGGTAAATATGTTGTACACTACACAAATAGCTTTTTTGATTTTGTAAGAGAGTCTAAGGGAGAAGTAGCAATTATTATAACAGATATAACAGACTTCCCTAATCAAGAATTCACCAACTTTGCAAAAAAACACTCAATAACTTTAGTTGTTTTAAACAACACAAATTATAATGTAGAATTATATGCAAAATAGCAAATGTATTCTTATAAGTTTTAAAAAATGTCATTATATTTATTACTTATACAGTAGAAACAGTATTGATTTTTATTTCGGGTACGGTATAATTTAGCTAGGAGGTGGTTTTGTTGAGTATTATGAATAAAGTTAATGAGATTGCTGAGAAACTACATAAGCTTCAGGTTGAACAAAGTAAGTTAGGTTGGACTCTTTATACTGTGGGGTATGATTTCGGTATAGAGGATATGTACAAAAAAGTGGTTGAGGCTTTTAAGGACAAGGAAAGTTATAGTATTATTTGTGAGGCCATGAATGAAGATTTAGATCCCGTTGATAAACGACGTGTGGAAATTATGCACAGTGCTTTTAGTTCTTATCATCTTTCTGATGAGCTTAATGAGTTGGATATGAAGATTAAGCTTAAAACCAATGAACTGTCAAAAACTTTAAATACTTTTAGGTATAGTTTCGAAGGTAGGCAGGTTTCTTCTGTGGAGCTTGCACAGGCACTAAGTAGTGATGATGATAGGGAAAGACGTAAGGCTGCTTTTTTTGCTAGAGCCCAAATTAATAAACCAATGGTGGATGGTGGATTTATTGAGCTTGTTAAGCTGAGAAAAGAGTATGCAAAAAAGTATGGTTCAGAGAATTTTGTTGAGTATATGCTTGAGCGAAATGAGCTAGATAAGGATATTTTTGATAGTTGGAAATCACAACTTCATGAACTTCTTCCTAAGATGAATGAAGTGAGACAAAAGTATGCTAAAGAGTTCTTAAATGATGATGTTATAATGCCTTGGGATGAGCAGTATATAAGCTCAAAAATTGCTCCTTCTCTAAATAGTGCAGTGGATATGTCAAACTATCATGGGAATATTAAAGAGCTATTTGATGTTTTTGGTATAGATATATCAAAGTACAATATTACTTATGATTTATTTCCGAGGGCAAATAAATCTGAGTGGGGCTATAACTTCACCATCGAAACTGGTGTGGATTCAAGGATCCTAGCCAATGTAAAGAACAAGTTTTTTGAGTATGGTGTGCTTTTACATGAGACTGGGCATGCTGTGCATTCCTTTTTAAAGGATCCTGAAGAGTTGATTTTAAACCGTGGTATAAGTGGTATTGTTACTGAGGGGATCGCCAACTTGTTTGGAGGATTTTTATATGACCCTAATTTCTATGGTAAGTTCTTTGATGATAAAGAAAAGGTTGAAAAGGAGTTTACCATGCTTAAGGAGTATAAGGGGCTTAACTCCCTTAGGACTATAAATACTATCTTCTTTGATCACAATCTATATAAGCACGATGTTGAAAGCTTAGAAGATATTTATGAACTATACTGGAACACCCGTAAGGAGCTTCTAGGGGAAGAGCCTTTCGGCGGCGAGCCACCTTGGGCATTTTTGATTCACCATACTACACACCCAATTTATTATCATAACTACTTCATGGGCGATGTAACCTGTGAAATGTTGGCTAAGGTGTTTAAAGAAAAATATGAGGCAGATATATTTGATAAGCCTGAGGAATTCGGTAAGTTCATAATAGATGAAGTAATCAAACCTTCTGGTTTGTATAAATACGGAGAGTTGTTCAAAGGTATTAGTGGTAAGGATTTTTCTTTAAGTTACATGATCGAATAAAAAAAGTAGTAGCCTAGCTAACTAGGCTGCTACTTTTTTATGTCTTATGTTTATGCATTTACCACTTGGTTTTTTCCTTTATGCTTAGCACCAAGCATAGCTTTGTCGGCTTTTTTTATTAATTGTGTTTTAATACAGTCGTTATTATTTCTGTATTTTGAGTCTATATTTTCTATGCTACATATTCCCACACTAACTGTTACTTGGATGTTCCCTGTTAACTTTTTCTTAGTATTAAACTTACTTAGCCAGCTTTTGATATGTCCAAGCCCAAGGGATGACTTTTGATTTTTTTCGTTGTTTTTTTCATACTCCAGTCCAATTTCCCGGTCGATTTCTACAGAGTGTTTTTCAATATTTTCAACTATCCTCTTCATCAAAATTGCTGCACTTTTTGAGTCAGTTTCAGGAAGAATTATAAAGAGCTCATCACCACCGTAACGGCATAGTATGTCACTTTCCCTAGTACCTTTATGAATTATATTACTAATTTCTTTTAGTACATAATCGCCAATTAAGTGCCCATACCTGTCATTGAATATTTTGAAGTCATCTATATCTAAAGTCACCAGTGTTAGCTCAGTTTTGTTTTTTTGGCTTTTGATTATCTCCCTTTCCAAAGCCTCATAAAAGTAGCGATTATTATAAAACCCTGTTAGATTGTCTGTTGTTGCTAAGACCTCCACTGAGTGATGAATTATAGCATTTTCTAGGGCTTTAGCCAACTGACTAGTTACAGTCTCTATGAGCTTGTATTTCTGAGCAAGCAAAGGTTCCTTTGTGGAGATATTGATACTCCTATACATCCTTTTTTTGTTAACAAGGGTATGGAATACATACTCTTAAACCTTTCTTTTTGTCCCGGTATCTTTTGAAACTGCAGATCCTCATCACCGTTTTCTGCTACCATTGAGCGACTTTGCTCAAAGGCCTTTCCTGCTATTCCTTCTCCTATCTTCAGTTTGACTTGATCTATGCTTTCTTGATTTAGCCCTCTTGCTGCTTTAATCTTTAGAACCTTCTCATCCTCATCATAAAGCATAAGGGAGCAATTTATGCATCTGAAAGTTCTGTTATGGTGTTGATTCCTGTTTCCATAACTTCAGATATATCAATGCTAGATGTTATTTCCTGAGCTGAACTATAAAGTGTATGAATTTGATCTTTTTCAGACCTAAGTTCTTCAGTTAATTTAGCACTATTTATTGCTATAGCTATTTCACTAGAAATTGTTTTTAATAATAGTAAATCTTTATTTTTGAAATGATTTTTTTTAAAACTTCCCAATACCAATACACCTATTTTTTGATTATATACTTTAAGTGGTATAGTCAGTTGGGATTTACATTCCTCAAACACTTTAATATATCTAGGGTCCTTTAAAACATCACCTGTTATTATTGGGTGATCTTTTAATAGTGATTCCCCTACAAGTCCTTCCCCCACCCTAAAGGATGATTTTTGCAGTGAAGACTTGTCAAAACTATTAGTTTTTTCTATATGTAGACTGCCTCCTTCAAGCATGCATACATATGCAAAATCTCCACCTAAGTGGGTTCTCATTCTTCCCAAAACTGTATCTAATAATTCACTTAAAGAAGTTGATGTATGAATGGCCAAGGCTGTATCGTATAATATTTGGTTTTCCAAACTGATAATCCTCATTTGCCTTTGAAGCTTAAGTATCTTCTGAAAGATAGTCATAGAACGCTTTTTATTGTATTGAGTTTCTGGTTTATATAAGCTATTTGCATACGCTTTTTCAATAATATTTGATATCTTAACTATGCTTATAATAGAAGTGGTGATAAGGATTAGACCCAAAAAAGATATCACAGTAAATAAACCTGTGACACCGTTCCCCCATTGATCAAAATTGGGTAGTACTCCTATTGCAAGTAAAATTGATGTCAGTATTGGGATCAAGATAGTAGAAACATACATGAAAATTCCCCACTTGGATTTAAGTATTATATTGCTGTTCAATTAAGTGCCTCCCACGTTGCTAATTTATTTCCCATTCCTAATAATATCCTATTTAGTCCCTCCATACAACAAATTTCCACAAAAAATAACAAGGGTACTATTAACTCAGTTTAGTAGCCTTGTATTGTTTTAATTCCTTTATCTTTTATATAAGTGACAATATGGAGCTTATCATTTATTATTTTCTTATTATCTTGTTGGACATATCCCATCTTTTCATATAGATAAAGGTTACGTTCCTCGGATTTTATGGTTTCTAATTCCCATTGTTTTGCCTGGGGGTACAATAATTCTAAGCGTTCCATAACTTGCTGGGCTATACCTTTGTTTTGATAATCTTGAAGGATGTTTATAATATGTAGTTTCATCAAACCAGGTTCTTTCAAATAGACAAAAACGCTACCAACTAACTCTGTTTCGTAAAAAATTTTGTAGTACTCCCCTAGTTCAAATCTCCTTAAAAATCTATCTTTCGGCTGATTTGCAGGGCTTGTGCTATGATCTTGGTACTTTTTGTACAATGGCATAAAAACTTTTTTTTGCAGTTCAAATAATACATCAGAATCATCCATTGTAGCATTTTTCATTATCACTTTAGAATTAACTAAATCCAACAACCCATCAAGGTAGTGGTATGGAACAAACTCACCTTTACTGATCATGTCTTTAATCTCATCTTCCGTAGCCCATTTAGCATCTGCTACTTCTTCTTCCTGTAGCGTTAATTCTGTTAAACTTATATTTTTTCGCACCAAGTAAATGTCATCAAAGCCTCGAGAAAATTTTATACTAAATAAAGGTTCAAGGTCTTTTTCTTCTATCCTAACACCTATTTCTTCCATTGTCTCTCTTACTGCAGCTTCTTTGCTGCTATCCCCTGCCACTGCAGATCCAGCTGCAGCACAATCCCATGTATCAGGATATCCTTCCTTCCATGGCTGACGTTTTTGAATTAGGTATTGGCCTTTATCATTTGTTATCCATATATGTACTACTAAGTGGTAGTCCCCTGGTTTCATTGGTTTTCCCCGTTCATGGTTTTTTTGTGTTTTCTGTCTGTACTCATCATATATATCCCAAAGTTCCATTTCCCTCATTCCTTTCAAGGAGTTTCACTATATGTATTCGCTTCTTTTTTAGGATTTCCTTCAAAGGAGCAAAAGCTAGGATAATAGATTTAGTTAAAACTTTGCCGAAAGAAAAAATCATTATAGTGAATCTCTCTGGTAGAGGTGATAAGGATGTTGCCCAGGTTAAAGAAATGACGTTAAACATGTAAATTGGCAATAAAAAATCAACTGGTAAGTAAATCACCCAGTTGATTTTATTGTTTTTAGGTTTTTGTCTCTATCCTTTGTAGCTATAATTTTATATTCTTTAATCCATTGGTTTCAAATTCTTGGGCATATTGTTGTTTGATTGTTTCTAGTTCATTAAAAAGATTTTCGTCTTTATATACTCTAGTTATCACCGATTTGCCATGTTTTGCTGCCATATCACGCCTTGCTAATCTTTCAACTAGTTCGTCCCAGAAAACTTCATTTTCGTATTGGTTGATGTAGTTATGTGCCCGAGACTGATCTTCGAACTTCCTGCTCACTTCAAATCCATCTTCATAATGTTCCACTAGTTCTTCTAATTCATAGTCTTTTGCATAGGAAAGGAATTTGCTAATGGCATTAGTATATTCTTGGGTATCTGGTCTTTCTTCACCGGATGAATCGTTTGTAGTAACCCAATCCCCTATATAGACCATGTCCAGTAGTTTTTGATATTCTTCTTTAGTTAGTTTCATACCATAACCTCCCAGTTTTATAATATATTACACATCGTATATTATTTCCCTAGTTTATGCGAGATTATGTATTTACTGTTAAGTTTTAAGCTTCACCTAAAACCTAAATATGTTCTCTAGTATCCACTTTGCAATAAATCCCCAGATAGCAAAGTCTGAGTCAGCAAATGTAGCTCTGACGAACCCTAATCCAGAAAGGATGCGCACTAAATAATATGGTAGGATAGTGATGGCAAAACCGTGAATTATACTTGCCACAACAAGTCCTCTTTTTCTACCGATGGTGTATGCTATTACCCCCGCTGCTCCCCCTGAAAAAAAGTGAGCAACTATGCCTGGTATGATTATAGTGTATTGATTAGGTATGGATATAAAGACTAGCATTGCTAATAGTCCTCCTAGCAAGCTAAATAGAAAACCAAATATGGAGGCTATTGGAGCATATGGAAATAGTATGGGACAGTCTAGGGCGATTATGGCGTTTGGCACTATCTTTTCACTGATACCTTGGAAAGCAGGTACTATTTCGGAAAGAAGCATTCTTACACCCATGAGTATCACATATACTCCAGCAGCAAACCATGTTCCCTGCATTATAGATATTACTATGGGGTGTCGGTCCATAAAAAGCTCTCCAACTTTTTCTGAGCCTACAACTAAACTGGCTGTTAGAAATAAACCTACCATAAATAGAGTTGTTGAAATTATATGATCTTGGAAGAAAACCTGTATCCTTGTGAAAAAGGCAGGCAGTTTTTCTTCTTTGTCTTTGTCCTTAATTTTGAAACATGATGCAATTAGACCTGCTAGAAGAAATCCAAAACTGTTAAAATGACCTACTGCCACATCATCACTCTTGGTTACTTTTCTTACGTAAGGTTGTATTATAGCTGGACCAACTGACATGGAAACAGCCAACAGCCCACTTCCTATAATGATTATTTGCCATTTCTCCATAGGGTACACAACAAGTAAAGCAGAAAGCATAGAAGCCATAAATAACATATGGTGACCTGTTAAAAACACATATTTAAGGGGACTAAACCGTGCAATTAGTAAGTGTATCACCATACCGAAAAGCATAATCCAGGCAATGTAGCTTCCATAGTTAATTTGTGCCAAGGCAACAATAACTTCGTTATGGGGTATAATCCCAATAACTTGAAAACCCCTTTGGATCAGTAAAGATAAGTTACCTAAAGAAACCCCAGCAGCAGATGCTCCTACTTGAATTAGTATATAGCCAAGTATGGTCCTTATGGTTCCTTGTATAATTTTTTCGATACCATGTTTTTGTATTATTAGACCTAAACAGGCAATGAGCCCTAGTAAAAATGCAGGTTCTCCTAACACGCCTCTACTGATAGCATCTGAAAAATTCATAGTCTACTCCTCTTTTCCCCATATCCATTCTTTAATGGTATTGCAGTCCATTAACATTTGCCTTATATATTTATGGTTTACTATATCTTCTAAAGCTACAGTTTCTGCATGATTTTGTATAGGCAGACAGTTTACAACTTGTTTGGCACCCACTATTAAGTCTGCACCCATGAAGTTTGCAGATCCTATATCAGTATGTTCTACAGTTGCCTTAATGTTATTTTCCCTAACAAATTTTTCTATAACTAGACGTAAAGCTAAACTTGTTCCTAAGCCACTGGTACAAACAACTAGAATTTTTTTCATTGTAAACTACCCTCTCTTTTTTGAAACCAGTTAATTATTTGTTTTGGATTATTACATATTGAAAGCATACTTATAAATTCTTCATCATTTAGTGCATCAATCAATTGGGCCAACGCATCTACATGCTTTTCTCCGTCTTCTGCAGCTAAAGTGATCATAAGCCATAAGGGCCTGTCCACCTCAGTAAACTTTACAGGTTTTTGAAAGGTCACAAGACTCATTCCTGTTCCCCATACCCCTGTTTCATTTGATGCATGGGGGAAAATAACTCCATTTGTTATCATAAAGTGATGGTTAGGTTTTTTTATCATCTTTATTAGTTTTTCTTCATATTCTAGTCCGATGAGACCTCGCTTAGCCAAAGGTGTTGTACCTATGCGAATCATGTTTTCAACACTACTAGGCAAGCTTTGTTGCAGTATGATAGAGTCCTCAGTTAGAATTTCCTCTATGCCCTTTGAATAATGGGAGGTTAGTTGATTTCTAGGTGATCCTTTAAAAAAACCTAGTAGTTTTTTTGATAATTCCAAACGATTGTTTATTTTACCATGTTCTTCAACTATTTTTATTATCTCATTAACAGAGTGGATCACATCGTATTCCATATCAATGTTTTTTTCAGGGTTTCCTAGGGCATTGATTATTCTTTGTTCATCCTCGGATGTCAGAAGTGGTGAGACTTTTAGCCAAGGAATTGAAAGGTTATAAAATATATCTATGGTTGAGATAACTATATCCACATTATCCCGTGTCAAATCCTTTAAGTCTTTATAGGAACATTTTTTTACTATGTTTATATTAGGGTACATATCTTGTAGTTTTCTTTTTAAAATATTTGCTGTGCCTATTCCTGAACTACAGGCAATGGCTATCCTTTTATTGTGTTGGATTGGTGTGCTCTTATTGTGTCTAAGGCCTGCTCCTATGTGCATGGCGATATAGCTTATTTCGTGTTCATCAAAGGAAATTCCTTTTTCATGAAGAAGTTCATCTGTCTTTTCTTTAATAATTTTCAGTAAGGGGCCATATTCCTTCTTCAGTTCTTCAAATAGTGGATTGAATATTTTTTTATTATACTTAAATCTATAGATTGCTGGTTTTAGATGCATAGCCAAGTTATTGATTATCTGGTTATTTGCCAACAAGGGTTTGGAAAAAACCTTTTCCACTTCAATAACTATCTGTTTAGCAAGTTCTAAACATTCCTCATCCTCTTTGTCCCTTTCATAACTTCTTTGTGCTGTTAGAACATGTTGTGTTATATACCCAATTTCAGATGGTGGTAGTTTTATGTTGAAGTGTGGTTCCACACGCATTTTTACTATTTTTTCTACAGTTTGAAACTCTTTGCTTTTTAGCAGTTCATTAAGGGTCTTATCATCCATGGAAACAAAAAACTCTTTTTTTAGTCTTTCAGTGGATAGATACATATGCAGAATTAAGGCCACATAACCATCATCTGTAAATCCGATGGCTAAGGCATCTTCTATTTCTAGTACCACTTCAAATAAGAAGTTAATCTCTTTGGGTTGAAACCATTCTTTCCACTGTAGTATGTTCATAATCTTCGATTTATCATTTAAAATATAATCAAGGATTTTTTCACCTGTTGTTTCCTCTTTGATTAGTTGCAAGTATGCTTGTCTTTTTGCAAGCTCTCTACCTTTCACTATTACTTTACCTCTTTCCCTTACTATATCTAAGGAGTTTCTTTTAAACCAAGGTTTAAGCTCAGCTAAGTCAGCTATCAATGTTTTGTCACTGATTTTAAACTCTTCCATTAAGTCTTCAAAATTCATTTCACTTTTTTTTAGAAGTGTTTTGGCTATTACTTTAAACCGGTTCTCAGGGGAGAGGTATACGAAATTTTCTTGTAAAGTGGTTTGTATTTCCTGCCACTTTTCGTCGGAAATTTCTATTTTGAGTCCATTTTTTCTATGTCTAGTTATTTCAATTCCATTATCTTTAAGGAATAGTTCCAGATTTAATATATCATTTCTGATGGTACGGTTAGATACCTCATGTTTAATGGCTAGTTGGTCTACAGTGAAGAAGTCCTGTTGCTGGACTAGTTGTTCTAGTATGGTCTTTTGTCTACTGGAAATCATATTAACACCTCTATTGTATGCAGTGTATTTTCTTTGTGTATTCCTTGTTTATTTTCTAAAAATATCGTTTTTCCAGCGTTCTAGAAGTCTTTGTCTATGAACACCTGCCCATTCATGATCATAGTTAACCACATTTAGTTCGGATAGGGGAAAAGCCTCTAGGGGTGATACTGCATCACTGTTAGTTAAAATGTGATAGTTACCCACCTGTTTTCCCATCTCTTGAGCGTGTTTGGTTAAAGTCCAGTCTACGAATTTTTGGGCTGCTTCTAGTTCTGGTGCGTTGTTAATTATGGCTACAGCGCCGATTTCATAGCCTGTCCCTTCTTTAGGAAATGATATAACTATGTCATTGAACCCTTCTTTAAAGAATTTCACTGCATCATGGGCAAACAAAATTGCTACCCCTAAGTCTCTCATTCCAACTAAACGCCCGGAAGTACTACCAGATGTTGTATATAAGCCTGTCTGCTTATGCATTTTTTCTAGATAATCATAGGCTTCCTCTTCGCCAAGTAATTGAACCATGGTGGCTAAAAATGTATATCCTGTTCCTGATGTTGTGGGATTTGGCATTGCAATCATTCCAGTATAGTCAGATTGAAGCAACTCCTCCCAGGATTGAGGCACAGGTAATCCCTTTTGTTGCAGCCATGTACGATTGCTTACTATAGCAAGGGAACCAGCATAGATACCTGTCCAGTGTCCTTCTTCATCTTTATATATATCATCTATGAATTTTCTGTTTTCGGAGTAGTAAGGCATAAGAAGTTCCTCTTGCTTAGCATGTATAAAGGTATCAACAGGTCCTCCAAACCACACACTGGCTTGGGGATTTTCTTTTTCTTCCCTTATCCTTCTTAAAATCTCTCCTCCAGACAAACGGGTAAAATTCACTTTTATTCCAGTCTCTTTTTCAAATGCTTCTATGGCTTTTATAGCGTGATCTTCGTAAAGTCCAGCATATATTGTTAATACTTGTGTTTGGTTATCCCTATCTGAACAACCAGATAATACAACTGAAGTCATCAAAACTATTATCAAAATTATAGAAGAAATTTTACCCATGAAAGTTTCTCCTCCTCTATATTCTATTATAGCTTACATCCCAATACTAGCAAGGAAAAAAAGCATAGTAAATGTCACCAATTATGACTACTATGCTTTGCTGTGTATTATTCAGTTATTATGTGTACTGAAGAGAACTTAAGGGATACTTTATCTCCTTCATTGAAAACCTCGTGGGCAACAGGGTTTCCTTGAGTTATTTGGAACTTTTTATTTTGGAATTCCACATCGTATTCTTGATGTTGTCCCATGAAAACACTCTTTGTTACTACCCCTTGGTTTTCATCACCTTTTGCAAGTTGGATAGCTTCTGGTCTGAGAACTACTGTAACCTTTTGACCAACTACAACATTTTCAATGTCTGGTACTTTTACTAAGGATTCACCTATTTTAACGGTGACATCCTTTCCATTTACTTCCCTAATTTCTCCATCTAGGAAGTTAGCTACACCTATAAAGTCAGCTACGAATAAAGTCTTAGGTTTTTGATATATTTCCATGGGAGTTCCTACTTGCTCTATTCTTCCTTTGTTCATTACTACTACTTTATCACTCATGGCCATGGCCTCATTTTGATCATGGGTTACGTAAATAGCGGTGATTCCAACCTTTTTTTGTACTTTACGGATTTCATCCCTCATAACCAGACGAAGTTTAGCATCAAGATTGGACAAAGGCTCATCAAACAGTAGTACTCCTGGTTCCATAACTAGGGCTCTTGCTAGGGCTATCCTTTGTTGTTGTCCACCTGACAGCTGACTTGGCATACGATTACTATAGCCTTCTAGACCCATGATGGAAAAAATACTTTCTATCTTTTTCTTTATTTCATCCATGGGAGTTTTTTTAAGCTTTAGTCCATATGCTACATTATCAAATACATTTAAATGGGGGAAAAGTGCATAGGACTGGAAAACCATTGTACAATCCCTTTTATTAGGTGGAATCTGGTTTACATTTTCTGTGCCAAATAATATCTCACCTTCTGAAATTTCTTCAAATCCTGCAATCATACGTAGAGTAGTGGTTTTACCACAGCCAGATGGGCCTAGCAAAGTGACAAATTCACCTTCTTTTATATCAAGGTCTATACTGTTGACTGCATATACAGGATTGTTTGTTTCTTGGTCGAAAATTTTTGTTGTTTTATTTAAAGTAACTCCTTTTGTCATCTTACATACCCCCTTGATTTAGATTTATGGGTTTTTTCTTATTTATTTTAGGAGAGTTAGTTTTTTCGTGGCCACCGAATATTCTCACGATAGTATTTAATATCACTAACGAGAAAATCATTATGATAATCAGTATAGTACTATAAGCGCTGGCTACTCCTAGACGTCCTGATTCCACTTGAGACAAGATGGATGCAGTAACAAGGTTGTACCTTGCTGAAACTAAGAATATGATAGCACTCATGGCAGTCATACTTTTTACAAAGCTATATACTAATCCACTAAAAAATGCTGGTTTTATTAGTGGTATTACAACACTGAAAAATGTCTTTGCCTGGCTTGCACCTAAGTTTATAGCAGCTTCCTCTAAGGCAGGGTCAATTTGTTGAAGTGCTGTTATACCTGATCTCATACCTACAGGCATAGCTCTTACCACAAGTGCAACAACTATAATTGTTGCTGTTCCTGTTAGGGCTAGTGGACGAACATTAAAGGATAGTATATATGAAATACCTATAACTGTACCAGGTATAGCTATTGCCAACATACTGACTAATTCTACGAACCTTTTTCCAAAGAATTTCTTCCTAACAGTTAAAAATGCTATTATCATACCTAAAAATGCTGAGATAGGTGTTGCATACAGGGATAGTTTTAGGGAGTCCATCAGTGGTTTCCTACCAATGGAAAAAACGTATTTATAATGGTCTGTTGTAAAGGAATTATTTACACCCCACAGTCTAATGAATGATCCAATGGGTACTAGTAGGTAAAATAACATTACCATGGCTGAAAGCCCAAAACATATACCAAACATTACGTTTTTAAACAATCCTTTTTCAACAAGTTTTCTTACACCTGTTGGCTTTCCTGTTACTGTTATATAGCTTTTATTTCCAATCCAAAATTTCTGAAGGGCGTACACTATCAAGGTTATGGTTAATAGTAACATAGCTAAGGTAGCTCCCGCTTGCATATCGTAACTACCAATTGCCTGAAGATATATTTCCCTTGCTATGGTAGAGTAGTTTCCACCTATTGTCATTGGATTTCCGAAATCTGCCATTGACTGAATAAAAACTAACAAAAATGCATTGGCAATGCCCGGTACTGTAAGAGGTAGAGTTACCTTAAGGAATGTTTCTAGTTTACTTGCTCCTAGGTTTTCACTGGCTTCCTCTAGGGCTGGGCTAAGGGATTTTAACAATCCTGCTAACACCATAAATGCAATAGGGAAATAAGTTAGGGTCTGTACAAGTATAAGTCCATTTAATCCATAGATGTTTGCGTTTTGCATTCCTAAAAAGTGATAGGTTACAAAACCTCTACGACCAAATAATAAAATTGCCGATAAGGATATTACAAATGGTGGTGAGATAACTGGCAATATGGCCATCCCGCTAAACATTTTCTTAAATGGTACATTCACATAGTTAATGGTATATGCGAATATATAGGCGATTATAGTGGAAAGTGTTGCTGTTATTGCGGCTAGCCTTAGTGAGTTAGTTAGAGCTCTAAGAAGATTTCCTCCCCTTAATACCCTTTGATAGCCTGCTATTGAGAACTCACCATGGATATTGAAAAAGCTTGCTTTCGCTATTTGAAACAGAGGATATACTATAAATACGGCAAGGGAACTCACTACTAAAATGATGGTTAGTATAAGTATGGGGTCTTGAGCTATTTTCTTTTTAGATTTATTCACATTAACACCTCTTTTCAAACAGATAATGTCAAAGATTTTAATAACCTTTGACATTATCCGCTTATTTATTTTTAAAAAATAATGTCAATTTATTTTCTATTTGTTGTAGATTTCAGCGTCCCATTTGTCTAATAGTCTTTGACGTTCTGAACCAGCCTTTACAGGATCATAGTTGATAACATTGATGTCTGATAAACGTACTGCTTTTTCTGGTTCTTGAGCATCAGGGTTAGTTAAGTTTTGGTAACTTCCTGTTCTTTGACCTACTTCTTGTGCTGAAGTTGTTAAAGTCCAGTCGATAAATGCTTTAGCTAAATCTTGGTTTGGAGCATCCTTGATCAGAGCTACTGCACCAGTCTCATAACCTGTTCCATCAGAAGGGATTGTTAATATAAGGTTGTCAAAGCCTTCTTCTTGGTACTTGATGATATCGTGAGCAAAAAGCAGTCCAACTCCAGCTTCTTCCATTCCAACCATTCTACCAGGTGCTGAACCACTTGTGGTGTATTGTTGTACTTGTGGATGAAGTTTTTCTAAGTACTGAAATCCAGCGTCTTCGCTACCAAATACTTCAAGAACTGTGTAAAGAATCGCGTAAGCTGTACCAGATGATCCTGGGTGAGCCATGATAATTTCATCTTGGAATGCTGGGTTTAGTAAGTCTTCCCAGCTAGTTGGTGCTTCTAATCCGTTTCTTTCTAAAAAGTCTTTGTTAGATGCAAATCCCAATGCACCTACATAGATACCTGTCCAGAAACCATCTTTGTCCTTGAACGCTGGATCTATAACATCAGCATTTTCAGAAACATAAGCTTCTAGAAGTCCTTCTTGTTGAGCTGCAACAAATGTATCTGCAGGTCCACCGTACCAAACTGATGCTTGTGGATTACCTTTCTCTGAACGAATTCTTGCAAGAATTTCACCAGCTGACATACGTATCATTTCAACTTTGATACCTGTATCTTGAGTAAATTGATCTAGTGCTGCAACAGCATGGTCTTCTTGGAACCCAATATAAACTGTTAATACATCTTCACTAGACGATCCACATCCTGTTAAGGATACTACCATTATGGCCATCACCATAATACTAATAAAGAACTTTTTCATAGTAACTCCTCCTCGAATTCATTTATTGTACACCTTAAGTTTAAAGTACAAAGGTGCCTAAAACCATACCAAGTCTTTGCCACTTGAAGTGGCAAAGACTTGGTGTGTTACTTTAATATAATGCTAGATTCAGTCCATATTAAAAAAATTAGCCCCTTTACAAAGGGGCTAAAAGCATCTATTTCCCAGATATAATTTGGCTACGTTTCGTTGTGAACTGTTTAAACCGCTTGTAGTGGTAAATTATTACCACAGTCATTATTACTGGCGTTGTTATTGTTATTGGGTTTATGCTTAGAAGTAATTCTTCTATTGGTATGTTTAGGCCAAGGGGCAAAAGCATAAGTGTTACTATTTTTATGGTGATTGTATATATCAAAAAGTTGAAGGACTTTTTTACCCCAGGTATTAAATATTCTATAACCGGTACTAGTATTATCAGACAGAACATTGTGTAAAGTATGTATATCAATAATTTTTCCTCCCTTAGCTTAGTGCAAACAAGTGGTATTTATATAGTTATTTCGATTTCAAAGGCTGTTTTTCCTGCTTGTTGTTACTTATGTACTATTTAGGATAGTTTTGTTGGGTCCAAGGCTTAAGCCTTGGCTACAACTATATTAGGGGTTAGGGGAAGAAAAAGCCCCTTTTTCCGGGGCTTTTTCTTCCTTCTGTTCTTTGATAGATTCGTTTGTAACTTCAGGTATTTACGTCTACTGAGATTAAACCATCATTAGTCACTTTGTGGGTCCGGGCAGGTACGGAGCCCAGCCCCTACAACAATGGCCACTGCGCTTTTGTTAGACAGCAAAGGGGTGTCTGGCCTGGTGCAATTATAGATTTATGGTTTTGCCTCCAAGTTGCTCTGCTGTTTGTGGATTACAGGTTGTGAAGATTACTTGGTTTTTCTCTGCGAATTGCTGTATTAATTCTATAGCCTTTTCTTTTCTTTGGGGGTCTAGGTCCACTAGACAGTCATCTAGAACTATTATTCCTGGCTTTTGATCATATAGTACTTCAATAATGGCAAGTCTGAGGGCCAGTGCTACACAGTCTTTTGTTCCAGATGAGAGTAGCTCTATGGGCATTGGTGTACTGCCTTTGTGAAGCTCAAGTTTAAATGTATGGTCTAAATCGTTTATATTATAGTTGTTTTGTGTCAGGATGTTTAGGTATTTGCTAAATGCTTGGATTAGTGGTTCGAAGGAGTTTTGGCCTTGGTCCATTGCTGCTAATTTTTCTTCAAAGATCTTCTTTACTTTACATAGGCTTCTTCCCTTTTCCTTTAATTTCCCTAGGTCAGCCTCCATGACTTTAAGCTCTGTTGACATTTCTTCTGTGGAGGTTTCGGGCATTTCTTTTTCTAGTTCATAGTATTTATCCTTTAATTTGTTGTGCTGTAGCTGGTACTCCTCTAGCTCTCTTCTTAACTTTGAGAGTAAGTAAGAAAATTCTTCTGTGGTGCTAAACTCCTCTGGTAGAGGGGCAAGGTTTTTGATCTGCCCTTCTAATAAGTTTAGCTCCATTTTGTATTCTGCCATTTTATCAAACAATTTATCTGCTGCCTGGTATGTAGCAGTCCAGTCAGTTATCTTCTCTTTAAGGGAGTGATGCTCTGTACTTAACTTCATTTCCCTACTTCTCATTTGCCTAATTTCTATCTCTATATCTTCTACGCTTTTTGTTATGCTAATCTTCTCTAGCTCTTCTAGGGCTGCTTTTAGGTCTTCATAGGTTTTACCATCTAGTATACTCAGTGTCTCTTTTTTTAGACTTTCTATTTCCCTAGTATATTTTTCGAGTTTTTCAAGGTTAAGCTTACCTTCTTCTATGCTAGCAACATTGAGACTATCTAGGTTTTCTTTAAGTCGTTGTTGAGCTTGAGTCAGGTTCTCTTTAAGCTCTTGGAAGTCAAATTCACCTGATTGAATCTCAATTGCTACTTTATCTTCCATTTCTATTTTTATATAACCGTTGGCAGTTATGTTTGTGTCATTTATAATTTGCTCTTTGTCATCAAAATCCTTTGTGACCCAGATATTGGTGTTTTGAAGGATTATTTTCCCTTGCATTTTTCCAGCCTTTATAGCTGTCTCTGATGAATCTATGGTCTGCTTTAGTCCCTCTAAAGTCTTAATCTGTGTTTTAGTAATTGTAGCTATGGCAGATACCTTGTCTTTTAGTTCTCTTATTTCTTCATGATTTTTTTCAACTTTGGTAATGATTTTTGTCAGTCTATCTTTTTCTTTCAGCTTATTTGCATTGGCTAGGTCCATATTTAGCTTCTCTATGTTTTTTTGGGTTCCTAGTAATTCTTCTTCTAGGATTTCTATTTTTACTTCTGCTTTAGGCCAGTTTGAGGCAATCTCTTTTGCTTTGACTTCGTTTTCTCGTATGTGAATGAGCTTTGGCTCTATGGCAGCCCTTTTGTTCACTTCTAGTTCAATTTTACTATAGGTTTCTACCTGTTGATTAATTATCTTTCTTTTCTCTTCTATGTTTTTAAGTTGAGTTCGCACTTGGTCTAGTTGTTGTTCAATGGACTTACAACGGGCGATTTCTTGTTTTTTGTTTGTCAGTTGATAATATTGCTTTATTATCTCCCCTAGCCCAACCTTGTATTGTTGGTTAGGGTTCTCTGGTCTATCACTTTCCACGTTCCATCTTTTGTATAAGTCATCATATTGAGTTTGTATTTTATCCTGTAGCTTTTCTATGGATATACCATCTAACTCCATGACTACTTTCCTAAGTAATGCACTTATATCATATGTTGTTTCACTATCTTCCAAAATTAGATTTATGGCTTTTTTTAGATCTTGTTGTTTTGAGAATATGATATTTCCGTATGTTTTTTCACCAAAACTTAAAATTTTACCGAGTTCTTCATCTATGGTTTTATCATCTTGAATTATCGACCCGTCGGGTAGTGTCATTTTCACTTGAGAAATGCTGCCCCATGCTTTATTTATTTCGAATTCTTTGCCGTCCATATCTATAGACAAACTACCATCTATGAAGTCACCAGATGGTTTTGGCATAAACCTATTTTTGAATTCTTTATCAGTGGATAGATTGTTTTTTAACTTATGCTGTTTAAATATTGTGGAATATATGCCTTCCACCATGGTACTTTTTCCAGCTTCATTAGGACCTAAGATTACATTTAGTCCACTGGTTAAATCAATTCTCTTATTTTTTAATCCACCAAATTGGCTACATTGGTAACTTTTAATTAGCATCTTTACACCCCCTGATTAGGTCATATGCTAGTTGCAGTGCATCTTCATCTTCTTCTAGCAACTGGTTTAGTATCTGATATGGGAACGAACCCTTTGTGTATTCTTTTTCTATATCCTGTTGATTTATTCTAAGCTTTATTGTTTCCCTTGCTTCAAAGTAAGCAAGTTTGCTAGTTAAATGGTGGTATAAATTTTCAAGGTTTTCTAATAGTGATTTTTCCACTCTACCTGTTAAAGTAAGTCTTACAATCTTATTTTCAGGGTTCTCTTTAATAAGCTCTCTTTTAATTTTTTCTACGGATTCTTCATCTGTTACAGGTCTTTCTATGTCATAAAAGCGATATTGACCTGTTTCAATGAGTTCAGCATTTACCTCTTTATTTTCGTCTATGGTTATTATCCAAGCGTTTCCACCATGGCGACAGTCTAGGCCATCTGGTTCTGGTGTCCCTGCATTGAATACTTTCTTGTTTCTTACTTGTTTTTCTTGGGGATAAGGTATATGGGTATGACCTAATAGCCATAAGTCTAAGCCTATATTTTCTAATTCCCTTTCACTCATATTGTAGTATTTATTTTCCATATCAGGTGACAGCCCCTGCAGGGACCCATGGGCGATACCTATGTGCCATATGTTTTTGTCTTTCTCGTCTTGGGGTAGTTGTTTTATCCAGTCAAGGCAGTTTTGTGTTGAATGTTTTTGGTTACAATAAGCGGGATACAAGATTACTTCTAAATCTTGCTCTTGCCCTTGCCCTTGATGGTGGTCCCTAAGATTGTACTTAGCCCATTTGTTCAGTAATATGGTGTTTTCCCCTTTGTGATTGCTGAACTCTTTCCAAAGATCAAGCATCTCATCATAGAAATCATGGTTCCCTGGCATAACTGCCACAGTTCCTGAGAATTCTCCAAGTATCTTTGCTGTTTTCTCTATATCTTTTTTTGCTATGTTCACTTTGTCAAAGAGGTCGCCTGCTATGACAAATAGTTGACAATTGTTTTTGTTTGCAGCTTCTACTAAGTTCTTTAGATTGTTTATCCTTGCCTCTACGAGGTCTTGTTTTATGTGGTCTGGGTAGCTAGTGTATTTTAGCCCGATGTGATTATCGCCAGTTAGGAAAATTTTAAGTTCCATATTTCTTTACCCCCTATTTGTCTTCTCTTTAATTAAATTCTACTTATAGAGGGGATTATCCTGCAATAGAGTCAAGTCTTTAGCCACCAAATATTTCTTGTTAAATACATGGACCTGATACACTGGTGAATTCTATGCCTGAAATCACTGAAAATCTTTAATATACAACAATGTAAGAATCAATGGTGAATACTAATAGTCTTCTTCCCTGTAAATCTAGTAGTTTTGATTCTTCAGTGTAATCCGTGTCCTATGATTATTCACAAAAAAAGCACCTCGCAGTTTCACGAGATGCTTTTGGGGGGCTTACTTATATAGTTTTACTCTGTTTTCTAATGGCGAAAACTCTTTTTCCCCTGCTGGTGTTCCTATGTTCCCAAATGGCATTTGAGCAATAAGTTTCCACGTAACTGGTACATTCCACTCTTTTATTACCTTTTCATCTATAAGGGGATTGTAGTGTTGAAGTGATGCTCCGATACCTTCGTTGGCTAACGCAGTCCAAACAACGAATTGTAGCATTCCCGATGAGTGCTGTGACCACACTGGGAAGTTGTCTTTGTATAGGTCGAATTGTTTTTGAAGGCTTTCAACTGTAGCTTGATCTTCAAAAAATAGTACTGTTCCATAAGCTTTTCTAAATGATTCCATTTTATCTTGAGTTGTCTTAAAACTTTCCGCTGGGACTATCCCTCTAAGTACATCTTCAGTGTGGTTCCAAAGCTTTTCATGTTGCTCTCCCATTAATACTACTACCCTAGCGCTTTGTGAGTTAAAGGCTGATGGAGTGTGTTTAACTGCATGGTTTACTATTTCCATTATTTTTTGGTCACTTACTTTTATTTCTCTATTTAGGTGGTAAATAGATCTTCTTTTTTCTATGTCACTTAAAAACTGTTGTGTCATTATCTTTCCCTCCATTTATTAATTATATATTATTAGTTTTCCTAGATTTTTTTGAATATATTTATTAGTGTAACTTTAACTACATTTTACCATAGCTTTTTTCTTATTGCAAGTTATTACTGATAAGGAGAAAGTTTTCTTTTTCACATCTCTAGGTGAATTGTGTATAGTTAATCTTGTTGTGTGACAAAATAATGAAAACTAATTAGGAGTTGAATATATGCTGAAACTGCTTAAAGACCTTGGTGTAGGTACTATTTTTTTGCGTTTTTTTCTGGCTAGGGTTCATTATATAGGGCTAATATTTTTATTTGCCAGGATAATTTTTGCAGAGGGTTTTCCAACTACTTTGGATAGACTTCTGATTTTTTATATAATAGGAGCTTTTATTTACAGGTACTACTCTATTAGAAGACAGTCAATTATTATTAAGAGACTTATGAAACTTAGGACAGAAACTAAAAGTGACATTGATAGTGAAAAGGTGTGTAATGAGTAAAATAAAGAGATGATAGATGATAGATGATAGATAATAAATAATAGATAATATATATTAGATAATAGATAATAAATAATAAATCCCCTGGGCTGCTTGAACTGCTCAGGGGATTTGGCTTATTCTATTTTTTGTAGTGCTGTTTCTAGGTCCGAGATTATGTCTTCTATATTCTCTAGACCTATGGATACACGTACTAGTTCTGGGAACACTCCTGCTGATTTTTGTTGCTCCTTAGTTAGCTGTTGATGGGTAGTTGAAGCGGGATGAATTATAAGTGACTTTGCATCACCTACATTTGCTACATGGGTGAATATCTCTAAATCATCAATTATCTTTTTACCTGCTTCATAACCACCTTTTAAACCAAAGGTGAATATGGAACCTGGTCCCTTAGGAAGGTATTTTTGAGCAAGCTCATAGTCACTGTTATCTTCAAGCCCAGGGTAGTTAACCCACTCTACTTTAGGATGGTCTTTTAGGAATTTAGCCACTGCAATGGCGTTTTGTACATGTCTTTCCATGCGAAGGGATAGTGTTTCTAAGCCAATAAGTAGTAGGTATGAATTAAATGGCGAAATAGATGCACCTATATCCCTTAAAAGATTTGTACGCAATTTAGCGATATAGGAAGCTTCTCCAAATGTCTCCCAAAATGATAGCCCGTGGTAACTTGGATCTGGTTCTACAAACTCTGGGAAATTACCGTTGTCCCATGGAAATTTTCCAGAATCAACCACTACACCGCCTATGGTGTTACCGTGGCCCCCAATATACTTTGTTGTGGAGTGGATTACTATGTCGGCACCGTGCTCAAATGGTTTACAAAGATATGGTGATGCAAAGGTATTGTCAACTATTAGTGGGATACCATTTCTGTGTGCAATCTCTGCATATTTTTCTATATCAATTATATTAATCCCAGGATTTCCGATTGTTTCGATAAATAACGCTTTTGTTCTAGGGTTTATGGCATTTTGTAGTTCTTCATAGTTTATTGGATCTACAAATGTCACACCTATGTTTAGCCTTTTGAATGTGTTAACAAATAGTGTATAGGTACCGCCATATAAAGTGGATACAGTTACGATCTCGTCACCTGGTTTAGCTATATTTAACACTGCGTAGGTTATGGCACTCATACCAGAGGATGTTGCCACTGCGCCTACTCCCCCCTCAAGGGCAGCTATCCTTTTTTCTAGCACATCCGTTGTTGGGTTACCTAATCTGGTGTAGATGTTTCCCTCTTGCTTTAAACTAAATAAGTCTGCGGCGTGTTGTTGACTGTCAAACTCATAAGCTGCTGTTTGATAGATGGGCACAGATGTTGATTTTGTTACACTATCAATCACCTGTCCTGCGTGGATTTGTAATGTTTCAAAGCCTAGTTTCTTTGTCATTTTTTATTTCTCCTTTCGTCTTTGGGTTTTATTAAGGTTGCCTAGTAGCAGATAAAAAAGCCACTTCTTAAAATAAGAAGTGGCTTTGATTGCGTGAGAAATCATAAAGGCTCTCCTTATCTTTCAAGCTTATGCTTGCAGGAATTAGCACATTTCTTTTTGAGTTGCCTCAAAAGCTGTTGCCGGGTTTCATAGGGCCAGTCCCTCCACCACTCTGGATAAGTTTGTTATTTAATTTTGATTTATTGATATTTTAGCATGCTAAAGTATATTTGTAAATAGGAGCTAAAAAAATATTTTAGCAGTGGGAATTTTAGAGTTAAGAAGCTTTTAATAATTAATATGATTTAAAGATTTGAGGTGTTGACTTTTCCATTATTTGCATATAATATATAGATAAACAATATATCGTTTATCGATATATCAATTACCGTTATATTGGAGGTCGTTATATGAATGATAAAATGCTAAAAAAGTATCTTCCTCTTTCCGAAGCAACTTTTTATACTCTGTTGTCTCTTACTAAACCTATGCATGGTTATGCTATCATGCAGTTTGTTGAAAATTTAAGTGGTGGTGCTGTTAAGCTAGGTGCTGGTACTCTGTATGGGATTTTAGGTAAGTTGGAAAAAGAGGAAATTATTGAAATATATGCTGAAGTTGACCGTAAAAAATCTTATATTTTAACTGAAAATGGAAGATATTTATTGGAAAAAGAGTTGGCGAGGTTAAATAGATTGGTTTCTAATGCTAATAGTGTACTGGCAAAGGGGGTTGGTTTTTAATGAAAACAAAAAAAATTTTTAAGCCCTTTATGGTTTGGGAGGAAGAAAAAGAGGAGCACTGGTTAACTTCTCAATCAAAGTTAGGGTGGCATTTAGTAAGTGTTGTGGCAGGGTTTGTGTATATCTTCCAAAAGGGTGAACCTAAGGATTTGGTGTATCGCTTAGATCACAACACTAAAAAGGGGTATGAACTGAACGAGTATGTGAGTTTTATCGAAGAATCTGGCTGGGAGTATATCTGTGAAATTTTTAATGGCTGGAAGTATTTTAAGAAAGAAGCCATCCAAGGGGAAGTTTTAGATCTTTATACCGATGAAGAATCCAGAGTTTTTAAGTATAAAAGTCTTTACGGTATAATCTTCGTTATTTTCATGGTGAATTTCTTTCAAGCTGTTTTGAGTATAATTCACATGGTACGTTTTAGATCGACTCATTACTTTATAATAGGTGCTCTAACTACATTAGCCACGGTCATACTAGGTTATGCACTTCTTTACTTGGATAAGAAATCTAAGGCACAAAGATTCTAAAGGAACAGATATGTAAAAAGGAATCGAAAAATGCGATTCCTCAGACTGATGACAAAGTCATTTTTTTAGGAATGTCGCATATTAAACGCTGTACAAAATTCTCCGTCGAGACTTAAGGCTTCTATCTAAACTCCAGAAGGGTACCGCTCCAATTCACCGTCCATGGTTCAGTGGAGCTCTCGAAACGTCCTGTTTCTCGCCCCTTCTTCCGTTTAGATATACAGCTCTTAAGTCTATCTCCTCGAATTAATTGTACTGCTTTTTAATATACACATCTAGGGTCAATGACTTTGTCTTAGATTTGTCTACAAAAAGGGAATCACAAAACGTGATTCCCTTTTTTATATTACTGTAATTGTTCCCATCTTGCATATTGTTGGTTGAGTTTGTCTGTTAGTTCTTGGTAATTTAGATATTCCTTATAGTCAGTGTGGGTATCAAAGGATTTTTCTAACTCTTTTATTACTTCTTCCAAGCTGTTTATCTCAGCTTCAATTTCCTTTGTTTTTTCATTGTCTTTTGCATTATTTCCATCTAGGTTCTTAGGTAATATGGGCATTTTAGACTTTTCTTTGAGCTCTTGTTTGTTTGCTTCTTGAAGTTTAGCTTTTGAGTTCCGATGTTTATCATAATTGCCCATGTATGAGTTTATTTTGCTGTTTTCTATTTCCATAATTCTAGTGATACATCTATTTAAGAAGTATCTATCATGGGAGATGGCTATTACTGTTCCTTTGAATTCTATAATAGCTTTCTCAAGTACATCTCTAGCTGCCATATCCAGATGGTTTGTTGGCTCATCCATGATAAGACAGTATGGCTCATCTAACATAAGTGTTGCAAGGTAGACACGAACCCTCTCTCCTCCACTTAGCACATCAATGCTCTTGTGCACTTCGTCTCCAAAGAACTGATAGCGAGAAAGGTACCTTTTTGCTTCTTTTTCTAACATTTCTTTCTTATATTGTACCTCTTGTATAATGGATCTTGTTTCATCTTCAAAGGTTATTTCTTGACCGAGGTATCCAAATTTTACCCAGTTACCAAGTATGGCTTCACCTTGAAAGTCTTTGTCCTTGCCTAGTAGTATATTGATTAGGGTTGTTTTTCCACAACCATTTGGCCCTATGATTCCTATCTTTTCTCCACCGTTAATTTGGAAGCTTACTTTGGAGAATATGTTTACATTGTCAAATGATTTATCAAGATCATTGGCCCAAGCTATGTTTTTACTTATGTGGCCTGCTTTTTTGAAGTGCAACATAGGCATGGTTTTATTGATTAAGTGCTCTTCCTTTTCGATACTTTGTTGCTGTTTCAATTCTACCTTTAATCTATCTACTACCTTTTCTCTACTTCTAGCAGCCTTTATTTTACGCATACTCATAAATTTTTGCACTAATTCTTCTGTTTGTTGCATTTCTCTTATTAATCTTTTCTGCTCCTTTAATATAAATTCCTTTCGGATACGTTTTTGTTCTAGATAGGTGGAGTAGTTTCCGCTTTTTTCTGTGGTTATGCCTCCATGGAGCTCCGCAACCCTTGTGGCAACTTGGTCTAAGAAATAGCGATCATGGGATACTATCAATACTCCTCCACTGAATTTCTTTAGGAAATTCTCTAGCCATTCTACTGCTTTAATGTCTAAATGGTTAGTTGGTTCATCTAGTATAAGCAACTCTGGTTCTTCTAGTAATATTCTAGCTAGAGCAACTCGCATTTTTTCTCCCCCACTTAGTTTGCTTATGGGGATAGTTAGGGCCTCTTCCCTTAACCCTAGTCCTAACAATATGGTCTTAATCTTCACTTCGATGTTGTATCCGTCTATTGCTTCATATTCACGGGTGAGATTTGAATACTTTCTCATGACTTCATCTAATTGATCATCCTTAGCCTCGGACATTGATTCTTCTAATTTTCGCAGCCTTCTTTCCATAATAGCTACTTTTTCATAATTTAATGCGGTTTCAAAGGGTTTATCTGGTATGGTTTCATTTAATTTTTGTGTAAGGTAACCCACCTTTATCCCTTTCCCTATGATTACTTTACCTTTCTCTGCAGACTCTTCACCCATTGCTATTCTCAGAAGAGTTGTTTTTCCTGTGCCGTTATCTCCAACTAGGGCAATTCTTTCACCCCTATGGACAGTAAGGTTAACTCCCTTTAGTAATTCCCTGGAACCGTATTCTTTTTGTATATTTTCTAAGGTTAATAAACTCATATTTTTTCCTCCTTATTTTTACATATAATTCTTAAAACCTTGGGACACCATTGACACCAAATAAAACCTCACCATTTTTCACCAAAAGTTCATAGAGATAAAATCTTTTACAAAATCCTAGACCCTTTACCACTACCTTGCACTAAAATGCACACACTATTAATAGCAAACTTAAGAAAAATAATTAGCCATTAACCATTAGAAAGTTCTCTTTATCTTTTGTATCCGGGGATAATCATATTTTTCTGTGTTATCCGTGTTAGGTTATGAGTTTTGTGTTTTTGGTAAGGTTGGCGAAAGTCTTGTGGTGTCGTTGATGTCGATGTTTTTGTTTTTTTGATTCTGGGTAACAAAAAAGACCACAAGCAATCAGGCTGTGGCCTTAGTTAAAAGGGTTGGAAAGAGTATGAGTATCCCCTTATATCTAAAAAAGCCACGACCATGGGTTTATTTTGGTCGCAGCTTAAACATACCTTACTTTTAGTAAGGTATGATGATTTACAAATTAGCTAACATTGTGGTGCAAAAAGGTAATAAGAAATAAACCCTATTTGTAAAAATACAAAGGGACAACTATATATAATATAGTCCTATTTATATTCCCACTTCTTTTTGGCACCGGCTACTGGCTAATTTAGCTCCGAACAAAGCATCACCGATTTTTATGCTCTTTGGTCTAATGTGCGGAGCAAATGCCGTGGCTAAGTGCCAATGTTTTCATTAACTGTGTTTTCATAACAGTCATCTCCTTACATTGGCTTTTATTGCATTTACAATTATATTTTACGATATTTTCAGGCAATTATTCAAGGTGTAAAAGATTAACAGTTTGTTAACTTTTTAACATGTTAGAATTTCGCAATATAAAACCCTCAAGATTGTTAGATCTTGAGGGTTTTTGCTGCTACTTTTTTACTTGTTATTAGTTGTTTTCCTTCTTTCCATGTTTTTAGGAAATAGATTGTGTAGCAGCCTTGGATTAGGGTCATGGCTTTGAATCCGCCGAAGATATCAAGTTTGTTTGCCACGAAACCGAAAACTAGGCTCACTGCAATTGTTAAACCTTGTAGGATGAATGCTTGCATGGAGCTTATAGTTGCTCTGTATTCATCTTCTATTTTTTTATGGATATATCCCTGCGCTATAGGTGATATGATCTCCATAATAAATATAGCCATTATCAAATATATAATACCTAGCCAATTTGTTGAGAGGCTAAACAGATATATGGCAATTGAAGATGTAATTAGTATTGTGTTAAAAATAGTTCTATGGGAGTATTTTATAGTCAGTATACCACTTAGCATCCCTGCTAATCCACCTGTAAGTGTTATTGTAAAAGTAATAAACCCAAACATATACACAGGGATCCCTAAAGAAGGGTAAGCAGCAGATGGCATCTCATGGAGTTGTCCATAAAGGATTGCCCCTGTTAGTCCGCTATATAATATTACCTGACCTATACCAGGATGCTTTTTAATTATATCTACAGATTTAGATACATGTTCAAACATCTTAAACTTCATTTTACTTGCCCTTTGTACTGCAGGCTCATAGATCGTCAGGGAAAGTAATATGGATATAGGTGTCCCTATAAGTGAGAGCCAGTAATTTATGGTCAAGCCATATTTATGGGCTAAGAAGCCCCCGGCAATACTTGCTGTTCCAGTTACACTGTATCTCAGTAGTTTGATCATACCCATATACTTTTCAAAAGAGTCTTTTTTGTTTGTTTTATCTAGTGATTCATATATAAGAGAGTCTATGCTGCCAGATTTTAAAGAACCACCAACTGCTGCCAAGGAAAATGCCAAGGCAAAAGTCCCAAATCTATATGCAAATATACATACAAAGAACTCAAAAGCTCTGAAAAACAGCCCCAGTGCCAAGACATATTTCTTTTTCCATTTGTCGGCTAGTACCCCACAAGGCACCTCTAATATAAGTGAAACTAAAGCGTAAATTATGATGATATACTGGATCTGCAGTAACGAGAGTCCTCTCTCTAAAGCGAATACTCTTTCCACTACATAGGCAAATATCATTGAATTAAAAAAGCTAATGATAAATATTTTGATAATATTGTTTTTGAATTTTGTCTGTTCCATTTTTGTCATCCTCCTAAATTTAGTCAGCCACGTTACTTTATTTCCTGTCTAGGAGGAGGTCGGGAACTAAGACTCATCAATTTATAGGGTTAACAGCTACCTTTGTTTTTGTACATTTTATTTGCTCCTTTCGGAATATTTTCTTCTTTAGGTTTATTTTACCATTTTATTTAACATTTTCAATGATTCTTTTCATCAAATATATTGATGATTTGGTTTAATTTATACAACATAGAAATTCTTTGATTATGTAAAACTAAATATGAAAAACAAATTATCCAAAAGGAGTGTTGTAATGGGAATTCTTAATGGAAATCCGAAAAAAGAACCAATGCATTATGGTGAGGTTTATAAGGTTTGGGGATATTTAGCCGTGTCAAATGGTTTGTTAGGTGGTTATCAGGTTTGGTTAAATCATGTGGGCGATGATGATTTAAAAAGATTTATTGAAGATGGCATTAAGAATGTGATAAAGCCTGAGATTCAACAACTTGAAGAGCTTCTAAAGGTCAATGGCGTTGAGCTCCCTCCTTCTGCTGCTGATCGCCCTCAAGCTGATTTAGAGCAGATCCCTGCCGGTGCTAGGGTATCAGATCCAGAAATAGCAGTTTCTTTAAGTGCTGATATTGCTGCGGGTTTAGTTACTTGTAGTACAGTCATTGGACAGTGTATTAGGGAAGATATAGCTATGATGTTTACAAAGTTCCATGCTAGTAAGATTGAGTACGGGGCTAGATTATTGAGAATGAAGAAGGATAAAGGGTGGGTTGTGCCACCGCCATTGCATAAGGATACTGCTGTGGAGTAGGGTGACTTAAAGGGAAGTGTTTTTATATGTTGTGAATGTCAGGATGGTACAAGACCATCCCCTACAAAAACAAAGACCCTGCTCATGCAGGGTCTTTTAGTTATAAGTCTCTTGTTTTACTTTTTCGTACGGTAATTTATCTAATTCATAGGGTTGTTTTTGTTCGTCTGGGTAGCCTAGGGAGATTATTGCTTCTACTTTTAGGTGTTCAGGGATGTTTAGTAGGTTTTGTATGTAGCTTTCTGCTGTTGTTTCTTGGTTTTGACGGTTGCGGATTTGGATCCAGCAGGAACCTAGGTTCATTTGTTCTGCTGTTAGCTGGATTATTATTGAAGCAATGGATGTGTCTTCTACCCATACGTCGCTTTTTGATGAGTCACCTAATACTACAAAGGCTAATGGTGCGTCTTTCAAAAAAGATGCTCCATGGGTTTTTGCTTCGGAGAGCTTTTGTAGGGTTTGAGGTTCTTGGACTATGATGAACTCCCAAGGACGAATACTCCTTGATGATGGGGATAAAAGGGCTGCTTGAACTAGTACATCAATTTTTTCTTGCTCTATTTTTTGGGTTTTATATTTCCTGATACTTCTTCTTTTAATTAGTGTGTTTAACATTTCAATACCTCCCATATTGTTTTATTTTATTATATATTATTTAACTCTTATTTGACAAAAAAATAACAGCGTGCTTACTGCACGCTATTATTTTTACCCTTTTACAACAAGTGTTTTAGTTAAAGTGTCATGCAAAGTTTGTTTCTTTTTAGTAAACAAAGCCATGAGAAATCCTATACCCAATGCAAATGATGATAAAAGCATAATTACATATCTAAAGTTAGCTTTATTAAAATCGATTTTTTCTCCATCTAAATCTGTTACCTTCAGTCCCATAATACCTTTACCAATAGTACCTTGATATTTGGAACATTCTAGCACTGTTCTGTAAAAATATATCATTACTACGTTTAGGTAATAGTTATATCCTATAAAGCTTGATATTAGTTCAATAAACAGGGTTATTACCACTAAGTCGATTATAAATGCTGCTACCCTGAGCCAAAAGCCAGCGTATTTAGGTAATGCAATTACTTTGTTGTCTTTACACCACTTACATCCCTCTACTATCATGGATCCACAGGTACCACAGGCCCTTAATTTTTGCGCAGCTTCTGACATTTTCATTCACCCCTTATTTCTACATATTGTATCTCAAATAAATTAAATTATTAAAAACCGCACTTAGTCTCTAACTAATGCCATTAAATATATCCTGTCTGCCCTTTGGTTGTTGATTTTATCCTCTAGTTCCTTTATCATGTCTAATTCCTTTTGTTGTAGATGTGCTAAGGGGATTTGATCCAGTTTGTTTTCTTTTTCCAAGGAATTCACCTCCTAATTTTTGTTTGATTCAATAATCTTTCTTCTTTGTTAATAATTAGTTTTTGTAAATTTAACTATTTTAATTCAAAGTAATAATAGTCATTTCACAGGAAATGTAACAATTAAAAAAGTATAGTTATGATTAGTCATATAAAAAGGGACAGACCCTTAAGGTCTATCCCTTTGCTATATAAAAATGCTGTTTAAACTATTTTAGATTATTTAGACTAATAAATCTAAGATGTCACATATAACCTCGCTGGGTTTGTTACCTTTAAAAAGACCTATAACTAAAAACGCTACACCAAGGCATACTGACAGAAAACCTAGTATACCGTCAATATTGAATATAATTGGTAAGGCAATGTATACAACTCCTAATAGTATAAAGATTATATTTAGCATTCTAATTTTCATTAACCCTCGCCCCCGTAAATTTTAGCTAATTAACTTAATAACATATATAGTACTATTTAGGTAAATTATAACATTTTCTTCTAAATAGTACTATGAAGTCAATTAAAAAAAGTAAGTAAAAGCACACAGTACTGCTTTTAAAAACAGCTAGACTACATAGGTTTCTATATAGTCTAGCTGTTTTTTTAGTATATACCTTATTTTGATACTCTTATTTTTTACAAAATTAGTAAGAATAAACTTACTACGATACCTACATAGATAAGATTTACCAGACAATAGCCCATTATATCTTTGGCTCCTAGTCCTGCGATTCCTAGGGCTGGTAGTGCCCAGAAAGGTTGTATCATGTTTGTCCAGCCATCACCCCATGCTATTGCCATGGCTGTTTTAGCTGCGTCTACACCTAACTCAGCACCTGCTGGCATCATAATAGGTGCTTGTACTGCCCATTGCCCACCACCTGATGGTACGAAGAAGTTTACTATACCAGCGCTGATGAAGCTGAAGAATGGGAATGTTGTTGTGTTGGAGATGTTTACAAAGAAGTTGGACATTTGTGCTGCTAAAGAAACCCCCTCTACGTTGGCTCCTGTCATCATACCCATGATACCTGCGTAAAATGGGAACTGAATAATTATTCCCCCTGTACCTTTTGCAGCTATAGTGACAGCGTTTAAGAATCTTCTTGGTGTACCATGTAAAAGTACTCCTACAAATAGGAATATAAAGTTAACTACATTTAAGTTTAAGTCAAAGCCTTTATCTATAAAATGTTTTACTATAAAGGTTAGTCCCATAAGTCCGATAGCAATAGATAATACAGGGCTATTTTCCATTTTTTCTGCAGGGGTCATATCTGCTTTTGCTGCAGCTACTTCGATTTCTTCGTCATCAAAGATTTTTGGATCAACAGAGACTACGTCTTCTGCTTTTGGATGCATAGCTTTATTAAGTAATGGAATAGTGGCGATAAGTACCAAAACTGGAACAACAGTAAATAATGCAAAAATGGTTTCGCTAGTTGGTATTGCAGCATTAACAGCTCCCCTTGTCATTCCAGCTAGGTCAGCTGTTGTTGTAGCCAATGTTAGGGGGATTGAACCAGAAAAACCTGCATGCCAAATAACAAAGCCTGAGTACCCTGATGCGATAAGTAAGCGATAATCAACACCTTTTACTTTTTTAGCTAACTCTTTGGCATATAGGGCACCGATTACAAGTCCAAAACCCCAGTTAATCCAAGAGGCTATAAGTGCAACTAATGTTACTGCAAAAATTGCAGCTCCAGGGGTTTTAGGAATACCAGCTAAGTTTCTTAAGCCTTTTTTTATGATAGGTGCTTGAGCAAGTGTATGGCCTGTTACTAAAACTAGGGCCATCTGCATGGAAAATGCTAAAAGGCTCCAAAAGCCGCCACTCCAGTGTCCAATCATATCCAAGGGAGTTTGACCAGTTGAAAAAATCCCCATGGCAAAAACTAAGATGGTAAGAATAACTGCAAATAAGAAGGGGTCAGGTAGATACTTACCTACTAGGTTTACACAACCGTTTGTAAACTTTCTAAACATGAAATATATTCCTCCTTGAGTTTATTTTATTTAGGGGCTGAGGTCAGCCCCTAAAATTTAAACGTCCATTATATTGATACTTTCGGGAATAATTAGTTCAACTTCAGTTGCTGCTATTACTTCTTCCACTGTGGTTTCTGGTCCTAGTTCTTTTAGTAGTAGGCCTTTTTCTGTTACTTCTATAACGGCCATCTCAGTTATTATTAGGTTTACTTGATTAGCTGCAGTAAGTGGCAGAGAACATTCCTTTAATATTTTGTGATTACCTTTAGCTGTATGTTCCATGGCCACAATAACTTTTTTTGCTCCAACTACCAAGTCCATGGCCCCACCCATACCCGGAACCATTTTCCCTGGTATCATCCAGTTGGCCAAGTTGCCTTTTTCGTCAACTTGAAGGGCACCTAGTACTGTAACATCCACATGCCCACCCCTTATGATTGTAAAGGATGTGGCACTATCAAAGAACGCGCCTCCTTGTTTAATTGATACTGGTTGACCTCCAGCGTTAGTTAGATCCATATCTATGTCATCTGAGTCAGGAGCTGGTCCTAGTCCTAAAAAACCATTTTCAGATTGTAGGATTATATCGATTTCATCTGGAACATAGTTAGCTACAAGTGTTGGTAAGCCGATACCTAAGTTTACAACATCTCCATCTTGTAGTTCTTGGGATACCCTTTTGGCGATTACTTCTCTGATTCTTCCTTTATCCATTAGTTGCCACCTCCTACAATGTAGTCAACAAAAATTCCTGGTGTCATAACATGGTTAGGGTCTATTTCTCCCACTTCAACTATTTCCTTTGCTTCCACTATAACTAAGTCTGCAGCAGTTGCCATGATAGGGTTAAAGTTTCTTGTGGATTTTTCGTAGTAGACATTTCCTTTTTTATCTACTTTAGCTCCTGCTAGTAGTGCTATATCTGCTTTTAGAGGTAACTCTAATAGATACTGGGTGCCTCCTACTGTTATTTTTTCTTTTCCTTCTTCCACAACTGTGCCTATCCCAGTTGGTGTTAAAAATCCACCAAGTCCAGCACCTGCACAGCGTATTCTTTCAACTAGGGTTCCTTGTGGAACTAAATCTACTTCTGTTTCTTTTGCGTTCATTTGTCTACCTGTCTCTGGGTTTGTTCCTATATGAGAAGTAATAACTTTGCTTATCTGTTTTGTGGCTATGAGTTTTCCTAAACCGTATTGCGTAGTTGCAGTATCATTTGCAATAACAGTTAGGTTTTTAGTTCCTTTTTCCACTAATTTATCTATAATGCTGTGTGGTGAACCACAGCCCATGAATCCACCTATCATTACTGATGAGCCTTCTTTAATTAGTTGTACCGCTTCTTCTATGGATATGATTTTAGCCATTTAATACCACCTCCGTTATTTTCGTTCTACTATCATGGCGACACCTTGACCGCCACCGATACATAATGTAGCTAACCCTGTTTTACTATCTCTTTTTTCCATCTCATAAATAAGTGTTGTTAGAACTCTTGCTCCAGATGCTCCTATGGGATGTCCTAGGGCTATTGCTCCACCATTTACATTTACTTTATCGGGATTTAGTTTTAAATCTTTCACAACGGCAAGGGATTGTGCAGCAAAAGCCTCGTTTGCTTCCACAAGGTCAATGTCCTCCACAGTCAATCCTGCCTTTGCAAGGGCTTTTCTACTTGCAGGAACTGGTCCGTAACCCATGATTTTAGGGTCTAGGGCAGCAGAAGCGTATGATTTTATAGTAACTAAAGGTTCTAACCCCAGTTCATCTGCTTTTTCTTTGGACATAACCACAAGAGCTGCAGCTCCATCGTTTATGCCTGATGCGTTAGCTGCTGTTACTGTTCCATCTTTCTTAAAGGCTGGTCTAAGTTTTGCAAGTTTTTCCATGGTGAGACCGTGTTTTGGATATTCGTCAGTGTCAACTACCACTGGATCACCTTTTCTTTGAGGAATAATAACTGGTGCTATTTCATCTTTAAATTTTCCTGCCTTTTGTGCCCCTTCAGCTTTTAGTTGGCTATTTAAAGCAAACTGGTCTTGTTCTTCTCTGGTTAGGTTCCATTTTTCTGCAATATTTTCTGCAGTTATACCCATATGGATGTTGTTAAATATATCCATTAGACCGTCTTGAATCATGCTATCGACTATTTCGCCGTTGCCCATCTTTTGTCCCCATCTTGCCTTAGGCATTAGGTATGGAGCGTTACTCATGCTTTCTATTCCACCTGCTAATACAACATCTGCATCACCTAGCATTATAAACTGTGCTGCCATACTTACAGCCCTTAAGCCCGATCCACAAAGTTTATTTAGGGTCAATGATGGTACCGTATCAGGGATATCACACCCAATGGCCACTTGTCTTGCTGGGTTTTGTCCAAGTCCTGCGGACAAGATGTTACCCATTATCACTTCATCTACCATATCAGGTGTTATACCTGCTCTTTTTATTGCTTCTTTACCTGCTACTACACCTAGATCTATGGCCGAAACACTTGAAAGAGCTCCTCCAAAATTACCGATGGGTGTTCTAGCAGCTCCCACAATAACAACTTCTCTCATCTTTTCTTACCCCCTATTAATTCATTTGTGATAGATATTGCAAGTACTGTGCCAAGGGTTATGGTAATTAGATTTTTTTCTAGCTAAGTTCGTTGAGGCCAGTGGTATTAGTCTCTTCCTCTTTGTTGTAGTGTAGTAGTGCATAAAATTAACTTGAGATGATAATGGTTTATTTTCATGAGTGTAGCATTTTTTCTACATTCATGTTCAGTTATTTAATTTTCTGATAAATCAAGCACTGCTATATAGGCACAAAAAAGAGTGTAGAAAAAAATCTACACTCTTTTTTGTGCTGTAGCCATATGGCTACAGTGTTTGATTGCGAGGGTCGCACAAGGCTAAAGCATTGGCTACAACGGCTGGGGAGTGGGAGTTTTCTGCCACGGAAATGTACTGTTGTATCCCATGGTTCTCCGCACTATCTCTATTCCTTGCTGTTAACTTAGCCTTTTTAAATACATCTTCACTGTACTCTAATAAGGTTCTAATCTAATGCTTTTTTACTTCATAGTTGACTACTTTGCCACACTCTGTGTAACCAATATCTTTATAAACCTTATTTGATGTTTGATTGCTTAGATCAGTAAACAGTATCGGGGTGAGTCCCTCTTCTAGAATCAACTTACTTAAATCTGCAACCAGCTTACTGGCATATCCTTTTTTTCTATGAGTTGGCGGAGTATAGACATTGTTAATTCTTCCATGCCTTGGAGATCGATGTGCAATGTTGGCCATGGAAACAATCTCATCATCTACTTTAAGTGTGTATAGATTGCCAGACTGTATTAGTCTCTTTCCACTTTCCATTTGACTTTCCTTAGAAACATTTTTACCAAATCCATCGTATATAAATCCTACACAAAATTCTGCTATAGTTTCCAAATTATCCATTGTAGGCAGAGTTAGTTCTCCTTGTGTGTGTTTAGGATTTACAACCCCTTTACACTGATATGATTCCATTTCCATTTCTATCCTGTGCTGACATTTATATTTTTCAAAAAATAAACTCATAAATTCTGGTGTACTTACAATTTTGAAACTCTCTTGTTTCTGAAAAACCTCATGAACCTTTTTGATAACTTTCTGTATATTTATTTTAGCCTTTGGGTTTACCCAAACCCACATTGGAAACTTTATATTTGATTGGGCTATTATTAAGCTATTGTCTTCTGAGCGTAGCAGAAATGCTCCTTCGTCATCTGCTATCCTATGAATTAGATTGAATTGAACCTCATAGTCAATAAATGGCTTTTCATTAAGTACCTTTCCTTCCTTTGTAAATGGTAACAACATGATTACTCCTCCTAAATTTTAATCTTAAAATGAATTTAATGCCGCCGATATCACTAATGTCGCTAATCATGTTCACCACCACCTTTTTTATCTTATATTATACATACAGTTGTATTCGCCATATGATTAAGTTTCCCTTTTCTCAAGTTACTTGTTAATGATTTGTTAATATATTGCATGAATTTGAAGAGGTGTAATATTTATACTTAAAACCGCTGTTACTTGTGGTACGGTTAACCGTGGGTTGAACTGCTTGGGTGGCTTGTGGGTCGCACAAGGCTGAAGCCTTGGCTACAATGGGGCTGGGGAGCGGGAGTTTTCTGTCCACCGAAATGTGCTGTTGTAGCCCATGGTTTACCATGGGTGGACCTGCTTGGGACGCTTATGTGGGTCGCACAAGGCTAAAGCCTTGGCTACATGTGGCTGGGGTGTGGGAGTTTTCTGTCCACCGAAATGTGCTGTTGTAGCCCATGGTTTACCATGGGTGGACCTGCTTGGGACGCTTATGCGGGTCGCACAAGGCTAAAGCCTTGCCTACAACGGGGCTGGGGAGCGGGAGTTTTCTGCCGCCGAAATGTGCTGTTGTAGCCCATGGTTTACCATGGGTGGACCTGCTTGGGTGCTTGCGTGGGTCGCACAAGGCTTAAGCCTTGGCTACATTGGGGCTGGGGAGCGGGAGTTTTCTGCCGCCGAAATGTGCTGTTGTAGCCCATGGTTTACCATGGGTGGACCTGTTTGGGTTGCGCAAGGGGGTCGCTCAAGGCTAAAGCATTGGCTACAATGGGGTTGGGGAGTGGGATTTTTTTGCCACCAAAAATAGCTGTTGTAGCCCATGGTTTACCGTGGGTAGACCTGCTTGGGACGCTTACGGGGGTCGCACAAGGCTGAAGCATTGGCTACAATGGGCTGGAGATGGGTGGATTTTTGCCACCGAAATAGCTGTTGTAGCCCATGGTTTACCATGGGTGGACCTGTTTGGGACGCTTACGGGGGTCGCACAAGGCTAAAGCATTGGCTACAATGGACTGGAGATGGGTGGATTTTTGCCACCGAAATAGCTGTTGTAGCCCATGGCTTACCATGGGTGGGCCTGCTTGGGACGCTTACGGAGGTCGCACAAGGCTAAAGCCTTGGCTACAATGGGCTGGAGATGGGTGGATTTTTTCCACCGAAATAGCTGTTGTAGCCCATGGTTTACCGTGGGTGGACCTGCTTGGGTGACTTACGGGGGTCGCACAAGGCTGAAGCATTGGCTACAATGGGGTTGGGGAATGGGTGACACAAATTAGATCAGCGAAGTGTGGCGTTTAACTGCTATGTAAGTGGTGTTAATAATCTTTTGAAGCTTTCGTCACCTTGGTAATAATAGCTGTAGCTGGAATACTTCAAGGCTAACTTCAGTCCTTCTTCCAATGGGTTCTTGTGTATATAATCTAGAGATTGTTTGGCTGATTTCAAATTCCTTATTCCGTAATCGTAAAACCTTTTCTGCCATATTTGCTGTGTTGTATTTTTTCTTTCTTTGTATTGTTTACTAAATAATCCTTTTATCTGTCCAATTATTTCTGATAGGTTCTTCGTACCCTGGGGTTGTATCATCACATGTACATGGTCAGGCATTATTACAAATCCATATACATCGAAGTCAAGGGACTCCTTTTTTTGCAGAATCACTTCTATTAGCATATTGCATGTTTCTTCATCATTAAATATGGGGGTTCTATTATGAGTTGTGGTTGTAACAAAGTAGACTGCTCCTTCTTCATAGTATCTTTTTAATTTAGCCATGTATTTCCTCCTTTACCGCGGGGTCATTTGGGAGTCGCACAAGGCTGAAGCCTTGGCTACAATGGGCTGGAGATGGGTGAATTTTTGCCACCGAAATGAGCTGTTGTAGCCCATGGTTTACCGTGGGTCGACCTGCTTGGACGCTTACGGGGGTCGCACAAGGCTAAAGCTTTGGCTACGACGGGTTGGAGATGGGTGAATTTTTGCCACCGAAATAGCTGTTGTAGCCCATGGTTTACCGTGGGTGGACCTGCTTGGGTGGCTTACGAAAGTCGCACAAGGCTGAAGCCTTGGCTACAATGGGGGTGGGGAATGGGTGGGCTTGCGGGGGCTAATCTTCAATTTGCATTCCGTATTTTTCCATCTTTTTGTATAATGACGTTCTATGTATGTTTAGCTGTTGGGCTGCTAGGGTTCTGTTCCCTTGAGCTTTTGTTATGGCTTGTTTTATTGCTTCTATTTCCGTTTTTTCTACTATTTCTTTGAGGGTTTTGTTTGTAGTGGTTGTACTGGTTTTTTTATTGTTTCTGATAATATATTCTGGAAGATTTTCTGGTAAAATCACTGTTTTTGGGGCAAAATTTATAGCTCGCTCTAGTACATTCCTCAGTTCCCTTACATTACCTGGCCAGTGGTGGCTTTTAAGATTATCAATTGTTTCTTGGGCTAGAATTTTTTTGTTTACTTGAAGGTCAGACACCAGTTTTTGAGTTACGTTTTTAGAAAGTAGCTCTATGTCCTCTAAACGGTTCCTAAGGGGGGGAATATCTATCTTTATTACGTTTAGTCTATAGTATAAGTCCCTACGGAATTCTCCCCTTTGTACTTCGTTTTCAAGATTTTCGTTTGTGGAGGATATTATTCTAGCATCTAGTTTTATGGGCCTTGTTCCTCCTACACGTTCAAACTCTTTAGATTCTAATACCCTTAGTAACTTTGATTGCATTTCATAGGGCATAGAACCAATTTCGTCTAGTAAGATAGTGCCCCCTGCTGCAAGCTCAAATTTACCTATCTTTCCGCCTTTTTTTGCTCCTGTGAAAGCTCCTTCTTCATATCCAAATAGTTCTGCTTCTAGTAGTTCTTTAGGAATTGCTGCACAGTTTAATGTTACAAAGTTTCCGTATCTCCTTAAGCTTTCTTTATGTATAGCATGGGCAAAAAGTTCTTTACCTGTCCCACTTTCTCCTTGTATTAGTACCGTAGAGTTTGTTTTTGCTACCCTTTTAGCTATATTTTTCAGTTCCATCATTTTGGGGTTGCTAGTTACTATATCCTCAAATGAAAATTTAGCTTCTAATAGCTTACTTAGTTCACCTTTATACTTACTTAAAGTATCTTCAAGGGTTTGCATTTTTTTAGCTAGTGAGTGGAGTTCACTGGTGTCGCTAAATAGTATGGTACCAGCAGCTCCTATTATTTTGCCATCCTTTTTAATTGGAACTCTTGATGTGATAACATTATGACCATTTATTTCTTGCACGTCGCATATTTCCTTTTTTCCTGTTTTAACTACTATGTGAAGGCGAGTGTTTTGAATGACGTCTTGAACAGGCTTTCCTAATACATCTTTTTCGGAAATACCTAGGAACTTTTCGTAGTTCCATTTTACGATAGCGCCCTTTTCATCTACAAGTACCATGCCATAGGATGCATTATCCCAAAGTTCGTCCATCATTGCCATACTTTCTTTGAGTTTTTGTAGTTCAGTCTCTTGTGTGGAAATTGTTGTTTCAGACATGGTTACTCCCCCTAGTTGTTTATATTTAGTGTATTTGACATAGAGGAGTTCTTTTCCTGCTTGGAGCATGGACACAGACCTTTTAACAGCCAGGACTTTCGGCCCACTGTTGCCGGCAGAATAGATTCTTTCACGGTTCTTACCAGCTTTGACAAGAAAAAAACAAGCCATCCAACGACAGCTTGTTTTAATAATCTTATATTTTATTTTTCCTGTTTAGTTTTTCAAGTAGGTTACCTACCCTCTCTTCTTGGGCGGATGTCTCGTCTGGGTCCAGTTCAATGTTAAATCTTAGTATGTCCCCTTCTTTTACATTTTCTGGTAGCATTCTTTTGGGAAAGTCTATTTGCACTTCTTCTTGTTCTATTAGAAGTACTGCGTATTCTCCTTCAAAGCGATCTATTACTGCCTTCATTGTATACCTCCTACTTTTGCGTATCTATTTGATATTCGGTTCCGTCTGTTGTTATTACTATTGTACCATTTATGTCCGTTCTATAAACATCTATGTTTAATTCCCCAAGTTTTTCTAAGGTTTCCTTATGGGGATGACCATAACTGTTGCCTTCTCCAACCATAATAATTGCTATTTCCGGTGACACCTTTTGCAGGAATTCATCGCTGGTTGATGTGGAAGAACCATGGTGTCCTACTTTTAAAATTTGGCTTGAAAAATCATTATTTCTTTCTAGCATTTGAAGTTCAGATGGGTTTTCGGCGTCCCCTGTAAACATAAATGAGATGTCACCAAAGGTTATCCTCACTACAATGGATGCATCGTTTAGGTGACGTGGGGAAGGTTTTGTCGGATGTAGTATTTCCATTTTCATTCCTTCAGCTAGTTCCCTAGACATACCTGCCCTGCCCTGGGTAAATATTATTTCTTTTTGATCTATAAGGGTTAGGTAGTCTTCAAAGGTTTTTGTTGTATGGATAACTCCTGGGTCTATGACTTCATCTACGGTTAGTCTATTTAACACTTCAATTAATCCACCTATATGGTCCGCATGGGGATGTGTTGATATGACTATGTCTATATGTTCAACTCCATTGTTATTTAGGTAGCCTACCACAGTGTCGCCATATCTCCTATCACCACCGTCTATGAGGATAGTTTTTTCACTGTGCTGGATTAGAATGGAGTCACCTTGACCAACATCTATAAAGTGTACTTTGAGGTCCGTAGTTGGCATCTTACTATCTTCAGAGTCAAGTATGATGTCACAACTTACAAGAATAAAAGATAATGCAAGAATTAAAACAAGTGATAGTATTTTTTTATTGTATTTCATTTTTTGCCTCCTTGATGTGGGCCGTTGACAAATGTTTATTCCTCAGCCCTTATATGAATGTCTTGTTTAATTTTAGACTGTTTTAGTATATGCGTACAGGGAGGCTTTGGTCATAGTGACTTTAGTCGTCTATAAAGATCTCGTAGTCATATTCAACAATGTAGATTTTACTTTTTTCTTTTTCAACTATATCGATATAAACTGTGGTTTTCTCAGTAAATATAAAGGATATGGGTAGGGTAGGATTTGTGTCTTGGAAAAAGCCGATGTTCCCGTTATATTCGTCTATATAGTCTGCTACTACGCAGTTCCCGTTGCAAACCACCACATCCCTTTGTTTGTTGAAGTTAATTCGTGGGATATAATCAAGTTTTTCTCCATTAAGTACAAGTACTATCTTTGTTTTCCTGTCAAATTTGTCACTTTGTTGACCCTGATTTAGTTCTGTATAATCTAATTTTAAAGTTTCTGTTCCTTTTTTATATAAGATTAGGTGGTTTTTCTTAAATGGTACGATATCTATTACACGCTCACAGTTTTTGATGGTTTGCTGCTCCTTACCCTCTTCCATTAAAATTATGCCGTATTTATCTAGCCAATCAAGGGATTCAGGTAATGTGAAGTCTCCTTTGAAAAAGTGGATGGCGGCAAAATAGTATTTGCCCTTGTTGGTCTTCAAAATAATTGCATACACTCCCCCAATTTCTATCCCTTGTATTTGACTTTGGGAGTATTTGTGTTGGTAGTCTTTCATAAATGTACATTCATAGTAACTGTCGTAGGTTGACAGGGTGTATTTTTTACCTTTATTTCTGTATTTATCCATTTCTATTACTGACATAAAACCACCTCCACTTGTTTATACTATGTTATATTATTCGCCTCAACGAGAAAAATTCCCTTTTTACAGATGCCTAAGAAATAGCTCAGGGTTATTTAGGAAATCTTTAGTTAGCTTCACATGTTCTAAGTCTTGAAAATTGGTTTTCTTCAGTGGAAACTGGTCTAGGTTATAAATTGTGGCATTTGGATAAGCCATAAGTATTGGAGAGTGTGTTGCTATTATAAACTGACAGTTCTTTTGAACCATCTCTTTTATTAGTGAAATAAAAGCTAACTGTCTTGTTGGTGATAGGGGTGTTTCTGGCTCGTCTAGTATGTATAAACCACCTGGCGCTAATCTAGACTGAAAAAGATCCATGAAACTTTCGCCATGTGACCTAACATTGAGTCCTTCCCCATAACTTTGCTTTATACCCTGTAATGATCCTACATAGGGCATTTGGGCTAGTTTTAATGCATGGGCTGTTCTTCCCTTATATTCTAATTCTAGTTTTTTAAGATCATCTTTTAATTCTTGTGCCATTTGTGCCATTTTATTTGCAAAGTTGAAAAAATCTTCAGCCCTAAGAAAGAAACCTTTTCTAGTTTTTACCTTCCAGCTAAGAGAGATATAATCACTTAGCTCCCTAGCATGACTCAGGGTCGTATCTGTCATAATACTTTCACTACCAACAGTTACAGAGCCAACTGCAACTGCTAAACTTTCTAGAAAAGTTGACTTACCTGTACCATTTTCACCAACTAATATTGTAACAGGGCTTATAAAATCCATTTCTCTAATGTTTTTTACCAAGGGTATATTGAAGGGATATTTATCTTCTTTGGACTCTCTAATAGTTATTTTTGTAAGGTGTATCACAGTAAGCACCTCCTATTGCTAATTGAATTATAACATAAAAACCAAATCCACTACGATTTTTAACTTTTTATAGATTTTTATAATGTTGTTGATTTTTAGATAAACAAAAGCGAGCCTTGCTTATTGGCTCGCTTTTGTTTACATGACATCTTTTAATGTATGTTGTTCGGGGTTAAAGTTCATGAATGCTTTAAAATTAGGTGATAGTACTACTGGCATGAAACACATGGCGCTAAATGTCATACATCCTACTAGTACAAGCTGTATGGGCAGTATTCCTCCTAGTATACCACCTAGTGCCATGGCTATGGGGGTTAGTCCTTGTGATAGTGTGGAAAGTAGGCCAAATACTTTTCCTCTCATTTCCACAGGTGTAGTCATTTGGACGATGGATCCGATAAATATATTTATCAGGGCGTTACCCACTCCAGCGACGAATAAAATAAAGGAGATTACTGCTATGTTAGTCATAAAGGGGAATATCATAAAACTTGTGGTGGATAGTAATCCACCTATACAGAAGTATCTGTACCTTTGTGAGGGGGGTATTTTCATAATGGAGGTATATGTCATCCCCGTTAGCATCCCTAACCCCATAGCTGCCATGGCAAAACCATATTGTGCTGAATCAAAACCTCTTACTAATGTGAATAAAGGAATCATAAGTACAAAGGACATTGATCCAAAGAAATTGCTTACTGCGGCGGTTAAAAACAGATTTCTCAGACTTGTAAACTTCCAAACAAAGTTTAGGCCAGCTTTAAAATCTTGTATAAAGGTTATCTTTGCATCCTTTCTTTCTACTTTTGGTATATCTATAAAAGTTTCTGTACCGGCTGAAAAAAGGTAAGAAAGTCCATTGAATAAGAAAAGAAAAGGTGCTCCTACCATTGCATATACTATACCACCTATCATGTTCCCTAACATTTGAGTAGTTGAGTAGATCATCTGAAAAAATGAGTTGGCAGGTACTAATTTGCTTTTTGGCACTAAGTCTGGTATAGAAGAAGTGGCTGCTGGACCGAAAAAAGCGGCGCATAGTCCTAGGATAATACCTGTCACAAAAACCATCCATATTTCTAACCATCCTCTATATGCACCTACTGCTACAGTTGTGACAAGTACTCCCCTTATAAAGTCAGTCCAAATAAGCATTTTCTTTCTGTCTAATCTATCAACTATCACTCCAGAAAAGGGCGATATTATTACTCTAGGAATGGTGGAAGAAGCCATCAGTGTTCCCATTATTGCCGTTGAACCGGTCATTGCAAGTATCCAAAATCCTAGGGCTAAGGAGTAAGCCTGATCTCCTAGTGATGACACCAGTTGACCTTGCCATAGTAAAAAAAAGTTTTTATTCCATAGCTTCTCTTTTTTTGTTGTATCAACGATTACGTTATCAACCTCTGCAACATTCATAAAATGTCGCCCCCTTTTAATTTATAATTTTAATTTAAACATTAATATAGTTAATCTTTAATTTAATTATACTCATTATTATTATAATTGCAACCCTTTTTATTAAACTATTTAATTATTATGGAAGAAATTATTAATATTTTTATTAATATGTTTAATAACCCTTCACTAATATTACAATAAGATAGTTTTTCCCATTAAAGCCGCGAGGAAAAACACGAAAAAAAGACCTCTAAAAAAGAGGTCTTTAGACAAACTTGGAGAGTAACTAACAGTCTTTTTTGTTTTTCTTAGTACTTAAATTACAGTTACAGTTAGAACATACTTTGCTTTCCTTGTCGTTTTTACAGTTACATGATGGACAAAGCATAGTATCACCTCCGTTTTGCCTGTCTAAGTATATTGTTAGCAAAAAAAGAAGATATTATATTGTTAAATTTATCAAATCAAGTCAATAAAATTTAGTTAAACACAAGACTAACTATTTCACTATGTACGATAGCCCAACTGTATTAGGGCCGCAGTGACTGGAGATTACGCAACCTGCTTCTGTTGTTATAATTTGTTTTATCTCAGGTAATTCTTGTTGTATTTTTTCAACTACATACTGTGCCCCCTCTTTGGCTAAGGATTGAGGTATTAGTACATAATCCAAATCCAAATTCCCTTTATCTTTTAAAATGGTAGATATAATTCCGTTTAATGCTTTTACTCTTTTGCCTCTAAATTTTTGGGAAGGCTGCATTTTTCCTTCAACTACTTTTACAGCAGGCTGAATTTTTAATAAACCACCTGCAAATTTTTGAACTGTGCTACATCTCCCACCTTTGTGCAAATACTCTAATGTGTCAATAACAAACTCCGTTCTCACTTTCGGTACCAGTGCAGTTATCTTATCTACTATTTCTAATGCAGACAAGCCTTGATTTGCAAACCCTACTGCTTTTAAAACTAGTATACCTATCCCAGTAGATAGGTTGCCAGAATCCACAACATTTATCCTTCCTTGGGGGAACATATCTTTCGCAAGTAGAGCATTTTGGTATGTGGCAGAGAGATGGGAAGATAAGGATATATAAACTATATCATATCCGTCATTTACAAAGGGCTCAAAAGCTTTATGGAAATCTCCTGGGGCTGGTGCATTTGTTTTAGGTAGCTGTTTTAGCTCACCAACTTTTTTATATAGTTCAACAGTTGTTATATTTTCACCGTCTTTGTAAAGATCATCTCCAAATATTACACCCAAGGGGACAATTGATATATTGTTTTTTTCAATAATCTCTTTGGACAAATCGCTGGTACTGTCGGTGAATATTTTAATTTTCCCCATTGTTTTCTCCTCCTTTAACATATCTTATTACATTTCTATTAGTGTACTTATTATTCCTGTTTTATATTTATAAACTTTTAGTAAACAAATGCCATTTAACCACTATTCCCTTTTGAAGTTCTTAATTGAGCTTTTATGTGATAATATTGTTATATAGTCTTTTAAGGGAGGTTAAGTACATGGGATTATTTAAAAATCGCCTTGGGGAGTTACTGCCGGGATGGAAGGTAATACTTGCCATTGTGCTTGTGGTTATTTTTGCACTGGTAGCTACTAATTTGATTTCTTTAGTTATTTCTCTATCTTTATTGGTATTTGGTTATTCTGTTGTGGATTTCCAGGCCAATTATTTTTTCATGGCTATCATAAGTCAAACTGGCTTTTTGTTAGGTTCCTTGTTTGCATTTAAAATCTTTTTCAGAAGGCCTTTTAGAGATATAGGTTTACATAGGTCTAAAAATAGTCTTTCCCAAATGGCAATTGGTTTAGTTTTCGGTGCTGTATCAATTAGCTCAGTTTATTTTGTTCTTCTGTTGTCTGGTCATATCGAAGTAATTGAAGTAAGTTTCAAAAATAGCAATGACTTGTTAGTAGGACTTATACTTTTTCTTGTGGTTGGCTTTAGTGAAGAGGTATTATTTAGAGGATATATTATGCATGTGATTGATATATTTAAAAAACCCTGGGCAACAGTATTTTTTTCTTCTGTGCTTTTCTCCTTGGCCCATATAGGCAACCCCAATCTGACAACCTTAGGGCTTATTAATATTGGATTTGTAGGTATTTTGTTTGCCCAGATGTTTATTAAAACTAAAAGTTTATGGATGCCAATTGGTTATCACATAACCTGGAATTATTTCCAAGGCAATATCCTGGGGCTCCCTGTAAGTGGGTTAGACACTTCAAGCATCATATCTTCCCAAGTAGTAAAACATGACATACTAAGTGGAGGAGCCTTTGGTCCTGAAGGTGGCCTAATTGTCACTTTTATTATTGGGTTGGGGTTTTTGTTTCTTAAAAAAATTACTTCATCGGTTAACCTTTGATTACTCCCAAGTCCCTTTAGTCTTTTTAATGTATTCTTTTATGTTTTTCTCGTAGCCGTTTTCTGTTGGTCTATAGTAGCGTTGGCCTTCTAGCCCTTCAGGGAGGTATTGTTGTGGAGTGTAGTTTCCTGGGTATGAATGGGGGTATTTGTATTCTACCCCATGTCCTAGTTTTGAAGCTCCTTTATAATGTGCATCTTTTAGATGTATAGGTACTCCTGGGAATTTCTTAGTTGTCACATCTTTTTGTGCCTCAGCTATACCCACATAGCTACTATTGCTTTTTGGTGCTGACGCGAGATATGTTGCACATTGAGCCAGGATAAGTCTTCCCTCTGGCATTCCAATAAGGTTTACAGCTTGGAAAGCAGAAACGGCCACGTTTAATCCGTTGGGATCTGCATTGCCTATATCTTCTGAGGCTGAGATCACAAGCCTTCTTGCTATAAATTTCGGATCTTCTCCTGAATCTAAAAGGCGAGCTAGCCAGTAGAGTGCAGCATCAGGGTCTGAACCCCTTATGGATTTAATCATGGCTGAAATGGTGTCATAGTGATTGTCACCATTTTTGTCATATAGAAATCCTTTCTTTTGTACAGATTGTTCTATTTCTTGTAGGGATATATTAATAGCCCCTTTTTCGTTGGGGGGAGTTGTTAGTACTGCAAGTTCAAGGCCATTGAGTAATACTCTGGCATCACCACCGGAAACGAAAACTAAGTGTTTAACTGCTTCTTGTGTTATTTCTATGTTTAGATTCCCTAGACCCTTTTCTTTGTCCATTAAAACTTTACTGATGAGTTCTTCGAGGTCCTCTTCTTTTAGGTGTTGGAGTTGGAATATGGTAGAACGGGATATCAACGCAGAGTTAACTTCAAAATATGGGTTTTCTGTTGTGGCACCTATAAGGATAATAGTTCCGTCCTCCACCGCTGGCAGTAGTGCATCTTGCTGGCTTTTGTTGAATCTATGTATTTCATCTATAAATAGTATGGTTCTTTTTAAGTACATATCTTTGGTGTTCTTTGCATCTTTTATAACTTCACGTATATCAGATATACCAGCTGTTACTGCATTTATTTTTTTAAAATCACAGTTTGTTGTATTTGCTATAATAGTGGCAAGGGTTGTTTTGCCTGTGCCTGGAGGACCATAAAAAATCATGGATGATATTTTGTCAGCTACGATAGCTCGTCTGAGTAGGCTTCCCTCTCCTACTATGTGTTTTTGACCCATAAAGTCATCTAAGGTTTTTGGGCGAAACTTTGCGGCTAAGGGTTGCCCTTTGTCCTGGTTTGCCATACTGAATAAGTCCATTTATTATTCCACTCCTTTTAAACCGTATTAAGTTTAAAATCCCACTTAATTCATCAACTTGTATTGTTCTTTTCTTAAAGTATTATACCACAAAACATTTGTTCTTTAAATGAGCTTGGAGCTTCAAAATGTTTTGTCTTTTGTTATTTATTTTTGCATCTTGACACAGTGGCAATTTCCAAATATACTGAAAACAAACCTAATTGAAACTCCGAGTCTTTTTTCCTAAAGAATTCCATGGATCTAAGACCAGGGTGTCACTGGAAACGGTGGTGCCTCCCAGTGTGGAAAGGAGTGCTTGTTAAGGCTTAGCCTTTTAGCATCTTCTTATGAAGATGCTTTTTTATTCCTCTTTTTGGTTTTAATTAGGTAAATTTAATACATACGAGAGAGGGGATTTATTTTATGTCAAGGTTTGTTAAGTTTTTCTCAATCATGTTGTTAGTAGTATTTTTCCTTGTTGGCTGTGGGACAGGTTCGTCTGAGGAGAGTAGCATTATTTTAGCCACAACCACTAGCACAGAAAATAGTGGTTTGCTAGACTTCCTACTTCCTATTTTTCAAGAGGACACTGGTATTGAAGTGAAGGTTATCGCAGTAGGTACTGGTCAGGCCATTAAGCTTGGAGAAGACGGAGAAGCCGATGTTTTATTAGCCCATGCAAAAGCATCCGAGGAGGCTTTTGTTGCTGCAGGACACGGTGTTGAGAGATTTGATGTTATGTATAATGATTTTGTTCTTATCGGTCCAGATAGTGACCCACTAAATGTAAAGGGTCTAGCAGGTAATGATATTGTTAAAGCTTTAGAAATCATAAAAAACTCCGGTGAGGGAGCTTTTATCTCTAGGGGTGATGAATCTGGTACTCATAAAAAAGAGTTAGAACTTTGGGCAGAACTAGGGCTTGAACCTGAAGGAGAATGGTATAAGTCAGTTGGTGCTGGTATGGGTGAAACAATCCTTATGGCTGAAGAGTTACAGGGCTATACACTTACTGATAGAGCAACTTATCTTTCTATGGTGGGAAACCTTGATTCTGTTATAATAACTGAGGGAGACACGAAGATGTTTAACCAGTATGGTATTATCGCTGTTAACCCAGATAAAAATGATAAGATAAACAATGAAGGTGCAATTAAGTTTATTGAGTGGATGTTATCTGAAAAGGGGCAAGAGCTTATCAAAGAGTTTGGTGTGGAGGAATTCGGAGATTCTTTATTCATACCTAATGCAAAATAAGATCGGAAGTGATATAAGTGGAAATAATAAATAGCTTCGTACGAGCTTTTCAGCTAATCTTTGAATTTGATAAGGGAGTCTACGAGATAATACTTCTTTCTTTGTATGTCTCATTATCATCTACAGTTATTTCCACAATTATGGGTGTTCCGTTGGGAATTTTCCTAGGACTTAAGGATTTCCGGGGTAAAAAAGTACTCATTAGGATTATTTATTCCCTAATGAGTACTCCCCCTGTTATTGTAGGTTTGGCGGTGTTTCTGGTTATTGCAAGGAAAGGCCCCCTTGGCTTTTTGGGCTTGACCTATACTCCCCCTGCCATGGTAATAGCCCAGGTTGTGCTGGTAACTCCCATTGTAGTGGGTTTAGTATTTAATAATGTTGTTGAAAAGGGTAGTAATATCAGGAATATGGCCTTCACTTTAGGTGCCAATAAGCTACAAACATTGGTTTTACTTCTTAACGAGCTTAGGAGTAATATCCTGGTTGCAGTTACCACGGGATATGGAAGAGCCATATCTGAAGTTGGCGCAGTTATGATCGTAGGTGGTAATATAAGGGGCCACACGAGGGTTATGACAACATCTATTGCAATGTTGAGGAGTATGGGTGACTATGAGACTGCTATAGCTTTGGGGTTAGTTCTACTACTTATTTCGTTTATAATCAATTCTATTATTTATAATTATCAACGGGCTCGAGGGGTATAAAAAATGAACTTATCTATATTAAATTTGACTAGAATATATAATGACAAAAAAGTTTTGGATTTACCAAAAGCTAATATTAAAAGTGGCAGTATATACTCAATTATTGGACCAAATGGTGCAGGTAAAAGCACTTTAATAAGGATACTAGCTGGTATTGATAATGCATCTTCTGGTAAAGTTCTATACAATGATTCTGTATTTGACGATGATGTGAGGAAAAGAATCACTCTTTTATTTCAGAAACCCTATATGATGAACTTGAATGTTTACGAAAATATTGCCTACCCCTTAAAAATTCGGGGGTTCAGCAAGTGGGATATTGGTTCACGGGTGGATGAACTGTTGGGTATTTTGGATTTACATGATATTAAGAGTCAGCGGGCCTCTACTTTGTCTGGTGGTGAAGCTCAAAAGGTTGCTCTAGCTAGGGGTTTAGTTTTTAGACCCGAACTAGTATTACTTGATGAGCCCACGGCAAGTATTGATCCTGTTTCTACTTTACTTATGGAGAAGTTAGTGACCCAGACAAATAAGAATTATGGAACCACTTTTGTGTGGGTTACCCATAATATTAGTCAGGCTAGGCGTACTGCAGATAAGGTAATTTTCATGCATCAGGGTAAGGTCGTCGAGTCTGGGGGGGCAGAGATGGTGCTGAAAAACCCAACTAATGAGATTACACGTAGATTTGTTGGCGGGGATTTGATACTTTAGGGGGACGTGTCTTCCGTGTCATGTGAAAAAGGGATAATAAAGAGAGTAATTCCATGTGGAATTACTCTCTTTTTGTTATTCTTCTATTATTTCTTCGTCACCTATTACCCTTAGAATCTTAGGACCGTATAAGGTGTTTAGACTTAGTTTAGGCTCAAACTTGCGAATCAGTATGAATGAGCCTATTAGGAAGGCAAATCCAAAGCCTAAGCCCCATAGCTCTTTTGTATCTACGTAACCGAAGTGTTGAGCTCCGTAATATGAAAACATAAATCCTATAACCAGTGCTGCCAAAGGAATCATATACATAATAGCCGCCGCTTTTAGTACCCCTATGTCTGCCATGTCTATATATACTTTATTTCCTATTTCTGCGTTAACAGGATTTTTCACCTTTACTTTATTGGAGTTTTTAGTTCCAAGGCCACAACCCCCACATTTTTTACATGCAGTATGTCTTTGTACTTCTACCTCTGCTAATTCCCCTTCAAGGTTAGTTATTATTCCAACTTGTTTCATGGAAACTCTCCCTCCATTTAAACTGTTTGATTAAATTTTATATAATCAAAGTTTATCAAATCTTATTATATTAGTCAATTTCGCCTATGATTCTGTTTACTACTCTTCCTGCCATTAGAAGTCCAACAGTTGAGGGTACAAATGATATGCTGCCTGGTATCTGTCTTTTCTTAGTACAGTGCCCATCACCACCGGGGCATATACAGTTGTTTTTACAATCTCCCTCCATAATTGGCTTTCTGGGAAATTCTTGAGAGTACACTACTTCTACACCTTTGTGGATTCCACGTTTTTTTAATTCCTTACGCATAACCCTTGCAAGGGGACAAAATGATGTCTCAGATATATCCACAATTTCAAGAAGTTCTGGGCGTAGTTTATTACCAGCTCCCATTGAAGATATAACAGGCACCCCCCTTTTTACACATGTTTCAATGAGGTGTAGCTTTGCTGTTATTGTATCTATGGCATCTATTACATAATCAAATTCACCTGAAAGCAGTTCTTCTCCATTTTCTATGGTGTAGAATTCTTTCACTGCTTCTACTTCAATATCTGGGTTTATTAATTTTGCTCTTTCTGCCATTACGTCTACTTTTATTTTGCCAACGGTGTTTTTAAGGGCATGTAGTTGCCTGTTGCTGTTGGTTAGACAGATATCATCAAAGTCCACTAGACGAAGTTTTCCCACTCCTGCCCTAGCTAAGGCTTCTACACTGTATGATCCTACTCCTCCCACACCAAATATTATAACAGCGCTGTTTTTAAGTTTTTCTAGGTTTTCTGTTCCTATTAGCATTTCAGTTCTTGCAAATCTATGTTGTTTCATATATCGGCACCACCTTTTTATTTGTTATAGTTATTTTTTAGTACAGTGAAGACAGATTCTTTTATTTATCTGGTTTTTTTGTGGCTTAAACCCTTCAGTGACATCTTTTTATAAATATTTTCCGTGTTATCAGTGTCATATATTTGTGTTCTCTTGTGTATAAAAAAATTTAATTAGTGGAGATTTTGGACACGTTTTGTTGGTCAGGGTGGCACGAGGCACACCCCCTACAAATGATTAAACATTGAACTCCTGTACTTATGTGGGTTTCCATAGCTGAAACTTTGGGGAAACTTTCCGTAGCTTGAGGTGTGTTCTTTACAAAAATCTAACCCCCACAGCAAGTTGTGGGGGTGGATTTACTCAAAAATTCCCCACCATGCCGGGTTGATCGCAGTTTTGAACCTGCCTCAGCAGGTGGGTCTTTGCCCTCTTACTTTATATGTCCCCTTAAAAAGGGGCGTATATGCCATAAAAGGAGCATCAGTCCCGCAAAATTAGTGTTGGCTCAAAACATACGATTTTTTCGAACACAGTAGGGCTCTTAACTATATTTTATCATAACTGTTGGGTAATATCCAAGGGAAATCTGAGGAAAGTTTAATATTAAATTGAAAATTTAGTATTGACAAAGAAAGTAGTGTTGTGATATTTTTGTTAACATACAATTAAATATTAAATCCTCATCCCACTGGGTGAGGTAGAGGCGCGATGTCTATAAGTAACCCAAATGAAGTCGGAAGCTTATGATTTTAGGTAAAAGGAGCCATCGCCGAAGTTTGAGGAACCAAAACCTCAAGCTGGACCTACATCGAAAAGGTGTAGGGCTGTCAACGTAGTGATTGCCAGTTACACGTTGGAGTGCTATCTCGTCATGGGCAGATTAGGGAGGGGTTTATAAGTGCTATTTTAGCACCTAACTTTTCGTTAGGTGCTTTTTTATTACAATAAAAAAGGAGTGTTGTTAATGTCTAAATTAAATGTTGCTAAAGCTTTAACCTTATTATTTTTATCTTTCTTCATTATTTTCACAGGTGTTTTAGTTGTCAAAGCCCCATCTGTCATTGTATTGATTTTCGCAGGTATGGTTACCATTGCTTTGTCCATGGCTTGGGGGATAAAGTGGGATGATATACAAAATGATATATATGATAATTTAAGATCTATGTTCCCAGCTATTTTAATATTATTATCAGTAGGTATGTTGGTTGGTGCTTGGATATTAGCTGGCACTGTTCCTTTGATGGTTTATTATGGTTTGAAAATTCTTACTCCATCTACCTTTTTAATCTCTGCAGCGTTAATTTGTGCAGCCATGTCAGTTATGGCAGGAACATCTTGGGGAACTATTAGCACAGTAGGTGTTGCCCTTATGGGTGTTTCTACAGGTTTAGGTGTTCCCTTACACATGACAGCAGGGGCAATAGTTGTGGGTGCTATTTTCGGGGATAAGTTATCTCCTCTTTCAGATACAACTGTCTTAGCTGCAGCAGTGTCAGACGTTGAACTCGTTGATCATATTAAATATATGCTTTACACAACAATTCCTGGTTTTGTTATATCCTTGGGTCTATATACCATATTGGGTTTTCGTTTTAGCAGTGGTAGTGTATCTGGAGAAAGCCTTGACTTGATTTTATCCACACTGGAAAATACTTTTACTTTAAACCCTGTCTTACTACTACCACCTATTTTGGTACTGTTCTTGATTTATAAAAAGTACCCTACTTTACCGGTTTTTGCAGTTGGTATAATTTTCGGGTCAGTTCTAGCTTTTATATTTCAGACCACTGGCTCTTTTAGTGATAGACTTCTAACTATCGCATCTGCTTTAAATGGTGGCTATTCTCAAAGTACTGGTGTTGGTATTGTTGATAGCATGTTAATACGCGGTGGGTTAAGAAGTATGTTAGGAACAGTTGCATTGTTAATTGGTGCAGTTATCTTTGGCTCTCCCTTAAGAACTGCAGGGGTTATTGGCATATTGATTAACTATATTAAGTCCGTTGCCAAAAGCGGCAAAGCAATTATGTTATCGAGTTTCTCTTTACATGGTCTGATGTTCTTGGTAACTGGTAGTTACTACGTAACATTTTCAGTTTTAGGACCTATTTTAAAACCTCTATATAGTCGTTTTGGTTTACATCCGAAAAATCTTTCCCGTACTTTAGAGGATACTGGAACTGCTTTGGCACCTATTGTTCCTTGGAGTGTTACAGGTGTTTTTATAGTTGATACCCTTGGTGTAGAAACTGGTAAGTTTTTCTTATATGCTCCAATGACCTACTTGGGCTTAGTTTTCGGATTAATCTATATTGTTACTAACTTTAAAATAGCTACTGTAGAAACTCATCAGGAGGTGGATACTTTAAGTGCTTAATCAAACAAGACTGCTGGAAACTTATTATGAGTTGATTAGAGTTAAAAGCGTTAGTGGGAACGAGCAAGCTTTAGCTGATTATCTTGCAAAGTGTCTTAAGGATCTAGGGCTAGAGGTAAAATATACTTATTATGAAAATAGCAAAAATAGCCCTTCCATTTACTCTGTGCTGAAAGGCCAAGGCTTGGGCGAAGGTCCTACTCTACTTCTAACAGGGCATATGGACACAGTTGATGTGGCTAGTGGCTGGAACACTGATCCTTTTACTCCCACAATAGAAGGCGATAAGGTTTATGGTTTGGGGGCCTGTGACATGAAAGGTGGCCTAGCATCTATCATCGAAACTTTGCGTTATATTAAAGAGAACAATGTTAAGCTTCAAGGTGATATAACTGTGGCCTTTGTTTCCGATGAAGAGGTTCAGTCTAGGGGTACTTATAATCTGCTTACTGAACATGGATTAAAAGCTGATATGGCTATTATGGCAGAGTGCAGGTTTACAGATGCAGCCGTTGGCTTTAGAGGTAGGTATAGTATTAATGTTTCAGTTAAAGGTAAAACTGGGCACGCCAGCAGATATCCAAATGTTGGTGAGAACGCAGTTATAAGTGCATCTAAGCTAGCTATAGCTATTGAGCAGCTACCAACTTTAGTTCATCCTAAAATTGGTGAAGGTACCTGGTGTATCAGGCATATTGAAGGTGGTATAAAAAATACTTTAAGTGTACCAGATAAATGTGATCTTTTAGTTGATCGATATGTGGTGCCTGGTGAGAGTTTTGATACCTGTAGGGATCAAATACTAAATGCTGCTAAGTCTATTGGCCTTCAGGGTAAGGTTGAAGTAACATTAGTCCATAGACCCCTTCCTTATATGGAAAGTTTTGTTATCGACGAGAATTTGCCTATTGTGAAAAGTGTAGTGAAAAATTTTAGAAATGTTACAGGTAAAGAAATTGAATTATCCTACGATAAGTCAGTTTGCGATAGTAACTTTCTAGTTACCATCGGCAATATTCCTACTATTACCTTTGGGCCTTCAGGAAAGAATTTACATCAGTCTAATGAGTTTGGACTGATTTCCGAGATCTTGGATTGTACTAAGATTTATATTGATGTTATACAAGATTTGTTAGGATAAGCCACTGTGCTTATCCTTTTTTGTCTGGATTTTGATATCATTGGGATAATCTTTGATATGTCATATTTGTTATGCTACTAGAATAAAGATATAGGGAAAATATTAGAAGGTGGTGGTTTTGTGGAAACCATATCCACAGTGTTGATATTGTCCCTATTGGTTGAGTTAACAACTGAAATTATTAAATCTTCTATTCCTTTTATAAGGGGTTCTAGGACTCAGTTTGTCTCCATAATCTTAGGTCTAGTGGTTTGTTTCACAACAAATACTGGTATTTTAAAGGTTTTAGAAATACATACTAGTGTCCCAGTTTTGGATTTTTTCATTACTGGTTTGATTATTTCTAGGGGATCAAATATTGTACATGACTTAATGAAAAAGATTAAAACAAGTTTTGTTTAAAAGGCGCTTAGGGCGTCTTTTAATTTTTACAACAAAATAGAGACATAAAAAAAAGTAGGCCAATGGCCTACTTTAGTTTAATATTTACTTGTTGAAGCAGTCTCTACAGTAAACTGGTTTGTCACCAGTTGGTCTAAATGGAACTTTTGTATCTGTTCCACACTCTGAACAAACTACGTCAAATAATTCTCTTTGACCTCTGCTGTTGTTTTGTGGTCTAGAGTTTCTGTTGTTTCTTTGAGCTTTTTTCTCTGCTCTACATTGTGGGCAGCGTGCTGGCTCATTTTCGAAACCTTTTTCTGCATAAAACTGTTGTTCTGAAGCTGAGAAAACAAATTCTGCTTGGCAATCTTTACATGCTAGGTTTTTGTCATTGTACATCGGAAAACCCTCCTTATAATTGTTGGATTAACTTCGGCTTTGGACTTAGGGCTTTACGAGTACAAGAGATTCATAATGTTATCCTACGAAAAGAGCCTTAGATATTAACCCTTATATATTTTACACCAAATGCTGGCAAAAAGCAAGAATTACTTTAGTTAGTGGTGAGTTGGTGAGTTAATTAGTTGGTTCGTTGCTTATTTCTTATTACTCACCCTAACCCCTAACTCCTAACTCCTAACTCCTAAATCCTACTTTACCGTCTCTATCTTCAATTCTTCCAGTTGTTTTTCATCTATTGTTGATGGTGCCTGGGTCATTAGGTCTGATGCGCTTGTTGTTTTCGGAAATGCTATTACGTCCCTTATATTTTCTGTGTCTACCATTTCCATTATTAGTCTATCAAAACCGAAGGCAATTCCTCCATGGGGGGGAGCTCCAAAGCTTAAGCCTTCAAGTAAGAAACCGAATTTCTCTTGTGCCATTTCTTCAGTTAGACCTATGGCTTTGAATACTTTCTTTTGAATTTCATCTTCATGAATCCTTATACTTCCTCCAGCTATCTCTTGTCCGTTATATACCATGTCATACGCATTTGCCCTTACTTTTGTAGGGTCTGTGTCCAATAGGTGGACATCTTCTGCCAATGGTGATGTAAATGGATGATGTGCAGCAACATATCTATCTTCTTCTTCATCGTAATCAAACATTGGGAAGTTTACCACCCATAGGAACTTCATTAATTTGTTGTCAATCAGATTTAGCTTTTTAGCTATGTGTATTCTCAACGCCCCTAGGGATTGTAAGGTTACTTTAATGGTATCTGCAACTATTAGAATAGTATCTCCATCTGTTGCTTCCATTTGGGTTATAATTCCTTGTAGCTCTTCTTCTGATAGGAATTTAGCTATTGGAGACTTTACTTCTCCACCCTTTATTGCAATCCAAGCTAGTCCTTTGGCACCATACCTTTTTACGAAATCTGTTAACTCATCTATTTCCTTACGGCTAAATCCTTCTGTGCTTGATGCTTTTATTGCTCGAACTGTACCTCCTGATGATAGGGGTGAAGCAAATACCTTGAATTCTGAACCTTTAACTATTTCTGATATGTCGTTTATCTCTAAACCAAAACGTGTATCTGGTTTGTCAGAACCGTATTTGTTCATGGCCTCTTGATAGTCCATGTGTTTAAATGGTGTTTGAATTTCCACACCTTTTACTTTACTAAAGACATCTTTCACTAATCCTTCCATTAAGGTGAAGAAGCTATCCCTTGAAGGGAAAGATACCTCAATATCGACCTGAGTAAATTCAGGTTGTCTATCAGCCCTTAGGTCTTCATCCCTGAAACAGCGAGCTATTTGATAGTACCTGTCTAAACCAGATACCATAAGTAATTGTTTAAATAATTGTGGGGATTGAGGTAGGGCATAAAAAGAACCTGGGGAAATACGACTTGGTACAACATAATCCCTAGCACCCTCTGGAGTACTTTTAGTTAGGATAGGTGTTTCTACTTCAACAAAGCCATGGTTGTCTAGGTAGTCCCTCATAACTTTAGCGGTTTTACTTCTGACCATGAGGTTGTTGAGCATCTTCGGCCTTCTTAGGTCTAGGTAACGATGTTTCAACCTTAGGTTAGGGTCTACATCTGACTCATCAGTTATATAAAATGGAGTTGTGTTTGCGGTGTTTAGAATGTTAATTTTTTCAACGATGATCTCTATTTTTCCTGTTTTGATGTTAGGATTTGCAGAACTTCTTTCCACTACTTCCCCTACAACTTCTACGACATATTCTCCCCTAATTTTCTCTCCTACTTGAAATGCCTCTGGGTTATCGTTGTTTATTACACATTGCACTATTCCTTCTCTGTCCCTTAGGTCCAAAAATATTAGGCTTCCCAGGTCACGTCGTTTAGCTACCCATCCTTTAATACTTACTTTTTGGCCAATAAACTCTTCAGTTACGTTTCCACAATAATGTGTTCTTTCCATTTTGATCGACTCCTTTTATGTTTTTGTGAGTTAGTTTTGTTAGAGCAGTTAGTTGTTAGCTATTAGTTTATAGCTTTTAGTTAACCGTCTTCGACTGTTTAAAAGTCTTGAGATACTAGGCTCGAGACAGCTTGGTCACCGGAGCGTATTGAAATACGTGAGGATGCCAAGATGGTGAAGCAACGAAGTAGATTGAGGCTTTTCAACAGTAGCTAATATCAAAAAAATCCGTCCCTTAAGTAATGCAAACACGCACTACTTTAAGGGACGGATTTATATCCGCGGTACCACCCTAGTTGCTACAGCTAATGCTAATAGCCTCTTTAGGTTAATGTTAACGGTATTAAACCGACTGCTTCACCTTCAAACCTTGGCTTGGCTTGGCAATACTCTGGGGCTATCTTTCAAAAGTCTTTTTCTGAAAACCCTTTCAACCTAGGGGTTTTTCTCTGTACAGTAAGTGCTTTTTACTCTTCCCTTTCAACGCTTTAAATATATTTGAACTTATTTTATAGTATTTACCACATTGTGTCAAGATATTACACTATATTTGGTCTAAGTGCAAACATATTTTATTACCACTACTTTTCACAAAAGTGCTTATAAAAAGCGTACGAGATTCTGAAACCTTGATTTGTATGTATTTATTTAAGTTTGCTTTTAATTTAGTGTTAGGTAGTGGTAAAATATCTTTATTAGTGTATATTCATGGGAGATTTGGTGTCCATTGGTTAACTAAGTTAGTATCTGTTTTGCTATTTCTTTAAGTTGGTCGTTTCCTTTTAGTTTTTCTAGGTATTGGTTGGGGTCTTTTGGGTTTGAATAGCGGATTATTTCATCTTCATTTATAATTTTTGATATTCCACCACAACCCATTGCTATCACCGATTGTGTTTCTTCTATGCTTATTATATTGTATGGACTTATGTAGCCTTTTTTTGAGAAGCCAACATTTTCTTGGTTTCCTGCCATGGATTTTTGTCTATAAAGATAGTAAGGTATATAGTTATTCTTTTGCATGATTTCATAGGTAAAGTCCATTATTTTTTTTGCTTCAAGATAATCTAGCTTAGATTTTGCCTTTTGAAGAGCTGCTCTTTTTAATGCCAATGCATGTATTGTTATATTTTCAGGGTTTAGCTTTACTATTTGCTCTAGTGATCCCTTATAGTCAGCCATGGTTTCATGGTTTAATCCTATTATTAAGTCCGTGTTTATCCATTCAAAACCCATCTCTTTTGCAGTTTTATATATACTAACAAACTCATCCTTTGTATGGGTTCGACCAATTGCCTTAAGGGTTTCATCAGACATAGTTTGTGGATTTATGCTTAGCCTTGTGACACCATATTTCTTTATTAGCTCAAGTTTTTCAATAGTAAGGGTGTCTGGTCTACCACCTTCAAAGGTGTATTCTAGCAAACCTTCTATATCAATAGATTCCTTAATAGATTTCAATACACTTTCCATTTGACTTGGGCTCAGGCTGCTAGGTGTACCCCCTCCTATATATAACGAAGCAATCTCTAAATTATATTTTTTTATTAGGTCTCCCCATAGTTTTATTTCTTTCAAAAGCCCTTCTACATAAGGCTCTATCATGGACTTACTTTTTTCAATTGTATAGGAAGTAAATGAACAGTAGCTGCATCTTGTTGGACAAAAAGGTATGCCTATGTATATGTGTAATTTATTTTCATTTTTTTTGTTTACTATGTCTTGTTCATTCCTTATTTTATACATAATATCTATCTTTTCTTGGTCTACTAAGTAATTATCCTTTAATTGGCCAATTATTTCGGCCTTAGTTAGCCCGTCATCTATAAAGCCTTGGATAACTTTAGTTGGACGCACACCTGTCAGAATACCCCAAGGACTGATTTGCTGTCCTAAAGCTTGACTAATACCTTTAAAAACCCCACGTTTGAGCAAAAGCTTTAGTTCATCGTTCTTTTCTTCAATTACATATTTTTTACCTTCATGCTCAACATAACAAGTAACAGATTTTAATCCTTCATCAATGATTTCTATATTCATCTCAGCCCAGTTTTCATTAAATGTTAACTCTTCCCTAGACGTAACTAAGAGAATTAACTCATCGATATACTTAATATACTGGGGATTTACATTACAATTTATTCGCATAATAAAACACCTCATACTTAGTATTATAACTTAAGTTTACTTAATGGATAGTCAAATTGCAAATTGCACTGACTTTATTGATAAAAAACTAGAAGGCTCAGAAACTTGAGCCTTCTTTTGATTTTCTGTTGTTTTTAGAGACATACATTCTCTTATCTGCCTTCGAAATGAGCTTTTTTAGATCCGTTGAGTTTTTTGGGTAAGAAGATATACCGTAACTAAATTTAACTGGTAGGTGGTGTTCTTTATATTTAAGGGGTGAGTTTGCAAAGCTTTTTATAATATCCTGAAGCTTAGCCCCAACGGTACCTTCATCCTTATTAAAGAAAACAGCGATAAACTCATCTCCCCCATAGCGAGCAAACAGGTCTGGGGAGCACGTTCTTTCAAGTCTATCAGCAAATTCTTTTAATAATAAATCCCCAACATAGTGCCCATATGTATCGTTTGTTGTTTTAAGGTTATCTAAGTCGAATAAAACCAGTGAGAAATGGTCTCTCTCAGGGGTTAGCTTTTTACATGTTTTCAAAAAGACTTCTTCAAAGTAGCTACGGTTATATACATTTGTCAAACTATCATACTGGGATAAAAATAACATTTTTTCTAGCAATTGATGTCTTTGAATCACGGCTCCTACCTGGGAAGCGAAAAATTCCAGTAATAATAAATCAGACTCATTAAAAACCTCTAAGCTAGTATTGTCCACATTGATCATACCATATAGTACTTCGTTTATGATTATAGGAGCACTTATAGCAGACATGGTACTATGAAAATCAGTATCCTTCATTTTGTTGAAAGTCTTTTTATCTATGACAACCTGATTAAATACTTCCACATCATTTACAATACAGGCGTTTGTTATATTACCATTGTTACTCCGCCAGAGAAACGTGTCCTCAAGCTTTAAGTTTATCTGCTTTAATGTACTCATCTCAAAACCCACAGCAGCCTTGTATTCTAACTTTTGAGTTTTTTGATCTAGTATCATAAGACTACCCATCTGGGCATTTTCAATAATCCCCACAGCACTTTCCATAATTAACTGGAATAGTTCTTCTGTCTTTTCGACTTTTAATAAAGTGTCATTCAGTTCGATAATACTTTCCAGTATCTTTTTGCTATTCTCTTGGTGTCTTTTCTCTTTTTCAAATTTATTATTTTTATTGTTTATTATGGTATTTAATATTCCTATGATTATCATACTGAATATTATTTTACTAAAATTGCTAGTATTGTACTCAAAAAGTGTTAAGAGAACATACACCGCAGTACATTCCAACAAAATATCCATAAATTTATTACCGTTAAAATAGTCCCCCAACTTTTTCAACTAAACCCCTCCAAGGAAAAACAGAATATATATTCTATAATATATTACTTCGTTATACTAAGCAATATATCTTGTGAAATTTGTTTTCATATATTAAAAAAGCGCCAATTTCTGAACATGCCCCTGTCAAGTAGACAGTAGAAAAAACAAAAAATACTATGCCGTCAATCATTAATTTGATTGGCGTTATTTTTTTGAAGGTTTTATTTATTTTACCCGCATTTATTCCACGGTCCTGTTGACATGGGGGCCCCTGTACCCTCTGGACTCCCATTCTTGGGCGGAAGTTGATACTTGACAAATATTTGGCTTCCGCCACACACATTTTACCAGAGGGTACACCCCATATAAACAGGCTTTCGCGGCATAAAAGCTTATGCTACCTTACTTAAAAGGTGTTGCCTATACTCCATTGGAGTCATACATTCAAGCCTCTTCTGATAACGATGATTATTGTAATACTCTATGTATTCAATGACAGCAGATTCCAATTCCTGATATGAGCTGAATTTGTTGAGATAGTACATTTCTGACTTAAGGGTACCAAAAAATGCCTCCATAGGGCCGTTATCTATACAACGGGAGATTCTAGACATACTCTGTGTCATACCCGCATTATCCAACTTGTTTTTGAACATTTTTGAGGTGTATTGAAATCCCCTATCACTGTGGAAAATTGGCTTTGCATCAGGGTGCTGCTCATGGGCAATGTCAAACGTTCTAAATACCAGTGCATTGTTATTTGAATGACCCAAGACAAAGGACACTATGCTCTTATCTCCGAGGTCAAGTATGGCACTTAGATAGGCTTTTCCACTGATTCCATATTTCATCTCTGTTACATCAGTAAGCCATTTCTCCCCAAATCCATTTGCATTAAAGTTCCTGCTTAGTACGTTTTTTGCAGTTATTTCTGGTGTGGATTTGATGTAGTTCTTTCTCTTTCTACGGCATACAGATTTTAAACCTAGTATTTTCATCAGTCTGTAGATTCTCTTATGGTTTACATGGAATTCTTGCTCTCTGTTTAACTTGATTGTCATCTGACGATACCCAAGTATACCGCCTCTCTCTTCATATGCATCTCTGATTAATGGTATTAAAGTTTTGTTAAATTGTTCATTAGTACTTGCTTCTCTGTTTAACCATTTGTAATATGAGGAACGTTGAACCTTCGCAAAAACACAGAGTTTTGTGATTGAATAACCTTTAGTCTTTTTAAGTTCCTGTATCGTAAGATAGATCGTCTCATATCTTACTTGGCTTAAAACCGCCCCCTTTCTATTTCTTTCAACTTTTTTAAAAAATCTATCTCCATTTGCTTCTGGCGAATTTCAGCTTCAAGTAGTTTGTTTTGGGCTTTAAGTTTGTCCATTTCAGACATGTCATCTTCTGACTTTCTTTTGCCTCGCTTGTCTTGAAGGGCTTCTATACCTTTTTTTAGGTATTTATTAGTCCATGAATTAACCTGCTGGTAAGATACATTAAACTTCTGTGCTGTTTCAACATAGTTGCATTTATTCTCAATACAGTACTTTACTATTTCTACTCTTTCATCAAAATGGGTCTTTCTTCCTTTAGTCATGATAGATACTCCTCCAGTACCAGAAGATTTTAATTTCTCATGACTATTATACTTCATAACCCATGTATGAAGTATCCCTGTAGAGCGTATTCCATATTGAAAACATATATCATGCAAAGAACCCTTACCAGAAAGGTATTCCTTTATCGCTAATTCCTTTGCATTTGAAGAATGGCTAGTATTCTTTGCACTAGTAGTCAACCCATCAACACCCAACGACATATAATTACTGACCCATCTCCTCATGGTATCTTTACTGACACCGATTAACTTAGCTGCATGGCTAACTGAATTTTTTCCTTCTATACACATAAGAACATACTCTAACTTTTCTTCTGGTGAGAATTTACTTTTCCGACCCATAAAAAATACTCCTCCTTGTTGTAAACAGTTTTTATTATTTTAACTGTCTACCACAAGGGGAGCATATCATTTCTTGGCGCGCTTTGTAAGTATCAAGCCCACAAATCTCTTTTTAGATGCTCAATTTCTGATGTTGATAGTCCATGTTTCATGGAAAGTTCTTTATCATCTAGGCCACTTTCTAAACCCGGGTCTTTGACAGTTGAATAGATGAAAAGTTCTTGTAAGCCTTAATATAGGCTTATTTTTTTGTCAAACTTTACATATTTTTAGTGCACAATGTTTAACAATGTGTTATGATATAAGTAGTTGTTTGTAAGGGTGGTGTAAAAAAATGAGACTACAAATTGTTAGTTCAAAAAATGCCGCATCTTTATATGTGGTTAAGTCTATTTACGAAAATGGAAAGCGCTCTTCTAAAGTTGTTGAAAAGCTCGGTACCGTTGCTGATTTAGAAAAAAAATTAATCGACCAAGATCCCATAGAATGGGCAAAAAATTACGTAGAAGAACTTAACAAAAAAGAAAAGGAAGAAAAAAGGGAAGTTCTTGTAAAGTACTCCCCCTCAAAACTTATTGATAAAGGTGAACCACGCTTGTTTAACGGCGGTTACCTATTCCTGCAAAAAATATATCATGATCTTGGGCTACACAAGATTTGTATGGAAATATCACAAAAATATAAGTTTGATTTTGATTTAGACTCGATTCTTTCCAGGCTTATTTACGGTAGAATTATCTTCCCTTCTTCAAAACTTGCTACATATGAGCTTTCTAAAAAGTTTATAGAACAACCCAAATATGATTTGCATCAAATATACAGAGCTCTTGAAATTCTTGCTAAGGAGACAGACTTTATCCAGTCCTCCTTGTACAAAAATAGCTTGAAGGTCTCCAAAAGAAATACCGGCGTTCTTTACTATGATTGCACCAATTACTTTTTTGAAATAGAGCAGGGAGATGGTATAAAGCAGTATGGTCCGTCAAAAGAACACAGACCAAACCCGATAGTCCAAATGGGGCTATTCATGGACGGGGATGGCATTCCTCTGGCTTTTAGCATTAACAGGGGGAATATGAATGAGCAACTGACTCTAAAACCATTGGAAAAGAAAATCGTTTCTGATTTTGAGCTTTCTAAATTTATCGTGTGCACAGATGCTGGGTTGGCTTCAGAAGCTAATCGAAAGTTTAACGACAAGGATGGTCGAGCTTTTATTACCACACAATCTATTAAAAAATTAAAAGCACACCTGAAGAAATGGGCTCTTGATCCTGATGGCTGGAAACTTCCAGGCAGCAAAAAAAACTATGATATTTCTGAACTCGATGAAATGATAGATAAGGCTACTCCTGAAGATAAAGCAAAAATAAGTGCAAAGGTCTATTTCAAAGAACGTTGGATCAAAGAAAATGGCTTTGAACAAAGATTGATTGTAACTTATTCGATCAAATACAGGGATTATCAGCGCAAAATCCGCAACTCACAAATAGAACGTGCTCAAAAGACTATAGATACAAACCCGACAAAAATCAAGAAATGTAATGCTAACGATTACAAAAGATTTATTCATAAAACGAGCTATACTCCTGATGGTGAAATTGCAAAGAAAGAAATATACAGCATTGATCAAGCTATCATCCAAAAAGAAGAAGCTTTTGATGGTTTTTATGGAGTTTGTACAAATCTTGAGGATGATGTACCTGAAATAATTAAGGTAAATCACAGGAGATGGGAAATCGAGGAATGCTTTAGGATTATGAAAAGTGAATTCAAAGCAAGACCTGTATTCTTAAAAAAAGATGACCGTATTGAAGCACATTTCAGCACATGCTTTATATCTTTAGTCATCTATAGAATGCTAGAAAAGCGACTTAAAGAGGAATTTACCTGTCATGAAATTATTAGTGAATTAAGAGATATGAATTTCAAAGAAATTAAGGGAGAAGGATATGAGCCCTTATATACTAGAACCGATTTTACCGATGCTTTACATGAAGCCTTTGACTTTCGCACAGACTACCAAATTGTAACAAAAAGCAAGATGAAAAAGATTCTAAAAGATACAAAGAAGTAAAAAACATTATTCACTTTTTTGACAAAAATTAAAGCCTACAAACCCTTTATTTTCAAGGGATTACAGGCTTTTTTTAATCATCAAGTGTCAAACGTGGGGTTATACTAAGCAATATATCTTGTGAAATTTGTTTTCATATATTAAAAAAGCGCCAATTTCTTGGCGCGCTTTGTAAGTATCAAGCCCACAAATCTCTTTTTAGATGCTCAATTTCTGATGTTGATAGTCCATGTTTCATGGAAAGTTCTTTATCATCTAGGCCACTTTCTAAACCTTCTTCGAACTCAAATATATCTACTTTACCTAGCATTTTTATTTTTTCTTCTATAGGATCCATATAAAAAATTCCCTCCCCGGTAATTTTTTGCTACAGATATAGTATTGCCTGGGAAGGTTTTTTTTATGATCTATTGAAAAAATGGATTACTTTGTCTTTCTTCTCCTACAGTTGAGCTAGAACCATGGCCTGGATAGACTTTTAGTTTGTTTGACAGGCTTAAAAATTGTTTTTTAATGGACTTTACCAGTGTCTTCATGTCTCCACCAGGCAAGTCAGTTCTGCCCACTGAGCCTTGAAAAACTGTATCACCTGTGAACAAAAGGTCGTCTATTTGTATAAGTATCCCTCCAGGTGTATGGCCTGGTGTATGTATTACTTTAATTGATCGCTCACCAAATTTTAGTGTATCTTGGTCTTTTACAACAACATCAGCCTTTGGAGATATTATTTTGTCACCCATCATAGCTGATAGATTTAGGTTGGGGTCATATAACATTTTTTCATCATCTTGGTGGATCACAAGTTGAGCTACTGCAAATTCTTCTTTAAGCTTGGAGTTCCCGCCAATATGGTCTAGGTGCCCATGGGTGTTAATGATATATTTAACATCTAAACCATCACATGCAGCAATAATTTTTTCACTATCTCCACCTGGGTCTATGATTACTGCCTGTTTGGATTCATCATAGATTATATAACAGTTATTTTGTATTGGACCAACAACTAAGGTCTTTATTTTTAGCATTATATTTCCTCCTTAAAAGGTTTTTTTGCTATCTATCATAAGTGTCACTGGGCCATCATTGATAAGTTGCACATCCATCATGGCAGCAAACTGTCCTTTACTTACATTTAGACCTTGATTTTCAAGCCTTAAACAAACTTCTAAGTAAAGGTCTTTTGCAACACTTGGGTGACCTGCTGAGGAAAAGCTTGGTCTTCTTCCCTTCCTACAATCACCAAAAAGGGTGAATTGGGAAACTACTAAAACCTCCCCTTGAACATCTTTAAGGGATAGGTTCATTTTTTCATTTTCGTCTTCAAACACCCTTAAATTAGTGATTTTATCTACCATATAATCTATGTCAGTCTCATTATCCTCTTGGCCTACTCCTAGTAATACTAAAAATCCCTTCTGTATTTCAGATATTTTCTTACCTTCCACGGACACAGAAGCGTTTTTCACCCTTTGAAGTACTGCCCTCAATTGTTATCCCCCCTATTACCATGTCTTACTACGTCAAATACAGATTGTATTGAGCGAAGGCGGTCTTTGACTTTTTCCAAGTGGCTTGTATCAGTAATCTCCACAGTTAGTCTAATGGATGCAGTGCCGTCATCTTTACCTTTGCCAGAAACAGCTACTATGTTTGCTTTTCCTTCTGAAACAGTATTCATAACTTCCTGTAACAAGCCTTTGCGATCCCATGCAAAAATACTTAGCTCCACAGGATAACTCTGCTTTTTCTCCACATCCCATTCTACCTCAATAAATCTATCCACATCATCAGGGGATATATTTGTGCAGTCCTTACGGTGAATGGATACGCCCCTGCCCCGTGTTATATAGCCAACTATCTCATCCCCTGGCACTGGTTTACAGCATTTAGAAAACCTAATAAGTAGGTTGTCCACACCCTTTATCCTTACACCTTGGGTAGATGTTTTCCTTGGAGTGTTTTGTAAATTTATCTCAGAGATATTAGTATCTTCCTCTGGTAATGTTTTCTTAAATTCTTCAATTAGTTTTTTAGCCACTGAAATAGCACTAAAGCCACCAAAGCCTATGGCACTGTATACATCGTTTGCAGTGCTATAATTATATCTTTTGGCAATTTTTTCTATAAAATCATCTTTTAGGACATCAGTTATGTCATAATGTAGCTTTTTGATTTCTTTTTCTAATAATTCTTTGCCCTTTTCTATGTTTTCTTCTTGGCTTTCCTTTTTGAACCATGCTCTTATCTTACTTTTAGCGTGGGACGTTTTTACAATCTGCAACCAGTCTCTACTGGGAGCTTTATTGGGCTTTGTCATGATTTCTACAATATCACCGGTTTTTAAGTTATAGTTAAGTTGGACAATGTTGCCATTAACTTTAGCTCCTGCAAATCGATGTCCTACATCAGTGTGTACCCTGTAGGCAAAGTCTAATGGAACTCCACCAGATGGCAGGTCGATAACATCCCCTCTAGGTGTAAATACAAAGACCTCTTCGTTAAATAAGTCTATTTTAAGGGATTCCATGTACTCATGAGCATCCTTAAGTTCCCTTTGCCATTCCATGAACTGTCTAAACCACGATCTCTTTTGATCTAGGTGTTTATCTGCTTTTCCTTGTTCTTTGTATTGCCAGTGGGCAGCCACACCAAATTCAGCTGTTTTATGCATATCCCATGTTCTTATTTGAATTTCAAGGGGGTTACCCTTAGGGCATAGTACCGTTGTGTGTAATGATTGGTACATGTTAGGTTTGGGCATAGCTATATAATCTTTAAACCTCCCAGGAATAGGTTTCCATAAGCTATGAATTATTCCAAGGACACCATAACACTCCCTTACAGACTCAACGATGATTCTAACTGCTGTTAAGTCGTATATCTCGTTAAGTTCTTTACCTTTGTTGTGCATTTTCTGGTATATACTATATAAATGCTTGGGTCGTCCATCTATGGTTGCATTTATGGAAGCAGCATCTGCTTTTTCGTTAAGTTCTGCAATTATATCATTTATGAACTTTTCCCGTTCTTCCCTCTTTTGGGCAATTTGCTTAGCTAAGTTATAGTATTCTTGCTGCAGGGTATATCGGAACGCCAAATCCTCTAATTCCCACTTGATCTTAAAAATACCCATTCTATGGGCTAAGGGAGCATATATTTCTAGGGTTTCCTTCGCCATGCGCTTTTGTTTTTCCACTGTTGTGTGGTTTAGTGTACGCATGTTATGGAGTCTATCAGCAAGCTTTATGATAATTACTCTTATGTCCTTTGCCATGGCCATGAACATTTTTCTAAAGCTTTCTGCTTGTTGTTCTTCTTTTGATTTAAATTCGATTTGACTAAGCTTTGTAACTCCATCCACTAATAGGGCGATACCCTCGCCAAACTCCTTTTGAATAGCTTCTAAGGTAACCTCTGTATCTTCAACAACATCATGTAATATAGCAGCAGCAATTGTGTCAACATCCATTTCAAGTTCAACTAGGATGTTGGCAACACCTAAGGGATGAACAATAAAGGAGTCTCCCGACTCCCTTAGTTGATTTTTATGTGCCTTTTCAGCCCAAGTGTAGGCTTTATCTAAAATAGTTAAATCTGTTTCATTATCCCTTGCGGTAATTTTCCTTTTAATTACTTCTATATCATGGATTACATTTTCCATAAGTTATCACCAACTCGATCTAGGGTTAAAAAAACATAAAGGGTTTCGTTCTGTAACCCACAATTTTTATGATTCATAGAAATCATCTTAGTATTCAAGAAGTGAGAATATCTCATGACCTTCTAATTTTTTTCTACCATCTAAGAAGGTTAACTCAATCAAAAAGGCTACACCTATGATTTCTCCCCCAAGCTCTGTTACAAGATCCACAGTTGATTTAACTGTTCCACCTGTTGCTAGGAGGTCATCTGCTACCAATACTTTTTGCCCTGGCTTTATGGCATCTTTATGTATTTGCAGTGTATCGTTTCCATATTCTAGCTCGTAGGTTGCCTCTACTACTTCCCCTGGAAGCTTACCTGATTTCCTAACAGGTACAAAGCCCGCACCTAAACTATATGCCAGTGGTGCTCCTATAAGAAATCCTCTAGCCTCGGGCCCAACAACCACGTCTACTTGTCTATCTTTACAAAACTCAGCCATTTTATCAATTGCCTCTTTAAATGCAGGACCTTCTTGAAGAAGTGTTGTGATATCTTTAAAGCCTATGCCTTCCTTTGGAAAATCTGGAATTTCTCTTATTTTACTTTTTAAATCCATTATTCTTCCTCCTCTATTGTAATTTGTTGGTTTGAGAGTAATTCATTTATATCTGCGGTTAATGCGCGATTATGCCACTTTGTAAATATATCCTGTTCCTTTGTGTATTTTTTATAGGAGGTAGTTGTAGTATAGTCTACTTTAACCTCTACATCTACTAACTCCCAACAATCATCATTACAATGTAATAATCTACACTCACTAAATATATTTAACCCTCTATCTAACAAATAGTCAACAGCAAATTTACTATCAATTTGAGAAATTATATCTCTTTTTGTAGCTCTTTTGCCATTTGTGGACAGCACTTTAATTGCCTGATACATAGCAACCAAAAATTCTCTTTGTGGTAATAAAGCAACATCATCAGTTCCAAAACCTATTATTATTTGCTTTACACCTAAGTTTCTAAATTTTGCAAGTAAGTCATAAAACTCCCTTGCTTTTATAGGGGTGTGTAGTAGCACTGGTATCTCTTTTACAGATATGTCATAATCCTCATTATACTCTTTTATTATAACATTAGGTTGACTTAAATAAAAATTATCTAGCCTGTTTTTATGGTATCCATTTGTATAAAGAATATATCTTTTATCTAAGTTATTTGGCAAAGTTAAGTATTCAGATATTGATTTATTCCTCAAATCGATTATTTTCATGTCCGATGATAAATATCCATCTTCTTCATCTTTTAAGTCCATAATCCTTAGTTGAAGTTTTGTAGTGCCATTATAGGTATTTTCATCTAGATAGCCAGCAAAACTTATTTTACTTTTTCCAAAGATTCTATCCACAAGGTCAGATTTTTTAAATCCTATTGAAGATATCCACATGTTTTCTATTTTGAAGTCTACCTTTAAATGATTTTTCTGTTGACCCACAAGACTAAACTTAGCAACCTGTAAGTTCCCGACCCTAAAAACAGGGGCTGGGTTTTGTTGTCCAAAGGGTTTTAGCCTGTTGATATCTTTGATTAGGTTTAAGTCTAGTTCCAGTGGATTTAAGTCCATATCAATGTAGATTTTCGGACTTAGATATTGATCAATATTGTTATCAACAGCATATTTGTTAATTCTGTGGGTAAATTCTGAAATTTTATTTTTATCCACAGTAAGACCAGCAGCCATGGCATGACCACCGTATTTTACCAAAAGGTCTCCACAGTAGTTGAGGGCTTCGTAAAGATGAAAACCTTCTACACTTCGACAAGAACCCGTGGCTTGGGCTTGGTCTTGGTCATCATTTATTGACAGCATAATGACAGGTCTATAGTATTTTTCCACAAGCCTTGATGCAACTATACCTATAACCCCATGATGCCAGTTTTCATTTGCTAATACCAGCACCTTTGATGTGGATAAGTTCATTTCATCAACCATCTCAATACATTGTTCTAATATTTTTTGTTCCACTTCTTGTCTTTCTCTGTTTTGTTCATTTAAATATGTGGATAGTTCTAAAGCTTTGTCTTTATCTGTGGATAACATCAACTCTATTGCTTCCTTGGGTGTTTCTAGTCTTCCCGCAGCGTTTAATCTTGGACCAAAAGCAAAACCTAGGTGGTAAGAATCCAGTGGAGGCTTAACACCTGCTATTTCAGCTAGGCTTGCCAGGGGAAGCCTCAATCCTTTATTCATTTTTTCTAAGCCTAGGGCAACTATGGTTCTGTTTTCACCCTGAAGGGGAACGAGGTCTGCCACAGTCCCTAATGCGACAATATCTAATAGTTCTTCCCACCCTTGTACTCCTAGTTCTTCATATAATGCTGTGACCAGTTTAAAGGAAAGTCCTACTCCAGCAAGTTCTTTGAATTTATAGTTGCAGTTTGACTGTTTCGGGTTAATAATACTATATGCTTTAGGTAATTCAGCAGGTGGTAGATGATGATCTGTAATTATGCAGTCAACATTTGATTGGTTACAAAAATCAACTTCTTCTACGGCACTTATTCCACAGTCCACAGTTATTACTAAGTTTATACCTTCTTGAATTTTTTCCCCAAGGGCAGATTTGTTTAATCCGTATCCTTCGCTACGGTTAGGTATATAGTATTCTACTAAAGCTCCAAGCTTTCTTAGGCCTAGGTATAGCACCGTTGTGCTTGTTATTCCATCCACATCGTAGTCACCAAAAATAAGTATTTTTTCTTCTGCATCTATGGCAGCTATGATTCGTTCTACACTTCTATCCATGTCCTTCATTTCAAAGGGTGAGTGTAGATCTTTAATTGTGGGGTTTAAAAATGCGGGTATATCTTCACATGAAATACCCCGCTTTATTAACAGTTCTGCTAAGACTTGGCTGATATTGTGTTTTTGTGTGATTTCATCAATTCGTTGTTTTTCTACTGTTTCCCATAACCATTTTTTATCAAGCATTTAGGTTTCTCCTTTTTTAAGTTATCCCTACTGTTTATTTTAGTTGATTACAGGTATTCATTCAAGAGTTTTTTCATAGGTGGTTACGGGCTTCATTACAAAAAGCCCCCCGCTCCTGTTAGGAGCTGGGGGCTTTGAATCAGCAAAAAGAATCTGATATTAGTCTTATGCTATTTTTTTGCTTCTTTCTCTTAGTTTCCAAGCATGCCAGAAAGAGCCTGCTAAGAAAATTGAGGAATAGGTACCGCTTATTACTCCCACAAATAGTGGTAGAGCAAAGGGTCTTAGTGTGTCTCCAGCTAAGAACAGTATTGAACCTAAAACTAGTAAAGTTGTAAGTGATGTGTTAATAGTTCTAACCACTGACTGGCTGATAGCTCTATCCACTTTCGCTGCTAGGTCTTTACCTGGAAATTTTAGATTTTCACGAATTCTATCGAATACAACTATTGTATCATTTATGGAGTAACCTACTATTGTTAGTATTGCAGCAACAAAGGGACTGTTTAGTTCTATTTGAGTTACTGAGAATACAGTTAAGACCACAAAAGCATCAAATAATAGTGTTACTATAGCTGAAACAGCAAATTTGAATTCAAATCTGATGCTAATGTATACAACTAATAAAGCCGCTGCAATTAAAAGAGCCAAAATGGCATTTTTGATAAGTTCAGCTCCCACAGTAGGACCAACAATGTCAGGGCCTGATAAAACAGTAAAGCCAGGGAACTCAGTTTCTAGGGCTTCAACCACTCTATCTTGTTCTTCCTCATCTAGGGGTAAGGTCCTTATACTAAAGGCTCCTTCATCTAAGCTTTGAACAAAGCTGTTCCCAAGGTTTGCTTCCCGCCCTTGGGCATCAGTTGCATTTACGTTACTTAGGGCTGTTCTAATTTGATCATTTGTTGTACCTTCAGGAAATTCTGCTTGTATCCTAGTACCTCCAGTAAAGTCTATACCGAAGTTTAAGCCTAAAGTGGCTAAGGATATCATACCTAAAATTACTATTACACTAGAAATTGTAAACCAAAGTTTAGATCTTTCAATAAATTTAAACGACATCTTATCACCCACCCTTACACACCAAAAAATTTAGTACTTTTGATGATATTTGTATTAACTACTAATTTTACAATAAGTCTTGTTACAAATACTGCTGTGATCATACTTATTAAAACTCCGATTACCAAGGTTAATGCAAAACCTCTAACTGGGCCAGTTCCAAAAGCAAATAGTACAAACCCTACTATTAGTGTGGTTACATTGGAGTCAAGTATAGTTGTTATAGCTCTCTTAAAGCCTGATTCAACTCCACTCCTTAAAGTTTTTCCGTTTCTTATTTCTTCTTTTATTCTCTCAAATATAATAACGTTGGCATCTACAGCCATACCTATGGTTAAAATCAAACCAGCGATTCCAGGTAATGTTAGTACAGCGTTTAGCCCTACAAGGGTTGCCATTACTAACAATAAATATATGGTTAGGGATATAGATGCAACAATCCCTGGCACCTTATAAAATACTATCATAAATGCTATAACAAATAATAAACCAAGTCCACCTGCATAAAGACTTCTTAGTAAGGATTGGCTACCTAGCTCTGGACCAACTGCTCTAATTTCAAGTCTTTCTAGTTCTAATGGAAGTGCACCGGAACGAAGTAAGCCTGCAATTCTTGCAGCGTCTTCTATTGATCCTACATTTTGTATGATTGCTTTACCATCTGTAATTACTACTCCCTGTCTTACTGTTGGCGAGGAGATAACTTGGCCGTCTAGCACAATAGGAATTGGTATACCAGTTCCAGCAACACTGCGGGTTAGCTCTGCAAAGATAGCAGCACCCTCACTATCTAACTCTAATGACACAGCAGGCCTGTTATCCTGAGAGTCATAAACAGCACGAGCATTTGTTAGGTTTGCACCCGTTAGTGCTGTTTCCCCACTTGGATCTAAGAATTCTAAAAGAGCAGTTTGTCCAATAAGAGCTAGTACAGACTCTGGATCTTGCTCTGCATCTGCAACTTCTATTCTAATTCTATTTTCCCCTTCCCGTTGAATTACGGGTTCAAGGACACCTAGTTCATCAATTCTATTACGTAAAACTTCAATGGTACCACGGATTGCTTCGTCATTAACTTCGGACCTATCTGTTGCTTTTGCCTCTAGTAAAACATACACTCCGCCTTGTAAGTCCAATCCTAATTTTACTTCTTGTCTAATAATTGGAATAGCAAAGTAACCTGCTGCAGCCACAAGAGCTAGTAAAACTACAAGTGCTATTACACTTTTATATCGTATCATTTTGTTCTCTCCCTTCACCGAATGTATAAAAATAATTATAACTCGCTATACATTTACTGTCAATTATAGAAGTTTGGCATCGTTTATAACTAAACCGAAGGATGCATCTAAAAACTCTGCCGCTCTTCTACACATTACCATTCTGCTTAGGAATATCTCAAAGTATTCCATGACTGTTGTTATGCTTTGGTCTATTTCCAGCTCCAATGTAATCTTTCTTTCCTCTGTATCTACTTTTAGAAATGAGTGGACTGCACCATAGTTTACCCTGTCATGGATATCAAATGTAGATACATCTGGGTTTCTAACCCTTGATCTGTGAACATCTGATTTATCTGCAAGAATAAGAGCAGCTGACACGTTGTTAACACTTTCACCGTATTGCTCCTCATGATTACCTATGGCAGATATTACAGTGGCGATCTCGCCCGGATCCATTCCTAAATCTTTTAAGATGTCATATGCCAACATGGCCCCTGTCTGCCCATGGTTATATCGTGAGATTACGTTACCGATGTCATGAAGATATCCAGCTATAGCTGCAAGCTCAACTTCTCTTTCAGAGTACCCCAATCTTTCTAATACATTTGAAGCGATCTTTGATACAAGATTTTTATGTCTATAGCTATGTTCCGTAAACCCCATTTCACCTAAGTGGTCATCACCTTTTTTTATGAATGTCTTAGCTACTGGGTGTTCTTTTACATCTTCTAGTTTTATCAAGTTATTCAGCCCTTTCTTGTATATACTCTATAGCTATTTTCAAAACATCATCAATTGATAAGTTATTTGTGTCGATAAGTAAGTCTTTATTTTCATAGGCATTTTGAAGTTTCTTTTTTTGGTCTTCCAGCCTTTCTTGACCCCAAGCAATCCTTGGCCTCCTTTTTTTAGCTTCTTCTAAGCTGCATGTTAAGTATATGAGAAGCTTGGGATTATACCTTTGCCAAAACTTTAAAACTACAGAGTGTTCTTGGGGAACGTTATAAGCATTAATGTAACCTTCTTGTTTAAGACCTTTTACTAAAGTAGTTTTCCCAGCGGCACAGTTTCCTACTACTGCTATTTTAATTTCTTTGTTCAATTGTTATTCCCCCTTTGGTTAAATGGGATAGCTAGCGGTAACTTTTCTTATGTTTTTGTTGTCACCTTCCACTGTTTCCAATATAAGTATGGTGGTATCATCATTTGGCCTATCTTTGTCCAATTCTAAGGCTAGCTCCAAAATTTTATCTGCTTTACTTTGCGTGGTTATTTGTTGTTTTAGTATCTCTATTATTTGATTATGTGTTATGTTGTTGTTATATTTTTTCCCCGCTGAAACCAAACCGTCGCTATAGGCCATGATTGTAAGGCCTGCTTTTAGGGGTATTTCATTAATTTGAGGTTTAGAGAATTTATAAAACCCTAAGGGATTTACTTGTTCTTCATATATTATTTCATCATGTTCATCAAGGACTATCACTGGAGTGTGGCCATTTCTTGTTATAACAATGCTATTTGTGTCTAGAGCAACAGATACCATTGTAAGGGTGGCAGATACTCTACCGTCTTTGATTGTAAAGAGGTAGTCTTGCACTGCCCTGGCCACTGCACCGTCTCGTGCACCATCTCCTATTAGTGTAGATATTTTACCCACTATGGAGTTGCTTATTATTTTTGCAGGTTTGCCACTTCCTTGTCCGTCCACTATGATTCCTGTTACTCCACCTAGTGGGCGTTCAACTATTTCTGCAGTGTCCCCTCCTATATTTTTCCCGTGTTTGTTTACCTTTGCTATGGATATGTTAACTAGCACGATTATCCCCCTCTATTAAATATTTTCTATTTATATATTTTGCTATTTATATACTTTTCGATACCTTTGTTTTAAATCCCTTTTTCTTTATGGATATGATGTGGGAGAAAAAAATTTAAAAGCGTAGCCACGGATCTACAGGATTTTTAAGTTCAAAGGAGAAGGTCAAAATCGTAGCCACAGATCTACAGGATCTATATGATCTCTAAGTCCAAGGGGAAAAGGCAAAATCTTAGCCACGGATTTTCACTGATTTTCATGGATTAAAAATATAAAGGGAATTTTCTAAAGGGCTATAGTCTTGTGGCTCAATATTTTAATGTTTGCTTTTTATAGTGTGGGCTTTTTAGTGTTAGGTAGTGGTAAAATCCTAAAGCACTTAGCCACAGATCTACTTTATCTTTATGATCTTTATGATCTTTAAGTCCAAACATAGCAGTATTTAAAGAAAATAAAAAGTGACCTTGTGGTCACTTTAGGATGTTGTTAGTTTTTATGTATACTAGTAATTTGTATAAAAATTTTTGAGTTATAATATAAAGTGCTAGTGGTGCTAGTGGTAGTATAAAGATAATAAAAAACATGAAGAAACTACTTTCAAAAGTATCTTCAATAGAATGGTAAATTAAAGGTGTAAATGAGGAAAATACAATTGCTATTAACAGTGATATAAAAAAGGCTTTATAGTATATATTTCTATTGTCTTTGCTGTGTAGTATTAAGTTTGTCACTAGGATTGCAACTGCAGCAACAATGTAAATAAAAAGAGAGCCAAAATAATTGAACATAGTCATCCTCCTTCTTGTTATACTAATTTACAGCTATAATACAGTTACTCTCTTAGATATGAGTGAATCTAAGAGAGTATTCTGTTAAGCTAAAGGATTTAATTAATATTCTATATTATACTTGGTTTTATTTTACTTATCAATATTTTTTTAATATTTAAAAATTAAATTTATTTGCTTTAAAAAATCTATAAAGGTAAAATATAACAAAAAGGAGGTTTTGTTATGATTCAAAGTTATATGGGAGTTAGTCCTAAGATACATGAAAATACTTTTATCCATGAATCTGCTGTCATTATAGGTGATGTTACTATCGAAGAAGGTGTTAACATATGGCCAAATGTTGTAATACGTGGAGACATGGATAAGATCACAATAGGGAAAAACACTAATATTCAAGATGGTAGTGTACTTCATGTGGATACAAACACTCCCCTTGTAATTGGAGAGGGCGTAACCGTAGGACACAATGCTGTGCTCCATGGTTGTACCATAGAAGACTTCACCTTAGTTGGTATGGGGTCTACTGTTTTAGATGGTGCAGTGATAAAAACAGGGTCTATAGTGGGTGCAGGTTCTTTAGTGCCTCCAAGTAAAACCTTTGACCAAGGTTCCCTTATAGTAGGGTTACCAGGTAAAGCCGTTAGGCAAACAACTGATACTGAGAAAGAAAAAATATATAAATCTGTGGGTATTTATTTAGATATGGCCAAAAACCATAAAAACTCCTAAAAAAAATTATGATAGGGAATTATCACTACCACAATTTCATATTTATTGAAAAGATGTCTTATAGATATTTAAAAAAAGCAGCTATAATAGCTGCTTTTTTACTGTCCTTTTAATTCATTTAACTCGTTTACTTCTTTTGCTACACCTGGTTCATATCTAGCAATAACCCATTCTCCGTCGATTCTCTCGAACTCATAGTGCATGATACTCCAAGCTTTTTTTGGTGTTTCTAGTAATATAGAGTCTTCTTCTGCTAAGATGTTAACTTGTACTTTAGCAGTTTCCCATCCGGATTCAGTTACAGAAGATTCTATTTCATGGATAACCATGGTGTATTGTTTTGCTCTGTAATCGTTAATAAATTGTTGTTCGTAAGCTTGATGACTTCTCACAAGACCTGGGCTTAGGTACCCCAGCAACGGTTCAAAAGAAAAAGATTCGTAGTCAATGTTGAAAAATAGTTCACTGAATTCTTCTGCCTTTTGTGTAATATCTTCATTTGTTCTTGGTCTGTGTATACCATAAAAATAACCCGTAGCACCTAGGACAACTAGTAAAATAAGGGCAAAAACCCCGTATGCAACGTAGTCACCTACAGTATACTTTTTTCTTTTGTTGGTCTTGGGCTTAGTGATATTCTTTTTTTGATTTGTCGTGTCTTTAGCCATCAAAATTTCCCCCCACCAGTTTATATTTTTATATACTCATTTTTTTATTATACTAATCATTTAGAAATATTTCAAGAGTGTTTCGAAATTGCTTTAGCAGCTTCTATATATATACTGCATTCTGTACGAATCTTTTGTAGTTCACACCCAAGCTCATATGGTTTTTTTAGATCATTGTTATGTGAATGAGCATTTGCATGGCAACCACCGCCACAGTAGTACCTCGCCCAGCATTTTAGGCAGTCATCCTTCTCCAAAAGTGAACTGTTGTAAAATTCATCTTTAACATGTTGGCCCTTTAAACCAGTTTCTAGATCACCCATTTTGAATTCTTCGTTACCCACAAATTGGTGACATGGGTAAATATTACCGTCTGGGTCTATTGATAAGTATTCTACACCAGCTCCACACCCACTTACTCTCTTTGCTGCACAGGGTCCGTCACCTAGGTTTATGTTAAAATGAAAGAAATTAAATGGTTTCCCTTTTTTATGGTAGTCCAGATATATATCTGCAAGACTCCAGTATTCTTCCCTGAGCTTTTCTAGATGTTCATCTTTTAGCGCATAACTTCTCTCATCAGATGTAACAACTGGTTCTACAGATACTTCTGTGAAGCCCATATCCACTATATGTTTTACATCTTGAGAAAAGTCAATGTTTTCTCCCGTAAACGTTCCCCTTATATAGTAGTTTTGGTTCCCTCTACCTTTTACAAACTTTTTATAGTTTTGCACTATTTCATCGTGGGTACCTTGACCGTCCACAGTTTTACGCATGTTATCATTTACTTCTTTTCTACCATCTAAACTCAAGACAGTACTCATACCTTGTTCATTAACGAATTGTTGAACTTCTTCTGTCAAGTCAAGACCATTGGTTGTAAGGGTGAATCTTATGTTTTTATTCAGTGGCTTTTCTTTTTCCCTAGCATAGGCTATGGTTTCTTTTATAAGCTCAAAGTTCATCAGGGGTTCTCCACCGAAGAAGTCAATTTCACAATTTCTCCTAGGTCCTGACCTTTCAAGGATAAAATCCACTGCCTTTTTAGCTGTTTCTATATCCATCAGCTTACGTTGACCACCAAAATGACCACTGGATGCGAAGCAGTACTTGCATCTCATGTTGCAGTCATGGGCAACATGTAAGCACAGCGCTTTTACTATGTCTTCACTTGGCTTTTTAAGGCTATGTCCAACGTCTTCAGTGAAGAGTAAGTTTTTCTCCACCAGTTCTTCTATTTCAGAGAGTGCACCTTGTATTTCACTCTCTTGGTACTGAGGTAGCTTCTTTGCTAGGTCTTCTATTGCAACATTTTCTTCGAGGTTTTCTAAAATCTTATAGGTAACATCATCCACCACATGGATTGCACCTGATGGGATATCCACAACTATGTTAATATCATTTTTAGTAAATTTATAATAATTTCTAAGTTCCATTTTCCCACTCCATTTTCTTTTACTTGCGTCTATTAAAAACCTAGCCACGGATTTACACTGATTAAATACGGATTTTTAAATGCTTTATTCTTAATCACTACCTACACTAAAAATTTATACGCTTTTTAAAGCAAAGGTAAAAGCTAAAATCTAAATACCTCTCTCAAGTAAAACTAAGGTTTTAAATCTCGTACGCTTCTTATAGGCATTTTAGTGAAAAGTAGTGGTAAAAAAAGTTTAAATTTAAGGCTATGTTTATAAAGAAGAAAGCAGCCTAGTTGGCTACTTTTTCACATACTTGATTACCTACTGTACAACTTGTTTTGCAAGCTGATTGGCAAGATGTTTGACATTCACCACAGCCCATGTCAGTTCTTTCAACTACTTGATTTATAGTTATGATATGTTTTTTCATTATTCAGCCCTCCTTTTTAACATTATAATTATAACACAACAAACCAGTAGATGGAATATTATTCTTTTACTTTACAGTCCTTATACTTTATTTATACAAATTACTTCCACGGGAGATACATGATTGTTTAAAATTTTAAACATAGTTCCATTGTTCTGTACTCTAACAAAAAAATCCTTCTATTCTCGAAGAAAATAAGTTATAATTGGTATAGTAAAGGAGGTTAAGATTGTATATGTTATTAGAAATATTTTTATCTTTTTTCAAAGTCGGTGCATTTACCTTCGGTGGAGGTTATGCCATGCTCCCAATTATACAGAGGGAAGTAGTAGATCGTCGTAAATGGATAAGTGACGATGAATTTTTAGAAGTTCTTGGTGTTAGTCAATCAGGACCTGGAGCCGTGGCAGTAAACACTGCAATTTATCTAGGTTTTAGAATCAAGGGTATATTGGGTAGTATTGCAGCAACTCTAGGTGTTGTTATGCCATCATTCTTAATTATCCTTTCCATAGTAACTTTATTTAGACCTTTTATCGACTCCCATGCTGGGCAAGCTTTTTTTAGCGGTGTAAGGCCAGCTGTGGTTGGTTTATTAATCTCTGTTACTATTAAATTATTTAAAAAAGTAGATGGGTTACATGGCTACATACTATTTGTACTTTCCGCAATACTATTAGTATTTTTCAGTGTTCATCCAGCCATTATTATATTGAGTTCAGCTTTGTACGGTGCCTTCTTTATAACCAAGGAAATTAAGGCAAAACAACTTAAAGCAAAGGAGGGTAATTAAATGTTGCTACTTCAAATATTCCTTTCTTTCTTTAAGATAGGTATAATCAGCTTTGGTGGTGGCTATGCAATGATTCCCCTTATTGAAAGGGAAATCATTGAGGTCCAGGGGTGGCTAACCTCCACGGAGTTTTTAGATATAATAGCTGTTGCTGAGATGACACCAGGTCCCATAGCTATAAACTCTGCTACTTACATTGGATATACAAAGGCAAATGTTTTAGGGTCAGCTGTTGCAACTTTTGGTGTTGTATTACCTTCTTTTATGGCCATGGTAATCCTTGCTTACCTTATTAATAAAACTAAGCATCTTCCCCATGTTAAAGGAGCCCTAAGGGGTATCGTGTCAGGGGTTATAGCTTTAATTGGTTTTGCTACTTTTAGGATGGCAGTGGGCACTGGTTTAGCAACTGTAGATTTAGATCTTCCCTCTGTTTTGGTCAGTTTTAATATTTATAATATTGTTATATGCATTGGAGCCTTTTTTTTATTACATTATACTAAGTTCCATCCAGTTTTACTGCTGATATCTTTTGGTATTTTAGGTATCATAGTATTTTAAATATATATTACATTAAGGCATTTAGAACTGATAGCTTTTAAGCTGTCAGTTCTTTTATTTTGGAGTTACAACTAAAAGGGTAGTTATAAATCTATTGATTTTGGTTATTGCATTGTTTACTATTTTTTTGTCAACTACACTGGGTATTTTTCATAGTATAGTTATTGAAAGCACATTCCTTATATAACAAAGGAGGGAATAAAATGTGTGGAATCAATGGTATATACAACTTTGATTTAGGTATCAATAAGGATAATTCTTTGATTAAAAGGATGGCAGGAAACATGCTGCATCGTGGCCCAGATAATAACGGGTTTTTCAATGACAAGAGGGTATCATTAGGCTTTCGCCGCCTTTCCATTATTGATATCTCTGGGGCCAATCAGCCTATTTCAAATGAAGATGGTAGCTTGAAGTTATTGTGTAATGGTGAGATATATAACTATAAGGAACTTAGGGAAATGCTTATTAGCAAGGGGCATCGTTTTTCCACCAATGGTGATGCAGAGACTATCATCCACCTCTATGAAGAGTATGGGAAGGATTTGGTTAAATATTTACGTGGAATGTTTGCTTTTATAATCTACGATATTATTAAAGATAAAATTATTCTTGGAAGGGACCACTTTGGTATAAAGCCTTTATATTATACTGTAAATGACGACATGTTTGCCTGTTCCTCAGAATTGAAAAGTGTAATTTTGACTCTAAAAAATAAGGACATTGATAACGAGAGTTTGGCATACTATCTTACTTACCAATACGTTCCTCTAAGTAAAACCATGGTCAAAGATATTTTCAGGCTACTTCCTGGGCATACCTTAGAGGTTGATAAAAATGGTGTTAAAGTTGAGAGATACTGGCAAGCAGAGTTTTCTTCTGTTCAAAAACCTAAGGATGAGTATATAGAGGAGATCAAGGATGTACTAAGGGATTCAGTTAATGTACACATGCAAAGTGACGTACCTGTGGGTGCATATTTATCTAGTGGTATAGACTCCACGGTGATAACTTCACTAATGACCAAAATTAAGGATATTAATACTTTTTCAGTTGGTTTTGAGGGTAAGCAAAATGAGTGTGATTATTCAACTGAAACCGCTAGGCTCCTTAAAACTAATCATCATAAGTGGGTTATAAGTCAGCAGGACTATTTTAAAGCTTTGAGGGACTACATTTGGTATATTGATGAACCTGTAGCAGATCCTTCAGCTGTGGCACTATACCTTTTATCTAAATTAGCTTCCCAACATGTGAAAGTTGTTTTATCAGGTGAGGGTGCAGATGAGTTATTTGGGGGGTATCGTATTTATGCAGAACCACAATCATTAAGAGGCGTGGGTTCCCTTCCCAGTGCTGTTAGAAAAGCAGGCCTTTCTGTTCTAAAACCTCTACCTAAGTTCTATGGTAAGAATTATTTACAGCGGGCTTGCACAGATTTAAATCGTCGGTTTGTAGGTAATGCTAAAATATTTGTTGATGAAGTAAAGGATGTTTTGGTATCTATTCCAGAAAACTATTCATCTCCTTTTGATCTAACAGATCCTTTTTATAAGGAGAGTGAGCATCTAGATTGTGTTAAGCGCATGCAACTTATAGATATTAACTTTTGGATGCCTGGAAACATTTTGGTGAAGGCTGATAAGATGACAATGGCAAATTCCATTGAGTTACGGGTTCCTTTCTTAGATATCAAGGTTTTTGACGTTGCAAGGAAAATCCCATCAGAATACAATATCACTCCTCAAACAACAAAAGTCATACTTCGAGAGGCCATTAAGGATTTTGTACCTGACCATATTATAAACAGACCAAAATTAGGCTTTCCTGTCCCCCTAGCCCATTGGATTAGAGGTGATTTTGGTAAGGAATGTATAAACTCAATAAGGGAGAGCAATATTGGTAAGTACATCAACTTGGAGTATGTGGAGAAACTGTACAATGATCATAAAAATGGTAGTGCAAATAATGCAAGAAAGATCTGGACTATATATATATTAGCTATGTGGTACAAAAGATTTATTCTAAGTGACATATTTTAGACTGAAATGCGTCTAGTTCGACGCATTTTTTGTTGGACATTATAAACCTACTAAATTGTTTGATGATTTTAGACTAACTTTCAAGTTTGTTGTATTTACACTTTTGCTTACTACACTTATAATATAGGTTGATATTAATTTGCAAAGGAGATTGCTATGAGTATTTTAACAGTGAAGAACTTGACCCATGGTTTTGGAGATAGGGCTATTTTTAATGATGTTTCTTTTCGTTTGTTAAAGGGTGAACATATAGGCTTTATCGGTGCTAATGGAGAAGGAAAGTCAACGTTTATGAATTTAATTACAGGTAAGTTAGAGCCCGATGAGGGACAGATTGAGTGGTCTAAGCGTGTCCGTGTAGGTTATTTGGACCAGCACTCTATTTTGGAAAAAGGTACTAGTATCCGCGACGCATTAAGAACAGCTTTTCAGTATCTCTTTGATTTAGAAACTGAGGGGAATGAGATCTGCGAGAAAATGGCTGAAGCTTCTCCTGAGGAACTTGAGAAACTCATGGATGAGTTTGGTGTTATTCAAGACACTTTGACTAATAACGATTTTTATCTTATTGATGCAAAGGTTGAAGAGATAGCAAAGGGGCTAGGCCTTGATGGAGTTGGTCTTGAAAAGGATGTTAATGATCTTAGTGGTGGCCAAAGAACTAAAGTTCTTTTGGCAAAGCTGCTTTTGGAAAAGCCTGATATTCTGCTTTTGGACGAGCCCACAAACTACCTTGATGAACAGCATATTGAGTGGCTGAAGAGATATTTACAAGCTTATGAAAATGCCTTTATTCTTATTTCTCATGATATACCATTTTTAAATAGCGTCATTAACCTTATCTATCATGTGGAGAATCAACAAGTAAATAGATATGTTGGTGATTATGATAATTTTATTCAGGCCCATGAGACTAAAAAGCAACAACTTGAGTCTGCATATAAGAGACAGCAACAGGAAATTGAAGACTTAAAAGACTTTGTAGCAAGAAATAAAGCTAGGGTTTCAACGAGAAATATGGCCATGTCCCGTCAGAAAAAGCTTGATAAAATGGACGTTATTGAGTTGGCTAAAGAAAAACCAAAGCCGGAGTTTAATTTCAAGTATTCTAGGGCTTCTGGAAAGATGATCTTTGAAGCTAAGGATTTAGTAATTGGTTATACGGAGCCTCTGTCCCGCCCGTTGAATCTTTATATGGAGAGGGGACAAAAAATAGCCCTTGTTGGTGCTAATGGGCTAGGTAAGACTACTTTATTACGTAGTATCCTTGGGGAAATTAAAGCTCTATCTGGTTCTGTTACTTTAGGTGATAATCTGCGTATGGGTTATTTTGAGCAAGAGATCAAAGATGCAAATTATAATACTTGTATTGAAGAGTTTTGGGCTGATTTCCCTGGGTTTACTCAGTTTGAGGTTAGAGCTGCTTTAGCTAAATGTGGCCTTACCACCAAGCATATTGAAAGTAAGGTTGTTGTGCTAAGTGGTGGAGAGCAAGCTAAGGTGAGACTATGTAAACTTATAAACAAAGAAACTAACTTGCTTATCCTTGATGAGCCTACTAATCACTTGGATGTTGACGCAAAGGATGAACTGAAGAGAGCTCTTAAAGAGTATAAGGGCAGTATCCTAATTATATGCCATGAGCCTGAGTTTTATAGAGATGTGGTTACAGAAGTGTGGAATTGTGAAGATTGGACAACTAAATTAGCATAAGACATTAGAAAAATATATACTGATATAGAACTCAAAAGCACTAAATCTCCTTGATTACTAAGGAGATTTAGTGCTTTTAATATAGCCCATAAGTTTTTTCTACATCTTGAATAAATATTACTCCATTTCCTGGTTCATCAATTTTAAGCTCATTTTTAATTGATTCTGTAATAGCCTCTGTGGACTCACTCTGACTTATAATAAGCACTAATTCTTTTTCAGGTTCTATCTCCATTGCAAACAGTTTATTCGTCTCATGGATACCTGATCCTCGCCCATTGATAATTGTAGCACCTCGAGAACCAGCCTTATTTGCAGCCTCTACAACTTCTTGTCCTTTACCTCGGTCCACTATTGTTAGTATCACGTTATACATAGGTATGTTAACACCTCTTTCTAAGTTTTCATTTAAAGACACATTTTTAGTTCCTAAAATACTTCTAAGTGACGTAGTAAAGGCTATACCGTGATTTGGTTTGTAAAATTTAAACTTATCATCAAGTTTATTTACAGCTAACTCAATGGTGGAGCTATCTGCAGCCATTAAAACAATTTCTCTCCTAACTTCTGATAACTCTAAAAACTGTAAAATAGAATTTTGGATAGTTCCCTTTCCCAAAAATACTGTTCCACCTTTTATTCCGCTCTCTTTTGCACATTTCAATATTTTGCTACCTAGGCCAAACCTTACAATGACCCAAAGCAACTCAACCCCTGTTATTTCACTCATTTTCCGGTAACCCTCCTTTTTTAGACTTAATATTAAATATATAACCAAGTATTTGTAGTGTTATTATCGGTGTTAAAGCAACCATTGCAATCATACCAAAACCATCTATTAGGAGATCTGCACCTTCAACTGCATCAGCTGCCCCATGTGTAAAGGCTAAAATAAATGTAGCTGTCATAGGCCCTGTTGCAACACCACCGGCATCAAATGCTATACCAACAAATAGTTTAGGGACAATATACGTCAGGGATATTGCTAGAATGTAACCTGGCAAAAGATAATGCCATAGCTGTATACTTGGAATAATTATTCTTAGCATAGACAACGCTATAGCTAATCCCACTCCTATTGCCAATGCAGTCAGTACAGCTACTCTCTTAACATATCCACTGGTAACATCTTCAATCTGATGTGTCAAAACATGGACAGCTGGTTCTGCAAGGATAGTTACAATTCCTAATACAAATCCTATTATAATAAGATAAAAAGAATTATCAAATGAAGCAATTGTATACCCAATGATGCTCCCCACTTCCATAAAACCTGCATTTACACCTACTAAAAAAAGCAACAAACCAAAGAATGCATAAATAAAACCTTTTAAAATTCTTAGGTAGGCTCTCTTTGTTAATTTAAATGCTATTTTCTGAAGTACTGTAAGTATAATCAAGAGTGGTAAAATTGCCAAAAAACTTTCTAACATAACTGGGATTATTTCATTAAAAAAAGGTCTAAAAACAGAAGATGTTTCGCTGACTTCAAGTTCTAGATTAGCAGAAAACTCAGTTGCGCCAGAAAAAAAATTAAGGATTAAAACAGATAAAATTGCACCTACAGAAGCTATGGAAACCAAACCAAAGCTATCTTTTTCAGACGACTTACTATCCTTTTTCATTGAGGAAATACCGATTGCAAGGGCTAAAATAAAGGGAACTGCTAGTACCCCAGTTGTGGCACCAGAAGCATCAAAAGCTATAGCTAAAAATTCAGGAGTGGCAAAAAAAGATAGTATAAGTATCAGAAAGTACAAAATAGATAGTATTTTATATAAAGGAATATTGAATACTGTTCTAATAAGACCAAATGCCACCATAATTGCAAGTCCCAAAGATACAACTATTAAAATGCTTATATTAGAAATTTGTCCGTCAGTTATAAAGTCTATCTGATTTGCGAGCACAAGTAGCCCTGGTTCAGCTATTGATATAAAGAAGCCTAAAACGATACCAGAAGCCACTACTACCCATAGCCTGTTTGATTTTGTTAAATTCGATCCAGCCATACTTCCCAATGGCGTTATACCTAAGTCAACACCCAGTAGAAATATGGTTAAACCTAATATAATAAATACAGCTCCTATTATAAATCTTATTAAGACTGCAAAGGGAAGCGGCACAAATGTAAAATTCAATACTAAAACAATAATTGAGACTGGTATTACAGAATATAGAACCTCCTTAAATTTCTCTATGAATAGATTCAAGTAATCACTCCCTCTCGACTCCTATGTTAACCATGTAAATGCAAGGCATTCTCATAAAAATCAATCATATGTGTAAATTATACCATTATTCCATAGTATTATCAACGAATCACTTAATAGATAAGCAAATTAAAAGCAGTGGTTCTTGTGAACCACTGCTTTTTTGGGGTTAATCTAAACTAGTCATCTAGAGTGTACTTCCCGGTGGCTTCAATCATTTTTTTTACCATCATACCACCCACCATTCCACATTCTCTAGTAGTCATGTTTTCCCACCCCACCTGACGGACCTTATCGGCTAACCCAAGTTCTTCGGCAGTTTCATACTTGAAACGTTCCATCACCTGGGCGGCTTCAGGCAAAGCATACTGTCTTCTTCTTCTGCTAGCCAATATATCCACCTCCGCAAGACTATATTTTCTTGCACTATTATTATTATCTAGTTTTAGTTCTAATATTGATGTAATTTTATGAATCTAAACCATTTTTTTCTTATGAATTTAATGCAACTGTACCGCCGATCCCACCAACGATGAAAGCTAAACCGATATTAAATAATGACATTAATGATAGGCTGGTATCTGCCATCCCGCTACCAAATATCAATAACAGCAGTGCATATAAAACACCTACTATTCCACCTGAGATCCATCCTTTTTTACGTGTACCCATTGCGCAAATAAAGCCTCCACCGAAAGTACTAATAATTAATGCCCCTAGCACGAAGTACTCCACTGTACTATCAGATATTGATGAAACTGCAAGAACCAATGACCATATTAGAAAAAGTATTAAAGTTATTATAATACTAAAGGCTAAGCCCACAAGATATGGTTTTACTCCTGAAGTGCCCTCAGGTTGGTGCTTTCTTTTCCTAGACCTCCTGTATTTTGCCATATAAACACCCCTCAAAATTATTTAGTAATGTTTATGAGTCAGGTTGTGAAATATGCCAAAATCATAGCAATAAAAAAACAGCCTATGGCTGTTTTTTTATGCTATGATTTTATCAATAGCGAATCTTTCTGCTTTTACTTCTACTTTTTCTGCAATTCTGATTGTAAGTTTTGTCTCTTTTATCTCTGTTATAGTTCCATAGATACCACCGATAGTGATAACTTTATCACCAACTTTAAGTTGGCTAAGCATGTTTTGTCTTTCTTTTTGTTGTTTTTGTTGTGGTCTAATTAGAAAGAACCAAAAAACAACGAAAACTAAAATCATTGGTGAAAATGAAATCAAAGTATTAATTAACTCCTGCATTTTTCTCTCCCCATCCCTTCATTAATTTTATTGATATTTTCTTTATAAAACTGAGCAAATGTACCATCTAAGATTGATTGACGGACATTTCTCATAAGATTAAGCAAGTAATACAGGTTGTGATATGAAATTAGTTTGAAGCCTAATATTTCATTACACTTTATCAGGTGCCTTAGGTATGCTCTAGTGTAGTTTTTACAAACATAGCAGTCACAGTTATGATCAAGGGAGGTAAAGTCTTTTGAATAACTTGCATTTCTCACTACAACCCTTCCATGGCTTGTCATTGCTGTCCCGTTTCTAGCTATCCTTGTGGGAAGCACACAGTCAAACATATCTATTCCTCTATATACCCCTTCGAGCAACGCGTCATCAGATCCTACTCCCATAAGATATCTTGGTTTGTTTTTCGGCATCATAGGTACAGTGTGCTCTAAGACCTTATACATCTCGTCTTTTGGCTCACCCACACTTAGTCCTCCAACTGCATATCCAGGTAAGTCTAAAGCAAGGATTTCCTCTGCACTTTGAGTTCTCAAATCTAAGTACATCCCACCTTGGATTATTCCAAAAAGTGCTTGTTTTTCTGTGTTTTTATGAGCTTCTTTACATCTTTTTAGCCATCTAGTTGTACGTTCTAGGGATTGCTTAGCGTATTCATGGGTCGCTGGATATGGAGTGCACTCATCAAAGGCCATGATTATGTCAGATCCCAATGCATTTTGTATCTCCATAACCCTTTCTGGTGTGAATAGATGTTTTGAACCATCTATGTGTGATTTAAATTGTACACCCTCTTCAGTTATTTTTCTAAGATCTCCTAAACTAAAAACTTGAAAACCACCGCTGTCAGTCAAGATGGGACGGTCCCAGTTCATAAAGGAATGCAATCCCCCTGCTTCTTTTACAAGTTCATGACCAGGTCTTAGATAAAGGTGATAGGTATTACTAAGGATAATCTGTGAACCTATTTCTTTTAGATCCCTTGGATCCATGGTTTTTACTGTGGCCAATGTTCCCACAGGCATAAAAATTGGTGTTTCTATTTGACCATGGGGGGTATGTAGAATACCAGCCCTAGCCCCTGTCTCAGGGCATTCTTTGAGAAGTTCGTATGTAACTGCCATTAAAAAAATTCCTCCTAAACTACAATATCAACATACCATCACCGAAGCTAAAGAAACGATATTCTTCAGTAACAGCTTCTGAATATGCATTCATGACTTTTTCTTTCCCTGCAAAGGCACTTACTAACATAACCAAAGTGCTCTTTGGCAAATGAAAGTTAGTGAATAAACCGTTTACTATTTTAAAATTATACCCAGGATAAATAAATATATCAGTCCAACCAGATGTGGGAGTTAGCTCATCATTTAAGTTAGCTATGGTTTCAAGTGTCCTTACTACAGTTGTACCAACTGCTACTACTCGCCCTTTTCTTTCTTTACATTTTTTGATAGCTTCAACTGTTTCTTTAGATATTGAGTAAAACTCACTATGCATTTTATGTTCTTCTATTTTTTCCACTTGGACTGGTCTAAAAGTGCCTAGCCCAACGTGTAAAGTTATAAAGGAAGTCTCTACACCTTTAGCATTAATCTTATCTAGTAACTCTTCTGTAAAGTGAAGTCCAGCAGTAGGAGCAGCTACTGCTCCTACATTTTGAGCATATACAGTTTGATATCTTCCGTAATCTTCGGGTTTCTCTTTTATATAAGGTGGAAGGGGTAACTCTCCTATCTTGTCGATAGCTTCTAAAAAATCTAATCCATGCATGTTAAATTTTATGGTCTTACCACCAAATTCGGTGTCATCCTCCACAATCCCTTCTAGTCCATGGGAAAAAAGTATTTGAGTCCCTTCTTTTAATTTTTTGCCTGGTTTTGCAAGGCATTCCCAAGTCCCTTTAGCTACTTCATTTAACAACATCACTTCAACTTTACCACCTGAAACTTTATTTCCGAAAAGTCTTGCTGGTAAAACTTTAGTGTCATTAAAAATAATCAGATCATTGGGATTGAGAAACTCGAGACACTCATAAAAAGATTTGTGTTCTATATTTCCACTTTCCTTTGAAAGCACTAATAGGCGGGAGTGATCCCGCCTTTCTGATGGTTTTTGAGCTATTAATTTTTCCGGTAAATAAAAATCATAATCTTTTACTTCCACGCTAAATCCTCTTTCGTATATATATTTTAGTTTGCTCTAATAGTAACCCCTGTATAATAATATTTCAATATTTCGTCATATTTATACCCTTCGTCACCCATTCTCTTTGCTCCCCATTGACTCATACCAACACCATGACCCCAACCGCTTCCCTTAAAGTTAACTCTAGTAGGAACTGCACTTACCTGGGTTACCTTGCCATCTGAGTCTAGAACATAAAGATTTGAGCTTCCTTGGAGATCAGTTACTGTTCCATTGGTGTTAAGCACCCTTTGGGAGTTAATATTGCTTACAGAATGGCTCTTTCCATTAGTCTCAATTAGTGAATAGACAGCATCTAACTCCACATCAAACATTCTACTCCAAAATCTTTCTGATGTTGGTATAGACGTACTTGTTGGATAAAGTAAGTTCCATATCTGTGTATTATTTAACGTGACTTTTCTACCATCTGTGGCGTGTATTGTCATGGATGTAACTCTAGTAGGTGTGCCATTGGATGACATTTTAGTAAGGGTTACATCAGAAATAACAAAGTTCGATGGTATGTGGTTTGCTGAAACTAGCTTATCTTTAAAGCCTTGTCTTCCAAAGGCATCAACGCCTGTTATAACCGTATTATATCTCCATGAATCTAGTGCAGATCCACTCCTAGTAGAAAATGGATCTGGCTTGCCCCTTAAGTAGGATAAGGTTCCTCCCCATACATTCTCACTATTTTCTGTATGCCCTCCACTGTGGGAGTGATACACTGCATCTATGGCAATTCCATTTGCTACTATTATTTCCCCTTTTGTTCCATTTATGGCATTTAATACATTTGTTGTTTCGTAGCTTGCACTAAATCCATGGTAAACTTGACTGTTTACTGTATTGCACACGTTAAAATTTTGAGAACTGAATTTATTCCAATTCCTTATAGCGTATGTACGGGCAGCCACTGCTTGGGCCTTTAAAGCTTCAACATTCCAGCTAGGAGACATTTCATAGGGTACAACACCCCTTAGATATAGCTCTAAGTTGAGTTGATTTATAACCCTAAAATTATTTGAAATCATATTGATTTCCATAAAGCCTCTGTATCTTTGTGAGTTACTATTGTAAAGGCGTATGAATTCACCTTCTGAGTGTATTTGTATCCCATGTCTAGCATCTAGTTGTCTATAATAGAAAACTGGCCCTATACCTGTGACACTGGTTTCAACAAAACCTGTTATGGGCATTGTGTTGTTTGATAGGTCTGGAATTACTTGAGAAATTGCTGAGTATTGGTTAGGCTCAACAACAGCATACCATATTATATCGTATACTAATATTGGATTAAAACCAATACCTTTTAAATCAGATATTTGTTGTTGGACAGCCTGTAGGTTGTTGCTAGAGAATACGGGCAGAACGTTTTTTGAACCTGTTCTATTGACGTCTATATTTAGATTGCCCCCATATTGACCTACTGTATATGTTTCTGTCCCATCTGTCAACTTTAAATATGTATTAACATCAGTGGAGAGTGTAACATTAGCTCTTGCGGTGCTTCCAAAGTAAAGCCCCACTCGGATTTCACGTTCCGCTGCTTGGACGATTTGTATTGCGTTATTTGTTGGTAGTATAGAGCTGCAGATAAATAATACGATAAGTACCATAGAAATTTTCGTGATTAAGTTTCCTTTCATTTATAAACTCCTCCCAGATGTTATTCATTATATTTAAATTCGACATTTTTTTATTTAATCCTGCAAGATGAGAAATATTTCAACTTCATTCTACATGCAAATGCTGGAAGATAATAGGTTAATTATGTAATTAAACTGAGTTAGAAATGTTGCCAGGAAATTTAAAAAGAGCACTATTTTAGTGCTCTTTTGAGGAAGTGATCTATTATTCATTATTGGATCGGTTAGTGTTATTATTCTTATTCCCGTTGTTATTGTTTTTGTTGTTATTATTGTTGTTGTTATTGTTGTTATTGCTGTTATTGTTATTGTTGTTATTGTTGTTATTGTTATTATTATTGTTATTATTATTGTTATTATTATTATTATTATTATTATTATTATTGTTATTATTATTATTATTGTTATTATTATTGTTATTATTATTGTTATTATTATTGTTATTATTATTGTTATTATTATTGTTATTATTATTGTTATTATTATTGTTATTGTTTTGATTAGAATTGTTTGATGGTTTTTCTTCTTCATTCTTTTTGTTATTATTTCGATTATTTCGTGCTTCTTTAACTATTTCTTCCACATCTAGACCCTTGTCCTTAAGGGTTTTGTTAATACCTTTTTCTTTTAATTCTTGTTTATCTACACCCACTCCCTTTTGAGTGGTTATTTCTCCTATCATTTGTTTTCCTGTGGATACACCATTCTCTATGCTTTTTTCTCTTTGCTCTATGTTTGCGGGTATTATATAGGGCTTAGCGTCTACTTCATTGGATTCTAAAGCTTTTTTGATGCTTTCATTGGTTTTTTCATCTAGTTCTTCGCTATTTTTAACAGTTGTGGCTATAGTTGTCAGTACTAAATTAGGCTCTTCAATAAATAGCCCTTCTTTTTTTAGGTTTGAAACAATCTCAGCTAACACTTCATCCAGATGTTTACCTATAATACTTAGTTCTTTAGATATTTCTTCCCCCCTTTTATTGAGGCCATTAACCTCCAAAACCTTATAGTTCTTGTCAATGGCTAATTCAAAGGAAGGATTTATGTCTATGGTGATATATCCATATATGGATGTTGTAAATACAGAGGAAATAAGGAAAAACAGTAGCAGACTTGCAGCTAGTGGCATTATAAATCTATGGTAATTTGTGTTTTTGTTAATAGTGATTTCATCGCCTATTTTTATTCTTGGGTATTTCCTATGAGGTACATTATAAAATTCTCCACCTTCAAGAAGAAAGGTTAAGGTACCATTTTTTTGTGCCATCAGCACGCCTTTAACTTTCAATTTTACTCCCCCCTATATATTCTTTCAAATACTGATAATCCTGTGAAAGTATAATGACCAGCACTATTATATACCTTCTATGTCGCTCTAGTGTTTTACGTTTTACGTCCAGTAATAGTTCTAATTCTTTTAGTGGCAAAACCTTTTTTGAGTATATTTTATGGAGTATATTTTCATTTTCTAATATTTTCTTGGCTAGTGAAATAAGGTTTTCACGGGTATCTTTGTGTTTTGGACTTACTTCCCCTAAGTCATAAAAATTAATGTTATATTCTCTGAGGATAGCTGCTAGTTCTTTAATTTCTTCTCGAATGTTCTCTCCTCTAGTTGTGTCAACATGGGCTTGTATGGCATGTCTTTTTTCGGCTAATACAATACCATTTGTTCCGTTTTCATCTGTTTGCAGTGAGCTAAAAGGAATCTCTTTTTTCTTTTTACGGAAATAGTCAATAAGCCTACCCCTTATCACAGTGTGGCAAAATGTGGAAAATTTTGCCCCTTTACCTTTATCATATTTATCTATGGCTTCATCTATGGCGGAGAGGCCTATACTATATTCATCTTCACTGATGGATAGGTCTTTCCCTGTAAGTTTGTAATATACTGAGCCTACCAGTGAAGCGTTTTTTTCTATTATTTTATTTCGAGTGTCATTTAGATTATTTTGCTGCACCGGTGTCACCTCTCTTTTATTTCATTCGAAGTAAAGATAATTTTTAGAGGGGTCGCCCCCTCTAACGTAGTAATCTAATTATTAAATTTAGAATAATAGAGATCAAAATCATGGTTGTAATTGGTAAAAATACCGTTGTGTTGTTACCCCTATAGACTATATCCCCTGGTAGTCTAAAAAGTGGTGGTAGTTTTCCCCCTAGGGTTATGTAGATTCCTACTGCTACAATTATTAATCCAATAATTATTAGTGATTTTCCGTTTCCTAACAGTTATCATCACCCTTTACTTTAAATTGGTCTAGTCTTCCTAGGTGCCTATATCCTCTTTCTGTTACAATTCTACCCCTTAGTGTTCTATTTATTAAACCTATCTGTAGAAGAAAGGGTTCGTACACATCTTCTATGGTTGTTACCTCTTCGCTTATGGTTGCTGCTAGGCTCTCTATCCCAACTGGGCCTCCGTCAAAGCAGTCTATAATGGCTTCAAGTAAACTTCTATCGGTTTTATCTAGACCCAGTTCGTCTATCTCTAAAAGTTCTAATCCCTTTTGAGCGGTTAGTAAGTCCACCTTGCCATTACCTTTTACTTGAGCAAAATCCCTTACTCTCTTTAAGATTCTATTGGCTATCCTTGGGGTGCCCCTAGATCTTCGGGCAATTTCAGTTGCTCCTTCTTCATCTATTTGTAAACCTAAGATACTACTTGCTCTCTTAATTATTTCAGTTAGCTGATCTTGTTGGTAGAACTCAAGCTTAGACATAACGCCAAATCTATCTCGCAGTGGAGAAGAAAGTGAACCAGCCCTTGTTGTTGCACCAATCAACGTGAAAGGCGGTATATCTATCCTAACAGACTGTGCACCTGGCCCTTTACCAAGCATAATATCCAAGGAAAAGTCCTCCATGGCGGGGTATAGTATTTCTTCAACCACACGATTTAAACGATGAATTTCGTCAATGAATAGCACATCAAATGGCTGCAAACTTGACAAAATGGCTGCTAAATCCCCTGCCCTTTCAATGGTAGGGCCTGAAGTTATTTTGAACCCTGCACCCATTTCGTTGGCCACAATATTGGCTAGGGTAGTTTTCCCTAGCCCCGGTGGTCCATAGAGTAATACATGATCTAATTGTTCATTTCTTCTTTTTGCAGCTTCAATAAATATAGACATGTTCTCTTTTACTTTTGTCTGCCCTATATAATCAGATAGTGATTTAGGTCTCAGGGAAAGCTCTGTATTATCTTCTTCTTGAACCTTTGCAGATACAATTCTACCTTCCATCTATCTTCCCCCTAGGCCTTTTTCTTTTAGTACTAATTTTATAATTTCGCTGACATCTGCGGCACCACTATTTGCCATGTTTTTAACAATTTGCTCAACTTCATTTCTTTTATATCCTAGACCAATTAGCCCCTCTAATGCTTGGTTTACAACATTGGAGGCCCCTGTACTTGAAGCCTTTTGTGTGGTTTGAATAAGTGTTTCTTCCTTAAACTTATCCTTTAATTCTAGCACAAGCCTTTGGGCAGTTTTTTTGCCTATGCCTGACACTTTAGTAAATATCGTATAATCCTCTGATTGTATTCCAGTTAGTATCTCAGTTATGGATAGTTGGTTTATTATACCCAGACCACTTTTAGGTCCAATTCCAGATACGGTTATACACTTTTTAAAAACATCTAGTTGCTTTTTTTCTATAAACCCATATAGGGTGATTCCGTCTTCTTTAACATGCTGATATGTATGTAGAAAAATTTCTTGTCCTTGTTGATGGGTAATTGTTATGGTTGGTACAAACACTCTATAGCCGATCTGTCCACAATCCACCACTACATTGTCTTCTTCTAGACTGTGTAGTATTCCCCGTACAAAAGCTATCATTTTATTACCCCCTGTTGTGTTATAGTATTAAGACTGGAAAAATTCCTATGACAAATTGCGATTGCAAGGCCATCCGCTGCATCATCAGGTTTAGGTATATCGTTTAAGTTTAATAACGTTTTGACCATGATCTGTACCTGTTGTTTTGATGCTCGCCCATATCCCACAACTCCTTGTTTTACTTGCAAGGGAGTATATTCATACAGGGGTATTTCCTCTTGTAATACTGTTAGTAAAATTACCCCCCTTGCCTGTGAAACCGCAAATGCCGTTTTTGTATTCTTATTAAAAAATAATTCCTCAACGGCCACAACATCTGGTTTATATATGTCTAGCAGTTTTTTTAGAGAGTTAGCCACACAAAGTAGCCTATCTGTGTAACATATTGAACTTTCTGTCTGGATTGTTCCATAGTCGATAGCTTTTGTTTTTCTATTTTCTATATCTATTACCCCAAAGCCTACTATTGCAAGGCCTGGGTCTATTCCCATTATTCTCACAGTCATCCCTCCTTTTATAATTTTATACCAAACTTATGTTTTGTACAACAGGGTAAACAAAACTAAACCCGACAAGTATTTGTCGGGTTTAGTGGTTACCAGCATATGCCTCTATTAAGTCTAACATTTCTTCGTAGTTAGTAAATTTTGGTTTCTCATCTATTAGTATAAAATGTAAGTCACTTCTCACTGTAAGATTCGTAAATATAAACAGAGGATCCTGCCCATTTACAGGCTCTGATAGGTAGACTCCAAAGGAGTTTTCATATATCCCTATATAAAAGATTTCTTCACCCATCTTGATACCTTGAGAGTATTCTTCCTCTTTTTCTTTATCTATAAATAAAACTTCTTCTGATATGGTTTTTATAATATTATTTTTTTCAGGGAGCCCTTGATAGAAGGATAATTGTTCATTTTCATAAACCATAAAAACGTAGTCCTCGTCCTTACAAAGATCACATTGTTCAATCTCATATTGAATAATTACTTCCTTAGTGGTAAACAACTTTATTGGGTCATAGTCACTATCAAGGTTTAAGCGACTTACTAAAAAACCTTTTAAATCCTGTTGAATCATATGACCATTTCTTCGAATTTCATCTGCTAGTTCTTGATTTATTATGTCCCTTTGGTTTGTGCAATGTATACACTTTTCTATAACAGTGATTTCTGTTGTAGGTGTTATATATACAGGCTGAGTAAATGGCGTTTCGGGGGTAGTTGTATCCGTTGTTGGCAATATTATCAATATACCGAAGGTTACTAAAACCAATACAAATATCCCTAGCAGAGAAATAACTAGAATCTGTGATCTTTTTAGACTTTTTAACTTGTTATCATCATTATTTTTATTTTTAAACATATAAAATCACCCTTTGGGCTATTATCCCCACAGGGTGATCCATTATACATGTTACATTTCAAAATTTGAGTAAACATTTTGCACATCACCATGGTCTTCAAAAATATCCAGTAATTTTTCCATGGTTTCCGCATCTTTTCCTTCAATTTTTATTGTGTTTTGGGGAATTCTTGTAACTTCCTCCATAACAAAATTATATCCCCTATCACTTAGAGTATTTTTAACTTCTTCAAAATCCTCTGGTACAGTTATAATTTCTATACTGTCTTCTTCTATTTTTACATCTATTGCACCAGCTTCAAGGGCTTCTAACATGATTTCTTCTTCGTCTACTTCATCTGTTTTTTCAATTACCAATAAACCTCTTCTATCAAACATCCATGCAACACAACCTGCTTCACCTAGACTTCCTCCGTTTTTTGAGAAAATATGTCTTATTTCAGGTGCTGTTCTGTTTCTATTGTCAGTTAATATTTCTAAAAATACTGCAGCTCCCCCTGGGCCATAGCCTTCATAAACTACTTCTTCATAGTTTTCTCCCTCTAATTCCCCTGAGCCACGCTGTACAGCTCTTTTTATGTTGTCATTGGGCATATTGTTGACCCTCGCCTTTTGTATGGCAAGCTTTAGTTTGAAGTTGGCTTCTGGATCTCCTCCACCTTGTTTTACTGCTACCATTATTTCTTTAGCAATTTTGGTAAAGACCTTGCCCCTTTGAGCATCTGCTCTACCTTTTCTATGTTTTATATTAGCCCACTTAGAATGGCCCGCCATAAGTAATTCTCTCCTTTCAAATAAACCAAAATAATTCTTTCTCTATTTTAGCATATTTAGGAGAGTATTTGAAGAGTATGTCAGTTAGGGGTCAGGGTTAATTTAATTTGCATAAGCCAAATACGAAATAATATATTTCCATATAAATGAAAAAAGCCACACGGGGATGTGGTTTTTTCGGGGGTTTTAGTTTTGTTGGTAACTAGATTATACAACACTAATGTTACCATTAAATCAAAATTTGCTTACATATTTATTACATTTTATTAGTTAAGAGTGCTATGTCTCTGTACTTTGCAAAAGTGTTCCTCTTATGTTCAGTAGTTTTGTAGAGCCTCTCTACTTTTTCAATTACTTCTGGGGATCCTTCACCGGTTAAAATATAATTATCAACATCCGCATATTTTAAACCAAGCTCTTCCTCGTCGGTTTGACCTTCCCAAAGACCAGCTGATGGAGGCTTATTTATTATTTCCTTTGGAATATCTAACGCATCTGCCATGGCAAATACCTGGCCAACTGTTAAGTCGGAGATGAGGTTAATGTCACATGCCCCATCACCATGTTTTGTAAAATATCCTAAAACGATTTCAGTTCTATTTCCAGTCCCTAATACTAAGGCGTTCTGTGATTGAGCAATGGCATACAATGTAGTCATTCTAAGCCTTGGCTTTATATTGGCCTTTGAAAGATCATTTATTCCTACAGGAATGGTGTTTAATAAGTCGTCGTATGTACTAGAAAGATCAACCACAGTATACTGAATACCGAGACTTTCACATAAAATTTTACCGTGTTCTGTATCCATAGGCATACTATGACAAGGCATAATAACACCGAATGTAGTATCTGGAAATGCTTTTTTTGCTAGGGCAGCTTCAACTGCACTATCCTTCCCTCCACTTATCCCAAGAACAATACCGTTAGCTCCTGCCTTTTCAACATACTCTCTTAAGAAAGTAACTCTGTTTTCAATTTCCTTTAAGTAATCCATAAATATCCTCCTTTTCTGAAACAACTTTAACATTATTTATAGTCAGTAATGCCGCTGTTACTCCCATGCCATTTATTTTAGTACCGGAGAAATCACCACTATAAATTTTTTTACTTCCACATGATGGGCTATTGGACTTTAATAGAGCGAGTGTGCAATTGCTTTCTTTGCATATTTTTAGAGTTTCGTACGCACCTTTAATAAACTCTTTTGTAACATCGTGCTCTTTTATATTTTTTACCTTTGCTTGTCCTTTTAATACTGAAAAACCGTCACCTCCTACAATTTCTGCAGGCTCCCTAGGAGTGCTTAATCCACCTAATACTTCAGGACATACTGATATAATTCTCATTTTGTTACTTAGGGACAATATTCTCTCGTCCTTATTGTGACCACCGTTATACTTACAACGATTTCCTAAAAAACAGCTACTAACTAGTAAATTTTTCATAATTATACTATACCATTTTAGTTGAGTAAAGTAAAAGGTGAAATAATTAAGCATTAGAGTTTTAAAAGCTTTAAGGTTACTACGCAAGAAAGCCCAGAACCGTATTGTATGTTTAATACGTGAAGATTCTGGACTTCGGGTTAGTAAAGATTGTTTTTTAAGTGCGTATTTATGCTTTTTTTAACTCATTTCTTACATCCTGCCATCTATCCCTAGCTTGGTTCACTATTGCCTTGTGAAGCTCCTTTGTTTCATGCTCAGTAACTTTATTAAACCACTTTATGGCTTCGTCATAATCTCCAACTCTCGCACTTAACTCTCCTAATAGATAGATGATGTTTATTTCAGGACTTTCATAGCCTCTTAGCCCGTCATTTTCATATGCATTTAAGTAAAGATTTCTGGCAATGGTAAGAAATTTTAGTTCCTCTTCTTGCTTTTTTTGATATCTATATAGCCATCCTAGACGTAATGCTAGACCTGCAGTAACCCAACTTTTCTCATCAACTATCTTAGCTGTAAGCAGTGCTAGTTTGTTAGCTTCCATTGCAGCACCTAGGTTTCGTGCAAAAGAATACTTTTGCCTCTTGTACCAGTTCTCTGTGACCTTTTGCCTAAATATCTCCCGTTTATCATCTGATATTTTATTACTAAAATTATTAGTAAAAGCAAATCCACAGTCAGGACAAACAAATACCTCATAAAAGTATGGGTTTGCAGCATCCTTATAGTAAGTACAAAAATCTGAGTCTTTATGTGTTACTATACAATTTTTTGACCTAACTTTTAATGATTCAAATTGTTTTTTACAGTTTAAGCAATCTTGCTTAGTAGAGTATAAGTAGCTCACAACAATCAGTACCCCTTTACCTATTTTTAATGTATTTTTTATTAATTCGACATAAAGGAAAAATTTCCTTTATTTTGGGATAATTACTGAATCATAGGTAAAGGTAGGGGGAGTAGGTATGTTTTTAGGGGTCAGCAATCAGCAGTCAGGAAAAATATAAGTTCAAAGGAGCCTAGCGGGGAATTTTAAAAGAGATTACGCGGATCACGGGGAATCTGGGGTTAGTTTTGGAGGATTAGAATGAGTAATTTAAAATATTAGCCACTAATGGCACTATTAAATAGGTCAAGAATTTACACTAACTTACACAAAAAAGTAAAAACCTTTATAGTGAATTTAGTGTAGGGATTTTTAGTGCAGTTAGTGGGAGTGTTTAAGTATTTTTAATCTTTTTAGTGAGATCTTATTAAAAAGATTTTCAGTGTTATCAGTGGCAAATGTTTTGCTTGTGTTATGTAAAACCACAAAAGATTAGCTATAGTAAAATTTTGAATGTCAGGTCCCCACAAGGGGAACCCCTACAAATTCAAAACCTCATCCAATAGCTTTGTTTTAACACTGAGGTCTTCCTTGTTGCAAAGCAACACCTGTTGCCGAAGGCAACCCTGTCAGCGAAGCTGAACCTGTTTGCCAAAGGCAAAACCTACACGAAAAAAAGCACAACTCATTTGAGTTGTGCTTTTTAAGTACCTAGCGACGTCCTACTCTCCCAGGGGGTAACCCCAAGTACCATCGGCGCTGAAGAGCTTAACTGCGGTGTTCGGAATGGGAACCGGTGTATCCTCTTCGCCATCATCACTAGATGAAACTATCACACTAAATTCATAGCAAGGTTTTCAAAGGTTTTATTCTTAAAGTTTTTCCTGACTGCTGACTACTGTCAGCTGACAGCTTAAATATTTAGGTCAAGTCCTCGACCGATTAGTACTAGTCCGCTGAAGGTATTACTACCCTTACACTCCTAGCCTATCAACCAGATAGTCTTTCTGGGGTCTTACTTCCTTACGGAATGGGAAGTCTTATCTTAAGGGGGGCTTCGCGCTTAGATGCTTTCAGCGCTTATCCCGACCAAACTTGGCTACCCAGAACTGCCATTGGCATGACAACTGGTACACCAGAGGTTCGTCCATCCCGGTCCTCTCGTACTAAGGACAGCTCCTTTCAAACTTCCTGCGCCCGCGACAGATAGGGACCGAACTGTCTCACGACGTTCTGAACCCAGCTCGCGTACCGCTTTAATGGGCGAACAGCCCAACCCTTGGGACCTTCTTCAGCCCCAGGATGCGATGAGCCGACATCGAGGTGCCAAACCTCCCCGTCGATGTGGACTCTTGGGGGAGATAAGCCTGTTATCCCCGGGGTAGCTTTTATCCGTTGAGCGACGGCCCTTCCACTCGGTACCGCCGGGTCACTAAGCCCGACTTTCGTCCCTGCTCGACTTGTAGGTCTCGCAGTCAAGCTCCCTTCTGCCTTTACACTCTTCGAATGATTTCCAACCATTCTGAGGGAACCTTTGGGCGCCTCCGTTACTCTTTAGGAGGCGACCGCCCCAGTCAAACTGCCCACCTGACACTGTCCTAGTACCGGATAACGGTACACAGTTAGAATTCCAGCACTTTAAGGGTGGTATCCCACGGGTGGCTCCAGCAACACTGGCGTGCTACTTTCTCAGCCTCCCACCTATCCTGTACATAAAATGCCAAAACTCAATATCAGGCTACAGTAAAGCTCCACGGGGTCTTTCCGTCTTGTCGCGGGTAACCTGCATCTTCACAGGTACTACAATTTCACCGGGTCCTTCGTTGAGACAGTGCCCAAGTCGTTACGCCATTCGTGCGGGTCAGAACTTACCTGACAAGGAATTTCGCTACCTTAGGACCGTTATAGTTACGGCCGCCGTTTACTGGGGCTTCGGTTCAAAGCTTCGCTTGCGCTAACCTCTTCCCTTAACCTTCCAGCACCGGGCAGGCGTCAGCCCCTATACTTCATCTTTCGATTTAGCAGAGACCTGTGTTTTTGCTAAACAGTCGCTTGGGCCTATTCACTGCGGCCTCTTCTAGCTTAAGAAGTAAATTCTCTCACCATAATGAGGCACCCCTTCTCCCGAAGTTACGGGGTCATTTTGCCGAGTTCCTTAACGAAGGTTCTCCCGAGCGCCTTAGGATTCTCTCCTTACCTACCTGTGTCGGTTTGCGGTACGGGCACCTTACTTCTCGATAGAGGCTTTTCTTGGCAGTGTAGGATCAGTTAGTTCCCCTCATTCGGGTCCCCTTCACTCCTCAGGATTATGAGTCGACGGATTTGCCTATCTACTCTCCCTAAAAGCTTGGACGCACATAACCAACAGTGCGATAACCTACCTTCCTGCGTCACCCCATCTCTCAAACGAAGTTTGGTGGCACTGGAATCTCTACCAGTTGTCCATCGCCTACGCCTTTCGGCCTCGGCTTAGGTCCCGGCTTACCCTGAGAGGACGAGCCTTCCTCAGGAAACCTTAGGTTTTCGGCGAAGATGATTCTCACATCTTTTTTCGTTACTTATACCAGCATTCTCACTTCTATTCGCTCCACTGCTCCTTACGGTACAGCTTCTGCGCAAATAGAACGCTCCCCTACCATGATTTACATCATCCATTGCTTCGGTGATAAGTTTGAGCCCCGTTACATTTTCGGCGCAGGATCACTTGACCAGTGAGCTATTACGCACTCTTTAAATGGTGGCTGCTTCTAAGCCAACATCCTGGTTGTCTGTGCAATCCCACATCCTTTTCCACTTAACTTATACTTTGGGACCTTAGCAGATGGTCTGGGCTGTTTCCCTCTCGACTATGGACCTTAGCACCCATAGTCTGACTCCCGGAAAACAAATATGTGGCATTCGGAGTTTGACTGAGTTCGGTAACCTGGTAAGGCCCCTAGCCCAATCAGTGCTCTACCTCCACTATTTTATTCCGAGGCTAGCCCTAAAGCTATTTCGGGGAGAACCAGCTATCTCCGAGTTCGATTGGAATTTCTCCGCTACCCACAGCTCATCCCCTAATTTTTCAACATTAGTGGGTTCGGGCCTCCATTTTGCGTTAACAAAACTTCACCCTGGCCATGGGTAGGTCACCCGGTTTCGGGTCTACGCAGCCAAACTTCACGCCCTTTTAAGACTCGGTTTCCCTTCGGCTCCGTGGCTTTACCACTTAACCTTGCTTGACTACGTAACTCGCTGGTTCATTCTACAAAAGGCACGCCATCACCCGCGTATGGGGCTTTGACTGTTTGTAGGCACACGGTTTCAGGTTCTTTTTCACTCCTCTTCCGAGGTTCTTTTCACCTTTCCCTCACGGTACTGCTTCACTATCGGTCGCTAGGTAGTATTTAGCCTTTGGAGGTGGTCCTCCTAGATTCCAACGGGGTTTCACGTGTCCCGCTGTACTCGGGTGGCAATTAGGTAGGGTTAATCTTTTCAACTACAGGGCTTTCACCTTCTACGGCCTGTCTTTCCAAACAGTTCGTCTAAAATTAACTTTTGTAACTACCTTGATATCCTGCAAGATACCACAATTGCTCCCTCAACCCACATGTAACAACGATTGCAGTCTTACATCACATGTGTTTAGGCTCTTCCCATTTCGCTCGCCACTACTTAGGGAATCGATTATTCTTTCTCTTCCTCGGGGTACTTAGATGTTTCAGTTCCCCCGGTTGCCTTCTACTACCCTATGTATTCAGGTAGTGATACTATGGTATTAACCATAGTGGGTTGCCCCATTCGGAGATCCACGGGTCAAGGCTTGCTTACAGCTTACCGTGGCTTTTCGTAGTTCGCTACGTCCTTCTTCGGCTCCTAGCGCCAAGGCATCCGCCGTGCGCCCTTAGTAACTTGACCAAATTTGTAAACATGCTTTTCGTTTGCAAATAACGTGTTCTATTTTTACAAAAAATGCTTCACTTTTGTAAAAATGGAAACGAACATTATTAGTACAAACCTGCATAGTTTACTAGATCATTTATTGCTCTAAGAACACTCTTTGTTTTTCGTTAACTAAATTAATAGTTAACTAACCTTTGCTTATTGAATTTCGTGTGTAGTTTTCAAAGATCATATATTTAAAAATGCATAAGCATTTTTAAAGCGTTGTTATTTTGGATCGATCCTTAAGAAGTCGTTCTGCAAACTCTTAGTCTTTTAAGATCAAGAGCTTTGCAAAGGCGAACATTCTTTGCAAAAAGGTATCGGGTCCTTTTTTGGTAAATTCTAAAGCGAAGCTTTAGAATTAGTGGTGGAGATGAGCGGGATCGAACCGCTGACCCCCTGCGTGCAAGGCAGGTGCTCTCCCAGCTGAGCTACACCCCCACATTTGTGAAAGAAAATTAATTCTTTCAAAATTAAACAGCACTTTTGCAAACAGTGATTTTCTGTTTGCAAAAAACGTGTTCTAGTTTTGCAAAAAATGTTCACTTTTGCAAAACTGGAAACGTACATACCAGTTCTTTTGAGTTGTGATTTTGTTTTGTAAATTAAGGTACGTATCCATTTTTACAAGGTGAACATTCTTGATAAAAATGAAGTACGATGCTGACTAAAGCATAGCTTTAGCAGCGATAAGAAGTAGATATCGCTTAATGCGATATCAGTGTCTCCTTAGAAAGGAGGTGATCCAGCCGCACCTTCCGATACGGCTACCTTGTTACGACTTCACCCCAATCATCTACCCCACCTTCGACGGCTGCCTCCTAAAAGGTTAGCCCACCGGCTTCGGGTGTTGTAAACTTTCGTGGTGTGACGGGCGGTGTGTACAAGGCCCGGGAACGCATTCACCGCGACATTCTGATCCGCGATTACTAGCAACTCCGACTTCATGTAGGCGAGTTGCAGCCTACAATCCGAACTGAGACCTGTTTTAAGGGATTTGCTCCAGATCACTCCTTCGCTTCCCGTTGTTCAGGCCATTGTAGCACGTGTGTAGCCCAGGACATAAGGGGCATGATGATTTGACGTCATCCCCACCTTCCTCCGGTTTATCACCGGCAGTCTCTCTAGAGTGCCCAACATTACTTGCTGGCAACTAAAGATAAGGGTTGCGCTCGTTGCGGGACTTAACCCAACATCTCACGACACGAGCTGACGACAACCATGCACCACCTGTCTCTCTGCCCCGAAGGGACACTATTATCTCTAATAGCTTCAGAGGATGTCAAGTCCTGGTAAGGTTCTTCGCGTTGCTTCGAATTAAACCACATGCTCCGCTGCTTGTGCGGGCCCCCGTCAATTCCTTTGAGTTTCAATCTTGCGATCGTACTCCCCAGGCGGGGTACTTAATGCGTTAACTGCGGCACAGAGGGTATCTAAACCCCCTACACCTAGTACCCATCGTTTACGGCGTGGACTACCAGGGTATCTAATCCTGTTTGCTCCCCACGCTTTCGCACCTCAGTGTCAGGTACAGTCCAGAAAGTCGCCTTCGCCACTGGTGTTCCTCCTAATATCTACGCATTTCACCGCTACACTAGGAATTCCACTTTCCTCTCCTGTCCTCAAGTCCAGCAGTTTCAAATGCATTACGGGGTTGAGCCCCGCATTTTAACATCTGACTTACTAGACCACCTACGCGCGCTTTACGCCCAGTGATTCCGGACAACGCTTGCCCCCTACGTATTACCGCGGCTGCTGGCACGTAGTTAGCCGGGGCTTCCTCCAGAGGTACTGTCATTATTCATCCCTCTAGACAGAAGTTTACGACTCGAAAGCCTTCATCCTTCACGCGGCATTGCTGCGTCAGGGTTGCCCCCATTGCGCAATATTCCCCACTGCTGCCTCCCGTAGGAGTCTGGGCCGTGTCTCAGTCCCAGTGTGGCTGATCGTCCTCTCAGACCAGCTATCCATCGTCGCCTTGGTAGGCCGTTACCCTACCAACTAGCTAATGGACCGCGGGCCCATCCTACAGCGATAAATCTTTCCTCCATAAACCATGCGATTCATGAAGCGTATCCGGTATTAACATCAGTTTCCCGATGGTATCCCGATCTGTAGGGCAGGTTGCCCACGTGTTACTCACCCGTCCGCCACTAAGTTTAGTAAAAAGCAAGCTTTCTACTAAACTCCGTTCGACTTGCATGTGTGAGGCATGCCGCCAGCGTTCGTCCTGAGCCAGGATCAAACTCTCCATTAAATTGAAAAGTTATATCATTCGCAGTTCGCTATTGGCAGTTAGCAGTTAGCTAAATACTAATAACTTAATGCGTTGATTACTGACTTCAGACTTTCGTCTGGCCTCAGGTGAACTTCGTTCACCCATGTAATCACTTTAAACTCAAATTCGAAATTAACTTTTACCAAGTTGTATTTCTTATGGTATAGTGCTGTTCAATTTTCAAAGAACTGTCTGCTCGTGCTACTTTTTTTTTCATCACCTCTCGGCGACAAAAACTATCTTATCATTTTTGACCTATTTTGTCAACACTTTTTTATTTTATTTTTTTCAAAGTGTTGTTTGCCTATATTGTTACTTTAGGCGTTTTTTATTTTGAATATTAAAATGTTGCTTGTGTTAAGCAACGAAGATTACTATACCATTAATTATTTTATTGTGTCAATGTAAATTACTGTATATTTTATAAAAAATTTTAGGTCCATAGGAGCCGAACGCAGAATATTAAAAGAGATCACGGGGATTCTGGGGTTAGTTTTGAGGGTTAGGATGAGGATTAAAAACACTAGCCACTAATGACACTACTAATTAAGTCAAGAATTCACTAACTTACACAAAAGATTTTATTGATTTTAGTGTCAGTTAGTGTAGAGATTTTTAGTGAATTTAGTGGCAATGGTTCAGGTCACCACAAGGGGAACCCCTACAAGTTCAAAGAAGTATGTATTGATGCTACATATAAAAAGAGCCGAGAAATCTCGGCTCTTAGGGTGTTATTTATTTAATAGCGGGGCAACTTTTTTATAGATTAAAAGAGTAATAGCGCTAACAGTTACTCCTTTAAATAGATTAAATGGAGTTATTCCCAAAATTATTAATGTTCTCATATCAACTATGTTCTTATTAACAATTGTTCCCATACCAATGATAGCCTCAGTAGAGAACCCCATAACTTTTGCATAAAACGGGATAATCATATAGTAGTTAGAAAGTGCTCCAGCAATAGTCATAGCTATTGTACCTACTGCCAATCCTAACAATGCACCTTTTTTTGTCTTATTGTATCTGTATATTAGGGAAGCTGTTAGTACATAAGATGTACCTATAATAAAGTTTGATAGCTCACCTACACCAAATGTTTCTGTTTTAAATAAATGAATTATGTTTTTTACAAAAATAACTCCCACTCCCGCAACTGGACCTAGAGAGAATCCAGCAATCAGTGCAGGTATTTCACTAGGATCCCACTTTAAAAACCCTGGGGCAAAAAAAACAGGGAAATTAAGTGCATAGATAAGAAATGCTATTCCTCCTAATAATGATACTTTGATCAAAGTTTTGATGTTTACTCTTTTTTTATTGTTTACTTTTGAAACAATTTGCATGGTAAAATTCCTCCTAATATTTTTTTATTAGGAAAAAATAAATAGACCCTCGATATATATCAGGGGTCCAATAAATTCAAATTAACCGATGAGGTACACAAAAAAAGTACTCACCTATAATTTATCTTCTTCCATCCAGACTTTACTGTCGGCCCTGGAGTTTCACCAGAATCAGCTCTTTCTCTAAAGAAAGAGGTCGCGGGCTGTACCGCCGGTCGGGAATTTCACCCTGCCCTGAAGATATATATCACTATTTAATTTTCCTAATTAGATTATACCATATTGATGATTAATATCAATAGTTTTTTTCAATTAATCCATAAATCATTAGGTCATGAAATCTGCCATTATACATTTCGGCTTTTTCTAGCTTGCCCTCTAAACTAAACCCTAACTTTTCAGCTATGTTTATACTTTTTGTGTTTTCAGCGGCACAGCGGATTTCTAGTCTGTTTAATTTTCTTTCATTAAATAGGCTGTTGATAACAGACTTTAGGGATTTAGTTACATATCCTTTACCTTGATACTGTTCACCTAAATAATAACCTAGCTCTGCCTTTTTACAGTTTTTATCTATATTTATAATACATATAGCTCCCACTAGAGTATGTTCCACCCATATTCCCATATGTACTTCAAAGCCTTGAGAAAATTTATTTAGAGCCTTTACTATAAATCGTTCACAGTCACTAGTCGAATTAAGGACCTTAGCAAATTCCAACCAGTGTTCTAGGTAAGACCTATTATTTTCAATTAAATCATATAGTTCCTTTCCGTGGTGTTTTTCAAGAAGTTTTAGTTTTATATTATCATCCACAGGGTAATAGAACAATGCACTCATCTCCGATTTATATAGTAAGTAGTATTTTAGCCGGAAATGGAAGGAGTATGCGTAATGCAAAAAAACCGTTCAGATAATCTGAACGGTTTAGTTTATAAAATTGGCTCCTCAGGTAGGATTTGAACCTACGACCTACCGGTTAACAGCCGGTTGCTCCACCACTGAGCTACTGAGGAATATTACCTAGCGACGTCCTACTCTCCCAGGGGGTAACCCCAAGTACCATCGGCGCTGAAGAGCTTAACTGCGGTGTTCGGAATGGGAACCGGTGTATCCTCTTCGCCATCATCACTAGATGAAACTATCACACTAAATTCATAGCAAGGTTTTCAAAGGTTTGTTCTTAATTGTTAATTGTCAATTGTTAATTGTCAATTGGTTTTTTAGGTCAAGTCCTCGACCGATTAGTACTAGTCCGCTGAAGGTATTACTACCCTTACACTCCTAGCCTATCAACCAGATAGTCTTTCTGGGGTCTTACTTCCTTACGGAATGGGAAGTCTTATCTTAAGGGGGGCTTCGCGCTTAGATGCTTTCAGCGCTTATCCCGACCAAACTTGGCTACCCAGAACTGCCATTGGCATGACAACTGGTACACCAGAGGTTCGTCCATCCCGGTCCTCTCGTACTAAGGACAGCTCCTTTCAAACTTCCTGCGCCCGCGACAGATAGGGACCGAACTGTCTCACGACGTTCTGAACCCAGCTCGCGTACCGCTTTAATGGGCGAACAGCCCAACCCTTGGGACCTTCTTCAGCCCCAGGATGCGATGAGCCGACATCGAGGTGCCAAACCTCCCCGTCGATGTGGACTCTTGGGGGAGATAAGCCTGTTATCCCCGGGGTAGCTTTTATCCGTTGAGCGACGGCCCTTCCACTCGGTACCGCCGGGTCACTAAGCCCGACTTTCGTCCCTGCTCGACTTGTAGGTCTCGCAGTCAAGCTCCCTTCTGCCTTTACACTCTTCGAATGATTTCCAACCATTCTGAGGGAACCTTTGGGCGCCTCCGTTACTCTTTAGGAGGCGACCGCCCCAGTCAAACTGCCCACCTGACACTGTCCTAGTACCGGATAACGGTACACAGTTAGAATTCCAGCACTTTAAGGGTGGTATCCCACGGGTGGCTCCAGCAACACTGGCGTGCTACTTTCTCAGCCTCCCACCTATCCTGTACATAAAATGCCAAAACTCAATATCAGGCTACAGTAAAGCTCCACGGGGTCTTTCCGTCTTGTCGCGGGTAACCTGCATCTTCACAGGTACTACAATTTCACCGGGTCCTTCGTTGAGACAGTGCCCAAGTCGTTACGCCATTCGTGCGGGTCAGAACTTACCTGACAAGGAATTTCGCTACCTTAGGACCGTTATAGTTACGGCCGCCGTTTACTGGGGCTTCGGTTCAAAGCTTCGCTTGCGCTAACCTCTTCCCTTAACCTTCCAGCACCGGGCAGGCGTCAGCCCCTATACTTCATCTTTCGATTTAGCAGAGACCTGTGTTTTTGCTAAACAGTCGCTTGGGCCTATTCACTGCGGCCTCTTCTAGCTTAAGAAGTAAATTCTCTCACCATAATGAGGCACCCCTTCTCCCGAAGTTACGGGGTCATTTTGCCGAGTTCCTTAACGAAGGTTCTCCCGAGCGCCTTAGGATTCTCTCCTTACCTACCTGTGTCGGTTTGCGGTACGGGCACCTTACTTCTCGATAGAGGCTTTTCTTGGCAGTGTAGGATCAGTTAGTTCCCCTCATTCGGGTCCCCTTCACTCCTCAGGATTATGAGTCGACGGATTTGCCTATCTACTCTCCCTAAAAGCTTGGACGCACATAACCAACAGTGCGATAACCTACCTTCCTGCGTCACCCCATCTCTCAAACGAAGTTTGGTGGCACTGGAATCTCTACCAGTTGTCCATCGCCTACGCCTTTCGGCCTCGGCTTAGGTCCCGGCTTACCCTGAGAGGACGAGCCTTCCTCAGGAAACCTTAGGTTTTCGGCGAAGATGATTCTCACATCTTTTTTCGTTACTTATACCAGCATTCTCACTTCTATTCGCTCCACTGCTCCTTACGGTACAGCTTCTGCGCAAATAGAACGCTCCCCTACCATGATTTACATCATCCATTGCTTCGGTGATAAGTTTGAGCCCCGTTACATTTTCGGCGCAGGATCACTTGACCAGTGAGCTATTACGCACTCTTTAAATGGTGGCTGCTTCTAAGCCAACATCCTGGTTGTCTGTGCAATCCCACATCCTTTTCCACTTAACTTATACTTTGGGACCTTAGCAGATGGTCTGGGCTGTTTCCCTCTCGACTATGGACCTTAGCACCCATAGTCTGACTCCCGGAAAACAAATATGTGGCATTCGGAGTTTGACTGAGTTCGGTAACCTGGTAAGGCCCCTAGCCCAATCAGTGCTCTACCTCCACTATTTTATTCCGAGGCTAGCCCTAAAGCTATTTCGGGGAGAACCAGCTATCTCCGAGTTCGATTGGAATTTCTCCGCTACCCACAGCTCATCCCCTAATTTTTCAACATTAGTGGGTTCGGGCCTCCATTTTGCGTTAACAAAACTTCACCCTGGCCATGGGTAGGTCACCCGGTTTCGGGTCTACGCAGCCAAACTTCACGCCCTTTTAAGACTCGGTTTCCCTTCGGCTCCGTGGCTTTACCACTTAACCTTGCTTGACTACGTAACTCGCTGGTTCATTCTACAAAAGGCACGCCATCACCCGCGTATGGGGCTTTGACTGTTTGTAGGCACACGGTTTCAGGTTCTTTTTCACTCCTCTTCCGAGGTTCTTTTCACCTTTCCCTCACGGTACTGCTTCACTATCGGTCGCTAGGTAGTATTTAGCCTTTGGAGGTGGTCCTCCTAGATTCCAACGGGGTTTCACGTGTCCCGCTGTACTCGGGTGGCAATTAGGTAGGGTTAATCTTTTCAACTACAGGGCTTTCACCTTCTACGGCCTGTCTTTCCAAACAGTTCGTCTAAAATTAACTTTTGTAACTACCTTGATATCCTGCAAGATACCACAATTGCTCCCTCAACCCACATGTAACAACGATTGCAGTCTTACATCACATGTGTTTAGGCTCTTCCCATTTCGCTCGCCACTACTTAGGGAATCGATTATTCTTTCTCTTCCTCGGGGTACTTAGATGTTTCAGTTCCCCCGGTTGCCTTCTACTACCCTATGTATTCAGGTAGTGATACTATGGTATTAACCATAGTGGGTTGCCCCATTCGGAGATCCACGGGTCAAGGCTTGCTTACAGCTTACCGTGGCTTTTCGTAGTTCGCTACGTCCTTCTTCGGCTCCTAGCGCCAAGGCATCCGCCGTGCGCCCTTAGTAACTTGACCAAATAAATGCTTACGCATTTGATCGTTTATTGCTCTAAGAACACTCTTTGTTTTTCGTTAACTTGTTACAGTTAACTAACCTTTGCTTATTGAATTTCGTGTGTAGTTTTCAAAGATCATATATTTAAAAATGCATAAGCATTTTTAAAGCAAATTAGTGGTGGGCCTAGGTGGACTCGAACCACCGACCTCACGCTTATCAGGCGTGCGCTCTAACCGGCTGAGCTATAGGCCCTAGTTAATTTAATTGTTTTAAGGTCAAAAGCTTTGCAAAGGTGAACCGTCTTTGCAAAAAGGCTCTGGGTCCTTTTTCTGTATTTATTTTCTAAAACGAAATTTTAGAAAATAAAGTGGTGGAGATGAGCGGGATCGAACCGCTGACCCCCTGCGTGCAAGGCAGGTGCTCTCCCAGCTGAGCTACACCCCCACATTTTTGAAAGAAACTAGTTCTTTCAAAATTGGACAGCATATACCATATTTGAGTTGTGATTTTGTTTTGTAAATTAAGGTACGTATCCATTTTTACAAGGTGAACATTCTTGATAAAAATGAAGTACGATGCTGACTAAAGCATAGCTTTAGCAGCGATAAGAAGTAGATATCGCTTAATGTGATATCAGTGTCTCCTTAGAAAGGAGGTGATCCAGCCGCACCTTCCGATACGGCTACCTTGTTACGACTTCACCCCAATCATCTACCCCACCTTCGACGGCTGCCTCCTAAAAGGTTAGCCCACCGGCTTCGGGTGTTGTAAACTTTCGTGGTGTGACGGGCGGTGTGTACAAGGCCCGGGAACGCATTCACCGCGACATTCTGATCCGCGATTACTAGCAACTCCGACTTCATGTAGGCGAGTTGCAGCCTACAATCCGAACTGAGACCTGTTTTAAGGGATTTGCTCCAGATCACTCCTTCGCTTCCCGTTGTTCAGGCCATTGTAGCACGTGTGTAGCCCAGGACATAAGGGGCATGATGATTTGACGTCATCCCCACCTTCCTCCGGTTTATCACCGGCAGTCTCTCTAGAGTGCCCAACATTACTTGCTGGCAACTAAAGATAAGGGTTGCGCTCGTTGCGGGACTTAACCCAACATCTCACGACACGAGCTGACGACAACCATGCACCACCTGTCTCTCTGCCCCGAAGGGACACTATTATCTCTAATAGCTTCAGAGGATGTCAAGTCCTGGTAAGGTTCTTCGCGTTGCTTCGAATTAAACCACATGCTCCGCTGCTTGTGCGGGCCCCCGTCAATTCCTTTGAGTTTCAATCTTGCGATCGTACTCCCCAGGCGGGGTACTTAATGCGTTAACTGCGGCACAGAGGGTATCTAAACCCCCTACACCTAGTACCCATCGTTTACGGCGTGGACTACCAGGGTATCTAATCCTGTTTGCTCCCCACGCTTTCGCACCTCAGTGTCAGGTACAGTCCAGAAAGTCGCCTTCGCCACTGGTGTTCCTCCTAATATCTACGCATTTCACCGCTACACTAGGAATTCCACTTTCCTCTCCTGTCCTCAAGTCCAGCAGTTTCAAATGCATTACGGGGTTGAGCCCCGCATTTTAACATCTGACTTACTAGACCACCTACGCGCGCTTTACGCCCAGTGATTCCGGACAACGCTTGCCCCCTACGTATTACCGCGGCTGCTGGCACGTAGTTAGCCGGGGCTTCCTCCAGAGGTACTGTCATTATTCATCCCTCTAGACAGAAGTTTACGACTCGAAAGCCTTCATCCTTCACGCGGCATTGCTGCGTCAGGGTTGCCCCCATTGCGCAATATTCCCCACTGCTGCCTCCCGTAGGAGTCTGGGCCGTGTCTCAGTCCCAGTGTGGCTGATCGTCCTCTCAGACCAGCTATCCATCGTCGCCTTGGTAGGCCGTTACCCTACCAACTAGCTAATGGACCGCGGGCCCATCCTACAGCGATAAATCTTTCCTCCATAAACCATGCGATTCATGAAGCGTATCCGGTATTAACATCAGTTTCCCGATGGTATCCCGAGCTGTAGGGCAGGTTGCCCACGTGTTACTCACCCGTCCGCCACTAAGTTTAGTAAAAAGCAAGCTTTCTACTAAACTCCGTTCGACTTGCATGTGTGAGGCATGCCGCCAGCGTTCGTCCTGAGCCAGGATCAAACTCTCCATTAAATTGAAAAGTTATATCATTCGCAGTTCGTTATTCGCAGTTAGCAGATAGCTAAATACTAATAACTTAATGCGTTGATTACTGACTTCAGACTTTCGTCTGGCCTCAGGTGAACTTCGTTCACCCAAGTAATCACTTTAAACTCAAATTCGAATTAACTTGTTTACCAAGTTGTATTTCTTATGGTATAGTGCTGTTCAATTTTCAAAGAACCGTCAGTAGCTCGTGCTACTTTTTTTTGTTTCATCACCTCTTGGCGACAAAATCTATCTTATCATTTTTACTTCTCTTTGTCAATAGTTTTTTTGATTGTTTTCTTAAAACATTTTCTCGTTAAATATAATTTAAAAATTTAAAAGCCGCTATATTAGCGACTAGAAATATAATATATTATTTTAACCCTTTGGTCAATGTTATTTTTTGGGACTTAATGTGGTCTTTAAAAAAACTTAGTAATAAAAGATTACACCTGAATATTGATTGTATTTATACTATTATAAATAGAGCTTTATTGTAGGATCTTAATAAAGTTGTCCAGTAGTAAACATATAGATTTGTGGAGTAAGCTATTATCTTAAAAATTTTGTTACTCCAACCCTTCTATGACAGACGGTATTTCAAAATTTTGACCTAGTGGTAGATTTATTACAGTATCAGGAACTTTGCCAAAGTATGTAGCTGTTACAATGGGGGTATATGTAGTAACTGTCACTGCTGATGAAACAAAGGGTATAATTATCTGTACCTCTGCTTCTATATCTATACCAACTTCATGCGACACTATATTTATACCTGCTGGGTTAAATTTTTGAGTGATTCCTGCTTGTACGGTACCTATTGGTACAAGTGTTACTGGAATTTTAGGTCCGTAATTTGCTAGAATCTCACTGCCCAGGGCCTGACCTAAGGGTATCCTTATTTTTTCTGATTTTATTCTTTTTAAAGTATCTTGTACATTCATTATGGTAAGTGTCTGTATCCTAGCGATCTCCATGTTATTAACTTCAGCCATTGCTATGTTACCTTGATAATCTTTTTGAACAAAAATTAAATGCTCGTATCTACTCTCTCTAGCTATGTGTAGGTCTATGGCGTTGTTTATGGCTTCAGTTGCAATTACCTTTGCACGGGCTTCTGCTATTGAAATAATGGTAGGTCTAAGATTTGTTTCAATAAAAATAAATGTTCTCACTGATGAATATATAAAAAGTATCATAATTAAGAAACCTATTAAACGAAACTTTTTAATTCTAACTCCTCTAAATAAGGAAAATCTTCTTTTTCTAAACATAGCTTTCCCCCCTGACTTAAAATAAATATATTATATAGAAGGGAAAAAAATGATAGAAATTTATTTAACAATGTAGGTATTGCCCTCAAATCAAAATAAGAAAGACAGCCTAGTGGGCTGTCCCGATGATGTAAGTAGCATTTTTCTTTGGTTTTTATCCTTTACTTTACAGGGAATTTTATAGGGTCGCTATTTAGTTCTACTGTTGTCTTAGATATCTGCGTGTACTCAGTTATTGAAAATTTAAGTGCTCCCTTACTGTTTTCATCACCAGCAATTTTGAAAATCACGAAAATACCCTTGTCTTCTAATTGACTGTTTAGACCTCTTCTTGATGAATAAACGTACTCTGATTTATTACCCTCTATTTTTCCTGCTGGGGCTACACTTAGAAGTTTTCCATTTTCTATCTCTAAGTTAACCTTTAAGTCTGTGATTTTGGCATTGACGATACTTTCATTTTCCTTATAAAATCTGATAACAAAGTGATCTTGGGTGTTTCCCTTGTAAATTTGATAACTAATACCGTGTTGCTCTCCATTCACAATTAAATGTCTTTCACCTTGCATGGCAGGAACTAATCCTTCAACATTTTGGGAATTATAGTAACTCATCAGCATAAACATTATTGTCAGGGTTATAACAAATAATGTAAATCCTTTTTTGTTCATTTTAATTACAGCTCCTTTGCTTAATAAATTTATACTACGTTTATATTGCATAAAAAATAGTAAAATTATACATTTTTATATATGACATCTTGACCCTAGTTAACTTTTTTAATTATTTATGCTATAATTACTTAAATAATTGAATAAAAATTATTCCTATTGGGGAAGGGGAGAATATTTCCATTGGAAAATAATAATAATAATAAACCAATAAAGAAAGAAAAGAGTAAATGGGTGAAAGTTACGCAAACTGTTTTAAAGTCCTTATTATTGCTAGGCCTTTTAGTAGGTTTTTTAGGTGGTGGTTTGGCACTTGGTATGGTGGCCGCATCTCTACAGGATGTCCCAGAATTGAATAGGGACTTATTAGAGAGTCCCTCTTTACCTACTAAGGTGGTTGATAAAAACGGGGATTTGATAGGTGAAGCCTATGATCAACGTAGGGTTAGGCTAAATCTTGATGAAATACCTCAAGATTTATTAAATGCTTTTTTAGCCACAGAAGACAACAGTTTTTACTCACACCCTGGTTTTGATATCAAGGGATTAGGTAGAGCTTTTCTTAGCAACTTACAAGGTAGCACTGTAAGTGGTGGTAGTACTTTAACGCAACAGCTTGCGAAGCAAGTTTTCCTTGATGGTACTAAGGAGCTTGAAAGGAAAATAAAAGAGTTATATTTAGCCTTCCAAATCGAGAAAACTTATACTAAGGACGAAATTTTTGAGTTCTATTTAAATAATGCAATAGCCTACAGACACCCAGATTATGGACTAGGCGCAGGGGCTAGAGGTATTTTTGGTAAAACAGTAGATGAATTGACCTTGGGGGAAATGGCTGTTTTAGCCGGTGTTCCAAACTTACCTTATACTTATGATCCACGTATTAACAGAGACGCTGCAAAAACCCGTAGAAACCATGTTCTTTCTAGAATGTATAGGTTTGGTTATATATCTCAGCAAGAGTTTGAAGATGCTAAGTCTGAAGAAATTGTTCTAAGGTCTGATAACCAAGAACAAGCTAGCTCTAATATTAAGTTTCATGGACCTTATGCTTATGCTGTTAAAAGCGCTGAGCGAATTCTGATTGATATCTATGGATATGATACGGAAACTGCTAGGATGGCAATTGCTAACCATGGTTTTACAATAACTACTACTATTGACTCAAACATCCAGCAAGCTGCTGAGACAGTTATGAATGACTCAGCACATTATCCTGCCACTAGAAATGACGGTCTCCAAGCACAGGGTAGTGCAACACTAATTGATAATAAGACCGGTGAAATTGTAGCTTTAGTGACAGGAAGAAATGCTCATGTTACCAGTAATGCATCTTTAAGGCCTGTGGAAAGTTTTAGACCTTTAGGTTCATCCATAAAACCTATATTCTCTTACGCTCCAGCAATAGAGAAGCGAGTAATTTTTCCAGGTTCCGTTGTCGATGACACTCCCATTGCTTTTAAAGACTATTGGCCTGAAAATTACCCGGGTGTAGGCTTTAATGGACTTGTAACAATAAGAGAGTCTATGAGGCGGTCTTTAAATATACCTGCTATTCAATCAGCAACACTTGCCAATGACCGTTATGCCCAGGAGTTTGCGCGAAGCTTAGGACTAACAGAATATACAGATGACAAAGTGTATAAACAAAATTCCCTAGGTGGAATTGGTGCTACTAATTTGCAAATGACTTCAGCATTTAGTGCTTTTGCAAATGGTGGTGTTCAAGCGGAAGCGTATTTCATAAGTGAAATAAAAGATAGAAACGGAAAAGTAATCTATAGCGCAAATCCCGAACAAAAGGTAGTAATGAGTGAAGAAACAGCTTTCCTTATAAGTGATATGTTAAAGGATGTTGTAACTAGTGGTACTGGCTCTAGGATTAGAAACCACTTTACTAAAACCGCTGCTGCTAAAACTGGTACATCTAATTCAGCCCATGACGGATGGATTGTTGGTTACACGCCACATTATAGCTTAGGAGTTTGGGTTGGTTACGACAGAAATGATGGTTCTGTAACTCAACATGCTCAATACACTGCTCCTATGTGGGGTAAGATAATGAACTTTGTTCATCAAGATATCCCAAATTCTGATTTCCAAAAACCACGCAACATTGTCCAAGTTGCTGTAAGTACAAAGTCTGGTAAACTTCCTTCTCCATTAACTCCCTCTGAGTATATAAGAACAGACTACTTCATAAGGGGTTATGAACCAAAAGAAGTTTGTGATGCCTTTGTGGAAGTTACTATTTGTAAAGATACAGGATTATTAGCTACCGAAAACACACCCCTTCACTTAAGGGAAACTAAAGTTATGCTTAAACCTAGGGAGTATCTCACCACAACTTCACAATGGAGAGATGGTGCAGGAAGAAAACCTAAAGACGTTGACATGATGGCTCCCACTGAAGAATGTAACATGCATTCTGGTGGTGGCGGTGGTAGCACAGTTCCTTCTAAATTAACCCATGAGTTTGCAAGTAACGGTATACGCTTACGTTGGGAAGGTTCTAGTAGTGTGGCTGGATTCAATATTTATCGCATAGATGGTGGAGATGTGGAACAACTAAATGGTCGTCCTGTTACATCTAGAGAGTTTTTAGATGATAAAGCTAAAAAGGATAATCAATACACTTACTATGTAACCGCTGTTTTAAGTGATGGTACAGAAACGGGAATTTCAAATCAAATAACCGTAACTCTTCCATCAGCAGTTCAAAAAATAAATGACTTCAAACTCGAAGAGAAACCTACTGGAGTTGAAATCACTTGGGGAGAAACCCTCAATGCTAAACAGTATAAAATCTTAAGAAGTACAAGTCAAAACAGTGGCTTTAGCGAAATAACTACCACAAATAAAAGGGCTTTTGTAGATACAACAGTCCAGCCTAATACCACATACTACTACAGAATCGAAGCTGTAGGAGCAGAAGCATCACCAACCAAGTCCATTGATTACAAAGGTCCTAACCCTGGAAACGGTAATGGTAATGGTAACGGCAATGGAAATGGTAATGGCGATAATGATGACAACGATGATGACGATAACGACGATAATGACTAAAAGGAGCCCGCTTGGGCTCCTTTTTAATGTGTTTCTCCTAGACTCACTTGTTCACTTTGAAATGATCCTAGGGATAAAATTTTTATGGTCTCCTTTATTATCTCCTTTACCAGATCTATTGACATACTAGGGAGTTCTTTATCAACAATTTGTTCTGGACTATAAGGTATATGAACGAATCCTACTTTTGTACTTTTATCCCTAAAGTAATGAAGGGATGAGTACATAATGTAGTTACATACATAAGTGCCTGCTGTGTATGAGATACTTGCAGGATAACCCTTTTGCTGTAGTGCTATTACAATTTCCCTTATGGGTAGAGTTGTAAATAATCCATCTGGGCCGTCAGCTACTATAGGTTGGTTTACAGGTTTATCACCATTGTTATCTGCTATCCTTGCATCCATGTAATTTAAAGCTACTTTTTCAAAGGTTATCTTATTTCTTCCTCCCCCTTGCCCTAGGTGGAGGATGTAGTCATATTTCTTATCTTCAATGGCCTCAGTAAAATCTTGAAAAAAGTTAAAGGTCACAGGTAGCACCAATGTATCCACATCTGGAAGTTCAAGCCCTTTGATAACATCCATTGTGGGGTTCTTGCTGTCATTTCCAAAGGGCTCAAAAGCGGTTATTAAAAATTTCATGTATTCCTCCCCCCCTATTTAAGAGTAACTATACTTGCACCGTCTCCACCCTCACTAAATCCTCCAAAACGTGTGGATTTAACATGGGGGTGTTTTCTTAAATACTCTCTCACTCCAGTTCTCAGGGCACCTGTACCTTTACCATGCACAATTGTTACTTCTTTAAATCCTAGGACAAAGGAGTTATCTAGAAATTTATCAATTTCCAAAATTGCATCCTCGACATTTTGACCTCTTATATCTAAACTGTTCTTTACTTCATCATCTGCATTTTTAATATTTCTTAAAGTTGCTCTATTGTATGTGACTTTGTTGGTTCCTTGAACTTTTTCTAAATTCTCAAGGGATGTTTTTATTTTCATGATTCCCACCTGACATAAAACCTTGCTATCTCCATCAGGTAAACCTAGTACCGTGGCCTTTTGGTTTATATCTAAAAGTCTTACTTCCATACCCACAGTGATATCTTTATTTGTAAGGTTACCTGTTTTTTGTGGAGCTTCTTCCTCCATAGTGGTATTTTTCATTTTATCCCGTACTTTTTGGAGATCTCTATGGATATTGCCACTTCCAACGGATTCTTGAATCTTTCGAATATCTTTAATCAATTCTTCCCCTTCGCGCTTAGCTAAGCGAATAATTTTATAGCTTTCTTCTTTAGCTTTGCGAAGTATCTCTTCTTTTTTACCAATAACCTCTGCCTGTTTTTTATCGAGGGTTTGCCTTTCTAAGCTGAATAACCTTTGGTTTTGCTCTAGTTCTTCGAGTTTTTTCTCGTATAGCATTCTCTTTTCTTCGAGGTCTTTTAGCATTTCATCTACTCTTATGGTATCTTGGCTTATCATTTCCTTAGCCTTTTGGATAAGTCCTGTATCAAGGCCTAGTCTTTGGGATATTTCAAAGGCATTACTTTTTCCGGGAATACCCACTAAAAGCTTGTATGTGGGTTTAAGGGTTTGGTGGTCAAACTCAACGGATGCATTTTCCACCAGTTCATTTTCATAAGCGTAGCTTTTTAGCTGGCTATAATGGGTTGTAGCAACTGTTAGAACCTTTCTTTCTTTAAATAGATTCATAATGGCAGTTGCCAGTGCAGATCCTTCTACAGGATCTGTACCTGCTCCAAGTTCATCAAATAACACTAGGGAATTTTTCTGTGCTTTATTGATTATGTTTACGATATTAGTCATATGTGATGAGAAGGTACTAAGGGATTGCTCAATACTTTGCTCATCTCCTATATCAGCATAAACACCCTCTAGAATAGGGAAACTGCAACCTTCATCACCTAGGACAAATAGACCTGATAAAGCCATTAAAGTAAGGAGTCCTACGGTTTTTAATGTAACAGTCTTACCTCCTGTGTTAGGTCCTGTTATAACTAGTGTGTTAAAATCTGTCCCAAGCTCTAAGGACATGGGAACCACTTCTTTGTCTGGAATTAGAGGATGCCTACCCTTTTTGATTGTGATTACACCGTCTTGATTAATTCTTGGCTGTGTTGCCCTTTGTTTTCTAGCCATTTTAGCCTTTGCTAATATGAAGTCCATTCTACCAATTGTTTCATTTATGTACTTAAGTTCTTCACTAAAGCAGCTAAGTAAATTTGTTAAATTTATAAGTATCCGCTCAACTTCTTGCTTTTCTTTGCTCTTGAATTCCTGAACTTTGTTAGCAATTTCCACTGCGAAGTTTGGCTCCACAAAAACAGTAGCGCCACTGGCAGAGTAATCATGAGCAATACCTGGCACTTGACCTTTATGTTCAGCCTTCACAGGGATACAATATCTATCATTTCTTTGTGTTATTATCCCTTCTTGTAGGTACTTTAGTTTCTGAGGACTTCTTATAAAACTGTCTAATTTATCTTTGAGATCGCTTTCGCCCCTAAATATTTGTTTTCTTATTGATTTAAGTTCTGCAGAGGCTGTATCTAATATATGGCCTTCATCTGAGACACTTATATTGATACTTTCTTTTAGCTCTTTACAGTCATCTACTTCCTTTAGCATTGCAAAAAGCTTTGGTGTAAGATCTCTAATTTTAGTAAAGTATACCTTTAAATCCTTAGATACTTGTATGGATCGAAGAACTATATAAAGTTCTTTACCTGTGAGTATTCCGCCTTTTGTAGCCCGTGAAATTGTATTTGTTATATCACCTAGTTCTGTCATGGGAGGTGACCCATAGTTTAGTGAGATTACTCCTTCATAAGTGTCATTTATTGAATCTAGTAACTCTTTTTGCTCCTGAAATGGATGTAAATCTTCACTTAGGCTCTTACCCATGGGAGTAAGTGTTTCAAGGGCAAGTATATCCTTTATTTTCATAAATTCTAATGTTTTTAAATATCTAGCTTCCATTTTTTCAACCCCTTAAATAAGCTAATAGCTCCTCTTTTTCCCAACAATTAAGCACATCTTTTTTTTCAAGATAGCCCCTTTGACCTGTACCTACACCTAGTAATATATTTGCGAATTCCAAAGTACTATGGCTATCTGTATTTATGGCTATTTTTAGGCCTAACTCTTTGGCTAACAATATATTTTCACTGTTTAAATCTAATCTATCAGGCGAACTGTTTATTTCAAAAGCAATCTTATAATCCTTAGCATAGTTTAAAACCTTCTTGATGTCTACATCATAGGGCATACGTTTTTGAATGAGCCTACCTGTGGCGTGTCCTATTATATCCACATTGGGATTTGCCACAGCTTTCATTATCCTAGCTGTCATTTCATTTTGATGTTGCTTAAAATGACTATGGACTGATGCCACAACTATATCGAACTGTTCTAGAAAATCATCTTGAAAGTCTAAAGATCCATCTGCCAATATATCTACTTCTATACCCTTTAATATTTTTATATGGTACTTTCCTTGGATTCTATCTATTTCTCTCCATTGTTCTAGAATTCGCTCTTTAGTAAGTCCTTTTGCAATTTTTAATGACTGGGAGTGATCTGTTATTGCTATATATTGATAACCCATCCTTTTAGCTGCTTTTACTAGTTCTTCAATTGAATTTAATCCGTCGCTATAATGGCTATGTAGATGAAGGTCTCCCACAATGTCTTTAACTGATATTAAATTAGGTAGTCTATCATCTCGAGCTAACTCTATTTCCCTGTCTCCCTCCCTTAAAAACGGAGGAATATATTTTAGTCCTATGCTATCATATACTTGCCCTTCATTATCACTTCGTTGTTTTAGTAAGCCAAGGGCCTCTAAATCTTGTACGTGTTTTTCACTTCCAGTATATATTATTTTTTCTATTCCGTATTTCTCTTCAGGGGATAGGTAAATTTTCACAGGTATATTATAGTTACCTTCAAATTCTAAGGTTCTCTTCTCTTTATTAGAATCTATTTCTATATTATTTTTCTTCAAAGTCGTTAGAAATTTTTGGGTATCATCAGTAAGTACAATGATTTCCACTGAACTTACGGTTTCTTTCATCCTACGAATTTCCCCGACTACCTCAGCATTTTTCACACAATCCATTTCACGAATTTCTTTTAAATAACTATAAGCTAGGGGTAAAGCTAGTCCTAAAAGGAAAGTCCTCCCCCTTTGCTTATACTGTTCAATCCCACTTTTTATATCACCAATTGTTGATAGGCCAAAGCCCTTTACACTCAGTAGTCTTTTACTGGCTATGGCTTTTTCTAATTTGTCTATGGTGTCTATATTGAGTTCCTTGTACAATAGGTGTACTTTCTGGGAAGTTAAGTTTGGTATGTCTATCATTTCCCGTAAACCACAAGGCACCTGCTCCCGTAATTTTTCAAGTTTTGGACTATGCCCTAACTTAACCATATCCATTATGTTTTGCGCTATACGGTCACCAATTCCTTCAAGGTTCCTAAGTTTATTTTCATCAATAAGCTTTTTTATGGGCTCAGATCTTTCAATTAGTCGAGCTGCTCTTTTGTAGCTTTGCCCAGCGAACTTGCTATCTCCTCTAAGCTCAACCATCTTACCTATTTCTAAAAGGGTCCAGGCTACTTCTCTATTATCCAATCCTATTCCTCCTAAAATACCTTTTAGTTTAATTTGTGGAGGAATTAGTAAATTATACAGAAGTTTTAATGTTTGAAAGCATTAGTTACAGCAGTCCTTTGAATAATTACAAAACACAATTTACTTATAAGGCATTTTTAAAAGCGCCAAAAATTGGCGCTTTCTTTGTTATTACATCGCCCTATCGGGAAAGCATAATGTTTAGTTTTTCATAAAGACCTGGAAAGGAGTTTAAAAGAGCTGGAGCTAAAAATGAACCGTTAATTAGGTTTTGTGCCCACTCCACTGCTACAAATGACAAAAGCCAAACAATTAAGAGGGCGAACAAATATCCCTTGACAAACCCTGCTAAAGCACCTGCTACTTTATTTGCTGATCCTAAGAGTGGTAAATGGTTTAGAAGGGATGTTTGGGCAACTAATATCCCTAAGGCAAATCTAGATACCATAAAGATAACTAAGTAACCTATAACATTTACCAGCTGGCTGATTTCATTTGTTATATCTATAAATGGTATATTCAAGCTATCTTGCACCTTTTCAGAAATATTGAAGATAGAGTCGAGGAAATCTCCAATATACGGCCCAAATCTTGCAGCTATCATGTACGCAATTATAAAGCTAAATAACTCAAGTGCCACCCTCACAAATCCTTTATTCTTGCCAGTGACAACACAAAAAACTATCAGTATAACTATAATTAAGTCTAGCATTTACTTCTTAGCCCCTCTCTCCTCTTCGTATTCCACTAGCATATTGTAAAGTTGGTTACATTCCTCTTTTAATTTATGATGCTGATCAGCTAACATTAAACATGCCATAATTGCCACCTTTGTGGAACTTAACCTTGGATTTTTCTCTTTAATGGAAGCCATCTGTCTGTCAACGAAGTTAGCCATTTGAATCATATGTTCGGGGGATGAGTTACCCTTTAAAACATGATCCTCTCCATAAATCCTTACTGTTACTCTGTTATCTTTAGTTTTCCCCATATTTTACCCCCTCCTTACAATTCTTTTTGTATATTTCAACAAATTTAAGCCAATTCCTTCTTTTCTACTATCTTTATTTGACGTAGCTTAGCACCGTGCCTATCCTCTAAGGTTGTTAAAATTCTCTTAGTGAAAAATGTAATTTCTTCTTCCTTTAGGGTTCCTGCTTTTTGTAAGGTAAAAGTTATTGCTATACTCTTTTTACCTTCTTCAATACCTTTACCAGAGTAAACATCAAAAATTTCTGCCGATGTAATCATAGGATTTAATCCTTTAATTGTCTTAACAAGTACACCTGCATCTAGATCTTTATCTACAATAACAGCAATGTCCCTTACAACTGCAGGGAATTTAACTACAGATTTATAATTAAACTCTTGAGATGCTTTCTCCATTAGTTCTGTTAAATTTAGCTCTAAAATATATACCTCTTCTTTAATATCCCAGTTTTTTGCTACCATAGGATGTAGTTGACCAATGTAGCCTACCTGCCGAGTACAAACATAAACAGCACCGCTACGCCCTGGGTGAAATTGAGGACATATATCCCTTTTAATTTCCCATTCATCTATTTTACATAGAGTCATTATACTTTCTAAAATACCCTTTATTGAGTAGAAATCCTTTTTGATACCTTTTCCAGTTAGCCAATGATTTTTCTCGTGTTCACCCACTTGAGCAACAACCAGTACTTCGTTTTCCTGGGGAAGTGTCTCTAAGGGCAATTTGCCTATATATGTTTTCCCAAACTCAAATAACGCTATATTATCGTTATTGTGGTTTAAGTTATATGCCACACTATTTAGTGCTGATGGCAACATGGATGTACGCATAAGGCTATTCTCCTTCCCTAGAGGATTCGCAAGGGGAATTGCCATGGTGGGTTCTAGCTGTGTTTTCAAAAAGCTATCTGGTGATATAAATGGATATGTTACTACTTCCCTTACACCTTGAGCTACTAATAAATCTTTAAGATCATTTACCATCTGTTGGCTGAAGCAATACTTACCAGCAGTTGTTTTGCCTTCTGGTAATGTTGATGGGATATTGTCATACCCATAAATTCTTGCAACTTCTTCCACTAGGTCTACATCAATAGTTATATCCACTCTATGATGTGGTATGACTACATTTAATTTATCTCCGTTACCTTTAACAATGCATCCTAAACTCTTAAGTATAGTAGCTATATCTTCTGTACTCACCTGTATACCTAGTAAGGAGTTTACTTTTTTAGGGTCTAGATCAATCTCCTTAGGGTCATGGGTAAAATCACCAACTAGGTTAGTTCCTGTTATCTTCCCACCACAGATTTCTTCTAGTAGAAAGGCTGCTCTTAGTGCTGCATCTTTAATATATAGTGGGGCAACAGATTTCTCGAAGCGTGAAGAAGCTTCAGATCTTAGATTTAGAGCTTTTACACTTTTTCTAACAGCTATATTGTTAAAATATGCAGACTCTATAAGAATATCACAAGTATTTTCATCTACTTCGCTGTTCTCTCCACCCATTACACCTGCAATGGCTAAAGGAGCTATTCCATCAGTTATTGTAAGGGTCCCTTCAGGCAAATTTCTTTTTTGACCGTCTAGGGTTTGAATTTCTTGCTGACTTTGACTGTTTTTAACAACTATTTTCTTACTTGGGATTTTATCCATATCAAAACCGTGTAAAGGTTGACCATACTCTAACATGACAAAGTTTGTTATATCAACAACATTGTTTATGGGTCTCATTCCTGCTTTTAATAGTTTTATCTGCAACCAAAGTGGTGAAGGGCCTACTTTTATGCCTCTTATTTCTTGGGCTACATAGTTTTTGCAGTCAGAAGTGGCTATCTCCACAGTAAAGCTGCCTTGACCTTGCTCATTTTCATAGCCCTGAGGCATTTTTAATTCACAACCTGTTAAAGCAGCTACTTCTTTAGCAACACCTAGAATACTTAGACAATCACTGCGATTAGGCGTTAAATCAAGTAGTAAGATGGAATCATTTAATCCCAGGAACACTCTAATATCTTCACCGATGGGTGAATCCTCAGGTAATATCATAATACCGTCTTCTAGCTCTAAATCTAAGCCTAATTCATCTGACGAACATAGCATCCCTTGGGATTCGACTCCCCTAAGCTTTGATTTCTTAATTTTGAAATCACCTGGCAACACTGCTCCTACCTGGGCTAATGGGACCCTTTGTCCAACCTTTATGTTTTTCGCACCACAAACAACTTGTAAAAGCTCTTGTCCGTTAAAAACCTTAGTCACAGATAGTTTGTCTGCGTCGGGGTGTTTTTCGATTTCTTTAATTTCAGCTACCACGATACCTGAGAATGCTTCAAAAGGTTTGGTTACATGTTCTACAACCACTCCTGCTTTAGTCAATGTTTCAGCAAGCTGCTCTGGTGTTAAGCTTAAATCTATATATTCTTTTAACCAATTATATGATATTTTCATTATGTTTTACCCCCTAGCGAATTGTTGTACTACTCTTAAGTCACCATTGTAAAATTCTCTTATGTCACTTATACCGTATTTAAGCATAGCTATTCTTTCTACACCCATTCCAAATGCGAATCCTTGAACTTCATTTGGGTCATACCCACCCATTTCAAGAACATTTGGATGCACCATGCCAGCTCCTAGTATCTCAATCCATCCAGTTTGGGAGCACAAACCACAACCATTCCCTTCACAAGAGAAACAGCTTATATCAACTTCTGCACTGGGCTCTGTAAATGGGAAGAAACTTGGTCGTAACCTAACTTGTTGTTTTTCACCAAACATCTGCTTTGCGAAAAGTAAGAGTGTCCCCTTTAAGTCTGCAAGGGTTATGTTTTTATCTATTACTAAACCTTCAACCTGATGGAACATAGGCGAGTGTGTTGCATCATCATCTTTTCTAAATACCCTTCCTGGACTGATAATGCGAAGGGGAACTTCTGGTGCCCTTTTACCCATGGTTCGTGCCTGTACAGGAGATGTATGTGTCCTCAGCAATATATTTTCAGTGATATAGAAAGTATCTTGCATATCTCTAGCAGGATGGTTTTTCGGCAAGTTAAGGGCTTCAAAGTTATAGTGATCTGTTTCTATTTCTGGTCCTTCAACTATATCGTAACCCATGCCTAGGAATATTTGCTCCATTTCTCTACGAACTAAAGTAAGAGGGTGTAAACTACCAACAGATTTTTTTGTACCAGGCAAAGATATATCTATTTTTTCCTCATCTAACTTAAGTAAAAGTTCCTTTTCTTCTAGGCTTACAATTTTATCTGTAATTGCTTGTTGAATCTTTTCCTTGACATCGTTTGCCATTTGACCTAGTATAGGCCTTTCTTCTGCAGACAATGATCCCATACCCCTAAGGATTGAAGTGATTTCTCCTTTTTTACCTAAGTAGTTGACCTTATACTCTTCCAGCTGAGCAAGGGTTTGAGCATCTTCGATATTCTCTAAAGCGATACTTTGTAACTCTGATAATTTATCTTTCATTTGTTCTTCCTCCATTTCTATTGTTTGTTTTACAGTTATTTTGCAGTTAGTTTTCAGTGTTAGCTGGTTAGTTGGACAGAATCCCTTTGCGGAATTAATGCTTATAAATACTCTCGACTTATATTTCTTTTCTTGATAACAAAAAAAATCCCCGACTCCCATATGGGACGGAGATTTCCGCGGTACCACCCAATTTGCTATTTACAGCCACTCAAAGACCCATAACGGAGTCAACCGGGTGAAACTACTGGCTTTTCACTTCACCGATTTGAAAGTGAATTTCAACTACCTTACACCATAGAGGCTCTCAGTCCTGACCTCATTCCCTGTTATAGCACATAAATAGTTTACTCTCTTTCGCATTATCTTTTTACGATGTTTTCTTACACATTTGCCTATACTGAACATAAAAGGCTAAAATTCCGGTTTTAATAAAAAGCTCCCAATACAATTCTTTGTATCCCATGGCTTTCCCCTCCGGTCATAGTCGGTAGGGTTATTATATCATATTGACTGACAATTTGCAATTTACTTGGGGCTCATTTTAAAGTTTAATTCTTGTTTATTCATTTCCTTTGATTCCATATAGTATTATACCCGTTGCCACAGCCACATTCAAAGATTCTATATCACCATAAAGGGGAATTCTAACATCTAAACCTTCAAGTTCTTCAACTTCCTGTGATAAGCCATTTCCTTCATTACCAACAAATACCATGTATTTCCCTTTGGGTATTTTGTCATATAACTGTTCTCCCTTTATGCTTGCCTTTATAGGTGTTATCCCTTGCTCTTTGATAAAGTTAACCAGATGATCCATTTCAACATCTATGTAGATTGGAATCTTATAAATTGCTCCCATGGTAGATCTAAGGGCTTTTTCATTGTATAGATCCACTGTTCCTTTAAGCAAAAAGATTCCATCAACGTCACAAGCTAGAGCTGTTCTTATTATTGTCCCTAGGTTTCCTGGGTCTTGTACCCTATCTAAGGCTAAGAATAGCTTACCTCCACCTATGGGTAGTATAGGTCTTTTGGCTAGCAGTGCAATACCTTGACTATTAACTGTTCCAGATATATGTTCAAATAACTTGTCTGAAAATATAACTTTATTATTAGTACAAATATGCGAGTATTTCTCAGAGCTACTTTCCCTTATTATTAGCGTCTCAATTTCAGCACCGCAAGCTAAAACATCTTCAACCAATCGCTGCCCTTCAAAAAATAGCAGTTGACTACTACTCTTTTTACCTTTTCGCTTTATATCTAAAATATCTTTAACAATTTTATTACTTGAAGAGGTAATTACCACTTTTACCGCTCCTCTATTTTTTTCAGCTTATCGTTACTTCCGATGGCAACTAAAATATCACCATCTTGAATTTCTGCTTCAGCCACTGGTGCAACATTGATATCTTTACCTGATTTAATAGCAACAACGTTTATAGAATACTTTGCCCTTAGATCAAGCTCCATCAGGGTTTTCCCAACCATGAAACCAGGTGCCGTTACTTCTACTATACTATAGTCAGGTGCTAGTTCAATATAATCTAAAATATTTGTACTTGTTAAGTTGTTAGCTACCCTCACACCCATATCTCGCTCTGGGAAAATCACCCTATCAGCCCCTGTCTTATACAGAACTTTGCCGTGCAAGTCATTTTGAGCCTTTGATACAACGTATTCTATACCCATTTCCTTTAAAATAAGGGTCGTTAAAATGCTAGCTTGAATGTCTTGACCGATTCCCACGATTGCAACATCAAAGTTTCTTATTCCCAATGCCTTTAGGGAATTTTCATCTATTGCATCAACTTGTACAGCATGTGTGGTATAGTCCCTAGCTTCTTGAACTCTTTCCTCATTTATATCAATTCCAAGAACCTCATAGCCCATGTTATATAAAGTTTTAGCCACAGCTGCTCCAAATCTACCTAAACCAATAATTGCGAATTCCTTCATTATTATTACCTCCTTTTAACCCACTAAAACCTTCTCTTCCGGATGGCGGATTTTGCTCGGTTTTAGTCTTTGCCCAAAGGCTAAAGCCATTGTTAATGGACCAACTCTGCCCATGAACATTATCACTATTATTATGCCTCTTCCTGCAACGCTTAACTCAGAAGTAATACCCGTCGAAAGTCCCACTGTACCGAATGCAGAAACTACTTCAAAAACTATTTGTAAAAAGTCGTGTTGCTCAGTCTGAGCCAAAATAATTGTAGCTACTCCTACTACTATCAACCCAATTACAATTATAGCAAGGGCCTTAAGAATTATATTCATAGGTAAGCGTCTGGAAAATAAGTCAACATCCTCTTTACCTTTTATCATAGCTGCTACAGACACTAATAGAACACCAAAGGTAGTCGTCTTTATACCACCACCTGTAGATGCAGGTGAAGCTCCTACGAACATTAACACTAACATAAAAAACAGTGTTGCTGGGTTTAAAGCCCCAGTATCTAATGTATTAAATCCTGCTGTCCTTGTAGTTGCCCCTGTAAAAATAGATGGAAGTATCTTTTGAATAAAAGTCATTTCCCCTATGGTTTCAGGGTTGTTATACTCTAATATAAAAACTCCCAAGAAACCTACCACCAGCAATATTGCTGTTAGTAACAATACAAATTTACTATGTAAAGCCATTTTTTTAATAGGTCTTCTATTATAGATATCAACAAGTACTGTAAAGCCCAGTCCGCCAAAAACAAACAACCCAATAATTACTAAATTAACAAGTGGATCGTTCCAGTATGCTGTCATACTTGATCCACCAACGCTACCCATTAGGTCAAAACCTGCGTTACTAAATGCAGAAATTGAGTGGAAAACTCCCATATACATACCTGTACGGAAGCCCATATCAACGGAAAATCTAAGTCCCAATATCAAAGCAGCTAATCCCTCGATTACTAAAGTAAAAACCAATATTGTTTTTGTTAGCCTTACTAGACCTTCAAGGGAAAATTGATTTAGTGCCTCTTGCATAACCAACCTTTCTTTAAGGGTTATTTTTTTACCTAAAATTAAAAAGAAAAGTGTAGCCATGGTCATAAAGCCTAATCCACCAGCCTGTATTAAAATCATTATTACCACTTGTCCAAATATAGTAAAATGAGTTCCAGTATCTACAACTACAAGTCCAGTTACACAAACGGCGGAAGTAGCTGTAAACAAGGCATCAAAAACAGGGAGTCTTCCCTCTACAGAAGCTTGGGGTAAAGATAGAAGTATGGTACCTATGAGTATTAGCCCTAGGAAACCACCTACTAAAACCCTAGCCGGGGAAAGTGCAACTTTTTTCTTAGGCATCAGGTATACCTCCTTTCGCCTATCTATTCTAGTTTATGATTTAAATTAATGATTATTCATTTTGTAGTTAGCCGCAATAGTGCTAAGTTTTTTTACCTTACAATCGACGCTAGCGCCCCTGTGCTCTAAGGCCTACTACTTATTGGCAGCTATTTCAATGCTAAAAAAAGCGCAGATTTGCGCTTTTAGTTAGTTAAGTTTGCTTTTTGCTAGTTCTGCTAGTTGTGCGAATGCAGCGTTGTCATTAACAGCTAAATCGGCAAGCATTTTTCGGTTGATATCAACACCAGCAACTTTAAGACCATTAATCATTCTGCTATAAGAAAGACCATTGTTTCTAGCCTCAGCATTGATTCTTGCGATCCAAAGCTTTCTGAAGTCCCTCTTACGGTTTTTTCTATCTCTGTATGCATATGATAAAGATTTTAGAATCTGCTCATTTGCTTTACGGAAAATCTTGCTTTTAGCGCCATAATAGCCTTTAGCAAGCTTTAATATTTTTTTGTGACGTTTCCTAGTTTGAACACCTGGTTTTACTCTTGGCATCTCGTATACCTCCTTTTTCTTTAATTAGACTATGGTAAAAGTTTAAGTACTCTTTTTACGTCGCTTTTGCTAACTAGACCCATTTTTCTAAGGTTACGCTTTCTTTTAGCACTTTTCTTAGTTAGAATGTGACTTGTAAAAGCATGACTTCTTTTGATTTTACCTTTTTTGGTTTTCTTGAATCTTTTTTTAGCACCACTGTGGGTTTTCATCTTTGGCATTATAAAAAGCCTCCTTCCAAGGGTTTTATTTTGGAGCTAAAACCATTATCATGTTTCTACCTTCAAGTTTAGCAGGTTTTTCAACAACTGCTATTTCTTTAGTTGTTTCAGCTATTCTCTCACAGATTTCTTTTCCTTGGTTAGCATATGCAACTTCTCGACCCCTGAATCTGATGGTTACTTTAACCTTATCCTTACCTTCTAGGAATTTGATTATGTTCCTTAGTTTGGTTTGATAGTCGTGCTCATCGATCTTTGGTCTAACCTGAATTTCTTTTACTGTGATAACATGTTGATTTTTCCTAGCTTCTTTTTCTCTTTTACTTTGCTCGTACTTGTATTTTCCATAATCCATAATACGGCAAACTGGTGGCTTAGCTTGAGGGGCTATTTCTACAAGATCAAGATTTTTAGCTTGAGCTGTTTTAAGAGCCTCTTTAGTAGCAGTTACACCAACTTGATTTCCTTCTTCGTCTATTAGACGAATCTCTTTGACTTTGATTTCCTCGTTAATCAATAAGTCTTTATTACTAATAACTTTTCACCTCCTGGTATTTTCCACAAACACTCAAATTCTATGATTTGATGCGTAATTGGCATGCCCAAAAGAACAACAAAAAATGGGCGGATATAACCATCCGCCCATAAAGAATACAAAAGTATTATCTGTATTATCTTATTGGTATTTAACCTGACAACTCGTAGCCTAAAGCTTGGTCATAAGGTGAGAAGCGGATGGCCTCTTCTTTACTTTATATATTTTAATACTATTTAAGTACTTTGTCAAGGAATTCCCTTTTTTTTATTTGTAATGTATGATTCATATATGATAATGTCTAGTTATACCACAAAAGATTATGTCCTAAAAGTAATTCATATATTATAATACCCTCATGACTATAAAAATGAGGTGGACAAGATGAGAAAGGTGATATTAACTATGGATGAGAATCAGAAATATGAAATAATTAAAAAGTTGGTAGAAACTAATGGCAACAAGAAAACTGCAGCCCTTAAAATCAGGTGTACACCTAGGCATATCAGTAGGCTAATCAAAGGGTATAAAGAAAAAGGTAAAGCTTTTTTCATTCATGGAAACCGTGGTAGGCAACCTTCAATAACCTTATCTGAAGATACCAAGAAGTTAATCTTAGACTTATACCGCACTAAGTATTATGATTGTAATCTAACCCATTTTTCAGAGCTTCTTAATGAGATGGAAGACATCAAAGTATCTGTCGGTACCATTACTTCTATTCTTAGGAAAGAGTTCATCCTTTCGCCAATGGCAACACGATCTTCTAGGAAAGCATTGAAGAAAGAACTAAAGGATCTTCAAGCTAAAACTAAATCTATGAAGAAGGCAGCTGTCATTCAAAGCTCCATTTTAGATATAGAGGACTCTCATCCTAGGCGTCCTAGGTGTGCTTACTTTGGAGAAATGCTCCAAATGGACGCTTCCATGCATGAGTGGTTTGGTGGCATAAAAACACACCTTCATGTAGCAATCGATGATGCCACAGGGCAAATGTTAGGCGCTTACTTTGATGAGCAGGAAACGTTAAAAGGCTACTACAATGTTCTTAATCAGGTCCTAACTAACTATGGAATCCCTTATCAGTTTTTTACAGATAATCGCACTGTATTTGAGTATAAAAGAAAATACGAAAAGAAAAAAGAAGCTTCAGTTGAAAAAGATACATTTACTCAGTTCGGATATGCATGTAAGCAGTTAGGAATCGACATTCAGACATCTAGCGTTCCACAAGCAAAAGGGCGGGTTGAAAGAGTATTTGGCACTCTTCAATCCCGCCTAGTCGTAGAGCTACGCTTGAGAGGTGTCTCCTCAATTGAGGAGGCAAACAAATTCCTTTACTCCTACATAAAAAAATTCAACAAGCGATTCGCTTTACCTATTGATAGTATCAAATCTGTGTTCGAAACGCAACCAGATAATGATAAAATCAATCTAACACTGGCGGTAATTTCTTCTAGAAAAATTGATAATGGGAGTTGTATTAAATATCATAATGAGTATTATCTGCCTGTTAATGCTTATGGAGTTGCAGTGCATTACCGTAAGGGTACTACAGCTATGGTCATTAAAGCCTTTGATGGGGACATTTACTGCTGTATTGGTGAACAGGTTTATTTGCTTGAGTTGCTACCACATCATAAACCCTCTTCAAAAGCATTTGATCTAGCAACTCTTCCTGAGAAACCTAAGAAAAAATATATTCCTCCAATGAGTCACCCATGGAAACAGGCATCATTTGAAAGATATTTAAAAAAGCAATTACATAGGAACAACATAGCTTAGCAAGAATCTTAGAAATCACTAGGTTTATTAAAGTTACGCAAAAACAAGGTGCATTCTAGGCACTGCCTTTTTGTTTTACGGCGAGTACAAAGTCCTACCATCATACTGTTCATTTTGAATGTCAGCCGAAGCTGAAGCATCGGCTACAACTGTCTTTTGTGAAAGCCATGAACAACAACAGATTGTCGCAGTATTAAAAGTTAATAGCATAACTATTCTGAAAAGTGTTTTTAGAATTTAGCACCAGAAATCTGGTGCTTATGTTAAGACTTTTTTAGGACATTTTCAAAAATGGTTGACAGGAATTCCCTTTTTTTTATTTGTAATGGTACTAAAACTTTTTAAAAAAGCGTAAGTCCCTTATAAGGGACCTAGCTTTTATTCGTATCTTCTAACGAAGAAATCTTATTATCTTTGATCTCTGCGCAAGTATTACACCCAAGACATAGTACAACTCTATCATCAAATATATTGTTTACTGTAGTTAAAACTTCCTCATCTGAGTAAAAGTCCTTTATGTGAACATGAATTTTTTCAGGAGCGTAAGTAACTAGGCAACTTATAATTGCATCACAACCATTTAGATCTCCACATGCTTCTTCAGCAATGATGTCATCGTTACTATCAATTAAGATATATTTTCCTTTCTTTTTCATAAGATGTGCATAGGTTACTTTTGGTTCTTGAATATCAACAAAGTATCTAAGAAGCTTTATAAAATCATTATATTCTTTTTCAACAACAACCTCTTCTTTTGCTTCTTCCATTACGGATGTTAAGTCCGTCATATATTCTTGTAGTCTAAATCTAACAAATCCCTCTATGTTTATCTGCCATTGTTTATCAAAATAATCCACAAGCTTTTCAGCCATGATTTTCTTTAACCTTATATCCCTCGAGTGCTGATGATTCCTAATCCTTATGAGTTCTAAGGTTTTTATATAAATCATGTTCTGCTCTTTTTCACTTGTTTCGCTATATGTGCTTTTAATAAGCTTATCTATCAAAGGCTTCTCTAATACGTCAACTATGTAGCTTGCTAAGGCCTCTGCAATATTGCTAACAGCCATTTTTTCATAGTCTAGATTTGCTAAAGTGGTGTTTCTAAATGAACAGCCCAAAAAAGTCATATTCCCCTTATATTCTTCGGTCACATCTATGTTTACCCCAAGTTTCTTTAGGGGTTGTAATTTGTCTTCTAAGCAGAACCTAAATTGATCCATGTACCGCTTAGCACTGATTGTTACATTTTTCATGTTTTTCCCCCCTTTTGTCACACTATCTAAAAATAGTATATGAGTGCAAGGGATGTTATATACAGTTAATTTGTCAATAAATAAAAAAGAAAAAATTCCGAAAGGGGTATAAAAAAACAGCCATCCGGGCTGCATGTATTAGTTTATGGTGGGTCCGGCGCGGATTGAACGCGCGACTTCTACCCTGTCAAGGTAGCACTCTCCCGCTGAGTTACGAACCCATATATTTATATAAATCAAAACCTGAGATATTCTCTCAGGTAGTTAATTTTTAAAGTGGTGCCGAGGACCGGAATCGAACCGGTACGGGCTTTTGGCCCGAGGGATTTTAAGTCCCTTGCGTCTGCCTGTTCCGCCACCCCGGCAGGGTGTATTGAGTTTTAAGGTAAGCTTTGGAGGCGGCACCCAGATTTGAACTGGGGAGTAAAGGATTTGCAGTCCTCTGCCTTACCACTTGGCTATGCCGCCAAATTAAATTTGGAGCGGAAGACGGGATTTGAACCCGCGACCCTCGCCTTGGCAAGGCGATGCTCTACCACTGAGCCACTTCCGCATATTTGTGTTGATGGTGCCTCAGGGCGGAATCGAACCGCCGACACGAGGATTTTCAGTCCTCTGCTCTACCGACTGAGCTACCGAGGCAAGTTAATGGCGGAGCTGACGGGAGTCGAACCCGCGGTCTCCTGCGTGACAGGCAGGCATGTTAGGCCTCTACACCACAGCTCCATGTTTTTTTTATCTCAGCGACATTTATTAGTATAACTTTTTTTATGTCATTTGTCAACACTTTTTTATTTTTTGTTTAAAACCTTGTGGTTCATTTCTTCGTGCAACATTAACTATATTATCATTTATGCGACATTATGTCAATACTTATTTAAAACATTGTTATTTAATAAAAAAATGGTGCGAGAGACGGGACTTGAACCCGTACGCCCTAAGACACACGCCCCTCAAGCGTGCCTGTCTGCCGATTCCAGCACTCTCGCAATTACTTTAATATTATATATTAGACTTAGGTTTATTGTCAATATTGTTTTATTGGTAAATTATTTCGAGAATACTACTGGTAGCTTTTTTTGAACTTTTTTGATCGTGTGCCTTAACTCACTAGTGTTAAAACCATATTCATCATCATTTGCTCATCTGTTGTTGGAAAGAAGTACATTAATAAAAGGGATATAATAAGAAGAGGTATAATAAATAGAAGTATTTGTGGTAGAAAGACCCTAAATGCTGTAAAAACCAGAATCCACCCATCCTTAGTTGAGATATTTACGTTTTGAACCTTTCTCTCCTCTTGTGTTGGCTCATTGTATATTAGTTCTTCGTAGGTTTTACTACGTTTGTCTCTTTTTTTATCATAGTAGTTCATATACTACAGCTCCTCAAAAAAAGTTATTTGCTCTTGCTCTTTATTATAATCTATTTCCTCTTTTTTTACAAAAATCCTGAATAGGATGTTTATCTGATACTTAAGGCCTCTTCTAAACGTACTAATTACCCCAATATATAGGATCAGCAAGGTTACCACCGCAAAGAATAAATGAAAGTCATTCAAGTTATCCATTGTAAATAGAGTTAGGATTGGGATGGCTACTATTAAAGTTAAGAAAGTGGAAACAGTAATGACAGCTTTCAATATTGCAATCTCTTTTTTGATATGTGTATATTTTAAGGTAGATATCATTCTAACACTTAAAAGGTAAAAAATAAAAATAGATAGTACATAGGTTGAGTTTATTTGAGCTAGAAATTTACTTAAGGAAACAATTAAAATACCTATGACTACAATGATACTATAATCAAGGGCCAGCTTCCAGCTAAGCACATTTGGAAAGTATGCGATTATCATACTATTGATAATTGCGTTTGTGTAAAACTTCGTTAGATAGGCATTGATATAGTTATAAATTTTGACTTCCCTAAATCCATTTTTATCTTGGCTATAAAAATATGTTGTGTAAGGGGTTGAAAGCCCAATGGATTCCCCGTTGTCTAAATCAACCTGTACCCATGCGTGAACTGAGTTTATGGCCACATAGGCATCCATACCTAATCCGTCTAAAATAGAAGCTATGACTATAGCTATACCATCGCAATCTTCTTCTTTATATTTTAGGGTCTCTATGGGTGTCATGTGTAAGTCTATATCTTCCTCACGATATGTGATAATTCTATTTACAAAAGCATCTACTTCTCGGGCTAGTTGAGCCCCTTCTAGGTCCCTTTCCCTAAATTCCTCTATAAGAAGTTGAATTGGTACACTTTCTGGATCAATCAATGGCTTATTTAAAAAATATCTATCTATGGTTATATGATTAGGGAGAGATGCACTATACCAGTATAAAAGAAATAGAGAAATCAAAATAACTTTTTTGCCCCAATCAATTAGATTTCTCCTCCTAAATGTGGCCAGTGCAAATAACCCTCCCAGGGAAAGAAATTGTAGTATAAACTGCCATCTATGAAAAGAATTTACGGCTCTTAGGATATTATAACTAGTAAGCCAGCCAATTGAAATAACCCCTATAATAAGTATATATTTATGGTGTATCTTAGTTTTTTTAGCTGTTAGAAGAAGGGTTAAGTACACTACACCCAATAAAAGGGCATAGATACTTCTAACAGAGTAATTATTATCTACTTCGAAGAGTTCTTCCATTGAGTCAATCAGCTGGTTAACACTCACATGGTCACCTGTGTAATATGCCTTCCATGCATCCTCTAAGGCGTACCCTAGTTGGGAAGTGTTTTGCTCCCAGTATATATCCTCTATGGCAGCCTGAAGTAGCAGTAGTTCACTAAATTGCTTGTTTTTCGTATTACCTCGAAGGTGTGTGTCAAGTATGCTAGTTATGGCACCAGTAAATTCTAAGTCGTATCGGTACATACCAGATAGAAGAATGAGGTTTCCTTCTCCGTGGGAGATCTTTGCCCCTAAGATAGGATTGTGAAACTCTTCACTGTCTTGTAATACATTGTCTACTAAGCTAAATCCCGTATAACTTCCTTTTGCCTTATAAGTTTCAGTATATTTTTCCGATTGTTGTAGTGGGTAAATATTTCTCACAGTTAAATCAAACTCTCTTGAGCCTGTAACTAGTGGGGTGCTAAAGTGATTGTAAAATCTTTTAGGACTATCATAGTCCGGTGTATCAATAAATATTTTAGGTATAAAGCTAAAGCCTAGCTCTTCTACTAGTGACCCATAGTTATTCATTTTTTGAAGATCTTCGTATTCAGTAAGTAATAGTACAGTTCCACCTTGCTCTATAAACTTTTTGATTTCTCTTTTCTCTGTACTTAGGATATCAAAAGTTGGTTTTTCGATGATATATACACTATAATTCTCCAAAACTTTTATGTCTATAGGAAACCAAGGGGGTGTATCAAATTCTTCAAAAATCTCTTCCCATTTTATAGTGTTATAATTTTTGTGGTGGTTATCTATTAAAACTTCTGCTAAAACTGTTTGGGAAAATAATAATACAAGTATAATTATACAAACAATACACTTTTTCACAAACATTCTCCCTTTTCAGTTTATTTTTTGTTTAAAAAAAGGTGGAGCTTTTATAACTCCACCTTTTATATTACTTATTATGAAGATGACATGCAACGAAATGTTGATTACCGATGTCTTTAAATTCTGGGATGTCTTTTTTACAGATATCCATAACGTATCTACAGCGGGTATGGAACCTACATCCAGATGGAGGGTTAACAGGGGACGGAACGTCACCTTGAAGGATAATCTTTTCCCTGCGAACACTGGGGTCTGGGATAGGAACAGCTGATAATAAGGCTTGGGTATACGGATGTTGTGGATTTTGATATAGGTCCTCTTTAGATGCCATCTCAACCATTTTACCAAGGTACATAACAGCTACCCTGTCACTTATATGCCTTACAACACTTAAGTCATGGGCGATAAACAAGTATGTTAAACCTAGATCTTTCTGAAGGTCCTCAAGTAAGTTAATAACCTGTGATTGGATAGAAACATCAAGTGCTGATACTGGCTCATCTAGGATAACAATTTCAGGGTTTAGTGCTAATGCCCTAGCAACACCAATCCTTTGTCTTTGACCACCACTAAACTCATGGGGATAACGACGAATATGGTATGGACTTAGGCCAACTATATCTAGTAGTTCCGCTACCTTAGCATACTTGTTTGCACCCCTAGCGATGTTGTGAATTTCCAGAGGTTCTCCGATTATGTCACCAACAGTCATCCTTGGATTAAGAGAAGAGTATGGATCTTGAAATACGAACTGCATGTTTCTTCTCAATCTACGCATTTGCTCTCTGTCAAATTTCAATATATCTTTACCTTTATATAACACTTGACCTGCAGATGGCTCAATTAGCCTTAATAGAGTTTTACCAGTTGTTGACTTACCACAACCTGACTCACCTACTATACCAAGGGTTTCCCCTTTGTTTACATAGAAGTCGATTCCATCAACTGCTTTTACATTGGCAACGGTTCTAGAAAATACTCCACCTTTAATAGGGAAATATTTTTGTAAGCCTTTTACCTCAAGAATCGGTGTCTCTGGTGATTGCTCTTCGCCAACTTGGGTCTGTAGATCTTTTTCAGCTACTTCAGTCATTTCTCCACCTCCCTTAGTATCTTAAAAAACAAGCAACATTTCTTCCCTTACCTTTATCCTGAAGGGTAGGAATTTCTTCCTTACAACGATCAGTGACATAAGGACAGCGAGGGTGGAAACGACATCCGCTTGGCATATCCAGTGGGTTAGGAACTACACCTTCGATAGGTTTAAGTCTTTCCTTTTCTCCCTCTATTTTAGGAATAGAGTTTAAAAGTCCTTCTGTGTAAGGATGAAGAGGATCTTTAAAAATATCTAATACTGGGCCCTCTTCAACAACTCTACCTGCGTACATTACAATAACTCTATCTGCCATTTCTGCAATAACACCCAAGTCATGGGTAATCATAATAATAGATGTACCAAGTTCTGTTTTAAGCTTTTTCATAAGCTCTAAAATCTGAGCTTGTATAGTAACATCCAGCGCAGTTGTTGGCTCATCAGCAAATAACAGTTTAGGATTACATGAAAGAGCCATAGCAATCATAACCCTTTGTCTCATACCACCACTTAATTGATGAGGATACTCGTTAACTCTTTTATCTGGTAGTGGAATACCTACTAGCTTAAGCATTTCGATTGCATGTTTTGTAGCTTCTTTTGAGTTCTTACCTTGGTGAAGTTTTATTGCCTCAGTTAACTGATCACCAATTGTATATACAGGGTTTAGAGAGGTCATTGGCTCTTGGAAAATCATTGAGATTTCATTTCCTCTAATCTTTCTCATTTCGGCTTCAGACATGGCCAATAAATCTTTACCATCAAAGGTAATCTCTCCATCTTCAATTTTACCTGGTGGGTTGGGAATCAAACGCATTACAGATAGTGATGTAACACTTTTACCACAACCAGATTCACCTACAATACCCAAAGTTTCTCCTGGAGCAACATCAAAGTTAACCCCATCTATAGCTGGAACTACACCGTCTTCGGTATAGAAGTAAGTTTTTAAGTTTTTTACAGTAAGCAACTTTTCTGACATTGTTTCACCCACTTTCCTAAGGTTATTGTTTTAGTCTAGGGTCTAAGGCGTCTCTTAAACCATCACCTAGGAAGTTATATCCTAGTATAGTTACGAATATAAATATTCCTGGGTATGTGCTCATCCATGGTGCACGTGTTAGGTATTGTCTACCATCACTTAATACGTTACCCCAACTTGGATCTGGCGGCCTAACTCCTATACCTAAGAAACTCAACGTAGTTTCTGTCAGTATAGCTCCACCAACACCTAGAGTTATCGAAACAATAAGGGGAGCCATGGCATTTGGTAGGATGTGTTTAAAGATGATTCTTAGGTCATTTGCACCAAGGGATCTTGCTGCATATGTGTAATCTCTTTCCCTTAAACTTAGGAACTCACCCCTAGTTAGACGACAGATACCAGTCCAACCTGTAAGACCAATAATGGCCATTACAAGCATTATTCCACCGCCTTTTACTACAGCTAGAACTGTCAAAATCAAAAATAGCTGCGGGAAAACCATTACAACCTCTGTGAACCTCATCAATATATTATCAACCATACCACCAAAATAGCCGGCAGTGGATCCAATTAGTATACCTATGGTTGCTGAGATACCAACAGCAATAAATCCAACGGCAAGAGAAACCCTTCCTCCATGAAGTACTCTTGCAAAAATGTCTCTACCTAGACGGTCAGTACCCATTGGATGGGAAATACTTGGTGCAGCTAGGTTGTTGTTTAAGTTAGTTTCCGTATATTTATGTGGATAAAGTGGAGCCAAAATTGCTGATGAGAACATTATACTCAAAAGTATCAAACCCAAAACAGCAGTTTTACTTCTTTTAAATCTTCTAACAAATGTTCTAAACATACTACTGTCTTTAGAGTTCTTTTTTGCCTCTTCAAGTAGCTTTTTTCCATCGATTTTTGTTTTCTTAACATTTAATTCGCTGTTTGACATTTTTTCTCCCCCTTTCACTTATTTAACTTAGTCGAATCTTATTCTTGGGTCAACTGCCACATATGCTATATCAGCAAGTAGCATGAATACAAGTGTCAACATTGCAGTTATGGTGTTAAATGCCATAACAACGTTGTAGTCCCTTCCCATAACTGAGTTAAATGATAGGGAGCCTACACCAGGCCAAGAGAAAATTTGTTCAATAACTACAGAACCACCAATTAGACCAGGAATTGACATGGCTAATATGGTTACTAGAGGTATCATAGCGTTTCTAAGAGCATGTTTATATATAACCACTCTCTCAGATAAACCTTTTGCTCTAGCTGTTCTTACATAGTCCTCACGGATTACTTGAAGCATGCTTGTTCTTACGAAACGAGTAAATGATGCCATGGTACTAACACTTAATACAAATACTGGTAGAATCATGTGTTTAGCTCTATCTATAAAGTACCAGTGCCAACCAACAGATTCAACAGTCCAACCGTAGGTCCCTCTACCACTTCCAGGCAATATTTGCAACCTAACCCAGAATAAGTAAAGAAGTAATAATGCAAGCCAGAAGTTTGGCATGGCTACACCGAAGAAAGCAAGGAATGTTGCAAGATAGTCAGCCAAAGAATACTGGCGAATTGCTGAGAAAATTCCTACTGGTATGGATACCGAAAGGGAAATCAACAACGCAAATATGTTTAGTATCATTGTATTAGGTAATCTTTCTAGTATAAGGGCACTTACTGCTTTACCTTGCCTAAAGCTATTACCGAAGTCACCTTTAACCATATCTCCTACCCACTCAAAATAACGGATATGAATTGGTCTGTTAAGTCCAAGGGCTTCCTCCATTCTAGCTATGTCTTCTGGGGTAATGTTTGGGTCACCAGCCAACAAGTCAACTGGACTTCCTGGAGCCAAGTGAACAATCGAAAATGAAACAATGGTAATACCGAAGAATAAAGGTATCATTTGAAGCAGTCTTCTAATAAGATACGTTTTCAATAGCAAAACCTCCTTTTTAATTTTTGCCAACGCCAGGCAATACTGAGTCTTTCCCCCTTATATTTAGAAAGTATCTCAAGTTAGGAAGATTGTCTTCCTAAACTATTAACAAGTGATTATTCATAATACTATTCTATTAAATATAGTAAAATTCCTGCTGCCCCTTTAAGTTTTCTGTAATTCTACGACAATTTTCTACTATATTATTAGTTCAATGTTAACATAATAAAACGAATACAGTAATCTGTCAATAGCGTTTTTTTGCCACTTTAAATCGATAAAGTACCAAAGATTAAATTATAACAGGTACTTATAATTTTTGAACTTGAAATCACATAACACCATAAATACCAGTACTATAGTGTTTTCTTTATTTCTGTGTGCTAAGTATCTGTATTACATCTCTTAATGATACTGTATTAAAGGAAATGATACAACAACTTATTTTTTTTAAAATAAATTTATATATTTTAGTTGTGTTTGTTTGATTAACTAGTCAAAATAAAAAGCCCCCTCTAGAACTTTCTAGAGGGGGAAATTAGGGAGTCATTTCGGCCTTTGCCTGGCTTTGGCTACGCCGAAAATTGTAAACTAGTTAGCTTCTTCTCCACTTTTAAAGTGCCATTTTTCCATGAAGAATAGACCAGTTTGACCTAATTCATATCCTTCGATGTTAGTTCTTATAGCAGCAGTGTTCTTAGGAGCGAATAAGAATACATATGGTAAGTCTTTAGAAAGGATCTTAGCTAATTCAGCATATGCTTCTTTTCTAACTTCGATATCTAGAGACTGTCTACCCTTCATAATCCAGTAGTCAGCTTCTTCGTTAGCGTAGTAGATGCTGTTGTTATTGCTTACAGCAGCAGAGTGGAAAATAGAGTATGCATCTGGGTCAACTGCTAAGTTCCAACCTAAAACAAATGCATGAGCGTCTTTTTCCTTTGTTACATGGTCTAGGAATGCTTGCCACTCCATAGCCTCAAGTTTAACTTCAACACCAATTTTAGTTAGTTCATCTTGCATAATAGTGATAACGTCTACCCTCATTTGGTTAGATGCGTTAGTTGCTAACTCGAAGCTAAGTTTTTGACCGTTCTTATATCTTAATCCATCAGCTCCTACTTCCCAACCAGCTTCGTCTAGAAGTGCAGCAGCAGCATCTAAATCATAATCATACTTAGTTAGACCTTCTTCACTATAAGCCCAAGAACTTCTTGGAACAGAACTGTGTAGTCTATAAGCATTACCTGAGTAAATGTTTTGGATCATGTCTTCAATTGGAGCTGCGTGAGCTATAGCTTGACGCACTCTTAAGTCTTGGAAGAAGTTTTCTTTACCTTCTCCAAAAAGACCCTCTTTTTGGTTCATACCAATATAGGTGTAAGAAAGTGCATCGAACTGTACTAGGTCGTAAGTTCCATCACCGTCTTGGCCTTTCTTTTGTAAATCAACAACTTTATCTGCTTGAATATCGCCATAGTCTAGCTCGTTACCAACTTCTAGAGCCATCATCATAGCTTCTAACCCACCATAGATATTGATTATAAATTCCTCAAAGTATGGAAGGCCATCTTGGTGATAATTCTCGTTTCTTGTGAAAGAAATATACTCACCAGTTTTCCACTCATTCCATTTCCATGGACCTGTACCAACTACGTTGTCATAGTTGTTTGGATGATCCATAAGGTCTGCGATTGCTTGTGGGTTACCATCAGCATCTACAGAGAAGATGTGCTTAGGAATAATAGCAAATCCTAAGTTGTTCATAACTGGGCCAAACTCTTCTTTAAGAGTAAATTTAACTGTGTGCTCATCGATTACGATAACATCCTCAAGTGTCGAGAACATTGAAGCGCGAACGCCTGGGTAATCTGGATGCATCATGGTCTTAAATGTGAACTCTACATCATCAGCAGTGAAAGGCTCACCATCATGCCATTTAACTCCTTGTTTTAGGTAGAAAGTAATTTCTAAGAAATCATCTGAGAAATCCCAGCTATCTGCCAGTAAAGGCTGTCTTTCAAGGTTCTCATCGTATCTCATTAAACCTTCAAACATACGATCAATAAACTGACCTGATGTAGCATCTTGATACAGAATTGGGTTCATAAGTGCTGGATCAGAACCAACTCCCCATCTAAATCTACCACCAATATTGTCGTCAGGTGGTGAACATCCTACTGCTAAACCAACGATTAGAGTTAGTGAAAGCAGTACCAACATAACCTTCTTCATTTAAAAGCCCCCTTTAGTTTTTTTCATTGCCCTTGCGAGGCAAAAATTAGCTTGTGTTAATTCCATTAAGTATTTTTACATATTTATTACCGAAAGGTATATTTTATTACACATATATTACTTCATAGGTCATTTTTGATACTCATTTACTTAATTGTGCTTTTTATATCTCTTTCGTTACATTTATATTACACTAACATTTCATACATTGCAATACTTTTGTAAAAAAATGTTGCAATAATTTTGCAGGCTTCAAATAGTGTTTGAATTGTGATACAGAATCAAGATAAGAGGTAAAATTGGTAATAATCCAAAAAGAGCCTTGTCAACTTATGTTGACAAGGCTCTTTTTGGATTATAGAAAGCTATTAGTTAGCTTCTTCTACGTTTGAGTATCTCCAGTTTTCCATGAAGAACAGACCTGTTTGACCTACAGTATATCCTTCAATACCTGTTCTAATAGCATCTACGCTCTTAGGAGCGAAAAGGAATACGTATGGTAAGTCATGGGAAAGAATTTTAGCTAATTCAGCGTAAGCTTCTTTTCTAACTTCGATATCTAAAGAGTTTCTACCCTTCATAATCCAGTAGTCAGCTTCTTCGTTAGCATAATAGATACTGTTGTTGTTGCTTGTAGCAGCAGAGTGGAAGATAGAGTATGCATCTGGATCAACTGCTAAGTTCCAACCTAAAACAAATGCATGAGCATCTTTTTCCTTTGTAACATGGTCTAGGAATGCTTGCCACTCCATAGCCTCAAGTCTAACCTCAACACCGATTTTAGTTAACTCATCTTGCATAATAGTGATAACGTCTACCCTCATTTGGTTAGATGCGTTAGTTGCTAACTCGAAGCTAAGTTTTTGACCGTTTTTATATCTAAAACCATCAGCGCTTAATTCCCAACCAGCTTCATCTAAAAGTGCTGCTGCTGCTTCTAAATCATAGTCATACTTAGTTAGACCTTCTTCGCTATAAGCCCAAGAACTTCTTGGTACAGAACTGTGTAGTCTATAAGCATTACCTGAGTAAATGTTTTGAATCATGTCTTCAATTGGAGCTGCGTGAGCTATAGCTTGACGCACTCTTAAGTCTTGGAAGAAGTTCTCGTTACCTTCTCCAAAAAGACCTTCTTTTTGGTTCATACCGATATATGAGTATGAAAGACCATCATATGTGATTAGTTCGTATGTTTCATCACCATTTTGACCTTTCTTTTCCATATCAGCAACTTTATCTGCTTGGATTGTACCATAATCTAGCTCATTACCAACTTCAAGAGCCATCATCATAGCTTCTAATCCACCATAAATAGTCATTAGGAATTCTTCAAAGTAAGGAACACCTTCAACGTGGTAGTTTTCGTTTCTAGTGAAAGAAATATACTCACCAGTTTTCCACTCTTTCCATACGAATGGACCTGTACCAACTACGTTGTCATAGTTGTTTGGGTGATCCATTAGGTCAGCAATTGGCCATGGCTCCCCATTTTCTGGGTTTACAGAGTAGATGTGTTTAGGAATAATGTTAAATCCTAAGTTGTTCATAACTGGACCAAATTCTTCTTTTAAGTTAAATTGTACAGTGTGCTCATCTAGTGCCACAATACTTTCAAGTGTTGAGAACATGGATGCACGAACACCTGGATAATCTGGATGCATCATTGTTTCAAAGGTAAACACTACGTCTTCTGAAGTGAATGGTTCACCATCATGCCATAGTACGCCTTCTTTAAGATAGAAAGTTACTGATAAAAAGTCATCAGCAAAGTCCCAGCTATCTGCTAGCAAAGGAACTCTTTCAAGGTTCTCATCGTATCTTATTAAGCCTTCAAACATACGATCGATAAATTCACCTGATGTAGCATCTTGGTAAAGGATTGGGTTCATAAGTGCTGGGTCAGAACCAACTCCCCATCTGAATGTACCACCAACTTGAGTGTCAGGTGGTGAACAACCAACTGCCAATCCAACGATTAGTACTAAACTAATAGCCATTAAGATTGTCTTTTTGAACATTTAATAACCCCCTAATATAGTTTATATTTTATTTGCCTCTAACGGGCAAATTATAAAACAGATCTAACCTTGTACTTGTCCAACGATGGGACTATATATTTTTTTATAGTTACAAGGATGTTACAGTTACATTATATTACGATAATCGAGGAATTACAAGACCTAATTTAAAAAGAATTAATTAACGTAGATATCATGGTATTTCTTCCATACAATGGATACCCTTAAAACATACTCTCTGGTCTCTCCAAAGGGTATGGATTGAGAGTTTGCAATAGTTCCATCCCATACTCCCTCATCTATCCATCTGCGTACATTACCCCGTCCTGCATTATATGCTGCTATTGCCACCACTTCATCGTCAAACTGGTTGATTAGTTGCCTCATATACCAAATGGCAAGGGGTATGTTTACTTCAGGTTTATAAAGATCAAACTCTGTTATTTCTATGTCATTTTGCTCAGCAATCCATAGAGCTGTATCAGGCATCAGTTGCATTAAACCTTTTGCACCCCTTTTGGAAACAGCATCTGTATCAAATCTACTTTCAACCTTCATAAGGGCTAAAATCAAGTAGGGATCTACTTCATACTTATCACTGTTTTCCCATACTACATCTTTATATTCAATGGGGTAGACTTTATTCCATAGTAGTTGATTCTGTAATAAATATGCAATACATAATGTTAGGATTGTAACAATAATGACCAACTTGTAGGATTTTCTCAAGGTAAACACCTCATCAATTTAATTCTTCTACTCTATTGTTCCACAATTTTGTAACCTGTTCTCTTGTATGTCTTCTACCACCGGTGTTGTCTATAACAGCTGTAGCATATTTTAATCTTTCTTCTTGAGAAAGCTGAGCTTTTAAACGATTTTTAGCTTGCTCTTCATTGTATTTATCCCTTTTTATTAACCTACTAATTTGTGTTTTTGTGTCCACATCCACAACCCACACCTCATCCACTAAATTGTGTAAATTGGTTTCAATTAATAGTGGAGCATCTAGGACAACTGCTTTTATATCCCCTTTTTGTTCCATGTATGCTATTTTTCCTTTTATTCTTTCGATTACAAAGGGGTGTACTATGCTGTTTAGTTTATTTAACTTTTGTTTATCACCAAAAACCATATTACCTAGTTTTCTTCTATCGATACTTTGATCATTTTTAAGTATTTCTTTACCGAACTCTTTAATTAATAACTGCCATGGCTCTGCATTAGGCTTTAAGGCGGCCTTTGCTTCTATATCTGCATCGATTATTTTGGCTCCAAGTCCCTTAAGTATTTTGGAAATGGTGCTTTTTCCACTGGCTATGCCTCCAGTTAGACCTATTTTTATCATACGGCTACCTCCCACCTTTATATAGTATTTGCTTAAATATATATTATTCTACATTGTTTACCTTTATCCTTCAAGAGTAATTTCTGTTAAATGGTATAAACACGAAAATACAACCTGTTTGTAAGTAGCTAAGGGGTCCCACCCTAAAGGGAATATTTATAATGTCCGGATATGTAAAAAAGTGAAAGCTGAGCTTTCACTTTATATAAAGTTAAATACACCTATGGAGAAAAATATCAACCCCGGCATCAAAAGTATAACTCCTTGGTAGGGTATTTTGTTAAGTTTTTTACCCATTGTCATTCCAGTGCTTAACAAGAAAAACTTAAATATGCCTACAAAAATTGATGTCATCAATGGATTAGAGCCAGATAGTGCTGCTCCAAACCCTGCACCGAATGCATCCATGGCCAGGGCAAAGCCAACAAAGAAAACTTCCATACCTGATATATTTCCTGATTTGTCAAAATCAGCTATACTAGGCTGTTTTAACAGAATAAAAACCTTCTGAAAAAAACTTTTAGTATAAAAATCATTGGGTATCTCACCTTTATCTAGTATAAACTTCAACTCTTGCGTAAATATATATATTCCCATAACACACAAAAGTAGAGCCCCAAGGTTTTTAGAAAAACCTGGGTTTAACACTGTTCCTAGAAAAGCTCCTGCTAGTAAGGAAAGGTAAATTGCAAAAGCAGAAGCTAGGGATATCAATATTCTTGAAATAGTGTTAATTCGTATTCCATTTAGTCCATATGCGAACCCTGCTCCAAAACCATCCAAAGATACTGCTATAGATAAAAACACTATTGCCCATATTTCCATAATATCACCACCTTGATTAGTTGAATCAAATGACATGGTCTAATTCATATTATGGAATTGGGCATTTTTAGTGATAATTATTTCTGACAATCTAGGCAAAAAACAGTGGTTCTTCCCCCAATTTTATCAGATGACAGTTTTTTACCGCATTTAAAACAGTCTTCCTTGCCTCTTCCGTAAACCTTTAAAAAGTTTTGGTTTTCGCCTTTGCCACCATAGGAATCTTTGTAGTCACTAAAAGTAGTTCCCCTATTTTCGATTGCCTTACTTAATACTTCCTTTATTGCATCTACTAATAGAGTTATCTCCATATCATCTAGTGTATTTACAGGTCTCTTAGGATTTATATTAGCTAAGAATAGGCACTCGTCGGCATATATGTTGCCCAGTCCTGCTATAACTGTCTGATCTAAAATAAAGTTCTTTACTGGCCTAGTTCCCTTTATCTTTTCTTTTAAATAACAGTCACTAAACTCATTGCTTAAAGGTTCTACACCCAAGGTATGATATCCCTTTTCAAGTAGTAGCTCATCTTGATGTAATAAGGATATGGTTCCAAATTTACGAATATCGTTAAAATATAACAACCCATTGTCTAGCTTAAACATCGCCCGAAGATGTGTAAAGTCCATTTCTTTATTACTATAAATCAATTGTCCTGTCATTCTTAGATGAATAATGAGATGCATTTTATTATCTAATATTATATCGATGTACTTACCTTTTCTAGTTACCTCATTTATAGTAGTTTTTTTAATGGTCGCAACAAATCCTTCAATATCTTTAGGATTTGTAATGGTTCTTTTATTAAATACCTGAACATCATGTATTAATTTTCCTTCAAGGTTAGGCTTCAACCCTGTAACAATGGTTTCCACTTCTGGTAGTTCTGGCATTTTTCCTTCCTCCTATTTTAGTTCCATCCAGTTATTTCCCCATTTATAATCCACTGTTAGTGGCACATCTAGCTTAACGGTATTTTCCATTATATTTATCAACTGTGAAATATTTTCTTGTACTTTATCTTCATCTATTAAAAAAACAAGTTCATCATGTACTTGAAGTAACAATTTTGCTTCACTACTACCACAGCGAAAGTCTACCATAGCTTTTTTTATAATATCTGCCGCCGTTCCCTGAATTGGAGTATTCACTGCAGTTCTTTCTGCAAAGGATCTCCTATTGAAGTTAGAGCTATTTATCTCTGGTATGAATCGGCGACGGTTAAACATGGTTTCCACATAGCCTTTTTCCTTACATACGGCAATTGTTTTATCAATAAATGTTTTTACACCTTCATATTTTTCAAAGTACTTATCAATATATTCCTTTGCCTCTTTCCTAGGAATTGCTAAACTCTGTGATAGACCAAAGTCGCTCATTCCGTATACTATTCCAAAGTTTACAGCCTTAGCATGTCTTCTTTGTTGTTCTGTAACAGAGTCTAGCTCTACTCCAAATACCTCAGCAGCTGTCCTTTGATGAATATCTTGACCTTTTATAAATCCGTCAACTAAGTTTTTGTCTTGGGACATGTGAGCAAGTATCCTCAGTTCTATTTGTGAATAGTCCAAAGAGACCAATACTTTGCCTTCTGGAGCAATAAAAGCTTTACGAATTTTTTTACCTTCTTCAAGTCGTATTGGTATATTTTGTAGGTTGGGTTCTGTACTAGATAATCTCCCTGTAGCTGTTATGGTCTGATTAAATGTAGTGTGTATTTTATCATCTTGTTTTATTAAAGATTTTAGTCCTTGGGCATATGTGGATCTAAGCTTAGCCAATGTTCTATAGGACAATAAATGATCTATTATGGGGTGTTCTCCCTGTAGCTTTTCAAGTACAGATACATCCGTAGAGTAGCCAGTCTTAGTTTTTTTAAGAACTGGTAGGTTCAGTTCTTCAAAAAGTACAACACCTAATTGTTTAGGAGAGTTTATATTAAATTTGTCCTTTGAATAGCCCCATATGTTTACTTCTAATTCCTCAAGCCTTTTTAGCAAATCACAGCTTAATTCCTCTAAATATCCCTTATCCACAGAAACTCCTTCCCTTTCCATGTCACATAACACTTCACTCAATGGCATTTCAATGTTATACAGCAGCATATTTGCCCCAGTATTATCGATTTGCTCTGACATGGGAGAGTAAAGTTTATATAAATAATAGACTTTTTCCACAGGATCATCTTCATCGCTGGGAAGATTAACTGTTAGGTAGTGTTGAACTAGGTCTTCTATGCTATAAGTATTTTTATCGGCTTGTAAAAGATATGCTGCTAAAAATACATCAAATACTACTGATTGCACAGCTATATCCCTATCTTTTGCATAGTGTAATAGTGCCTTATAATCAAAACATATTTTCTTCAATCTTTTATCTTCTAGTATTGATTTAATCTCCTCAATATCCTCTGTATAGTATACTTTTTCCTCACATGTGGCTAAGTATAACTTATCACTGTGTAGTAATATAGATATTTCTCCCTCTTGTGTGGTTTTATATTTTTCGCAGGATAGCTCTATTTTCTCCCTAACTTCTTCATCTATATCTAACTTTGGTATAAGTGTATTAAATTCAAGTCGTCTAAAAAAAGCCACCAAGTCAGGACTAAACTTTCTTTGAACTAGGTCATCGAAGTTTATTTCCACTGGTACAGCAGTATTTATTGTAGCCAATTCCCTACTCATAAATGCTACTTCTTTGTTATCAGCAAGGTTTTCCTTTAATTTAGGCCCCCCAGCTTTATCAATATTCTCATACACACCCTCTAAATTAGAATAGTTTTTTATTAGCTTTAAAGCTGTTTTTTCCCCAACACCTTTTACCCCTGGAATATTATCAGAGCTATCACCCATAAGCGCTTTAACCTGAATGAGTTGTAATGGGTCTAGTCCAAATTCTTCTTGTATTTTAATTGTGTCATACTTAATAGTTTGGCTTATGCCTTTTTTAGTCAGTAACACATGAATTTTCTCATCAATTAGCTGGAGCACATCTTTATCACCACTTACAATGGTTGTGGTAATATTTTCTTTTTGCCCTAATTTAGCAAAGGTACCTATTATATCGTCAGCCTCGTAGTTTTCAAGCTGGAAGTATGTAATATTCATCAGCTCGAGCATTTCTCTAAGTAGGGCAAATTGACCTGATAGCTCTGTTGGCATCTTTGGCCTATGGCCTTTATATTCTTTATAAGTATCATGTCTAAAGGTTTTTTTCCCTTTATCTAGTGCCACTGCTATAAAATCAGGTTTTTCTTCTTCAAGTACCTTAAATAGCATTGTTGTAAAACCATAGACACCATTTGTATACTCGCCATTGACAGTTTGTAACAATGGTAGAGCAAAAAATGCCCGGTATATTAAACTATTTCCGTCTATTATAATTGCCTTTTTCATTAATAAACTCCACTCCTTTGATTCTATTATAATTATAGTATTCACCAAATGAAAGCTAAAACCTTCCTAAAAGAAAAAAAGCGGCTTATCTAAGCCACTTTTTAGTTTTTTCTTTTTTTGTACACATCCCGTACTAAAGGTGCAAACAATAATAAACAAGCAAAAATTAAAACTAAATTTGATGTTTCACTTATATGGTCGGCATTGGTGTTCAATACATCCATACCCGTAATTGTTCCTTCATCTTCAGGACTGTCTTCGCCATTTAAAACTATGTCCCTTTCTAAGTCCTCCTTATTAAGTTGCTCTTCCCCTTGGACTATGAATTTTTGTGTATCGTTTTTAGATCCATCTGTAATGGGATATAGGCTAAAAACATCAGTTAACATGAACAACAATAAAAAGGAAGCGGCTACTGCACAAATCTTAGATAGTAAACTTATTCTATGCTGTTTTTTATTTATAAGCAAGCCCTGATCATATGCTGCTTTAATTACGTTATCTTTTAGGTTAACAGGGGGGTCTATTTTATTTAACGAATGCAAAGCAGTTTCTATGTCTTGTAGTTCCTTAAGTTCTTCCCTACATTTCTGGCACGAAGATATATGCTTATCAAAATATGCCTTCTCTTCATGTGATAAACCATCTTCTAAAGCTTTGTCTATTAGTCTTTCAAAATCTGAACAATTCATTGTTCCCCACCACCTTTACTTATTAGACGCTATTTTTAGTCTAGGGTTCCTGCTCTTGCAAAAGTTTAGCAAGTTTTTTTCTACCTCTATTTAGGCGAGATTTTATGGTCCCTTCAGGTATTTTTAGAATCTGTTCTATTTCATCATATGATAATTCATTAATATATCTTAATATAATTATTTCTCGTTGATCACTGTCTAACATTGCAATACATTTGTGAAGAAGCTGCTTTTGTTCAGTTTCTTCTACCACTTCTAAGGGTTTTTTTTCTGGGTCTTCAATGTCCATATAAAGCACTCCATCAGAGTTTTCAACGGGTTTATCTATGGATACATTTTGGATTTTCCTATGTTTTGAAATATAGTCTTTACAATAGTTTACTGTTATACGATACACCCATGTTGAAAGTTTGCTGTTCCCTTTAAAAGTCTCTATTTTCCGTAAAATTCTTAATAGAACCTCCTGGGTTATATCCAAAGCATCTTCTTGATTTGATGTATACTTGAGAGCTAGATTGTAAATATCCTTTTGATAGTTTTCCACAAATTTTTCAAAGGCCCATCCTTCTTTAGCTATCATTCCTGCTATTATTTTCTTCTCGAATAAGGGATCCATTTTTTCCCCCCCTTAATAATTCTTTTTAGATGAAGCCCTATATAATGCTTTATCCCCAAATTTCTCCAAGATATTATCTATAGACCCTTGCAATTTCTTCTCTTTTTCCTTAGATGATGTGTCTTCGAATAATGACATTTGCTCTCCAGAACCATCAAGGGATAGATTTGATACTCCCACACCTAATAGACGGACTCTTCTTTTTTTTGTTCCCCCTTTAAGTAATGGTAATGCAATATTAAAAATTTCCGATGGTAGATTCACTGGTACATCTAGTGTTGTCTGAGAGGTAGATGTGGTAAAGTCACTGAATTTTAATTTAAGGGTAATTGTTTTTCCCTTTATATTTTGATTCCTCATTCTCCTACTTACTTTGTCTGTCAAAAACACTAAGTAATGCTTTAGTATATCAATATCCTCTATATCTTCCATAAAAGTTTGTTCATTACTGATTGATTTTATTACTGTCTCTGTCTCAACTACCCTGTCATCTATGCCCCTAGATAAATTCCAAAGCTTAGGAGCATTTATACCAAATAGTGGTGTTAGTTGCTCCACAGATAATCTCTTTAAATTTCCTATGGTCTTAACACCTATATCATATAGTTTTTTTTGTTGTTTAGGACCTATTCCCCAAATTTTGCTCACTGGCAGAGGGTCTAGTGTTTTTTCTATTTCGTTAGGGTTTATAAATGTTATTCCATTTGGTTTATTTAAATCAGATGCAAGCTTTGCTAAAAACTTATTTTGAGCTATGCCGATAGAGCATGTCAACGATGTGACTTCAAAGATTTTTCGTTGTATACCCTCTGCAATATTAGAAGGACTACCGAATAGCTTTTCACACCCCGAAACATCCAAAAATGCCTCATCAATTGAAATAGGTTCAACTAGCGGAGTATACTGGGAAAAAACCTTAATAATCTCGCGGCTAACTTCAGTATATTTATCTTGTTGAGGTAAGACAAACACACCACCAGGGCATCTTTTTAAAGCTTCATATGTAGACATAGCTGACCTAACACCATATTTTCTTGCTTCATAACAGCATGTAGAAACAACACCCCTCGGATACTTATGGGGGTGCCCACCAACTATTACTGGTTTATCTTTTAACGTAGGATTATCTCTTTTTTCAACAGCTGCAAAAAAAGCATCCATATCTACATGTAAAATCCATTTTTCCATAGTCCAACCTCTTTTAATGTTTCTCAACCTATTTTATCAATAATCTTTATAAAAAGAAAATATTTTTTTGTTTTATTTTCTTTATATTCAGTATATAATTTATTAAATAGCCTATCCTAACGTTAAGTCGTATTTACACTTGTTTCAAAAAAAATCTACTATGGGGGTTTGCGTATGGATGTTAAAGAAAATCAAGTTGCTCCATCTTGTCCTAAGTGTAATAGCATGAGTGTAGAAAAGGTAGATAATGACAACGAAGGTGTACAAGGTTTTTTCGGTTTTTATGGTAGGGGACACCTAGATAAAGATTTTATATGCAAAGATTGTGAGTATACCTGGTAAACGCGTCTACAGACGCGTTTTTTTTACCCTTAAAACCTATTAGTCAGTTGTAGAGAGAGAAATAGTTATTAACAAAAAAAAGCGTCCAGAGACGCTTTTAGGTGTATTTTTTAGTTGGTGCCGAAGACCGGACTTGAACCGGTACGATTTGTGGTCGCTTGATTTTGAGTCAAGTGCGTCTGCCATTCCGCCACTCCGGCACATTTGACAAAAATAATTTTAACATAATGTAGTAGTCTTTGTCAATATCCAATAGTTACATATACTTCTAGTAAAGTCCCTTTAGTATGGACAATATCTCCTGACTATCTGGTATTACAGGGCAGCTTAATAGACCATCATCTTCTGCTATTTTCTCTGCCAAATCAGGAAGGTCTTTTTTCTGTATTCCTAATTCTGATAATGTTCTTGGACATCTGAGTTTATCAAGGAGTTCTTTCATTTTATGAAGGCCTTCTTTTGCCAAGAGTTCCTTTGACATGGTATCTGCTTCGGGATCTGTGATAACTCTTTTAGCTATTTTTGCAAACTTTTCTAGTTTTGAGTACAGATTTAGTTCTAGATATTCCGACATGACTACACCACATATTTCCCCGAAATCTACAGGGTATTTTCCACAAATTGTATTGGCAGTGGCTGCAATAATTCCCAGCATGGCGTTATTAACTCCGTATGAAGCTAGTACCCCTGACAGCTGTATCTTTTCTAAGCCTTTGGTGTTGTTTTCATCCCATAAGAACAAGTTAATGCCATCCATAAGAAGTTCTAATGCCCCTAGGGTTATTGCATCAGTAAAGGGTGTTGACAGAGTTGAAATATACCCTTCTAGGATTGTAGATAGGGTAGTATTTACGGCAGATACTTTTTTGCTATAAGGTAGTGTCATAGCTAGTCTACTATCCACTATGGCTACGTCGGGAAAGAGTCCTTCCCCTGTAAGAATTCTTGTGGTCTCCTTACCGGGGTCTCGTATAAAGGCAAAGGGTGTATTACAAAAAGTTGACGTAAGAGTTGTAATGATGGCTACCATATTTAGTTTTTCCTTATCTTTAATGGTATAAGCGCCCCAGTCCCATTCATCTTTATTTTTAGCTTTTAAAGATGCAACCTTCCCAGTATCTATAACAGCTCCGCCTCCAATGGCAATGATGGTATCTACATTTTCTTCTATGGCCAGGGACGTAACCTCAGATACAATATTTACATCTGTATTTCCAGATATCTTATCGTAGGATATATACTCATAGTGATTGTCAACATAAACCATTACATTCTTAAAAAGTTGGTGTTGTATTATACTTTTATCTGTTATAACTAAAATTTTCTTCGCTTTTAGGCTCTTCAAAGCCTTCGGGAGACTGTTGATGGATTCTTCCCCATACTGTATAGTAGTAGGATTTTTAATTTTTGAGATATTAGCCATTTCAATCACTTCCTATCTCTTAATATTATATACTTATTATTCTCTAAAGAGGGGAAAAATTCCTTCTTAAATAAAAAAGAGAGCATTTTTGCTCCCTCTTTCTTTATGACTTTATACAAAACTAATTATACTTATATGCATGAACATCATAATGTATATCATTGTATATCCAAGTATAGCTAAAGGTAAAGATACATCTTCATAACGCAATTTTGATAGGGAAATTGGTACAATAATTAAAGCTATGGCGGCAATAGATGCATAAACTTGAAAAGGTGTAAACATCTGGTGATTATAACCAACTAAAAAAGAGTCCATGGTATAGGTCATTGCTAAGCAAGCAACTATACTTTGCAATAAATTCGATTTCCAATTCTCTGAGGCTCCAGACAAAACCTTAAACTTCCTTAATAGGGCAAAAACTGCCCAAATGCCAGCGGCAAAGATGGTCCCATAAAAGGAAAATAGAGCTGCCATCATAAGGTTAGATGTTAAGTTATATATGAGTGATGCTAGAACGTTTTCCTCATCTACTCCAAGTTCTCTCCAAACAGTAGGTGTACCCTCAAATTTATTATTAATAACAAGCAAACTCTTATTTCTAACCATTCCCTCATCATAAAATATAAATTCATATCCATCATAAGAAACTAGTATGGGGTTTGAATATGTTTTTGAGCTATATGTCAAACGCGTCTGTTCTTGCAACTGTGTTTTATTGTTGTACTTGTAGTAAAAAAGCTCTGTGTTGTTTCCCACAAATCTAGTGGTAACTAGTTTTAAGATATCTGAGTCATCACCTTCAATACTAAATCCAGTGTTAGAAGGTATAGATATAGTTTGCTCACTATCATCCCCTATGCCCACAATTGAAATATTAAAGAATTTTTGACCAGAAAGCGTACTTGCCGAAACATATTCATAAAAGATCTGAAGTTCATCATTAATTAAAGTAAGCCTTGGCTTACCAGAGCTCTCACCAGTAAATTGTACAATATGTTCAGTTTGAGTTATCTGTGTTCCATCAAATATAGATAAAAATACATTTACAAGACCTGCTAAACCCCTTTGGGAACCATCTCCAACCCATGAAATATAAAGCAAGCCATCATGCATTTTTATATCTTCCACACGATTTAGCACATCGTTACCCAAAAACACATTTTCATCCCTAGTAAAGTTTCCATTTGAATCTACACTACCGTGCAATATATTTGTACTTCCTTCAAAAACTTGGCTCCAAAAGAAGTGCCAACTATCACCTATTCTTGTAACAAAGGGTGTGTATATATTCCTATGACCTCTATAAATATGCTTTGTTTCACCTTTTTCCGATATGATATCATATACAAACTGGTTTAGGTTATTGTCAAGATCAACCCATATTACAGAAATATACTCATCATCAATGTATAGCTTTACATCCTGTATTCCCCTACTTGTGCTAAAAAGGTCTATTTCTCCCACTACTTTAGCGTCAACTAGAGAATAGGATTTTAGTTGGAATACCAGTTCATCATCTTTATCTTTAGTAGACAAAAAATGCATAGTATCATCAATTTGTACCCATTGTACTTGCCCTAAGGTCCTAGAGTATGAACCAATTTGTTCAACATCAGACCAGCCTTCAGGCCAGAAAGCACTTGTTGTAGCAAAGCTAATACTAGAAAAAACCAAAATTAAAATCAGAGCCAGGCCAATAATTTTTTTCATAGCAACCCCCTTGTATATCTTTTTTATGTTATGATTATTTTATCTTACTTTATTGTTTTTGTTAATAGCATTGCAATAAATATTTCGTTTTACGAAGAAAGGACTCATTTAAAGAGCCCTCAAGTTTGTTAAAATATATTTATGATCTTTACTAGGTTTATATAAAGATAAAATATCCTCTACCATGATGAGGGACAGTGGTTTGTTTTGACTCCTTATGATACTGATTTATTTATATTTATCCATTTTATCTTAATGGTATCAGCACTACACTGCCCCTAACCAAAGGCCAATACTAGTATACAACTCCCTATTTTATTATCATATAATTTCATTGCCTAGACTTTAAGAAAGTATTACGATTTTATTAAATAAATTAGTTGACCTAGAAAAACTACTTCCTCTTACGTGTATGAGAACATCATATAGCCCCATAGGAAATTTAAAAAGAGAAGATAAGCTTTATCACTTATCCTCTCTTTTTATTATTGAGATGCCACACATGTCGAAATCCAGATGTTCCTGCAATCTTTTTTCAACATCCTCAAAGGCAACTTCTCTAATTGTCTCTATCCGTTCAAAATAATTAGAGTCTCTAAAGTAGTCTCCCATGAAACCTAGAACTACATTTTCCAGTGAGTTAATTTCCATTAGATTAAGTCCTTCAAGTTTGCGTTTATTTAGGTCAAATTCTTCTTTATTAAGGCCATTCTTCTTTATTTCTTCTAGCTCTGATTCTAATCTTGCAATAAATCCGTGGGGGTCCTCTGTTTCTAAGGTTATAACAGTGTGACCGTAACCGTCCTCAGCTGTGTACTCAACACCAAAACTATTATCTAATACTCCTTCGTCATAGAGTTGATTAAAAAGCTTCGACCCTTTACCTATTATTGTCTCCATCAATAGTAGTGTAGATATTTCTTTTTTAAATAATTCTTTACCTGTTTCACCAACCTTTTTATCTTTAAAGCCCATACATAAAATATCCCTTGATACGTTCATCTTAACTTCCACAGTCTTTTTTTTCGGTATTGATTCATCTACTTTTGTGGATCTTTTATACTTCTCCAGTTTTTCTATATTTTTTCCGTTTTGATTTTTTTCAATGAAATCTTTCAGTTCATCTAAGCTTAAATCACCTGTAACTAAAAGAACCATGTTCCCAGTGTTGTAGAACCTTTTATAGCACTCATCTAACATTTGTGGTGTTATTTTCATGATATCTTCTACTGTGCCTGCTATATCACGATTAATAGGATGATTTGGATACATGGTCTTTAGGAAATTTAAATATACTACCCAGCTTGGATCATCCCTATACATTTCAATTTCCTGGGCAATTATCCCCTTTTCTTTCTGGACATTCTCTTCAGTGAAATGACTTGATTGGACGAAGTCCATAAGCAGTTCTAGTCCCTTATAGAAGTTCGATGTGGCCGAGAAAAAGTAGCAGGTATGGATATGTGTAGTAAATGCATTAACAGATATCCCTAGCTTAGAAAATTCGTCTTCGATATTACCTTCAGGACCCTCAAATAGCTTATGCTCTAAAAAATGTGCAATCCCTGGTGGAAAATCATAATCTTCCCCTGCAAAGTCTAGGGCCCCGTAGTTAGTGGCAAATACCCCAAAGGATTTCTTAAAGTTGGGTCTAGGTACATAAATCACTGTTAAACCATTTTTAATTTCCCAAGTATATGCCTTTTCTTTAAGCTCTGCAAACTCTAGGGTTTTAACTGTCATTGCTATCACCCTTTCCCTTTAAGAAGTATATCAACTCTAATTCCACGCTTTGTGCCACCTTTACCACATCTGACACAGTTACTTCCTTTATTTTTTTCAATAGTTCCGTTATGGTAATGGTTTTTCCAATAATTCCGCCATCAACAGCAAATCCTATTTGTCCACCGACTTCATCAAAGGTTTCCAAAAGTCCACTTTCGAGACCCGCAAGGGTATAAGAAAATTCTTTCTCTGTAATGCTTCCATCCCTCATGTCCTGCAGTTGCTGTTTAACAATTTCTACTGTCTGTGTATAGGTGGCAGGTTCTATGCCAGCGAAGATGAAAAGTAATCCTTTTAGGGATTCTATATTAGATCCTGCATAGTACGCCAGGCTAGCTTTCTCTCTAACATTTTGAAATAGTTTTGAATGTGAAAAGGCACCTAAAATTCCGTTATATATAAGCAAAGCTGGATATAATTCATGTTCCATAGTAATAGGTGTCTTTAGACCCATAACTAATTTACCTTGGTTAATATCCATTTCTTCAACAACTTCTTTAAATTCTAAGAGTTCTGTATTTATTGGTTTTTCCACTGGAACTAAGCTTTTTCTTGGTACATTGAACCTCTCTTTTATCATAGAGGATATTTTTTCTTTATCAAAGTGACCTACTACATAGATATCCATTGGACTGTTGTTGATAATCTCTTGGTATTTTTCATAAAGATTTACTGCATCTATTTTGGGCAAGTCTTCGATTTTTCCATATTTATAGTATTTATAAGGGTCGTTAGGGCACATGATCTGTACTGCCCTTTCAAAGGCATATCTTCCCTTATCGTTAATCAAAGACATAATCCTATTTTTTGTGTTTTCTTTTTCAACATCCACAAAGCTTTCTTTGAAGCCTTCTCCCTCTTTCCTTGGATTGAAAATCACTTCTTTTAATACATCTAACGATTTTTCCACGTAGCTATCGCCAGATACATAGTGAGGACTGACCATCTCCATACGGAAGTCAACTAGCACCACATCTCCTCGTCTAGTGACCCCAGTGCCCATCTGTGCTCCATAGTAATTGGCCAGTTCCCTGCGTATAGTCAAGTTATCTGGGTAATTTTCAGTACCCCTAGCAAGAACAAATGGTATTAACGAAGTCTTTGTAATCTCTTCATCAACTTTGGTGTAAAGAAAGGCTCTTACAGAAATTGTTTTATACTTATCTGTGTTGTATAAATATAAGTTTATTCCTTTACTTATTTCAACTCTTTCAAAGAGTTCTCCCATTATTTAGAAAACCTCCTTAGTTTAACATTTCCCTTGCAATCTTGGCAGCTAGCTTTGCGTTATTTTTAACAAGGGCTATATTCGATATTAGGCTTTTGCCATCGGTTATTTCCACTATGCGTTTCAGTAAAAAGGGTGTAACATCTTTGCCTTTAATGCTTCTCAGTGTACATTCTTCTACAGCTTCTTTTATTACTTTATTAATAACCTGACTATCAAAATCGTATTCCTCAGGTATTGGATTGGCTATAACCGCACCTCCATCTAAATTAAGGGCCCATTTTACTTTAAGGGTTTGAGCTATCTCTTTCGGATCCTCAGCAGTTAAAGGAGATTGAAAGCCACTTTTAGAACTGAAAAAAGCGGGGAATTCCTTAGTTTTGTATGAAATAACTGGAACTCCATGTGTTTCTAAATATTCTAGGGTGAGACCTATATCCAGTATTGATTTAACTCCTGCACATACTACGGCAACATTTGTCATGGCAAGTTCTGTTAAGTCCGCTGATATATCCATTGTGTTCTCTGCTCCCCTATGTACACCTCCGATACCTCCTGTTGCAAAAACCTTAATACCTGCCAGAGCAGCAATGATCATGGTTGAAGCCACTGTTGTAGCTCCATTTTTACCTGTGGCCACAACGTATGCAAGATCCCTTCTACTTACCTTTATAACATCCGTTGATTGAGCCAGTTGCTTTATCTCAGCTTCAGTAAGACCAACCTTGATTACACCATCTAGTATGGCAATGGTTGCAGGGATTGCTCCACCTGCTCTCACCACTTCTTCAACCTCTAAAGCAGTTTCTAAGTTTTTAGGATAAGGCATGCCATGTGAAATTATGGTGCTTTCTAAGGCTACCACTGGTTTATTGTTTTCCAATGCAGTTTTAACTTCCTCGCTTATTTTTATGCTAAACATTATTATTTTCCCCCAATATATCATGTATTTTTGACCAACTTAAATCGTAGGCAACGGTATCAACAAACTCCAGTGTGTATGCTGCTGTAGCTAAAGCAGCCTGGCAACATTCCTCAATGCTATACCCATGGAATATACCGGCTAAAAATCCTCCTACTAAACTATCTCCAGCCCCTGTTACATCTAAAATTTTTCGAGCTTTGGACTTGTGGTTTTTACAATAATCATCACTATGTACATATAAACCCTTTGCCCCAAGCTTTAATAGTAGTATCTTAATGCCTTTACCCATGGCAAATTCCCCAGCCCTTTTATAGTCTTCCTCAGTTTCCAAATTAAAACCACAAATAGCTTCCATTTCTTCTTTGTTAGGAGTAAAAATATCAATTTTATCTAACAATCCTACTATTTTTTTCCCTTTATCCACAGAAACAGGTTCAACTACAAAGAGAGAATCTACGTCTTTACAATACTCTGCTAGAACTTCTAGGGTTTCAACAGGTACATTTGTATCACATACAACCATATGAGCATTGTTCATGGCAAATAGGTTTTCTTTTATGTACCCTCGATCAACTAAATCAACTATTTGCATATCTGCAAGTCCCACTTCTAGGTCTTGTTTCTGGTCTAAAATAGCTATATATGTTCCCGATGGATACTTATCTGTTTTTAAAACTAGACTTACATCTACCCCAGCTTCTTTTGTGCGCTTCAAGATATGTTCACCACGCCCATCTTTACCCACTGCACTTAAAAGGGTAGTGGGTACATTTAATTTAGCAAGATTTTCTGAAATATTCCTCCCCACCCCACCTACTGCAGTGGTAACTTTTCCATGGTTTGAAGTTTTTCCCTTTATGAGCATAGTTGACACACCTATGAGATCGTAGTTTGAACCACCAACAACTACAACCTTTTTTTCTTCGTTAAATACATATCCCCTTCCAAGGATAAAGCCTTTCTTTATAAGGTTAGAAATATGTACAGCTACAGCAGAACGAGATATCTCTAGCCTATTAGATAATTCATCTTGTGAAAGCATAGGCTCGTTCTTTAAAACCCTCAAAATTTGTTCTTCCCTATCAGTAAGATTAGCCATTAAGTCACACCTCTTAATTATTGTTAATATATGTATATATGTGTTCAGTATAGTTTTCCCAAGTATTGTTGTCAATATATTCATTGGTTATTATTGTCAAAATGTATTGTGTTAGTAGCTAGTAGCTAGTAGCTAGTAATTAGTAGTTATATTATAGTGAATACAAATTATTTTATTTGTCTGTGGTATTTTTGAGTGTTTAAGCCCTTCAGTGATATCTTTTTTGTTATCAGTATCAAATGTTATATTCTCCTATATAGAATAAAAAAACAGAATCTCTCGATTCTGTTTTTTTATTGAGCTTCTTCAGCTGGTAGTGGTGCATCAACTGGGCACACATCTGCACAGGCTCCACAATCTATACATTTTGCAGCATCAATAACATACTTGTCTTCACCTTCGCTGATGGCATCAACGGGGCACTCTGGCTCGCACGCACCACAGGAAATGCAATCATGATTTATAAAATAAGTCAAATTATTCACCTCCATGATATGATTACAGGATTTTAAAACCCTATTGATTATATTCCCCCTTTTTCTGGTATTTATACACAAAAAAAAACCTCCCAGATACGAGGGGGTGATCTGGAAGGCATAGGAGAAGGATAATTATTATTAGCTTGTCCTAATTATGGTTTAATTATATAAAAATGTTTCCACACTGGTCAAAGTCCATATGTACCCACTACCCCCTCTTACATCTTGTTATCTCCCATAAATGTCGTTTTATGTCGTATTTCGTTAAATAACTTTTTTCCTGCAACTATTGTGTCTAAGACATTCACATCTTTAATGCTGCTTTTTTCTAGTTCTAAAATATTCTCCTTTAAAATTGTTAGGTTAGTTCTCATGCCCTTTTTAATATCCCCTTTTATTCCCTCATCAAAGGTCAGATAAGCAGCATTTTTAGTGTACATTTTTATTCCCTGACCTGGCTTTATTCTCATATGGGGATTGTTATGGTTAACTGCACTATGAATCCCTAAAAGGGGTGATATGGGTGTCACACCACTATCTGAACCACCACCTACTATAATACCTTCTTCTATAACTTTACCGATAGGGTTTGTCCAAAGCCATCTTTCACCTAATGTATAAAAGTAATCACCAGCAGGACCTCCCCAAAAATAGTCAAAACTAGGTTGCATTGATAGTACAACTCCTAGTTCCTTACACCTTTTTATTTGGTCAGGTCTTGGGATCTCAAAATGTTCTATTCTGTGTCTAAATGAGGATATGGGATCTTTTTTATTCACTTCTTCAAAACAATCCATCAAGAAATCAAGGCCTCTGTCACCACAACAATGAAGGGCAACTTGTATTTTTTGCTCTTGAGCATTTAGAACTAGATTTTCGATTTGTGACTTATCAAAATATAAAAGTCCTTTTTTATCTGGTTGTAATCTATAAGGCTCTGTCAAAGCAGCTGTATAAACACCGCTAGATCCGTCTATAAGGACACAACCTCCCATTTGCTTAAGGCCCCTCTCTTTGACCACTTCCACATCTAGTGTTTGATGATATACAACTAAGTCCACTGAAAATTTGTCAATATTATTAAGTATTAGTTCAACATCGTTATCTGAGAAAAGTTGCCCTCCTTCCATGGCATGGATAGTAGTAACTCCTTGCCTGATGGCTTCTTCCTCAGCCATTTTAAGACCCTTTAGCTTGTACTCGTCCCCTAGCATGTTAAATACGAATTGTCTAGCTTTGGAGTTGTACTCACCCACTATGAGTCCATCAATATCGTCCATGGGGTGAATACAAATTTCTTTAAATTTTGTATTCACAACACCACCATGACACTCAATATGACTTATGAAAACAGGATTATTAGGAAAAAGTGTGTCTAGCAAATCTAAAGTTGGATATCCCTTTTCCAAATAAGAGTCTGGGTCAAAATATGAACAGTAGATCAGTGCACTAGAAGGACTTGACGCAATCCTTTCAAATATCAATTCAAACAAATCAGGCATAGTAGCTACTTTTCTGCAATCCACAGATAGCATGTCCACTGCTGTTCCAGTAAGATGTATGTGACAGTCTATAAAGCCAGGATAAATATATCCTGAGTATGAATCAACTGGTACATCTTTATATCTAAGAAACATATCCTCCTTAAAACCTATATCAACAATTACTCCATTTTCTGAGTAAATGCAATCATGAATCATGAGCTCGCCATCACCATTTATGATACCTTTTCCATGAAATAATCTTCTAACACTTTCCATCTACATCCCTCTTTTCACACAAATATAGGGCCAAGTTGGCCCTTAAGTAATTTTTACTTCTAGTGTACAGTCTCTTGAGGAGCAAATTCAAGCTTAACTCCCTCACCAATAATCCTTTGAACATCAACCATGGTCTTTCCTAAGCGATACTCCACAACTAAGAACTGATTGATATCTTTGTTGAGCTTAACAATATCATATAGCTTTTGGACCTCGTCTATCTTACTTTGGTCAACTGGCTTTCCCGCTAATTGACGTTGTTGGATCTCAAGGTTTTTCTTACGGAACTCAATTAGCATCTCCTGTGCTTTTAGATCCTTTTTAATAAGCTCTGCCAGTCTTATGTACTCTTTATAATCGTGACTCTCTTTTAATGCTTTTACAAGCTCGTGGGCTTTATCATATACATTCACTTACTTTTCCCCCTTTGCCTAATCTTTATATTTAACTTATATTTGACAAAAAATAAATTATTCCTTCTTTTCATTTACAAGTTAAAATAAGGGGGAAAGGGCAGGCCTTGGCCTACCCAATCAATCCTGTAATAAGTATATATAGTAGCACTATGGGTAATACGAATTGTACTATTATTCCCCATGGGCTTCTCAGACCAAAATGTACACCTTTCTTTTGTATTTCGTCTACGGTATTTCTTGTTCCCCAGACCCAGCCTATGAATATAGCTGTCAACAGACCACCTATTGGTAGTAATAGATTTGAGGAGAAAAAGTCCATAAAGTCTAGAAATTCCATACCAAAAAATAAGTTGTTACTAAGTAGTCCCTGAGACAGTGAAGACGGTATACCTAATAGGAATATCACTATCCCAACTATCACGGATGCTTTTAGTCTATTCCACTTTAGTTCGTCAATAAAGTAAGCAACAGGCACCTCTAATAAAGATATGGCAGATGTTAGTGCTGCTATTGTTAACAACAGGAAAAACAAAGCTCCAACTAGATTACCAAAGGGCATGGAACCAAAAACTGCTGGAAGGGTTATAAAGATCAATGCTGGCCCAGCATTTGGCTCTAAGCCAAAGGCAAAAACTGCTGGTATGATGATGAATCCTGCCAAAATAGCGATACCTATATCTGCTAGGGAAATAAACATTGCAGCAGAGGGTATATTTTCCTCATCGGGCAAGTAACTACCATATGTCATTATAGCACCCATTCCTAAGCTTAAACTGAAAAACACCTGTCCTAGTGCCCCTAGAATTGTTTGAATGTTAATGGCAGAAAAATCAGGGGTTATATACCATAGTACCCCTTCCATTGCCCCATCCAGGGTAACACTTCTTATTGCTAAAACAAAGAGCAATACAAATAGTATGGGCATCATTATTTTACTTGCTCGCTCAATTCCTTTGTCTATACCAAATATAACTATACCTATGGTCATAGCCATAAAAATTGCATGCCATATTAGGGGTTCTACGGGACTTGATGCCAGTGCCCCGAAAATATCAGCTGATTGCCCTGGTTCTAACCCTGTCAGTTGACCTGTCAGGAATTTAAACATATAAGCAATACCCCACCCTGCTATAACTGAGTAAAAGGATAGTATTACAAAGCCTGCAAGAACACCTAGGGCACCAATAAACCACCATGGTCCACCAGGCTTAATCTTTTGAAAAGCACCTACTATATTTCTTTTACCTCTTCTGCCGATGGTTAGTTCACCGATCATAAGTGGTATTCCTATAACAAATATAATTAGGAGATATAAGAATATAAACGCGCCTCCACCACTTTGACCTACAACTGTAGGAAACCTCCAGATGTTGCCTAATCCAATGGCACTACCTGCTGCAGCTAAAATGAACCCTAGTCTCGATCCCCACTGTTCACGGTTCTCATGATTTTCATGCTTGTTTTCCATGGATTTCACCTCTACTAGTTTGATTTTCTACTAGTTATGGTTACCAAAATCTATGGAAGGTATGCATTTCGCCCTTTTAACTGCTTCTTTAAAATGATGAAAATTTTGATAACTAAATACTAGGCCACTAACTTTCACTAAAAATCTCTTCACTAATTACACTAGAATTAAAAACCTTCGGACACCATCATCACCAATTAAAAACCACACCAGTTGACACCAAGAGTTATTTAGGTAGGTTTTAGATAATGATTAGTAGCATTAGAACATATGGATACTATTTTAAAAGATTACTTTATAGTCACGGCAGATCTTTTTTACTCGGAATAAATGGGCTATCTAATTCTGTCCCTCACGGAAATGCAAAATAAAAAGCTGCTTATCTTTCATCCCTTTGCATCCCATTATTCTGTGATACCCGAAGGGTGCCGTGTAAAAACTCAAGACATCTTGACATGAAATGGTCCGTGAGTAATTATATATTTTTTTGCCCCTAGGCTTTTCCTGACTCCTGACTGCTTAATAGGTCTTTTTTACCACTACTTTACACTATCAAAACATACAAAGCGTACGAGATTTAAAGATAATGATTAGGAGCATTAGAATATATGCACACTGATACTGGGATTTTTAAGAGAGATTCTAATGCTTTAAATTCAAAAGACTTTTTCATTCACAGATAGTTAAAAGTTATTATCTTCACTGTAGATAGTCATATTTATACGCTATTTAAAGTTTGCTTTTTATAGTGTAGGCTTTTTAGTGTAGGGTAGTGGTAGATTGTTTTGAAAGTCTTTTTTTAAAGATTACTTTATAGTCACGGCAGATCTTTTTTACTCGGAAGAAATGGGCTATCTAATTCTGTCCCTCACGGAAATGCAAAAGACAAAGATGCTTATCTTTCCTTACTTTGCATCCCATTATTCTGTGATACCCGAAGGGTGCCGTGTAAAAGCTCAAGACATCTTGACAACAAATGGCCCGTGACTATTTATATATTTTTTTCCCCCTAGGCTTTTCCTGACTGCTGCTCTTATTACTAAGTTTTTATATAGTGTGTGCTTTTTAGTGAGAGATAGTGTGAGGAAGGTTGTAGGTATCAAAAAAAATAAACCGCGAAAAATTTCGCGGTTTTATTCTGTATATTCCCCTATTCTTCTTAACTTCTGATAACGCCTTTTTATAAGGTCTTCCTTGTTGAAGCCTGATAGTAGGTCCAGATGTCTTTCTATAGCTTCTTTTATGGCTTCTGCTGTCTTGTTTAAATCTTTGTGTGCCCCACCTTGGGGCTCTGGAATTATTTCATCGGCTATTTTTTGTTCATACAAGTGATCAGCGGTAAGCTTTAAGGCCTCAGCTGCATCTTGTGCCCTTGAAGCATCCTTCCATAAGATAGCGGCACATCCTTCAGGTGAAATAACTGAGTAAACTGAGTTAGCTAACATCAGCATGGCATCGCCTACACCTAAAGCCAGTGCTCCACCACTTCCACCTTCACCTGTAACAATACAAATTATGGGAACTTTAAGGTGAGACATACGCATTAGGTTTTTAGCAATGGCTTCACCTTGCCCCCTCTCTTCAGCTCCGATACCTGGATATGCACCAGGTGTGTCTATAAATGTAACAATAGGTCTTCCAAATTTTTCAGCCTGTTCCATAAGTCTTAAAGCTTTTCTGTAGCCTTCGGGATAAGGCATACCAAAATTACGCTTAATATTCTCATTGGTATCCTTTCCTTTTTGGTGACCAATTATGGTTATGGGAGTGTCACCAATTCGGGCAATCCCCCCAACTATGGATGGATCGTCTCTAAATTGTCTGTCTCCATGTAGCTCGATAAAGTCCTCAAAAATAAGGTCGATGTATTGTAAGGTTGTGGGACGTTTATTATGTCTTGCTATTTGTACCTTTTGCCAAGGGGATAAGTTGCTATATATCTCCTGCTTAATGGAAATAGCTTTTTTATCCAATAGCTCAATTTCTTGATTTAGATCAATATTTTGTACAAGTGCAAAATCCTTTAGGTCTTTAATCCTTTTTTCAAGTTCTAATAATTGTCTCTCTAAATTATCTACCATTTCTTACCAACCCCCTTAAGTGAATGGAGGCAAATAATGTTACCTAAGGTTTCTTTGAGATCTTTTCTGTGAATTACTTTGTCTATAAATCCCTTTTCTAGGAGAAACTCTGCCCTTTGGAACCCTTCAGGAAGCTTTTGTCTTATTGTTTGCTCGATAACCCTAGGGCCAGCGAAACCTATAAGGGCTTTAGGTTCAGCTATTATTATATCTCCTATGGATGCAAAACTTGCAGTAACTCCCCCTGTTGTTGGGTCTGTTAGTACTGATATATATAATATACCCTCGTTATTCATCTTTTCAACTGCTGCAGATGTTTTAGCCATTTGGAATAAGGACATCAAGCTTTCCTGCATTCTAGCTCCACCTGATGCGCTAAAGGTTATCATAGGTACTTTTAAGTTTATGGCCCTTTCCATGGCCCGGGTTATTTTTTCACCTACCACAGAACCCATACTCCCACCCATAAATCCAGGTTCAAATACAGCAATGGCAGCCTTAGAGCCATTTATAAATCCACACCCTGTAATTATTCCATCTTTCATGCCTGTAATTTTTTGTCCCTTAGCAAGTTTTTCTTTGTATTCAGGAAATTCAAGGGGGTCTGTACTCTCCATATCCCCGTCCCACTCTTCAAAAGTACCAAAATCAATAATGACTTCTACCCTTTCCTTAGCGGAAAGGGTCATATGGTGGTCACATTTGTTACATATGTTTAGATTGTTTTTTAAGTCCCTCTGAAACAGAACCTGTTGACACTGGGGGCATTTTTTTACTATACCCTTAGGTACATCGTTTGCTTGCCCACCATGCTTGGTTCTATCTAAAGAGATGTATTTTGTTTTTTTGAATAACACTTTTCTTCCCCCTTAAGCTTTACAGAAGCTCTTCCTCTAAGAATTTAGTGGAGTAATCGCCTTCTATAAATTTAGGATGGTTAAGGATTTTTAACGCCAATGGGATAGTTGTTGAAATTCCCTCAACAGTAAATTCCTTCAGGGCCCTTTCCATCTTTTTAATGGCTAAAATTCTACTGGGTGCCCAAACTATTAGCTTACCTACCATAGAGTCATAAAATGGCAGTATGGTATAGCCCTGATAAACTGAGCTATCTATTCTAACTCCGTTGCCTCCTGGGGTAACCCATCTCGATACCTTACCTGGTGTTGGCATGAAGTTTTTATTTACATCCTCAGCATTTACCCTGCATTCAATGGACCAACCATTAAACTGAATATCTTCTTGCTTAAATTCTAATGGTAGACCTGCAGCCACCTTAATCTGTTCTGCTATTAAGTCCACACCGGTAATCATCTCAGTGACAGGGTGTTCAACCTGAATCCTAGTATTCATTTCCATAAAGTAAAAGTTATTATTGCTGTCAAGTAAAAATTCTATAGTACCAACACTACTATAGTCAACAGCTTTTGCGGCCTTTACAGCTGTTTCACCCATCTTGTTCCTCAGTTCTTCAGTTATAACTGAGGACGGTGCTTCTTCTATAAGTTTTTGATGTCGCCTTTGAATTGAGCACTCTCTTTCACCAAGGTGAACAACGTTTCCATACTTATCAGCAAGGATCTGAACTTCAATGTGGCGGGGTCTTTCTATGAATCTTTCAATATATACTCCACCATTTCCAAATGCGTTTAGGGCTTCTTGTTGTGCCATTTCCATGGATTTTTTGAATTCATGGGCTGTTTTTGCGAGGCGCATACCTTTTCCTCCACCACCAGCTGTAGCTTTAATAAGCACAGGGTATCCTATTTCTTCAGCCAAGCGAGCTCCTTCTTCCACATCTTGAACCAAGCCTTCACTTCCTGGTACAACAGGAACACCTGCTTCAATCATCTTTTCCCGTGCCACTGCCTTTTGCCCCATTTGTTCAATGGCAAAGGCTTTTGGCCCTATAAATTCGATATTACATTGATCACAAAGTTCAGCGAAGGTTGGGTTTTCTGCAAGGAATCCATATCCTGGGTGAATGCCGTCGGCCATTGTAGCTTTAGCCGCAGTTATTAGGTTTTGCATGTTTAAGTAACTTTCCTTAGGGTTTGCAGGTCCTATACAGATGGCCTCATCTGCCAGTTCAACATGCAAGGAATCTTTATCAGGCATGCTGTAAACAGCAACGGTTTGAATACCTAGTTCCCTGCATGCCCTTATGATTCTTACTGCGATTTCTCCCCTATTTGCGATTAGTATTTTTTTGAACATGGGAATCCCCCTTAAAATGGTTCAATAAGGAAAAGGGTTTGACCATACTCCACCAATTCACCATTTTCTACTAGAACCTTAACAATTTTACCCTTTTCACTAGCTTCTATCTCATTCATTAATTTCATAGCCTCTATTATGCAAAGGACGTCACCTTTTTCAATACTGTCTCCTACCTTAACAAAAGCTGGTGCTTCTGGTGAGGGAGATTGATAGTAGGTTCCAACCATAGGTGAGGTCACCTTGATTAAATTATCTTGACTTTCCTCGGCTTTTGCCAAGATCTCCACTTTCTGAGGCTCAGCTGGTACAGGTTGGCTAGCAACTGACTCTATTGTAGTAGGGGCTTGCCTCACTATCTCTGCTTCTCTAATTACTTGTGTAGTTCCTTTACCCATTTTTAAGACAAAATCCTTTTGCTCCAGGGAAAACTCAGTAAGGTCAGTTTTACCTAGTGCTTCTATTATTTTTAAAATCTCTTCTGACTTCATTTTTGTCCCTCCTTATGCCTGTTTATCGGCGATGGCAAACATTAATTCCGCTGTAACTGCCACTTTGCCGTCTACAGTTACTGTTCCTTGACCTTTACCTATTGGTCCACGTTGAGAAATTATCTCCACTTCTAGTTTCAACACATCTCCTGGAATAACCTGCTTTTTGAATCTTACTTTATCAATTCCAGCAAAAAAAGCTAGTTTGTTTTTATTCTCTTGCTTTGAGAGGATAGCAACTGCACCCACTTGTGCCATTGCTTCTACCATCAATACCCCAGGCATTACAGGATAATCGGGAAAATGCCCGTTGAAATACTCTTCGTTTGCGGTGACATTTTTATAACCCACTGCCCTTTTCCCTATCTCTACCTCTTCTATTTTATCCACCAATAAAAAAGGATAACGATGGGGTATTATTTTTTTTATATCTTCTATGTTAAGATTTTCTAATCTCTCCATTTTTTCACCACCAAAGTAGCGTTGTGTCCACCAAAACCTAAAGAGTTAGACATGGCGTAATTCACTTCTCTTTCCACCATCTTGTTAGGTGTATAGTTTAAGTCACAATCTGGGTCTGGCGTGTCATAGTTGATGGTCGGGTGAATCTTGTTTTCCATAGTTGACATCACGCAAGCTATAAGCTCTATACCGCCTGCGGCTCCAAGTAAATGACCAGTCATTGACTTGGTAGAGCTAATGTTAAGCTTATTTGCATGGTCACCAAATATGGATTTAATAGCTTCTGTTTCCAAACGGTCATTAAAGTCAGTGCTTGTTCCATGGGCATTTATATAATCCACTTCATTTGGACTTATACCAGCGTCGTTAATTGCCAGCTGCATAGCTCTAGCTCCACCTTCACCACCCGGTGCTGGCTGTACAACGTGGAATGCATCTGATGCAACACCATAACCCACGACCTCGGCTAAAATTTTAGCACCACGTTTTTGAGCATGCTCTAAGGATTCAAGTATTACTATTCCTGCCCCTTCACCCATTACAAACCCATCTCTATTTTTTTCAAAAGGTCTGCTTGCTCCCTTTGGGTTATCATTGTTTGTGGATACAGCTCTAGCAGAACAAAAACCACCAAGACCCATTGGTGTAATTGAAGCCTCTGCACCTCCTGCTACCATAACATCCGCATCGCCCCTCTGGATGGTTTTAAATGCATCACCTATGGCGTTTGTACCTGTGGCACAAGCTGTTACAACAGATGAAACTGGGCCCTTAGCGCCTAAGGATATGGATATTTGTCCAGCTGCCATGTTTGAAATCATCATGGGCACAAAAAATGGGCTTACTCTTCTAACACCTTTATTTAAAAATACTTTATGTTGTTCCTCTAAGGTCTCAATACCACCTATACCTGAGCCCACTAGAACTCCTACTCTTTCAGGGTTGTAAGTACCCTCTTGAAATTCTGCTTGTCTCCATGCTTCAACTGCTGCACCTACTCCATACTGAACAAATTTATCTGTTCTTTTTGCTTCTTTTTTGTCCATGTACTTTTCTATATCAAAGTCTTTAACTTGAGCTGCAATCTTTGTGGGAAAATCTGTGGTATCGAAGTAAGTAATATAATCTACTCCACTTATCCCTTTTAATAAATTATTCCAAAAATCCTCTAAAGTATTACCAACAGGTGTAATTGTACCTAAACCAGTTACCACAACTCTATTTTTCATTATATTTTGCCTCCCTTAAAACTATAGTGCTAGACCACCATCAACTGCAATGGTTTGTCCAGTGATGTATTTACTTTCTTCCCCAGCTAGAAAACTTACTAAATTTGCTACATCCTCAGGTAAACCCAGGGCTTTTAGGGGTATATTTTGACCTATATTTTCTTTTACATTGTCAGGTAGCTTATCTGTCATATCAGTTTGAATAAAGCCTGGAGCCACAGCATTTACATTGATCCCTTTACTACCAAGCTCTTTAGCCAGTGACTTAGTAAAACCGATTACTCCTGCTTTAGCAGCAGCATAGTTTGACTGGCCACTATTTCCTGTTATACCTATAACTGAAGTAATATTAATTATCTTACCCGCTTTTTTCTTTAACATAAGTCTTGATACAGCTTTTGTACAGTTGAAGTAACCTTTTAAGTTTACATCTATAACTTTGTCGAACTCTTCTTCTGACATTCTAAGTAGTAAATTGTCCTTTGTAATCCCCGCGTTGTTTACTAGTATATCTATGGTGCCGAAGGCATTTACTGCCTCATCTATAAGCCTTTGACTATCCTGAAAGTTTGAAATATCTGCTTTAATAGAAATTCCTTCGCTACCTAAGGCTACTATTTCTTCAACAACTTTGTTGGCTTCCTCTTCACTGGAGTTGTAATTAACAACAACTTTTGCACCTTCTTTAGCTAACTTAAGTGCAATTGCCTTGCCAATTCCCCTAGAGGCTCCTGTAACTACAGCTACCTTACTATTTAGTTTCATGAACTCCCTCCTTAAATTCTTTAATAAAAGTCATAAGACTTTCGTTATCTTCAATATTTTTAACCCATACATCTTTACTAATCTTTTTTACCATTGCAGATAAAGTTTTTTGTGGTCCTACCTCTACAAAACCTGTAAAACCATCAGCCACCATATTTTCTATGGTTTGTTGCCATAATACAGAATTACTTACCTGCTTAACTAATAATTCTCTGATTTCTAATTTATTTTCATAGGTTTTTGCTGTGACATTACTATATATTGGAATTGCTGGATCTTGTAATTGGATTTTGTCTAACTCTATTCCTAAATTTTCCCCAGCTTCTGTTAGTAATTTTGAGTGAAAGGGTCCACTTACATCAAGTTTTATTGCTCTTCTAGCACCAAACTCCTTAGCCTTTTCCATTGTCTCTGCTATGGCATCTTTTTCCCCTGTAACAACATATTGTCCAGGGCAGTTATAATTAGCAACAGCTAGGTAGCCACTTTCTATACTATCTACAAGTTCAGTAAGTCCTTCTTTTTTAATCCCCACTAGAGCAACCATTCCACCAACACCTACTGGCACAGCACTTTGCATAAATTTTGCACGTTTTCTAACCAAAGGAAGGGCAGATTCAAAATCCATTACTTGGGATGATAAAAGTGCACTGTATTCACCTAAACTCAAGCCTGCTACACCTTGGGGTGTTATACCTTCACTTCTTAAAACCTCTAATAATGCGTAGCTCATTGTTAGTATAGCGGGTTGGGTGTTTTCTGTACTGTCTAGTTGTTCTTTAGGGCCATTTAAAATAATATTTTTGATGTCATACCCTAAAATATCATTGGCTTTATCATAAATTTTAAGGGCAGTTTCGTTGTTCTCAATTATATCTTTTCCCATACCAACAAACTGTGCACCTTGGCCAGGGAAAATAAAGGCGATTTTACTCACTGTAAACCCTCCCCATGAACTTAAGGGTTTGTGTACAACCCTTTACTATATCCTCGATTATATCCTTGGCTGGCTCCACTTTTTTAATCATACCTGCACTTTGTCCTGCAAGAACTGTTCCTTCAACGATGTCACCTTCAATGGCTGCTATTCTGTATTTGCCAGCTCCTAGCATTTCTAATTCTTCTTTACTAGCCCCTGTTTTCTCATGTTTTTCAAAATCCCTAGAGAATTTATTTTTAAGTGCCCTTACAGGATGACCTGTTGCTCTACCTGTAATAACTGTATCCCTATCTTTTGCTCTAACAAACATGTTCTTATACTCATCATGGGCTATACACTCTGTGGCACACACAAATCTAGTACCTATCTGTATTCCTTGTGCACCTAATGCTAATGCAGCGGCAAAGCCTCTTCCGTCTGCTATACCACCTGCTGCAATAACAGGAACACTTACTGCATCCACAATTTGAGGAGTCATGGACATGGTTGTAAGGTCACCTATATGACCACCGGCTTCCATACCTTCTGCTATTACTGCGTCTATTCCAAGTCTCTCCATCCTTTTAGCTAGGGTTACTGATGCAACAACAGGGATAATCTTACATCCTGCCTTTTTAAGTCTATCAACATAGGGACCTGGGTTTCCTGCACCTGTAGTAACAACAGTAACTTTTTTTTCAATAACAACATCTATAACTTCTTCCGCAAAGGGTGATAAAAGCATAACATTTACACCAAATGGTTTATCTGTCTTTTCGCGAACCTTATCTATCTGGTCAGCTACCCAGTCTGCTGGTGCATTACCTGCACCAATAATACCAAGTCCACCAGCTTCTGATACCGCTGCTGCTAATTCATATGTAGCTAGCCACGCCATTCCACCTTGTATAATAGGGTGTTCTATTCCTAGCAAATCGCATATTTTAGTTTTAATCATATTTTAAACCTCCTACCATTTTATAAGGGTTCCACCCCATGTTAATCCTCCACCAAAACCTACCATTAAGACATTATCACCTTTTTTGATAAGTCCCTTTTCCACAGCTTCACCTAGGGCTACTGGTATGGATGCTGCAGACATGTTTCCGTATTTATCCAGATTTATGTACACTTTCTCAGGTGATATTTTGAGTCTTTTAACTGCTGATTCAATGATTCTTATATTTGCCTGATGGGGTATAAAAAAGTCAATATTCTCATTTGTTAACCCAGCTTTTTCAATACATTTTTTGCTGGTTTCATTCATTATGTTTACTGCAAATTTAAAAACCTCTTGACCTGCCATTTTAACAAAATGTTCCCTATTTTTTATGTTCTCTTCAGTTATTGGGTTTAAAGATCCTCCTGCAGGTCTAGATAGCAGGTCTCCCCCTGTTCCATCTGCACCTAGGTCTATTGCTAACACTTGTTTTTCTTCTGATTTAGTAAGTACAACAGCTCCTGCACCATCTCCAAAAAGAATACAAGTGTTTCTATCTTCATAATCAACAATGGTTGAAAGGGTTTCTGCACCAATTACCAGTACATTTTTATATATATTGTTCTCAATAAAAGACGTAGCCACAGACATGCCATAAATAAACCCTGTACAGGCAGCCTCTAAATCAAAAGCCGCGGCTTTCTTTGCTCCAATATTTTTCTGAACAATACATGCAGTGGATGGAAATGCCATATCAGGTGTTACAGTACCTACGATTATTAAGTCGATTTCCTCTGCCTGTATTCCCGACATCTCCAATGCCTTTTGGGCAGCTATGGTTGCAAAGAACGATGTAGGTTCCCCCTTTGCAGCTACTCTTCTTTCTTGAATACCGGTCCTTTGGGTAATCCACTCGTCTGATGTATCTACGATTTTTTCTAAATCTTTATTTGTAAGTATCTTTTCAGGCACACTATAACCTACGCCTGCTATTTTCACATTATAACCCACAATTAAACCCTCCTTCTAATATCTATTAATACATGTTAATATTATTACTTGGTAATAATTATAATTTAAAGTGTTTTTATTTGCAAGAGGGGGGACAAACTAAAAAACTACCCTAAGGTAGTTTTTGTTAATTTAGTACTTTTTAAACTAATCATATGCTATAATTTCTTTTCTCTACAATTCTTGAGATCATATAGTTCTGTGGCCATATTCTATATTTTTATCTTTTTCTAAGAATCAGTGTTAGTCCGTAGCGAGGGTTTAGATGGTTGCTGCAATTTCTTGGGTCTCAAGGCTAAAGCCTTGCCTACAACTAGTCTTTCCAGTAAGCCAGTTATTAAGCCTTTTACCTTCAACCCCTATATTGATTCTACAAAAATCAGGTAAATCCATGGCTAAGCCCGTAATTTTAGCCCTGCCCTTTAAGATCATATAGATCATGTAGATCTGTGGCCATATTTTAATATTTTTATCTTTAAAATCCCATTAAATCAGTGTTAATCTGTGGCAAGGTTTAGATGGTTGCTGTCAATTTCGTGGGCCTCAAGGCTAAAGCCTTGCCTACAACTGTTCGTTGAGAAAGTCTTTAGGGTGGAAACCAGCTCATTGGATGCCTAGTAGTTAGTCTTTTTCGAGAAAAGTACTTTCTTACTGTTATTGCCAGATTTCAAGATATTTGTGGATTAATTATATTAGTTTTTCCCCACTCATGATATAATATTTTAAATATAACAAATTTTTGATACAGTTATTTTTTTTTTGAGGGGGATGAAAAAAATTTTAGAGGTTATGGAAATATTGTCTATCAATTTTATGGTTTTGCCGTTAAGAGCAAAAGTGGTGTTATTTGTTTTATTTCTAAACATAGTACTATCTATTATTTTCAAAAAAGATTCTTATGTTTATTTAATTAACACTCTGTTTTCAAGAATAGTTATGTATTTGTACTTTTTTAATGTACTTTTGTTTAGGGATCATAGTGGTGTAGGCCAAATATTGGCGGGAAACATTATCGCACTTGTTATAATTAGCTTTTTTGTTATACGAAAGGATGTCATAAAGATTAAAGAATTTCATATGAAAAATAAAGCATAACCACATGCTATAATTTCTTTTCTCTTTATGTAATTATTTGATCATCTGGATCATGTGGATCTGTGGCCAGATTTTAGTTTTTTTGCCTTTAAAAATCCGAGTAAATCAGTGTTAATCAGTGGCAGGGTTTGGTTTTGTCAATTTCGTGGGTCTCAAGGCTAAAGCCTTGCCTACAACTGTTTGGGAGAATGTCTTTCCAGTAAGCCAGTTTTTAAGCCTTTTTCCTTCAACCCCTATATTGATTCCACAAAAATCAGGTAACCCCTTGGCTAAGCCCGTAATTTTAGCCCTGCCCTTTTAGATCATATAGATCATGTAGATCTGTGGCCATTTTTTAATATTTGTATCTTTAAAATCCTTTTAAATCAGTGTTAATCAGTGGCAAGGTTTAGAGGTTTTTTGTCAATTTCGTGGACCTCAAGGCTAAAGCCTTGCCTACAACTGTTTGGGAGAATGTCTTTCCAGTAAGCCAGTTATTAAGCCTTTTACCTTCAACCCCTATATTGATACCACAAAAATCAGGTAAATCCATGGCTAAGCCGTAATTTTAGCCCTGCCCTTTAAGATCATATAGATCATGTAGATCTGTGGCCATATTTTAATATTTGTATCTTTAAAAATCCCATTAAATCAGTGTTAATCCGTGGCGAGGGTTAGAGGGTTAGAGTCAATTTCGTGGGTCTCAAGGCTAAAGCCTTGCCTACAACCGTTTGGGGAGAAAGTCTTTCTATGTAAGCCAGTTATTAAGCCTTTTACCTTCAACCCCTATATTGATTCCACAAAAATCAGGTAACCCCTTGACTAAGCCCGTAATTTTAGCCCTGCCCTTTAAGATCATATAGATCATGTAGATCTGTGGCCATTTTTTAATATTTGTATCTTTAAAATCCCATTAAATCAGTGTTAATCCGTGGCAAGGTTTAGAGGTTTTTTGTCAATTTCGTGGGCACATGGCTAAAGCCCTGCCTACAACTGTTCGGGCAATAAAATACAAAAAAACAGGACCGACTAAGTCGGTCCTGTTTTTTAGACGAATGAAAAAAATTATTCTGAAATTGCTTCAACTGGGCAAGAGTCACAGCACGCACCACAATCGATACAAGCATCAGCATCAATTATGTATTGACCTTCTCCAGCAGCGATAGCTGAAACCGGACAGGTACCTTCACATGCACCACATTCGATACAAGCATCTGAGATTTTGTAAGCCATCCAAGACACCCCCTTAAAGTTATTGGCAATTATTCACTTGTCATTATAACATAAGTGGCAAATACTGACTAGACATAAACTGCCTTTTTATATGTATTTATCTAAATGTGATAATATAATGTAAATCTACAATTATTGCCTATACAAGTATAGCAAGGAGCCCCCCCGTAAAAAATGCAATTACTATACTTAACAAAAAAGTTATAACCCCTGAAAAAAGTCCCCTTTCTTTGATTATTACCATCATGCTTGCTATACATGGTACAAACAAAGTTATAGTTACCAAGGAAACTAGCACCTGACTTGAAGTGAGGGACAATGTGTAAAGACCCGCTGTCCCAAAGTCTCTTCTAATCAACCCCATTATAAAAACATTGGCCGCTTCCTTTGGAAGCCCTAACCAATCAACTGTTAGTGGTGTCATTAGGTTTTGAATACTTGATAAAATATCAAAATACTGTAGAAAACCAATCAACATAGCTCCCATGGCAAATAAAGGTGCCGCATCCTGTAAAAAACCTATGGTCTTGTGATATGTTTTCTTGGTTATATTTTTGAGCCGTGGCAGTCTCAATGGAGGTAAGTCAATTAATAATGCACTACTTTTGCCTGGCATAATAACAGATAATAATTTACCTATAATTATAAAAATACTAATCATAACAAATATATACAAGGCAATGTAGTACCCACCTAAGGGTGATATAAGTCCTACGATTACTGCAAGCTGTGCACTACATGGTATGCTTACAGCCAAAAGAAAAGTGGCTATAGTCCTTTCGCGCTGTGACCCAAGAACCCTAGTGGTAATTGTAGCCATGGTAACACACCCGAATCCCAATATTATTGGTATAATTCCTTTACCGTTTAAACCTATTTTATTCATCAGTTTGTCTAACAAAACTGCTATCCTAGGCAAGTATCCGCTGTCTTCCATTATGGCCAAAACAAAGTAAAAGCCCAATACAAGTGGAAGTAAAAGACCTAAAAGATATGTAATGGTAAGGGTGAAAATTCCGTATTCACCTATTAGCAAACTACCTAGAAAAGAAGATGGATTTATCACTTTACTTATTAAACCTACTAAACCAGGTTCTACTAACTGTCCCATAATATACCCTTCCGTAAAATCCACTATCCTCTGGGAAACTATATCTCCTATGAAAATATATATTAAAAATAAACTTAGAACTAAAAAAACGCTGCCCCATAGTGGGTGTATCAAAATATTGCTTAACCTAAGTTTAATAGAATCTTTTATATTTCTATCCATTATAACTTCCCTACAGATTTCATTTACCCTATGCCTTCTATAAAGATAGTATTCTTCCCGCCTTCCTCTCTTTTTAAGTCCATACTTATCTAGGACTGGTTGGTCATCTTCTAATATTAAAAGCCTAATTTCTTGTGACAGTGATTTGTGGAGTTTGCTAATATCACTGGATATTTTTTGATCCATTGTACCTTTCTTTGCCCTTGTAATAGCCTCTTTCACTTTATCTATACCTATTTTTTTAGTGGCAATAGTACTAATTACCTCTACCCCTATTAGGTTACTTAGTTTGAATGTGTCTATTTCTCTTCCATTTTTTTTAGCTTCATCTATCATGTTAAGCACCAAAATCATTGGCTTACCCATATCTAAAAGTTGTAGTGTTAAAAACAGATCCCGCTCTAAATTGTTAGCATCTACTACATTTACAATCATATCTGCTTGTATTACTACTTCCTTTGTTACCCTTTCCTCATCATTAAATGACGATATCCCATATACCCCTGGTGTGTCTATTACTTCATAGTTTTTATATTTTCCAACACTTATATCAACTGTAGTCCCAGGAAAGTTTGACACATCTACATAGGCTCCAGTAAATGCATTGAAAAAAACTGATTTCCCTACATTGGGATTGCCAACTAATACTATTTTCTTCCCCATGCCCCCACCCCTCTTTTAACTTTTACCTCTTTAGCTATTTGATAACCCAATGCTATTTGTTGATTATTTTTCTTTATAACTACGGGACCGTGGGTGCTTATGGAAACACAGGTCACCTTTACACCTTGTACAATTCCAAACCTTATAACTTGCTCCTTAGCCCAGTTGTCATGTATATCCATTATTTCAACTACGTCCCCTTTTCTACAATCAGTTAGTAGCATCTTTATCAGCTCTCCCCTCAGTATCTAATAGATTATATATTCTTATGTAGATCAAATAATGATAGATTATAGGGAAAATCAGAGCTAAAAAAAAGACCTGCCATAGGGCAAGTTTTTTGTGTGTATTACTTTCTATAAATAAATATGTCGTTAGACTCAATCATCTGCTGTATTTTTGTTCTAGCGTATTTTTTTATTATTCCACGAGTTATAGGGAAAAGTAGCATGAACCCAGCAGCATCTGTTAGCAGCCCTGGAGTTAGCAGAAAGGCTCCCCCTATTAATATGCATGCTCCATCTATTAAGCCGGCTGCAGGCATTTCTGCCTTAGATAGACGAACAGCCATTTGCCTTAGCACCATAAGCCCCTGAGATTTGGCTAATATCACCCCAAAAAATCCTGTCATGGCAACAATTATAACAGTTGTACCACCACCTATGTATTTGGATACTTCAAAAAGCAACCACAGCTCAACTAAAGGGACCAAAGTAAAAATAATCAATAACTTACTAAGCATTCATTATCTCCCCCTTTACCTTTTATTATAAATTATAGAGTAACTTTTGATAATTGTAAAATTTGGAGTTTCTTCATATGATGCACGTTATAAAAAACCCAGCGTTATACGCTGGGTTTTCGTTTATTTAATTGTTGCAAAGCCTTTGTATACTAGTCCTCTTTGTGGGTCGACTGTTACATCTTGGCCATCTTTTAATAGGTTTGTTGCACCTCTTGCACCTACAATTACTGGTATACCCTTTGATAGCCCGATAATGGCTGTAGGTGATGTTAGTCCTGCTTCTTCTGCAACTATAGCTTTGATCCCATCTAAGAAAGGTACTAAGTCACGGTCGGTAGATACGGTAACTAAGATATTACCTTGTCCTTGTTTACTTTGAAAGTCACTAGCGGATTTTGCCACAATCACATTTCCAAACACGCCAGTATTTCCAATTCCAGTCCCTTTAACTAAAACATCTCCAACAATATGAACCTTCAATAGGTTAGTTGTTCCAGCTAATCCAACTGGGACACCAGCGGTGATTATTACTAAATCACCTTCTCTTATATAGCCTGCTTGTAAGGATTTAGTAATAGCTTCTTGGAACATATCATCAGTATTTTCAGTTTGATCACCAAGTATTGGAAAAACACCCCAAGATAGAACTAACTTTCTAACTACTCTTTCATCTGGTGTTACTGCTATAATTGGTGCTTTTGGTCTATATTTAGAAACCATTTTCGCAGTAAAGCCTGATTGAGTAGATGTTATAACCGCTGCTGCTCCTAAGTTTTGTGCTGTTGTACATGTTGCACTACTTATGGAGTCAGTTATTGAAGCCTTAGGTGTGAAAGTTTTTTTGCCAAGAATCTCCTCATAATGTACAGCTTGCTCAGCTCTTTGGGCAATTTGAGCCATGGTTTTTACAGATTCCTCTGGGTACTTACCAGCAGCTGTCTCACCTGAAAGCATTATAGCATCTGTGCCATCAAAAATCGCGTTGGCTACATCACTGGCTTCAGCTCGAGTTGGTCGAGGATTTCTCATCATAGAATCTAGCATTTGAGTAGCTGTGATTACAGGTTTACCTGCTTTATTGCAACTTTCAATCATAAGCTTTTGGGCCAGTGGTACTTCCTCAACAGGAATCTCAACACCTAAGTCTCCTCTGGCAACCATCAATCCATCAGATACTTTGATGATTTCATCTAAGTTGTCTACACCTTCTTGGTTTTCTATCTTAGAAATAATGTGTATATCACTGTTGTATTCTTCTAGCACTTTTCTAATAGCTATAACATCTGATGCTTTTCTTATAAAAGATGCTGCTATGAAATCAACATCCTGTTCAATACCAAATTTAATGTCATTTAAATCTTTTTCTGACATTGCTGGTAGGGATACTGAAACTCCAGGAAGGTTAACTCCTTTTCTATCACTTAATGGACCACCATTTTGCACTTGACACTTTATGTTAGGTCCTACTACTTCCAAAACTTTAAGTTCAATTAAGCCATCATCTATTAATATTTTGTCTCCAACAGTAACATCCTCTGTAAGACCTTCGTATGTTACGGCAACCTTTGTAGTATCCCCTTCGATGTCCTCAGTTGTTAATGTAAATTCACCACCGTCTTGTAACTGAATTTTTCCAGCTGCAAATTTCTTAATCCTTATCTCAGGACCTTTAGTATCTAGTAAAATTGCAATGTTTTTACCTAACTCATTAGCAACTTCTCTAATGTTCTTAATTCTTGCTCCATGCTCTTCATAATCCCCATGGGAAAAATTAAGTCTGGCCACATCCATGCCAGCTAACATGAGTTTTTTTAATTGATCAGGCGACTGACTTGCTGGCCCAATGGTACAAACGATTTTTGTCCTTCTCATGAATATCCTCCTCTATATAGATAAAATTCTAGCTAACTCCAGCATCTCTTTGTCTATCTCGTGCTTTTGGCTTAGTGCTTCTTTTATTTCTGTTGCCACTACATTATTATTAATTAAACCAACCATTTTACCTGCTTCATTATCCAATAGCAAGTCAACAGCTTTAGCAGCTAAACGGCTAGCTAATATTCTATCGAAAGAACTAGGTGCTCCACCCCTTTGTACATGTCCTAGTACGATAACTCTAGTATCAAACCCAGTTTTTCCTTTTATATATTCACCCACATCATTACCGCTTGCCACACCTTCAGCTACAACTATAATACTATGTAGTTTACCCCTTTTTGAACCTTGAAGTAACCTTTTAACAACTTCCTCTAGGGAGACTTCTTCTTCTGGTATGAGGATAGATTCCGCTCCACCAGCTAATCCCGAAGCCAAAGCTATATCCCCTGCATTTCTACCCATAACCTCAACTACAAATGTGCGTTCATGGGAAGTGGCTGTATCCCTTATTTTATTAATTGCATCAATAGCAGTATTAACTGCTGTATCAAAGCCAATTGAATAGTCTGTACTTGGGATGTCATTGTCTATTGTTCCTGGTATACCAATAGTTGGGATACCAAGGTTTGATAAAGCCCTAGCACCCATAAAGGATCCGTCTCCACCTATGACAATAATTCCATCAATACCTTTTTCTCTTAATAACTCAACGGCTTTTTTTTGAACTTCAGGGTCTTTGAACTCGTCACACCGTGCTGTCCTAAGGATTGTCCCACCTCTGTGAATTATATCAGCCACAGAACTCAGTTCCATTTTTTCCATTTCACCTATTATAAGTCCTGCAAAACCTCTTTTAATTCCGTAAACCTCAAGTCCGTGATAAATCCCTTTTCTAACTACTGCCCTTACAGCTGCATTCATACCAGGTGCATCTCCACCACTAGTCATTACTGCTATTCTTTTTATCATTATTAAATTGCCTCCTTACCTTGACCTTCATGGACCTTTTATGTCCCACAGGGACACTAATGTTGTTACTGTTATTTTATCCTTATTTGAGTATAACTTCAATAGTTTTTAGCTAAATTCTGATAAAAATTCTACTACATCAGGAGCTTCTGATCTAGGGACTAATATTTCTACCTGTCCTTTTTTTTGAGGATTTTTAGATAATTCCCTTAACTGCACCATAAACCCTTCGGTAGAAAGCTTATTCTTTATTTTTTCTGCTAATCGATCATTGTTCGCTATGTAAACCACTTTCCACATTCTTAACCCACCTTTCCACTTCTTATATGTTGCAATTTATGATTTCTTCTATATTTTTTAACTTTCCGTACACTACAAGTGATTCGCCCTGTTTAATTATATCATTTCCAGTGGGTGTTAAAATTAGTCTATTCTCTCCCTTTATGGCCAGTACTAAAATATCCTTTTTCGTTAATTGTAAAGAAGTTAAACTTCTATTAATTATGGGGCAGTTCTCACTTAATTCCACCTCTGCAATACTATATTCATCACTTAAATGTAGTATTTCTTCCACTGGTTTTTTAGAAAGCCTTAATTTTTTAATTAACTGGTTTTCAATCCCCTTATCCAGATTAGTCAGTAAAAATCTGTTTGTGGAAATTATATAAACCAAGCAAATCAAAGAAGCCCCCGCAAACAGTTGCCATAACGCAATTGCCCTACTAAGGGTTACAGCTGATATAACTATCACCGTAAGGCCGATATGTCCAATTATCATTAAAGACATTATAATTCTCTTCTCATCTTATCTTTGATAATTACATCGCTTTCCTTAGTTGTGAATCCTGTTCCAGTTAGTGCCGAAAGAGCTTGAAATCTTGCATTACCTATTTCCATGCCCGTTATCTTTAGGGCGATTGCCCCAACTTCCATGGCAAAGACAAGAAAAACAAAAATAAAGGTTATGAGGAATACCATGGCAACACACCTTTCTTTTATACTTTTTCCATTTGTGTTTTAATCTACCTTGCATATAACTGTTTACACTTTTATAATCCCATGTCCTCATTTCATATATTCTTTATCAAGTTAAAGAAATCCTTTTTAAAAAATAAAAAAAGCGTCGTAAGACGCTTTTTTATCAAGCAATTTACTTTTTATTGATACTTAACAACTACTTTTATGATTGTTACTTAATTGTTGCCAGCTTTTTTGTGTTTTCTAAGACAGCATCTGGGTCAACTTTAATTGTAGCAACCCCAGTTTCCATGGCTGCTATTGCCACAGCTTTAGCAACTTCAGGTGCAACCCTTGGATCAAAAGGATTTGGTATAACATACTCTTCGTTTAGTTCTTCTTCTGTAATTAAGTTAGCAATGGCTTGAGCCGCAGCTACTTTCATCTCTTCATTTATATCTTTAGACCTTGTGTCTAATGCACCTCTAAACACTCCAGGGAATGCAAGTACATTGTTTACTTGGTTAGGGTAGTCAGAACGTCCAGTACCTATTACCCTTGCACCAGCTTTTTTAGCTAGGGCCGGATCAATCTCTGGGGTAGGGTTCGCCATGGCAAATATGATAGAATCTTTAGCCATACCTTGAACCATTTCCTCAGTAACAACATTACCCACAGATAGGCCAATGAATACATCAGCATCTTTTAAAGCCTCTGTAAGGCTTACTTCTAGATTCTCAGGGTTTGTAATCCTAGCCATTTCATCCTTATATGGGTTCATACTAACTGTACGTCCTTCATATAGAGAACCTTTGCTGTCACACATAATTATATTAGTTGTACCTAATCCCATAATTAATTTAGTAACAGAGATTGCTGATGCCCCTGCTCCATTAACTACAACTTTAATGTCTTCTGCTTTTCTGTTAGTAATCTTTAAAGCGTTAATAAGACCTCCAACTGTTACAATAGCTGTACCATGTTGGTCGTCATGGAATATGGGGATGTCACATATTTCTTTTAGCTTTTTTTCTATTTCAAAACATTGAGGTGCTGCTATATCTTCTAGGTTTACTCCTCCAAAGGTAGGCTGTAGTAACCTCACCACCTCAATAATCTTTTCTGGATCCTTTGTATCTAGGCAAATTGGGAATGCATCTACTCCTGCAAAGGCTTTAAACAGAACAGCCTTTCCTTCCATTACTGGCAAAGCAGCTTCTGGACCGATATCACCCAATCCTAATACAGCGGTTCCATCTGATACAACTGCAACGAAATTGCCTTTAGCAGTGTAATCATAAGCTGTGTTTACATCTTTATGTATTTCCATACATGGTTCTGCAACTCCTGGTGAATAGGCTAAACTTAAATCTTGTGCGTCCTTTAATTCTACCTTACTGACCACTGCTAGCTTACCTTGACTGTCCTTATGAAGCTTTAACGCTTGTTCCCGCATGGCTGATTCCTCCCTAGTGATTTTGATAACATTCTCACCTAAATTATAAAGTAAGCCGATACGGTAGTCAACCGTATCGGCTTAAAGCATTAAATTACTTCTCCCTTTTCACCATGGGCTAGTCTTGATGCAGCTGATGCAGCTATGGCAGCCACAAGATCATCTAAGAATGTGTGTACTTTACCGCTTTTTTTGTTATTAAGCCTTTCTAAAATACCTATTTTAATTTTATCAAGATAACCAAAATTAGTGAATCCGATACTACCATAAATATTTGTGATGCTTAATGCTAAAACCTCATCCACCCCATATAGTCCTTCATCTGTCTCTAGGATACTTTGGAGGGGTTCAGGAAGCATCTTTTTCTCAGTATAAACATCTAAAACCATGCCCGTAAGCATTGCATTTTGTACTTCTCTTTTGTCTAGAACTTTTTCCACCTGCTCTATACAAACATCTAAGCTTATGTTTGGCAAGTAAGGTTTTTGTAGTTCTAGTACTAAGTCAGCGATTTCCTCTATTTTTACTCCCCTTTGCTCAAGCATTTCAACAATTAGTTTTTTCATCTATTCCAACTCCTCTCCCTATATGTTATGCAACGTACTATGTTACCTTTACATTTTCTTTGCCCACTAGTTCCCCAAAACAGTCAAGAAGTGTTTCTGTAACATTAACTTTAGTATGGGCCTTAATTACTTTTCCTTTATCTGAGATGTAGAAAAACACTTCACTATCTCCATGGGCAATTTCGATCACTCTATTTAATTTAGCAATCAATTCTTCCTGAAAGACTAACTTTAAGAAAATTTTCTTTGGCATGTCAACAGCAGCTACTTCCTCTTTCACAAAAAGATTACTACTAGGTTTTTCCCTTTTCTTGTACAGCCTAAAATCTTCTGTTATACCGTATATTTCTTGACATACTATTTTAGGATCCTCTTCTTCCTTCAGGGATACCCGACCTAGGACAATTATTGGTTCATCACTAATAAGCTTGTCCAAATGTCTTTCGTACTGATCTGTAAATACTACAACCTCAACAACACCATACATATCCTCTAGTTCAATAAAGGCCATGGGTTTTCCTGCCTTAGTAAAAATCTTTTTGCATGAGGAAACTGTACCTGCGATTTTAACCCTTTGATTATCGGGGAGCTCTTTTAGTTCTAAGGTGTTAATTACACCTTTTGTATATATATCAAGATAGTCATTTAGGGGGTGTCCACTTATATATAGTCCCAATGTTTCTTTTTCTAGGGCAAGCTGATCTTTTGAGCTAAATGCAGGTAGGTCTGGCAGAACTAGTTCTTGCTCATTTGTATCAGCTATAATATCAAATAGAGACATTTGCCCACTCTCTTTTTCACGACGGATACTTTCCCCATAATTTATTATCATGTCTATGCAGCTTAATAGTTGTGCTCTGTTAGAGTTTAGTGTATCAAAGGCACCTGCCTTAATTAAACTTTCTAAAACCCTTCTGTTTAAGTTATAGATCCTTGAAACAAAATCGTCCATTGTTTTAAATGGTCCGTTTTTTTGTCTTTCCTTTATAATATCATCAATTATATTAGCACCTACATTTTTAACAGCCAATAAGCCAAACCTTATCTTCTCTACATCTACAACTGTAAAGTTTTTTAAACTTTCATTGATATCAGGTGGCAGTATCTGAATGTTTAAGTTCTTACAGTCATCTATATATAATGCAACTTTATCAGAAGAACCCATAACACCTGTTAACATGGCAGCTAAAAATTCAGTGGGATAGTTTGCTTTTAGATATGCTGTTTGATAGGCAAGAACTGCATATGCCGCAGCATGGGACTTGTTAAAACCATAGTCAGCAAATTTAACAATAAGGTCATAAACATGCTCTGCGAGTTTTTCGTCAAGCCCGTTTTTCAAGCAACCTTCCATGAATATTTTACGTTGTTCAGCAAGAACTTCACTTTTCTTTTTACCGATTGCCCTACGTAGAATATCTGATTCACCCAGTGAAAATCCAGCTAAGTCAGATGCAACCCTCATAATCTGTTCTTGGTATACCATAATTCCATAGGTTTCTTCAAGTACACTTTTAACCTTCTCATGGGGATAGCTAATGGGTATTTGCTTATGCTTACTTTTAATAAATGTTGGAATCTGCTCCATAGGGCCTGGTCTATAAAGGGCCACAACAGCTATTATTTCTTCAAATTTAGTAGGCTTTAGCTCCCTTAAAACATTTCTCATACCACTACTTTCCAGTTGGAATACTCCTAGTGTCTTCCCTTCTGAAAGTAGGTTATATGTCTTTTCATCGTCATAGGATACAGTATCTATATCTATTTTTTTATTGTGGGTACTTTCTATGATTTTTACTGCATTATTTATTATGGTCAATGTACGTAAACCTAAGAAGTCCATTTTCAAAAGGCCTAGTTCTTCTAAAGTCCCCATGGGGAACTGGGTTACCACACCGTTTTCCACAGTCTGAAGGGGTACGTATTCTGTCAAAGGTTCCTTTGATATAACAACACCCGCAGCGTGTGTAGATGAGTGACGTGGCATACCTTCCAAAGAAAGGGATACGTCTAGTAGCTTCTTTATGGTCTCATCTTCATTGTATAGCAACTTTAATGTTGGCTCTACCTTCAAGGCCTTGTCTATGGTCATGTTTAGCTCCATGGGGATTAGTTTGGCTATCTTATCAACGTCTGAGTAGGGTATACCTAGAGCCCTCCCCACGTCTCTCACAACGGCTCTAGCTGCCATGGTACCAAATGTTATAATCTGAGCTACTTTATCTTCTCCGTATTTTTCCACAACATAATTTATAACTTCCTCGCGACGCTCATAACAAAAGTCAATATCTATATCGGGCATAGATACCCTTTCAGGGTTAAGAAATCTTTCAAAAAGCAAGTCGTATTTTAATGGGTCTATGTTGGTAATCCCTAAACTATATGCAACAATACTTCCTGCAGCAGAACCACGGCCTGGACCCACTAGTATGTCATTTTCCCGTGCGAATTTTATAAAATCCCAAACGATCAAGAAGTAACCACTATAGCCCATGTTTTTAATAACACTTAGTTCCATATCCAATCGTTCAAGTATTTGTGGCTTAATATCACTATATCTATATTTAATGCCTTCTACACATAACTTTTCTAGGTATGAGTCTAAGGTTTCTCCTTCTGGAACCGGATATTGTGGCAAGTGAGTTGTGTCAAAATCAAAGTCTACGTTGCATTTATTTGCTATATCAACGGTGTTATCTAATGCTTTTTTTTGATGGGCGAAGCTATGCTCAAGCTCACCCCTTGATTTCATATAGAATTCATCATTGGGAAACTTCATACGACCGGTTTCGTCGATATTTTTAGCGGTCTGAATACAAAGAAGTACATCATGGGGTCCACTGTCAACACGGGACGTATAATGTATATCATTGGTAACAACCATCTGGATATCTAGCTTATTTGCAATTTCTATGAGTTTTGCGTTAACCTGTTTTTGCTCCATGAGACCATGGTCTTGCAACTCCATATAGAAATTATCCCTACCAAAAAAGCTTAGAAGTTTTTGAGTACATTCCAATGCTTCTTCATTTCTATTTTGCAAAATATATTGGGGGATTTCCCCACCTAAACATGCAGAGAGGCAAATTAAGCCATGGCTATATTTTTGTAATAGTTCCATATCTACCCGTGGTTTATAATAAAATCCCTCTGTATAGCCTAAGGATACCAACTTCATCAAATTTTTGTACCCTTCATTGTCTTTTGCCAAAAGTACTAGGTGATAACTGTTATCGTCTCTTCGCCCTTCTTTGGAAAAACGACTCCCTGCAGCTACATATACTTCACAGCCTATTATAGGCTTTACCCCTTGCTTTTTACACTCCTTATAAAAATCAATGACTCCGTACATTGTCCCATGGTCCGTTATTGCTATGGCAGGTTGTCCTAATTCTTTAGCCTTTGCAACCACATCCTTAATTTTAGCTGCACCATCAAGCAAGCTGTATTCAGTATGAACATGTAGGTGTACAAAATTCTCCATGGGATCTCAACTCCTTTTTCCAACTAATGACTGTCTGTTTTCTTTCTATTTTTTATCATGGGTATCACAAAATCTATTATTACTCCCGTTACTAGGTTAGATAAAGCAGCCCAAAACAGCATAATTGCCAAGATGGCCATCGCCAGTCCTTCAAACCCTATGTGGGGCTGTCTTGCAATATATATATAATAAACACCTAGAAGAATAGCTATTATCCCAGGGATGTACTTTATAATCCTTATTTTTTTAGCAAACTTCCCTAAAATATAGGTTAATCCAGCAAAAAAGAGGGTTATTCCTAACAACACAGCAATAAATCTATCCATCTTAATCCCTCCATCCTTTTTCTTAATTATATCACCATAAACAAAAGCAGTCCATGGAAGATAATTAGAACGAAAATTAAAGATTTGGGCTTCAATTAAAAATAGAAAAGGACACCTATTTCTTAGGTGCCTTATTTATATCATCTTTGTCCCAATTTTCTCTCCCATATTAACCTTTGTCTCATATCCACCTTCTGTATGTTCTAGTATATCGTTATCTACCTTCACTGTCCCTTTTTGGAAGAACAAGATCACAGTTGACCCTCCAAATTTGAAATACCCTTTTTCCTCTCCCTTAAAAACTCTATTACCCTCCTGGAAAGTTTGAATGATGGTTCCCACAGCAGTTGCTCCAACTTCCACATAGGCTATCTTACCAAAATTATCTGATTCAAATAAAGTAACCTCTCTTTTATTTCGACAATATAATTCAGGTATTTTATTTAATGCAATGGGATTCACAGAATAGTAATTACCTTTAATCTTTTTTGTGCTACCCACAGTGCCAAAATCACAAAAGTGAAATCTATGGTAATCTGCAGGGCATAGCCTTATAACATAACATACTCCTCCTTGATATTCGCAGGCTAACTTTGAGTCACCAAAAAGTTCCCCTAGGGAGTATTCAAATCCTTTAACCTGAATAACACGGTCAATATCAATATTTTCATATGCAAAAACCCTCCCATCGGCAGGGGATGCAAGGGATACTACTTCTTTAACTATAGGGCGGGCTTCTTCTTTTATCTCCCTTGCAAAAAAATCGTTAAAGGAATCATACTGCTCATAGTTCTCTCTTTTGGCTTCTTTCATATCGATACCAAGGGTTTGAGCGAATTTTTTAATTTTATTCTTACTACTGGGCTTATCTTGCAATTTACCGTAGTACCAGCTAAGGAATTTCCGTTTTCCTAACAATTCACCTAAGGTCCTACCTAGTGAAGATTCGTAATTCCACTTTATTAATTTTTCACCTGCAACTATTTCTTTGATTTTCTGTTTTGTTCTTCTGTCAATATAAAAAATATCCAATTTAATATCCCCTAACTGTTATTTTAATTCTAATATCCGTATATTTTTAATAATAATTTATCAAATGCTATATTTGGGAGTATCAAGATAAATCTTATGTTTTTTAAATAATAAATGGGGTGAGTAATATGCAAAATGGCAATTCTTTTTGGTCCACTGCTACTTTAGAATTTTTCATAGCTTTAGGTGTTGTAATAGGTGGTTCTACCATAGGAACTTTGAGTACTTTATTAACTGGTAGGCCACCCCTTTACACAATGGCAGACTTAGCAGGTCGCTTAAAAATCTGGGCATTGGTTGCTGCCCTAGGTGGAACATTTTCAACTATCCGGGCTATCGAAAGTGGTTTTTTAGGAGGACAGCTTTCAGTTGTTGTTAAACAAGTGGTTCTAATACTATTTGCATTTGGAGGTTCCCACATCGGTTATCTGATAATTCTAATGCTAACTAAAGGAGAAGGGTAAATGAAGTACGTATATTTTCCCTTTAACATCAAAAATTTTCCGAAATTTGTAGGGATGTTTCTTATAGGTTCTTTAATTGGTGGTTCTATTGTACTTTATTATCATGGTAGAAATTATGACACATTGTATGTGGAAAAAAAAGAGTTAGAAAGTTATGTTGTTGAGCTACAAAACACAATAGATCGCTTAGAAAAGATTCAAGAAGAGCAACACAGAGAGTTTGCTGTAAAGGAAATAACAGTAGAAACTAATTTATCAGATGCCATCAGGAACGTCGATATTAAAGCAGAGGTTGGCAATTTATTAAAGGATTTAATTGGTGAAAATGTTGAAGACATCAATTCAGAGCTAGTGTTAAATATCTTAGATAATAGGATAGTCTCTGTTCAAGAGAAAAATTATCGTTTAAGTGTAAAAACATTAACTATCTCTAAAAAAATTCAGGTTTACCTAAGTGTAACTGATATTTCCGGATCCGATGATGGTGACCAATAGCTAGCTATTTATCCAAAACTTGAGCGGACAAAAGTGCTTTACATACAATATTTCCTTGGGAGTAGATTGTCAAATCTACTTTTCCATTTTTTCTACCCATATCCAGTATCCTTGCCTCAACTACTATAGGTGTTTCTATTTGGATAGGCTTAAAAAAGTATACAGTAATACTCTCTGTTACAGTATCTAAATACTTAGCTTTTCTTAGGGCAGCATATGCAGCATTTGTTAAAAGGGTCATTAAAGCACCACTACTGGCGCCACCAATGTGGTTTGTCATCATTGGGGTAATTTCTCCCGCAAGTCTTACGCCCCCTGGCGATTCTTCTTCTTTAAAATTGCTAAGTACTGTATCATTTATAGTCATACTAATCTGGGGCTGTTTTTGACCTTGTTGCAAAGCCTTCATAACATCCTGTCGTGATACCACACCTATGAGTTTACGATTCTCTACTACTGGGATCATCTCAATGCCTTCCCAAACCATAGTATGTGCCACTGAGGCTAGGGAGGTTTTTTGCGTTACTGTAACAGGGTTTCTAGTCATGTATTTCTCAATTGAGCTAAATAGCTCAGCCCCAGCCACATCTTTAGATGTCACTACACCCACAACTCTCATACTATCATCCACAACGGGGAAGCGTGTGTGTGTTGTTTCCCTAACCATACGTTTCCATGTGGAGATTTTTGCGGTGATTGGTAAATAATCTGGCTCTCTTACAACTATATCTTCAACTAAAACTATATCTTTTTTGATTAGTCTATCGTAAATGGCTCTATTTATAAGTGTTGCTATGGTAAATGTATCGTATGTTGTTTGTATAACAGGCAGTTCCTTTTTATCGGCTATCTTTTTTATTTCCTCATCTGTATCAAATCCACCTGTTATCAACACTGCAGACCCTATCTCCAGTGCCATTTTTTGAGCTTCTAACCTATTACCTACGATTAGCAAGTTGTCTTGTTCTATGTATTTTACCATAGCATCAATTTCCATGGCTCCGATTATGAACTTATTTAAGGTTTTATGTAGACCTGTTCGACCACCTAAAACACTTCCTTCTACTATGTTAACAATCTCTGCGAATGTAAGCTTCTCTATATTTTCTTTACTTTGCTTTTTAATTCTTACGGTCCCTACCCTGGGCATTGTACTTACAAGACCGATATTCTCAGCCTCTTTTATTGCCCTATAAGCTGTACCTTCACTTACCTTAAGATTTTTTGCAATACGTCTTACGGATATTTTGGACCCTATAGGTAAGTTTTCTATGTGTTCTATAATAAGTTCGTGTTTAGTTTCTGACATGTAGTTCCCCCCATTTCTATATGTGTATTATAACAATTTTGTTTAAATATTACTAGCGTTTGAATGGGCACAAATATTATATAAAAAAGGGTTGGTTGCGCCAACCCTTTTTTATATAATATTTTTCACCCTTAGATTCCTACCTATACCTAGATGTTCTTCTATTAAAGGCTCTCTTTCTTACTCTACTTTGTGATTTCTCAATTTTTGTTATGTACACAAAGTTTGCTACTACTATTAGGGCTCCCACGGAGAACCATAGAGTACTAAAGATACCTGCTAAGCTTCTCATATTCATTGATGGTAAATGCAAAAGACCTATGACTAGTAAACCAATGGTTAATATAATTTTTAAATATCCTTTTAGGAACTGCGTAGTCAAAATTTTCACCCCTTTCCTCATTGGTACAATGTATGTTTTTCCATAATTTAATAGTACTAATTTCGTTGTAATAAAAAGGGTTTGACTGCTCATATGTCGAATATAAGAGAACAAGAAATAGAAAAAATGAAAGGAGGGACTACATTGCAAAAGAAGTATAAAATAATGATTATAGCTCTACTGGTTGTTACATTTTCTGTGGTTGGAGCAAGTGCTGCTTGGATGAATACCTCAAAACCTGGAACAGCAGACAACCCTCTAGTAAGTCAAGGTTATTTAGATAAAGTATTTTCTATCTTTAGGTCTGAGGTGCAAAGTGATCTTGAGGCTCAGCAACAAAAATATGATCAGTTACATAACCAGTACAAAGGGTTAGAAAAAGAGCTAGGGGATTTAAAGAAAGTGGTAAATGATTTGACCAATGGTCAACCAACAACCCCTACAAACCCTACAACCCCAACCACTCCTACACAGCCTACAAACCCAACCCCTCCAACATCCAGCGCCAAAGCCACAATTGTTGTGGATTCAAGTGTTGTTAACTTTAGAAGTGGAAACAGCACATCAGATTCTGTTGTTGAAACTGTACGTAAAGGTGACGAAATAGTTGCTCTTAAGTATAGTAATGAGTGGATTCAAGGAACTTTCAATAACAAGACTGGTTGGATTGCAGGATGGTTAGTTAAAAGCAAGTCAGGCCATCAAATAGCTTATATCAATTCTTCCTTGGTTAATGTTCGTTCAGGCCCAGGTACTAACCACAGTTTAGTAACTCAAGTGAGGTCAGGAGATATCGTTAGAATATTGTCCGAGCAAGGTGACTGGTGTAGAGTTATATTACCTGATGGTAAAGAAGCTTGGATATTTAAGCCTTTGTTAACTAGAATTTAAATGAATTATATAAAGACAGCCTAATGCAGGCTGCTCAAAAGCCTTCAGATTCGAGGCGCAATAAAGCCCAGAACCGCAGCGTATATTTAATACGTGAGGATTCTGGGCTTTTGAAGTAACAATGAAGATGGAGGTTTTTCAGCAGCCTGCGCTGTCTTTTTTTTTTACTTAACCCTATACAGCACCGCTGATTTTTTAGGAACACCACAAGTAACTATCCCATAGTCATACTTATGTGTACCTTGTCCCCAAATAACCTGCCAGTTTTCCCCCCTTATACTTTTCGGTACTCTCAATGCAATCTCTTTGTTATCTGTACTATTATTTATAGCCACAACTATTTTTTCATCCCCATGTTGCCTTAGAAATAAAATAGTATCATGGCCAACTTTAAGAATTTTTACCTGCCCTTGGTTCAGTGCTAAGTTTTCTTTTCTCAGCTTAATTAGCCCCTTTACGTATTCAGTGAACTTAGGGTTTGCACCGAAATCCATATCCTTTCTATTGTCAGGGTCATTGCCGCCTTCCATGGCAATTTCTGTTCCATAATAAATTATCGGAACCCCTCTAAAGCTCAATAAAAAAGCTAGTGCCAATTTTAATCTTTCCTCACCCTTATCATGGGTTTCACTTATAAACCTTGGCACATCATGATTATCTATAAATGTGCCTAAAATATTAGGATTTTTATAAAGGTGATCTTGAGCTAATACCGTTGAAATCTTGTCCATGGGCTTATCTTGGGCAAAAATATCTACAATAGCTTCGTACAGGGGAAAATCCACTAAGGAATTTATTCCATCTTCTTGATATACAGCTAGATAGGCCGGGTCTGGGTGCCATACTTCACCTATTAAGATTATATCCTCTTTCAGTTCCTTGAGTTCTTTACAAAATTTCTTCCAAAACCTACGGGGCACATGCTTAACAGTATCAATTCTAAAGCCATCTAAGCCAGTTTCACTGATCCACCATTTACACATATCTATAAGGTATCTCTCAACCTCTGGAATGTCTTGATTCAAATCCGGAAGCATAGCAAGGCATTTATCTTCCACTTCCCTTTGATCATCTATATTAATAATGGGTTCGTGGGGATGATACCAGTGTCTCTTTTCATTATCCACGAAAAATGGATGAGTTTTACCAGTATGATTGACAACTATATCCAGGAGTATTTTAATACCTAAATGGTGGGCTCTATTCACAAGCTCAATAAATTTATCCAAATCACCAAAGTGGGGATCTACTGAATAAAAATCTTCAGCCCAGTACCCGTGGTAGCCATTGGTTTCGTTTTTATATATTGGTGTAAGCCAAACTGTGGTAAAACCAAGATCTTTTATATAGGGCAATTTATCCATTAGGCCTTGTAAATCACCTCCGTGAAATCTTCTAGGGTGATTTTTATCTATATCTTTAATTTCCTTTTTATCTTCACCTTGGTTAAACCTATCTAACATTAAAAAGTATATAATTTCATTTTCCATGGAAGTCTCCTTAGAAATTATTTATTAGCTCTACAACCTTCTTTGTATCTTCTTGTGAAACATTAAAATGGGTAACCATCCTAAATGAGTTGCCAGCCTTTTGTACTCTAACACCGTTTTTTAACATGTACTCTTGAAAGTTATCTGCTTGATTATTATCAGGCACAAAAAATCTACAGATATTTGTGCTTTGTTGGACATCCTCTGTCCATTTTTTTTCTTTTAAAGCCTCTGCCAGTGCTTTGCAGTTTTCATGATCTTCATGAAGTCTTTTAGGTCCATCTTCTAATGCAATAAGGGCTGCTGCTGCTGCATGCCCCCACTGCCTCATGCCTCCACCTAGCATTTTACGGTATTTCCTTGCACTATTTATAAATTCTTCCGTCCCCACTAATAGTGATCCCATGGGGGCACCAAGTCCCTTTGATAAACATACCATTACTGAATCCACATTTTCCAGAAGTTTTTTTGGGTCAATGCCTTGGGCTACTGCTGCATTGAAAATACGAGCTCCATCTATGTGAAGGTGTATATTGTTTTTTTTGGCAATACCTGCCACCGCATTTATGTATTCTACTTCCAAAACTTTACCACCAGACATGTTATGGGTATTTTCAAGGCAAATCATCCTTGTGGTTGGGAAATGGATGTTTTCATCCCTAATAGCCCCATTTAAATAATCTATGGGGATTTTCCCATCAATACCCTTTATGGGATTTATTTGCACTCCTGCTAGGGCTGAGACACCTGCGACTTCATATTGAAAAATGTGGCTATTATACTCAGCTATTATTTCGTCACCCCTTTGACAGGCAGTCAACACAGCCAAAAGGTTGCCCATGGTTCCACTAGGGACAAAGATAGCTGATTCTTTTCCGAAAAATTCTCCTGCAATTTTTTGCAGGTTATTTACAGTTGGGTCTTCGTTATAAACATCGTCACCAACTTGTGCTTGGGCCATTGCCCTTCTCATTTTCTCATCGGCCACTGTAAATGTATCGCTTCTTAATTCAATCACATTTATCAACTCCCTTGTATTTTATCCTATGAGAATTATAATTCCTCCCTGTACTAAGCCTATAATAAATCCTAGTACACCACCTAAAAACTCTATATGCTTTAGTTCTTTCCTTGCTATGGAAAGGATTATACCTTCTAGTTTTTCAAGATCAAAAGAATTAATTTTTTCTTCCACCAAACTAGACACCTGAACTTGCTCTGTTAGCATTTCCCCCCCTTGAAACATGATTTCCCGCAATATAGAAGGCCCTTCTTTTTCAAGGACGCTGTCTACCATTGATGTAACTGCAGGAGAGAACATGGCTAACATAGGTGGCAATTTTTCCTTTACTACACTGGTTAGTTTGACTTTTAGAAAATGTAAAATCTGCTTCTGATTGTCTTCAGTAAGCATGTTTTCCAAAAGCTCTGTAGTGGAAAATAATTCAGTTTCTATTGTTGTTGCTATGGTATTTGCTATTTCCCCTTTTCGCTTAGGTATCAAACCTTGGAAGGTTAGATTCAGTATGGGAACTTTTACCTCATTGAATGGCCTAAACATAAGCTTTATAGCTAAATGGTTAGTAACCCAACCAATAATACCTCCTATACTAGCTAAGATTAATACTTTAATTATTGTCATATCCTATCACCTTTTATCTATTTGTTATAGTTATTATTTCTACATCAGAATGAAAAATCCTTTTATGTTCAGTGAACTTACTTCTTTGAGTTTTAATATAAATGCTCTTAAGGCTTTTATGGTAGAGAAATTGAAAAAAAAACAGACAGAAATTTTTTCTGTCTGTTAGTTGACTTCTTGTTTTTTACATTCCTTACATATTCCGTAGAACTCTAGCCTGTGGTCTAATACTTTATGTCCATCTATATCCATAACCTCTTTTACTAGCTGTTTTTGGATAGGTATCTTTAAGTCAAAAACCCTTTCACACTTTGTACATGTTAAGTGGTAGTGATTTTCTGGATTACAATCGTATCGACTAAAAGAGCTCCCGTAATTAAGTTCTAATATCTCACCTTTTTCCTTCAAAACTCCAAGGTTACGATAAACTGTACCTAGACTTATATTAGGCATTTCTCCCCTTACCTGATTATAAATCCAATCGGCAGTAGGATGTGATTTTGTACTCCTAAGTACATCAAGTATTAACTTTCTCTGTTTAGTCATTCTACTGGCTTTTTCCATAACTTCACCCACTTTATTAGATAATAGTAATAATTACTATTTCAATTTAAATTTATCAAATTCTCGGCCCTTTGTCAACCTAAATTATTTTTGTAATATCTCCCAAATCACCCTGGTAGTCAGGGTGGCACTGTCCCCCTCTATCTATTATGAAATCCTTTACCAAAAAGGTTTTTATTCCAAGCTCACCTGCAACCATGTCTTCTTGGCAGTCATTCCCCACCATAAGTGCATGCTCAGGTGCCACATCGATTATATCTAAAAGTTCTTGAAAGTAGTTTTTATTAGGCTTACAAAAATGCATATCTTCATAGCAAGAAATTACATCAAAATCCTCAGAACTTAGGCCAGCCCAGCGTAGTCTTTCAAGGATAGCAGCTTTAGGGAAAACTGGGTTAGTAGCAAGGACTATCTTAAGACCCTTTTGCTTACAGTGCTCTATGACTTCTTTTGCCTTAGGGTGCCCTGTATATTCATCACCTAAAGCAGGAAATTGCTCCACATAGAAGCTATCAAATACTGGTCTAAGCTTTTTTTCATCACCTTGGGTTATTTTAAAGAAATGCTCCATGAACACTTCTTCGTTTGTCTTAGCTCCGTCATTGTCAGTTACCATTACATGGGTAGATTCCAGTAGGTATTTCGGAAACTTCTCCATGGGGATATGGTCTTTCACCTTTAGGCTTAGAGCTTTTATGTACTTACCTAAAAAACTTTCGGTATCTAAATGCAATAAGGTCCCATCCAAATCAAATAAAACAGCCTTAAACATCATTTCATCTCTCCCTTAACTTTTGTATATATATCCATCATCAGCATGGCATCTTCTGTTTGTTTATCTGCGGACTCAGATATTATTACAGGTGACATATTATACTCCATAATTAATGGAGCAAGATCTTCAAATCTTGGTCCATATTCCTTTTCGTCAAAGGTTCTATGTTTTTTCTCTCCCCCTTGAGTATATTCTATGGGGCTAAAATGTGCATGTAATGACCTGAGCTTTTCGGCGCCTAGTTTACTACCAATAAGTTCTAGAACTTTTCTAAACTCCTCTTTACTTGTAAGGAGCCCTTTATCCCTGGCATGCAAATGCCCGAAATCTATCACGGGCACTAGCCTTTTGCTCACTTCACATAGCTCTAACACCTCGTCTAAGCTCCCCAGTTGATTAACCTTACCCATGGTTTCTAGTCCAATGCTTATATTTTCAAACTCCTTTGTTTTATCTAAAGCCTCATACAAAAAGTCCTTCGCTCGTGCTAAGGACTGGCCCCTTGGTTCACCTTTTTTCACAGCTCCAGGGTGCACTACAATAACTTTAGCCCCCATGGCTTGGGCAGCTACAAGGGATTTTTCCATATGACCTATACTTTTTGTAAGCTTTTCTTTATCCTCTGATGCTAAATTTATAAAGTAAGGGGCATGCAAACTTAATCTGATATCATATTTTTCACTTTCCTCTTTTAACTGTTTGCAAAAATCTTCCCTTACCCTAACTCCTCTTCCACACTGATATTCGTATGCATTTAATCCTTTTCCATGTAGGAACTTTGGTATTTCTATGGATGATTTATTTCCTTCTTCGTAAAAAAGACTGGAGTTTCCTGCAGGTCCAATTCTAATCATTATTTACCTCCTCCACAAATACATATTCCTGGTTGTTTATATGGATCTCTGACTGTCCAGAAGTTAAGTTTTTGATTTCTTGTGTAAAAGTATCCAATTCTACGTCATCAAGCAATATGTTTATGGCAACCCTGTCAGTAAATTCACTGCCAATTACGTATTTAAAATTTTGTAAGTAGTTTTCTATTTTCCCATGAAATGTATAGTCATAGAAAACAGTAACATTGCTCATAAGAAGGTTGTATCCTTTTTTTGCAGCCATTATCCCTTCTTTAGCACATTGGGCATACGCCCTAATTAAGCCTCCACTACCAAGCTTAATACCACCAAAGTACCTTGTAACAATTATAAGGGTGTTTTTTAAGTTCTCTTTTTTGATTATCTCAAGGACTGGTTTGCCAGCCGTTCCACTTGGCTCACCGTCATCATTTGCCCTTTGTATCTCGTCGTTTTCACCAATTTGATAAGCATATACATTATGGTTAGCATTATAGTGCTCTTTTTTCACCCTTTGGATAATTTCTAAGGCCTGCTCTTCTGATTCTATGGGAGTTGCAAGTCCAATAAACCTCGATTTATTGATAATAATCTCCTTTACTCCTAGATCTTTTAAGCGGTAATATTTCTTTAACATCCCCCTCACCCCTTCTGCCATCAAAATTTAAAATCTAGCTGCCTTAAGCCTTCATAAAGGACTAACGCAACAGTGTTAGATAAATTCAAAGATCTCACACCATCTGGGGCCATGGGTACTGTTATGGCGTTTTCGAAATCTCCATAAATAAGGTCCTCTGGCAATCCTTTTGTCTCTTTCCCAAACATAAGAAAGTCATTTTCTTTATATGTAACCTCATGGTACCCCTTTTTACCTTTAGTTGTTAAGTAAAAAAATCTTCCACCTTTGTTTTCCTCAAAAAAATGTTCTAGATTCTTGTATCTATAAATATTCACTTTTTCCCAATAGTCTAGACCTGCCCTTTTCAGGTATTTATCATCTATGGTGAAACCTAAAGGTTCCACTAGGTGTAAGCTTGTATTGGTAGCAGCACATGTTCTTGCTATGTTGCCAGTGTTTTGAGGTATCTCAGGTTCAACTAAAACTATATGCATCTAGGTATCATTCCTTCTCTTTTTTAATATATAATATCAAAGATAGTCAAATACTGCAAAAATAATTGGTCCCTTTTACGTGGTAGTAGTTTGCTAAGGTTTAAACTTATAACTTTTATTTTTTTGCAGGGTTTTTCCTTTCTATATCGAAATATTCCTATATACTAAATTTATAAGGGGGTTTTAAAATGTTGAGAACTAATAAAGAAAAGCTAGTACAGATATCAGTGTGTGGTGAAATAACTCACCCTAAAAACAACTTTCCACGTATTACAACAGAGGGAAAGGTAAAATTCCTTCCTGGCACAGGTGGAATTACTTACAATGTGATGTTAGGAGATAAGGCATGTGGTTTTGTGGCAGACCATGTGGAGCCTGGGGTTAGTATTTCAAACTCTGATACTATGAACAATAACGGGCTTAATATTTTAACTTCTGTTGGTAATACCGCTAAGGTAATAAGTGGAGATGCTAAAGGTGATTTGGGTTATGTTACTGGTATGCACGGTGGGATAGAGCACGTACTTGTTTACTTCCCAAAGGAAACCTTAGAAAAGTTAACAATTGGCGATAAAATTCAAATAAAATCTTGGGGAACTGGCCTGGAATTAGAAGATTGCCCAGATGTAAAAGTCTATAACACCGACCCTGATCTTGTTGAAAAAATGAACATTAGGGTATTAGAAGATGGTACTCTAGAAGTCCCTGTTGTGACAACTGTACCTGCTCACCTTATGGGTTCAGGCATAGGTGCAATTACCGCCCATAGGGGGGATTATGATATCATGACAGCAGACAAAGAGGCCTTTGATGCAAGCAATCTAGGTGAGTTGCGCTTTGGTGATATCATTTTACTAGAAGACTGCGATAACAGCTATGGTCGAGGTTATCTAAAAGGTGCTGTATCCATAGGGGTAGTTGTACACAGCGACTGTGTAATAACTGGACACGGCCCTGGTGTAACAACTTTGCTTACTTGTCAAAGTCCTAAAATTAAAGGTGTAATTGATCCAAAGGCTAACATTGGGAATTATTTAGGTATTTTGAAGTAAATATTTAGAGATTAGCAAAAAACATACGCTAAAAAGCAGAAATCCCTTCATCAGGATTTCTGCTTTCTTTGTTAAACCTATTATAGCTAAGCTGTTAACTTATTTTTTTTGCATACCTACAGTGTTCATTTACTGGGCATACTTCGCATTTTGGATTCCTAGCTGTACAAATTCTTCTACCATGAAAAATCAATAAGTGATGGCTTAAGGTCCATAGATTCTTTGGTATTTTTTTCATTAGTTGTTTTTCTGTTGCATCTACATTTTTCGCTCTGACTATACCTATCCTATTGGAAACCCGGAAAACATGTGTATCCACAGCTATAGCAGGCACGTCAAAGGCGTTACTAAGTACCACATTGGCAGTTTTTCTTCCTACACCAGCTAAATTAGTTAGTTCATCGAGGTCACCTGGAACTTCACCATTATGTTTATCAAGTAAGTCTGTACAACATAACATAATATTTTTGCTTTTATTATTAAATAGTCCACATTCTTTGATTTCATTTTTCAAGTCATCAATTCCTAGTCCCACCATTTCATGGGGAGAGTTGGCTTTTTGAAATAATCTTGCTGTCACCTTGTTTACACGTACATCTGTACACTGGGCAGATAAAATTGTTGCTATAAGTAATTGAAAAGGAGACTGGTAATCCAGCTCACATTTTGCGTCAGGATAAGTTTCTTTTAGTATTTCTATGACCTCAAGAACTTCGTCTTTTTTCACATGAATCACCTCCACTAAATCTAAAAATAACAGGGGCACCCCCAATAAAACCCGCTGGCATGCGTACAAACAGTTTGACCCATATTGTAGGGGTGGGGTTCCATACCCACCCGGACTTTCAAAAATCACTTTCATAGGTTTTGCTTTGGGGTCGCGGGCAGGTACGGAGCCCTGCACCCTACAGTATAAAAACCCGCTGGCATGCATGCAAAAGTATGACCCGATATTGTAGGGGTGGGGTTCCATACCCACCCGGACATCCAAAAGTCCCTTTCATAGGTTCTGCTCTTAGGTCACGGGCAGGTACGGAGCCCTGCACCCTACAGTATAAAACCGCTGGCATCCATACAAACAGTATGACCCGATATTGTAGGGGTGGGGTTCCATACCCACCCGGACATCCAAAAGTCCCTTTCATAGGTTCTGCTTTCGGGTCGCGGGCAGGTACGGAGCCCTGCACCCTACAGTAAAAACCCGCCGGCATACATACCTACAGCATTACCCCAACTACGGTAGGGGTGGGGTTCCATACCCACCCGGACACCCAAAATTCACTTTCATAGGTTTTGCTCTCGGGTCGCGGGCAGGTACGGAGCCCTGCACCCTACAGTAAAAACCCGCCGGCATACATACCTACAGCATTACCCCAACTACGGTAGGGGTGGGGTTCCATACCCACCCGGACACCCAAAATTCACTTTCATAGGTTTTGCTCTCGGGTCGCGGGCAGGTACGGAGCCCTGCACCCTACAGTAAAAACCCGCCGGCATACATACCTACAGCATTACCCCAACTACGGTAGGGGTGGGGTTCCATACCCACCCGGACACCCAAAATTCACTTTCATAGGTTTTGCTCTCGGGTCGCGGGCAGGTACGGAGCCCTGCACCCTACAGTAAAACACGCCGGCATACATACCTACAGCATTACCCCAACTACGGTAGGGGTGGGGTTCCATACCCACCCGGACATCCAAAATTCTCTTTCATAGGTTTTGCTTTAGGGTCGCGGGCAGGTACGGAGCCCTGCACCCTACAGTAATTAAAGCACGCCCGGGCCTGAGCCCTACGGTAATTAAGGAAGTACTGGGGGCTGTGCCTACATTAAAAGGAACGCTTTGGGCGTTCCTTTTAATGTAGGCTGTAAAATAGTTGGTCTACTCCCCTAACTTTATTTCCTGTGCATTTTGGTTACGCTTATTTCGATCACATTGTTCACACCTTTGTTCATCTCGATCTGAACCTTCTTGGTGACAGGGGTTTACGTGTATTAGGACATCTCCTATTTCACTGTTATTTTGTAAAATTTGTTTCTTTACCTCAGCTGCTATTGAATGTCCTTCAAGTACTGTTGCCATAGGGTTAACACATAGCTTTAAATCCACTAAGATTTTTGATCCATGCCATCTAGCTTTTACATCATTTAACTCTTTACATCCTTCAACATTTAGGGCTACTTCTTTTATTTTATCAACTACCTCTTGGTCAGGTGCTTTATCCATAAGTTCATTAATGGCTGTTAGATAAATTTTCACACCACTGTACACTATCATCACACCTACAACAATACCAGCTAGAGGGTCTAACCTTGGGAACCCCAGTCTTGCTCCGCCTATACCAATTAGGGCGGCCACGGAGGATAAACTGTCTGTACGATGGTGCCACGCATCAGCAAGTACAGCGCTACTTTTTATTCTTCTACCTACTATGGCAGTATACTGATACATTGCTTCCTTGCCAACTATAGATAATATAACAGCCCATAAGGCCGAAACCTCAGGAGCTCCTAAATCCCCTTGGAAAAAAGTATTGAACGAGCTCCAGCCTATACCAACACCTGTGAAAATTAAAATTAAGGCCACTATTTTTGCTACTATGGACTCTGCTTTGTAATGCCCGTAATGATGATTTTCATCAGGTGGTTGACTTGCTACCTTCAAACCACCTAGAACTACACCGCTTCCCACAATATCTGTTAAAGAGTGTGCAGCATCTGCCACTAGGGCGCTACTACCAGATAGGTAGCCAAGAATACCTTTAACTATAGTTAAAAATACATTTCCCACCATACCAATTACAGTGACCCTAACACCCTCTTTAGCCCTCTGCTTATCATCCATAAAATTCATCTCCTAAATGTTCTTCTATATAATGGTATTTTATCAAATATATTAACTCTTAACAATGAACAATTACCAGTTCACCTTTTTAACGGAAACCCTCTCGTCATATCCACACTCACCACAGAAGACTAAGTGGACACATTGTTTTTCATTCATGCCTTCTTCATCTAAAATATCTCCGCTTATATATGGACTATAGGAATCTAAAAATTGTTGTAAACTTCCTCCTTCTTCCATTGATTCTCTACATTTGGGGCAATCTATATATATATTTTCTAAGCCATTGCATACAGGACATATAAAATCCACTGTTATAACCTCCTTTAAAATTAGGTTGCCCAGTGGATTTTGATATTAGTAGATTTTTAACATGCTTTCTTTTTCCAAATCATAAGTCCAAATGGTTATATAATCCTCTAAATTAAATACTATCAATTGATTCTCCCTAGCTGCAATATGTTCTACTTTTTTGAAATATTGATGCTCTTTAAGACTTCCATTATCAAGTATAAATAGTTTATTATTTATGACCACTGCAAAACCAGTGTTGGTTTTTGCTAGGGATTTAACTTCACCTTCTACTTTAGATAAAATAATCTCTTTTTTATTAGAATTTAAATCATGCTTATATAAAGTATTATCAATCTGATAATAAACGTTTCCTTTTATGATTGTAATCAATTTTGCATCAGGGTTATTTTCTATATAGTTAGTTTGATTTTTGGCATTAATTATATATATCCCTTGATCATTGACAAGACGCTCATCTACAGAAGTAAAGTATTCTCTTTTATATTGATCCATTTCGCCATCTGAGATTTGAAATATTCTTTGATCAAATACTAAATTTTCTTTTGTCAGGTTTAAATAATCCCTTTGGTTAAATTCATCCTGATTGATTATTTCAACTTTTCCCAAATCAATGTTTAAAAGTTTCCCACGGTACTGACCATCCCTTATTTCTAATACCGCTAGCTCATTTTCCCCTAACCAAGAGCTCTGTGTTGGATAATATAATGGTTCAGTTTTAAAATTTATCTGGTAACCTTTGTTTGTAAGTTCAATGATTTCTTCCCCGACAGTCCTTAATTCACCATCATAAACTATCTCGAAGCTTATTTTCTCTCTATTTTCTTTTGTTATTTCGATCTCATTATGGATGGAAGTTAATTTAATACTCAGTGGCGTCACACCTTGTACTTGGCCATTTACCTTGACTGTCGCATTTGCCACATCAGTTTCAAAATAGATAGTATCCTTTCTAACTTCAGTGAGTTCTGCGATAATTCTTATGGAGTTACTACCTCTATAAAGACTATATTTATCTGGGGATTCAAAACTGTCTATTGCTACATCTAGGGTACTTCCACGGAACTTGCCACTCCACTGAATATAACCCTCTTTAGATATTGTTATATTGCCCGCTCCTTTAACTTTCTCGGAAAATGGAGTGACCCCTATAAGTTCATCATTTAAAAAAACTTCCGCTGCTTCTACATCAGATTCAAAATTAATATAGAAACCATCTATAGCGCTCTGGGGCATTAGCCCAAAGTTAGAGTTTAAAAATAGTAAAAATATAATTAACGATGCTGCAAAGGTTACTGGTTTTAAAACCTCTAAAATATTGCCTAAGTATCTAGGCTTATGATGTCTAGTTTTTAATACATTACTTAGTATCTTATCTTTAGATGTTTGGGATATTGGGATATTGGGCAATTTTTTCAAATCCTTCTCAAGTAGGAAGTTTGCATAGTCATTTTGATTACATTTTTTCATTTAGATTTTGCCCCCCTTCCTGAAAATAGTCATTTTCTAGGTTTTCCTTTAGAGCCTTTAGTCCCCTGTGTAGTATTGTTTTTATCTTTCCTTCACTATATCCCATTATATTTGAAGTTTCTTTTATTGAAAAACCATGAAACTTTCTTAATAAAATAACCATCTTATGATCTTCCTTCAAATCATTAAGCCCTTGAACTAAAAAGGATATCCTTTCTTTTTTCTCAAATACCTTTTCAGGGGTATCCCTTTCAGTCAGTAGACTCTCATAATCGTCTATATTAAAAACATTTTTTTTCAGTCGATACCAGTCATAAATAGTCCTTTTAGCTATATTAAAAACCCATGTTTTAATACTACACTTTCCTTTAAATTTTCTCATGCTCTTGTAAACCTTCATAAATATATCCTGTGTAATATCTTCTCGCACATCTCCGTTGACAGAGTAAGCAACAAAATTATACACTTCTTGAAAATACAATTCATATATTTCAATGAAGGCAGATTCATCCCCACGTTTAAAACTTTCTATTAAAAGCTCCTCTCGCAAAAATTGTCCCCCCTGCCTCATTATAATAGACGAATGATTTTAAAAAAAGTTACACTTTTTTTAAAACTAATTATTAGATAAATATTACCATAGTTTTATATATTTGACCATTTAACAAAAAAAGTGACCTATGATAGGTCACTTTTTGCTATTATAGTTTTCTAACGTTTGCTGCTTGTGGCCCTCTATCTGAGTCAGTTATATCAAACTCCACAGCTTCTCCTTCATTTAGGGTTTTGAAACCCTCTCCTTGAATAGATGAGAAATGAACAAAAACATCTGAACCATCTTCAGTTTCTAGAAAACCATAACCTTTTTCTGCGTTAAACCATTTTACTTTTCCTTGCATAAATACGTATCCTCCTAAAATTTACTTATAGGGAAAAACCCTTAATTATAGTATGTCTAAATATCTGCTCAATAATCATTATTCTTATATTAATTTTGGAGAATAATATGAAAAGTTTTTTCAAAAGCTATATTTATCAAGTATTAAAGGGTGGTATATATGAAACAAAGTAAAAATTTAGCCATAGGTTTGGGTTTAGGGGCAACAATTTCTATAATTGGTCTAGTAGCTATGAACATAGTAAAAAAAGGAGTAAAAGCAGTTGAGCCAGAGCTTGCTGCACAGGCCTCCAATATAATTTTTGAGAAACCATGTAAAGTTTTGGCACTGTCCCCCCACCCCGATGATTTAGATTTCTTTGCAGGGGGGACTATAAAACTTCTTGCAGATAGAGGTTTTGATATTACAGTAGTAGACGTGACAGATGGCGAAAAAGGTGTCAATATTCCTAATTTGGGATCAGTAAGGCAATATGAACAAAGAAGAGCTCAAAAGGTTTTAGGGTATCAAAATCTTAAGTTCTTACATTACCCTGACATGAAAGTAAACTATAAGCGTTTGATGCGAGACCTGAGAAATATATGGTATGAGGTAAATCCTGATATTGTTTTCACCTTTGATCATAACTTTCCACTAAAGTTTCTAGCCCATAAAGACCATCTTGCAGTGGGTAAGGCTGTATGTAAGCTAGCTACTGAAATGGATAGTCCTGCTAAGATATATTTATATGGTAGTAGAAAAAACAATGTCCTAGTTGACATATCAGAAGTTTTAGAAGATAAAACTCGAGCAGTTTTATCACACAAAAGTCAGTTAAGATTCTCAAAATCTTTATATTCCTCTACGGTAAAAAAACTAGGAAGCTATGCTGCATCAGGGAGTAACCTTAGGCATGCAGAAGCTTTTAGGGCGTTTCATAATTTTGATTCTTTCCCAATGGGCTAATAGCCCTTTTTTCTTTTTAGTTGACATCCTTATTTTTTAATATAAAATTTAGATATAAGGGGGTTAATCTAAAATGGAAGAATTGATTCTATTTAGTATAGTAAATACTATTTTTATACTCAAAAAACGCAACCAAAGTATAAGTACATATTTTTCATTTCTGTGGAATATAGCTTTTTGCTTTTTCCTATATCAGTTATATGTGGTAACACAGGTAAGTTATCTTCTATATGCCAGCGGTTTTTGTTATATAGCAATTGTTGTAGCCCTAATCTTCCCAAACTGGCAGTTTAGACTTTTTTTACTGGCTTCTGATTTTAGTGTTAATGTCAGGTTATTATCCCTACGGATTTTAGCTAGAAAAAAAGAGTCTGATGACCTTTTAGAAAAGATTGTGGTTCTTCTAAACCTTACCGAGAGGTATAATCAGGCATTATTTTGGAGTAAAAAGCTATTGGTTTTAAAAAAGACCACAAAAACCTTGAATCACACTCTTTATTCTTTACTGAGACTTCAAAAATACCAAGAGGCTAATGAAACAGTGGATGAAATCCTTGTCACCAATCATAACAATAATTATTTTTTATCCATAAAGGCAGATATTCTTTTTCACTTAAAAGAGTTCGAGGAATCAATTACGTACTATGATAGACTATTAGAGTTCAAACCTAATTCTCCAGAGATACTTTACAACAAAGGTAAAGCATATGCCTTCCTTGAAGAATTCATCAAGGCAGAGATGTGTTACAAGGAATCATTATCGGCTAATCCCCTTTTCATCCCTGCATATACTTCCCTTATTAAGCTATATTTAAAACTTAACCTCAAGGATAATGCAGCAAAGGTTTTAGAGGATATTAAAAATGCAGTTCCCAACATGAGTAAGGAATTGAAAAAAGAAATCTCCTCCCTATATGGAGAACTTGACCAAATTAGCTAAACAAACTTTAAGAAGGTGATTAAATGGCAGAAAAGTTCGTTACGGTTTTCTTAGATACACCAAATGTAGAATTAAACGATTATTACATTGATGAAACCTTTTCACTAATTGAGACTGCAGGTGGAGAAGTTCTTCAAACATTTACTCAAAAAAGAGACACTCCAGATAACAAGTTTGCCATCGGAAAGGGTAAGGTTGATGAAGTTTTAAGTTTTATACAGGATCAGCCAGTTGATGGTATCATTTTTGGTTTCGACCTTACTTCCACTCAGGTTAAAAATTGGAATCAAGTCAGTGATCTCAAAATCATTGATAGAACACAGCTAATCCTAGATATTTTTGCACAAAGGGCTTCTTCCAATGAAGGCAAGATACAAGTAGAGTTAGCACAGATGGAGTATACCTTACCTAGGCTTATGGGTCTTGGTACAACCCTCTCCCGTTTAGGTGGCGGTATCGGAACAAGGGGACCTGGTGAGACTAAACTAGAGATGGACCGAAGACATTTAAGGGATAAAATTAATAAACTAAAAAAAGAATTAGATAAAATTGAAAAAATTCGTCAAACTCAACGGAAATCAAGACAAGGTAGTAGCGTTCCAAAAGTTGCTTTAGTAGGCTACACCAATTCCGGCAAAACATCTTTATTAAAAAGATTATCTAAAAGTGAATTGGAAGGCGAGAACAAACTCTTTGCCACACTAGATCCCGTTACTAAAAAGGGATATCATGAAGGGCTAGCATATACTGTAACTGATACAGTTGGCTTTGTGCAAAATCTCCCTCACAAGCTAGTGGCAGCATTTAAAAGCACATTGGAAGAAGTGGTATATTGCGATCTTGTTTTACATGTTGTAGATATTAGTTCAGCGGACCCTATTGTACAGATTAATACAGTTAATAAAGTTTTAGAGGAGCTAAAGGCCCATGATAAACCCACTATTATGGTGTTTAATAAAATAGACCTGCCCCATGATGAGTTTGTTTTGCCATCTATGGCAAATGATCATAGGCATATCAACATCTCAGTTAAAGATAATATAAATGTGGATTCCCTTAAAAATATGATTGTAGAGCATTTTTCTAATGGCATGTAAAAAGTAACCTGTAAAGGGTTACTTTTTTTAATAACAACTATAAATAAATCTTATAGCATAATATAAAATTTCTCTTCTTATAATTAAGCTAAAGTGATAAAATTGTATGTGACTGTGACTATAGTCCTAGAGGAGGGTTTTAATTATGCAGGTTATTAAAAATTCCAAAGTGCTCAAGGAGCTTTTACTTTTCATCTTATTTATAACCGCTATTCCTCTGTCTATTGCAATATTAACAACTTTCACTAAAGTTTCTCTTCCATTTACTATAGTGTACTTTTTCCTAACCCTTTTATTTGTCATGACTCCAGTAATGGTATGGATGTATATAAAAATTATCAAGCCCGTTGAGGATTTTTGTAAAGGTACTTCTGAAATAATTGATGGCAATTTAGATTATAGTTTTAGTTCAGGGGGTAGTAGTTATTTTAACGCTCTGGGGAATAACCTTAATCTTATGCTAAAAACCATTAAAGAACAGCAGCTCACCCTAGAGGAGCTATCATTTACTGATCATCTTACTGGTCTTGCAAACAGAAGAAGGTTAGATGAGCAGATGGTTTACGAGATTGAGCGTTATAAGAGAAAAGGCACCCCACTTTCTGTCATGGTCTGCGATATTGATGATTTCAAAAACGTTAATGACACATACGGCCACTTACTTGGTGATACTGTTTTAGCAGAGATGGCAAGCCTATTTATCACAAATCTGCGTAAAACTGATATGGCTGCCCGTTTTGGTGGAGAAGAATTTGTAATTCTACTTCCAGACACACCCCTTCCTAAAGCAAAGGTTGTTGCAGATAAATTGAGAAAAGAAGTAAATAATTTAAGATTTGCAACAAAGGATGGGCTTTTGGATATAACTATTACAATTGGCATTAGTTCAACAGAGCAGTTTGATGAGCTAATGGCCAGAGAACTTGAGACAATTGAAGAGCCTAAGATTTTTTTGCTAGAACAAGCGGATCAAGCACTATATCGCGGTAAAAGTGCAGGAAAAAATCAGATATCCATGTAGAAAATAACCCTAAGCCAGTTTTAAAAAACTTGGAAGATAAACTTTTCTAGTAATTTTATAATAAAACGCAACCCATATGGTTGCGTTTTTTATTATCTATGAAGGATCTTGTATACTCTCTCAAAAGCCCAGTCTAGCTCTTCTTTTGTTATTACAAGGGGTGGAGCAAATCTTATTACGTTTTCATGGGTCTCTTTACAGAGGATCCCTTCTTCTTTTAGCTGCTCACAATAAGGCCTTGCAGGCTCATTCAACTCTATCCCTATGAATAGGCCTTTTCCCCTTATATCCATTATATTAGGGTTGTTTATCTGACGGAATTTTTCAATTAAGTATTCACCCATTTCCAAAGAACATTCCACCAAACTTTCTTCAATCAATACGTCTATTGCTGCAGAGGCACAAGCACACCCCAATGGATTTCCTCCAAATGTGGATCCATGGGAACCTGGGTTAAATAAGTTAAGTACTTCATTGCTCCCCGAGATGGCAGAGACAGGAATTACCCCAGCGCCCAATGCTTTACCCATTATATAAATATCTGGCTCAACTCCCTCCCATTCACAGGCAAAAAGCTTTCCAGTCCTACCAAACCCAGTTTGAATCTCATCAGCCATAAACAATACATTGTTAGCTTTACATACTTCAAATGCTTCTTTTAAATAACCTTCAGGTGGAACCACAACACCAGCTTCTCCTTGGATAGGTTCTACCAAAAATGCAGCAGTGTTAGGTGTAATAGTAGATTTAAGTGCCTCAATATCACCATATGGTACGATTTTAAAACCAGGAGTCAATGGACCAAACCCCTTTTTATAGCTATCTGTGGAGGAAAAGGAAACTACTGTAACAGTTCTTCCATGGAAGTTTCCGCTACAAACTATAATTTCAGCTTGATTATCAGGAACACCTTTAATTTCATAGGCCCATCTTCTAGCTGCTTTTATGGATGTTTCCACAGCTTCAGCACCAGTGTTCATCAAAAGTACTTTTTCTTTTCCCGTTAATTCAGCTAATTTTTTACTAAGTGGCCCTAACTGATCATTATGGAAAGCTCTAGAAGTTAGAGTTACTTTATCCAACTGTTCTTTAACCCTACTTATAATCTTAGGATGACGGTGCCCTTGGTTCAGTGCTGAATATGAGCTAAGCATATCCATATATTTATTACCTTCTGGATCTTCTACCCATACCCCCTCCGCTTTTGATATAACTATTGATAGCGGTAAATAGTTGGGTGCGCTGTACTTATCACTCATTTCTAAAATACTACGAGAATCCATTCAAAAATCATCTCCTTAAAAATTTGTTTATGGCTACACCTTACTTCTACATAATTATGAGTAAATCCTGGGGAAATTACAAATTATTTAATATTTTTTTCTTACTTGTAAATAAGAATATTTTAGTTTTTTAAATTAACTAAAGGGGTAAATGAACTAAATTTTTATGTTTATTTTTCTTAGATATGTGGAAAATAATAAGGATATATAAAAAAGGAGGCAATAAAATGAACCAAGAAATTTATTGTTCAGTGACAAACTGTCATTATTATGGTCAAGGTCATAAGTGTACCGCAGAAAAAATCATGGTGACATCTGACCCAGTTGCCCACAAACTACCAGACACAATGGATGCTCTTACATCTCAAGAATTTCCCGATAGTCCAGTACAAAGCTGTATGGAGAGCTGCTGTAAAACATTCGTGGCCAAAGAAGACCCCACAAGGGATGGAGTACAAAAATTGCAGTAATTAACAATCATGCCAAGCCCTTACTTTATATTTTTTAAAGTAGGGGTTTATAAATGTTATAGGTTTTATCATTTAATTGTTGAAGTATTAGTGGTTTTTGGATAAAATGTCTTTATCCAACATTTGAGGAGTTTTGCTAATATGAAACTAACTGATATCATATCAAAAACTACAAAATATAAACCAAAGCCAGAAGGTGATTATGTCAACTTTGCTGTGCTATTACCCTTAATAGAAACACCTAGAGGTCTTGAAATACTTTTTGAAGTTCGATCTATGAACCTAAATAAGCAGCCTGGAGAGGTTTGCTTCCCTGGTGGGAAGGTTGATAAGGGGGAATCTTTTTTAGATGCTGCAATACGCGAGACCTGTGAAGAGCTTAATATTTCTGAAGGGAATATAGAGATTATTGGTCAACTGGATTACTTAGTTACTCCATATAACTTGATAATTTACCCATATATAGGAGTAATTAGTGGTGTCGATTTCCATAAAATTGACCCTAATCCAGATGAAGTAGACCACTTATTTCTCATGGATCTAGACTTTGCCCTTAATACCCCAGAACAACTACACATAGTAGATTTAAATGCAAACCCACCGGGTGAATTCCCTTACCACATGGTTCTACAAGGGAAAAAATATAAATGGAGAGTTGGCAAATACCCTGTTCCTTTTTATAAATACAATGAAAACATTATCTGGGGATTCACCGCCAGAGTATTAAGGAATTTTGTGGGTGTGATTGATTCATAATTTTTGAACAATTATCTACCCTATACTTATTAAAAGTGATATAATAGATTTAAATAGTAAAGGGGGTTAGTTGGTATGGGGAAGTATATTAAAAGAGTGCTAGATTTCATGAAGGATAATCCAAAGTTTACCGCTATTGTTGTAATGATATTTATTGTAGCTAACATTTGGAGCTTTGTTGACAAAAGGATAACAGAAAATAACCAGCTTACAAGTTTTATGAATGAACGTTTCATCGGTTTTAATTTTACCCATAGTCTTTCAAGCTTTGATCAAAGTAATTTGACTTCAGTGGAACTAAAAAATGGTACCGTTGTAAATTATATTATGGAAAATAGAGAAGTTCCACAATCAACACCTAGATATGCTGGTCATGAGTATGTAGATATTTATGTCGAAAACTCTCATTCAAAAAATGAGAAAGAAATCAAGATAGCTATTTTTACTAAGCATTATGATTTTGAATTTGATCATCAAACATCCATAGTACCAGTAACTGTCATCGGCTTAGGTATTATGGTACTTGGCTATACTCTGTTCTGGAAAAAAGATCCATACAAGCCAAGCGCATACTAAAGCAAAAAGGACGGGTTTACCGTCCTTTTTTTATGTTAACAATAAATTTTAAGTTGTGTTTCACAGCTGATCTCCAAGGGGAAATCAGGTCCCTTTTCACCATCCATATCAGTTTCAACTACATCTTCACATTCCACAAGTAGCTTATCTGCTTGAAAATAAAGGGCACAATCATCACTATGGTGTTCTCCCTTTATAACCTTTAGAAATAGTGATAGTTTTTCAAAGGCATTACAATTCTTTATTACTAAAACATCCAACTTGCCATCATCAACCTTCGCATGGGGTGCTAGGTTCTTAAATCCCCCTGCACATGGTGAATTTAGTACAAAAAACAATAAAGCGTCTTCATGGTGTTGGGTACCATCTACCTCAATTGTTAGTTTAAAGGGCTTAAATATAGGGTATTGACCCAAGACATTGATATAGTATGCTAACTTACCTAAGTTGTTCTTCACAACCACATTTGTCTTATGGGCAATACTAGTTAAGTTTCCAACGCTAACTACGTTTATGAAAGTCTTGTTATTGATGGTGCCAACATCAATATACTTGGTTTCTCCTGCAATGATTTTATCTAGTGCTTTATCAAGCCCTCTCTTTATCCCTAGGTGATTGGCAAAATCATTGGAAGTCCCTACAGGTATTATCCCAAGGGGAATCTTTATTTTTTTTTGAATTATTCCACTTACCACAGCGTTTAGGGTGCCGTCTCCCCCTGCGGCAATAATCCCCTGAAAATTACTTATGTCTAGCTTTTCTAGTAATTCCCCTACGTTTTCATTTGCTGATAGACGATAGGGTGTAACAAGGAAATCATTTTTTTGTAAAGCATCAATGGTATAATCTATTCTGTTTTTAAAAGAACCTTTTCCTGAAACGGGGTTGTAAATTAGTAACAACCTTTTCACAATGCTCCTCCTCTACCCACTTTAAGTAATAACTTCAAGGTAATAGTTTATCTAAAAGATCTAATAACTAAGAAAAACAGCTCCGGGTTTCGCATAATAAATATTTGTAAAGCACTCATTCCTATGAAGATCAATACAAAAAATATAATAGGTATCCATGACCAGAACGAAACTTTTTTAGTTTCATGTTGTGTAGGCAAGTCATAGTTTTCATCATTTGCAATACCTTCAGTGTCCTCGGGTTTTGTGTGTATAAGCTCTTCAGCTATATTCTTTTCAATTACTAAGGTATTATTTTTACCAACACCATGTTTATTTTCCGTAGTTCTCTTAAGTCCCTTTAATGCTAAGAAACTGAGAGTGCCAAAAAAACCAGCTATAATGATCAAGATAACACCTGTCATTAGCAATATTTCTAAGGTAATAGGCTCAGCCACTTCTCCGGTGTCAGGTATAAGCATAATTAGACGTGCAAGGACTATTGCCACGGCGTTGTTGAGCATATGTGCATAAATCCCCATCCACAGTGAGTTTGTTCTTATTACAATGTAACCTATAACTATTCCTAATAGGATAGGACCCAGAAGATTTTGTAAGTTAAAATGAAACATTCCAAAAAATAATCCTGAAAGCAAAATAGCCTTCCACTGTCCTAGTCCTTCGTAACTGCGCATTATAAATCCTCTAAATAAGATCTCTTCACAGAGTCCTGCTGAACCTGCAATTACTAACAAGGTTACTATAAAATCCTTTGTATCAATTATTTCATCTATGGGGTTTACGTGTAACTCACCAATTGTGCTCAATAAAGCATTCATAATGTAATTTAGAAAAACCGCCACTGGATACAGGGTAATCATTATAACAGTAACTAAGAAAAACTCCTTCAAGGTAAATTTATTGAACCTAAACTCCTCTTTTATATTTCCTTTGAGATAGAATGCGAAAATAAAAGCCGGTAGCATAATCAAAATAAACTCAGTTATCAGCAAGCCCTTCATCATATCCATGGCCTGTACTTCAGACCCGATAAGTATGAAAAGGATAGCGCATATCAACAACAAAACATTCCCATGAAAAGGTTTGAGCTTACTTTTCATTAACTTATCCTCCTTATGCCAAAGAGCCTTTGGGCACAATTTTTATATTGTTCATGGACTTTATATGGAAAGTTCACTGGCTCTTTTAGTATAGCCCCCATTTAGTCAATTATATTTATCAAAAGGTGACACCACTACTGTTTTCCTTACTAGTTTATATTACAATATTCGACCAATAAAATGTAAATTCCTTTAATTATCTAAAAGTTCACCAAAAGTTAATAAAGACCCCACGGGGTCTTCAGAGTAAACAATCCTTAGACAAAGTCATTGACCCGAATAGCATATTAAAAGCAGCACAGTCAATTCGAGGAGACTGGTAGGGGGTCCCCTTGTGGGGCCCTGACAATCAAAACCATCTAGACCTTTTTGAAAGTCAGGGTGGTACAAGACCACCCCCTACAACCATGGACGGTGAATTGGAGCGGTACCCTTCTGGAGTTTAGATAGAAGCCTAAAGTCTCGACGCAGAATTTTGTGTAGCGTTTAATATGCGGCATTCCAAAAAAGATGACTTTGTCACCAGTTTAAAAGACCCCACGGGGTCTTTAGAATATGCTCAAATCTAGTTCTTTGGACAAGTCCTCTAAAACTTTTATCCCTGCAATACTATTTCCTTTGGCATCTAGGGCTGGCCCCCATACACCTATACCATATTTATTTGGGACAACTGCCATTATCCCTCCACCTACACCACTTTTTGCAGGTATGCCAACTTTGATGGCAAATTCCCCTGATGAGTTATACATCCCACATGTAATCATAAAACTCTTACATAGCTGGGTAACTTCTTTAGGAACAACTCTTTCTCCAGTGGTTGGGCAAATCCCCTGATTTGCTAGAATAGCACCTAACTTGGCAAGTCCTATACAATCCACCTCAATGGAGCAGTGTTTAAAATACAAATCAAGTACTTCTTCCACATCCTCTTCTATTACTCCAACATCCTTCATAAAGTAAGCTGCGGCTCTATTTCTATCTCCTGTTGCCTTTTCAGATAGATAAACTGCTTCGTTTAGAGTTACTGGCTCTCCTATAACGGATTCAATAAAATCAACAACCCTGTTGTACCTCTCTTCATTATCCTTGCCCTTAATCATGCTTGATATGGCAATGGCACCAGCGTTAATCATAGGATTTAATGGTTTAGATGGATTCATGGTCTCAAGTTTAACGATTGAGTTAAATGGGTCTCCAGTTGGTTCCATGCCAACTTTAGAAAATACTTCCTCCACGGAATTATCCATGATGGCTATCATGAGTGTGAAAATCTTTGATACACTTTGTAAGGTAAACTTCTCGTTTACATCTCCAGCTGAATAAATATTATTATCTAAGTCTACAATTACTGCCCCTAGCATATCGAACTTTTGCCTTGCCAATGCTGGGATGTAACTTGCCACCTTTCCTTCTTTACAATACTCTTTGTTTTTCTCAGTAATATTGGTAAGCAGTTTTTCTAACTCTCTCAATACTCTCCCCTCATTCCCTAAAATTTCTTACTGGTAATCATTAAAAAAACGTCTCCCCGAACTAGATTTTCCCTTTCCTTATTTGCTAGAAGTGGATCATCACTGATTATGTACTTATACCGTCTGGTTCTAAGTGTTGTTTGTCCAGCCATTGTAAGGGCCGGTGTACCTCCTTTAAACAATACACAAATTCTATCTTTGTGTATTCTACACATACTTTTTATAACATCAAAGGACAAATCCTCTTCTTCACGATCATCCTCATAATCCCCCACAGCCAAAGTGTATTTTTCTTTAATTTCTTTATATGCGTGATCGTCCTTATGATCAAAGGAAAACTCCTGAAGAATTTTACTCCAAGGTATTATTTTTGTATACATTGTTTCTGTCTCTAAGTCTTCATTGGCTATAATTATCTGCCTAACTGACGATATTTTACTATCCTTTTGCTTAAGCTCATTTATATACTTTTCACCTTGCTGGACAAAGTCCCTCCAGTGGTCAGATCCTTTTGGCTCAGCAAGCTCACCATTTATGAAGATTAAGCAATCATTTATCCTTATACATAGTGGCCAAATATTCTTGTGATGTAGTCCTAAGGGAAGTAATGTAAAGTCTGTATAAACATCCACATCGTTATGTTTTTGACAACTTGTATTTGCTAGGGTAGCCAGTGAATACACACCCTTTAAGTTTTTCCTTAGTAATATACTTGGTAGAAGTGTTTTAAATATATACCCGTCTCCTGTTACTATGTTTTTATATGGCATTTTGATATGTACTCCTTTCAAAAATGTAAATAGTCCTATATATTATACGAACAATAGCCCACTTTTCTTTACCTGTATTTATTTCCTCACCTAATTAAAATATCCATCTTTTATATTCTAACCCAAAATAAAAGTTCCTGCAAAGTACAGGAACTTTTAAATAAAATCAACATTAACTACTGAAGCTCCACAACCCCAGCATACATATCCAAAATCCAATGCAATAAATCCTCACTATTGTCGTGGGCTCTAGTGGAGAATATCAACTTGTTTCCCTCCATCAACCATTTCAAGTCTTTGAAACTAGGAAAATTGAAAGTGTTATCTCCTAAATCTAAGTAGTTCTGTAGAACTTCTCCATCTAGCCTTACTATGTTACCAGAAACGTGGCAATCCACATACATATATCTGGCAGAATCCCCAGAATCACCTAGCGTGTAGGCAAACTCACAACCATCAGGGCTCCAAAATGGCCCCACATCGCCACCATCTCCCTGTGGAATGAATCCTCCCTTAGATATATTGGTGAAGTGTATCTTTTCATTTTGGATATCATAGAATCCTACTACGGCGTATGTTGTCCCCATAATATAATCTGTTTCTATGATAAAAGCTACTTTGTTTTTATATGGACAGTATTGGGCAATTGTTATTTTATCAAAATCCTTATGATTTACTGGTGTATCTCCAAAACGTAGATCTTGATTGTTTACTAGCTTAGAAAAATTACCATTGAGTTCTTCTTTAATTGATAGGCTGCTAATAATCTCTGTTTTTGTTTCCACGTCAACCACACTGGTTTCTCCATCATATAAAATAATCAATGGATAATTCAAAGTACCATGGGTCCATTTCCCTTCCAGCAACATTTTATCCAAGGTTATAGTTTTACCTTTATGGGTCAACTTTTCCAGCTCATTTCTAGAAAAAAGTTGTACATGGGATTGATATTCTATTGTTTCCTTTTTCGAATAAGCCTCTATACCCTCATCATTTTCATGGAAATTATTGCTATCATAAGCATTGTTGACCGAGCAACCTGTAAATGCCACTAACACAAGAATCAAAATACACTTAAAATATCTCATAAAAAAATCACCCCATTTTGTATAGTTCTTTCATTAAAAGAATTACCCTTGGGGTGAAATCTTATGCATAATGGCAGCGTCACCTGTCATACTACTCTATTTTACCATTGTCATCATAGCTTATTATTTTTCCATCTTCCATCCGTATAGTTCTACTACAATGTGCTGCAACCTTAGGGTCATGGGTTACTATAATAACTGTTTTACCCTGTTTATTTATGTTTACCAGCAGCTCCATTATACCTTCACCAGTTTTTTGATCCAATGCACCAGTAGGTTCATCTGCTAATAGCATATTTGGCTCTCCCACAAGGGCACGGGCTATGGCTACCCTTTGTTGTTCACCACCAGACAGTTCAGATGGTCTCTTATAGTTATGATCCTTAAGCCCTACCTGCTTTAACATCTCCACTGCCATAACTTCCCTGTCATCCCTAGAAATCTTAGTACTAAACTGTCCTCGGTAGATAAGTGGCAGCTCTATATTCTCTTGGGCAGTATGATCTGCCAGAAGTGCAAAATGTTGAAAAACAAACCCTATCTGCATATTCCTGACCTTTGCCAATTGATTTCTGTTGAGTTGACTGACTTCATCTCCATTTAAAAAATACTCACCCTCTGTGGGCTTATCTAAACAACCAATGATATTTAACAAAGTAGACTTCCCTGAGCCCGATGGCCCCATTATTGCCACCATTTCTCCCTCTTGTATTTCTAAGTCTACACTATCCAATGCATAGGTGGGCAAATCCTTTTCTGCTCCATAAACTTTCGTTATATTCTTTAGCTTTATAAGTGCCATAGATATCAGATATCCTCCTTAACTATTTTATATTGTATTTTAAAAATTAACCAACTTAAAACCTTTAAATTCTATAATAATTCAATTTATATTAATACTTGACAATGGCTTCTTAAAATAATTTTACCCTAACTCTTAACTATTACTGAACAACTCTTGTGCACGATCTCCACATTCCCATATAGTCGTCCATAACACTATGAAATCCTAAAAAGTACCAACGACTGTTAGATGTAGAAATTCGTGGGCTTGTGGCAACTACAGAAGTTGCGTACACTGAACCTGTAGACTGAACAGGGGTACCCTGTACCCTATGTGCACTATTTGCTATAGTTACTCTACTTAGCAAATGATAACCTGGGTACCTCTCAACAGCAGTTTCTACAACTGCATACCTCTGACCACTACCTAATGGGGCTCTCGGATACATAAACCCAAAAACTTGTTGTGGACCAAAATAACCATACCTCGATTGCATCTGTCCGCAATTCGCGGGAAGCCCATGAATTGGGCAATTCGCCGTACTAGCTAAAGAAGCTGTCGATGTTCCTAAAATTAAACAAAACACTACAAATGCAAAGATTTTTATACTTAATTTATTTTTCATTATTATCCCCCAAGTTCTAGAAGCCATTGTCAAAGCTTAAAGCTACCTCACTGTCAAAACTAATCTCCTAGTTTCATTAGGAAACAGAAGTGTATTCTGTCCTCGCTCTAAATGCACCCAAGGATTGGGAATCTGATAAAAGACTGCTTCATATTCTCCTGGTGCATTTGGTGCTTGAAATGTTACTTTTATAATCCCACCACTACCTTCATCTAGTTTCAAATTTAGATACTTATGCTCTTCATTAAGTGATTTCTGAGACCAATCTAGCATAAAAAAAATTAAATAATTTTCTGCAATTCCTCCCCCATAATCACCACCATAGGCTAGATACAACTCTACATCTTCCCCCTGATTTGCATTTATTTTATCGACTTCACTAAATGAATCCTTGTTCATACTTACTTCAATTCCATTATTTTCATTAAATTTTTCACCAATCATATAGTTTATTTCATCTAATTTTTTCCTCTCATTGAATTGATATCTCATCGATAGACTTTCGTATTTGCGATTACTATACTCATATGGATTATCGATAATCAGATAAAAAAAGTTTGAACTTTCCTCTTTTACTCTAAACCTAACTGGAATACTTACTTCTTCATCTCCTCCTACTTCAAATACGTACATATCATACTCTTCACCATTAACTTCATAGACAACCTGTTCATAGTCAATAAATATTAGAACTCCAAACTCCATCACTTGATCTGATTGTATAAAATTCATAAATTTAATGTTATAATCAAAAAAATTATTATCTAGTTCTAGATTAAATCCACCCTCGTGGGGTTCCCCATCACCCTTGGTTATTACTGTTCCTTGTCCGAACATTACAGGTTTAGTTTCCTCATTATTTCTATGTAACCAGATTTGGCGAATCGAAAAAACTAGAATTAATACAATCAAAAAACTAAAAAATACTTTTTTCATCTCAAATATCCCCCAATTATTTTTATTCATAATTTTACCCTTTATTAAAACATTCTATATCTTTTCTACATTTCCTTCTTTTCATTTAATTTTTTTTATAATATAATTATTATAATTAAATTTAAGGGGTGGGGTAATGTTTAAGTCTATATTTAAAACATTTAGGTATAAAAAGATTCTATCTGTTTTTTTGCTTTTAAGCTATGTGGCTGGCTTTGTGGCTATATCCTTAGCTATTAGCCAGTATTATGTGGCAAAAGAAGCATACGCTGCAAATTATATAGGAAATCCAGAAGATATCTACTACATAGAGTACGATTCCAGTGATTTTTCTAAAGAGTCTGATATTATCAATAAATTGATTGAAATCATTGGCATGAATGAAATTTTGTACTCCCCGGTAAACAGGAGCGGCTCGGGGATTCCTCAAGATATTGCCATTGCATTTCAAGCTTATAAGGAGAGTCCTGATTATTTGCCTCCATTGATTATAGGCAGGCATTTTACTCCTGATGAAACTCAAGGCTCTAAGCCTATAGCATTGGCTGGTAAGATCATTGCGGACAGGTATGATAACCTTGTTTTTAATGGGGTTACTTTTGAAATAATAGGTATTATAGGAATGGAGCATAGGGGTAGTACTTGGGATGATACTGTTTATCTACCTTTTGGATTTGCAGAAACATTGTTCCCAGTAGGTGAAGGAAATAAGTTTGGTACCATCAGGCTACATGGTTCCACAAGGGCCCTTAATGCTGCGTTAGAATTACAGAGTACAATTAACGGATTTCCAAGTTATTCAAATGTATATATATATCAGCCCGAAGATCATGGGCTAGACCTTTTTAATTTTATTGTATACACAGTCATCGCCATTTTAGTTTTGATTATTACATGTGTTAATGTAGTTAACCTATCATCCTTTTGGATACATAAAAGAAAGAAAGAAATAGGAATACGTAGAGCCCTAGGAGCTACAGATGGTTCTATTAAAAAGTTGGTACTATTTGACATGATACTGCTTTGTTTCTTTGGAGCTTGTCTTGCCATCACTACTCAGTTTATAGCATCTCTTTATATAGATACCACATTACCTATAGATATTACGCCTTCACACTTAACAATGGCCATTTTAGTTCCTTCAATATGTGGAATTGCTACAACCACCATCCCAATGAAAATAGCACTAAAATTTGAGCCTAAAGATGCTATGAAAGGGAGGTAAAGTAAATGTTAAAAAACACTCTATCATTATTTAAGAAAAATCCTGTTGTTAGTAAGGCCATAATTCTTCAAATTTGTATAAGCCTGATTGCATTTTTCTTTGTTGGTGGATTTATAGAAAATATTTTTAGCAACTATTCCCAAGCAAAATCCTTCATGGGAAATAACACCATAATAAGAGATGACTCTTTCAGCTCGGGTCCACAACCTGATTTTAATGAAGTTTACACATGGTTATCAAATAATCCTTCTATAAAAGCCTTTGGTACATCTGTAGAAGGCTTTGCAGGGATGAATGAGCTTAGGGGATATAGACATTTAGATGCCAATTCAATAAACTACGGAGTAGTCACATTGATGCATATTGATAAACCTTATTTAGAAGCCGATTTATTGAATATAGCTAAGGGGCGTAGCTTCAATGACAATGATTTTTCCAATGACTTGGAACATATTCCTGTAATAATTACACACCGGTTGGGTTTGGACTATGATATAGGAACTATCTTTCACGAACAACATTTTAATCTGAGTTTTGAAGTTGTAGGTATACTGGATTCAAATCAGAAATTTCTTAAAGATTTACGCTCACCAGATGGATATGAAATAGTTGAAAAACTAGATGTTATGATGTTTGCCCCCCTTGCTCCAAGTGCAATGAATAACATAAGTGTGGCTAACATAGATGATTTTGTTCAACGTTTTTCAAATTTCTTTGTTGCTATTCATGATAATGTCAATATAGATAAGTTCATCGATGAAATCAATGCTGCCTTTAATAATCACTTTAGTTTCACAACCTTAGAAAATTATTATTATACTGGAATAAAAAATAATCTATCTAGTATGACGCATTACTTTATTTTTCTAGGTGTCATGCTCACTATTACAATGATCGGATTATTAGGCACACTCCTTGAGTCAGTGGATAGAAGAAAAAATGAATTTGGAGTGCGAATTGCATTGGGTGCTACCTTAACAAAGATTTCCTTAGATTTTTATAAGGATGTATTTAATCTCTTTCTAATTTCAACTGTATTGGTCAGCTTCATTTATATTATAGTAGCAATGCTAACAAGTCTAAGCATTGGGTACATTACTATATTATCAATATTGCTTCTAGTTCTGTTATTATCTGTTCTAATATGCTTATATCCTATATTTAGCATCTATAAAATTGAAGTTGTAAAGTTATTAGACAAAGAGCTATAAAGTGGAGGGATTATATGATTAAACCATTAAACAAGCACCATAAGACAAAAAATCCCTTCTATATTTTTATGTTTATATGCTTTCTAATTGGATTTTTGTTCATTTCATTAAGCATCAATCATTTTCAATTTGCTAAGTACAGGTTTGATGGCTATTACTCTGGTGACACAAATAATTATATACAGGTAACTTATTTTACAGATGGTAGTGAGCCTCCTTCAAAATCAGAAATATACATAAAACTTTTAGAGCATGTGAAAAATAATGAAGTTCAGTTCTCCATTTGGCCATTTGTATCCGATTATGATGTTATATATCAAGGCTACAGAGCTATACCAGAGTTTTTACCACCACTAAAGGCAGGAAGGCATTTAACTTCAGAAGAAAGCCTTAGCGATAGCAAATATGCAGTTGTGGGTAAAAACGTAGCTGAAATCGGCGATAAAATCAGTCTATATGATGGGTCAACCTTTGAAGTAGTAGGAGTACTTGGTCTGGAATATTCCTATAGCATCTGGGATGATATAATAATTATTCCCCTTCACTTTATGAGAAATATTGATAGTAGCAGTAATAATGAAGGTGTTAAAGTAAGGTTACAGGGTAGCTCTAGCATAATTTCTAATACTTCAAGGGATTTGGGTGAGTATTTTCAAAATCTCCTTCCAGAGGGAATCATTGATGTTTCTCATGAGTCTCCAGTAAAAACGGACTTTCATAACTTCAGTTTATACCTAATGGGCTCAATAATACTCATAATTGTCTCATGTGTAAATATCATCAATTTAACTATTTTATCGGTATATAATAGAAAAAAAGAGTTTGGTATCCGTTTATCTTTAGGAGCAACCCATGCATATTTAAAAAAGCTTATTTCATCTGACTTATATATTGTGGGCTTACTTTCAGCATGCACAGCCTTGCTTACTCAGTTTATAGCTTCTAATTTGTTCACTTTCAGCCAACCAATTGGGGTTACGCCACTTCATCTTGTGATTCTTTTACCTTTGCCTTTTATCTTTGGTTTTATTAACACTCGCCTTCCACTTAAAGTGGCACTAAACTTTGAACCATCGGATATAATAAAAGGGAACACATCATCTAATAGTTTTTATCAGGTTGATAAAACAACTAAGAGGATAATGATTGTCCAAATTTTCTTTTCCCTATTGCTTTTCTTGTATGTCTTTTCTTTGTATGAGGGTATGCTAAAGGTTGAAACAATTGGAATCACTGTAAAGGACTATTACTATCTTAGGGATTATATCCTCTTAGTTGTTGGTATAACTTTAATTGGCTTAATCGGAACTTTCTCACAATCGGTTATAAAAAGAAAAAATGAATTTGGTATCAAAATTGCTTTAGGGGCTTCACCTAGAGATATTGTAATAGGTTTTTATCAGGAGATTTTAATCATATTTATAGAAGCTGCTGTTTATGCTTTTATACCAATATTTCTCTTAACCCTAACAGGTGACTTTACCATTGGATTAGTAACAATAATTGGCACTATTGTTGTTGTATTGATACTAACGGCCATTGTAACTACGTACCCTATGTACAAAGTATTAAAGCTTGAGCCCGCTGAACTAATGGACAAATAAATAAAATGAGGCATATCTGTAAAACAGATATGCCTCATTTTATTTCCCCAACTTCCCCCTAGGGGCGCTAATGTTGGGCATAGTGTGGCCGTTGGTTGTGTAAAATGGTAGTGTATCTTGAATAATTCCCTTATCATCCATCATGACTAATTGCAGGAAATTTTCTTCTATGGGGATTAAGGCGTATATAGTCTCATCCCAATAGTCAAGGAATATGCCATTTATAAAGGTGCTGTCTTGAACTTCAGTTGTTTTGTTGTAGTTACTAAAGTAGAAACCTACCTGTGGTAGCCATCTACTATTTTTTCGTTCCACAAGTGTAACTTCATCACCCTTAAAGCGATGATAGATTAGCTCATTACCTAATTTATCAATTTCAAATTCTTGTAACCCATTGTTCACAAAAGATATTTTCTTGGGAATATCTAAAAAAGAATAACTGGATATCTGAGGGGCTTCATGTTCTAATCCCGTGGACACATCTAGAACTATACCCCTATCTGATGAGTATTGACTATATTTATAATATAATTTGTTGTCAGCCACCCACATGTGGTCATAACTCATTTCTAGCTCTAACTCATGGATTAGATTGCGGTTGCGGTCGTAAAATTTCAGTATATCCTTGCCTTCGAAATAGTGTACTTGATAGTAGTAATCCCTCTCATGGCTCCATACTTTCTCTAAAAAAACTTCGTCCATAAGTTTAATATTTTGCCCACTTTGATGATTATAGCCATAGGTAACGTCAAATTTTCGAAAGTTAGAGTATGTAAATTCTCCATTGCCAGATGAGATAAAATCACTGTGGCCCATACTATCTGTTGTGGCGAGCTGGAGCATGTTTCCACCTTGAATTAACTCTAATACCTGCTTATAATTTTCACTGATTTGCTGATCAAGATTTCTCAGGTGTGAAACAATGTTATCTATTGTGTAATTATATTTTTGGGATAGCCTGCCTAGGGTTGCATAGTACTTATAAGCTTCATTGTCAAACAAATACTCATAATTTTTCCAATAATATGCCCCAACTAATTCTAAGAACCTTTGGTATATTTCTTCAGAATAATTTTCTTGTGCTATTTCTATGTATTCTTCTATATTGTCATGCTCTACATTGATAAAGTCTGTATATACAAGCCTTGCGAATTCTTCGGTGTAGATATCCTTTAATTCATGCTTTACCAAAGGTTGGAGTTTTTTTAGACCATCAAAATCTTTAAATTCCGTTAGATAGGCAATGGTTATCTCATCGGCTATGTGTGTGTCCATATTTCTAAGAATCATGGCGTTTTTAATATCTTTATCATTACCTTTGGCAAGGTATTGATTATAGCTAGCACTAATCAAAATCTCCCTAAACTCCTCTGAAACATTTTCAGCTAAGTTAATATATTTAATAATACTTTCGTAGTTTCCCCTGTCCAATAGAAAGGAACCGTATTTTTCTAATATATCAATTATATCCCTTTCTGTCTTTACCTCAGTCAATTGATGTAACCCCCCTTCGTAGTCTCCTATCTGAAAATAGGCTTTAACTAGGTATGGATTCACTTGATTAGGCAAGTTGCAGTTGTTTAAAATTCCTATAGCTTTATGGTATTTTCCGTTATTGAAAAGGATTTTTCCATAAATAAAATGTATGTGGGGATAACCTAAAAACAAAGTAAAAGCAATAATACAAAGTAATACACCTATTTTCTTTTTGTGTTTTTCTAATAAAAGTTGCAAGAAAAATCCCCCTTAAAGTCTTATGTATAACATACATTATAGACGAAAAAGGGGGTAAAAAGTTTCATTCCTACATTTTTTTATCTCAATGTTCTTTGACTACCTCTGCCCGTCATTGTTTCCACTTCTTTACCTATGGTATTAATCTCAGTAAAGGGGTTATAATAGTTGTATTTTTTTTCTATTTCTCCACTCATATTCATTTTACTTAAAACAGATAAGTTTATGTCTAAAAAATTCAAGACATAAATCCCATCTTCATGTATGGCCAATGGTTCAGCTGTGGTTTCAATGAAGTTTAGCTTCTCTTCTTTAAAATCATAGACATAAAATCCGATTTCTTTGTATACCCTGTATATAATCATGTATTCATTGGCTGCAATAGAATCAACTTTTACATTTTGTTCTGTTTCATAAATGAGTTCACCATCTTCTCCAAAATATCTGAAGCTTGGGGTATACACCATTGAACCTCTGCCAAGGTCTATGGGTAGCAAGATTTGTTCTGATGCTACACCCTCATGAGTATAATATGATACGGCAATGCCTGTTATATTTTCAAGGTCAATTTCTAATTTATCTTTCTTTAGCTCCCCAGTTTCCGGTTTATAAGCCCTTCTAACTCCCCCTCCCTCTAATATCAGTTCAGCACCAACCCATCTAGCCCACATATAAAACTGTTCATCAAATACTAGTTTATCAATTAGTTCAAGGTTTTCATCATAAATCTCAATTATTGATTCTACGGTCATTCTATCAGCACTATCAAAGTCATGGTTATGTTCTTGATTTATAGCATATTTACCGTCTTGGCGCCAGATGATATTTTTTTCTCCAAAAGGGGTAAATTCACTACTACCGTCTGTTAAGTTAATCTTATAATACCCAGAAATTGAATCTTCCTCTGTTGATTTAATTCCTTTAATATATAAATAAGGCCCTCCGTCTTTAATTATATGTTGATAGGTATTTGTTATAATATCCATATCTTTTATGGAATCTAGCTGTGGATATACTTGAGCTAATTTATCATAGATTTCTGGGTTTAGGTTCATTATTGTTCTAGGATTTTTTTTCCGTAGCATGTATTTTCCAATATATTGTTCATATATATTATTTTCTTTAAGGTATGAGCGTAGAACTGAGTCATGGCTGCTTTCTTTTTCACTATTGAGAATGTGATGTATTGTTCTATCATATATTTTTGGTGAATCCTCATGTAAGAAGTCCAATAAGTATTCTATAGCTTCTTGTTTATTCTCCTGGATATTCAAATCTGTGGGTACCCACCAGTATTTAGCATCAGAGGTGTATATGACATCCCTCTCAATAAGTTCAATAATCATCAGTGCCAGTTCATGGCCTATATAATCATTGTATACTGTTTCATACTCTTCACTTAAGTAATGGCGACTACTAAATATCTCTTCACCTAGCCCAAGATGAAATATAAGGTCAGGAACAAAGTACCTATCAACTGTTCCTTGGGCCAGCTTATTTGCATATCTAAGACTAGCTAGCTTTTCAAAGGGACCACTTATCATTGAACTCCTTTCCCAAATCTGATAATTAGCCTCAGCAAGGAGTAAGTCTAAATTTCCGTCAATGTTATAATCCTCTATATATACCAAACTTTTATAATGATTCTGCTCTAGTAATGCATCTCCATGTTTTAGAAGAAGGTCATTGGCCTTTTTAAGACTCATCTCCTCAAAAAGAGAAAAGTGTAGTTCTTGAAAGCTATGGGATTTAATCATTCTATCAATTCTAATACCATTTATAATATCCCTATATATCAAAGGATCAATTATGGTTAAAGTGATCACTATAGCAAAAATCAGTATCCCTAATAAAGTTTTTTTCTTCATATAAACCCCTCCCATTACTTTTACATCTACATAGTCGTGAGACTTTGAAAAAAGTTACAAGTTTAGCCTCTTTTTAATAATATTGTAATAAAATAGGCTAGGTAAAATCAATTTGTAACTACTTGGGTGTACGAACATCTATAAAATAAGACATCCTTTTAGTGTAAATATAACTGGCAAAAACTTCAAAATACTAGTCACATAGATTCTTTTGTTTTACCTTATTATAGTCCTTTAGATTGCGTAAGTGGGGCAGAAATAAGGTCTATGTTCAAAAAAGCCGACCAATTTCTTTTCTTGGTCGGCTTTTTTGGTTAATTTGTATTTCCATCTAATCTACTGATTAAATCTTTTACTTCTTCTAAATATCTTCCGTAGTCTGCCCATCTTCCTTCCCTTTGTGCTCTTTCCATGTTTTCGAAGGCAGTATTTATATCTTCTACTAATTTTCTAAGGTTAGGATCTTCTATTGTTCCTGGGTCTGTTGGATCTATAGGATCCGTTGGGTCTGTTGGGTCCGTTGGGTCTACTGGATCTATAGGTTCAGGTAGCTCTGGTGCTTCTATACTTCCTTCACCGAAGATTCGTGTAAGTGCTGCTTCTAATGTTGGCTCCATTACTAGCACATCGTTATAATAAACTATTACCTGCCTTAGTTCAGGTACACTTCTATTTTCAGATGATATATAAAGGGGTTCCACGTAAAGCATTGAGCCGTTGATTGGTATTGTTAGTAGGTTACCTCTGATTACCGTTGAACCTCCTTGGCCCCACAATGTAAGCTGACCTGAGATTTGAGAGTCTTGGTCAATGTATGCTTCTACCTGGCTAGGTCCTGCAACTGCCTGACCCCTTGGGAATTGGTAAAGTACTAGCTCACCGTAGTTCTCTCCGTCATTTCTAGCCGTTAACCATGCCACCATGTTATTTCTGTTCATTGGTGTGTATGGAAGCTTTAGAATAAATTCTTGTTCTTCACCTTCTGGTAGTTGCATTGTTACGTAGTATGGCTCAACTTGAACTTCACTGCTATTGTATCTTTCCACAGCAATTTCCCACACATCATTTCTGTTGTAGAATTCCGCAGGATTAGTTGTATGGTAAGTCCTCAAAATCTCACTTTGCACATTGAAGTAGTCCACTGGATACCTTATATGAGCCTTTAGATATTCAGGAAATTGATTCCGATCTTTTATAAGGTCAGGAAATACGCCTTTCCATGCTTCAATTATGGGATCATTATCATCAAACTGATATATATCCACTGTACCATCATATGCATCTACAACAAACTTTACAGAGTTTCTTATATAGTTATAGTTTCTAGTTGGTCTAGAGTAAGGATAGGTTGAGGCAGTTGTATAACCGTCTACTATCCAGTATATCCTTCCGTTTGCCACAACTGGATAAGGGTCATTATCCAGCTCGATAAATGGAGCGATCTTTTGTATTCTATCAACTATGTTTCTATGGTACATAATCCTGCTATCTGGTGTTATTTCTCCAGACAGTAGTAGAATTGAACTGTTAAATTTATTGGCATAAAGCAGCCTTCTTAAAAGGTTTAGCTCCACACCGTCTTCACCATGATAGGGCTCTACTCCGTCATAGTTGCTGTTCACTACTACAAACTGGTTTGTAAGCTCACCAAAGTAAATTTCTGGTCTTTCTAAGGTTATATCCACACTGCTATTAACAGGCATATCCCTCATAAAGTATGTGGGGTGACCATTAGAGGTAATCTGGTTTACAGGTGACATAACCACACCATATCCATTGGTGTAACGGAAATGATGGTTAACTGCTGTCTGTGCCTCATCGGCTAAGGATTTAATGTTAAGCTCCCTTAGGGCTAACATGACCTGACGGTACTCTCCATCTATCATGTATCTATCTATATCCACATCTACGAATTCGTAGAACAATCCTAATGATTGGTTTTGCTGATAATGTTGCCTTAAAGGTCTGTAGTCTAAAAGTCGTATGTTATTTATTGTTTGTTGGTTCTGTTGTAACTTATCAACTGTTATCCCTTCATTACTGATAGGGTATTCCTTTTGCTTTATATTCTCTAAACCGTATGCCCTTCTAGTTGCCTCAATATGATTGGTCATATATTGGGATTCCCTTTGGGATTCATTGGGGTTTACCACAAAGTTTTGAATAACTGCAGAGTAGATTCCTGATCCAACCATAACCAGCACTAGCAATATGGCTGTACCTGCTGTTAACTTAAGTTGCTTATACCTAATATTAACTAAAGAAACTATGGCTAAAATTAGGGCTATTACTTGTTGGATTCGTATAAGTGGTAGCCTTGCATGAACATCTGTGTATCCTGCTCCGTAGAATCTACTTCCCTCACTTAACAATAGGGATGCCATCCCTAGATAGCGAGTTAAGGCAAACCATACAAAAAATAGTGCTAGAAAAATCGCTCCTTGAGTCTTTGCATATTTCATGGCCTGAGCTTTTTTATGGTATAAGTTTGAGTTCATAAGCATGAAATACCCTGCTGCCAAGGGCAATGCAGTGAGTATTAGCAGTGTTATAAATGACCCACTGATGGTGCTTAATAATGGGTATGTGAAAAGGTAAAAAGATTCATCCCACCCGAAAATAGGATCTACAACTCCCGTGGTACTTGAATTTAGCCATAGGTATACTTTATCCCATATACTTGGAAGGGCTCCTACCCATATAAGACCTAATACCAATGATAGGATAATTCCATGTTTTTTACTGAATTTAAAGCTTTGCTGACTTTGCTCCTCACCATTTTGTACTATCCTAATGGCAGGTATTTCAAGTATTGAAATCATAGGCAAAATATTTACAACGATAAATGTAAAGCCTGCAATCAACAACACGCCTTTTATCAGTAGTTCAGCTAAAAAGGGTTTTAGAAATACCTCCGTAGCTTCCATACTTTGGTACCATAAGTAGTCAGTGTAATAGCTGGTCAATATTGAAAAAACCACAAAAAGCAGCACTACACTAACTGCTAAAACAATAAGCGTTTTTTTCATAAATTTCTCCTCCCCCGTCTTGAAACTAAGTTTATAAAACTCTTAAAAGATTATAAAAATCTTTAGAAACCTTACTTGTATATGTCATCTTTTCCTTTGTAATGGGATGATCAAAGCTAAGGCGAAATGCATGGAGAGCCTGCCTTGAAATCAATTTACTTGCCCTGTTGTAAAGGGTATCCCCCACAAGTGGGTTCCCCACTGCCTTTAAATGAATTCTAATCTGATGAGTCCTTCCTGTCAACAGTTTTAGCTTAACTAGGCTATATTTTTTGTATTCTTTTACCACTTTGTATAGTGTTATTGCCTCTTTACCTTCAGGATCCACTCTTTTTGCCACAGGTATATCCAAAATAGGCAAGTTTATTTCCCCCTGTTTTTTGAAAAAGTTTCCTTCTGCCACAGCCAGGTACTCTCGGTTTATATTCTTTTTTTCAAGGGATTCTCCCATCATTTTATGTATATAGGATGTCTTTGCAAAAAGTACCAATCCAGATGTTTCCCTATCTAAGCGATGTATAGGATGAATGCCCCAGTTCTCGTTTTTAGTGTTTCGATAATATAGTAGGCCATTGGCTATGGTATGTGTTCTTTCTTCATGTACTGGATGTACTAATATGTTACCTGGCTTGTTTATAACAATTAGGTACTCATCTTCATAAATTATGTCTAAAGGTATGTCCTGAGGCTCCATATTTGGTTCTTCTACTATGTATATTTCAACTTTATCCCCTTTAGTCAAGGGATATGTTGCTTTTTGCAATTGAGTATTTATATATACTTGACCATGGGCTTTAATTCTACGATATTCCCTGCGAGATATGTTGTATTTTTTTTGTAGTTCATCTTTTATGGCGGAGTTTTCGTTTGCTATAAAGCTATACTGTGGTTTCATGAATTTCAACTCCTTAGTTGGACAATTAGGCGGTTTTTCTTAGCTTTTGATTATGGTGAATTTCCTTTAACTGTCACACTGTCTGTATGGGCACATATAATGGTTTTGTAAGATGCTTATTATTATTTTAACATATAAAAAGAAGGTGACCTATATGACAGGCAAAATAAAAAACATTTATCCCGGTGGAAATACCTCTCAAGGCTTTTATTCCTTTTATGAAAATGTGTTATCTGGTTTAGATAGAGTTTTTATTCTTAAAGGTGGCCCAGGTACAGGTAAATCATCTATGTCACGAAAGCTAGGCGAAAAATATCTAAAGGAGGGTTATGATATAACTTACCTTCATTGCTCTTCGGATAATAATTCATTAGATGGTATAATCATAGACAATAGGGTTGCAATAGTAGATGGAACTGCACCCCATGTAATAGATCCTAAATATCCTGGAATAGTAGATGAAATAATCAATTTAGGTGAGTGCTGGGATAGAGAAAAGCTTTTACCCTACAGAAAAGAAATTATTGAAATGAGATCACAAATAGCAATACACTACAAAAGAGCCTATAGTCTTTTTCACCAGTCCAAATTAGTTCATGATGATTTGGAGCAGATTTATCTAAGTGAAATGGATTTTGGTGCTGCAGATGATGTTACACAAAATCTTATTAAAATAATTGTTGGTAATCGGGAAGAAAACAAGACAGCGAAGCGTACTGATATGTTCTTTGGAGCTATAACCCCAAATGGTTCCGTTAATTTCTATGAAGAACTAACAGATGGTATAAGAACTAGATTCTTTGTTAAAGGCAGGGCAGGAACTGGCAAATCAACAATGATGAAGAAAATTGCAGAAGCAGCAATATCTGCTGGTTTTGATACAGAAATATATCACTGTGCATTTGACCCAAATAGTGTAGATATGGTGATTATCCCTACCTTAGATGTGGTAATCCTCGATGGAACTGCTCCCCATGTTTTTAACCCAGTAAGGCCAACAGATATTTTAGTTGACATGTATGCCCTTTGCTTGCCAATAGATATAGATAAACGTCGTAAAAAAGAAATTGATTCCTTAAACAAAAAATATGAAGACTTATTTAAAATGGGAATTCCCCACATTCAAGAAGCAAGAAGCTTACATTTAGAGATAGAAAAATACTATGTGGCTGCCATGGACTATAAAAAAGTTGATGAGAAGCAAAAGTATATAGAAGAGGAGATAGAAAAAGAACTAAGTTAGATCCTTAGCTCAAAACCTCCAGCTTTTTTGTGTTGTTAAGGCCCAGTGTCTTCACGTATTAGATATACGTGAAGACACTGGGCCTTCCTGCTCCTCAATTGGTGAATATTATGGTACAAGACCATCCTCAACAAAATTCTATATTCTTCTTTTCTTAGTTGATTCCATCCGCTTTTGGTGCTTTTTTGTTGTCTTTTTTTCCTTCTCTTTTTTTACAATGGGTCTTTTCTCTCCGTAAACTATTGAATAGCCATCATGTTCTATTAGCTTAACTCCTCCAAAAACAGAAGCAAATTTCTTTAGGTACCAATTTGGTTTTTTTACTACAAACCACATGGTTCCACCCATTTTTAGCATTTTGTAGCCTTCTTCGATAAACTCTTTTGCTACACTGTAATCTGAATGGTACGGAGGATTAGAGAGTATAGTTTGATAGAAGTTTTTTCTACCTAATTCTTTAAATCCTTGGTTCGGGATTGTTTCATAATCGGATGTGTTATTTTTTTGTGCGTTATGTTCAGCCCATTTTAGCGCCCTAAGGTTTACATCTAGCATGGTTATCTTCCCTTTTATTAACTTGCTAGCAACAATACCTATTACACCTGAGCCACACCCTATATCCAAAAGGGGACCTTCCTTTAGCTCTACTTTTTCTAGGAGAGCCTTAGTTCCCCTGTCAAGTTCTCTATTTGAGAAGATTGATGGATCTGTTATTAAATCCACAGGGATGTTGTTAGTTTTTACAGTAAAATCTTCTAAATACTTATCTCTATTTACTGTAAAATGCTTTGATTTTACAATACTGATAATCGTAAAATCATTATCCTCTGCAACAACTTTCCATTTCCACGGCAATATTTCTATACTATTTAAGGTATAGTTTTTAGATATAATTATTAACAGCTCCCCTTTTAGAGGAAGTACTTCCATGATTTCCTCAATTAACATGTTGTTAAACTCCAAAGAATACTGGGCTGTAAATATGGCTGTGTTAAAGGAGGTAGTTACTTCATTTATTTCACTGACATAAAAACATTTAACTGGGTCTATATCCGTTTTATTAGCTATGTTGTGATCTGCAAAAAAGCAATCCATCTGAACAGCTATCTCACCATTTTTACTACCGTAATCCAGCACAGGACTTTTAATGTCCTTAGCAACTTTAGTTAATAGCATCCTACTACCACGGGTTATTTCCATTATTTATCCAACCTTTTTTATTTTAACAATATCAAGAGAGTATGGTGTATGTCAAATTGTCACTAAAAAAAGTGCCTTGGGCACTTTTTTTAGTGGAACAATATTTTGAATCCTGCTTTTCTTAGGGCTTCCCTTGCTTTTTCTCCTTGGTCTACCCTTAAAATTACTAAGCATACATCACGGTATCTTGGTTGAGTTGTAACAATGGATATGATGTTTACCTTTACATTCCTTAACACTGTGGATATTTGTGCGAGTTTCCCTACTGCATCGTCTATTGCGATAGTTATTCTCTCTCCCTCTTCTTTAATACCAAATACCTCATCAAAAACCTTTAAGATATCAGTTCTTCCAATTATACCTTTTAGATCTCCAAATTCATTTACAACTGGCAAAACATTTACATCCCTTTGTAGCATTAAATCTGCTGCTAGCTCAATTGGATCTTCTTTATCAACTGTAACCATTTGTGTTGCCATTAGTTCTGATACTTTTCTGTAATGCAAAAACTGTGCGATCCTTCTTTTGTTTACATCTAAGTCAAGTTTACTTTCCGAAAAGGGTATGGGTAACTCCACATCCGTCCCAGCTGCAATATTTTGTTTAGCGCAAAAAGCTACGAATTCCCTCATGATGATTTTTTCCGTAATTACACCAACAAGTTTAGTCCCTTCCACTACAGGTAAACCTTCATAGTGATGGTTTTCAAATAAAACTAGTGCGTCGTACAAAGAACTATCTGGTTTTACAGTTACAATATCTTCTGTCATTCTACTTCTAACGAACATAAAATCCCTCCTAAGATTTATAATTAGACCATTATATTTATATTCTATATATTTCGAAATTTTCCTTTAAAGGGTTAAAGATTTTGTGATCTTTTTTTAATTTTTCTCTTTCTCTTTGTATATGGATATATCTAAAGGAATATGTTCAAAGGAATTAATAGTTTATTACAATTAAATTTCGTTTTTTACTTCGATACTCTAGATATAAGTTCTTCGAAATGTTATAATTAATATAGAAAAGGAGGAGACAGTTTATGGGGAGCTTAGCTCATAGCAAAAAAAGAGATTTTTTGCTTAATAATGATAACTTATATCAAAATGTGTTTTATCTAGCATGGCCTATCGTAATACAGTCGTTGTTACAGGTCTCAATAGGTACAATAGATTTAAAGATGGTTGGCTCATTGGGAGAAGACGCCATCGCAGCAGTAGGTTCAGGTAGAAACATAGTAATGTTGATGATGGTCTTAGTAATGGGTATCTCTACAGGAACCACAGCTATGGTTGCTCGTAATATTGGAAAAGGGGATAGGGAAAGTGCCTCTTTAAGTGCCGGTCAGTCTTTCTTTTTGTGTCTTTTGGCTGCTGCATTTATGGTTCCTTTTGGATTACTTACAAACCGCTTCAGTCTGCAAATATTAGGAGTTAGTGATGCTGTTTTAACTTTATCTGTTCAGTATATGACTGTTTTTTTTCTATCTATACCTTTTTTCCTATTAAATTTTATAGCTAGAGCAATTTTTCAAGGTGCAGGAGATACAAAGACACCTCTAGTAATAGATATTATTATGAACATCACAAATGTAATATTTAATTACTTCTTTATTTTTGGTATTTGGATATTCCCAGAGATGGGTGTTATGGGAGCCGCTATTGGTACTGCTATCTCAAGACTAGTTGGTGCTACATTAGGTTGGAGTGCTCTTTTAAGTGGCCGATTTATCCTCCATGTAAAGTTAGAACATATGATAAAGCCTATATGGGAAAATTCGAAACAGATTATAAACATAGGTCTTCCTGCTGCATTTCAAGGTCTTTCTAGAAATGCCAGCACCTTTTTGATATTCGCAATACTAGCAAGAACTGCAGCCCAAAGTTTGGCAATAACAGCATTTAGTATTGGTACAAATCTAAGTCAGTATGCCCTTATGCCAGGCCTTGCCATTGGTACAGCCGCTGCCACCCTTTCTGGGATGAATATAGGCGCAAAGAAGCTAGATAGAGCCGAAGCCAGTGGAAAAGCCTGTACTATTTTAGGAGCTGGCTTAATGATTTTCTTCGCTTCAATATTTGTTTTTTTCGCCGAACCTTTAATTAACTTTTTCTTAGATACACCTAATCCTGAAGTGGTTAGAATAGGCAAAAACTTTTTGTATATAATCGCTTTGTCTGAGCCATTTCATGCTATGACCATTATATTATCCCGTACCATGCAGGGTGCAGGTTACACAAAATATCCTTTTTATATAACTTTAGTTTGTTGGGTTGGAATTAGGGTGTCACTGGCATATATACTTGCCTTTGTGTTCAACCTACAATCCACTGGAGTGTGGCTAGCAATAAGTGCTTCTACATTTGCTTCAGGAATGTTAAACTACTCTCTATTTAAAATGGGAAAATGGAAATATGTGAGGATTAAGGAAAAAACAGTAGCAGCATAAAGTGTTATAGTAAAGGTGAAATCCCAGCATCGATACGCATATCGACGCTGGGATTTTATTTTAAGTATCTGATCCTACTTGATCTATTAGCTCAATACCTACTATACCTTGCTTTGTTTGTGTAACTTTCCAGCTCCCATCGTTGGAAATAGCTGTGATAAACTCTTCAATAGTTCCTTCCTCTAATTCCCACTGTCCAATCCAAACAGGCTCGTCATCCTTAATGACAACCACCCTGTTAACCCCTTGTCTAGTGCTAAAACCCTCGTTACCCACTACTGTTCCGTTTAACACCATCGTCATATCAGAACTATTGGTAAACTCAATTGTAAAAAAAGTATTGCCCCCGAAGTTACACCCAACTAGTAATAATATAGACAAGAAAGTAATACCCACTATTGCAACGTATCTTTTTTTCATCTATACCCCCCCTCGTATAATAAGTTTTATATAACAAATTTAATAATAAAGTATAACTTTTCTTAAAATCTAAACTAGCGTTTATGCCGTGAAAGCCTGTTTATATGGGGTAGCACCCTCTGGTAAAATCTTGGTGGCGGAAGCCATACATATGTATATATCAACTTCCGCCCAAAAAAGGGAGTCCAGAGGGTGCAGGGGCCCCATGTCAACAGGACCATGGAATAAATGCGGTGGATTAGAGCTGTAATTCTTAATTAAATCACTTTATCTTGGATATTGAGCCCTATTCCCTAGATAATAGTTAGTATATGGAAAAAGGATCTATCTGGATTAAGGCTTACTCCCCCTGCAGCAAGACTGCATTTTAAGACTGTCTCCCAGCCAACAGTTGTACTGCAAACTCACAAGCTGTATCTCTTGCCCTACATACCGAATGTTAGCAGCTTCGGGCAGCTTATGGATGGCAAGTATAGAATACTCATACGCGAGGTTGTTGCCAGACTGTTGGTAACTAGGGATAGGGTTCAGTATCCAAGCCGTTCCAAATTCAATAAGAAAGGAGGTCCTATCCATGAATTTGTTTGTTGGTATTGATGTTAGTTCTGAAAAACTTGATACTTGTTTTCTTAATAGTGAAGATCATATTTTACTTAAAGTATCGCTCCCCAATAGTCTAGTTGGAGCTAGAAAGATTAAAGAGCATATTTTTCAGTTTAATGAGCTCATAAGGTACGACCGAATCATAGTAGGGATGGAATCGACTTCTGTCTATAGTTTTCATCCAGCGACTTTCTTAGCTGAAGATCCTGAGTTAAAGTCTTTAGGCATTGAGGTCGCTGTAATTAATCCTAAGACTATCTCTAGATTTAAAGGGATTTTTGACGAAGATAAAACTGATGAGATCGATGCATATCGTATCGCAGACTTTCTCCGCTTTGACCGCTTCAATACTTCTTTGATTAAAGAGGAGAAGTATGTGGCCCTACAAAGGTTAACTAGGTCGCGTTATCAGCTCATCTGTCAGTTAACTGAGATGAAACAACATTTTTTAGAAAATCTTTATTACAAATGTAACACCCTTACTCAAGAGGTGGATACATCTGTATTTGGTGCCACTATGATGCATTTGCTAACTGATTCTATTACCCTTGACGAAATCGCTGATATGCCTTTAGAGGATCTAGTGACTCTTCTGCAAGAAAAGGGTCGAGGTCGCTTTAGTGATCCAGAAAAACTTGCAAAATCTATTAGTAAAGCTATTAGAGATTCTTATCGCCTCGGAAAGGTCATGCAGGATTCAGTAGATATTGTTTTAGCATCTTACGCCATGATGATTAAAGCTGTTAATAATCAAATTAAAGAGATCAGTAAGGCAATTGAAAAGTTATTTGAAATAGTACCCGAATCTAAATCTCTGCTAAGCATACCAGGTGTTGGCCCTGTTTATGCTGCAGGTATAATTGCAGAGATAGGCCAAATTGAACGCTTTGAAAATGAGGCAAAGCTTGCAAAGTATGCTGGCCTTTACTGGAAGCGAAAACAATCTGGTAATTTTGAGTCTGAGAGAACTACTATATCTAAGACAGGAAACCACTACCTTCGCTACTACTTAATTGAAGCTGCCAATTCAGTTGCGCGATATGAACCTGTCTATAATAAATACTATTCTAGAAAATATAAGGAAGTCCCCAAACATCAACATAAAAGAGCTCTCGTTCTTACCGCAAGAAAATTTGTGCGCATGGTGGATGCGCTGCTACGCAATCACCAATTCTATGCACCGGAAAGGAGTGCATAAGTATCGAATAATATTCGATGCGTAATCCTTTTCGGAAACGCCTAAATATCATTAGGCTTAATTGAATGCTGCCTTTTTTAGATATTTCTAGGCAAATAAGTTGGAATTCTCACTGCACTTAATTTGACTTATCACCACAAGTCTTAAATTCCCTTCACCTATATAGACGAATTAAAAGAAAAAAGGTTTCGTATTTCTGAAAATTAATTTTAAACTAATTTTTATACATAACCATCATACTAACTTTGGGAACCATTACAGATCCAGTTACCCTATCTAATATCTCAATACCCGCTTTACTGTCATTTACAACAATGTTCCACTCATCTTTTGGCAGTTGTACCATAACGTCATTTTTATTGGGATTATATATAACCACTACATCCTTCCATGAGTCTCCATTGGCATGATTTTTTATCTGGAACATTATTGTGTCAGCTGGGGACTCTAAGATTTCCATGTGCTTACGAACTAGCTCACCAGTTGGCATTCTAAATGCTGGGTGTGCTTTTCTTAGTTTTATAAGCCCCGCTATAAACAAGAATTCATTATAATAAGTCACTTTACGGGACCATTCTATTTGATTTATATTGTCAGGAGATTGATAACTGTTGTGCACTCCGTATTTTGTACGCATAAACTCTACTCCGCCGTGTAAAAAGGGTATCCCTTGGGAAGTTAGTACAATGCTATTAGATAAGAGGTTCATACGTATTTTATCTTGTTCACTCTCATTTGGATTGCTTTTTTCTATTTTATCCCACAGTGCCAAATCATCATGGGCGGACACATAAGCTACAGACTCATTAGGATTTTGGGCAAAATCATCAATTGATCCCATAACTCCTTTGATTATTTCTTCTTTTTCAGTTGTTAGTCCAGTTACATACCCTTTTATTTCTCCGTTGGTATCTCCTTTTATTGCATTTCTTATGTTATCGTTAAATACTGCTATACCTAATCCCCTTTGCTTTCCCTTTGTAAATTGTTGCTCCTGAGAAAGGGGTGAGCCACCAGCTTGCCAAGGCTCGCCATATATTATTATAGCAGGGTCAATCTCGTATAATGCCTCTTTTACTTGTCTCATTGTCTCCACATCATGAAGTGCCATCAAGTCAAAACGGAAGCCATCCACTTTGTATTCAGTAGCCCAATATTTAACAGAATCCACAATAAACTTTCTTACCATGGGCATTTCTGATGCAACTTCATTACCACAGCCTGAACCATTGTAATAGTTGCCCTGTTCATCTGTTCGATAATAGTATTTTGGTACAATAAGATCAAAAGGGGAATCACCTACAGTAAAAGTATGGTTATATACCACATCAACCACAACCCTTATGCCTGATTCATTTAATGCTTTTACCATCTCTTTATATTCTTTGATTCTTGTGTATCCATTGCCTGCATCTGTTGAGTAAGTGCCTTGGGGAACATTATACAGTCTTGGATCGTAACCCCAATTGAATTGGTCATCTCGGTTATCATCTACACTGGCGAAGTCGTATGTTGGGAGTAAGTGTACATGTGTAATCCCAAGCTCAATCAAATGATCTAATCCTGTTTTAACATCCCCTGGCCCTTTAGTTCCCTTTTCAGTAAAAGCTAAATATTTCCCTTTATGCTTCATGCCTGACTGAGGATATATTGAAAAATCCCTAACATGCATCTCATATAATATTGCATCAGTGTAATTCTTAAATTCAGGCTTCTTTAGCCTTTCCCAACCATCTGGGTTAGTATCTTCTAAATCTATTATCATACCCTTAGTACTGTTTAAAGAAACTGCCCTAACATAAGGGTCAACTGATTCGTTGATAGTTTCTCCATGGTCTATCATATAAGTGTAGTACTTATTTTTCAAATCACCTTTGATTTCTACTGCCCAGGTTCCCTGAACATCCTTTTCCATATGGTACTCTTTTCCATTTGTGTCCATTTCCCATTCATATAGTTTTACCTTAACATCAAAAGCTGTAGGTGCCCAAACCCTAAATTTTGTGCTATCAATGGAGTAGGTGTTACCTAAGTCGCTTCCATCATACAATAAGTTTTGCATATTATACCTCCTTTTTAGTGTATATAAGATAGAGTTCTTCCAACGTTTATTACTTACTTGTATATTTTACAATATGCATAAGTTAGCTAAATGGTTGCAACTTCATCAGTTGAGCCAATATCTGAAGTAGATCCCAAAGATGGGTTTTTAACTAGGTAAATACATAAAAACGCTAGGAAAAATGCTGAAAAGGCTGTAAAAAACAAGTGTTTATACCCAACTATATCAATAATCAATCCAAAGATTACGGGCCCTGTTATGGCTGCTAAGGAAGAAAAGAAATAGTAAAGACCAGTATAGGTTCCAATTTTTTCTTCAGTGGTCAGCTCAACTACCATTGGATATGAGTTTATATTAACAAAAGCCCAGAAAATACCTCCCACTATCAAAAATATCCTTAACAACAAAATTGTTTCGACATAATTTAGTATTAGGAACACTGACATCAGTCCTATTATCCCTATTAAAATAGTATTTCTTTTTCCTATTTTTGTGCCAATAAGCCCACTGGGTATAGCCATTAAAAGGAAAGCTGCTGAAAAACCTGCAAGTAGTAAGGCTGGTTGATGTTCCGCTAGACCTAGAAAATTTACTCCATATAAGCTAAAGGTAGCCTCTATACCTTGGTAGCCAACAAACCAGAAAAATATAGCCAGCAGTATAAGTAAGGCGCTTCGGTTTTCCCTTTTGAACAAACCTACTAAAGCTTTAGAAATACTTTGTTTTTCTTCTTTTTCATCGGTCTTTAATTTTTCAGGTTCTTTTACAGTTTTATACAGTACAAAGATAACAAAAAGCATCAGTATTGCAGAAACTGTAAAGGGTAATCCTGCCTTTACTGCAAACATTTTTCCCCCTGCAAAAAGTGCAAAAACTGCTCCGAAGCCTCCCATGAAGTTTATGATACCATTTGCTTTACTTCTTTCTTTAAGTGGTGTTATATCTGGCATCAAGGCCACTGTAGGGGCTCTGTAAATACTCATGGATAGGTTAAAGCACGTTACTATAAAAATTAGAAAAATAAAACCTAATGTTACTTCCCAATTAAATATTGTATAAGATAAGTCACTAATTTCCTCTATTACTAAATGGAAAGGAATCATTGAGAAAAAAACAGCGGAAAGTGGTATACCTATTAGAAGATATGGCATCCTTCGTCCATACTTTGTTCTTGTGCTATCACTTTTGGCTCCAAAATAGGGTTGAAGTGTTATAGCCGCTATGTTGTCTAATGTCATGATAAATCCAATCAAGGTGGCACTAGTGATATACTTGTTTAGAAATATGGGAACAAAGGTGTTATAAAGGGGCCATGTTAGACTAATTACAAAAAACCCTAAACCTAAGACAAACGTTTTTTTATAGTTCACTTTTGTCCCTACCTTTCCTCACTTAAGATTTGTAGAGCCACATCTGGATAGTTAGTAATGATTTGTTCCACTCCTGCTTTTATGAAGTTTCTGATCATTTTAGGATCATCAACTGTAAAAACTGTTATGGGCATGTTGTTTAGTTTAGCACCTTTAATTATCTCAGGAGCTAAACTGTATAGATATGGGTGGATAGCATTGGCTCCTAAGTCTTTAGCGTACTTCCATGGTTGGTAAAGGCCAGACATATAAAGGACACCTAGACGTATATCTTCATCTAATTTTCTTAACTCCACTAAACTGTAGTGGTTAAAAGAAGAAATCACACTGTTATCTGTGTAATTGTACTTGTAAAGTAGCTCTAAAACCTTTGCTTCTATATCAGGATAAAAAATGGGCCCTGATTTTAATTCTAGATTTAATATTATTTCTTTACCACTAAGTAACTGCAACAATTCTTCTAGTGTAGGAATCTTCTCCCCTTTAAATTCTTCAGAAAATTTGATGCCTGCATCTAGTTTTCTTAGTTCGGAATAAGTAAAATCCTTAATAAATCCTTTTCCGTTAGTAGTTCTCTCAACGGTCTCATCATGGCAGAGTATCAATACACCATCTTTTGTCATCTGAACATCCGTTTCTATTCCATGACTGCCCATATCTAAAGCCTTCTTAAAGGCAGACATGGTATTTTCTGGGGCACCCCCCGATGCTCCCCTGTGGGCAATAATTCTAGTCATTAATTTCCCCCCTTTTTTGTTATGTGTATACTTCTCTATAAACAAAAAAATATCCTTCATTCAATAAAGGATATTTGTAAATTTTAATTAAATTCTAAGATAGGGTCAGTATTTTTTCCCAATATTCTTTTTTCACTGGCATAACAGATAGCCTGGATATATTCACTAGTTCCCATTCTTTAAAATCTGGATCAGCTTTTATTTCCTTCAGGGTAACTGGTCTTTTTAATTCACTAAGGTATGAAATATCCACCGCTACAAATTTTTCTTTTTCATCTGTTGGATCGAGATAGCTTTCTTTAGCTACTATACCAATCCCCACAATTTGCTTTTCCTTACCAGTATGGTAAATGAATACTTTGTCACCCTCATTCATTTCCTTCATATATTTAGCAGCTTTAAAATTCCTTACCCCATCCCACATTCCTACACCTTCGGCTTTTAAATCATCTAGACTATAATCATCAGGTTCAGTTTTTAATAACCAGTATTTCATTTTTATCAACTCCTTTAGTAGTTATATATAGTATACCTTTATATTTCCATTGTGATAAAAGGAATCCCGTGGTAAAATATCTACATGGTTTAGTAACTAAAGTACTAGTCTATATACTTAATTATTTTCATATTTTAAATAAAATACCTAGAGAATAAAGTTTTTTTGAATAACTGGGAGATATTTGATGAGAGTAGTCATCAAAAAAAATATAAAGGAGTTCGGGTTATGTATTATAAGATAATTGAAACCCCCATTGGAAAACTCACATTAATCTGTGATGATATTTCTTTGACATCCATTGCTTTTGGAGAAAAACAGATGTCAGAAGAATTTGAGGAAAAACAGCTTCATCCCATATTAGTAGAAACATCACGCCAGCTTAGTCTGTTCTTTGAAGGCAAATTGCAAGAGTTTAATATCCCTTTAAATCCATCAGGAACTACTTTCCAAAAGGCCGTGTGGGATTCTCTGAAAGAAATACCCTATGGCAAAACTGTAAGTTATGGAGATGTTGCCAAAAATATTGGCAACCCCAAAAGTGTTCGAGCTGTAGGTCAAGCAAACAATAAAAATCCTATACCTATTATTATACCCTGTCACAGAGTTGTAGGCAAAGACGGTTCACTAGTGGGTTATGGAGGCGGTTTAGATATTAAAAAATATCTTTTAGCCCTTGAGGATAGCACTGATAAAGGCGTTGCCCTTTAAGTTAAAAGCATTACCACTTTTTAAGTGGTAATGCTTTTTTTAGTGGTAATGCTTTTTTAAGTTTCTCTGTTATAACCTTCAAAAAGTAACCCTCCCATGGGGTCTAGTATATCTTCTGTGAATTTTATGAGTTTATCCTTTTTCCCTTTTGAATAAAAGGAAGTGAAGGCTTCAGTAAAACTATATGCTAAATCATCATCAAACTCCTTAAGTACCTTATAAGTCCACTTTCCGTCTCCGATCCAACGACGGTTAATTCTCATTATAAACTCCGCTAGTAAAAAAGATAGTTTATTAACTATAAAGATGCTTTCATGTACATCATTTGAGCCCTTAAAATCCTCAATTAAGTCAGTAATCAGGTAGCGATAGTTCTCTGTTTCTTCTTCCGATAATCTCGGCGGCCCATGTTTTAGGATTTCCTCCCCTTCTCTTTTTAGAAGGTGAAAGTTTTTCTCCTTATCAATTATAGGGATCCCCTCCACTATCATACTGATAAGGGAGGGTCTAGCTTGCTCTACTCCCTTGGCACAGTATATCTTATAGCTGCTTGGATTGTAGACAAAAACCTCGATAGGCCATTTTTGAAAAATAAGTGATTTTCTATATGGCATCTCCTCTTCAGCAGTGATTATCACTATATCCAGATCTGAAGTTTCTGTACCTTCCCCTCTCACAACACTTCCAGCTAAGATTGCCAAACTACAGTTCGGATACTCTTGTGTAATAAATTCCCTGGCTGATACTAATGCTGAACCCATCATATAAAATCCCCCCATATAAAAAACATAATGATATATACTTCTACATTTGTGAGAATTTTCCTTCTTTAATTATAAAAAACTTTTAGGGCTTAGTCCTATTAACAGAGCAAAGTATATTTCAACCATTTAACAAAACCCAAGCCTAAAGGCTTGGGTTTTGGGATTGTTATTTTAATCTTTTTTCTAGTTCTTCCTTTTGTACTTCAAAGCCTGGCTTCCCTAATAAGGCAAACATGTTCCTTTTATAGTCCTCAACACCTGGTTGGTCAAATGGGTTAACCCCAAGTAAATAACCACTGATACCACAAGCTTTCTCAAAGAAATACGCCATATATCCGAAATAGTATGGTGTCAGCTCTGGAATATTAACTATCAGGTTTGGGACACCACCATCTGTATGAGCTAGCATTGTACCTTCAAAAGCTTTTTTGTTTACAAAATCCATGGTTTTCCCTGATAGATAATTTAGTCCATCTAGGTCAGAGCTTGCTTCTTTTATGGCAACATCTTCTCTTACTGAGTTCACATGTAACACTGTTTCAAAGATATTTCTAATACCATCTTGTATGTACTGTCCCATTGAATGTAAATCTGTTGAGAAATTCACACTACTTGGGAATATTCCTTTTTGATCTTTTCCTTCACTTTCACCAAAAAGTTGTTTCCACCATTCAGAAAAGTATTGAAGGCTTGGCTCGTAGTTAACCATGATCTCAATTGTTTTGCCTTTTCTATATAGGGCGTTTCTTGCCACAGCATACTGGTAACAATGATTCTTGTCAAGGGAAGTCTCCATAAGGTCTAGTCTAGCCTTTTTAGCCCCTTCCATCATTTCATCTATGTTCACACCACTGGCTGCGATGGGTAAAAGTCCTACTGCTGTTAGTACAGAGAATCTACCTCCAACGTCATCAGGAATTACGAAAGTCTCGTATCCTTGCTCATCAGCTAGGCTTCTTAATGCACCTTTACTACTATCAGTTGTTGCAAATATTCTTTCCTTTGCTTCTTCTATACCATACTTGTTTTCCAAATACTCCCTAAAGATTCTAAAGGCAATGGCAGGTTCAGTGGTTGTTCCTGATTTAGATATGACATTTACTGCAATTTCTTTTCCTTCTATAACCTCTAACAAGTCTTTAAGGTATGTACCGCTAATGTTATGGCCTACGAAGTAAATCTCTGGAGCATTACGTTTTTCCTTTGGCAAGCCATTGTAGAAAGTGTGGTTTAGCATATCAAGGGCTGCTTTAGCTCCAAGATAAGAACCACCTATGCCAATAACTAATAGAACATCAGCTTTTTTTTGTATTTTCTTTGCAGCTGATTTAATCCTTGCAAATTCTTCTTTATCGTAGTTTTCGGGTAAATCGATCCATCCTAAAAAGTCATTACCTGCACCTGTTTTTTGATGTAACATTTCGTGGGCAGCTTCCACAAATGGTTGCATGTTCAGGATTTCCTGTGAGTTTATGAAATCTTTAGCTTTTAAGTAGTCAAATGTTACTGGCTTTTGCATTTATTTACCTCCCAAAATAGAATTAACTTTATTATAATGTATTGCTTTAGTTTTTTAAAGTGTCTAGAGTAAAACTTCTGACTGATCTATATGATCTTTAAGAGCAAGGCCTTAGTTCAAAGGCTTAGCCACGGATCTACATGATCTATATGATCTTTAAGAGAAACCTTTAGTTCAAGGGTTGGTTAGGATTTACACGTTCTATACTACTTACTATACTGTTTAATTATTTCTAGTACTCTTGCTGTGCCGTCTGTGGATGTGCTTTTGGTCATTGCTTGAATATATTTATCTTTGTTTTTATATACATCATTTATTACATTTAAAAGTATATCATTAGTTATAGCCTCTTCTTGCAATACTTTACTATAGCCCATTTTTTCAAAGGAGTTGGCATTTAGGATCTGATCGCCTCTACTAGCCTTAGCAGAAAGAGGTACAAGTATGTTCGGCTTTTTAAGGGCTAATAGCTCATATATGGAGTTTGCACCTGCCCTGGATATAACAAGGTCAGCCATAGCAAAGAAATGGGGCAAATCTTCTTTAACATATTCGTACTGAACATAGCCACTCAATCCTTTATGCTCTTCACTTAAATTCCCTTGTCCACACAAGTGTACTATTTGGAATTCTTTTAAAAGGTCAGGTAGTATTTCTCTGACTGAGTCATTTAATTTTTTAGAACCCAAGCTTCCTCCTACTACCATGATTGTGGGTTTTGATGGATTAAAGCCTGCTAATGCATATCCCATCTCTTTTTTACCTTGGTGTACCTCTGGTCTTATGGGTGTTCCTGTATATACACCTTTGTCTTTTGGTATGTGCTTCACTGTCTCTGGGAATGTTACACATACTTTTTTTGCCACTGGGATAACAAGTTTGTTAGCAAGTCCTGGAGTAAAGTCTGATTCATGGATAACAGTTGGCACCCCTCTTATTTTTCCCCCTAAAATAACAGGAACTGTAACAAATCCACCTTTGGAAAAAATAACATCTGGCTTTATTTTACCTAGAATTCTATATGCTTGAGCTACACCCTTCATTATCCTAAAGGGATCAGTGAAATTTTGCTTATCAAAATATCTTCTGAGCTTACCTGATGATATGGGGTAATACTTAATCCCGATATCTTCTATGAGCTTTCTTTCTATACCCTTTACTGATCCAATGTAATGTATTTCATAGCCTAATTCTTTAAGTCTAGGTATAAGAGCAATGTTTGGTGTAACATGGCCAGCAGATCCACCACCGGTTAGAACTATTTTTTTCATGGGGACTCAACTCCTTCATTCATTCTCTCTATTTAAATATTATATTCTATCGCCCCAGTTATATCCACTGTTAATTGGTAAATTAGTGGAATCAGATGTGTGTAGTTGGGCAAAAACAATCCCCAAGATAAATTCCCGGGGATTGTTTTGCTATTTCACTTTTTCTTCGTACTCTTTTTCCTTAAAGCCTATTATTACTGTCTCTTTTCGGTCTGTTACTATTGGTCTTTTTACTAGCATGCCGTCTGAGGCCAAAAGTTCTAGTTTCTCTTTTTCTGACATATCTTTGAGCTTATCTTTTAAGCCCATCTCTTTGTAAACCTTACCGTTGGAGTTAAAAAATTTGTCTAAGGATACATCACTTATATCATACAATTCTTTAATTTCTTCTGGGTTCAGATTATCCTTAACTATATGCCTTGATTCGAAGTTTACATCATGTTCTTGAAGCCAAGCCTTGGCTTTTCTGGCACTGGTTCAACTGGGATAATCCATAAATAGCCATTTCATATATTCCAGCTCCTATCTAAAGTCAGCCATGTACTTTTCTGCATTTTTGGGATCTAGCTTTCTATCAACTAGAGGCTCACCTTGTTTTAAAAATTCAATTTTATCTATATATGTTGGTTCCTCTTTCTTATATAAAATACCAATAGGAATTCCATCATCTCCCCATTGATGGGCTAGCTTGTAAGCTTCAAACTTATCAGTTGGGCTATAGCTCTCATCTATGGGTTTTACTCTATCTTTATACCATTTGAATGTATTTACTTTATTGTAGGTAATGCAAGGTTGCATTATATCAAGTAAAGCATAACCTTTGTGTTCTATGGCTGCTTTCATCATGGAAACAAGATGTTCTTCATTTCCTGAAAATGATCTTGCCACAAAGGTCGCACCCATGGTAATTGCCACAGCCAATGGATTAAACTGTTCGTGTAGTACTCCCATTGTTTGGATACCTGTCTTTTGTCCCTTGGCCGTTGTTGGGGACGCTTGCCCTTTAGTCAGCCCGTAGATTTGGTTGTTGTGGACAAAGTGAGCTATATCCACATTTCTTCTAACATTATGGATAAAATGGTTTCCACCTTCACCGTAGGTATCTCCTTCACCTGATTCCACTATAACAGTTAGGTCTTTGTTGGCGATTTTAATTGCAGCACCAGCTGGCACAGCTCTACCATGTAGACCATTAAACCCATTAACACTAATATAATGGGGTGTTTTAGCAGCTTGCCCAATTCCTGAAGAAATAACCACTTCATGGGGTTTCTTCCCTAGCTCTGTTAAAGCTCTTTTTAGGGCTTTTAATATACCAAAGTTTCCACATCCAGGACACCATGCAGTATCAAAGGTTTTGAATTCACACATATTAAAGCACCTCCCCTTTGATTCTATTGTAAAGTTCTTGTGAACTAAAGGCTCTACCGTCGTATTTTAGTATACTTTGAACGCAGTTTACACCAGTTTGTTGTCTTATAATGTCTTTTAGCTGTCCAGTTGCATTACCTTCAATGTTTACAATCTTTTCAGCTGTTTTAGCCAGCTCTATAAACTCCTTCTCAGGGAGTGGCCATATGTCACCAAAAATTAGTGAAGTCACTGAAATACCTTCAGAAACCAGCCTTTCAGTAGCTTCTTTAAGTGGTCCATAGGTAGAGCCCCACGCTACTAAAAGGGTTTTACCTTTTTCTTCTCCTACCTTTACAGGCTCTTGAAGTTCCTTTTTTAATTCCTCAAGTTTCTTCATTCGCTTATTAACCATCTCTACCCTAACTTGAGCAGATTCAGTTATATGTCCTTCTTCATCATGTTCATCACTATCAACAAATACTAATTGATTTTCTATCTTACCAGGGATAATCCTAGGAGATATGCCGTTTTCTGTTAAGGAATATCTACGATAAACTCCATCTGAATTTATTGCTTCTTCTCCAGCTAGCTGCCTATCGATGGTTACCTTAGAAAAATCAAAAGGCTCAACGGTTTGATAGTAATCAGCTAAGTATTGATCACTTACTATTACAACTGGCATCTGATATTTTTCTGCTAAATTAAAAGCCCTTGTGGTTTGATAAAATGCATCTTGAACATCCCTTATGGCGATGACCATTAAGGGGAATTCCCCTTGGGAGCAGTTTATTATAAATTTCAAATCAGCTTGTTCTGTTCTAGTTGGTAGGCCCGTTGCCGGACCTGGTCTTTGAACTTCCGCAACAACCAGTGGAATTTCACCAATACCTGCAAAGCCCATGGCTTCAACCATTAGTGCAAAACCACCACCGGATGAACCAGTCATGGCTCTTACTCCACCATAAGAAGCACCAAGGGCCATTATAATTGCAGCGATTTCATCTTCTGCTTGTTCTACAACTATGTTGGCATCTTCTTGTAATTTTGCTAAATAACTCATTATACCAGTTGCTGGTGTCATTGGATAAGCAGAATAAAAAGTACAACCTGCGGCAACTGTTCCCAGTGCAACAGCTTCGTTACCGTTTATTAAAATATGCTTATCTTCACCAGGTGGTGGAGTTGTTTGAAAGATTGTATCTACCATTTTATATCCTTCTTCAACGGCTTTTAAATTTGCAGCTAAAATCTCACCATCATATACCTCATTAAGAAATTCTTCTAATTTGGCCGTCTGAATGCCAAATAATTTCAATGTGGCACCAACTGCAGCTGAACCCATAACTTTAGGGTTCCCAGCATTTTTAGCCGCTTCTTTTAGTGGTAGATTAAGATTTTTATCATCCTCTTTGCCAAAGGCTACGTCACAGACTACCTTCCCATTGGGAGTTAGTTTTTCTCTGTGGACCCTCACTGTTTCTTCATTTAAGGCTATGATCACATCCACATCGTCTTTATGGGCACATAGGGGGTTGTCTGAAAACCTAACTAATGTAAAATTATGCCCACCCCTTATCCTAGACATATAATCCTTGTTTGAAAAAACATAGTAGCCCATTCTTTTTAGAGCTTTCTCTACAAAGGTTCCTACTGTATCAACACCTTGACCTGCGGAACCACCAATTAAAATATTGTAATCCACAAAAAGCACCTCCTACACTATCTTTAGGTATATCTTCTTAAATAAGATATCCAAAGTTTAGCAAATATATAACCATATATACCCTATTCTACATAACAGTAAGAATTCCTGTTATTATTAGTTGATTTTTTGAAAAAATATATATAACATAGTAGGTTAGCTTTTCCTTACTGCTGAATACCTAAGCTTTTGCGTTTGCGCTAAAGGCTTAAGTTCAAAGAGTAAACATATGGTCACGGATTACACTGATTTTAAAAGAGATTAAAAGCTACTACAGATTAACAGAGCAAAATTATGTACACTGTACTAAAAGCTAAAAACTAAAAGCTTATGTGAATATAAATTTTCGTTTTTCTTGTCTGCTGTCTACTGTCTGCTTTCCACTTTCTACTTTCTCCTTTCTACTTTCTACTTTTTATATTCCTGTATTATAGCCTCGGCTACCCGTAATCCATCCACTGCTGCAGAAATAATTCCTCCAGCATAGCCAGCTCCTTCTCCGCAGGGGTAAATACCTTCTATATTGCTCTGATATTTTTCGTTTCTCAGTATGCGGATTGGTGATGAACTTCTTGTTTCAACACCTGTGAGTATTGCATGGGGGTTGGCGAAGCCTTTTATTTTTTTGTCAAAATCCACTATGGCTTCCTTTAAAGTTTCTGTTACGTAATCTGGCAGTACTTCGGTCAAATCCGTTAATGTAATATCCTTTTTGTAAGATGGGATCACATGTCCTAGCTTTGTAGATTCCCTACCCTCCAAAAAATCCCCTACAAGCTGAGCTGGTGCATTGTAGTTTTTTCCACCTATCTCGAAAGCTCTCTTCTCCCATTTGCGCTGAAATTCCACCCCAGCTAAAGGATGTGCACTTCCAAAATCCTCGGTTGTAACTCCCACTAATAATGCACTGTTAGCATTATCCCTATCTCTGGCATGTTCACTCATTCCATTTGTAACCACGTGCCCAGGTTCAGACGCTGCAGCCACTACCATACCCCCTGGGCACATACAAAAGCTATAAGCGCTTCTTCCACTTTTGGAGTGATAGACCAACTTATACTCAGCAGCCCCTAACTTGGGATGATCTGCAAAGCCTTTGTATTGAGCCTCATTTATAAGCCTCTGGGGATGTTCTACCCTCACCCCTATGGAAAATGCTTTTTGTTCTATGTTGATACCTTTATCATACAACATCTCAAAGGTATCCCTAGCGCTGTGTCCCAAAGCTAAAACCAGTGTTTCTGTTTCTAACTCCCCTTGATTTGTATGTATACACCTAACTTTGTCACCCTCTGTTATAACTTCCAGAAGTTTTGTTCCAAATAAGACTTGCCCACCATTTTTAATTATTTGCTCTCTAATGGTTTTAACAACATTTTTTAATATATCTGTTCCCACATGGGGCTTATGGGAGTACATAATCGCATCTGGCGCACCTGCTTTAACCATTTCCTCAAGTATTTTCCTACATCTTTTATCTTTAATCAGTGTAGTGAGCTTTCCATCTGAAAAAGTACCTGCTCCACCCTCTCCGAATTGCACGTTGCTCTCGGGGTTTAAACTACCCTGTTTCCAAAACTCATTTACAGTGTAGGTACGCTTATCTACATCTTCTCCCCGTTCAATCAGTATTGGATTATACCCCATTTGAGAAAGAAGTAAGGCACAGAACAGTCCTGCTGGTCCACTACCCACAATAACAGGTGGTTTATTCAGAGATTTTTTACCTTTACTAGGGTATTTGTATTCCAAGTTAGGTGTCTCTTTAAATCCCTTTTCCCTAAGGGCATCTTCTTGCCCCTTACTGAGTTTTACATCTACTGTATATGTAAAAAAAATCATATCTTGCTTACGGGCATCTATGGACTCTTTAAATATATTGTAAGTAATTATGTCGTTTGAGTTTATCCTAAGGGCTTTTGATATCTTATCCCTTAATATTTTCTCTTTATCTTCATGGATTGTTAATTTTATATCGGAAACACGGATCATATAAAAGGCTCCTTTTAATTTAATGTTATTTGCAAAGTAAATACTAATATTTTACAGCTAACTGACTTCCCAAATTTACTGTATATTTGCCTTAATAAGTATATCACATCTCATTAAATAGTAACCATTCTATGCCCAATTTATGCAAATAAAATACATCATATTGTTTGACTTTTTTTGGGGTCAATGGTATTATAAAGAAAGTACAAAAGGCGACCTCTTTTGTACAACAAATTGCTGCTTGTCTTATGGATAGAGCGATTTGTTCAAAAAAATTTTTTAGGGTCAGCCCAAAAAATGGGTAAGTTATAGGAGGTTAAGTAAATGCAAGAAGGTATCGTAAAATGGTTTAACGCAGAGAAAGGTTACGGATTCATCTCTATCGAAGGTGGTTCTGACGTGTTTGTACACTTCTCAGCTATCCAAGGAGACGGCTTCAAAACTCTAGAAGAAGGACAAAGAGTTTCTTTCGAAATTACCGAAGGTAGCCGTGGTCCTCAAGCAGCTAACGTTAACAAACTTTAGTATGCAAATATAACAGTTCCTCGAAGGAGGAACTGTTTTTTTTGTGTCTAAATATAAAGATAAGCCATGGAAAAGGCAAACAGCGTAAGCATTAACTTTCATAGCCTAATACACATACCTATCCATTGCCGGGGATACTCCCCAGTATTTCTTTGCTTCGTCATATCTTTTCTGGGCTTTTGTGTTTTCGCCCTTTTTTTCTGCTCGAATCATAATGTTTTTAGGAGTTTCTAGGGGTGAAATGTATTCGACCACATTAACTTTATAGCCATGGGCTTCTAAACCTAGTACCCTTATACCATCTGTTATAACATCTGAAAGTCTGTTCTTTAATATAGGGAAGCGGGCAAAGTCTTGTAGGTCATTATAGTTCAGCTGATCCCGTAGATCCTTTTGACAGCATGGCACTGCTATTATATGATCTGCTCCTAGTCTAACACCCAAACCAAGTTGTTGATCTGTTGCTATATCACAAGCATGTAAGCTAAGTACTAGGCTCACATCTTTATTTGTGTGAAATTCTTCTATCCTAACAGGGTGAAATTCCATATTTCTGTATCCTAATTCTTCACTAATTTTTTCAGATGCTGCTATGACTTCTTTGTTACCATCTATACCTATGAAGTAACATTTTTTTCTTAGTTTATCTTGTAGATAATAGTTAAGAACAAAGCTTAAATATGATTTACCACAACCACAATCCACTACTACAAGTTCTTTGTCATTGGGCCAGTCCTTCAGATAATTATCTAGTAACTCAACAAATCTATCTATTTGATAGTATTTCCTTCTTTTATCTTGTGGTATTTCCCCTAATGTATTCATGATACCGATAGCTTTAAGTAAATGACTGGCCTCTTGAGCTTTGATAAATTGTTGCCTTGTACCCGCTTCTGCTTCTTTCACCTCTGCAACAGGTTCATCTATTGTGCTAAAGGAAATTTTCACCTGGCTTCCCTTTATATCCACGGATATTTTAGTTCCACGCTCAATAATTTCTAGTTTACCATCCTGCCCAGCTAAAAATTCCACTATTTTGTCTGCTATTTTGTTTAAAGGGATTGGTTCCTTTTTATTTTTATGTACCCATACTATTTCATTACCTTCATACAGGAGTTTTCCTTTTCTACCATCTTGGGGCATTACTTCCATTTTTTGAAATGTATTCTTATCACTAATCCTAAGGACTATAGCTTGTAGAGAGTTTTTTATTTTCTTTTCGTTAGACATGAAATTCACCCTTTCTGTCTTGTATTTTACCATATTTTACTTTAATGATAAAATTGTATGTGAAATAAGTAATTATTAAAGCTTTCGGATAAAATTCAAAAATGAAAGCCTTAATTTTAAAAAAACATTTTCGTTTAATAATAGACAAGGAGTTGATAGTTTTGAAGGATAGTAGTGTTACGTTAAGTGAACTTAAAGGTAGGGTTAAGAAATTTGTTGGGGATAGAAATTGGGAGCAGTACCATAGCCCCAAAAACTTAGCAATGAGCATCTCCATAGAGGCAGCTGAGCTTATGGAAGAATTTCAGTGGATAGATATCCATGAAAGTAGAAATATAAAGGACACAGGGGATTTTGATAATATAAAAGAGGAAATAGCCGATATCATGATTTACTGTCTATCATTTTCAAATAGCCTGGATATTGATGTGGCTGATGCTATCATTAAAAAAATAGAGAAAAACGAAAAAAGGTTCCCTAAACCTTAGAGAAAAGTCTTTAAATATAAAAAACATATGTATTATTTTCCTCCCTAGTTGAAATGCTAAATAAAAAAGGAGGTTATTACATATGTCACATTTAACTAACAAAGAAAGAACATTGCTACAGGACTTACAAAGTCATGAGGAGATTTGTATCCAAAAGTATAATAACTATGCTAACCAAACAAATGATCAGCAGCTACAACAAATCTTCCAAAACCTAGCTCAAAAGGAACAGAACCACTACGATACAATTTCTCAAATGCTTCAGGGTCAAGTCCCTGATATGAGCCAAGGTCAACAACAAGGTCAACAACAGGGTCAGCAACAACAACAAGGCCAACAACAAGGAACTGGTCAAATGGCTCAAAGTATGGGTTCTGGTGGTCAACAGTCCCAAGGTCAGTCCCAACAAACCATGTACCAAAACAATAACAACCCTATGACAAACGCCATGGCCCAAGAAAAAGAAGCTTCACTGTGCCATGACATGCTAATGACTGAAAAATACGTTTCCAGTGCATATAACACTGTGGTATTTGAGGTAACTGACCCACAAATCCGCAAAGCCCTTCAACACATCCAACAAGAAGAGCAACAGCACGGTGAAGAATTGTTTAACTACATGCAAGCCAACGGAATGTATCAAGTAAACTAGACTAAAAACCAGCCCAATGGGCTGGTTTTTTAATCTTCTTGTTTGCGTCTTGGTGGCCTTGGTCCGTAGTACTGATAATACTGTGTTTCAATATTTCCATTGTAGAGTTTTCTACGTTTTGTTGCTTGCTGATTGAAGAGTTTCTCAAAGCCCTTATGGGAAGTAATGATATAGTAAGACCATGTTTCCATGGAGCTTCTAAAGGCCTTCCCCATTTCCTTATATAGCCTTTCCACTTCACTTTTTTCATTTAATCTTTCACCATAGGGTGGGTTTGTTATTATATATCCATAATACTTAGATGAGCTGATTTCTTGAACAGGTCTTTGCTGGAAGTGAATGTCTTCTTCTAGCATAGCCAGTTGGGCATGATGCCTTGCAAACTTTATAACTTTACCATCTATATCATAGCCGGAAATATTAAGCTCTCGGTCATATTTAGCCAAATCATGGGTTTCTTTTCTGGCTTCTCTCCATAAATCTTTATCTAGATTAGTCCAAGTTTCAGATACAAACTCTCTATTCATACCTGGAGCTATATTTTTTCCTATCATGGCTGCTTCTATGGGTATTGTACCTGACCCACAAAAAGGATCTATTAAAGGTCTTTCCCAGTTCCAGTTTGTAAGCATTATCATTCCAGCTGCTAGTGTTTCTTTTAAGGGTGCAGGTGCTGATAGGTCGCGATAGCCCCTCTTATGTAATCCTGCTCCTGTGGTATCGATGGTTAAAGTGGCAATATCCTTAAGTAACGCTACCTCTATCTTATAAACTGGCCCATCCTCATCAAACCACTGTTGCTTATATTTTTCCTTCATGTGTTCAACAATGGCTTTCTTAGTTATAGCCTGACAATCTGATACACTGAACAATTTTGACCTTACTGACTTGCCGTCAACGGGAAAGGTAGCATTTTTGGGCAGCCATTCACTCCATGGCAGTGCCTTAACACTTTGGAAAAGTTCTTCAAAGGTTGTTGCCTTAAATTCCCCAATTTTTAATTTAACTCTATCAGCTGTCCTTAACCACAGATTTGCCCTACATATGGCACTGAGGTCAGCTTTAAAGGTCACCTTTCCGTCTTCAACCTGTACATCTTCATATCCTAAGTCTTTTACTTCCCTGGCTACTAGAGCTTCCAAGCCAAAGGTTGCAGTGGCGATCAATTCAACTTTCACAATTAAACACTCCTTATCTTTCCTAATATTATAATTAAAAATAATGTCATCATTATGTTTGCCAAAAAACAAGGGAAAATAATCATACCTTCTCTTTTGTATATTACCACAATTTTCCCCACAGGCATAATAGGTTTATGCTATTTAGACGAAAAATAGGCTTAAGTCGAACATTATAAAATAAAAATGTCCCGAGGGATAAACTAAAACAGGCTACCCTAAAAGGATAGCCTGTTATTTACCTACAGCATTGTTCTAAATTTCCTTCTAGTACAATGGGTTCACCTAGTATTAGGCTTCCAGATGATATGTTAGGTGCTACTATAACAAAGTTATAATGCCTTAAAGGTTTATTGGTCTTCTGCCCTACCCACTGACTATCAATCTGCTCTAAATTAAACCTTTCCACATTTCCTGTTGCTTCATCTAGGAGATATGCCGTATAAGTATTGGCGTCTGGAAATAACACACTGGGGTTTGGCAAATTACTTGCTACAAGTAATAGCTCCTTAGTATCTTTCTTAACAAATGCTATCCCTGTAGCCATGGTAGCCTCAGGGGTTGGCATAAGTGGTAGCACACAAAAATCTTTATTGTTTTTGTCATCTGACTTAGGTATACATATCACTTGATCTTCGAATATCATATCCGGATCTGTAATTTGTGGATTAGATTCAATTAGACTTTTTAAAGTAACTTTCTCCTTTTTGGCAATTATAAATAAGCTTTCTCCTTGACGCACATTATGATAGTAGCCACTACATTTTTTAGGTGGCCTAGGAATATTCCCTTTATGTTTTTGGGCTATTGTCAAGCCTTTCATAAGTATCACCCCCTACAGCAGTGTATTCCTTCTGTAAAAAGAGGTGACAAATGTTTAGATTTTTATTGTAATAATCTCTTAATTCATTTAGTGTTTAATAGATACATATAACATGATATAATACAAAATATTATTACTAAAGAAGGTGTAAGAAAATGAGCCATCTGTTCACAACAAAAAACGCAATTATCGTAGCCCTTTATGCAGGTGAAATTATGCTTAAAAATGGTGCAGAGACATATCGAGTTGAAGAAACCATGTGTTATATTCTTAACTCGTTAGGTGTCTCCCATGCTGACAGTTTTGTAATACCAACTGGTATAGTACTGTCCTGCGATAGTCTAGAGGATAACAATCCCTATTCTGTTGTAAAGAGAGTTAGGAATAGAGGGCTAAATCTACAGAAAATATCTGATGTCAATAACTTTTCAAGGAAAATGGTTGCTGGTGAAATTCCCTTTGACCATGCCATGGAGACATTAAGAAAAATAGATAAAAAACAGGATTATAATAAAATATTAAAAGGTCTATCGGCAAGCCTATTGGCAGCTTCTTTTTCAATGTTGTTAGGTGGTACTATCAGAGATTTCATTCCAGCATTCGTAACTAGTCTTTTTGTACAGATTACCGTATTGAATCTGCATAAAAAAAGTTTTTCTTTCTTTTTAAACAATATAGCCGGTGGCTTTGTTGCAGCAGTTGCAGCCATGCTCTTTTATGAAACTGGGTGGGGGAATAGTGTCGATAAGACTATAATTGGCTCTATTATGACATTGGTTCCTGGTGTAGCCATTACAAACGCCATAAGAGACTCCATATCAGGAGACCTTGTTTCAGGAACTGCTAGGGCTGCTGAAGCTATGCTCGTTGCCATTGCCATTGCCGCAGGTGTTGGTATAGCACTTAAATTCTGGATAGATATAATATAGGGGTGAGATAAATTGTTTGAGAGTTTCATATTCGCTTTTTTAGCAACCTTAGGATATTCCATTGTGTTCAACGTGCCTAAACGATTTATCCCCCTAGCTGCATTAGGTGGTGCCCTTGGTTGGATGGGTTATATAGGTTTTGGACTAAATTATGAAGCCCCTGTGACTGCCGCTTTTATTGGTGCAACAATCGTTGGTATTTGGGGCGAGGTTTTATCTGTTAAGGTAAAAGATATCGTAACAGTATTTATAATCCCTGGCATAGTACCTCTAGTGCCAGGTGCAGGTATGTACTTTACAATGCTTGCAGTTATAGAAAAGGACTTTGAATTAGCTGCCACAACAGGGAGCGAATCCCTCTTTGTTGCAGGAGCCATAGCCAGTGCACTTATACTAGTTTCCTCTATATCTCGACTTTTTAGGGGAAGGAAGATCATGGAGTAGCTTCAAATAACATTTTAGGTAAGTACAAAACCATTGAACTACATGATATTTTAAAAAATAATATAATAGGTATTTATTGGCCCCGATAGCTCGGGGCTATTTTTAATATTAAACTTTCTATTTTGGTACAATATTTAGGAGTTATAGAATTAGCACATTTTGTTAACAATACTAGTTAATGACCTAAATTTTTTATCCTGTAGCATAATAGGAGGTGATTTTTGATGTCTAATAGAACTTGGATTTCTTCAAAGCAAATGTTTTGGAATAAGGACGAGTGGCAAGAGGCCATGCAACATCTAAACGAAAATGAACCCCAGTTTAATTCAATGAGTGCCGGTGATCAAGTGGGAAAAATGATAGGATACCTCATGGAGGAATATCCCGTCGATCAAGGGCAGTTAGATAAGATTAAAGCAAAAAGCTAAAAGTCATGGGCCTTTTAGCTTTTTAGGTCTTTAAACATTTCATTCATTTCCTCAAGTTCCATCCATCTTTCCATCTTCTGGTCTAACTGGGTCTGCAGCTCATCTATCTTCTCCTGAAGTTCTTGAAGCTTTACATAATCACTACCACACTGGCTTATTTCAGCTTGTGTGTGTTCTATTTGAGATTCCAGATCTTCCATAATCCCTTGTATCTCGTCATATTCCTTTTGTTCTTTATAGCTAAACTTAGCTTTTGCTTTCTCTTTTTGCTTTTGGGGAGCCCTCTGGGGCTCTTTTACTTTTCCCTTTATAATCTGATGGGGATGTTCTTCAATATACTCAGAAAAGCTACCAACATATCTTTTAATCACCCCACCATCTTCAAAACAGAAAAGGTGGTCGGCACACTTATCTAAGAAATACCTGTCATGGGAAACTATGATAACAGCTCCACCAAAGTCCTCTAGGAAATCCTCTAGTATGGTTAAAGTATCTATGTCTAAATCATTTGTGGGTTCATCTAGTAATAATACATTAGGCTCTTCCATGAGAATCCCTAAAAGATAGAGCCTACGTTTTTCTCCACCTGATAATCTTTTTATATATGTCCACTGTAAATGGCTTGGAAATAAAAACTTTTCTAGCATCTGACCTGCTGAAATGGTTTCACCACTTTGGGTGGTTATGTTCATGCGGATATTTTTAATATATTCTATTACCCTAAGTTCATCATCAAGAACGGTGCTTTCTTGATCATAGTAACCTATTTTAACAGTTTCACCTATAACCACTTCACCACTATCAGGCACTGCATGCCCAGTTATCATATTCAAAAGTGTAGATTTCCCTGTACCATTTTTTCCTATGATACCTATGCGGTCTCCTGGAACTACAGTATAAGTAAAGTCACGTATTAGTTTCCTATCATCAAAGGATTTGCTTACATTATCAAACTCTATTACTTTCCTACCTAGCCTTTGACTGGCTATATCAATTTCTAAGGTGCTTTTAGCCTTTGTCAGTTCTTTTTCCTTTAGTTCTTCATAGCGTTCTTTTCTAAACTTTTGCTTTGTGGAGCGGGCCTTAGCTCCCTGCCTAATCCATGCCAGTTCTTTTCTCAGTAGACTCCTATGCTTACGTTCTGACCCTGCGATATCTTCTTCCCGCAAGGTCTTTAATTCTAGGAATTGAGAGTAGTTGCCCTTATAGGTATACAAAGAAGTTCTATCTATCTCTATAATCTGATTGACAACCCTATCTAGAAAATATCTATCATGGGTGATAAGTAGTAGTGCCCCTTTTCTCTTAATTAAAAAATCCTCCAGGTAGGTGATAGATCCCGTGTCCAAATGGTTAGTGGGCTCATCCAGTATTAGCAGATCACAGGGTGTAATTAGTGCTCTAGCCAATGCAACCCTTTTTCTTTCACCACCAGATAACTGAGAAACCCTGACAGATAGGTTCTCTAACCCTAGCTGGCTTAGAATAGATTTTGCACTACTTTCTATATCCCAAGCCTTAAGGTTATCTAGTTTTATATTCATCCTACTTATTTCATTAATCACAGATTGGTTGCTTGGCTCTAGATCTAGTTGTTCTAGGAGCTGCTGATAAGTATATAGGGCCTTAAGAACATCTTCCTCACCTCGGAATACTTCCCTTATTATAGTTCCTTCTTGGTCAAATTCAGGGTCTTGTTGTAGGTAGTATACCTTTATCTCTTTACCTACACTTCTTTTTCCTGTGTCAGGAACGACAGTACCTGAGATAATCCCCACTAAGGTTGATTTCCCAGAGCCATTGGGGCCAATGAGGCCCAACTTGTCATTTTCCTTGATGCTTAAGCTTATATCTTTGAATAAGGGCTTGTCTATATAGCCTTTGCTTACATTTTCAATAGTTAACATGGTCATCTTGGTATTCTCCTCTTTTGATTCGCTAGTATTAATGTAGCAAACTTTTCAAGTTTTGTCGAATGTGGTAATTAAGTATTTTCTAAAACCTTTGGACACCATACACACCAAGTAAAACCACACCAAGTTGCACCAAGAGTAATGTAAGGAGGTCTTAATTTTAAAAATTAGAACATATGGACACTGATAACTCGGATTTTAAAAGAGATTTACTGGCTTGAGTCAAAAGATTTTTTTTCACAGATATTTAAGTCACTATCTTCTACCACCATTCTTCACTCTTCATAGACAACAAAGGGTACGGGATTAAAATCCAAAAGATAAGTTTGCTTTTTATAGTGTATGCTTTTTAGTGTAGGGTAGTGGTTAATGGTTTTGTCTTGCATACCTTTAGCTTCTAGCTCTAAAAGTTAGTCTCATTTTTTTTATCGCCATTGTATATCACTTTCTTTAATTGCTTTATATAAAGTATTATCATCAGTCAAATAAATTCTCTCAAAAAACTTACCATACACATGAATGCTTATCATATCCTCATATATAAATATTCTTTCGTTACCTGTTAAATTTAAAATATATACTTCAGATCCTTTATCTTTTGGATAGAAGTAATAAAAAATAGTTTTATTTATAACCATATCCAAATTAGATTCAAAAATTTCTTGTAATATTTTTCTGTTTTCTTCTTTATATTCAAAGTCTGAAGTCCTATCACGTTCCTCCGGAGTAAGATCCAACATGAAAATACTATTAACCTCAACATCTTCATTTTCCAAGAATTCCCCAAGTGTACCTTGTCGTGTATACAAAAAATTTACCAAAAATATTAAAATAAATACTGCAGCAAACAATATAATTATAAATTTCTTTTTCTTGAACACAACTCATCCCCCCTAAATGTATTAATTTTTACAAAAATTTAAACTTCTATAAAAAGATTCTATAAAAAGATTTATTATCCTTTACAATTGTTTTTATAATTTGATTTCTAACATATTGCTATAACCAACATTCCAGTTATAGACCTCAATATATTATTTAATATCATTCACCAACATATATCACACCAAGTTGCACCAAGAGTAATGTAAGGCCGGTCTTAGTTTTAAAAAGTTAGACATATGGACACTGATAACTAAGAGCCTTTTAGTGAAATATAGTGAGGCTGATTTTGAAGGTCTTTTTTACCACTATTTATCACTATTCAGAGACTACAAAGCGTACGGGATTAAAATCCAAAAGATAAGTTTGCTTTTTATAGTGTATGCTTTTTAGTGTAGGGTAGTGGTTAATGGTTCTGTCTTGCATACCTTTAGCTTTTCCTGTGTGCTACTGACTGCTAGACACAGAAAAAGGAGACAAATGAAGCGTCAGACTGTGTGGCTAATCTCTAAAAACTCAAGGATTAGCCGTAAATTTCCTGTCTTTTGGTGCAATATGACTTAAACATATAAAAATACAATGATAAAGTGGGTCTAAGAGCTACTAATATCCTTAGTAGTTCTTTCACTCCTATAATATTTATTACTCTTTTAAAATTATAGGCTAGCAAAACTAGGGCTGTCTCTGTAGTTACAGAATCCATCCCTCTTGTTAAAAAATACCCAGCATTCATTGTCCTTTTGATGGTTCCATAAGGATGCTCAACAATCATCTGCCTTTGTAGGTATTTGTCCATATTTGCTTCTGTTCTAGCATCTATAGTATCCAAAAAATCTTGGTTAGGTGACCGATTTATTATCCTGCCTTTGGCTGCAGTGGTGCATTTGCTTTTTGATTCACAGTTTTTACAGGCATCGTAGTTTCTATATTTTATTCTTTTTGGTTCTTTTGATTTGTGGTTTATTCTGCGTAATTCATGGCCCAAAGGACAAATATATAAGTCTTTTTCAGGCACATAAGTAAATTTATCTCCGTAGAAATCTTTGTCTCCTGTGGCGTTAGAATACGACTGTTTTGGCAAATAGACTGTTGTTTCGTTTCTCTCACATTTCATGAGGTCGTCTGCTTGGTAATAGCCTTTATCTGCCGCTACTTCAAGTTTCCTTTTTCCAAATATATCTTTAGCCTTTTCTGCAAGTGAATTTAGGTTACCTTGATCTGCGGGATTGTTTGTAACATCATATGCGACTATAATACCATGCTTAGAGTCTACAGCTGTTTGTATGTTATATGCTACAGTAACACCATTGTTTTTGTTGTCCATAAGCCTAGCATCTTCGTCAACTGTAGATACTTCATTACATTCGCTATCCTGTAGTTTTTTTTCCAACTCTTCAAATTTAATTTTACGCTCCTTGAGTTTTTCAATTTTTTGCTGAATTTCTTCAGGTGTATACTTAAGTTTAGGTGAATCGTCTTTGTCACTGCTTTCTAACAAATCTAGATAGGAATTAACCTTATCTTCGATATATTGTTTGTGTCTTTGTATTTTTTTCTTTGAGAAATTATTCTTCTTTGAATTATTAGCTTGAATTTTAGTCCCATCTATTGCTATGAATTCCTCGCCTAATAGTTTGAGATCCTTACACAACTTAGTAAAATCCTTGAAAACTTGTTTTAGCTGAGTTTTATTTTCTTTCCTGAAATCAGCTATTGTTTTAAAATCAGGTTTTAGTTTTTGTAATAGCCAAACCACTTCTATATTCCTGTGAGATTCTGTTTCTAGCTTTCTAGATGATCTTATGCCATTTACATACCCATATAGATATAACTTCAATAAAACAGAGGGATGATATCCTGGTGCACCTCTGCGGTGTTCCTTTGATTTAGTGAATGCACTCATATTGACCAGTTTTACGTATTCATCAATTACCCTAACGGGATTATCCTCACCTATGTAATCTTCTATGCAGTCAGGAAACATTGTTTTTTGCTTTCTATCTGTACCTTGTATAAATGACATTTAAAATCCCCTCTCCGATATTCTATAACTTAATTATACTACAGAAAAAGGGAAAAGTACTGTATTTACAGTACTTTGGAGGCATTTTAGACATATATTATTGTTTAATTCTCACACAGTCTGGCGTCCCCTTGTCACATTAATAAATATCTACTGAGCTTTCTAGGAAGTTTTGGATATCTTTGGTGGCCTTCTTTACCGTCTTTATTGCTAGGTAATATAGTAAAGCTGATGTAATTAATGTTACCATCCAGTGAAATGTTAGAAGAAATAAGGCTAAGATTAGACCGGATATTACTACTATAAAACCAATAACATTCATCTCATATCTTGGTTCCAGTACTCTTTTGTATATGGTTGGTGGTAGTACTAGGTATACTCCTATTATTACTATAGGAAATTTTATTGTTAGAAATAGAGTAATTAACCGAAAAACATCAACTTCCTCTAGATTCCCAAGGTAAAAAGATAAAGCAATGTTTAATGTGATTATTGCCATGGATATTGAAAGTTTAATTATCGTTGCCCTTGTAATATTACAAGCAATCTTCTTTATATCCACTGGTAATGACTTTATAATTACTAAGTTAGGACAAAAAATAGCTCCCCCCTCTTTCATACTCATAAATAATAAAAGCATTAAAAAAGGGATAATGGAAAAATAAATACTCCATCCAAGAAAGATTACTCCTAAAGTAGTAAACATTGAAATAAATACAGGGATCCTTAAGGTTCCAGTTAATTCTATGGAGTAAAGTTTCATTGGATTCAAGTCAGATCTACTATCATCTTTAACTTTGACAGATTTTTCATTAGTCACTATGTCTATTTCATCAATTCTCTTTAATGCAAATAAACATATAATTACCGTAGTTATTAGCATTATTGATGGGTAGATAATCCATAAACCATTAGATAGTTTCTCAAAGTAAATGATTAGGAAATTTACCATAGCAAATAAGGTATAGCCTTTAACTACGAAGTTTTTCCTAAAAAAACTACCAACACTTAATAAAATTCCACCCAGTATCATTATGGAGTTTATGAAAAAAATGGTTTTAACAACCTCTAATTCTATACTTGTACCAAGATTTAAAAAGAAGGGTATGTAAGTGATTATACATAAAAAAGTTCCCAAAATTGTGTTGAAAATAATTTTACTTGTAAAAATGTCTTTTCTCTTAATAGGCAAAGCGTTTATTAAAACATCATCAATACGTGGATTTTTTTTATCTGGATACTTAATAGATATAGTATTTAAGTTGCTTGACACAAATACTAAACCATTGTAAGTGATTAACATCATCGTAAAATATGAGCTTAACAAAGCAGTATTACTATCAATACCTAGGTGCTCTAATCCAATAGAAAATCTATAATTCTGTACTCTTGACATCAATGTTGACATGAAAACAATTATGAACAGCATTTCAGTTTTAAAAAATCCTAGATTAGTCAAATTTGCAAAATATATTCTTAACAAATTCCCCATTTTAACTCCCCCTTCGTCTACCGCCTTGAAGCATAAAACATTATATCCTCTATACTAGGAATCTGTAACATGATACCATCCATCTTTTCAAATCCACCCCAATTTCCACTCAACCCCTCTGAACCAAACTGACCACCCTTATAACCTATAATTTCATTTTTATATTTTTCTAGTATTTGAGTATTGCCCTTTACCACTCGATACCTTTTAGCTATATTTGCATATGAATCTGACTCAAATATTTTGCCATTATCCATAAATGTTACATAATCAGCTATTTTTTCAAGGTCTGATGTTATATGTGTTGAAAATAGAACCGAGGTATTTCCATCGTCCATTAACTCTTGAATTATTTCTAATATTTCCCTACGAGATATTGGGTCAAGCCCTGATGTTGGTTCATCCATAATGAGAAATTCTGGCTTATGAGAAATTGCCATGGCTACGGCAAATTTAGATGTCATACCCTTCGATAGGTCTCCAATATTCTTTCCTAAATCTAGTCCAAATCTCTCTATATATTCCTCGAATAGCTTTTGATTCCAATTAGTATATAAAGGAGCCACTAACTTAGCAACTTTCTCAAGCTTCATTGCCACTGGGTATATATTTTCATCATATACAAAACCAATTCGTTGTTTTATATCTCTTTCATTTTTGGTGTTATCCATACCAAATATCTTGATATACCCATTATCTTTGTGTAGCAAATTCATGATTAACCTAATTGTGGTTGTTTTCCCTGAACCGTTTGGACCCACTAAGCCCATAACATATCCCTTTTCTAAATTAAAGCTCACTTTATCTAATGCGAAATCCTTTATTTTTTTACTCAGATCTTTAATTTCCAAAACATTTTCCAAATACGCCACTCCCTCTCCCTTATTAATAAACCCTTTTTAGAATCTTAACTAGTTGTTCTAACTCTATCCCCAGTGCCTTAGCTTCTTCAGCCAATTCCTCAAGTTTGCCTGCAATTAAATCGCTCTTCTTATCCTCTAATGTTTCCGTATTTTGGGGAGAAACATAAAATCCCTTACCTTGTACTGAGTGAATAAGTCCTTGTATTTCTAGTTCCTGATAGGCAGTCTTGCTAGTCATTACACTTATATGTAGTTCCTTTGCTAAGACTCTTATGGATGGTAACAATGAACCTTCCTTTAATTCTCCAGTCAAAATCTGCCTCTGTATCTGCTCAGCTATCTGTACATATATAGGTTTTGAACCTGTTGTGCTAATAAGAATATCCAAGGACATTCCCCCTTTATAAACAATTCCGTGTATACTGTATATGCTTTACATGTACAGTATACACGGAATTGTGCTGAATTGTCAAATTACTCTTTTAAATCTTTTAGCTACCAACAAGCACCAGTAAAGCTCCAACAATTAACATCTATAATGCTAAACGTAAGTTCAAGCGAGCCTAACGCGGATTTCGTTGGTTTTGGGTCTTTATTTGTTGTCTACATTTTAGAGGGATAGAACTTTTTTAGTTAGCCATCAACTTACTCAAAAAGGAAAAATAAAAAGGAGACAAATGAAACGTTACGTTCCCTTGTCTCCTGCACCTATCGTGTTGCGAAAAATACCACTATTCCTATTATAACTGCACTTACAAAAAACACTATCCCCAGTGTTACTAACACTACCTTAGCTTCTCCTTTGGAGTATGTGGTTCTATATGGGTCAATTTCTGCGTATTTGTCATTTTCTCTGGCGGAGATTGGTCTTTTGAATCTTACTCTAGTTTCATCGAATTTCTCCACTAGCTGCCAACCATTTTTTGCTTCTTCTTCACAAAGCTCTTTGAATTTATCCCCTTTAAAGCCTAAACCACTTCTGACGATTTTAAACTCCCAGCCTTCTGTTAAATCCTCCTTAGTGTAACTTGTCAATCTTTCTTCCTCCTCTCGCCTTTGAGCTTCCGCAGCAGCGGCGGCTGCCGCCGCTGCCCCTGCTCCTGCAGCTGCAGCTGACATGGTATCTCCCCCTTATTTTTTCCCCACTGTTCCTACATATATTGCAAATTCATTTTCTCCGTCTAATGCAAGTAAATCATTTAAAGTATCGTCGTCGTATGCTGCAATAGCACATACACCACTATCTATTGCTTCTGCTGCTAAATATAGATTTTGGCACACATGCCCTGCATCTAGGTGCACATAGCGGTATGCTCTCTGGCCGTATCTATAACTAGCTCTATAAATATCCACTGTCCAAATAAAAGTGACTGCAGCTGTTGCTACAAAGGGTTGCCCTAAACATGCAGCAACTGTTTTTTCTGCAATGTTCTCTTCTAGATTATATGTCACCAATGTGTGTGAAAGGGCGTTATACCTATATATTCCTTGTTTAAGTCCTTCCACGTTATTGATAAGTAGGAAAGTATGGAATGGATGCCTAGCGCCAGCAGATGGCACTGTTCTCATGGTTACCTTTTCGTTCTTAGATTTTATACCTTGGGTAGACCATAGTAAGTATGACAGTTCCTCTAAAGTTAAAGGTTTATCAGCATATTTTCTCAGACTCTTCCGTTGGACTATGATTTCATCTAGTAAAGCATTGGTCTTTAATGTTTCCTTTGGGAGCTTAATAACTTCGCCATCTAAGTACTCCACTTCTAATGGTGGTTGAGTCATACCCTTTTGTTGATCAGACTCTTCCAAGTTCCTGTACATGGTCAACTCCATAAATTCTTTACCGATTTCTTTCATGTCATTTCCTCCTTAATTTAACTTGCTAGCTTACGAAGTATTTCTCTTACTTTCTCATTTGATAATACCATTATCAGTGACCCACCTAAGGCAAAGGCTATTAGCTCAAATATACCAATACTTTGAGGCACTACAGCCCTTGCAGAGCCTATAATAAGTCCAGTTAATGTCATCATAGTTACGGCTCTGTAGTTATTAAGTAGGTATGAAAGAATCCAAGAAAAAGAAAACAAACCTAGCACTGCTCCTGAACCGTACATTATAAGTACAATTATATTAAAATGCTGCACTGCTTCAAGAACACCACCATATAACCCAAGCATAATTAATAAGGTGGCTCCACTTACACCTGGTAAAATCATTGCAATACTGCTTATAAATCCCGCAAAAAATAGTTGTAGGTTAGTTACTGTACCCCTAGCCACATCATCTTTTGATGCATTCCACAGTATAACTGCAACAATTATGCCCACAGCTATGGCAACAAGCCCCTTATAATTGTAACGCCCAGCTTCTTTTACGGTGACCTTTACTGAAAAAAGTACTAACCCTAGTAGAAAAGCTATGGTAGGGCTCTCATATGTCTCAAGAAAATAAGTGATAAATCCTGAACCAGCCCACACCCCTATAACTCCACCTAGAAAAATAGGTATCAAAAACCATAGGTTTACCTTCTTTATGGCATGAATCAATCTATCGTAGATGCCTAAAACAAGGGCGATGGTTCCACCGCTTACCCCTGGTAATGTTAAAGATATACCTATGGGTATCCCCCTAAGTATTAAACTAATAGTCTTTTTCATTTCTCCACCTCTTGCTTAATGCTGCCCTTTTTCAAATACTCCATGGCATGATCATACGCTACTAAGCCTTCTATGCCCTTATCAGTTATGTCATATACACCTGTTTTGACCCTTTTATACCAGTTATATACATTGCTTCCAAGGATTTGTCCCGCTTTTTCTATACCTGTTTCCGCTTTTATATCCTTTAGTTGTGTTGGACCTCGCTCTTTGAGAAATAAAGAAATGATAAGTGCATTTTCTTTATAGGCTGTTAGTATAGGGGTTTTTGTACTACCACCAAGGTTAAAATCTGTAATCCTACCATTGAACTCTTTACTTACATTTGCTTGCTTTTTCTTGTTAATTTGTGGTGTGTATTTCCCTGGTTCAACTGCCACTTCCACAAAAGTTTCGGTGTCCTTAAAAGCCACAATAATCAATCCTAGACTTAGCATTCTACAGAGCTTTACTATTTTCCTCCATCTATTACCCTTTATGCTTTTCGGTCTAGGTATAGCCAAGTAAACATAGTCTGTTATGCTTTTTCGTTCTACACCCTGTAGTACCAAATCCAATGTAAAACCTTTCTTTAGCTCAATGACAACGAGATCATCATCTATACTTGCCACAATGTCGCAGCCTTTTATTTCTGACTTGACTGTATATCCTTTTCCCTCTAGAAAAGCCTTAATAGGTAAGTATAAGTCTGTTTCTTTAAACATGTTAAATTTTTACAAACTGTGGTTTCATTTTATCAAATGTGGTTATATACCTAAAGCCAGTTTCCTTTAACATATGGTATACGTAATCAAAATGGTCTGCTAGATAGCCAGTACCATGGGAGTCGGAGCCTGTAGTAATTATTTCTCCACCTAGTTCTTTGTAAAGTAGTAAAAAATCTTTAGTGGGTAAAGTGTGGCCTAGGTTATATTTAAAGCCAGATGCATTGATTTCTATACCTTTTCCGTCTTCGATAACTCTTTTAAAGGTGGCTTCTATGATATCGAAGTTTTCCTTCATAATTTTATCTGCATCATGTTTTACATGCCTCTTAAGTAAGTCGTAGTGTCCTAGAACACTGTAATACGGGTTGTTTTCAATGGAATTGTATAACTCCTCAAAATACATTGCATAGGCCTGTTTTGGAGTTTTTCCTTCAAAAAAGTGACCGTGGTAAATATCTAGCTTATCTGCAGTATGCATAGAACAAATGGCAAAATCAAAATCGTTCTTTGCAACAAAGTCCATACACTTTTGTTTAATATGTGGCTGAAGACCTATTTCCACACCTTTTTTTATACTGATTTGACCTGAATATATTCCCTTTAATCTGTTGATTTCTTTGGTGTATTCCACTGGATCAAATATCTCTTCAGGAATTCCTTCAAGGGTCATGTCATAGTCTATATGGTCAGTAAAGCATATTTCCTTTATCCCTAGCTCTATAGCTTTTTTAACTATAATTTCCATATCTACACTGCAATCCTCAGAGAAACTACTATGAATATGATAATCGTAATACATAAGTACACTTCAACTCCTTCTATACACTGATATACTAATTTTATTGTATATCAATGAAAAGGTCAAAGGAAAAAAACCTTAAAGGTCCTCTTCTATGATTCATATATGATAATGTCTAGTTATACCACAAAAGATTATGTCCTAAAAGTGATTCATATATTATAATACCCTCATGACTATAAAAATGAGGTGGACAAGATGAGAAAGGTGATATTAACTATGGATGAGAATCAGAAATATGAAATAATTAAAAAGTTGGTAGAAACTAATGGCAACAAGAAAACTGCAGCCCTTAAAATCGGGTGTACACCTAGGCATATCAGTAGGCTAATCAAAGGGTATAAAGAAAAAGGTAAAGCTTTTTTCATTCATGGAAACCGTGGTAGGCAACCTTCAATAACCTTATCTGAAGATACCAAGAAGTTAATCTTAGACTTATACCGCACTAAGTATTATGATTGTAATCTAACCCATTTTTCAGAGCTTCTTAATGAGATGGAAGACATCAAAGTATCTGTCGGTACCATTACTTCTATTCTTAGGAAAGAGTTCATCCTTTCGCCAATGGCAACACGATCTTCTAGGAAAGCATTGAAGAAAGAACTAAAGGATCTTCAAGCTAAAACTAAATCTATGAAGAAGGCAGCTGTCATTCAAAGCTCCATTTTAGATATAGAGGACTCTCATCCTAGGCGTCCTAGGTGTGCTTACTTTGGAGAAATGCTCCAAATGGACGCTTCCATGCATGAGTGGTTTGGTGGCATAAAAACACACCTTCATGTAGCAATCGATGATGCCACAGGGCAAATGTTAGGCGCTTACTTTGATGAGCAGGAAACGTTAAAAGGCTACTACAATGTTCTTAATCAGGTCCTAACTAACTATGGAATCCCTTATCAGTTTTTTACAGATAATCGCACTGTATTTGAGTATAAAAGAAAATACGAAAAGAAAAAAGAAGCTTCAGTTGAAAAAGATACATTTACTCAGTTCGGATATGCATGTAAGCAGTTAGGAATCGACATTCAGACATCTAGCGTTCCACAAGCAAAAGGGCGGGTTGAAAGAGTATTTGGCACTCTTCAATCCCGCCTAGTCGTAGAGCTACGCTTGAGAGGTGTCTCCTCAATTGAGGAGGCAAACAAATTCCTTTACTCCTACATAAAAAAATTCAACAAGCGATTCGCTTTACCTATTGATAGTATCAAATCTGTGTTCGAAACGCAACCAGATAATGATAAAATCAATCTAACACTGGCGGTAATTTCTTCTAGAAAAATTGATAATGGGAGTTGTATTAAATATCATAATGAGTATTATCTGCCTGTTAATGCTTATGGAGTTGCAGTGCATTACCGTAAGGGTACTACAGCTATGGTCATTAAAGCCTTTGATGGGGACATTTACTGCTGTATTGGTGAACAGGTTTATTTGCTTGAGTTGCTACCACATCATAAACCCTCTTCAAAAGCATTTGATCTAGCAACTCTTCCTGAGAAACCTAAGAAAAAATATATTCCTCCAATGAGTCACCCATGGAAACAGGCATCATTTGAAAGATATTTAAAAAAGCAATTACATAGGAACAACATAGCTTAGCAAGAATCTTAGAAATCACTAGGTTTATTAAAGTTACGCAAAAACAAGGTGCATTCTAGGCACTGCCTTTTTGTTTTACGGCGAGTACAAAGTCCTACCATCATACTGTTCATTTTGAATGTCAGCCGAAGCTGAAGCATCGGCTACAACTGTCTTTTGTGAAAGCCATGAACAACAACAGATTGTCGCAGTATTAAAAGTTAATAGCATAACTATTCTGAAAAGTGTTTTTAGAATTTAGCACCAGAAATCTGGTGCTTATGTTAAGACTTTTTTAGGACATTTTCAAAAATGGTTGACAAGGAAAAAAACCTTAAAGGTCCTCTTCCTGAGGCTTTAAGGTTTTTATTCCAAAACTGAATAGTGCTATGGCGAATAGTGCTAGTATAATCAGGTTCGTTCTTATATCGTAGAGGCTCCCCCCTAGGTATAGTACGTCATATGATTCCATTACCCATTTTTGTGGAAGAAAATTAGCTATCTTTTGTAAGGTTGTGTTCATATATTCTAAGGGAAAGAAGCTTCCCCCTAGCATACAGCTAGCAGTTGCTACTATTATTGTTACAGCAAAATACTTCTCATTATCACTTATAAAACCCATTAAACCAACTGCTAATCCTATAACTGTGATCATGTACACAAATAGTATAATAAATAGGTTTATTAGTGATATCCCCCAGTCAAATCCTAGAACATAGGTGCTAAAGACTATGAATATCAGTAGTTGAATTACTCCTAGCAGGATATTTGCCAACAGGTTTCCTAGCACCATTGAATAGCTACTTATAGGTGCTGAATAGCTGCGCATGAATGTCTTTTCTTTCTTATCCTCAAGGATAACTCCCACTCCATAACCAATATACATGATGATAAACATGGTCATGATACCTACACCAACACGGGTCAACTCAGCAACATGGTCGGTATTAACAGGAGTTTGATTTCCACCTGTGTGTATAGCTTCTAGCATACCATTCAAAAAACCTGTTAGTTCTGTTGCCTCTGTTGTATTATTCATTGCCACCAGTTCTGCAGAAGGCTTTAGTCCATTTTCCATTGAACTTAATAAACCATTTGGAAATATTATTCCGTAATCCACTTCTCCATTTTTTACAAAATTATTGATTCTATTTCCTGGCACTTCAATAAATTCATATGAGTCGCTTAGTTGGAAGTACTCTAGCATTTCCTTATTTTCTAGTCCTGCTACCCCAACAGTTATGGAACTTACGTTAGATACCATAGCCAGTGCTATAAAGGCACTAAGGATTGGGAATATAATCAGGAAAATATATGTCTGTATTTCACGAAACAGCCTTGAGATTATATTTTTTGCTATCCAGATACTAACCATTTAAATCCCTTCTTTCATAGATAATGGTGGCAGCTATGATAGATAAGACCGCTAATGATAATAAGACTAAGGCATTTGTAGCTAGTACTCCTATATTTTGCTCTCTAATTATCCCTAGAAAACCATCAACTGCATATTTGTTAAAAGTGAGATACCTTAATCTTGGAAGGGATCCTTCTCCTGTAAAACCACCACTTAAAAATGTCATTAAAATAACTATCATACTCATGGCACCTTCAGCAACTTTAGGGGAGGTAAAAAATGATGCTATGAAGTATAATATTGAAGCAGCTGCAAAGGCTACTAAAATGGTAAATGGTATTAAAAGAGCCATTGAGCTACCCCAAGATATATCAAATACCAAGTAACTGCCTAGCATGATAAATGATGATACCATAAGAACTACTAGAGTGTTCCCTATTAAGTTCCCCACTACCACTTTCCATTTCCTAATAGGTGAAGCCAGTATCCTTAGATACGTGTTCTCCTGCCTTTCAGTCATCATGGTAGCACTTAATACAACAGAGGTTATAAATACAAATTGGATTAGCACTGAAACCATGGGGAAGTCAAGGGCTGTTCCCATCTGTTCACCTAGTAAAGTAAGTTTAACAAACCCTTCCACTACCCCCGTTGATGGTTCACTACCAAGCATATTGCTCATCATATAAGTTTGGAACAATGGGATCCCAACAAACATGGGTATTAATACAATGTTTTTGAAAAAAAGTTTTATATTTTTTCTAGCTATTATAAATAACTCATACATCTGGAGTCCCTCCTTAATCCCTCAACACTTTACCGGTAAGCTCTAGGAATAGACTTTCTAAATCCGGCTCTTTTACACCGATATTACGCACTGCAAGATTCCATTTCCCTAAGACAAATAATATATCTTGTAGGTGATCATGGGAGTTTTGAGTGTGTACCTCGAGTTTATTTTCTTTATGGGCTACTCCCACCACCCCAGGAATTTCTTTAATTTCTGGAATAACATCTTCATTAAGCTTTTTTAGTTCAATTAATATCTTTTTTTCTGTACCTATTTGCTCTTTTAGTTGTTCTTTGGTTCCACATGCAATTAGTTTTCCATGATCGATGATACCTACCCTCGAGCAAACAGCTTCAACCTCTTCCATATAGTGACTGGTATAAATTATGGTTGCACCTCTTCTGTTTAGTTCTCTCACTGAATCTAAGATGTGGTTTCTAGATTGTGGGTCGATACCTACCGTTGGTTCATCCATTATTATTATTTGTGGTTGGTGAACTATGGCACAGGCTATGTTTAACCTTCTTTTCATACCACCTGAAAACTTACTAGCCACTTCCTTTTGGCGGTCCTTAAGACCTGTAAACTCCAGTGCTTGATCTATTTTCTCATCTAACTCTTTACCCCTTAGTCCGTATAAACCACCAAAAAACTGAACATTTTCCCTAGCAGATAAGCTTTCAAACACAGCTAGTTCCTGTGGTACTAACCCTAACAGCCTCTTGGCCTCTAAGTTTTGTTTCTCCACATTGTACTTGTCAACGAAAACTTCCCCAGCGTTTGGTTTCAGTAAACCCATGATCATTTTAATAGTGGTACTTTTACCTGCACCATTAGGACCTAAAAGACCAAATATTTCTCCTTGATTAACTTTCAAGTTTACATTATCCACTGCTATATTATTTCCATATCTTTTGACAAGATTGTTTAAGGTTATAATACTCATTTAAATACCCCCTCTTTCTTTTCTAATTCTATTATATCTAGATTAACACCAAAAAAAATCACCCAGAGTAACGACCCCAAGTGACTTAAGTCATTATATGCACTGGTAGGGGGTGGTCTTGTACCACCCTGACCTACAAAACATGCCCTAGCAGACCTCATCCTGTCAGGCCCCCACAAGGGGACCCCCTACAATATCATAAACAACACAAACCCTTTAGGAACTGTTAGTAATATTCGTCTGAATCCCATCTTGTCGGGTTTTCTTCTATATAATTTCTATGTACAAATAAATCCTTATTATTCCTAATAACGTGTTCATAGTAATTCCTTTGCCATAACTTTTTATCTACAGGCTTCCACCCTAAGTCTTTTACCCTTTTAAAGTATTCAACTGTTGTTACTGATTTAAACTTACCAATCAAGGAGTGTAGAGGCACTGAATCACCTTCTAGTATTAAAATAACATGAATGTGGTTAGGCATTATTACGTATTCGTCTAATATAACCCCATTATATTTATTTCCCATTTCCTTCAATTTTTCGTCAATCATCTTCCCACAAGGTGTTAGATTTACTTCTCCATTGGAAACATTACTAAAAATCTTGGTTTTATTATTTGTGCATATTGTTACAAAATAACCTCCCGCCAAAGAATAATCATAGTCTTTGATTCTAATTTTCTTCCTGTGAGGTGTACTCATTTTTCCCCCTCCTGAATACTTAATGGATATCAAACATACCCTAGCCGACCTCATCCTGTCAGGGCCCCACAAGGGGACCCCCTACAATACTTAGGGCATTAAGGGGCGGCTTACTGGCCTCCTTTTAGGTAAAATATTGCTATTTGGGTTCTGTCCCTTAGGTCCAATTTGTTTAATATTTGAGTGATTTTATTTTTCACTGTTCCTTCACTTAAGAACAATTTATCCGCAATCTCCTTATTAGTAATCCCTTGGGATATGAGCTTGATTATATCTCTTTCACTACTTGATAGGTCATAACTATCTAAAAAACTGTCACTATCACCCTTTAGCATTTTTACTAACCGTGGCGAGACATCTCCCTGTATTAAGACACTGCCGGAATTAACAACTTTAATGGATTCCATTATTTTATCCGGGTTGGTATTTTTTAAAAGATACCCCTTAGCTCCATATTTCAAACCATTTAGTAAGTATTCATCATCGTCAAAGGTTGTAAGAATGATTATTTTCATCTTGGGGTAAAGCTCCATTATCCGTCGTGTTGCTTCCACACCGTCACAGATAGGCATCCTTATATCCATCATTATAACATCTACAACTAATCCCTTTTGCAGCTCTTTAAAAGCTATGTCTCCATTTTGGCATGTACTAACTACCTTGATAACTGGATCTGTCTGCAATATCATGGCAAGGCTGTTTCTAACTAAATCATCATCATCAACTAGCATAACTTTAATATCCACCTATGACACATCTCCTTCCACTGGGATAATACCCTTTACTTCAAATCCTTTGGTTTTAGCTACTATGAAAAGCTCACCACCAACTAACTCTATACGCTCCTTCATTCCCTTTAAGCCCATTCCAAAACTAACTTCCTCACAGCCCTTTCCGTCATTGTTAACTGAGAATATTACCTTGTCATGAAAATAGTTTATTTCTATGTCAATACTAGTACACATTCCATGTCTTATGGCATTTGTCATAGCCTCTTGGATATTTTTATATATGGCAAGTTCTACACTGGGGTACAGCTTTCGTACAATTCCCTTTATATCAAGATTGACCTTCACTGATGTGGATTCTTCAAGGTCCTGTACAAGCTTTCTGATAGAGTTTATGCCTGTGATTTTTGTGCTGCCACCGATCTTTTTTACAGTTTTACGAAGTATATCCACACTAGCTGATAGATTATCCCTAACTGACTCAAGCATTTTCCTTGTATCCGATTCTATTTTTTGTACCCTAATTACTGCCTCTAATTGTAATAGAGTAGCTGTTAATTTGTGTCCGATTGTATCGTGTATCTCCCTAGAAATTCTATTGCGTTCCTCCAGCTGAGCTACACTTTCGATGTTGCGATTGTATTTCTCAAGTCTTTCTTTGGTCTCCTCCAATTGATAGCTATAGCTTCTATTCTCATCATAATGTTTTTCTAAGTCTTTTATTGTACTCCCCATTTTTTTCATAGTCTGTATAAGTAAAATAAAAACAGTAAGTAACAACACATTCATAAGAACAATCTCAGGTTCTCTGTCCTTTATTACCCAATATAATACACCTGTAGATACAATAGTTGTAGCTATTTTTTCTTCATTTAACATACATAGGCCGTCGAAAAGGGGTATATACAAAAGTAAGTATGTCATGCCAAAAAATCTTCCATGTAAAAAATATGCCAACCCCAGATCAATAAACACAGACAACAGTATGAACTTACCGTTTAAAAAATGTGTTCGAATCTGCCCATTTGCCAGCATTATTAGAAAATAAATCACATAGTTTTTGAGATTCAATCCCTGCATACCCACCCAAATGCTCACTAGCAGTAATATAAACGGTGGTATCCAGCGCAATTTCTTATTTTTTTTCATATATGTCACCCTCATAGGTATTTTCTTTTAAATTTCTCTACACATAGGCAAAAGTCCTTTTTTTACCACACTACTATTTTATCATTCACAAAATGAAATTAAGACATATTAAGCGAATAAATAACTTCCTGCACTAAAAAACTATAAATGAAATTTTTAAAAAAAGGAGGTCCTTCTTCATGCCTTGGAAAAAAGGGAAGATAAAGTTTAATGATGGTTCTGAGTACCCTGCAGAGTTATTGGTAGAAGATGATGGCGAAGTATGGAATGTTAAAGTCTACAAGGAAAATAACGTGATCGAGGAAATGGACGCAAAAAGATTCGCTCATCAACTAAAAAAAGATGTAAATGATGTTTATCCGTTTGACTATGAACTGGAGTAAGAGAATGCAATGACGCTATGCTATGGTGAGTTAAGTTATGATTATTATTGGTTGGATTTAATGTTTCTTGTTTTTTATCATGTATCTATTTACAAGCCACCAAACCCTTTCAGTGAAGTATCCACCTGTAAAACAAGATTATAACATTATAAAATGCTAAAAACGTTCTTTTCTAAGAAAAGAGCGTTTTTAGCATTAAATGGCTACCCCTAGTTTGGACTTGGTGAATCTTTCCAATGTGTACAATTCCCCAATACTGTAGTTGATTGAGTATCAAATACTATTTCTTCGCAAATTGGTTTTTTATAATCTTCTTTCATCCTACTCACCCCCTTTCTTCTTTAGTCCCAATTAAGTTAGTGATTAAAATCATTCAAAGTGTCAATAGGATCAATCGATGTATGGTAATATATATAACCAGCAGGACAATTGTTTTGAGTTGGGTAAATTAATTTTCCTACGCATTTCTTATGATTAAATCTTTCATACCATACATCCCATGCTTCCTTAAAATTGCCTTTAGTTAGGTCATATTTATTTGCCCAGAAAACAATACAATAATGCATTTCTCCATAAGGATTTATATAAAACTCCTTTTTCCCCCAGTTGCATCCACTAATTGTGTATGGTCTTTGTTCTAGTTCAACTACTTTCCTGTATAATTCTTTATAAATAGGAGACACTGTTAACATCTTATAGACTTCTCTTGAAGTACACCTATACTTGGCATTTCTTTTCCCATCTTGACGCCACCATATTTTGGGGTCGTATGAAAACTTACAATTAACTTCTTTCCCAAATCGCTCAATTAAGTATAATTCCTGAAAGTTATCTCTTGTAACAGGAGTTCTGACTAGCACATCCTCACAAATATTGCGAAGATCAATAATATTATTTTTCACTACTTCAACATCAACTGAAGACCTAGTTACTATTCTATAGGTTTTTTGATAATAACCGTATAATGATGCTAGAATTTTTGAAGGCGGAAATTCTTCAAACAAATCCAACATATCCTTAGTAAGTAGCGAAGCATTTGTTTCTATACTAACACGAACTCCTGCTTTAATAATATATTCGTATATAGAGCTAAAATCCCGTCTTAACAACGGTTCTCCTCCGGAAATATTTATATAAATACAGCCTTTGTCAACAACTTGATCAATTAAACTAAAAATCTGTTCAGTGGATAGCTCTTCTTTCTCATCCTTGAAGTTATAACAAAAACCACATTTATTATTACAATCTCTTGTGATCTCAAAATGGCCTATTTCCGGAATTCTATTATTTGATTTCGTAAAAGACATTTTATACCCCCTTATTCTAAACACTTTATAATTCAATTACTCTATCAGCAATTTCATATGCTAAAGCACTCTCACTGTGCGTTACTATAAACACGGTGCTTTTCCCTTTTAATTCTTTGATTTTTTTAAGTATAATACTCTCATTATCAATATCTAAGCCTGCAGTTGGTTCATCAAATAAAAATATCTCTGCCTCTTTTATATAGGCTCTTGCAAAGTCAATTCTTTTTTTTTCTCCACCGGAGATGTTACTTCCACCTTCAAAAACAGTAAAGTCTAAAGGTTTTTTAATACTTAGTTGATCTATAAATTTTCCGATGGTTTCTTTACTTCTAAACAATTGGTTACTTCTGCTAATGCTAGGATACTCAATGTTACTATATATACTTTCATTAGTTAAAAAAATATTTTGACTAGAGTAGGTAATAATTGATCTTAGTTTTTTTGTATCAAATGAATTTATGTCTAATCCAAAAATTTTTATTTTATTATCCTCCACAGGATAGAATTTTAACATCATCTTCAAAAAAGTTGATTTTCCCGCCCCACTCTTTCCTTTAACCAAAATAATATCACCTTTTGAACACTTAAACGACAAATCAGAAAATACTTCCTTATCATCTATACTTAAATTAATATTTGTAAAAATAATCTCATTTGTTGGAGTATTAGTATGATAGAAATCCAGCTTTTTTTCTTTTCTTTCCTCGGTTAGAGATAATACTTCTAGAATTCTTTTTGAAGAAACTAATCCTGCTTGAATTGATTGATAATACTTGGATGTATTTTGAATAGGATTATAAAACTTATTTGAGTAGTTTAGCATGACAGTAATAAATCCAATCTCTATCAATCCATTTTGAATCTGGTAAAAACAATAAAATAGTAAAAAGCTTGTTCCTATTAAACGTAATACCCCTTCAGTGGGAAAGTAAAACGAAAGTATTGCAGCACTTTTCTTCTTTTTTACCAATGATTCGCTTGTCAATTTTGAAAACTTATCCATCTCTAAATCTTCTGAACAATAAGCCTTTATGCTTTCAAGTCCATTATAGGTGGATTCAATTTTTGAAGTTATTTTACTATCAATTTTAGATATATCAGAAAAGATCTTCTTCTGGATTTTAGCCGTTACTATGCTGGCATAATAAATAAATGGAACTATCGAAGCCAGTATAAGTACTAATTTCCAGTCAGTAAAAAATAAAATTATTGAAATCCACATCAAGTCAAATATATCTGAGAACACCGTAAACAAGGCTTGGCTAAAAATAAAATCAAGTTTTTGTGTTTCGTTCATAGTAATATGTATTAATTCACCCTTACTCTTTTTATTAAATACTGAATACTCCAATGATAAAATTTTACTATAAATTTGTTTCCGTAGTGATATAATAACTCCATCAGAAATTATTGTAGAATAATAGCAAAATACATTTCTGAAAATAATTGAAGTGAGCAAGGTTAATACGTATATCATTAGATAAAATGTAGCTTGATTAAGATTTGGGAAAACATTTAATGGTTGAATAACATCAGAAGTAAGAGCAGAAATAGCGTACCCTAAGAAAAGTACTGGTACAGTAGCCAATAAAGATGAGAGTATACCCATAACAAAACATATAACTATTTTACTAAGTTGAACTTCTGATAGTTTAATAATCTTTATGATCTCTTTCATAATCCCTTGTTTTTCCTATAATATGCTATTTTGTTGACATAATTTATTGCATTTTCTTCTATATTTAACCACCCTGCACACATTTTTTCCTCTTTACAAAATTCTATTATTTGTCTTCTTGCTAGTTTAATTTGTTGCATATCCGTACAAGGTTTTGAAAGATGTAAATCATATTTAGTTTTTAAAATTGGGCAACCGCGTAACATCGCTGTAGAATCTATAAATATACTTTTTCCTGCGTCACAATAGTGAGGTGAGTCAGCAGTAGTAACAATGTTTGTATTAAGGTCTACTATTTCTTTAGGATGCAGTCTATAGTTTTCAACATTAAGGCTATTATCTAAATTAGGTATTACTTGATTAGATATGGAATATCTAAACTTATTAGTAGCGCAATATGCTTTAAAATACTCTACATCATTATAATTCTGCCTTAGCACAGTAAAGTTTAAGGTTAAGTCATTACATATATCATTTAAAACTCCTATATTTTCGAATACCTTATCAAATAAATTGGTTCCAGTAATCTCTTGATAAGTTGCTGATGTCATACCATATACTGATATATAAATGTGATATGGCATATACTGACGAAATAAATCCATTATCTCTTTATTTAAAATGGATCCATTAGTGTATATTCTTATAAGATACCCTCTTTTTACAAGGAAAGTATATATATCAATAAACTCCGGGTGTAACAGTGGCTCACCACCTGTGAAATCAACGATTACAAATTGATTACCTAATAGTTTTTCAACAAAACTAATAATATTTGTATTTAGATAGTTATTTTTTTTCTTTCCTAAGTAGCAATGAATACAGTAAAAATTACAAGAATCAGTAAGTTCAAAACCTAATACATTACTAACTAGACTCAAAGCTTCACCTCCCCTAGTATAAAGTCTTTCTTGATTGGTACATCTACTTTATTTCTATTATCACCTTTAAAATAGTATAGCCCCCCTTGTATCTTGATTAATCTATGGCAAACTAACCTCGGGAAACTCTCTAAATCATCATGATATGCGTAAATTTTGCCTATTTCATAACCTCTGGGTGCTACAATATTAACTGTAGAGTAGTTTAAAATAGTTGGATGCATGCTACTCCCCTTAAAATTAAGGGAAATAAACTCATGGTGATGAAGTAATATTTTTAATATCTCGAATTGGGTTTTAGTGCATGTATACTTATCCATTATAAAATCCTTAATTATTCTATACTTCGTATAAAGTCAAAAATTTTGATACAGTTTTTTTGTGGAGCAATATAAAAGTCATAATGTAGTATTCCTTTCGAATAATCTAATAATTTTTTTGAAATACCCTTATCTACCCCGAATAAAACAGTAGATTTAAGCACAAATGTAATTTTTTCAATAACACTTGATACTCGTTGAATTTTCTTTCTACTAGATTCATCCTCAAGCAAGAATACAATCATTTTTTTTATTTCTTTACATTTTGCTTCTTTCATATCTAGATTCACTTTATCCCAAAGTGGTGTAAAAGCACTTATAGAATTATTTTCAACATTTAAACCTAAGTGGTCATCTGAAAGAATGATAGGATTAATGAAATTTTCCTTAGCCTCTGCTACAATAGTACTTTTTCCACTTCCACTCTCACCTAAGAATAGAAATAAAGTCTCTTTTAATATAAATGAAGAACATCTGATTGTCATTACCTTGTTCATCAAAGAAATATAACTTAAATCATTGCCGAGTATATAATAGTCAATATAGGGAGTATATATAGTTACATCTGTGTCTCTTCCTACTGTTAATAAACTCCCAGGAGATAAGTCATAATTGCTTTTAAATTCAGTTCTTATACTATAATTACTTATACTGCCACATAAATTCCAAGTACTCAAACTTAATCCTTTTGGAGGCTTGTCCAAGCATCCTAGTTCTTTAGCTATCGTTATTCTGCCTGACGCCTTAACATCTGTTATATTTGAACCCTTATACATAAAATCATTAGGGAACTCAAATTGATAAACACTATGCGGAGCAATCCAATAATTAATCTGCTTCATTGTTTAGCTCAATAAGACTATATTCATTAAGTTTGTAAAGTAAATCATTCACGTCATTCAGTGCAGTTTCTTCATCTACCTTAAACTTTTCACTAAAATTATGAGCCAGTTTAGTTAGTTTAACCTCATTATCCTTTATTAAGTCCCAAATATAGACAGAGGTTTTATTTAGTTTATATATAGATGTTGTGTTACTAAAATTGCGTGAGATAGGAACCAAAATGTATTCACCCTCGATCTCTCTAAGTATTATATTTTCTTTTCCTTTGATAGACATTCTACCTAAATCCATTGTTTTCCCCCTCATCATAATATTTTTGACCTCTTGGGTCATGTCTATTGACTGAGTATCCCCCTTAATAACAACCTTTTTTCATAAAATATTCGGAAGATATATTAAAAAAATAATATCATAATTAAATTAATTTAAACCCCGATGTTAATCGGGGTTTCAGCTTGTAGACAAACTCAGACAATTCATTGACCCCAAGTGAGTATATTAGCAGTACAATTAATTTCGATGGGATAACTTAAGAGCTGATTAGCTAAACGAAAGATGGGGTGAGGAACACGAAGTCCGAGAGCTCCATTATTTAAGAATAGTAAACACATCACCAGTATTTCCTTTATTAAGCAGTACCTTGTTCAGCTATCACTATAATAATTAAAGACATACAAAATTTACTATTTAACATTTAAAAGCTAATTATTTGTTGACTTTGACTTATAATAGTTTTAAAATAATTTTAAGACTATTATAAAAATATAAAAAAATAAAAATAATTAATTTGATATAAAGTTAGGGGGGAGGAGCATGTTCATTAGTTATGACCTTGCATATTTTGGTAGGGAACTCAATAGATTAAGAAAAGATATGGGGTATAGTCAATCGTATGTTCAAAAAAAAGTGGGCGTGAATGTAGATACCATAAGGAAAATTGAAAATGGCGAAGTCAAGCCTAGATACGAAACTTTGGAATTACTTTCACTTGCTTATAAGTTTGATCTATTAGAGTTACTCAAAAGCTGTAGGTCCAATAAGCATTTAGTGGATTATCACGATGAACTTGACTACATTACAGCAAATTACCATAAAGATAAGCTTATTGAGTTAGAGAAAAGTATACATGATAATTTTTCATCAAAAACCGGAGTATCGTTAGTTAATATTCATGAATTGACGCAGTTTAAAGTATTCATTAGCTCTATTAGAAAATTTCACTCTAGTTTTTCTATTGAATGGGATGCTGCTGAGCTTGACTTAATAAGAAGTTTACGCCTAACTATTCCAAACTTTAACATAAAAAAATATAAGGATTATAAGTACAGTTACATAGAGATTAGAATTCTATTTCTCATAAGCTTATTGATAGCCGAAAACCATAGCAATTACGAAATTAGTATTGAAATACTAACATTTATTTTAGATTCCTTAATGAACGATGTTACTAATACGAAATATAAAGACTTTCTAATCATAAAAGTTTACTCGAATATAGCGTATAACTTTCACATGCTAGATGAGCATCAGAAAGTCATCGAAACTTCTAATGCAGGAATAAATTTCTGTATCAACAAACAGACACATCATTCCCTATACTCATTATTCTATAGAAAAGGGATAGCCCAGTTTAGTCTTGGATATAAGGGGTATATGGAATCTTTAAAAACAGCTATTTTTCTCCTAAAGTTAGAAGGTTTTAATGACCTTTATATGCAATATATTGAAATTACTAAGAAAAAATATGGAATTTTTATCCCAAAGGTTTAAATCCCGAATTATGTTAATTCTAGCTATTTTCCTACCTTCTAGTTAAAAAAAACGTTTTAAAGTAGGCTAACATAATAAATTGGATTTTACAACTATAAAACCAAATCAGCAACAGACATTACCTATATTCAATATCATTTTATTTATCATCACTTATGGATCTTCTTAATAATGAAATCATAGCTTATAAGCTTTATGACCATCAACAAACACCCTTAGTCATAGATACGCTAAAAACAGCTTTGACATCAGCAGAATATCCAGAAGGAGTAACCATCCACTCTGATCAAGGAAAGTTAAGCTACCAATCCCCTGAGGAAAGGCAGCCTAAGAAGGTGTTTTATTATTGTCTCAAATCATATGTCAGTCTAGTATTAAATGGTAATCAATTTCTATCACTTTCAATACCTGTTTATGGTAACCTAAAATTACCCTAGTGTAACAGTTGAAAATTCCCCTAGAGGAAATATATAATATCCCTATGACATCATAGGGGAGGACAGGGGAGTGATTACTTTAATGAATAAACAAGAAATTATTTTATCAAATTTAAGAGATGGGGTTTCTCAATGGGAAATCCATAGAAGGACAGGCATTGACCGTAAGACAATTAGAAAGTATATCAGAGAGTATGAGGCAAAGAAGGCAGAATTAGTAGGAAATGAAATAGAAGATACTACTCTAATCGAAGATTTAGTATCACCACCAAAGTATAAGGCAAGAAAGCCAGTGAAGAGAAAATTGACTGATGAAATTATTGGCGAGATCAATAACTACCTAAAAGAAAATGAAGAGAAACAAAATACAGGTAGAAGAAAGCAGCAAAAGAAGAAGATTGATATATTTGAGTGCCTATCCGAGAAAGGCTATGACATAAGCTATTCAACTGTCTGTAGCTATATTAGAAAGGTTGAAAAAGAAAGTAAGGAAGCCTACATTCGTCAAGAATACTCATATGGAGATAGTACTGAGTTTGATTGGGGTTATGTAAAGTTAATAATTGGAGGAAAGCCAAAGACTTTTCAGATGGGAGCATTTGCAAATGCCATGGGGAACCACCGGTATGCTCACCTTTATCACAATCAGAAAATGGAGAGTTTCCTTGACGTTCATGTGCGTTTTTTCAAAAAAATGAATGGTGTCCATCGGACAGTAGTATACGATAACATGAAAGTAGCAGTAAAAAGCTTTGCTGCTAAGAATGAAAAGGAACCAACTGATGACTTACTAAAACTATCTCTTTATTATGGATTTAGATATCGATTTTGCAATATAGCCAAAGGGAATGAAAAAGGTCGAGTTGAGCGAAGTGTTGAGTACATTAGAAGAAAGGCATTTAGTAAAAGGGACACCTTTGATAGCTTAGAAGAAGCTAATGAGTATTTAGAAAAAGAACTAGATAAACTTAACTCAAAGCCCACAAAAGCAAATGGCGGGAAAAGCCCTAGGGAGGTTTTAGAGGAAGAACAAAAGCACCTCCTTTCCCTAATGCCTGATTATGATACTGCAAGAACAGCAGAGTATAGAGTTAGTAAATACTCAACAATAAGCATTGATGAAAATAAATATTCTGTACCTGATCACTTGGTAGGAAAGTTCGTTTTCGTTAAGATATATCCTCACCAAATCCAGATTTATTATGACCAACAGAAAATTGCAGAACATAAAAGAAGTTATGGCAACTTTACTTGGACACTTAATATTGAGCACTACGTTAATACAATAAAAAAGAAGCCTGGGTCCCTTCATTCAAGCGCCGCCATACGCCAAATGGATACCAAGCTCCAAAAAATATATCATAACTATTATACCGAAAATCCTAGAGAATTCATAGAGCTTCTTGAAATTATTGGCGAAAAAGGTCTATATCCAACATTAAAAATCATAGAAAGACTTGAAAGAATCAGCATAACCAGTGTTAGCACAGAGAAGATAAAACTGCTGATTAACAGAGAAGAGGAACCACAAACAAAGATTATTGAAAGGACTACTGATATTATTGCAAACTCAAAGTTCATATTAAATCACTATGGAAAACTCTTAGGCAATAATCAAGCAGCCTTTCAAAAGGAGGCTACGATAATATGATGCAGAAAGAGACCATTAAAAGAATTAATGAACTTTGTAAAGAATTGAAGCTGCCAGGAACTAGCAAAGATTATCAAGAAAGGATAGATGAAGCCTACAGAGGAAGTTTATCTTATGAGGACTTTTTAATTGACCTTTTAGAAAAAGAATATGATTTGCGGAAAGAAAATGGTCGTAAAAACCGCATAAGAAACGCTAAATTCCCCTACAAAAAGTACCTAGAAGACCTTTCCATTAAAGACCTACCTGCTGATGCAGGGGAAAAAGTTAAAATCTTCTCCACCCTAAAATTCATAGAGACAGGTCAAAACATAATACTAGCTGGAAACCCAGGGACTGGTAAGAGTCACATGGCCATCGGACTAGGCATAAAAGCCTGTAATGCGGGCTACAAGGTTTTGTTTACAACAATACCTCTACTAGTTAATGAGCTTAAAGAATGCCGCTCACAGAAGACTCTTAGAAGCTTTGAGAACCGTTTTGAAAAATATGATTTGATCATAGCAGACGAGCTTGGATATATATCCTTTGATAAAGAAGCATCCGAACTACTTTTTACTTACTTATCTTTAAGAGCGGGGAGAAAGTCGACTATCATAACAACCAATCTTTCTTTTGATCGCTGGGAAGAGATTTTCAAAGATCCAGTTATGACTGCTGCAATGGTAGATCGCTTAACTCACAAGTCTTACATTGTAAATATGAACGGTAACTCCTATCGCTTAAAAGAAACTCAAGACTGGCTAAATCAGCAATAATTTTTTTGCTCCTCTAGGGGAAAATTAAATTACTATTTAGAGGAATTTTCAGTTGACAATTACAAATACCCGAGGAACATCTTTTTCACCTGCATGAGCATTTATCTTATACACAAAAATTAAACTTAGAAATATTGCTACAGCTAAACTCTTCTTTACTAATATCTTCATATTTTACCACACCCCTTTTTTTGCGCTTTTTATCTTGCACATATGATAACATACTTACAAAGCAAAAAATCCCGATTTTAGTCGGGATTTTTTGCTTTGTAAGTAAAATTTATTTCACGCGTCTGGAAATATTCGTAAATGATAACATAAATAAAATGGATGAATTTCGGCAACTAAAAGTGGCTAAAAAAATCACCACTTTCTTAAAAAAGCTGATATATTAATTTTAGCTAAATTTTAAGGAGTGTGGAGAAATTGGTGAGGTGGAAAATGTACAGCGATATTCATCATTTTAAAGATATTGGGTTAAATAAGACTCCAGTAGCTAATAGGCTTAATCTAAATTACAAAACAGTAAGAAAGTACTGGGATGTTACCCCTGATGAATTTTTGGAAATACAGAAAAGTAGAAAGGCAAGAAAGCTTGATAAGTATCATGCCTATCTTGACCTAGTTAAAACAGTTCCCAGATATAAGCACTGCTCAAATACATGACTGGCTGCTAGAACACTACCAGGATAAGTCAATTAAAGACCGTACTCTTAGAAAATACATTATGGATCTTAGAAAAAACCATAACATACCAAAGCAGAGCACTGCTAGACAGTATCAGGCGGTAGTAGATCCCCCAATGGGTTATCAGTTGCAAGTTGATTTCGGAGAAACGAAACTACGTAACACCAACGGTGGTAAAACTAAAGTTTATGGCATGGGAGCAGTACTATCGAATAGTAGATTTAAGTACGGTGAGTGGGTGGACAAGTCCTTTACCACATAAACACTCATACGCATGCTGAATCACTGTTTTAAGTATATTGGAGGAGTTCCTAAGGAATTAGTATTTGACCAAGATAAAAATTGCAACCGTTAATGAAAACTATGGTGACATCATATACAATATGAATTTGAAAAGTATAAAAAGGCAATGGGATTCAAGGTTCATTTATGTAAGGCTTATGATCCAGAGAGTAAAGGAAGAGTTGAATCCGTGGCTAAATACATGAAGTATAACTTCGCAGCAAACAGACTATTCACAGATATTAGGACCTTTAATCGAGAGTGTTGGGATTGGCTTGACAGGACTGCAAATGCTAAAGTCCATGGAACGACAAAAAAGGTACCAGCAGAAGTGTTTGCCCTTGAAAAACAACATCTTCAGCCGATACCACATACAATTGTTACTAAAGATAGCTTAACAAGAACTGTGCGAAAAGACAATACCATTTTGTACTTAAGTAATAGATATACTGTTCCCATAGGAACTTACAAGCCAGGTGCTGAAGTAGGAATAAGTATTTATGGTAATAAACTAGTCATTACTGACAAGAAAGGAAATATAATTTCTAAACACAGTATTTCCACAGGAAAAGGAGAACTAATTAGAAACAGGAACCATTTATGATACTACGATTCTAAGCTAGATGATATGTACGATAAGACCTTAGAAATGCTAGGTGGAAGTGAAATAGCCAAGTTGCTCTTAGAGACCATAAAGAAAGAAAAAGGCAGGTATATCCGTGAACAATTTGGCCTAATTAAATCTGTAGAGCGAAAGTATTCTAGTGAGGTCTTGGATAAGGCATTAGAATTTTGCTATGAGAATAACCTCAACAGTGCCGTAGATATCAGAGATGCAGCAGAGCATTTTGCTAGACAAGGAATAACAATAGTGGATACATCGCTACGTAAAAGCCTGCCTCCTCATTTAGCCGTTAAAACCGAAGTAAGAAAAATTGATACCTATACCTCTCTATATGGGGGTGAAATAAAATGACAGTAACTTTAACAGAAGTAAAGAAGATGTTAAATGAGGTAAGGATGCCTTACAGTAGAGATAACATAGATGAGTATTTGAAATTAGCTGTAAAAGAGGATATGACCTGTCTTGAGTTTGCTCACCTGCTCTTGAGAAAAGAAACATCTCACAAGAGCGAAATAGCCCTTCAAAAAAGGATCAAGCAAGCCAATTTTCCTTATGTAGCAACCATTGAAGACTTTGACTTTAGCTTTCAAACCTCTGTAACAAAAAGACAAATAACGCAGTTACTAGATATGAACTGGATAGAGAAAGCCTATAATTTATTATTTTTAGGCCCGCCTAGCGTAGGTAAAACCCACCTTGCAGTATCGTTAGGAATGAAAGCAGTAGAAATGGGGTATAAGGTTAGCTTTATTAGCATGGATCATTTAATCAAGCTTTTAAAAACTGAGGAGATATCAAATAAGAGCCAAAAGGCTATGAAAAAGATAATGGCAAGTGATATGGTAACGATAGATGAGGTTGGATATCTTCCTATCACAAGGCAAGAAGCTAATCAGTTCTTTCAACTAGTATCTGCTTTGTACCAGAATACCTCGATTATCATAACCTCAAATAAGGGGTTTGATGATTGGGTTGAAATCATGGGTGACCCTGTCATTACTACGTCCATTCTAGACCGGCTGGTTCATAACAGTGAGATTTTTAATATGACAGGTGATAGTTGGAGGCTAAAGAATAGGAATACCATATTCAGTAATTAAACTACCAAAAAAAATTGCCATTTTTTAGCCAAAAGTACTTGCCAGTTACAATATTACTAAGATAACGTTGTAGTACATGTAGTATGCGAAAGCTGCTGAAACAGCTATCCAAAAAATTCTTATCCAAAATAGATTCTTTTTTGTTGGCTCTATTCTTCCGAATATAAACCCCTTTAGACTTTTTTCAGGTTCAAAAATGAAGTGCAGGGGGATATATAAGATAAACAATCCTACTATTATTGTTAAGGCTTCCAAATAATCAACTCCTCATAGCTACCAAAGTCTTTATTATTCTACAATCATATTATACTTACCTTTTTATGGGCAAGCAAATAGTTTATTGTAATTTTACATATTCACAGCGGATGATTTTTGATTCTTTTGTATCCATACCCATGGTCCTTGCTTCTAGTACATCAAGTTCCTCTACTAGCTCTTTAGGAAGGCAGGAGCCTAAGGAATTGTAATGTTCACGACCTGAATCTACCATTTCTTTAAGTAATCGCTCATTTTCCTCAATGGAACCGTCGCACCAGCATATTTTGTCAGGCTGACATAGCTCTGCCATTTCTTTGACCCATTGACTTAACTTTTTGTTTGAATTCATTAAATCTCCCTCCCATAATTTAACAATACCCAAAGCAAAAAACGTTCTTTAGTATTAATTCAACATACATGAAAATATCCCTTGTTTTTGAATGTAGAAAATCCTGGGGATATGTGAAAAGAAGATGCAGTTTTAGGCACCTTCTTTATATTAGTGATTTTTTTATTTGTCTTCCAACTCTAATATTTTTTCAAGACCCTTTTCATGTACCAGTGGAACGAGGTCATTTTTTAGTATATACTCCGATAGGTTTATTTCTGCAATGGCTCTTTCAAAGCCTTCCCTAGCACTATATACATCCACAGGTTCTCCAGTGTGAATATCCCAAGCCCTACTATTTTCAAATACGCCATCATTTGACATTATGAATACCATTTCATTACTTATAAAAGATCCTTGAGCTACGTGGGATTGCATTGCGACAAATCCATTTTCCGTATTCAGTAAATCTTTACCAAATGTACTTTTTAAATTTAGCTCTACACCCAAAAGGTTTGCCATAGTTGGGAAGAAGTCGATTTGCCCACCCACAGTATTTACTTCCTTTTGAACTCCACCGCCAGGGATATGGACTATAAATGGTACTTTGTGCATTTCGTCTTCTTTATATTCCCTGCCCATAAAGCTTGATATTAGTTCATTAGCTTCTTCATCACGCATATCTAATCCTTTGTGATCACCATATATTACAATCATGGAGTCATCGTAAAGACCTTCTAGCTTTAAAAGCTCAATAAACTCACCTATTTGAGCATCGAGATAGTTAACTGTCTGTATATATTTTTCAAGTACTGTATCTTGATATTTAGGTCCCATTTCTATCACCTTGTATTCTTCAGGTAGGTCAAAGGGATGATGGGATGTTAAGGTTATATAAAAGGAATAGAAGGGTTTTGGAAGCTCTTTTAGGAAATCAACAGACTGTCTAAACATTGATCCATCACTTAAGCCAATACCAATTTCTTCATCCACTTTAAAGTCTTCTAAACTGATATAGGCATCAAGGCCTTGGGCAGGATATACCACGTCTCTATTCCAAAAGTTTGCGTAGTTTCCATGAAAAACAATTGAACTATATCCTTTTTCCTTCAGACTTGTGGGTAACGTTACAAATTCATTTTTTTCATATGCTTTGTAGCTGAAAATCCTTTTAGATGGGTAGAATCCATTATGAGAGATGAACTCAGCATCTGAGGTATTACCCCACCCGACTTGTTCATAATATCTGTCAAAATATATACTTTCATTTCCAATAAGTTCGTTAAGAACTGGAGTTATGGGTTCACCATTTACAGTGGCATTTATTACAAAGTTCTGAATTGATTCAGCCTGTATTACAATGACATTTCTACCCTTTGCCAGTTCATGATAATTTTTTCCGACTTTCTCTGAATCTATGCTTTTCATAAGTGCTTGCACTTGTTCCACGTTTAATGTGGTTTTATCAATAAAACTAGCTATATCGTATAAATGGTAATTGATGACTCCACTATTGTGAGGTGTGAAGTACCCTTCTGTATTCATGGCTGTACCTAAATTCATTCCTGTAACAAGAAGTATTAGAACAACTAAGTACACCAGCAGAGATTTCTTCTGTTTTTTGCTAGTTTCCCCAGTGGTAATTTTGTCCCTTCTTAAATAAATTAGCGCAATTAACGAGTCCACAAAAAATAAGAAGTACAGGGGTTTTATAAGAGCAAATATGCTATTTGAAACTGGACCCAACTGACCTATCTGATAGATGCTGTGTACTGGAACTAGTGTGTAAAAATGACTATAGTACATAGCATCTATAAAGAAAAGAACAGAAATAATAAAGTTCGCAATTAGGACTGCTTTGACCTTATTTTTGGTGCTGAAAATGGCAGTAAGACAAAAGATTGCCATTATTATAAAAAAGTTTTTCACAGTTACCCAGAGTATGTTATCTATACCCATAACATAGTGAAGAGTAAATAATTTGATTAATACAGCTGTACTGATAAAAGCAATATACTTAATGCATCCATTGTTTAATATTTTATCTAGCATACTTTTTCCTCCCCCAATTTTAAAGCCTTCTTATATTCCCAGTCCCCTATTATATAATACTATAAAGCTTAGATTTTGATATACTTAATTTTAGTATAATTATAGCCTGTCTTCAAGGTGAAAGTACTTTTGTTCACTATTTATTAATATTTAGTCTGCAACATTAGTCCTCACAACTAATAGAAATTATTGACAAGCTTAACCATTTACAAGTATTAAAAAAAGCACCCTCGGACTTGGGTGCCTTACTTTTTACTCATAATTGCTAACAATGCATGTATTGGTACTATGGTAAAGATGGTTTTGTATGAAAATATATGTATGTTAAATATACCTGTTCCTCCTCCAAGCCTTAAAATCATTCCCGTTGTAAAAGATAACATAACAAGGAAAAATAGCATCATGGCTGTAATTTTTGTTAATATTTTTATTGGGTTTCCTCTTTTTAAGTCTTTTGCCCTAAGAAAGATCAAGTTGAAAAAAATACTTCTTCTAAATGATAAGTTTGCTAATACCAAAGGTACAAGTATTATTAAAATACCACTGGTAAAATGAATGTTAAAAAGTTTTATACCCCTTAGCATAAAAAAGCCTGTAATTAAATTAGTCAAAATGAAAATTGCATGTAGTAGATGTACAAATCTAAAATTACCTATTCTCTTTGCCATTAAAATCACCTCCGTTAAAGCCTATGATATGGTAGTGATTTTAATGAAAATTATTTAAGCAGATCCCTCAGAGACAGTTATATCTTGTTACCAAGTTTTCCTATACTGTAGCAATATTTACATAACGAATTAAGGGATGTAAGCTAGGTAGTACTAGTTTACATCCCTTAATATATTATGTTTTACTTTTTCATTCCTCTTTGAAATGCTAATAAGTTACTTACTGTGGTATTTGGAGGAACCATCTCTTTTAAAACTTCTATCCAAACATCTATACCAAAAGGTAATAACCTGGCAAGTCTCCCTAATATTATTGTATTTATGAGTTTTAAGTTTCCTATTTCCTCAGCTATGTTTAGGGCATCTACCTTATCAATAGTAAATCCTCTTTCTTCTATTTTATCTTCTATATTTTGGGGATAGTCTTCTTTTTCAAGTAGCACCCTATTAGGAAATATTTGCTGGGTATTTATAACAACTTTGGCATTATCTTTTAGGTGATCTACCCATCTAAGAGCTTCTAAAGGCTCCAAAGCAACTAGTATATCCCCTTCTTTTAATCCTACAACTGGCGAATGCACTTTATCACCAAACTTAACAATACCCCAAACCTTACCTCCCCGTTGAGAAAGACCAATGACGTCACTGGTTTTTGCATCATAACCTGCTCTTATGGCTACCTCGCTTATTATTCTAGTTGCTAAAACTAAACCTTGGCCTCCTACACCTGCAATAATTATATTTGTGGTCATTTACTTCCCCTCCTTTTCTCTTGGGGATCTTTTTATGGCATTTACAGGACAAACTTGAGAACAAGCAGAACAACCAACACACATGGTTGAGTCAATGTAGGAATTTTTCTTGTCTTTATCTCCATAGTGTTTCATGGATATGGGTGGGCAGTTGACACCGATACAACTTCTGCAGCTTATACATATGTTTTCGTCCACATAAAAATATGGTTCTTTGATCTTAAAGTTTAAAGCACATGGTCTTGTGGCTATAATTACTGAGAGCCCTTGTTTTTTCATGGCTTCTCTGATAACTTTCCTAGCGTTCTTATAATCAAATTGATCCACTTCTTGAATATCTTCTATGCCAAATGATTTCAATATAGATGCTATGCTTAAGGTATAAGACTCTTCTTTTGTAAACTCAGCTGTAGTTGGGGTGCTTTGTCCACCAGTCATTGCAGTTGTCCTATTATCTAGGACTATAATAGTAATATTCTCTTTAGTTTCAGCAATATCCACGAAGCCAGATAAACCCGAGTGAAAAAATGTACCATCACCTATGGTTGCAACAAGGGGTTTCACCTTGTTAGCTTCCTTATGTGCTAAAGCCATGCCTTGAATTATACCTAATGAAGCTCCCATGCTTATGTTTGTCTTAAGTACCTCAAATGGCTCTAAAATACCTAAAGAGTAACAACCTATATCCCCCACAACAAGGGCCTTCGCCTTTTTAAGTATGTGAAAGATAGGTCTATGTGGGCATCCAGAGCAAAGCATCGGAGTTCTATTGGGTACCTGTATATTCTCACCTGTTTTTTTACTATTTTCTAAAAAGACACCTGCTTTTTCTAGCCCTTCCCTGATAGAGTCAGTGGTAAATTCCCCTGTGAATGGGAAGATATCTTTTCCTATAACCTCAATGTTATCTAGCTTTAAAGTTTCTTCAATGAAGCCCAGCAATTCTTCCATTACAATCACTTTCTTATACTTCTTGCTTATCTCCTTTATTTTGTCAATGGGTAATGGATAAACCATACCCAGCTTGAAAATTGAGATATTAGGGTTTAGCTCCAGTAGCATAGAGTAGCAAAACCCTGCTGTTATTACTAATGTGTCGCTTTTCCTTTGATGATACTGATTTAAATGGTATTGTGGGCTGTACTCTTTAACTGCTTCAATTCTTTCTTTCATGAAGTATTGCTGCTCATTGGCGTAAGGCGGGAGCATACAATAACGGGCCTGATCTTCAACAAAGCCTTCTATATCTTTTATCACTGGGTCTTTTAATTCAACTAATCCTCTGCTGTGGCATAACCTACTTGTCAATCGAAGTATCACAGGTGTATGATATTTTTCACTAATTTCCAGGCCATCTTTGACCATATCCTTAGCCTCTTGTGGGTCCGCTGGTTCTAGAACCACACAGTTTGCAAATTTACTAAAGAATCTAGTGTCTTGTTCGTTTTGAGAACTAGATAAACCTGGGTCATCTCCAACCACAAGTAAAAAGCCACCCTTGGTTTTTACTTGTGTAAAGGTCATAAAAGGATCAGACGCTATGTTTACACCTACATGCTTCATAGATACCATGGACCTTGCTCCAGCAAAACTCCCGCCTATGGCAATTTCTAGGGCTACCTTTTCATTTGTAGACCATTTACTGTGGATTTCCTTATATTGTTTCAATGAGTCCAAAATCTCCACTGTGGGAGACCCTGGGTAGCTGGCAGCAATTACACCTCCTGCTTCCCAAAAGCCCCTAGCCACTGCTTGATTACCTGTTAAAAGTACTTTCTGTGTCAAAATCCCACCTCCCAGATGATTTATCTTTACTTATTAAATATATGAAGGCCAAAACACCTTTACCACTATTTGTAACTATTCAGTAGTGATAAAGTACAATATTAAGCTAGGATACAATAAACCCAGCATTTTTAATTACTAAAAATGCTGGGTTTATTCCTATAGCTTTCCTTGATAAATATTCCTAAGAAGTTCTTCCATTTGATCATTTGTTGGCTGAACAGGATTAACCCTCGTTGATCCTTTAAGAGAGTTTTCCACAAGCTCATCAAACTCCTTTTCAAAGCTCCCCTCTTCTATACCCATTTCTTTAAATGAACTAGGTATGTTTAGCTTTTGGTTTAAGCTTACTATTGCTTGGATAAAATCAGGTTCTACTACTAACTTGTCTAGTTCGGAAAGTCTCCCCTCTACCCACGGGTCTTGGGAGTTAAACTTCACTACATAAGGCAGTACTACAGCGTTTATAAGTCCGTGGCCTAAATCATACATGCCACCTATGGCATGGGATATGCCATGGGCCATTCCTAGACCTACATTTGTGAAAGCACTACCAGCAACTGCTTGATGGTTGTGTACCTTTTCTCTATTTTCTATATCACCCTTATCATAGGATAGTGGAAGATATTTGTATAAACCTTCGATTGCCCCTTTTGCTAACACTGAGGTAAAATCCTCTACATTTTTGTTAATAAAACACTCAACTGCATGGGTCATGGCATCCATACCTGTCTCTGCTACAACAGATTTCGGCATGGACAGTGTGACTTGTGGGTCTAAAATAGCTATATCTGGTACAAAGGCATCGGATTTAAATCCTCTTTTTAGGTTATCCTCGGGGAAAGTGATAACTGCTGCTTTAGTAACTTCTGTGGCGGTCCCTGAGGTTGAAGGAATTGCTATAAAGCTAGTTTTCCTAGTCTCTGGTATACCTTCGTTAATTGCTTTACTAAAATCAAGGTTGTACTCATAAAATAGAGTTGCAACTTTTGCTAGGTCTATGGCAGAGCCTCCACCCACAGCTATTACAGTATCAGGTTTAAACTCTTTCATTTGTCCAACACAGTCCATTGTCTGCTCAGTTGTAGGGTTTGCTTTAACTCCTGAGTAAATTTGGTGGTGGATATTATTTTTATTTAACATAGTAGTTATTGCATCAATGGTACCATTATTAAACATAGACCCTTTACCTGTGATTATAAGTGTTTTACTAGACTTGATTGTTTCTACATGCTTCAGTGAACCTTTTCCCGTTACAATTGCTTTTCCGTGGAATCTAAGTTGACGCATGGTAAGACCTCCTTTTGATTTAGGTAGTTACAATATTTCGCATTTGCATTGGTGTTCATTTTTCGAAAATATATCCATACTACAGTTGCAGGAAACAGGTAGCATAGTATGGCGTATGGGGCGTATTGTATGGCTGTTGTTCCAGTTATTAGCCCTATGATTATTCCGTTTACATTCCAGGGTATAAGTGGAGCTATTATTGTACTTGTATCTGATATTGTCCTAGCTAGAACTGTGTTATCAACCCCTAGTTCCCTGTATTTTTCCTTGTACAGTTTCCCTGGAAGCACTATCCCCACTGTTTGATCACATGTTACAACTGTCAGCAGGCTTCCCACTATTCCCGTTTTTAATATAAGCTCACCTTTTGTTTTTACTTTAGCTATGGGGTCAAAAATAATAGGTTTTAATATACCTGATTTTTCTAACAAGCTGCTTAAAGCTATAACAGATGCCACTATAAACACTACTTCCACCATTCCCATAACCCCCCCGCTTATTAGTATGGAGTTTAGCTCTGGCGAAGGTGTACTGCCCTCAAAACCCCAAAGGATATGTTTAAAGGTTTTTATAAGGGTCCCTCCTTGGAAAAGTAGTGTTATAATAATTCCTCCTCCAAGTCCTGTTAGGATAGTGGGTATTATTTTTACTCCTCTGAGGGGAAGTAACACTATACATAATGGTAAAAGGAGTAGCCATGGGGAAATCCTAAAGCCTTGTAGTATTCCAGTTTGGAATACACTTATAATTGCAAGGTCCTCCCCTGCTCCGTACCGGCTCCCAATAATATAATAAATTATAGCTGTAACTATATATACGGGCACTAATGTCTTGAGCATTGCTTTTATAGTTTGTCTATATGAGGTATTTGTGATTTTTAATGTAAGGTTCAAAAGACCAGATATGGGAGAAATCTTATCTGCTATAAATGCTGCTGAAACCAGTACTCCCAGTAGGATTTCCTGGGGAATAGCAAACCCCTTCCCTATGCCCAATAAGGCAATGCCTAATGTGCTTATTGTGCCCACTGCTGTTCCCATAAAAATAGACATGATAGAAGTTATCAAAAAAGCCATGAAAATAAAGTTCATTCCTTTCATGTATTCGAATCCATAGTACATGATGGCTGGTACGACACCGGAAGACATCCATACAGATATATTGGCTCCAATTAGTAAGATTAGTAGAAATAGTACCCTACACTCCATTAGCCCCTCATATATCATAACCCACAAATCCTTTAATGGCTTTCCCACCCTTGAAAGGACAATTAAACTAAAAATTACGCTTGATATAAAAGGATACAAAAGAGAAATATCTAATATGACACCTAAAAAAATCGCAACCAAAACAAAAGTAGATATTACGTATGAATGATATCTTTTCATGGCGCCTCCCTATTTTTTCTATATGTATAATTCGATTCTAACTCCAGTTTAGGAGATGGTCAATGGTTTTATAAAGTTGTATTTAGCTAATAGTTAATGACTAATAACCATTGACTAAATATTATGCTATAATTGTATCAATACTCAACATTGAGAGGAGTGGTTTTGTGGATTTGGTCGTTGTTAATGGTAAAGTTGTTACTATGGATAAAAGACAACCTATTGCCCAAGCTGTTGCAGTTAAGGATGGTAGAATTTCTTCTGTTGGGACAGTTGAGGAGATTCTAGCACTTAAGGATGCTGATACTAAAGTTATTGATTTAGAAGGAAAGCTAATGGTGCCAGGCTTTAACGATAGCCACATGCATTTATTAAGCTATGGAACTAGTCTTATGAAAGCTAATCTAATAGGAACTACCTCAATAGACCATCTGGTAGATAGGATGAAAGCATTTATGGAAAATCTAAATCTTCAACAGGGAAGCTGGGTTGAAGGTAGGGGATGGAATCATGATCATTTCCATGAAAAAAAATTCCCTACTAGATATGATTTAGATAAGATATCCACGGAGTTTCCAATAATTACAACAAGGGCTTGTGGCCATGTTTCAGTTGTAAATAGTAAGGCACTAGAACTAGCTGGGTTGACTAAGAATACTCCTCAGATAGATGGTGGTCATTTTGATGTGGATGAAAATGGACAGCCCACAGGGGTACTAAGGGAGAAAGCACTCAATTTAGTGTCAGAGCATATCCCTGCACCTAGTGTACAATACATAAAGGAGCTTCTAATGAAAGCTGCTGACAATGTCATAACTGAGGGAATAACTTCTGTTCAATCAGATGACTTTGAGGCCATGCCAGGCAAGGATTTCAACAATGTATTAACTGCGTATAGTGAACTGGCATCTGAAAGAAAGCTTCCCCTAAGGGTTTACGAGCAATGTCTTCTATCAACGAAAGAAAGATTAAATAGCTTTTTGGAGCAGGGCTTTAATACTGGTGTAGGTGATGATTTGTTTAAAATTGGCCCCCTTAAGGTTTTAGCAGATGGGTCATTGGGAGCCCGAACTGCCTATCTGAGCAAACCTTATGCAGATGATACTTCAACCCGAGGGATTTGTGTTTATAGTCAAAGGGAGCTAGATGAGCTAGTATCCCTTGCACATAATGCTGGGATGCATGTTGCCATACACTGTATTGGAGATAAAACCATGTATATGTCTTTTGATAGTTTTGAGAAGGTTTTAAGCAAAAATCCCCGGGATGATCATAGACATTCTATTATTCATTGCCAGATAACGGACGAAACCCTTCTTGATAAGTATGGTGATTTAGGTGTAGTAGCACATATACAACCCATTTTCATTGATTATGACCTTCACATTGTAGAGGATAGAGTTGGAAAGGAACTGGCAAAAACCTCTTATAACTGGAAGGGCATGTTCGACAGAGGTGTAAATGTTGCTTGTGGTTCTGACTGCCCTGTGGAGACTTTTGATGTACTTAAAGGTATTTACTGTGCTGTTACAAGAAAAGATTTAAAAGGTTACCCTGAAAATGGATGGTTACCTGATCAAAAGATTACTGTAGAGCAGGCTGTTTATGGCTATACATTAGGAGCTGCTTTTGCTTCCTTTGAAGAGGATATAAAAGGATCAATCACTCCAGGAAAATTAGCTGATTTCACTGTTCTTTCAGAGGATATATTCGAAATCTGTCCTGACACAATAAATGATGTAAAGGTTTTGAAGACTATTTTTAATGGGAAAGTTGTGTTTGAGGTATAGTTAGAAGAAAAAGCCCGCTGTCGCGGGCTTTTTCTCTAAAATTTATATACTACAGATTCTGCTATTGGTACATAGCCGATTTCTGTGTAGATTTTGTTTGAAGTTGGGTTTGATAGGTCTGTGTATAGGCTGCAGAACTGATATCCCTCATCTAGGAGTAACTGACTTAGGCTAGCAACACATGAGCTGGCATATCCTTTACCTCTTTTGTCTTTGGGGGTATAAACGGAGTTTATTACTATACCATTTTTAGTAGGTCTAGTTTTCTTTGCTAAGGATACAGGCCCCTGGTCCTCCCATATATAAAGGGATGAATCTTTGATGCTGATTTCCACAAAGTTTTGTGCATGAGCTTTGTTGTCTGCACCCAATGCTTCCTTCATAAACTCATAAATCCATTGAGTCAAAAGTTCTATATCATCATCCATAGCAAGTCTTATATTTCCTTCACTATACTTAATTGGGTTAACTCTATCTAGTTTATATATTAGTTGTTCCATATCAATTTTCACAGGGGATAGATCTTTTTCACTCCATAGCTTTGCGAAATTATCTGCAACCTCCCTGAGACCTATTACACCGGGTATTGGCACTTTATTATCTACTATGTAATCCATAGCACAAATAATTGCTTCTTTTAATTTAGCTCCTTCTCCATGAACCACCAAGTTATTGTTTCCTGTCTTAATCATTACAAGTTCTAACTGGCCATTGTCAGTAACCGCAGCTAAAAAGGGTTGCCCTTTCAAGTTTTGCTGGTTTTTTACAAGATTATATAATATACCCAAGGGCAAATTGTTAATTACTTCGTCTGCTAACAAATACTCTTCTACTAAGTCAAAAAACTCCTTTGGGCAAGTATACTTTATAACTTCCATACACTTCTCCTCCTCTAGCTATTTTTTACTTATTAACCCAACTACACGAAATAGTATTGGACTTACGTTTATTCTAAATGTATTAAATATAATTCTATACATATCAATACAATCCTCTTTTTAAAACCATAATATTATAACAAAACAACCATGTAGATGACTCCACATGGTTGTTTAAAAATTAAAACATTACCCCTTTACCATTTTTCCCCTAAAACAAGATTATCACAGGTTTACAACATAAACAACTACCCAAAAGGGTAGTTGTTTATGTTATAAACCTAAGACAAAGTCATTGACCCTAGATGTGCATATTAAAAAGCAGTACAATTAATTCGAGGAGATAGACTTAAGAGCTGAATAGCTAAACGGAAGAAGGGGCGAGGAACAGGACGTCAGACTGTGTGAGAATTAAACAATAATATATGTCTAAAATGCCTCCAAAGTACTGTAAATACAGTACTTTTCCCTTTTTCTGTAGTATAATTAAGTTATAGAATATCGGAGAGGGGATTTTAAATGTCATTTATACAAGGTACAGATAGAAAGCAAAAAACAATGTTTCCTGACTGCATAGAAGATTACATAGGTGAGGATAATCCCGTTAGGGTAATTGATGAATACGTAAAACTGGTCAATATGAGTGCATTCACTAAATCAAAGGAACACCGCAGAGGTGCACCAGGATATCATCCCTCTGTTTTATTGAAGTTATATCTATATGGGTATGTAAATGGCATAAGATCATCTAGAAAGCTAGAAACAGAATCTCACAGGAATATAGAAGTGGTTTGGCTATTACAAAAACTAAAACCTGATTTTAAAACAATAGCTGATTTCAGGAAAGAAAATAAAACTCAGCTAAAACAAGTTTTCAAGGATTTTACTAAGTTGTGTAAGGATCTCAAACTATTAGGCGAGGAATTCATAGCAATAGATGGGACTAAAATTCAAGCTAATAATTCAAAGAAGAATAATTTCTCAAAGAAAAAAATACAAAGACACAAACAATATATCGAAGATAAGGTTAATTCCTATCTAGATTTGTTAGAAAGCAGTGACAAAGACGATTCACCTAAACTTAAGTATACACCTGAAGAAATTCAGCAAAAAATTGAAAAACTCAAGGAGCGTAAAATTAAATTTGAAGAGTTGGAAAAAAAACTACAGGATAGCGAAAGTAATGAAATATCTACAGTTGACGAAGATGCTAGGCTTATGGACAACAAAAACAATGGTGTTACTGTAGCATATAACATACAAACAGCTGTAGACTCTAAGCATGGTATTATAGTCGCATATGATGTTACAAACAATCCCGCAGATCAAGGTAACCTAAATTCACTTGCAGAAAAGGCTAAAGATATATTTGGAAAAAGGAAACTTGAAGTAGCGGCAGATAAAGGCTATTACCAAGCAGACGACCTCATGAAATGTGAGAGAAACGAAACAACAGTCTATTTGCCAAAACAGTCGTATTCTAACGCCACAGGAGACAAAGATTTCTACGGAGATAAATTTACTTATGTGCCTGAAAAAGACTTATATATTTGTCCTTTGGGCCATGAATTACGCAGAATAAACCACAAATCAAAAGAACCAAAAAGAATAAAATATAGAAACTACGATGCCTGTAAAAACTGTGAATCAAAAAGCAAATGCACCACTGCAGCCAAAGGCAGGATAATAAATCGGTCACCTAACCAAGATTTTTTGGATACTATAGATGCTAGAACAGAAGCAAATATGGACAAATACCTACAAAGGCAGATGATTGTTGAGCATCCTTATGGAACCATCAAAAGGACAATGAATGCTGGGTATTTTTTAACAAGAGGGATGGATTCTGTAACTACAGAGACAGCCCTAGTTTTGCTAGCCTATAATTTTAAAAGAGTAATAAATATTATAGGAGTGAAAGAACTACTAAGGATATTAGTAGCTCTTAGACCCACTTTATCATTGTATTTTTATATGTTTAAGTCATATTGCACCAAAAGACAGGAAATTTACGGCTAATCCTTGAGTTTTTAGAGATTAGCCACACAGTCTGACGTTTCGAGAGTTCCATTGAACCATGGACGGTGAATTGGAACGGTCCCCTTCTGGAGTTTAGGTAGAAGCCTTAAGTCTCGACGCAGAATGCTGTACAGCGTTTAATATGCGACATTCATCAAAAAATGACTTTGTCATCAGTTTAAAACAACTATCCAAAAGGGTAGTTGTTTATGTTATTTTATATAAGTCCTATTTCATATGCCTTTGCTACTGCTTCATTTGCATTAGAGGATTGCAGTTTTTTGAAAATGATTTTTCTATGATACTTTATTGTGTTAGGACTTGCATTTAGAATATCTGTTATCTCCTTGTTGGAGTGCCCCTTAGCCATTAGTCTCAGTACACTTATTTGGACATCACTTAAGGGAACAGATATTTCTTTAGGATTCTTATTACCTTTCATCTCAATGGTAATTCTATCTGCTAACATGTTAGCTACAACTTTGAGCTCACCACGCATTTTCTCATTTATTGTAGTTATATCTATATAACCGATTATTTCCTTATCCTTTACAAGTGGTTTAGCGTAGCAATACCACTTTTTAAAGAAGTCTAAATAATGTTGCTCTGGCTCTAAAAAGGCTGTCCCTTCTAGCTCCATGGCCATTGATATGGCATTGGTCCCCAAGCTTTCTTCAGTGAATGAGGCTCCTGGGTATAAGAGTATTTCCACGTCACAAGATTTTCCTACTTTTAGTAATATGCCCTTTGGGTCAGTGAGAATAATTAAAGTCCCCTTGCCCATGTATCCTAATATTTCCTCTGTTAAATCCGTAAATTTATTAACTAACATCTCATTACTATCTAGTATTAGGCCTAAAGAATTTTCGTCAACTGTAACCAGTGGCATGGTATTTTGAGGTGAAATTTTTTTCTCCTTACATCTCGTCAAAGATTCTAAAACTCTCTTTTGAAAATTATTAGTTTCCATTTAAAACCTCCATAGAATAATAGGAATAATAGTTCTATAATTTTAGTTTATGAATATATATATTTAATAAATAAATCTAATCTTTATAATTCTATTTATTTGTCTAAATTCCTTCTAAGTAAATAAAATACCATAATTAGTAATATTTAGTGAGTTTCTTGCTTTAACTAATTAAATTGATAATAAATTGAAAAACATGTTGACATCTCCCTTTCATGTGCTTATAATAAGATTTAAATTCAAGCAAACAATTTAATACGATAAACAACCTTATCAAGAGAAACCGAGGGAATGGCCCTATGAAGTTTCAGCAACCACACTAATTAGTGCACGGTGCTAACTCCAACAGAACATAGTTCTGAGAGATGAGGGAAAGACTAAATTTTTTGTATGTTTATGTCTAACCCCTTCTCTATGTGGAGAAGGGGTTTTTTATTTCACAAAAAAGAGGAGGATTACATTTGATTTTATTAGAGAATATTACCAAGACCTACGGCAGTAAGGGTACTGCTGTCCATGCCCTAAAGAATGTTAACCTTCACGTGGAGCAAGGAGACATATACGGAATAATAGGTTACAGTGGTGCTGGGAAAAGCACCTTAATTAGATGTATAAATCTACTAGAATCTCCCGATGAAGGCAAGGTTACTGTAAATGGTATTGAACTCACAGCTCTTAAAGACATTGAGCTAAGGCGAAAGAGAGAGAAAATTGGAATGATATTTCAGCATTTTAATCTCATGAGCAGGCGGACTATTTTTTCTAATGTTGCTTATCCCCTAAAGGGTAAAGGCCTAACAAAAAAACAAATTGAAGAAAAGGTCATAAACCTATTAAAGCTTGTGGGTATTCAAGACAAAGCAAATGCGTACCCAGCTCAGTTAAGTGGTGGTCAAAAACAAAGGGTTGGAATAGCAAGGGCTCTTGCTAATGATCCTGATGTTTTACTTTGTGATGAAGCAACTTCTGCCTTAGATCCACAAACAACTCGATCAATTTTAAATCTTCTTAAGGATATTAACGAAAAACTCAATCTAACCATTGTACTAATTACACATCAAATGGACGTCATTAAAGAGATTTGCAACAAGGTAGCTGTTATGGAAAATGGTGAGATAGTAGAAGTTGGTGATGTCTTGAATGTGTTTTTTAGTCCTCAAGCTAAAATCACCAAGGAATTTGTGGCTTCAACAATGGGTTATGAAAGTATAGATAGCTTCCTAGAATATGATCTAGCTTCTAAGCCAGGTGAAGTTCAAAGGCTTGTTAAAATATCCTTTATGGGTAAAAAGACTAGCCAAGCTTTTATATCAAAAATCTCCATGGATTATGGAGTCTTTGCAAGTATTCTGTTTGGTAATATCGAGCATATCCAAGGCGTGCCCCTAGGTAATCTTATAATCAGGTTAAGTGGTACTGAGGAAAAAACCAAGAAGGCTATTGGATATCTCACACAAAATAATATTAAAGTGGAGGTGCTTTCAGATGGTGGAGTTTTTGAAACAGTTGATGCCCAACGTCATCAATCTATTTCCTGATTTAGTTAAAGCTTTTAATGATACCATTGCCATGGTTACAATTGCAGGATTCATTGCTGCACTTTTGGGAGTGCCCATAGGGGTAATTCTTACTGTTACCCGCGAGAATAACCTTATGGAAAATAAGCTGTTAAATTCAGTTCTAGGTAAAGTTGTAAATACTTTCAGATCGTTACCCTTTGTAATACTGTTGACTGCTATTATACCTATTACCAGATTTTTAGTGGGTACAACAATTGGCTTAAAGGGTGCAGTGGTACCTCTCATCTTCGCTTCCACTCCCTTTGTGGCTAGACAAATAGAGTCAGCTTTACTTGAAGTTGATAAAGGTGTCATTGAAGCTGCTAAGTCCATGGGGTCGAGTCCCTTTCAGATTATTTACAGGGTACTACTAGTGGAAGCCCTTCCTGGTATAATCTATGCACTTACCATAACAACAGTAAGTCTAATTGGGTTCTCTGCTGTTGCAGGAACTGTAGGTGGTGGGGGGTTAGGAGACTTTGCCATAAGATATGGATACCAATACTTCAGAACAGATGTCATGGTTGTTACGACAATTATATTATTACTGATAGTAAATGTTGTTCAGACCGTGGGGGATTATTTGTTAAAGAGATTGAGTCATTAAGGGTTGCAGTTTCATCAGGGTCAGATCATTAACAACACACTTTTGTAAAGGTTTTGCTTAACAAAGACAAGATGAAAGGAAGAATGTAATGCCTAAGATAAGTAAACGTCTTGATTTTTTCACTGATTCTCTTATAAGAAGAATGACCCGTGTGGCTAATAAATATGGGGCTACTAACCTTTCTCAGGGTTTTCCCGATTTTGATCCACCACAAGAGCTTGTGAATGAACTAAAAAAAGTTGCAGATACTGGACCTCATCAATACGAAATAACTTGGGGTTCACAAAAATTTCGAGAAGCTTTAGCTAAAAAGCAAAGTAAGTACATGGGGTTAGCTATAAACCCAGATACAGATATTGTAGTAACCTGTGGAAGTACAGAAGCAATGATGGTTGCCATGATGACTGTGTGCGACCACGGAGATAAAGTTATCGTTTTCTCACCCTTTTATGAAAACTATGTAGCCGATACTATCCTTTGTGGGGCTGAACCAATTTATGTACCCCTTCATCCTCCCCAGTTTTCATTCGATAAAGATGAGCTAAGGAGTGCATTTGCACAAAATCCTAAAGCCCTTGTATTGTGTAACCCTTCAAACCCCACAGGAAAAGTATTTTCCCGTGACGAGCTTGATTATATAGCACAGCTGGCTATAGAGTATGATACTTTCGTTATAGCCGATGAGGTTTATGAACATATAGTTTTACCTCCCTTTGAGCACACATATATTGCCTCCCTACCAGGAATGTATGAAAGAACTATCTCGTGTAGTTCCTTATCAAAAACTTACTCAATAACTGGCTGGAGATTAGGGTATATAATAGCACCAAGTTTTATAACAGAAAATGCTAGAAAAGTTCACGATTTCCTTACGGTGGGGGCGGCAGCTCCTTTGCAGGCAGCTGCTTTAGCTGGGCTTAATCTTCCAGATTCATATTATATAAAATTACAAAATCTTTATGACAATAAAAAGAAAGTCTTTCTAAAAGGTTTAGATGAAGCTGGGCTAAAGTATGTAGAGCCTCAAGGTGCTTACTATGTCATGGTGGATATCTCAGAGTTCTGGGATGGCAGCGATGTGGTATTTTGTGAATGGATGGCAAAGGAAGTGGGTGTTGCAGCAGTGCCAGGTTCTAGTTTCTTCAAAGAGGATATTAACAAATATGTGAGATTTCACTTTGCAAAAAAAGAAGAAACATTAATTGAAGCTACAAATAAACTAGCTTTTCTAAGAGAAAAAGCTGCTAAAGGGAATCTACTAAATATAAATTGAAAGTGAGTGTTAAAAAATGAAAAAAATAATTGGAATTGTATTATCACTAATCATACTTTTAGGCCTTACAGCCTGTGGTTCAAACAATGACTCTGAAAACACCCTAGTTATCGGTGTAACAGGTGGACCCCATGAAGAAATCGGCAAAAAAATCAAAGAGATAGCTGCAAAGGAAGATTTGGAAATTAAACTAGTTGTGTTCAATGAGTATGTTCAGCCTAATATTCAATTACACGAAAAACAGCTTGATGTTAATATATTTCAACATCAGCCATATCTAGATCAGTTTAACAAAGACCGTAACTACAACATAGTAAGTATCGCTTCAACTATTAATTTTCCAATGGGTGTTTACTCAAATAAGTTAGAATCCCTAGATGAACTAGTAACAGGTGACAAAATAGGTCTACCAAATGATCTTACAAACCAAGGAAGGGCTCTAATTCTATTTGAGTCAGCAGGTATTATTAAACTAAAAGAAGGTACTGGTATTGGTGCCACAGTTAGGGATATTGCAGAAAATCCAAAGAATCTTGAATTTATTGAACTAGATGCTCCAATTATCTTACGTACCCTTCCTGATTTAGCTGTAGCGGCCATAAACACAAACTTCATAATTGAAGCAGGTATGAACCCAGTTAGGGACTCAATTTTTATCGAACCTCAAGACTCACCATGGGTTAACGTTATAGCCACTAGACCTGAGTTGAAGGACGATGCCCGGGTTAAAAGACTTATTGAAATTTACCACTCCGAGGAAATCCGTGATTTCATTTGGGAAGCCTTTGATGGTTCTATAGTGCCTGGTTTTTAGGATAAGTCATGGATAAGTATAAATTTAAGTATGGCAGGAAAGACATTGACATAGTTTTACCATCAAAAAGTATCATTCAAACACTTAAACCAAAGAATTCAACTAACATTAATGATATTGAGGGTGAGTTAATTAGAGTATTAGAAAACCCTGTAGGCTCAAAACCCTTAAAGGATATTGTTAAATCAGGAGAAAAAGTTGTGATTGTTATAAGCGATATTACTAGGGCTTGGATAAAGAATCACCTCTTCCTTATCCACATAGTAAACTATTTAAATGATCTAGGGATTAATGACAATAGCATAAAAATAATTGTTGCACTGGGGACCCACCGTCCATCCACATTGCAGGAAGTTCAAATATTGGTGGGAGAAGAACTATACTCAAGGGTAAAGGTTTTTGACCACAACTGCTTTGATGATAATAACCTTATGTATATGGGAGAATCCAGTTTTGGTACTCCCATATATATAAACAAAAGGGTAGCGGAAGCAGATCGCGTTATTTTAACAGGTGGAATTGTGTTCCATCTGTTCGCAGGCTTTGGTGGTGGAGCTAAAAGCTTAGTTCCTGGTGTTGCTGGTCTTAAAACAATTCAACATAACCATCGCCTTACCTTCTACGAAGGTGAAGGAGCAGGTCTTAACCCAAATGCTGGGTCAAACAAAATATCAGATAACCCAATGCGAGAAGATATCACTGAAATATGTCGTAAATTTTCCCCAGACTTTCTGTTCAATGTTGTTTTAGATACAGAAGGCAACTTTGTTAAATTTGTGGGTGGCGATTTTGAAAAAGCATGGCTTAAAGGCTGTGACTATATTAGAGAGCTCTATGGTATAGAAATAAGAGAAAAGGCAGAAATCATCGTTGCATCAGCAGGTGGGTATCCAAAGGACATGAACTTATACCAGAGTGTAAAAACCATGGATAACTGTCTTTATGGTGGCAATGAAGATAGTGTTATTGTTTTATTCTCTGAATGCAGCGAAGGGTTAGGAGCTGAAGAATTTTTAAGCTGGTTTAGGTATAGTACCCTGGAAGACATGGAAAAAGCTCTTAAGGAGAACTTTACGGTACCTGGCTATGCAGCATATAAAACAGCTTATACAGGTGTATTTAGGAAACTTATCTTGGTTTCTGCACTACCTGATGAAACTGTGAAAAAACTAGGTTTCATACCCGCTGGTTCACCAGAAGAAGCCATGAATGTAGCCTATTCATTAGCTCCTAGCAACCCCAAAATAACTTTAATGCCTTATGGAGGGAATACATTACCTATAGTTTTTAAGTAAAGTACCTGTCTTACATTCAAAAAAACTCTCCAAACCGTTGGAGAGTTTTTTTGAATGTAGATTTGATACCCCTTTATCTTCTTTTACCGTTGTGGCTAATCATATCTATTATTACTGCGCAGGCTAGAATAAGTTCATCATCTTCACCTTCAGCCACGTCTATCCCATAGGTATCTGACCAAGAGAAAAACTCCTTTGAAACAGACCCAATTGTGTATTGTCCTTTAGTGAATTGATATTCGTGGTCTATGAAATTGCCTTGCACTTCAATATAGTCACCATTATAAACTTCTATTGTAAATTTTGACCTAAACAATGTGAATGGTTCTTTCTTTACAATAGCATATACTTGTTCATCTTTAAGAATTTCATAGGTTGTTATAAAGGATAATACCTTTTGTTTAATATTCAGTAGCTCTTCCCCGTATTTATTTTGAAATGATAACCTATTGCCTAACGTAAAAAGTGTTCCTTCTATAAGGTATGCTGTGTTTTCTGTTTCATCTTGAATAGTGAATTTATCTTTAATTGAAAATAGTTTCTGTTTCATTATATAACGCATTTTTATCCCCCTTAACGGATATTTGTAGATTTTTCACTTACCCTTGCCATGCCTTACATTGTTTTATCCTCTTACCATCATCCCCTTGTTCTTTATCATAGGCAAACTGTATCAGTAATTCACAAGGGAAATTATCACACTGTCCACAGTGTGATAATTCTTTACTTTCACAGCACACCTTAACAGGGCATTTCTCTCCCCAGAAAGGCTTGTCAATGTTTACGCAACCTTTACAGTCCATTTCTTCTTTATATTCACATTCTGAACACAGTATTCCACACCTTGATTCAATCATCTCTATACTCTCCTCCCAAATTTTACTAACTTTAAAGCAATTGTGCATGACTCTTTTTTATTGTTTCGATACATTTGGGGCAAACGTCATGGGTAAATTCCGCTTCAGTATGCTTTTCTATGTATACTTCAACTCTATTCCAATACCCATCATCATCGCGAATCTTTTTACAGTGAGCACAGATAGGGATTAGTCCTTCTAATTCTGTTAGCTCTGATATGTCTTCTATTATAGATATGGCTAATTTTTGACCTTGATATTCCATTAGCGCAGCACTTATAAGTATATTTAGTTCTATTTGTTCACCTTTTACTTCCACTATGTATTTACCTTTGACTCTAGCTATTTTTTCCCCATTGATTGCACTTTTGATAGCTTTTCTGATTGTGCAATCATTACACTGCGGACTAAACCCACATCCTTTCGGGTCAGAGTGTCTATTTATACATTTAAGTGTATCCCCACCTCGCAAGTCACCTTTATAAGAGTATAGTCCTAGTAAATTCTTACCTACTTCATTTATAGTGAATACCATACCATCTTCATTCATTATCAGTGCTATTGCTGGAATAACGTTAAATATGGCTTTGAAAAAAGAATTGTCATTAAGCAACAAATCAACGTCCATAATATTCACCTCACATTATTTAGTAATATTTCTAATTCTACATTCTTTAGCTAATTCCTTGTTTTCAAACAAATAGAAGCATAGTTCAAAGTGAACAATGCTTCTATTTGTTAATTTTGTACCGGTTCTTTAACTAAAGCTTTTCCCACCACTTCTGCTACTACAACTGCCAGCCCTCCACCTACAAGTGCTGTGTATAGCTGTGGTAGGGACAAAGATGCTACCAATGGTGGCGGGACTACTGGAATAAATAGACCTACCATATAGCGTGCGGATATGGCCAAAAATCCATACTTCACTAATGCCCCTACTACAACAGCTACATAGTTTGTGTTTAATCTTATCTTTTGTCTAATGTAATTAAATACAATTACTAGCAAGGCATTTCCTATCATTACAAATGGCACCACGGGGAAAAGTGGCATTATACCAACCATAAATGCTATCAGTGGAGTTAATGCCCCAATGATCACGCCTGATAATGTCCCTACGTAAATAGCACTAAATATTAGCACAAAGTTTACCATTGGACCAACAACAGGCTGGGCAAAAAGTCTAAATCCCAGTTGAAATACCAATGCCAAAGCAAGTAGTAAGCCAGTTCTTGTAATAAATATAGTATCTTTCTTCAATATATTTCCCCCTTTTTTCTTATTTCTACCTTTTTACTGTATATCATTGGCTACATTTAACCTTTATTATGATGTATATTCACATTGAAAGATTTTATTATTTCTATTTTTAATTAGTAACGGCCATATAGATACAAAGTGTTTATCATACTACATCTAATTACTTACCTATCAAAATTAACACGGGGACAGTGGTTGGATAAATTAAAAAACCCCGAAACAAGTTCGGGGCTTTGGTTATTTTTTTGGGTTTGTTGTTATTTTGGGTTGTTTAATTATTTAATTTGCTCTAAGGCTTGAGCTAGATCTGCAATGATATCTTCTGCATTTTCTAGTCCAGCTGATACACGAACTAGTCCTGTGCTTATACCTACTGCTGCAAGTTCTTCTGGAGTGTAGGTTGAGTGAGTCATGGACGCTGGATGTTGTACTAGTGTTTCAGCATCTCCTAAACTTACTGCTAATTTACACATTTGAACAGAGTTTATAACTTTTTTACCTGCTTCGAAACCACCTTTTACTTCAAAGGCAACGATTCCACCAAACATTTTCATCTGTTTTTTAGCTGCTTCATGGTATGGGTCATTTTTTAGACCAGGGTAGTAAACTCTTTCTACCATTGGATGTTGCTCTAAGAACTCAGCAACTGCCATTCCATTAGCACAGTGTCTTTCCATTCTTAGGTCAAGAGTTTTCATACCTCTTCCAACTAGGAAAGCGTCAAATGGACTTAATGAAGCACCAGTCATATCTTTAACACCAACAAGACGTACTTGGGTTACGAAATCTAATGAACCTACAACAAAACCTGCGATAACATCACCGTGACCGTTTAGGTATTTAGTTGCGGAGTGAACAACAACGTCTGCTCCCAGTGTAAGTGGTTTTTGTAGGTACGGTGTTGCAAAAGTGTTGTCAACAATAAGTTTAACATCTTCTTGAGCATGAGCGATTTCAGCTATTGCTGCGATATCAATTATTTTCAAGTGTGGGTTAACCGGACTCTCAATATAAACTACTTTTGTGTTTTCTTTCATTGCGTTTTTAACGTTTTCTGGCTTAGAAGCATCAACAAATGTTACTTCCACTCCAAATCTTGTTAGACCGTGGTGCATATATGCATAGGTACAGCCATAAAGGGTTTCGTCAGCTACAATGTGATCTCCAGCTTTAAGAATTGTCCATAGAGCAGAAGAGATAGCACCGATACCAGAAGCAGTAGCAAGGGCAGCTTCACCTTCTTCTAGTAAAGCTAATTTTTCTTCCACAGGTGTAACCGTTGGGTTACCTAACCTTGAGTAGATGTATCCACCTTCCTCTAAAGCAAATCTTCTTCCACCTTGTTCTGCAGAGTCAAATATATACGTGGATGTAGCATAAATTGGAGCTGCTAATGAGCCATACATCTCGTCTTTAACATGTCCGCCGTGAATTGTTTGAGTACTAAAACCTTTGTTTGACAGTTGTTCTTTTTTCATTTTAAGTCCTCCCTTTTTTATCAATAAGTTTATCAAAATATATATATAATCTGGGCATAGCTGTAGTTATGCCCAGATATATAGACTTAAATATTATGCTACTTGCTTTTCTTCATCTTCCCATTTCCATGGGTTTTTCTTGATAACACCATTTGCGTATGGTATATAAATTGAGATTATTGCTGCAACAACTAATAGCATTTGGTACCAAAGAAGTGGAATGATTTGCAGTGGAGAAATAGTTCCCATTGCTAGAGTACCAATTAGAAGCATTTGAGCTCCGTATGGTATAGCACCTTGCATTACACAAGCAAAGATATCTAGTATGACGGCACTTCTTCTTGGGTCAACTTTATACTTAGTACTGATTTGTTTTGCTATAGGTCCATTTATAATGATAGCTACTGTGTTGTTAGCTACTGCAGCATCTGTAATAGAAACTAGTGCAGCGATACCAGCTTCTGCGGACTTTTGTCCTTTGATAAGCTTTTGAATCTTTTCAAGTAAGAACTGTAGACCACCTGCTTTTGTAACTAGTGCCGCAAGTCCACCTGTAAGCATTGAAAGTAAGAAGATGTTAAATACTCCAACAAAACCTGATTGAATAGATTCAGCAAATCCTAAAATGTTGAATTCTCCGTAGATCATACCGATAGCACCTGAAATGAAGATACCACCTGTTAGAACTGCAAATACATTCATACCGATAAGTGCAAATACTAATACAAACACATATGGTAATATTTTAACTAAGTTGTAAGAACCAATTTCAATGGCTGTAATACTTTCTGGTCTACCAAAGATTAGTAATAGTACAATTGTAATAATTGCCGCTGGCAATACTATTAGGAAGTTTAGTTTAAATTTATCACGCATTTCACAGCCTTGAGTTTTAGTGGCAGCAATGGTTGTATCAGAAATAATTGATAGGTTATCCCCACACATACAACCGCCTAGTACAGCAGCCATGGTAAGAGGAACATTAAGACCAGCTGTTAGAGCTACTGCATAAGCTATAGGACCAATTGCACCGATAGCACCCATGGACGTTCCAATAGCTGTGGAAAGTAACATACAAATTAAGAATAGTCCTGCCATAACAAATTGTGCTGGAATATAGGTAAGTCCGAAGTTTACTGCTGAGTCAATAGCACCCATACTTCCTGTTACTGTGGAAAAAGCACCTGCTAGAAGGTAGATTGTACACATAACGATGATATCGTTATCACCACAACCACGAACAAAATCATTGAATTTCTCTTCTATTGTACCTTTAAACATAATGAATGCGAAAACAATACCAGCCATAGCTGCAACTGGTGCTGGGAATTTGTAGAATGCCATGTCTACACCTTGCATTTCTAAAATAATACCGCTACCTAAGAAAATTCCTACGAAAACTAAAAACGGAAGTAATGCCCAACCATTTGCTTTAACTTGTTTATTCATAATTTACACCATCCCTTTTTTTAATTGAGTTATAATTATTAGATTAGAAATATTATATTAGGTATGATTACTCTTGCTCTATCCACTCTTTTAACTCGTACTTTTTGATTCTGTTTATTAGTAGCGTGTGTGTAACATCTAGATCCTTAGCAGCTTGCCTTATACTTTTGTTTCTTTTTAAAGCGCTAATGATAATTTCTTTTTCAACTACTCCCAACTTGTCCTTTAGGTTAGTTGAATGCTCGTAATGCTCTGTAACAGAATCTTCCAGCGCGTAGTTTAGCAGAACCTCCTTCCCATTTATAGAGTTTTTACTTAATGCCACTGCCCTTTCAATTACATTTTGTAATTCCCTTACATTGCCGGGCCAGCTATAATTATGTAGCTTCTCTATGGCTAGAGAGTCTACAAACTCAATACTTTTGTTATATTTTTCTTTATATATTGCTATGAAATGATCAGTTAGTACCGTAATATCATCTTTTCTCTCCCTCAGGGCGGGAATGTTAAGTTTAAAAATATTAATTCTATATAGTAGATCTAGTCTAAATTTTTTCTCTTTAACTAGCTCTTCGATATTCTGATTTGTTGCAGAGATAATTCTAACGTCTATAGGTATCTCCACATGGCTACCAATTTTGCGGATTTTACCTTCCTGTAATACCCTAAGAAGTTTTGTTTGTAAATGTGGTGCCATCTCTCCGATTTCATCTAAAAATACTGTTCCACCATTGGCAATTTCAAATATACCGCTTTTGCCACCTTTTTTACTATCTGTGAAGGCACCACCCTCGTAACCAAAAAGTTCACTTTCTAACAGTTGGTCAGGGATAGCTGCACAGTTTATGGCCACGAAGGTTTTGTTTGCCCTTCGGCTATGGTTATGGATACCCCTAGCAAAGAGTTCTTTTCCTGTCCCACTTTCGCCAGTAATTAAGATTGGAGAATCTGAAGGTGCAAAAAGCATGGCGTATTCTATAACTTCCTTCATTTCCTTACTATTTCCCACAATATCATTGAATGTTATTGGGTTGTCATAGCGTCTCCTATTTAAAACCTTATCTATTTTATCTATGTCTTGCATGGTGATCAACTTACCAAAGGATATATCTTTTTCATTTGTTATTGGATGTGTATTTATTAGATACGGTTTGTTTCCTATTTCGATTTCAATGTTCTCTTCAGCTGAAACTTTTTCAGTCCCAACTTTTTTAAAGGCTTTTTCTGATATAAAGTCAGTGATTACTTTATTCTTCACAAGGTTAGCTGCAACGTAAAAAATATTTTCTGCAGCATATTTGTTAATGTACTTAATTTTATTAAACCTATCAAGTATGACTATCCCATAGAAAACTGTATCAAGCACCGTAGTCATTTCTAATTCTCTTTCTTCCACAGCAATCAAGTCTATTTCATCGATGGTATCAACATTTTCCACACTAAGAATTTCGTCTTTTATTAAAGTCCACTGTATATTGTCATCAATGGGAAATTTGATATAAAGCACAGAGGTATAAACTTCCATCCATTGTATATAAACATTGTGTCTACGGAAAATGGAGATAATGTCATAGGTTATGTTAGCCCTATCAATGGTTGTAATAATTTTAATCCTTTTTGTGTTCACTTTTCATCATCCTATTCTTTAATTTTTAGGCTGATTTAAGCTCGTCACATCTTCGTTATCATTATTGCAATAACCGTGCCAAACTTTATATGCCTATTTCTCAGGGGTATTCCAAACACACCTTTTTGGTGTTTGGAATGAAATCAAACCACTGTTTTAGCCCTCCCTAAAAACCTACATTTTTCGTGGTCTGTTTTTATTCCACATGGTTTATTTTCGTGCCATTTTACACTCTCTGATTATAACATAGCATATTGAAATAAAAAAGACGCCTAAAGGCGCCAAATAAAGGTAAATACGAATTATACCCATTCTATCTTAAATTCTCTAAAAAACAGATGATTTCTTTCTCAAACCCTTTTTTCAATTCCATTATAAAGTGAATCATATGGTTTTTAGTGTTTTGACTTTTATTAAATATATTGTTACCCCAGTTGCTACAAAAAGCATTATGATACGTATTGCCTGATGGGAAGGTATTAATAACACAGAGAATCCTATGGATATCCACAGTGTTGTTATACTAAGCACCTTAGCATGTAGTGGTATCCCTTTACCTTCTCGATAATCTTTTATGTACTTACCGAAGACCCTATTCTTTATTATCCAGTTATAATGTTTTTTTGAGCCCTTACTATAGCAAAATGCTGCTATCAAAAGAAATGGTGTGGTTGGAAATAGAGGTAGAAATATACCCAGTACACCTAAAAATACAAAAAAGGACCCAGCATATGTTAGTATTTTTTTGTAAGTGATGCCTTTTATAATCATATTTATGCCACTCCCTTTGTTTTTTATATTTTAGTATATACTATGTTTTTTTAGTAGAACTATGAGAAAAAGGTTTTTCATGCCACCAGTTATTGAAATAAGCCCCGAAATTGTCGGGGCTTTTTCTGCCTTAGCCTGGCACTTTTTCTTTTATATCTTTTCTTGCCCAATGCCTATGCTCGGCTATAGCTTTAATAAACTCTTGACCGAATTTGCCTAAATCAGCTGTGTTTCTGATTGTTACAACTCCAAGCTCTGTTACCACATCCCCTGTATTTTCCATACCTGCCAATGCAACACCTTGAATTTGGGTAGACTCTAGGAAGTCAATACCCTCATTTGAAGAGGCTATGGCTTTTGCATGTTTAAAGGCTTCGTTAACAAAGCCCATTGAGTCACCCTGGTTAGCTAAAGTATTGGCACATTCTCTTCCACCTGGGATAAATACTGCGTCATAAAGCACAGAGGCAGTAGTAAGGTAGTTTTGTCCTGCTTCAAGTTCTTGGTTATCCATACTATTTAACACACCAATATTTTTGCTTACTATTTCAACACTTACACCAGCGTCTTTTAGTGCTTGCATTGTTTGAGTAACATCTTGATAGTTAAAGCCATTTTCCACTAAAAAAGCTACTTTTCGGGTCTGGGCAACTTTTATAGTGTTTTCCATGCTTACTGCTGGAGAAGCTGCTACAACATCATTTCCTCCAACAGTTGACGGTGGTGTAGCGCCAACACCTTTTGCAATTTCTGTGGCAAGCATACTGTCTACATTATTAAACATATCTACAACTTGTTGTTTTATTTTTTTACAACTAACTTTACCTACTTCAAAGTGGAATGCTTCTATAATATGTTGTTTTTCTATGTCAGACATGCTATTCCAAAAAAGTGTAGCTTGTCTGTAAAAATCTTTGAAGCTTTCACTTCTTGCCCTAACCTTTTTACCATCCACTTTTTCTTGATAGTGAATATAACCGTTTTTAGGGTCTGGCATAGGTGCATTATTCTGGATAGAGTTTGGTGAGTAGCTTACGGCACCTTGATCAATAGTCATGCGGTGGTATCCATCTCTTTGATTGTTGTGTATTGGTGCTAGTGGTCTGTTTATAGGAAGCTCGTGAAAGTTAGGACCACCTAAACGAATAAGTTGAGTATCTAAGTAAGAGAATAGCCTACCTTGGAGAAGTGGGTCATTTGTAAAGTCAATTCCTGGCACGACATTTCCAGGGTGGAATGCAACTTGTTCTGTTTCTGCAAAGAAGTTTTCTGTGTTTCTATTTAGGGTCATTTTACCTATTATTTCCACAGGAACATCTTCTTCAGGCCAGAATTTTGTTGCGTCTAGGATATCAAAGTCAAACTTAAATTCATCTTCTTCTTTTAGTATCTGTACACCTAACTCAAATTCAGGGAATTGTCCCATATTTATGGCGTCCCATAGATCTCTTCTATTAAAGTCTGGGGCTTTACCAGCTATTTTTTGAGCTTCATCCCAAACTAAAGAATGTACCCCTAGTAATGGTTTCCAATGGAATTTTATAAAATGAGCTTTACCCATATCATTAACGAATCTAAATGTGTTTACACCAAAGCCTTCCATCATTCTATAACTTCTTGGTATTGCCCTATCTGAGAGAAGCCACATTATCATATGTGCAAGTTCTGGTGTACTTACAACGAAATCCCAGAAAGTATTATGAGCCGCTGAAGCTTGTGGAATTTCATTGTGAGGTTCCGGCTTTATGGAATGAACTATATCTGGGAATTTAATTGCATCATGTATAAAGAAAATAGGCATGTTATTTGCCACTAAATCATAATTACCATCTTCTGTATAAAACTTTGTTGCAAATCCCCTGACGTCCCTTACGGTATCTGCAGAGCCACGGGACCCAACAACAGTGGAAAAGCGCACAAATACAGGTGTTTTCACTGATGGATCTTGAAGGAATTTGGCTTTTGTGTACTCAGTCATTGGCTTATAACATTGGAAATAACCATGTGCCCCAAAACCTCGCGCATGTACTACCCTTTCAGGAATTCTTTCGTGGTCGAAGTGTGTCATTTTCTCTCTGAAGTGAAAGTCCTCCATGAGTGTTGGTCCACGTTCACCTGCTTTTAGGGAGTCATCGGTACTTGAAAGTTTTACACCTTGATTAGTTGTCAGTTTAGTATCATCATGATTTACACTGAAACCTTTCAGCTGATTTGTTTTACTATCTTCTTTGATATTAGGCTTTTGCTTCTGCTCCTTTATATCAGCCATTTTAAACCTCCTTTTTACTTTGCTAATTTTCTACAGCATCATAATTATTGTGCCTTTGAATATTTTCTTCTATTCGTTTTATTAAATATCATGGATTACAACAAAATAAAAAACGCCCTCGGGCGTTTTCTATTGAAACTTAAGCTCTTTTATTATGCTTTTTATATTCCTTTATATGTTATTTTGATATTTTACTACTATTCATATTTCCCCTCCTATTAGTCTTTAATAGGTGCTTTATTCATCAGTAATATATTGGGAATAAGTATAATCAATGTAGCAATTAAAAATGAGAAAATTCCTACATAGAAATTGGAATTACCCCCATATAGCCCCATGGTTTTCATAAAAGAGTCAAACATCCACCTAGACAGTGCACCACTATTTATCCTGTCTATATATCCAAAGGTTACAATGAGAAATACAGGAGAAATAGACACTAAAATCTTTGCAATGGAATTACTTCTGTAGTAAATCATAGTTATCATCCACCCTAGTGTCATAGCAAAAAATAATAGGGAGAAAGTCCAAATAAAATCCCCAAAAAATGATTGGTTACCAAATATTTGTTCAAAGTTCCCTGCATAGGGGACTATTTGTTTTAATACTCGGTTTAGTACAGAGTCGATAAAACTCACCACTAGAGAAGTAGACAGTAAAGCTATTATATTTCCAATATAAAAACTTTTTCTAGTTATATTATTAGCCTGCATTAATTTAAAAGCAGTTTTAAAACAGTTGAGCCCCAGGATAAACATGAATATAAAAGTTCCTCCGCTCATATTTGATTGTCCTAAGTTATCTGAGTTACGCGTAGTTATAAACATCAATAATATTATCGTGAAGATTACAGTGTAGTAAATCATAACTGACTTTCTAAAATCCTTCAGTTGAAATCTAGCAATTTTATCTATATTATTCATACTTCCCCCTCCTAGCTATTTGTAAGACTTATGAAGAGTTTTTGCAACTCTGCTTTACCAAACTCTAAATCAAGCTCCATTGCCAATTTATGATCCTTTTTATTTTCTAGTACTGTAACAGATTTAAATTTACCCATGGTCTCTGTTCCTATATGCTTTTTATCTATCAGGTACTGTTCAACTTTAGATGATTCCCCGGAAATGGTATAAGCTGATGATAGAAGCTCCTCCACTGATTTTTTCAACACCACTTTACCTGCCTTAATAATTATTACCTCTTCTAAAATATCTGCAATTTCTTCTATAAGATGGGTAGATATAATTATTGTTTTTGGATTATCAATATAATTGCTTAGTATTTCTTTGTATAAAAGGTCCCTATGGTTAGCATCTAAGCCCAGTACTGGCTCATCGAAAATTAAAACATTAGCGTTTGTGGCTAGAGCTACTATTGCTTTAAATATTGAGGAGTAACCAGTGGATTGCTCCTTTACCTTTTTATTTATGTTAAGCCCAAACTTCTCTGCTAATTTTTCAGCATACTCTGTGTCAAACTCTGTATAAAATTCTTTAGTCCACTTAAATACTTCTTTGATCTTCATCCCTTCAGGATAAAGATTTCTTTCCATCATGTAAAAAATATTGTTCAGAGCCTTATCATTTTCAAAAACTGTTTCACCATCAAGTGTTATTTCACCTGTTGTGGGAAATAGTTTGTTTGTCATTATATTTAACAGTGTTGTCTTTCCAGCTCCATTTCTACCTAATAAGCCATATATTTTATTTGGTTCAATGGTAAGGTTGATACTGTCTAAGGCTTTTGTTCCCCCGTAGTTTTTAGTTAAGTTTTTAATTTCAATTACACTCATTTTACACTTCCCCTTTCTAACATTTTGATAATTTCTTCTGTGGAAATATTTAGTTTAGACGCCTCATTTAAAAGGTTTATTATATATCCTTCATAAAACTTTTCCTTGCGTTTAGCAAGTATTTTTCCTTTCGCACCAGGACTTACAAACATACCTACACCCCTCTTTTTATATAAAATCCCCTCATCTACTAATAAGTTTATTCCCTTTCCTGCGGTGGCAGGATTTATTTTGAAATTTACAGAAATCTCCGTTGTGGAGATTATTTGACTTTCTTCTTCAAAAATACCTTTAAGAATGTCATCTTCCACTGCTTCGGCTAACTGTAAGTATATGGGTTTGTCGGAGTCAAAATTAATGATCACTTTGCTCACTCCCTTCAGTTTTTTGTTTGTTATTTGTTTCCTGCAGTCCTTATGGGTAATCTTTTTAGTTAATTGGTTAGTTGCTTATGTAATTAAGTATATGACTATTTAACTATTAAGTCAACTACTTATTTTGTTAACAAATGTTAATATTTATGTTTAATGTCTATTAACAACCTATATATCAGGTCAAAGCCCCTTTGGCTATAGGGTTGAATTATTTATATGTTTCAGAAAGTACTATAAAATATAATTAAAATTTTCTTAGGAGAGATACAATGGCAGGGTTTACTTGACTTTAAACACTCAATAAAATTCTATTAACCATAGAAGTGGACTATCTATGGTTAATTGTGTTTTATATTTACCGCGACCTCCACCAAAATCAATTAGACAGTAGTAACTAAGCTATGAGGAGGAGTAACAATGAAAATACCTAATGATTTTAAAGGGAAAGTTCTAAGGATTTTTGGTGAAGAGGGTGATCTTTGGTTAGAAAATCTTGATCAAACTATTCATTTGTGCAAAGAGAAGTGGAATTTAACCAATTGCACGCTATCCAAGGATTTATCTATGAATTTAATCTGCTTTGCAGATAGTAAGTATGGCCATGTAGCTCTAAAAGTAGGTGTTCCCCATAGGGATTTATTCACTGAAATGGAAGCCCTATCAATTTATAAAGGACGTAATATTTGCAATCTTTATGATTATGATGTTGATCTTGGTGCGTTACTTTTAGAGAGGATACGCCCGGGGGTACAACTTCTTTCTTTAGAAAATACTTCAGAGAGAATCGCCATTGCATCAGAATTAATTACTAAGCTTCCTATATCCATAGATAGAGATGGCAAACATAGCCTACCATATTATCGTGACTGGATTCAAAGGGCATTCGCTAGATCACGAAGGGAGAATAAGGTTGGAAATAAGATGCTTAGTTATATCAATGTTGCTGAAGATCTATTCAATAGAATAGAAAACCAATCCTCTAAAAGAGCTCTTTTACACGGAGATTTACATCACGAAAATATTTTAAGAACTTCAAATGGTTGGAAAGCCATTGATCCTAAAGGTGTAATTGGTCTACCATATATGGAATCTGCCCGTTTTATGGAGAATCAGATAGATATGGTGGATTCTTCTGAGAGATTAAACTGCCTTAATGAAATGACTGAGCTTTTCAGTAATAAGTTCAATGAGCCCATGGCTAATATAGCAGCCTCTGTTTTTATTCTTAGGGTTCTAAGCATATGTTGGACCTTTGAAGAGCATAAGCAACCTGATAATATTTCTGATATTATCGACGGATGTGAATTATTACTCTCATATTTTAAAAGTTTACAATAGGTTCAAAAAGTTTCACTATGTAGAGACTACAAAGTGGATGGGGACATTCATCGAGCATCCTAATAACTAAAATATTTTTAAAAGGGCTGAACATTCTTGTTCAGCCTTTTTTCCGTAAATTTTGGCAAAATAGCTTTATTATTCTTATAAAGTGCAAAGACTATGTTTAAATACATTTTCAGGAGGGCTCTGTTTGTTTGATTCTGTTTTTCTTAAAATATTTGTTGAATTAACTGCTGGCTTTGTCGGGTTAATAATAAGCGTTCAGATTATTGGTAAAAGACTGGTTTCACAAATCACACCCTTTGATTTTATATCAGCCATAGTATTAGGTGAATTAGTTGGAAATGCAATTTACGACCCAACCACGGAGTTTTATCATGTCTTATTTGCTATTTCTGTTTGGACTGCTTTGATATATTTCATTGAAAAAGTTACTCAAAAGTTCTATCAGTCTAGGAGAATAATTGAGGGTCATCCCACTTTGATTGTTAATAAAGGCATTATAGATTTTCAAGCTCTTAGTAAAGAGGGGCTGGACTTTAGTGAATTTCTTAGTATGCTGCGGGAAAAAGATGTGCTCTCTCTCAAGCATGTGGAATACGCAATTTTAGAAACAAGTGGAAACGTAACGGTAATAAAAAAAGCTAAGTACAACCAACCCACCCTTGATGACCTAAATATCGAAACATCAAATCCTTCTCTGAATTTACCAGTCATACTAGACGGTGATATTGTGAACAATAATTTAGGCATCCTAGGATATGATGAAGGATGGCTAAAGCAGAAGTTAAAGCAAGCTAAAGTAACCAATATTAAGGATGTACTTTATGCGGAATACAATGATGATGAAGGCCTCTTTGTACAAAGAAGACAAGCCAATTAGAATTAAGGAGATGATTCGAAGTGAGCACTAAAAAACAAGCAACTTTGTCCCATGCGTTAATTCCCATTCTTTTCTTAGTTGTAATTTTGTACTTAGCTGTTTTTGTTTTTGAAGCTGACCCTCATATTCCCCTAATCCTTGCCATAATCGTGGCATCGTCTGTAGCAGTGTTTGTTTTAGGTTACACTTGGGGTGAATTAGAGGAAGGCATTATTGATACCATAAAGCTTGCAATGCAAGCAATACTAATACTGATGGTTATAGGTAGTATTATTGGAACATGGATCTTAAGTGGGACAGTTCCAACAATGATTTTTTACGGTTTGCAAATCTTATCCCCTAGTATTTTTCTACTGGCTACAGCTATAATTTGTGCTGTAGTTTCAATTTCTACAGGTAGCTCGTGGACAACTGCAGGAACAGTTGGTATAGCTTTATTAGGTATAGGGGTAGGCTTAGATATCCCTTCTGGTATGGTAGCAGGAGCTATAATCTCAGGGGCTTATTTTGGAGATAAACTATCTCCTTTGTCAGACACAACTAATTTATCACCTGCCATGGCTGGAAGCAATATATTTGATCATATAAGGAGTATGTTGTATACCACTGTACCGGCCTTTATAATAGCTCTGATAATCTACACCATCTTAGGGCTAAATTATGCAGGTTCTGAAATAGATGTAAGTCAAATAAACTCTATCACCAATGCTCTATCAGATAACTTTAATATTTCTCCCCTTTTGTTGATTCCTCCTATAGCCGTTATTATAATAGTAATTTTGAAGGTCCCTGCACTCCCTGGTTTAATCACCGGTGCAATCTTAGGTGGTATTTTTGCAATGATTTTTCAAGGTGCAGATTTCGGTTCCGTTATAAACGCTGCTCACTATGGCTTTGAGATAGAGTCAGGTGTTGAAATAGTTGATGACTTGCTAAGTCGTGGTGGTTTAGATGGTATGATGTGGACAGTATCCCTTATTTTGATAGCTTTGACTTTTGGTGGCATATTGGAGCAGACAGGTATGCTACATGCTGTGGGAAGGGCAATATTAAAGCTTGCTAATTCCACAGGCTCTCTGATTTTAACTACCATACTTACTTGTATTGCTGTCAATCTTTTAACTGGAGATCAGTATTTATCTCTTGTGGTCCCTGGAAGAATGTATCGGGATCCCTACAAGGATAAAGGGTTACATGCAAGTGTATTGTCTAGGACATTAGAAGCAGGTGGTACTGTAACTTCACCCCTGATTCCATGGAATACATGTGGAGCATTTATGATGGCAACCCTTGGGGTCCATCCCTTCGTTTATGCACCCTTCGCCTTCCTAAACCTTTTAGTTCCCTTAATAAATATATTTTATGGGTATACTGGGTTTGGGGTTCGGAGGTTAGATAATAATAAGTAATCACTCTATTTAGCAGTATTTCTAGTAATTTAAAAGCACCACCAAGGGCTACTTAGCCTTACGTGGTGCTTTTAAATTATAATATTGGTGATATCAGTCTAGATATAGACTCTTTAAATTTAAGCCAATTACTCCTTTTGTTGTATGCTTCCATGGTCACTTCTTCACATTTCCTTAGATCTTCCATGAAAATGTCCTTTAGCTTTGTTGAAGTTTCTTGATCATATATAAAAGCATTAATCTCAAAATTTAGTTTAAAGCTCCTAACATCCATATTTGTTGTGCCAACACTGGCTAACTCCCCATCCACCACTATTGTTTTACTGTGCATGAATCCACCTCTATAGAGGTAGCATTTGGCACCTGTAGCAAGCATCACACCCATGTATGAGTGGTTAGCTTCATAAACAAATAGATGATCAGGCTTGTCAGGTATAACTATTCGTACATCAACCCCTGACATAGTTGCTATCCTCAATGCTTCTAGCATTGTTTGGTCAGGTATAAAGTAGGGTGTTTGGATATATATGGAGTCCTTTGCACTATAAATCATTTTTAGAAATAGAGATTTAATCTCCTCTTCTTTAGAGTCAGGCCCTGAAGAAACAATTTGCATTTTCACAGTGCCTATCTGTTCTTTCTGAGGGAAAAACTGTTCATTATATGGAATCTCTTCCTCTGTGGCAAAACTCCAATCAAGAAGAAATCTGTATTGCAAACTATCTACACTGTCACCATGTACTTTAAGGTGGGTATCTCTCCAAAATCCAAATTCTTCATTTTGGCCAAGGTACTCTATGCCAACATTAAACCCGCCTATATAACCTATACTTCCATCTATTATAACTATTTTTCTATGATTTCTATAGTTTAAATCTAAGAATGACCTAGAGAAGTTACTTGCTTTTCCCCCTGCTTCTTCAAGTTTTGAGAAAAAATTACGAGGTAGCTTTCTACAGCCTACACTGTCGAATAAAACCCTAACTTCAACACCTTCTAGGGCCTTTAAGGTTAATAAATCAACTAGCTTTTGACCAAGGCTATCGTTTTTTATAATATAGTAGTTCACATGCACATGATACTTCGCCCCTTGGATGGACTTAAACAAGTCATCAAACTTATCTTCACCCTTTACAAATATATCCAAACTGTTCATACCTAAATTTGAGGTTGGACTACTTCTTAGCCCTAAATTAAGCATACCTTCAAACAGATGGCATTCAGGTCCTTCACAAGAAAATTCCTGGTTAAATCGTTGTTCTAGCTTGAAGTCTTTAATCTGTTTTTCACCATAAACTTTTCTTTTTCTAAAGCGCAATCCTAAAAACAGGTAGAGTATGAATCCGATACCAGGTAACAAGTTTAGTATTAGTATCCATGCCCATGTGGTTGTAGGATCCCTTCTCTCCAAAAAGACCAATGTGATTGCAAAAATCATGTTTAAGATAAATATTATTGATACAGTATTACTGAATAAGTTCATTGTCCATCAACCCTTTATTGAGATATCGTATTAAAATTCTACTTAGCTTTTCTTTGTTTGTCAATGTTCAGAAGCTTTATTAACTCCTATTCTTTACCACACAGTGAGCAAGATTGACTCCTAAGGAGTGGTATTATATTGAACTCCCTCTCTAAGGCATCATACATTAACAAACCCCCATCAAGTCTAGACTTAATATTTAATAGGGTTTTCAGCACTTCTACCACTTGTAGTATTCCTATAAGACCTGGAACTGTACCCAACACACCAAGTTCTGAACATCCCGGAATATTGCTATCGTCTTCCCTTTCTGGATATAAACAACGATAGCATGGTGTTTTTTGGGGTTTTATTGATGTAATCTGACCGTAGAATGTTAGTACACCAGCTTCTACAAATGGTTTCTTTGCTCTATAACAGGCATCGTTTAGTATATATCTAGTGGGAATATTGTCAAGTCCGTCAACCACTATGTGGTAGTCTTTAATTAGCTCTGAAGCATTATCTTTATTTAAAGCCGTAGGGATGGCTTGGATATGGATGTTAGGGTTGATTTTACTTAGCATCATTTTAGCTGACTCGACCTTTAGCTTGCCAATCCTAGAGGTGCTATGAAGTACCTGGCGGTTCAAGTTTGTTATTTCAACAGAGTCAAAATCCACTAATCCAATTTGACCTATACCAAGTTTTGTAAGACCAAGGGCTACGGGAGATCCAAGACCACCAGCCCCTATTATTAAAACTTTTAAATTTGACAGTTTTTCTTTTTGATTGCTGGTTAATTGTGAATTTCCCACTATTATTTCATTATCACTGAAGTTACATTCCATAAGATTATAGTAGAAACCATTTTCTAGGGTTTGGCCTATGGATAATATATCCTTTATCAGTTCTGTGACCGCAAGGATACCTATAAATGCATTTGATAGTGTTTGCCCTATGGTATCAGCTTCAGACTTTGGAAGTGTATTAACAAAGTCTATTATATCAACCCTATCTTCTAGGAGCCTTATTGCTCCACTCCATGGGTTTGGTGCTAAAACCATAGTAGCAATGTTATTGCTACTATGCCTATTTGATACTGAGCTAAGAAACCTTTTACTGCCTATGATAAGGATGTAATCAATATAAGAATCTGTTACTTCATCAGCTACTTTCAACTGTAACTCTGGGTTAAAATCAAGTAACTGTTCTTTTACAGATTGCCATCTTTGTTCCTTCTCTTCTAAGTAAAGGGTAATATTTTCTACACCCATGGCCACCATGTAGTACAGTAATACTTCTGCATAGTCTAATGTTTCTGAGCAGATTTGGATTCTTGTGTCTATGATTTTCTTTTGGCCTATGCCACTTATCTGTGGCATAATTATCTGCCTTAGATATCTTTGTATTTGATTACTTGATAATATTTCACTGGTGCCCGCTGGAAGTGTAGCACAAGAACTTGATACTGCTTCCTCCTTCACAGGACAGCTTTCATTTTGAGGTTTGCTTTTATAGTCTGCTATGGCTTCATGCAGGGCATCAGCTGCTATGTTGGAGCATTTCAGTTTTTGTGGTGGTAGGCCACCTAAAGCAGCTGCTACATCCTCGTTTGTTATGCTTAGTGCTTTGTGGATGGATTTACCCCTCGCCAATTCCGTAAGCATACTACTAGCAGCTATGGCTGCTGCACAGCCAAAGGTTTTAAATCTTATATCATTTATAGTATCATTCTCTACTTTAATGTAGATGGTTATTTTGTCACCGTCAGATGGATTTCCAGTATGTCCTATACCACTGGCACCTGCAATTTCACCCATATTCTTAGGATTTGCAAAGTGCTTCAGTACCTTTTCATTGTACATCCTAGCTCACCCCTTATTATTGAACAGTTTATTCTTTTATTATTCGATGAAGATAAGTACTATTCCTGTATTTTGGATTGAAAAGGTCGCTAAAAACTAAAAAGCAAGGGCCTAGGAAGGATCTTTTAAAAGTAATTACACGTATTATACGGATCCGTTAACTTTGAAAGAAGATTTTATTTTTAAACAATATAAATGCACCTACTTTATGTAGATGCATCTTTTATAGATAAAATATAGTTAGAAATATGGGAATGGTTAATGGTTAACGTCTAGTAGCAGTAATTTAACTCACTTAAATCTCAAGATAAAAATATCACTCTAACTTTGATTTGTCGATAATTATTGACTTTGGAAAGAACCTCTTTGTTGTTCTTTCTAAATTTGCTTCCTGATTATAGTTAATTATCTCTTTTGAATCTAGATTAATCCCAGCAGTCTTTTCAATCCCCATCCCATGAATAAGTATATAGACCTTTAAGTATCCTTTACTCTTACTATCCCAAACAAGCCTCCCTGTATGGGCTAACTCCTCCTCAATCATTTCAGAAAAAACCACTTTCACTCTATATTGTAATTGATCTTCATTTAAAAATTTTTCTAAACTCATAGTCCCATCAGAAGTTTCTACTTCGACATCTAGAAAATTCTTCAAAGGTGGTACTGTGTGATCATATTTTTCAATGTAATAACTTTTCTCTAAAAACTCAGTATAAGCTTGCTTATTACGCCTATTAATGTATTTTTCCTCAATTACTTCTCCATCAGAAGAAAATCTATATGATGTTGTCATTTCCCTAGTATAGTTGTAGAAATAAAGGCTTATTAAAACTATAAGCATACAAATAAAAAATGCCAATATCTTTCTACCCATTATCCCCCTCCTCAATTTTGTATTTCTTCGCTAACTCTCAGTACTTCAATTATATATTACTTATAGTTTTTTACAACAATGTTCTTAAAATTTAAAATATCATCAAAATAACAAATATAAAGACACTCCTTCTGGAGTGTCTTTAATGTTGTCTTCTTGCGAAATCTACGAATCTAAACTTGTCGGGTCTGTGGCGTGATTCTGTATATTGAAAAAGGCTTGCATCTTCTAAATATACATGGGTTTTTACCACAACAATCATATCATAGTTTTTTAAGTCTAGGAGCACTTTATCCTCACTTGTGGCTTGTTGAACAGTGATCTCCTTTTTTGCAAAACTTATACTTAGATTAAGTTCATTCTCTATATAGTCATATATAGAATCTTCACATATTTCTTTTGTAAGCTCTGGAACATACTTTTTATTAAAATAGTCTTTATCCAATATGATTTTCCTATTGCCAATTTCCCTTACCCTGATGACCTTCCAGACTTCATCTTCAGGAGACAATTTTAGGTGCCTCATCAGGTAGTCATCTGGACTGATGAGCTCTAGTTCCTTTACATGGGTATTGGATTTTTGTCCTAGTTTTTCCGCCAGCTCCTTAAAGCTTGTAAGACCAGAAACAGGGAAATCAAACCGGTTTATATCCAGCACAAAAGATCCTTTCCCTTTGATCTTTTGAATAAATCCATTACTCTCTAACATATTTAGGGCTTTTCTAACTGTATCCCTAGATACGTCATAAAGTGTCATCATTTCATTTTCTGAAGGGAGTTTTGTGTTGGGAGTTATTTCTTTTTTTTCAATTTTCACAGTAATATCATTGTAAATTTTAAAGTATTTACTATCCATTTTCATCACCGAAGTCATTGTAGCATTATTCTGGTTATTTTACAAGATGAAACACAAGGGATTCATATGGCCTAAGGTTAATACTTCCTCTAAAAGTTTTTTGTGTGTTTTCATAGTTAGAGATAACTAACTCGTCTTGATAGCCCTCTAAGTTAATATCTTCAGGCAAGTTGAATTCACTTTCCTCAGGGTAAAAATTGTTTATGACCAAAAGCTTTTCATTTTTGTATTCTCTCATATAGGCAAAAATACTTGGGTGCTGTTCAAGTATTGGATAGTAATCTCCATAGGCGATAATGTCCAATTCCTTACGAAGAGAAATCAACTTCTTATAGTGATAGAAAATTGAAGAGCTATCAGCCAAAGCATTTTCTGAGTTAATATGACCATAATTTTTATTCACATCTATCCACGGGATCCCCGATGTAAAACCACCCTGAGGGGTTTTATCCCATTGCATGGGGGTCCTAGAATTATCTCTAGACTTTTGTTGCAGTATTTTAATAATTTCCCCTTTACTTTTCCCTTTTTCCATTAGGATATTGTAGTAGTTAATTGATTCAATATCCCTATAATCTTCTATACTTTCGAAATAGGCATTTGTCATCCCTATTTCTTCTCCCTGATATATATAGGGAGTTCCCCTCATCATATGAATGGTTGTGCCGAGCATTTTTGCAGACTCTTTGTGATATGTTTTGTCATCACCAAAGCGGGACACTATCCTTGGTTGATCATGATTACACCAAAAAACAGCATTCCATCCATTCCCCTCTTGCATTCCAACTTGCCATGTGTTAAATAATTTCTTCAACTGGATGAAGTCAAAATCCATGGATGTCCACTTATCACCATTTTGATAGTCAACCTTCAAATGATGAAAGTTGAATACCATGGATAGTTCTTGTTCATCAGGATTTGAATACTTAATACAATTATCTATGGTTGTGGAAGACATCTCACCAACTGTTAAAATACCTTCTTTTTTTCCAAATGTTTCTCTATTAAGTTCTTTAAGATATTTGTGTATTTTAGGACCGTCGGTATAAAATCTGCGACCATCCCCTTCTAGGTCATTTTCAAAAGTCTGAGGCTTTGAAATCAGGTTAATTACATCTAATCTAAAACCTTTTACACCTTTATCCATCCAAAAATTTACCACCTGATAAATTTCTTCCCTCAGATCCGGGTTTTCCCAGTTGAGGTCTGCTTGTGTCACATCAAATAAATGAAGGTAGTATTCATCAAACTCCTTCACCTTTTGCCATGCAGAACCACCAAATTTTGAAATCCAATTGGTAGGTTCCCCTCCATTTACTGGTTTCTTAAAAATATAATAGTCTTTGTACTTTTTTTCACCAAGTAGTGCTCTCTTGAACCAAGGATGTTCTGTTGATGTATGGTTAAATACCATATCCAACATTACATCTATATCTCTCTTACTTGCTTCTTTAATAAGTTGTTCAAAGTCAGCCATTGTCCCAAATCTGGAGTCAATTTTACAGTACTCTGCCACATCATAGCCATTATCCTTTTGTGGGGAAACATAAAAGGGAGTTAACCATATATAATCCACCCCTAGTTTTGCTAAATAGTCTAGTTTTTCTATTACACCCTTTAAATCTCCAAATCCATCTCCATTAGAATCCTTAAACGACTTGGGATATATTTGGTAGACGACACTTTTTTCGAAATCTTTCATGTTATCTACTCCTTTATTTACCTTTATAAAATAAAGAGGGGAGCATAGGTCCCCCCTTTTAAATTCCCACTAAATTATGCAGAAAGTTGATCGTCTTTTTTAACTAAGATCTTTCTGTTTGCAAATACAAGAGTAAGTGCAAATGGTACCCCTAAAGCTATCAGCATTGATATGGCGAAAGTACCCCAATGCCCTGTTTGGATAGCAAGAATACCAGGCAATCCTCCAACTCCAATAGAGTTAGCCATAACACCAGTTGCTACTGAGAACACACCTGCAAGGGCAGAACCTATCATAGCTGCTAAGAATGGAAAAACATATTTTAAGTTTATACCAAACATCGCTGGCTCTGTAACTCCTAGGAAACAAGAGATGGCTGCTGGAATAGAAACTTGTTTTTCTTCTTCCTTGCTTGGGTTGTTTCTATTTAAGAAAATGATACCAACAACTGCGGCTCCTTGAGCTATGTTTGATAACGCTATCATTGGCCAAAGATTTGTTCCACCGATGTCACTCATTAACTGTAAGTCGATTGCATTTGTCATATGATGTAACCCAGTGATTACAAGGGGTGCATATAAGAAGCCAAATATAGATGCAAACAACCACCCTACTGCAGACGTAAGACCTGCATATACAACATCAGAAATGAAAGAACCTATTTGCCAGCCAATTGGACCTAGCACTACATGGGCAACTAGTACTGTTGGTACTAATGCGAAGAAAGGAACAACAATCATAGATATATATTCAGGAACAATTTTGCGGATCCTAATTTCCAGAAAACATAGGATAAATCCTGCTAGCATTGCTGGAATTACTTGAGCTTGATAACCTATCATTTGGATTTGCGTAAAACCAAAGTCCCAAACTCCTGGCTCTCCACCACCTGCCATGCCGTATGCATTCATAAGCTGGGGTGATACTAATGTAAGACCTAGTACGATTCCAAGAATTTGAGTGGTTCCCATTTTTCTAGCTATGGACCATGTTATACCAACGGGTAAGAAGTGAAATATTGCTTCACCAATTAACCATAAGAAGTGGTTAGTCCCTGCCCAAAATTGAGAAACATCAGTTAGGGTTTTAGTACCATCTTCTAGCATTTTTATTTCACCTATAACATTTCTAAAACCTAATATAAGTCCACCAACTACGATTGCAGGAATTATCGGTGCAAATATTTCAGCTAGATGGGATATCATTCTTTGAAGGAAGTTAAGATTTTGCCTTCCAGCTTTTTTAGCATCATCTTTAGTGCTTTCTTTAATACCCGTTTCCTTTATAAGCTCATTGTAGAATGTAGATACATCATTGCCGATGATTACTTGAAATTGACCTGCCTGTGTAAAAGAACCTTTAACAGATTTTACACTTTCGATAGCCTTAACATTTGCTTGTTTTGGATCAGCAAGTACAAAGCGTAGGCGTGTAGCACAGTGAGAAACAGTAACTATGTTTTCCTTGCCACCAATACCTTTTAGTAGTTCTAAGATGTCATTAGAATACTTACCCATAATGAATCCTCCCTTTTTTTAATACTTTCCATAGTGGATCAGCGCGCTATACATGTACGTACAAGATATCTTGATTTAATTATAACATGTACGTACATGTTCGTCAATACAATTTTTCAAGTTTATTACAATATTTTATAAATTAAATTGTCATTAGTAATTCCTTAATGAAATTTTGTTTATCTTTTTGAATACTGATTTTATCATAGCATTGCACTTATTATTAAACTATAATATAATTTAATATTGTGTAGAAAAAGAAATCATAGGCAAACTTAAATATAAAAATATTTATATAAAAGAAAGGAAAGATCAAATGAAATTAGGAATTGTTGGATTACCTAACGTAGGGAAAAGTACTTTATTTAATGCAATTACTCAAGCAGGAGCAGAGTCTGCAAATTATCCTTTTTGTACTATCGAACCAAATGTGGGAGTTGTTGCTGTTCCAGACGACAGACTTGATAAACTAGCTGAAATTTATACTTCTAAAAAGATTGTACCAACTGCCATCGAATTTTACGATATAGCAGGACTTGTTAAGGGTGCTAGTCGAGGGGAAGGCCTAGGAAATAAATTTCTTTCACATATTAGAGAGGTTGAAGCTATAGTACATGTTGTACGATGCTTTGAAAATGATAATGTTGTACATGTTGATGGCGGTGTTGGACCATTAAGGGATATTGAAACAATTAGCCTAGAACTTATATTCTCCGACATGGAAATGTTAGAGAGAAGGATTCAAAAATCTCAAAAAGCTGCAAAAACAGACAAAGCTATTGCCGCGGAAGTAGAGGTAATGAAAAAGGTTATTGCAGTTTTAGAGGATGGTAAATCTGCTAGGGTACTTGATTTATCAGATGATGAAAAAGAAATTGTTAAGTCTTTCAATCTTCTAAGCTCAAAGCCAATTATCTATGTGGCCAATGTTTCTGAAGATGACCTAATGGATGATGGAAATACTAACCCCCATGTGGGAACAGTTAGAGAGTTTGCTTCAACTGAAGATGCAGAGGTTGTTGTTGTCAGTGCTCAAATAGAAGAAGAAATATCTCAGCTAGATCCAGAGGAGAAAAAAGAGTTTTTAAATGATTTAGGTGTAGAGAAGTCTGGTTTAGATAAACTGATTCAAGCAAGTTATAAGCTATTAGGTCTTATGAGTTTTTTAACTGCTGGTCCCATGGAATCAAGGGCTTGGACAATCAAAGTTGGAACAGCTGCACCACAAGCTGCAGGGAAAATCCACTCAGACATAGAAAGAGGTTTCATAAGAGCTGAAGTTATAGCCTTCGATGACCTAATGGCACATGGTGGCAGTATGACATCTGCTAAGGAAAAAGGTCTTGTTAGAGTAGAAGGTAAGGAATACATCATGAAAGATGGAGATGTTGTTAACTTTAGGTTTAATGTGTAGAAATGTATAAGACTTTAAAATCTAGGATAGGTTTACCTTCCCTATAAGTAAATTAAAATTAAGAGGACTCAAAGGTTTAAAGCCTTTGAGTCCTTTAGTTTTATCTGCTGATTCTTATAGGATCGAACTCCTACACTATATTACATTTTCAGTCTCCCTGGTTGTACATCCCAATGTTATTTTTCTACCCAATTTCTCACAGCATTAATTGCTAATCCTTAGAGTTTACTTTCCTAATAACGCGTTTTCAATAGCCTTTAATATTATTGTACTACTAGCTGTAGCTCCACTTATGGTATCCACTTCCAGTGATTGGCTCTCGATGACATTTTCAATTACCCTTTCTCCTTTTTCACCAAGGCCATGCTCGTGTTTTAGTATGATTATATCTTTTATTATACTATTTTCTACTATTACTTTCACCTCAGCATTTACTGGTTCCATAGAGATGGCTCCTATATATTCACCATCACTAATACTGGCTAAGTCTACACTTGATACCACCACATCTTTCACTAGATTCTTACTCATCACGTGTATAGCAAGTCTCCCACCCCCGAAGATCACCAAAAGCACTACAATTCCTATAACTATTTTTTTCAACATATTTATCACTCCTACTTTAATTATCATTGAACAGTGTTCAAATAATAATTTACCATTATAGCTACTACTTGTAAACTAAAAATCTGATTATAATTGTTAACAATTTGTGAACAACATCCGGAAATTTATCTTGTACCCCAAACACTTGGACATATGTAATAAAATAAAGGCTTTGCTATGCAAAGGCCTTTATTTTATTAGCGAAACTACTTATTTTTTCCTCTGATATGGTTGATACATCTTCTTTTGCCTTTGCCACCACTTTTGCGATTAGCTTATCAACAAAACTCATCTTGCTGAAAATAAACTCTCCTCCAAAATAATCTTTTACCATGGCTTTATCAAGAAGTTCTTTGGGATACAACGTAGATAATTGCTGCTCCGCAAGCTCTTTATCTCTCATACAGCAAATAAATAAACCTAGCTTTTTGTTCTTCAGGGTTTCAGTATTATTAGAACAAAAATCAGTGACCTCTTTTATCATCTGACCTACATAAATAGATCCACCAATAATTATCGTATCAAACTCATTAGTATCAGGCGTACCACTTACCTTCAAGTTGTGTAAAGTTGTATTTCCCCCAAGTTTTTCTGATAATATCCTAGCACATTTTTCTGTAGTTCCATATTTTGTGCTATAAACAATCAATGTTCTCATCTAATTCTCTCCTCTCGTATTCTGTTTGTCCCAAGTTAACATTAGTTATAAGCTAACAATCCATTAAACAGCATTTCAAACTGATGCTCAATTAACCTATTTACCTGTTCTTCGGGTATATTTTTTTCCAATATCAATCTTATTAAAAGACCTGAAATAGATGTCCATACAATTTGTGCCGTTAGTTCTGGATCCCTTGGAGCATACCTGCCTAGATCTATTCCCCTTTGGATGTTCTCCCTCAGAGCTATTAAAGTAGGTCTTTTCTCAGTTGTTCCCTTATCTAGGACAGAGATCCTTTTAGTAATGGCCGGATCATCATTTAGTACAAAAGCTTTGTATTCTTCAGGGTATTTTAAGGTTGTTTTTATAAAGTTTGAAAATACTTCTTTAATCTCTTTTTCAGGTTCCTTTTCATTTTTTTGCACTGATTTTATTGAAGCCATAATCTTGCCGAACCCTTCGCTCATAATTGTTTCAACAATTTCATTCTTATCAGTAAAGTAGTGATATACAATCCCTGGCGAGTACCCTATTGTTTTTGTAATTTTTCGAATTGATAGTCCTTGTACCCCTTCTTTTGAGATTATATCCCTAGCTGCATTGAGTATCTTATTTTTTATGTGTTCTTGATTCAAATCTTGCGGATTCTCGGACAATTTTTTTCACCCCTTAACTCTTTTGTACACTACTTATATTTGAATACACTTATAAAATAGTCCTCTTCTGGAAAATCACCAAGGAATTCAAACCCAGCTTCTGTATAGAAATTACGTAGTTTCTTATTCCCCGCCCAGCAGTCTAGATAAATTGTACTACCTAGACACCTAGCAGTTCTACAGACATATTCCATCATTTCTTTACCCAAATTGTTACCCTTGTATGCAGATAAAATAGCTAACCTATATAGATATTTACTATTTGGTTCAACATCCACTGGAGCATAATGTTCAATGGGTTTTAGGGAAAATGTCCCAACAACATTATCATTTAGAACCAGAATATAAACATGGTTCATCATAATATCTTGTTCAACTTCTTTTGCATCGCAGGGGTAACTCCACTGATTAATACCTTTTTTGTTTAAGTTTAAAGTAGCATCGTTTATTATATCCACTACACTGTGCAAACAATTCTCACTGGCTTTAATAATTTTTATAATCATAATTCCCTCCTGTTAAACACCGTTCAATTTTCAATTTACCATTTATTGTGGAATAAGTCAATAAAAAAAGCGCCTCTCGGCGCCACAAGCAATAAGAACCTAGGGGGAACTCTTTTCTTCCCATCTATATGGAAGTAATTCTTCTAGCTCAACTATTTTCTCTTCTGAAATCATTATTTCTGCAGCTAAATTCTTAGGATCCACCTGGAACATAAACTCCCTACATCTCCCGCATGGCGGGTAAATTTGACCGCTAGTTGATACAGCAACAATTCTCACTATATGAGATTCTTCCTTTGTAATCATTTGAGCTATAGCAGCATGTTCTGCACAAAAACCCATACCACAGGCGGTATCAATGCAAACACCTGTATATATGTTTCCGGTGTCTGTTTCTAAGGCACAGGCCACAGAAGCAACATGACAGTGATTAGATAGTCTTCTAGGGTTAACCTTCGATAGAGCAAGGGCTTTTAATTGTGAAAAGTCCATAACAATCACTCCTTATCAAATAATAACTGCACTTCCACCAACCTTGACAGTATTTATTATTCCATTTGTTGTACTAAGCTCTACTTTTATAATGGAAGGTCTATTTAAACAATAACCTTGCTCCATTACATAATGTTTAGACTTCGTGTTTAAATATTCATGCAAGTAGCAGGCAAGTGCACCATTGGATGTTCCGGTGGCTGATTCTTCATCTATTCCATAAAGTGGAGCAAAGTTTCTAGTATGGGCACTAGTTCTATTCAAAGTCTCCAATGTAAATGCGTGAATACCAATAACATTATATCTTTGGCTAATATCCTTGATTTTACTTACGTTAGGTTCTAGATTCAATAATTTCTCCAGACTTTTAATGGGTAGTAAAATATCCCTCAGTCCTGTTGATACTATTTGTATGGGCATTTTATCAATATGTCCACTAATGTTGTTGAAACAATCTAGTAATTCACTTATAGGAATAATTTCCCCAAATATAGGCAAATTTTGTTCCATTAGTACCTCACAATCCGTAACAAATACATTCAAGATACCAGCCTTGGTCTCTTGGGTATATACATTGCCAACACTTACTATTTCAAGTTCTCTTAACAAATTGAATACAGCAATGGTAGCATGGCCACATAAGTCTACTTCTTCCGTGGGTGTAAAAAACCTAACCTTAAAATCAGCTTGTGTAGATTCCATAACAAAGGCGGTTTCAGAATACCCTACTTCACCAGCTATTCTTAACATATCCCTTATCTCTAAATCATCAGCCCCTAGGACAACTCCTGCAAGGTTCCCACCACATACATTATCAGTAAAAGACGTTAACTTATAGATTTTCATACTACACCTTTCATATCTGTATTTATTAGTTCTAAAAACAATTGTACAAGTTCAGGATCAAACTGCGTTCCGGAACAGCGTTGTAGTTCTTTTAAAGCTTCTTCTGTACTTCTAGCTTCTTTATATGGTCTTTTACTTGTTATGGCATCAAATGAGTCCACAATAGCAAGTATGCGACATTCTATTGGTATCTCCTTTTCTTTAAGGCCTAAGGGGTAACCTTTTCCATCCCACCTTTCATGATGTTTAAGTATCAAGTCAGCAACGTTAACAAGATTGTTAGATGCAATGGCTATACGGTAACCTTTTTCTGGGTGTTGGCGCATAATCTTCCACTCTTCGTCTGACAGTGGACCCTTTTTAAATAAAATAGAGTCAGGGATACCAACCTTACCTAAATCATGAACTTGTGCTAGCAAAGCTAAGTTGGTTATAACATTAGACGATAGATTTAGTTGTTCACCCATTTTCACACAGTGCTCTGCAACCCTATGGGCATGTCCTTCAGTTATATGATCCCTTTCTTCTAATGCAGCCATTAATGAGTCAATTATTTGACTTTTACTACTCTTTTTCTGAATGAGCTTTTCATTATACATTTTGTCGTCAGCTTCTTTTAACAGTTGTTCAAGGGAATAATCTTTACTCTCTGTTGTTGATATACCAATGGAAAGACTCATGGGCAGTTCCTTGTTGTTTTGGTTGTATATAAGAACATTTTTCTTGATCTTCTTAACAAGCTCTTCTGCAGAAGACTGCTCCGTTTTAGTGAGAATAGCAGCAAACTCATCTCCACCTATCCTAGCAACAATATCTGAACTTCTTAAAGAGGTTTTGAGCAAATTTGAACACGCAATTAACAATAAATCTCCCTTTTCATGGCCCATGGTATCGTTTATTATTTTCAGTCCATCTAGATCACAAACCATAATAGTTATTGGAAAATCAGTACTGTGCTGCAATCTCCTTAATTCTTCGTCAAAGTACATCCTATTGTAGAGTCCTGTAAGTTTGTTGTACCTACTTAAATAGTTCAGCTCTCTATTAGCGATTTGTAGTGATTTAATAAGCTCTTTATTTTGAATTAAAACCATTATCTGTCTAACAATACCTAAGACCATAATCAGGGCTATTCCAATAAAAAGACTGTTAATAGAATCCATGTGTACTAATTGGACTACAAATAACACAGTTATACCAAGATAAGGAACAATCATTCTGATTTTATCATATATCAAACTGCTTCTTTCTTCTGTAGAAACAATGTTCTTTCTAGTTTCAATAATATGTTTTATTCCTGCAAGACCAATTATCATAAGCCCCAAAACCCAAAAAGGGTCAATCCATCTAGATAAGTGATATGTTCCGTTATATGTTAAGAATAGGTAGTAAAAGTCTGCACTTATGTATATTCCAAGACCTAACATAAACATTGCTGTTGCTTTTTTGTTTAACCTAATCTTTCTTCCTAAGTAAATATATAAATATCCACATAGTAGAACTAGGTCTATAACTATGTAAGATAGTGAGACTATTATTTCACTTAAAATATCAGATTTCACCACAAAAGCGGGATAGATTAAAAAATGCCATCCCAACGTAAGTACAACTGTTCCTGTTATAAGCATGTCCAGTATCATTTGAAAACCATAGTATAAACCTGTTTGCTTATATGTAAGCGCCAACATAGCTACTATATACATTATTCCATGGGTCAGATATAAGTAGTCTGGAAGTCCAGGTGAAGGTACTCCTACCCCTATTATAGATTCATAGTATATCCAGGCGACATCAGCTAAAACATATGCTGATGTCCCTATAAAAATCAATAACCAGAACTTCCTTTCTATTTTTGCACTCTTTTTATATGTTAAAAATGTACAAACAGCAGCTACTAGTACCCCAAGTATAGACAAATTATTCCCTATAAATGTTACTGTATCATTACTAATACCCAACGTTATCATCCATAAAAGGTAAATTACTAGATATATTGGTACTAAAAAAAGCAGTATCTTATATAGTTTTTCCATGGTTTCCCCAACTTTCTCAGCAGTATCACTTAGTAATTTATTATATTTCATTTTGGGTAAAACTTCTATATTGTTTTTGGGTTTAGCACAACAATTCATACTAAAGGAAAACAAATGGCTAATCAAAAACCATTTGTTTTTTTGTCTAGGTAAGACTATATAGATAAATCCCTGCTAACAATAAGGGTTGGTGAATCAAATAGATGAGTAGGGATTTTTGACTTATTACGCTAATTGTTTCGTTATACAAAGTAAAATTAAATAAACTCTTTTTCTTATGGTAGTATAACTTATATGATATGACACCCAAAATGAATACAGCTAGATATGGTATCAACGGATAATAGTCAGCTGCCCTTAGACCGGGATATTTTAAGCCTAGTGGTAGAAGTAAAGCATTACTAGCTTTCGCGCTGCTCACAACAGGAGAAATATAGAATATTACTGCTGAAATGCCTAGGAGTAACCAGTTGTTCATTGCCTTTAGTACTGGAAAAATTATCATACAGGTGCCTAAAAGATGTAAAATGCCAAACCTTATGTACATATCACCTAAAGCAACGTATGTAACTGCAGTAACTATCATTCCATAACCTAAAACCTTAAGTCCCCTTTTGAAGCTATGTTTACTAAAACCACTACTTATACCAGAAACGAAGATAAATATCAAAGCAGATATCTTACCTTCCCAGTACCAAAATCCACTTCTGTAGTTAATGTCTATGCCTAAAAATTCGTTTAGGTCATAAACAAAGTGAAATATAATCATAAGAATGATAGCAATTGCCCGTAGAAGGTCTATCTCCCAAATGCGTTTACTTTCCATACACATGCCTCCACCCACTGGTATTTTATAGATATTATAGCATAGTTATTTATTTGATGTTATTGTAAATTTTCAGTATCATCTATACTGGTTACTTTCTTTCCTTTATAGTTGAGTTTGGGTAAGGGACTAGACCGCAAATTATTACGAATATTATTTATCCTCAAAATTAGGGTCTTGTTTTTTTAGTTTCTTGTAATACTCTTGAACATCGCCTTTATATTCAACCTCTTTTCCTAAGTAAATCTTTTCTAGCTCTCTTCTAGTTTGATTACATACACAGTTTTCGTTGTGGGCTGGACACTCCCTGCAGGTTTCCATTGTTTCTTTCAGGCTTTCTTTTAGTTCTTTTGTACTAACCCTTAAACCATTGTATTGTGGTATATCCCACCTATTCTTAGGGATAAATTCCTCTTTTTCTTGAGCTTTTTCTAGATTATTGATAATTGTTTGTATGGTGTAGTCCAACTCTTTATTCTTTAAGCTATGGTTATTGGTATCGGTCACTTTCTTTAGAGCTAATTGTACTCTTTGGGTGTTTAAGTATAAATCATGGGCAGCCCTTTTGTAAGGTGTATTTTGAGGTGAAGTTATTTTTCTAATGTTATTTAACATCCATGTGACAACTAACCCTAAGGCTGAAAGGAATACTATTGTTAGAGGAATAGTTTTGTATTGTGTTGGAACAGACTCGTTTAAACCCATTAAGCCAAACAATATAAAAATAGCCGCAGCAGCGATCTTCAATGGAATCTCAGGTATCTTTCTACCTAACCTGCTTCCCACGAACACGCCGATACTACTTACTACAACCATCCCTGCCACGGAACCAAATACAGTAAAGAGTGGCAAATTGGCCTGGGATGCCAATGTGATTACTGTTAGTTGAGTTTTATCACCCATTTCTCCCATGAAAAAGGCAAGAGCAACCGTAGCAACAGGACCATATTTTGCTGAACTTGCTTCTTCACCTTCCTCATCATCCTCATCTATCTTTAATGACCATAATCCAAAGCCAATAAATGCAAATGCAGCTATAATCCTTATGGTCTCTATAGGGACTATGTTAGTAAGATATGTACCTAAAATAGCAGCTAGTCCATGATTTAATCCAGAGCCAATGAGTACACCCAAAAGTACTTTGCCTAGTGAAAATTTAGTAGCAAAAGCCATAGCGAGAATTTGGGTTTTGTCACCCATTTCAGCTATTAAGATAAGTAGAAAAGCTTGGATAATTTCGTACATTTTTTTAATTCTCCTTTCACTGAGTTAATTTGAAATATGTAGATAGTGATGTAATGATAGCTCACAAATTTATGTTTTCCTTACAGAGGTTATAAATTCAAAATTCTTGTAACAAATATATTTTCAAGCTGACAACAAAAAGGGCGAGGCCTTTATGTTTAATAAACCGGTGTAAACACCAGCTTAATAAACGTAAAAGTCTCGCTCCTTTAGCACAATAAAGTGGGTAAAACCAGATCCCCTAGGACCAGTATGTTGACTCTACCCGCAACCATAAAGGCTACAGCTACTCCCTTTTTCCGTTTGGAAAATTATAAGGTTATTTTATCACAAGGGGTTATATTGTTCAATAAGATTTGCTCTACTTAAAATAAGACAACTATATCACTACTATATTTTATAGTGGGTTTAATGCCCATATAAATTTTATTCTAAACAAATAGTATCATTGCTATGAACACTATTATAGACAAAATTATGTGGATAGATAGAACATTTAATACTAGCTGTTTTTCCTTACCACTTTCACTTTCTATGAAAATTGGAAGTATAAAGGATGGTGGTAGTAAAAACATTGTGTATAAGGCTATTTTAAATATATTATCCAATTGAAGGAACATTCCCAATACAAAAGTGTTTATTAAAAACGCTAAAGATAATGATATGGACATCCGTAGTAATACTATTTTTATGGGTTCAGTGATGTTTTTTAGATCTATTTTTAACTCATAACCAATAACTATACAGATAACTGGTACCACCAAGGCTGAAATAAGCCTCAGCATTTCAAGTAAGGAGCTTGTCAAAGGATTTGCTTCTAAAACACCAATTGCGCCTATGCTACCCACACTTAGGCCAGCTAATAGAGCGAGAATTATTGGTGACTTGATAAAGGATAATACAACAGTCTTTAAGTTCATAGGCTTTCCATTTAGTTTTTCAAGATAACTCAAAAGTATTAAAAAGAAGAAGAAACCGTTTCCTATGTCAACTAAGGCAATTTTGAACATTTCCGTTGTCCCATACACTGTAGCAAATACAGCAATAAAAATTAGACTATATTTTGCTTCAAATTTTGTCTCCGTAAAAGCTAAAAAAAGTAGTGCAGGTAAGGCTATGTTAATTACAAATTTCTTTAACTCGTCAATAGTATTATTCCTAAAAAAACTAAACCTCTGAAGGGTATTTCCTAAGATGATAAGTAATACTATTGGGAATACCTTAGAAAGTATTAGTAATGCTTCATTCATTTTGGCACCTCCATTATCCCCATTTTAGTAACAAGTTATTTCTAACAATCACAATTCAGGAAGTATGCTGTGATTATCCTGAAGGTCAGCAGGCTTCTAGCCCTATAATAAAACATTGTATAGTTCAAGTAGATTGTTGATCACAAATTCAATTCTAACATAGTTAATATATACCATCAACAGTTTATCCCTTTACTGGGCAAGAATATTTTTGTGGTCTAGATTTTATTCTGCCCAAGTGATAAAATCAAAGATGACTAACTTAGGGAGTTGATTCAATGTCTAATATTAGAGGTATTATAGGTGGAGTAGCCTTCACTTTATTTTTGGCTGCATTTTCCGTTATCATAACTAATCTTATGCCTTGGCACATAATTGGAGCAGGAGTTTTGTCTCTGCTTTTAGGTATGCTCTTAAGTCCAATTACCCAAAGGTACAAGTTTTTACAAAGTGGTTTTGGATTTACATCAAAAAAAATATTACGATTAGCTATAATACTAATGGGGATTTCACTGAGCTTCACTCAGGTTTTAGAGGTAGGTAAGTTCTCTCTCATTGTTATGGTTTTTACACTGATTACTGCATACGGTGGCGGTTACTTATTTGGAAAGCTATTAAAAATGGATTGGAAACTATCTGGTCTTATATCTACTGGAACTGGTATATGTGGGGGTTCTGCCATTGCAGCAGTTGCACCAGTTATAAATGCTAAAGACAGTGATATTGCCTATGCCATATCGGCAACCTTTATATTTGATATACTAATGGTTGTTCTTTTTCCACTTATGGGAGTTTATTTTAACATGACTGATTTAGGATTTGGGCTTTGGACTGGGACTGCTGTGAATGATACTTCATCGGTGGTTGCAGCAGGCTATGCTTTTTCTAATGCAGCAGGAAACTTTGCTGTGATAGTTAAACTTACTAGGACTTTGGCTATTGTCCCAGTAGTTTTGGCTTTTTCATTTATTAATGAGCGTTTAAACAGCAAAGACAAAAAAATAAATGAAGCGTCCCTTTCAAAGAAAACAAAAGTAAACATTCAAAAGATCTTTCCTTGGTTTATTTTAATGTTTTTAGGATTAGTGGCAGTAAAAAGCACAGGGCTAATCCCAGATCCCCTTAGTTCATCTGTATCAGATATAAGCAGATTCCTAATGGTTATGTCATTAGGGGCCATAGGTCTTAGAACAGATTTTAGTAAGCTTAAAAAATCAGGTTTTGCACCACTTTTACACGGTTTTATAATTTCTACTCTGGTGGTTGTAGTGTCGTTTTTGGTGCAAACCCTTCTGGGTCAAATATAGGTGCAAATTGTGCCAAGTCAAAAAATGTTCTTTATAATAATTAAAGCACCTGCTTAAGCAAGCAGGTGCTTTAAGCTTGTAGACAAACCTCAGACAAAGTCATGACCCTAGATGTGCATATTAAAAAGCAGTACAATTAATTCGAGGCGACTGGTAGGGGGTCCCCTTGTGGGGCCCTGACAATCAAAACCATCTAGACCTTTTTGAAAGTCAGGGTGGTACAAGACCACCCCCTACAACCATGGACGGTGAATTGGAGCGGTTCCCTTCTGGAGTTTAGATAGAAGCCTTAAGTCTCGACGCAGAATTTTGTACCAAAAACCATAGAGTGATTTTCTCTATGGTTTTTGGGGTTGTAGGGGTTCACCCCTGCCGTTTTAAGGAGGGTGATATTCGAAGGGAACCTCGGGTTCCATATAGAGGAGCTTTAGCGACGCTTTAATATGCGACATTACTAAAAGCCATACTATTGGGCTGATATTGCCCACAAATAAAGTGAAGCCACTGATCCCCAGGGAGAATATCTTTTTTTATATCTTACAAACTTATCCTTTGATAGTTCTTTTAGACCGTATAGTTTCATTATACCCCTACGAATGGCGAGGTCCTTATAGCTTACTACATCGGGTCTTTGCAGTGAAAAAATAAGGAGCATTTCTGCTGTCCATTCTCCCACACCATTTAGGGAAGATAACTTTCTTATTATCTCATTATTTTCTAGCATATGTAATTTGTCGAATTCAACTGCACCATTAATTGCAGCGTCCGCAATACCTTTTATATATCCTGCTTTACGCAATGACATTCCACATTTTTGTATTTGGTCAAGTTCTAATTTTGATATCTCCTCAGGTGTCAATTTCCCAGCTATTGCTAACAATCTTGAATTAACAGTTTCTGCTGCCTTTGTTGAAATCTGTTGTCCCACTATACTTTCAATAAGGGAGGCAAATACATCTGGGTTTATCTTTCTTTTAATCAGTCCTATGCGTTCAATGGCTAGCCCTAGTTTTTTATCTTTTTTCTTCAAGTATTCTATCTCTTTATCACTGTATATAAAATATTGTTCATTCAATTTAACCTATGCTCCCCTCTAGCTTATTTCGTGCACCTTCAGGCAATATATTCCTAATAAAATTCATCAGTGGCTCATTTATTGCTATACAGAAGAAAAGCCAAGCTAAGGCAACTAGATAACCACCTACTATATCAGAGGCAAAATGTCTATGGAGGAGAATTTGTCCTATCCCTACAACAGTGATAATAAACACTAAACCTGAAATCAACCATTTTCTTAAGTTACCTTTTTCCATTTCCCAGTAAATTGTATAAATTACTACTCCAAATAACAACAATGCTTTCAGAGCATGGCCACTGGGAAAACTATATGATACTCTATCTGTGAACAGACCCCAAATATTCATGTGAGCTATTTCCCCCGGACGGTCGCGGGCAATTGTTGTTTTCATAATATATGTGATAATAACTCCCCCTCCCATGCTGGTAATGAGTAAAAAGCCATACTTATATAGCTTTTTATATACTAAATAGCCAAGTGCTATCACAGTTAAAATAAAGCTAGTTTTAGTGTCTGCGAGAAAAGTAAATCCCCTAATTATTGGACTTAACTCCTCTTTCCACCAAGTAGCAATCAGGCTATGTACCTTGTCATCTATGGTGGTTAAGTCTTTTATTATAATAATATATATTAAGGCCACTGTTAGCAAAGTAAAAGTTAGTGCTGCTAATAGGAGTCTTTTCTCCCTATTTTTCATTATTCATACCCCCTACAAAAGTGTTAAGTAATACATATCTATAACACCCTCTACTTAACTTTTTTTATTATGTAGATCTTAATTAATATCCGGAACTATATATCAATCCTATAATATATAACACCTTGTGTCAAAAACATAAGAAGAATCAACTCAAAAATCAATACCGTACCACTGGGTTCGATATTGATTTCATTTTGATTATTTAGTTGATAGTGGGTTCCTTCTTATAATGGCAAATTCCTGCGATTGAACATTACTATCCCACTTAGATAGGTAGCTGCTGCAATGGCTAACAAGGATAATAAGGCTACTACAGTAAACGAACTTCCTTCAAGTATTTGCCCTGGGTTTAACAAAGTAAAAATTGTAAAATATCTTAAAAATGACATTTGTTCACCAGCATTTGCCAGTAGGTTGATTACGAAAAAAGCCACTGGGACACCAGCTCCAAAGCTTAAAGAATACTTGGTGTCATCAAATATACAAGAGAAGAAAAAGCTTATTCCACTTATGGCATAGAACAAAAAGAGTGTTACAATATTCAAGAGTATAAATCCACCAATTTCTAGTTGGCCGGGAAACATTGCTTGACTTATCCCTATTCCTGCCACAATAAGAAAAACAAAAATTGTTGTAATACTGGCTATAAAAAATAGAGCTTGAGTCCTGACTATCTTAAGTCTAGAGTTTGGTGTTGATAGTAGATATGCCATGGAGCCACTGTCTACATGTTTTGCTATAAGTCTATTTCCAACAATAATTATAAAAATCAAGGGAAACATTATGGCGATAAAGTTATAATATGCACTCCCAAGGTAAGTAGTTAGTGTAGTTCCTAGATCATTAAAACCCAAAGCAGCCACCATTTCTTTAGGCAATGATTCCATCATAGCTACTAAACCTTCTATCCCTTCAGGGTCAAACATGGAAACCATAATAGAAAAATACATAAACATAACAGCTATAATGATTAAACCTACACCCCAGTTTGATTTAAAGGTAGCTTTAAATAAAGTATTATTCATGTTATTACTCCCCCTTTCCATAGTACTTCATAAATACTTGTTCAAGACTTTGATTTAATATATCAATACTCAACACCTTGCACCTAGATAAGTTAGTAGTAAAGTTTTGATAGTCAGTACTCACTACAATCTCAATTTGTTTGCCGGAGACTTTGGAAATTTCTAAACCACTTGACTTTAATAGTTCAATATCTTCGTTCTTATCCACTGTAATCACAAAAACCTTCCTCAGGTCTGCTTTGATGGAATGAACATCCTCCACAGCCACTAGTATCCCATCCCTAATTACACCTACTCTATCTGACGTACGCTCAATCTCCTCAAAAATATGCGATGACATCATAACAGTTTTACCACGGCTTTTTTCCTCATTGATAAGGTCTATGAAATTTTTCTGCATTAATGGGTCAAGGCCACTGGTAGGCTCATCTAAAATATAAACCTTGGGATCATGCATAAATGCAGCTATGATACCAACCTTTTGCTTCATACCTTTGGACATTCTTCGGATTTTACGGCTGGCATCTAGTTCAAATCTCTCCATCAATTGGTTCATTCTTGTTTTATCTTTGGTTTGTCGCATATGGTTCATGAACTGTAAGAAATCTGTTCCTGTCATATTATCAAAAAATGCTATTTCCCCTGGTAAGTAACCAACTGATTTTTGTATCTCTTCGGCCTGAGTTCTACAGTCTAAGCCCAATATGGTTGTACTGCCCTTGTCAGCATTGGTAAAACCCATAAGCTGGCGTATAGTTGTTGTTTTCCCAGCTCCGTTTGGTCCTAAATAACCAAAAACTTCTCCTTCTTTAACTTCAAAATTTAGGTCAAAAATTCCTTTTCCATTCTTGTAGGTCTTAGTTAAATTTTCTACCTTGATGATTGACATAAAAACACCCCCACTTTTTATTTGTATAAGCTTTCCCTTAAAATATTTAAATAACTATCAAGTTCTGTAAATAACTCTTCATTTAATACATCCTCAACCATTTTCTCCTTATAAATCACCATGGATTTGTTTGAAAAACCTTCAATTGTCCACATAATCACATCCATTGCTTGCTGTATATCAATCCCTTCCTTAAACTTGGAGTAATCAATGCCACTGAACATTTTTGAGTAAGCCAATTCAGTAAATTTCTCTATCCTTTCCTTTGTTTCCTTTTGAATATCCTCTTCATCCCTTTCACTGGCTGTAATTATAAAGTTAAATAGGTCAGGACTTTGTTTTGCAAGTTTGATTTTTATCAGAGTGTTCTCCCTAAGCCTTGTTAAAATATCTTCATCCATATTAATTTCATCTAGGAAATTAACGCATATTTCCATTGAATAATCAAGTATGAAATCAAACAGACCCTTCTTTGTGCCAAAATAATGAAAAAGTAGTCCCTTAGAAATACCAGCTTGTTTTATTATATTATCTGTTTTAGCACCCTTAAATCCATGGGTGGCGAACTCTTTCATCGCTGCATTTATTATCCGTATTCTCTTCTCTTCATCAAGGTTCATGAATCTTGAGTACATTTTTCCACCTCATTTCATTGGATTGACTAGCTGAGTCAATTTAATAATACTACTATTGACTCACTCAGTCAATAGTAGTATTAATTTTTTTTTAAAATCCCTGTTCAGTTCTTTCTATTATCTCATCTTGTAATGTCTTATCTAGATTTGCAAAAAAGTCACTATAACCTGCCACCCTTACTATTAGGTTTCTGTGGTCTTCTGGTTTTCGCTGTGCCTGTATTAGTGTATTTTTGTCAATAACGTTAAACTGAATATGATGCCCATCTAGTGTGAAGTAAGTTCGCACCAAGTGAACTAAATTCTCTAAGCCTCCATCACCCGAAACAACATCTGGTATAAATTTTTGATTTAATAATGTTCCTCCCGTAAGAACATGATCCATTTTTGAAGCTGATTTGATAACAGCGGTTGGTCCATTTTTATCTGCACCCTTTGAAGGACTTATACCATCTGCTAGAGGTGTGCAAGCTTTTCTGCCATCTGGGGTAGCTCCAAGGACGGAACCAAAGTAGACATGGCATGTGGTGGGAAGCATGTTTATTCTGTGAACCCCTCCTTTAACATTGGGGCGCCCTGTAACTTCCTTATGGTAGGTTTCAAAAACCGATTTCATAATCTCATCTGCATAATCATCATCATTTCCATACTTAGGAGTATGATTTTTGACTATATTTTCAATGTATCTAAATTGTTCCCCTTCAAAGTTATCTTTCAACGCTTCCACTAGTTCTGTCATGGTAAATTTCCTGTTATCAAATACATTGTACTTGATAGAAGATAACATGTCTGTAATATTACCAATACCTACTCCTTGTATATAGGATGTATTATATCTCGCACCACCAGAATTGTAATCCTTGCCCTTAGAAATGCAGTCGTCTATTATAACCGATAAAAAAGGAACAGGCATCTTTGTAGCATATAATCTTTCTATTATATTATTACCCTTGACCTTGATATCAATGAAATGGTTCAGTTGTTTCTCATATGCCTGAAATAATTCCTCGTATGAATTAAACTTGTCTATCTCACCTGTTTGGATGCCCAACAACTCATCTGTGATGGGATCTTTCCCGTTGTTTAGTGTAATCTCTAAAACCTTTGGCAGGTTAAAGTATCCCGTTAGAATAAATGCTTCTTTTCCAAATGCCCCTGTTTCCACACAGCCACTATTTCCGCCTTCCCGTGCATCAACTAACGATTTCCCTTGTACTAGCATCTCTTGAATAACAATATCAGTGTTAAAAAAAGAAGGCTGCCCCCACCCTTTTCTGGAAATCTCCAATGCCCTTTTTAGAAATCTCTTTGGGGTCTTTTTACTTATTTGCACATTAGAACTTGGTTGCAAGAGTTTCATTTCATCAATAACATCTAGTATTAAGTAGCTCACTTCATTTACTCCATCTGAGCCATCTGCTCTCAGTCCACCACTGTTTATGTTTGCAAAATCTGTATAAGTTCCGCTTTCTTTCAGTGTTACCCCCACTTTTGGAGGTGCTGGCTGATTGTTAAATTTTATCCAAAAACACTGCAGTAGTTCCTTGGCCGTTTCTCTGGTCAATGTACCATCTATTATTTCTCTTTGGTAAAAAGGGTTAAGGTGTTGGTCCAGCCTCCCCGGGCTAAAGGAATCCCAAGGATTTAGCTCAGATACAACACAAAGGTGAACAAACCAATACATTTGAAGGGCTTCATGGAAAGTTTCAGGTGCATTTAGGGGCACATTGCTACAAGTTTTTGCTATGATTAGTAGTTCTGATTTACGTGTTTCATCTGTTTCATCCACTGCCATTTCCTCTGCTAACTCTACATAGCGATTAGCTAAGATTATAATTGCATCACAGGCTATATCCATAGCTTTAAGTTGTTCACGCTTATCAAGGGCCTCAGGGTCATTTAAAAAGTCCAAGGCTGATATTTCTCTCTTTATATCCTCTTTAAAGTCCTTAAATCCCCTTTTATAAATTTTACCATCGGCAACCGTATGGCCAGGTCCCCTTTGTTCCATGAACTCTGTGAATATACCTGCCTTATAACATTTTTTCCACTGTTCATCCATATTCGTTAATATATAATGTCTCATGGATCTTTTTTCCCAATAGGGGATTATTTGTTCCTTCTGAACCTGCTTATCCACTTCCGAAACCTTGAAGAATATTTTTTCTCTTTTATCCATTATATCCAGGTCTTCCATAGTGTGGCAGCAAAGCTCAGGGTATGTTGGTGTAGCTGCTGGTGCCTGCCCCCTTTCACCAACAATTAGTTCACCTTCGTTTATACACAGCTCTTTGTTGCTCATTAGTTCTTTTAAAAACAGAGCCCTTAGTACAGGTACAGAGACTTTACCTTCGTATTTCTTGTATACTTCATCTAATATTTGAGCCCTTTCCATGGAGATACGTGGTATAGCATCTACACTTTGATTCCTTAGGATTCTCACTCTTTCTGACAGCATACTCATTACCCTCCTATCTTCACTTTAAATCCTGCTGATTTAAACATATTTTGGATACTCTCCATGACTATCTCCCTAGGTTTTTCATCTCCAGTGAGTTTATAGGTCATGTTCAACCTTTTGTATTTTTCCATCCCCATTTTATGATATGGTAGTATATCTATACCTACCAATTGAATGCCTTTTAAAAATGATATTGTCTTTTTAATATTACTTTCATTGTCATTGAAACCTTTTATTAAAGGGATCCTTACAATGATTTTTTTATTTAAGTTTGATAGTCTGTATAGGTTATCTAATATTATATTGTTGGATACCCCAGTAAATTTTAGATGCTGGAAGTTATCCATAATCTTGATATCATATAAAAATAAATCCACATAATCTACAATTGACTCAATGTTTTTCCAAGGAGTAAACCCGCTGGTATCAACAACTGTATGAATATCTGCACTTTTACATTCTACTAATAATTCCTTTAGAAACTCTGTCTGCATAAATGGCTCTCCACCGGAAAAAGTAACGCCCCCTCCTGATTCCTCAAAAAAAATTTGATCCTTTTTTATTTCCTTTAGAACATCTTCAGTAGTCAATCTTTTACCCGCTGACTCCCTAGCATTGTAGTTACACAAACTATCACAATTACCACAGTTTACACAGCGTTCTTGATAATACAACTCCTGTACAAAGGGTTGTATATTTTCAGGATTGTGACACCACCAACAACTCAAAGGACAGCCCTTTAAAAAAACAGTTGTTCTAATACCAGGACCGTCATGTATAGAAAACCGTTGTATATTAGATACAATTCCATCCACTTTCTCACCCCATTAAAGATTTACTTAACTTAATATTCTATATTTTTATTGAATATACCTTTTTCTTTTGCTACTTAAGTACATAAAAAGCAGCCCTTTAGGCTGCTTCAACTTAATCAATTATTCCCAACTAATATATCAAAAGCCTTCTGAATAGCTTCCTCAAGTCCATCAGTGTTTTTTGCTCCTCCTTGGGCTCTGAACTTATTTCCTCCCCCTGTTCCATTAATTGCAGGTAAGATGCTTTTAAGTAGTACATTCATATCCGCATCCACATCCTTAGAACACGTAAAAATAATCTGTGCTTTATCATCTTTGTTTGCAAAAAGTACAGCAACTCCTTTTTGTGAAGCGATACTACCTGCTAGAGATGTTAGGTCTGAAAAATCATTATGGGAAAATACTTCTGAAACTATTTTTGTGCCATTGTACTCCTTAGCTGTCAAATAATACTCTTTAGCTCTATGTTCATTTAGGGCTTGTTTTAATAGCTTATTATCCCTTGCAAGCTCTTTTGTTTCCTGTTGAAGTGACATAATCCCTTCTTTCAACTCTAAGTAAGACCTCGAAAGAATAGATGAACTATCCAACACAATACTGTTTTTCAATCTATAATCCCTAATAGCTCTACTTCCACACAAAAACTCTACCCTTACATTGCCTCTATTTTTCTCCAACTTTGTTATCTTAACAAGTCCAACTTCTCCTGTAAAATTTGGATGTGTACCTCCACATCCAGAATAATCAGTGGAGTCAACTTCAACTATTCTTATATCCTCATCTACTTTTGGAGGTTTTCTCATGGGGATTTTCTGCACTTCATCTTTATTAACTATATAGGTTTTTACCATTACATTCCTTTGGATAATTTCATTTGCTAAATCTTCCACTTTGTTAAGCTGATCATTTCCAATGGAACTTATGGCAATATCCACAGTCACATACTCATCACCGAGATGAAACCCTACTGTCTCACCATCAAGCACCTGCTCAAAAGCTCCAGACAAAATATGCTGACCTAAATGCTGTTGCATATGATCGAAACGCCTTACCCAATCAATGCTGCCTTTTATGTTGGTTGCTTCCACTTCCTCTTCTGTATAGTGGTATACAATGCCTTCTTCCTCTAATACCTTTACTACTTTTACATTGTCAATTGTCCCTTCATCCCAGGGCTGCCCACCCCCTTCTGGATAAAAAGCTGTTTGATCTAGCACAACATAATTCTGGTTATTTCGTATGCCTTGTTCTATAATCTTAGCTCCAAATTCCCTTATGTAACTATCTTGTAAGTATAGTTTTTTTGTAGCTATTTTAATCACTCCTCATGAAAGTATATTACCTTATTTCTATATGAAAATAGTATATCCTTTTGTAATACTTAAATTAATATTCCTAAAGAAAAAGAGGCACCTATTTAAATAAGGTGCCTTGTGAAATGGGGCTGTTATATATTCCTTTGGGATTTTTTTATGAACTCTATTACATCTTCACCTGTCATAGGTTTTGCATAATAGTACCCTTGAACTCTATCACAAAGGTTATTTGAAACAAAATTATATTGCTCTAAAAGTTCTACACCCTCAGCTACAATTTCAATCTGAATCAATTTACCCATATCAATAATTGCAGACAGGAAGCTTTCTTCATTAAAATTCATATTAATGTCATTTATGAAGCTTTTATCGATTTTTAATGTATTTATTGGCAGTAGCCTTAAGTAAGTAAGGGATGAGTACCCTGTACCAAAATCATCTAGGGCTATTTTAATGCCCCTCTCCCTCAATATATCTAGCTTTTCAATAACCATATCAAAGGAATCTAGCATTATTGATTCTGTAATTTCAAATTCAATACTATGGAAAGATACTTGATGTTTTTCTATGATTCTCAAAACTGTTTCCACGAAATCCACCTGTACTAACTGAGCAGGCGATATGTTTATAGATATACATAAATCGTTATAACCCATTTCATGTAAGGCTTTTATAAACTTACATGACTCTTCTAAAACAAAGTTGCCTATGGGAATTATCATTTGGGTCTCTTCAGCTATTGATATAAATTCCGCTGGAGAAACACTCCCTAATTCTTCATTTTTCCATCTTACCAGTGATTCTACACCCCAAACTTTATTTTCTTTAATATTATACTGTGGCTGAAAATTTAAATATAGTTCATTATTTTCTAGTGCGTCTCGTAAGTGTTGTTCTATCTTTTTTCGCCTATTTAAGTCCTCAAACATTTGCTCAGTGAAAATGGTTAATGTTCCTTTTGACACTGATTTTGATTTATACATAGCTATATCTGCCTTCTTAATCAACTCATCTGCATCTAGCCCATCTTTAGGATATGTTACCATCCCCATGCTAAAAGAGATATTTATACTGTTTCCCTTAATTATCAAAGGAGAATGGAAAAATTCCAATACCCCTTGGGCAAAATTTGCTACTTTCTCTGCATCTTCATTTGGAACCATGATTACAAATTCATCTCCACCTAATCTATAGACTTCAGCATCAGGCTTAACAATATTCTCGATCCTTTGTCCCACTTTTGTTATAACTTCATCTCCGAAAATATGCCCCATGGTGTCATTAACCAGTTTGAAGTTATCTATATCAAGCATAATTATATTGATTTCCTCAGCTGTATTTCCTTCCACAAGATTATTAAATGATCTGGAAAATCCTGCTCTGTTCGGCAGACCTGTTAAAAAGTCATGGTATGCCATATGTTTAAGTCTATCCTGGGCTGTAGCCAGCTCTTTATTAGTATATTCAAGTTCTACAAACTGAGCTTTTAATTCCTCATCAGAGGTAGCTAATTCTTCATAGAGCTTTAATTGCTCAGAATTAATATTCTCCAATGAGTTGCGCATATATATTAGCCTTTTTACATAGTAGGCGAGAATAGCAATAAAAACTACTAGCATAGCGCCAATAATTAAAACACTGATTACCAGTTCCTTATGTGTATCCAAAAGTGTTAATGGCTTGTTTATAATCTCAAACCCTTCAGGTATCTGAGCATTATCTAGGCTCATTTCTTTTAAAGCATAATAATCCACTATCTTACTATATGACTGTCCTACAACGAAAGGAATACTATCAATGTTCTCTCCGTTCCATATCACATCGTATGCTATATCAAATGCTTGCATGCCTTGGATGTTACCACTTAAAACACTTCCACCAATGGCTCCTGTTCCCAAATTAAAGTCATACAGTACAAAAATTGGAACATTCCCTACGTTTTCTACAAAGTATCGAGTATTGCTTTTAAATCCCAAAATAGATGTATCTGCATCAGTATAAAATACTGTAATTAAAACAGCACTGTTATCAGGGAGTTTATTTGCCTTGTTTATTACTTCTTCCAAATAAAGCTCATCAGTAGATATTATGTTAAGTTCCGGGTAAGCAGCTTTAATACTTAAAGCTGCTTGATTCCCCATAGTAACGCCACTTCTTGTCATATCATTTATTATGTATATATTCTCTAGCTGTGGGTATAGAGCCAAGGCCAGATCCATAGTATTTTCTATATCAAACTCTTCTGTGACTCCTGATATGTCCTTATGCCCAGATGTTAATTCTTTAGCACTTAACTCACTAACTCCTGCAAAAACAATGGGTGCATAAGTAAGTATCTCCCCCCTATTATCAATAGCAAATTCTAATGCAGCATCATCAAAAGTAATTATCATATCCCAAATAACATCCTGATATTTATAGCTAAACATCTGGTAAAGTAGGTTGAGATTCTCCTTAGTGGGATTATTTTTCCAGTCCATGTGTTCAATGAAAATATTCACTTCATCATACTTTTCATCAGATGCAGCCATAATGGCCTCATTAAAAGAGTCACTCCATGCAAGACCCCTATGGTACGAAGATATAACTAAAATATTTTTCACTTCTTTGGAACCATAAGCTTCAGAATTTGAAATTGTAACAACACATAAAAATATTGTAGTTAGTAAAAGGGTTATTGATTTTCTTATGCTCATAACGAACCCTCCTTAGGAAGACTAGCTTACTTCAAACCATGTCCTTAGCCTTATATTTCGACAAAATCCGCCTAATTCCTTTTAGATTTGCCAGAATTTTTGAGTTTATTTAAAAAAAGAAAGCGCCCGAAGGCGCTTTAGAAAGACTTTACTTTAATCCATTCTGATAGATCTGCTAAGATTTCAGCTTCTTTGTCCGATTTAGCTTCTATACTTACTATACTATCTACCATTGACCTTACGTCAAACTTAACATTTGTCAATTTCTTGGCTACTTCTTCTATTATGTCTGGCTCTAAAGAGTCCGAAAAAATCTTGGCTGATACTACGTTAGCATTTCTAAGCTGTAGACCTATTTCAACACCACCCCAGGGAAATCTGTTAGATAAAGTTAAATCAAACTTAGGGGTTTCACCATATCTCCATTCCCAAGATGAGTATTTTTCTTGGAATTTAGCCACTTCTTCAGTGTCTTTTAGTTGAATTCTCTCACCAGTACCACCATATTCCTCAACAAAACTTTCTAACAAGGCTTCCTTTAGGCTTTCTAGTGTTAATTCTGGTTGGATTTCTTTTAGATTAACAACCCTTGATTCAACAGATTTAATTCCCTTTGATTCAATTTTTTCTTTTGACACCTGCAAAAATCCAGCTAGTTTTGAAAAATCCACATCAACCATAATTGTTCCATGGTGATATGCTACTAGCTTTCTATAATAATAGGCATTTCCGGAAAATTTCTTTCCATGGACTAATATATCATTTCTACCGCTAAATTCTGCATGAATTCCTAGTTTCTTAAGGGCTTGGATTATAACATCTAGCTGCCTTTTTAGATCATAAATTTTCTTGTCCATTATAAAGGTAAAGTTTAAGTTACCTAAGTCATGGTAAACTGCACCTCCGCCGGATAATCTACGGGCCAGCTTACCATCTTGCTCTTCTAATTCTTTACACTTACACTCTCTCCAAGGATTTTGATTCCTTCCTATAACAACAGTGTTTTGGTTTTGCCATAGGTAAAGATAAACTTCTCCCTTTTGAACTTGGTTAAGTAGGTACTCTTCTAGGGCAAGATTGTACCATGGGTCATAGGATGTGGACATAAATGTTTTAGTTACAAGGATGTTATTAGACATATTTCCGCCTCCTTAGGTTTATGTATATTTAGGTATTGACATTATTATATAATTATTATCACTTAATTTTCTTGTATTTGCAAGGGGATTTCATATTGCTAAAAAAGAGGGAAAAACCTAATAGCAGAGAAATAAAGACATAATAATATATTAGAAGGGGGTTTGTTCATGTCCATTAATTCTTTAAAAATAATACCTATCAAGGAACAACAGAAAATTGTAGATGAATGGTTAGAGTATCGTCTTAAAATGTTCTACCAAAAATCATGAAAAGAACTGGGATAGACATGTGGGTTGTGCTGGCAAGGGAGTATAACGAAGACCCAGTATATAAAACTTTGATACCTTATTTACAAAGGACAGCTTCAAGGCTTTCTGGTTTAGTTTTTTATCTGGATTCTAGCGATGTCCTTGAGTGCCTAAGTATAAGTAGGCCTAGCCCGACCTTGGAAAAATTCTATAAAGGAATGTGGGATAGCAACACTGAATCTCAGTGGGAATCCTTAAACAGGATTATATCTGAAAGGAATCCAAAAAATATAGGTATCAACACCTCAAAGGACTATGCCCTTGCAGATGGTTTAAGTCAAGGGCTCTATGAGCTGCTACACCAAAATCTAAGTATCCACCAAAGTAAAATAGTCAGTGCTGAAAAACTATGTATAGGCTGGCTAGAAACCCGGAGCCAACTTGAGCTTAAAAAATACCATCCAATTTACAATATAGTCATTGATATAATCGAAGAAGCCTTTTCGAGCAGGGTGATTACCCCAAATAAAACTACAACCGATGAGGTGCAATGGTGGATAATGCAGAGGATAAATGACCTAGGCCTTGAAGCTTGGTTTACACCCACAGTAGACTTACAAAGAAAAGGTATAAAGGAAAATAGAATATCTAATACCACCATCACCCACGGTGATATATTGCACTGTGATGTTGGGATTAAGTATTTAGGGCTTAGCACAGATACCCAGAGGGTAGCCTATGTTCTACACCCTAATGAGACAGAAGTACCCAGGGGTATAAAGGCTGCTTTAAGTAACTGTAATGACTTCCAAGACATAGTGGCCGAAAACTTTGTTCCAAATCGAACTGGAAATGAAATATTCACCTCTTCAATGGAGGAAGCAAAAAAACTAGGTATGAAGGCAATGCTTTACACTCATCCCATAGGGTATCATGGACATGGCATAGGGCCAATAATTGGCCTTTGGGATAATCAAGGTGTAGTACCGGTAAGAGGGGATTACCCCCTTTATCATGATACCTGTTACGCTTTAGAGCTTAATGCTCAAAAGATGTACCAGAGTGGGATAATCAAGAGGTAACTATATTTTTAGAAGAGACGGTTGCTTTTACTATAGAAGGACTTAAATACTTACCCTCAAGACAAACAGAATTTTTGGTAGTTAACTAATAGCAATTAGCCCCCTATGGATCAATAGGGGGCTAATTGTTATTTTCGAAACAAATCCAAAAATCTACCTATGAAACCCTTTCCTCCACCACTTGTATCTATAGCTTCTTCCCCCTTGATTTGAGGTTCTATACTTGGGGTAGTTAACACGAACTGTACTGTATTAACTAATCCCCTTTCAGGAGCTACAAATGACACAGGTTCTGCGTCATTCTTATCTCCGAAAAAGTCGTTTATAAGCTGTCCTGCCTCATCAATTCCGCCCTTAACTTTTTCCTGCCCCTTTAGCAGGTTTCCAACATTTTGGGGAACATCTTTAAACCCCTTATCAATCTGTGCCAATCCATCATTTATGGGGCTAAATCCCCCTATAAAATCTTTATTCCCATCTAAAAGCAACTGAAAGCCTATATTCATTTGTTCAGTGGCAGCTGGTAACATTAAAAGCCCACTATGAAAAGAATCGTATTGCTCTGCTATCTCAGAAACCCCCCCCATGTAATTGCCTAGTCCTTGATTTAACATATTAAGACCATTATACAGTTCTTCTATTTGAGTTAATTGTTGGAGTACAATCTCTGCTAACATTCCCATGTGTGCTTGAATTGGGTTCGTACTATCAGAATATTTTGCAGCTAGTCTAAGGTATTGCATTGTCTCAGGACATGGCATATATTTGCCTATACCTTCTGCCACTTGTTCATATCCCTTCAAAAGTGGTTTTCCCTCTGATGCAACTTTACTTAATCCTTCATTGATTCCCTCGGAGCCTTTAACCAGCTCACTTATTGATGAGTCAAATTCAATAATTCCATTTTGGTAGTTAACCATTCCGTCTATTATATATTTACCATTAGAGTTCAGCAGGGTTACTCCCCTTGTCAAATCCCCAATACCTTGGGAGAAATCCACCATACCCTTTTGAAGATTATTAGTCCCCTGTATCATTTCATACATTCCGTTACTAAGACCATGAATACCTTGATTTATTTCCCCTTGATCTATACCTAATGCAAGTTCAAAATGTGACACAACTAAGTTAAAGCTATCCAGCTGAAATTTTTCGGATTCAAGCATGATTCTATATTCCCCAGTGTCGTGGGGCATAATGGTATAGCTTAAGGTGGCATTTTTACCTGTCACCACTATATTCGCTTCTTGGGCATCTATGATGCTAACCACCCTTTGATCCACGGGAAGCTGTATTTGCATCACGTAATTGTCAAGAAAATAACTGTGAGAATTGTCATTTGGCAAAACCCTTATGGATATTTCCACAACCCCTGAGGCTCCACCTAACTCTTTGACAGTAGCTTAGCTCCATTTAGTTTATAGCCTATATCTACTTGCCAAGGAAGCTCTTTAGATAACATCTTTCCTTTATAGTAAAACCCCTCTGGGTTCTTATTTAGTGTCCACTTTATTTCATCACCGTTGATAATTTCTTTAACAGTATTTGTCATGTTTTCCACATATTCATATTCTCCATAATCAATGTAAGTTCCATTTACAGGAACCCTAAAATAGTTAACAACATAGACAGATTCTACTGATCCGTAATTATCTAATATCCCATAAACTGTCTCATCCTTAGGGGTAAGTGGCAATACATTTTCTACAACAGTTTCATTAGCAAATACCTTTAATTGAGTGGGAGAAAAAAACAAACTTCCCACCACTAAAAGAATACTAAATGAAAGGGATAATACTTTCAAAACATTTGCCCTCATAAGCTAAATCTCCTCTCCATTTTCTATGTTATGTTTCCATCTGACAGTGGTCTTTACTATCAGAGGGTCAAATATTACTAACAATTGTGGCAATACAATAAAAACCATTGAACCACTTAGCAAGGCACCTCTACCTATTAGAAGCCCCATCTCAGAAACCTCTCCTACTGTCGAAATTATATATACACCCATACCCGCTACAAAAAGAATTAAAGCTGAAGTTATGATAGACCAACCTGAATTTTCCAAGGCTTGAATGGCAGCTTCTTTCTTTTCCATTATTCTTCTATTATCCATATATCTATTAGACAATAATATGGCGTAATCTATTGTTGCTCCTAGTTGAACTGCACTAACTATCATATAACCAACAAAGGATAGTGACCTATCCATGAAATAAGGTACTGACATGTTAATCCAAATAGCTGATTTTATCACTAGGACTAGTAAAATCGGTAAGGATAATGAACGAAATGCAATCATCATTATGAATGCAACAGCCACAACAGATATAATATCTACCATTGTAAAATCCTTATCTACTAAATCTTTTATTTCAGCAACACTGGCCGATGAACCTAATAAATAATAACCCTCACCGTAGTAATCATGGACCATTCCCTTCAAATCCTCCACTGCCAAGAAAGTTATTTCACTTTCAACTGGTACATCTAGTGCTAAAACCATTCTACTATAGCTTTGGGTTAAAAAATTATCAAGCACACCCCTAGGTATTACCTCCTTAGGTATATAAGGGTCTACTAGGGTTACAAGTGAATGTATTGAAGATATGTACTCTTTCTCCATTAAAGCTTTGACTAATTCATTTTCCTTCCCTCTATCACTTGGGGGTAATAAAAGTATCATTGGGTTATCTACACCAAATTTAGCCTCTATTTGTTGTTGGTGACTCCCTACTATGCTATCTTCATCCTCTATTACGGCGCTTTCCCCATAAACAAATGTATTTGAGCTTTGGGCAAAATACCCTGGTATAACAAGTAGTCCTACTATTACTAGACCAGGGACTCCTTTTTTTAGTATCCCATTTGCAATTATTCCTAGGGATGGCAAAAAGGAGCCGTGGTATGTGCGTTGAATAATTCTATCTGATAATATGGTAACACTGGGCAAAAGAAAAATAACACTGATTAGGCTAAGGATTATCCCTTTGCCTAAAACCAAGCTCATGTCTAGACCTATCCTATAGCGCATAAACATAAGGGCCACAAACCCAGCTACTGTTGTGAGGCAGCTAGCTGCCAAGGATGAAAATGATTTTGTAATAGCCTTTACCATGGCCTCCCTTAAATCTAACCCCTTCTCACGTTCCTCACTAAACCTATGCATTAAGAATAGGGAGTAGTCCATGGAAAGGGCCAGCTGCAACACCGATGCACTGGATAATGTTATGAAGGAGATCTCCCCAAATAAAAGGTTTGTTCCCATGTTAATTATTACAGATATACCTATGACAAATAGGTATATCACAGGCTCAAACCACGATCTCGTTGTTATCACTAGTATAAGAAGAAAAATTGGCACAACAAAAATGGTAATAAAAAAGACTTCCTCAAGAGTGCTTTCCCTCAGAGCTTTTGACCTAACAGCTGTGCCCCTTAGCAATGCCCTTTCCCCAACAACTTCTTTTAGTTCCTCTATAGCTTTTCCTGTTTGTAAGCTGTATTCATCTTCACTAAATTCCACTTGAAAAAGGGCTACCCTATCTTTGTAATAGTTTTCCGCCACTTTGCTCTGATGTATTTCCAGTGGCTGATATACATCCACTAAGTCATCAAGCCAAATAACACTCTTTACTCCTTCAACTTGTTCAATTTGCCCTTTAATCAATACAGCTTCTGAAACTGAGATATCCTCCACCATCACCTGTGCGTGGCTTGTTAGGGAGAACTCTTTCTGCATTATACCCATTGCCTCTCTAGTATTACTTCTTTCTGGTAAGTAAGCACTTAGGTCATAATTGATTCCTACTAAAGGTATTAAAAAAATACTTATAATTGAAATTATTAAAAAAATAAACATTATTATCTTTCTTTTTTCCACTAATATCTTTGCGAAGTACCTCATCTACTAATCCCTCCATAATAGCACAAATAAGAATAAGCCTTTTCTTAGAATAAACCCACATTCTTTTTATAACGTATATGCTCTAGTATCTGAAATTAGAAATATCTAATATAAAAAAATGAAATATAAATACGCAAATAACCCATTACCTTTGTGGGTAATGGGTTATTTGCGAGCTTTCTATGGAGTATTACCTTTCGGCGACTTTGTTTATGCTATCTCTTCTTCTAGTTTTGCTCCTTTTTCTTGGGCGATACACATGCGACGATACAGTCCTTCTTGTGCCATTAGTTGATCATGGTTCCCCCGCTGAACTATTTCTCCGTTTTCGAAAACTAGTATTTGGTCAGCTTTCCTAACTGTGGATAAACGATGGGCTATGGCAATGATTGTTCTTGTTCCAGCTAGGTCGTTAATTGCCTGTTGGATATGAGCTTCTGTTTCAACATCCACCGATGCTGTAGCTTCATCAAGTATTAACACAGGGGCCTTACATAAGATTGCCCTTGCAATAGATAACCTTTGCTTTTGTCCACCGGAGAGCTTTATACCCCTCTCTCCTATTTTAGTTTCATATTTATTTGGCATCTGCATAATATCATCATGAATCCTTGCTATACGAGCTGCCTCAATTATTTCATCCATCTCCACATGTTGACGGGGATAAGCTATATTTTCTGCTATAGTACCATTGAACAAAAATGTATCTTGTAGTACCATGGCAATTTGTGATCTTAAACTTTGCAATTTGATTGAACGAAGGTCATTACCATCTATTCTAATAGTTCCTTCTATTGGCTCATAGAATCTAGCAGCTAATTGAGTTGTAGTTGACTTACCTACACCTGTAGGCCCAACAAGGGCTATCATCTTTCCTGGTTCTGCTGTAAAGCTGACATTTTTTAATATAGGACTTTCCTCAATATAGTGAAAGCTTACATTATCAAACTCTATTTCACCTTTTACATCAGATAAATCCTTTGCACCAGGCTCATCAATTATATCATTGGGTGTATCTAGAATATCCAGTACCCTTTCAGCTCCTGCTAAAGCTTGTTGAGCCTGTTCTAAAAGGTTAGCTATACCGGAAATAGGTGCATAGAATAATGAAAGATATAACAAGAACCCTACAATATCAGATACGGATATCTGTCCTTGATATGCAAAATAACCACCGAAACCTACAACCATTATTGTACCTATGGACGTTATAAACTCAACACTAGGATGATAAACTGCACTAAGCTTTAGGGCTTTAAGCATACTACTGGTAAAGATGGATGCTTTTTTCTCTACCCTAGCAGTTTCTCTATCTTGTTGACCAAATGCTTGTATTTCCTTTATACCTGAAATGTTATCTTGCAATTGGGAGTTAAGGCCAGCTAAGGATTTTTGCATAACCCTAAAATTTGGGCGTACTTTAGTAGCAAAAATCCATGAACATATTAAAATAAATGGTATAGGTATAGCTGTTAACAGGGCAAGCCTAAAGTTTATTGATAGTAATATAACAGTAACTCCCACTAGAGTAACTACATTTGTCACTGTTTCTGGTATGATGTGAGCGTAAAGAAGCTCGAATGTAGCCGTATCATTAACTACACGGCTCATTAAATCACCGGTTTGCTTGTCATGGAAAAAGCTCATGGAAAAACCTTGAATTTTGTTATATACCTTCATACGCATATCTTCTACTAGTTGCCAAGCAGCTTTATGGGATAGGTAGCTAGCCATAAACCTAAAGGTTATTTTAAAGAGATAAAGGCCTAGTAAAATTAGGGTCAGTTTTCCAATATCCCCAAGTTGGTCTTGGGAGATTCCCTGCTCCACCATGGCAGTCATACTTGTTAACACCCTTGGGGCAGATAGGTTAACTGCCGTTAGGGCCAAAGTACTCAACATGGCAACTATTAGATGGAACTTATATTTTCTTGCTTCCAACCCCACACGCCATAAAATCTTAACAACAGATTTCTTTTTCAATTAGCATTTCCCCTTACGTTGAGAATTTTTAAGTATCGACAAATTATTTCGATTACCTATTAATTCTACTATAAAACTAGTAAGGCTTCAATGATTTTGTTGAAGATAGTTTGCATATAAAACTTTATATTGACAATGTGCTTGTTTTAGATAAAATTTATATAGTTATTATATTATATTATTAGGAGGCTTCATTTAGTGTGAAGATTTTAGAAAAGTTAAGTAGTATTGCTGGCAAATATTTTTCTGTATGGATCATTTTCGTTTCTATTATAGGTATTTTAAACCCTTCTACCTTTGCATGGTCATTACCACATATACCTTTGTTTTTAGGTGTAATCATGTTTGGAATGGGCATGACACTAAAGGGTGAAGATTTCAAACTGGTTTTACTTCAACCTAAGGCTATTTTAGTGGGAGTTTTAGCACAGTTTGTTGTTATGTCACTTGTGGCGTTCTTGATTGCCAAGGTTTTTAATCTCGATCCCGAACTTGCCATAGGTGTAATATTGCTTGGTGCTTGTCCAGGGGGTACAGCTTCAAATGTTATAACTTATTTAGCCCGTGGCAACGTCCCAGTTTCCGTTACTATGACATCTATTTCCACAATTCTTGCCCCTTTTTTAACACCACTCATTATGTTAATTTTTGCGGGACAGTGGCTACCAGTCTCTGCATCGGCCTTATTTGTAGATATACTAAAAATAGTTCTTATCCCTGTAGTTTTAGGTATATTTACTAGGAAGCTTTTTAGAAACTATGTCGAAACAAGCCTTAAAGTTCTACCTTTAGTGTCTGTGGTTACTATACTAGTAATAGTTGGTGCCATAATCGGTGCTAATTCTGAGCGAATCTTTACTTCTGGAGCTTTAGTTTTCTTAGTAGTGGTATTGCATAATCTATTAGGACTTCTTTTAGGTTACTCCATAGGGAGATTCTTCAAGATAGATGAAGATAAGGTTAGAGCTATTACCTTGGAGGTTGGCATGCAAAACTCAGGACTTGCAGTTTCGTTGGCAACTGTTCACTTCGGACCCCTAGCAGCTTTGCCAGGAGCACTATTCAGTGTGTGGCATAATATATCAGGAACGGCATTAGCAACTTACTGGAACAGAAAAGATAAATAGATTTTAATCAAATTAGAATTTATACTCCACTAGTTTATAGACCGAATAAGTGAAACATACAAAACCGGCTATACCAACTAGTGTGATTATAGGAATTTGATTTACAAAGATCATACTCAATCCAAAAGCTACAAATCCCAGTATTGCCGTTGTTATAGTTAAGTATTTTGTATTCATTGTAGTCCCCCCTTAGTTAACTAACCATTTATTATAATATTCAATACTTAGTGTTAATTTCCTTCTATATGTTTGAAATCAATGGCCGATTTACGCGGTAGAACTTTGAATAACTGTAAAATGGTCATATCTGCTTCCGCAGTGTCAATTAATCTTTTATTATATCAGTGACTGTTGTCTTCACAATCTTTACGGGCATTTAAATTTATGGATAGATATAAAGTTTAGTAGGGGTTGCTTTTGTACCATCTTGACATTCAAAACCTGCTAGTGCTTTCATACTGTCAGGGCACTACAAGAGTGCCCCCTACAAAGGAGGAAAGCTAGGACAATACTTCACTTTTTTACTGTGGGCATTTAAATCGTGATTATCTGTGTTATCAGTGTCTATTATGTTCTTTCCTTTAGGTTTAAAGTAATAAACAGACCTCAAAATTGAGATCTGTTTATTATTTAGGTGGCCTTACACTTAGCCAATATATTAATCCTAATGGTCCCCCAAAGAAAACTATCGCTGCTGCAGTGCCAGGATCATCCTTTCCTCTTTTTTCTGCATCTATATATGCCCAGATAGGTACAATAATGGCATAAAGTATTGCAATAATAAGTTGCACTAACAAGATGATTCCATGTCTTTCACTACCATAAAATGAATCACTCATCCCCATTCCCCCATTTCCTTTTGACATAATTTTAGCATAATTACAATAATGTTACTAGTGACTATTAATCTTGATAATTGTTGAATTTATGAACCCCTAGCACTAACAGAGTGACTTACATAGGTTTTCCTCTCAGGTCCGGGCAGGTACGGAGCCCTGCACCCTACAGTATCTATGCACTTTGTAGAGTTTGTATACTACGCAGCAAACCCCTAGCACTCATGCTAGGGGTTTTTGGTTATTCATCTAATCCTTCAAATGTCAACTCTTCCACTTTTTCTAAGGAGTCATCTCTTTTCAGAAAAGTTCCTATGGCGGCAACCTTTCCTCTATAGTAATCTATATTGTTAAAGTTAACCTTGTCCAGTTCTTTAATCATTGTCAGTGAGCTACCTTTTTTAGGTTTTAGCACCTGCACTCCAACAGAATTTCTAGTGGTTTTCGGACTAATTTCCCCGGTGTTAAATACTAATACCTTTTTAATACTACTAGCTGCCACTAGTTCTTTTTCCTCTTTGATGTGTTCTATGTGTATGAGTTTTTCATCATCTGAATAAGCATTTGCTAGCTGCTTCCTGTTTGTTTTTGTTTGGTAACTTTCTAAAGGTATCTTGGCGCATTTCCCGTTTTTGTAGAAGAAGAGCATATATCCAGTATAGTCATCTGTTACAGCCATGTAAATTATTCTTTCGTCATCAGCTAGGTTTAATAAATTTTTCAGGTAATCCCCTAAGCTGCTTGTTTTTTTATCTTCCAATTCATATGCTCTAACCTTATAAACAACGGCCTTGTTGGAAAATAGCAGTAGCTCTGATTTGTTAGTTCCTTCTATTTCTTGAGTTATGAAATCGTCGTCCTTTAGCTTTTGGCCATTACTGCTACTCCTTAGTGATGTTAGGGGAATCTTTTTAAGATAGTTTTCACTGGTTATAAAGAATTTTACATTGTAATCTTCTATAAGATTTTCCACAGTAACTACCTCTATATGTTTTTCCTCTATTATTTCAGTTTTACGGGGTTTACCATATTTTTCGGCTACTTGCTCTAGTTCAGTGATTATTATTTTCTTTACTTTTTCCTCGTTTTTCAGCGTAGACTCGAGATTCTTTATATCCTTTTCAAGGGCTTTTATATCTTTTGTTTTGTTTAAGATATATTCTTGGTTGAAATTACGCAGCTTGATATCTGCTATAAATTCAGCTTGAATTTCATCAATTTCAAAACCCTTCATAAGGTTTGGCACTACCTCTTTATCCTTCTTGGTATCCCTTACGATCTGTACTGCTCTGTCTATATCTAAAAGGATTTTTTCTAAACCTTTAAGCAAGTGTAACCTTTGAGTTTTTTGTTCTATATCATGGGCAAGCTGTCTTTTTATACACCCTATTCTAAAGCTTGTCCATTCTTTTATAATTTGTTTTACCCCTAGTACCATTGGTTTACCATGGATTAAGATATTGAAATTACAGCTAAAGGTATCTTGCAGGGTTGTCATTTTAAATAGCCTATTCATCAAGTGCTCTGCATCGGTGTTTCGTTTAAGATCTAAGGTTATCTTAAGGCCTTCTTTATCTGTTTCATCACGAATGTCATTTATTTCCTTTATTTTCCCACCCTTAACTAGCTCAATAATTTTATCAATTATTGCTTCTGTGGTTGTTGTATAGGGTATCTGGTATATGTCTATACAGTTATTCTTTTGATCGTATACATACTTACCCCTTAGGGAGAAACTTCCTCTTCCTGTTTCGTATATGGCTTTTAGTTCCCTTTTGTTGAGTATTAGTTGACCACCTGAAGAAAAATCAGGTGCTTTTAGATACTCAAGTATATCAACTTCTTCGTTCTTAAGGAACTCAATTGTTGTTTGACAAACTTCCTTTAAGTTGAAGCTGCATATGGAGCTAGCCATACCTACAGCTATACCCATATTAGGGTTAGCTAAAATATTGGGGAAGGTTGTGGGTAGTAGCTTTGGTTCTTGCATGGTGTTATCGTAGTTGGGCATAAAATCAACGGTGTTTTTATTGATATCGTTGAAGAATTCTTCACAAATCCCATCTAGTTTTGCTTCAGTATACCTCGGTGCTGCATATGCCATCTCTTTAGAGTAGTTTTTACCGAAGTTACCCTTACTGTCCACCAATGGATGTAGTAGTGCTTCATTACCTCGAGTAAGACGTACCATTGTTTCGTATATAGCTCCGTCACCATGGGGGTTAAGCTTCATGGTTTGTCCTACAATATTTGCAGACTTGGTTTTTGCTCCTTTAAGGAGACCCATTTTATACATGGTATATAAGAGCTTGCGGTGAGATGGCTTTAGTCCATCTATTTCAGGTAGTGCCCTAGATACAATAACACTCATTGAGTAGGGCATATAGTTTTTTTCTAGTGTATCTATTACATTAAGGTGGGTTAGCTTAGACATTAACTCACTTCCTTACCTGTGGTTTTTGACAGTTCGCGGTTGGCAGTTGGCTGTTAGCCGTTAGTTTAAAATCTTCTAAAGCGATTTTTGTATGTCAGGGCACCACAAGGGTGCCCCCTACAAATTTAAAATATTTTTGGTTGTTGTGTGGGTCACCAAGGCTAAAGCCTTGGCTACAAATTCAAAAGAAGTCACCAAAGCTAAAGCCTTGGCTACAATTAAAAAATATAGTTATCTCCTTTAAAGACTTTACCCCACATCTGATTCATCTATATACTTATATCCATGTTCGAATATGAACTCTTTTCTTCCTGCTAGGTTGTCTCCTAGGAATAGCTCGAAGGCTTCTCGGGTTGCGTGGACCTCTGATGGGGTTACTTGAATCAGCCTTCTTGTTTCTGGATTCATGGTTGTTTGCCACATCATATCGGGTTCATTTTCCCCAAGTCCCTTAGATCTTTGTAGCTTATAGTTACTTTTTATTTTCTTTATAACTTTGCTTTTCTCATTTTCAGAGTAGGCAAAATATACATTGTCTTTGCTATCGGTTATTTCATAAAGAGGGGATTCAGCGATATATACATAACCTTGTTCTATTAGTGTGGGTGTAAGTACGTATAACATGGTCAAAATAAGGGTCCTTATCTGAAATCCGTCCACATCGGCGTCGGTACATATAATAACTTTATTCCAGTTTAGTTTTTCGATGTCAAAGGTATTTAGATCCTTATGTTTACTTTTGATTTCTACTCCACAACCAAGCACCTTTAATAAATCTATAATGATATCGTTTTTAAATATCTTATCATAATCAGATTTTAAACAATTTAATATTTTTCCGCGAACAGGAATTATAGCTTGAAACTCTGCATCTCTGCCCATTTTTGTTGATCCTAAAGCAGAATCCCCTTCAACTATAAATAATTCCCTTTTATCTTTATCCTTTGTACGGCAGTCAACGAATTTCTTCACCTTGTTAGCAAAGTTATCCATTCCCTTACTTAGCTTTTTCTTCACATCTATACGGGTCAGCTCTGCCTTTTCTCTACTACGCTTATTTATTAGAACCTGATCCATGATTCTTTCTAGGTCCAACTTGTTTTCTATGAAATATATCTCTAGCTTTTCTTTTAGGAAGTTTGTCATGGCTTCTTGTATAAATTTGTTAGTAATTGCCTTCTTTGTCTGATTTTCATAACTTGTCACAGTAGAGAAGGTATTGGTTACAAGTATTAAACTATCTTTTATATCCGTGAATGTAGCCCTTTTTTCATTTTTATTATACTTGTTCCTATCCTTTAGAAAGCTATGTATCTGGGACGAAAATCCGCTATCAACAGCTTTATCCGGTGAACCGCCGTATTCTAAATAAGAAGAGTTATGATAGTATTCTAGCATGGTATTCTCATTGTTAAATACAAAAGCCACCTCTATTTTAAGCTTATACTCTTCTTTATCTTCTCGATCTCTACCCCTTGTTTCAAATTCAAAGTACTGAGGTTCAGTGATTCCACTGTCTCCATTTATTTCTTTGACATAGTCGATTATTCCATTTTCATAAGAATATACAAAGGTTTCATCTGTCTCTTCATCATATAGCTTGAAAGTTATTCCTTTGTTTACGATTGCTTGCCTTTTTAAAGTCTCTTGATAAAAGCTCAGTGGGATATCTATGTCATTAAACACGTCTAAATCTGGCTTCCATTTGATAATAGAACCAGTGTGTTCATAATCATATTTTTCCTTGTTTAGACCACCTATGTTATCTCCCTTTTCAAAGTGGAGGGTGTATTTATGTCCATCTCGGTAAACTTCCACATCCATATACTCTGAAGCAAACTGGGTTGCTGCAGTACCAAGTCCGTTAAGACCTATACTATATTGATAATTACTCCCTGAGTTATTGTTGTACTTACCACCACCATACAGGATAGTGAATACTATTTCCCAGTTATATTTTTGTTCTTTTGTATTGTATTCAAGGGGTATTCCCCTACCTCTATCCCTTACTTCCATTGACTTGTCTTTATAGCGGAATACTTCGATAAGATCTCCAAATCCTTCTTGGGCCTCGTCCCTAGCATTTGCTACAATTTCCACAAGGGTATGGCGACATCCTTCTATCCCGTCACTACCAAATATAACCCCTGGTCTCAGCCTTACCTTGTCTTTTTCTTCTAAGGTTGAAAGACTGTCATTTCCATAATTTTGTTGATTTTCTATACTCATCTTTTCCCCTCATTTCTATCATAAACAATTCTATATTAACACAAATTTTGCCTTCATAGTTGATTTTGGTGCTAATTCCCCATTTTTCTATATTTTATTATAGAACGATTGTTCGTATATTTGCAATAGAAAAACTGAAAGCACCGGTAATAATACTCCTTCAGTTAGCAAATGTTATTACTATAATATTCCACAAATTAGTAGTACAGTTTTTTTTATACCATCAGAATATATAGAATGTATGGTTTTACCTCTAGAATATCTTAAAAAGTGTTCTCTTTTTTTCTTAAATCTGTTATACTACTTTACGTATTCTATTTTTATCAGCAAATTACATCTTTTTTAGAACAGAGGAGGATTATTTTAAAATGTCAACTAAACGTGGATGGATCGTTGTTGCAGCTGGTATTGGTGTAAACTTAATGCTAGGTACTTTATACGCTTGGGGAGTTATATCTTCAGCACTAATTGAAAATCTAGGGTGGAGTGCTACCCAAAGTCAAATCCCTTATATGGTAGCTTGTGCACTATTTGCTTTTTCGATGGTTCCAGGTGGCAAACTACAAGATAGTTTAGGGCCAAAACCAGTTATCATTATTTCTGCTGTTTTAGCAGGTATCGGACTTATATCTTCAGGTTTATTTATTATGCATGAGAGCACTACTGTTGCAGTTATCGCTTTAACTATTTGTTTCGGATTAATCTTTGGTGCTTCAATGGGTATGGGCTACGCTGCCCCCACTCCAGCGGCAGTTAAATGGTTTAGTAAGAAAAAGCGTGGAATAATATCTGGTATCGTAGTAAGTGGTTTTGGTCTTGCACCACTTTATGTTGCTCCAATTACAACTAGCCTGATTGAATCCCAAGGGTTAGCTAGAACCTTCTATTTTTTAGGTGGTAGTTTCTGCTTGTTTATTTTGATTCTTTCTCAATTCATTAGTAATCCTCCAAAGGATTACGTAATCCCAGAGGATGAAAGTCCTGAAACCCTAAGCAAAGGTGATGTTACTGCAAAGGTTTCAAAAGCAAATATCAAGGTAGATTATGAGTGGAAAGAAGTTCTAAAAACTAAACAATTCAAGTCTATCTGGACTATCTTTTGTTTTGGTACTTTTGCTGGTCTTTTAACCATAGGTCAGTTATCTAGCATCGGCCGCGAACAGGCTGGTATTACAAACGGATTTATTCTAGTTGGTTTATATGCTGTATTTAATGCAGTTGGTAGAGTCGGCTGTGGTGTTATATCCGACAAATTAGGAAGAACTAAAACCTTATTTTTAATGTTTGTTATGCAGGTTGCTGTTTACTTTACATTTCCCCTATTCACCACACCAGTATTGCTAATACCAGGTGTAGCTGTAATCGGATTCACTTTCGGTGGTATGTTAACTCTTTTCCCATCTATCACAGCTGATTTCTTCGGAATGAAAAACCTAGGTGTTAACTACGGTTTAGTAATCACAGCTTGGGGTATTGGTGGTGTGCTAGGACCTCTTCTAGGAGGACTGGTAAGGGACTTCACTGGTGCATACACAGTAAGTTACATGGTTTCAGGTGTGCTAAGTGTACTAGGAGCTATTATAGCACTGAGAATTAAAGCACCTGTTCAAGTCATTGAAGAAGACAAAGTAGTGGTAGAAGAAGAATTAGAACTTATCAGCCAAGGTCAAGGGCAAGGGGCATAAATAAGATTAAAAAACATTAGAACCTAAAAAGAGTATTCCTCAGCTTGGTACTTTTCGTCTCATTATTTACCCTTCCATATCAACTTCTATATAAGTTAAATATTCCCAGTTTTATCGCAATTCATTTTTTTAAGGGCGAACGCTTTGGTTCTTGCAAGTGAGGTCTGTTGGAATATTGGAAAAGAGAAGCTAAAAGAGCCCCCAAAACCCTCGCGTATGGCCTATACGCGAGGGTTTTGGGGGCTCTTCTAAAATCAATGAACATTTGATGAAAAATGTTTATAAACAGTTCCTTATAATATCTATTATGATTGTAAGGTGGTGGAGTACGTTTTAGTTAATTTCACTTAAAACTTCTTTGTACTCTGATGTACCAACTTTAAATATACTGTTTTGTCTTGTTGTGATGCTATAAAAACTATCCTCCGTTTGTTCAAGGAATATTAGATAGTTCTCACCTATTTCTAAATTAGTGGGTAAGAAAAACAATATATCAGTTGCATCGCCTTTATAAGTTTCTGAAATTGTAAATATAGGCTCAGAAATATACTTATCAATTTTGTACAAACCACTTAACTTTATTTCCATTACTATATGGGATTTGTTATATAGTGTTCCATAATCATCAATTTTTTCCTTTGCCCTCTCACTGGTCCCTTTTTTACTTAGTGTGTTATCTTTTAATAGTTTTATAAAGTTATCTATGTTATTGTATTTTTCATTTTCGAACGGGGATATATATTCTTCGAAAGGGAAGACATCAATTAATCTCTGAATTTCACCATTGTCGATTTTAAAAAAAAAGTGATCATCGTAAACATAGATATCGTATGGTCTTTCTGTATAGCTATGCACATTTAGAAACAAAATATATTCACTTCCCACTTCAAACTCAGATCCATAGCCAAATATAATTATTTCCCTTTCGGCAATCTCACCCATTATGGTTTCCTCAATGGTAAATGAGTATAATATACTTTCTTTTATCTCATCCTTAATGCCAGATATTTTCCCACTTAGTATATATTCACTATGCTTTAATGCGTTTTCCATTGTAGGCTCGTAAAGTTTAGTACCCTCTACAGAAGTATTAACGTGTGTTTCTACTAACGCAAGCTCACTGGATATTGCTCTAATTTTATTTCTATCTCCGAGATTAGTAACCACAAGAATAACTACACAAGCAAATAAAACAAATGCTAGACCGCCCCAAAATAATTTTCGGTTCATTGCTTACCCTCCCTTTATTTTTTACTTACATTTATTTAGTACATTTGTCTTAAATGTGCTCTATCTCTTCCTGTTAGAACATCTTTATTAGAAGATGAATGCATTACATCATCTTTTACAGGACTATGCCCTCTCCAACCTAATGCATGCCCAAGCTCATGGGTAAACATAGTTCTGTATTGTCTACTACTTGTTAATAAGCCAGTTGGTACATAAACAAATGTCTCTTCTTGTTTAACTCTTAACTTTATATCCCCACGATACAAGTAATACCCATCAAATGATTGTTTAGTAAATCTAGCTACAGCTGCATAACCTTTAAGACCACTATACATTCTCTCTAAGGTTGAGCGTTTACCACCATAAACATAGATTGAAGCATACCTTGGATCAGTTGCAGGCCAGACTTTAATTTTAACTTACATTTATATTAACACTTTTTTTGTAATAGTCAATATATTTTGTTAATTTCATTTTATATTTTGTTAACAGCCACTAGATCATTCAAAAGCATTCATCTTTGAGGCGCAAGAAACCCCAGACTCGGAGCGTATGTTTTATACGTGACGATTCTGGGGTTTTGAAGCAACCAAGAAGATGGATGCTTTTCAACAGCCTACCCTTCGGTGGATTTTCTCTTATGAAGAGTATAGGGCGTAATTACTTTACTACCCCTTACTCCACTTTCCATGGCTTCTACTAGTAGCTTCATGGATTCTTTCCCTAGCTTTGCTGCATTTACATCCACTGAAGTTATGGGAGTATTTGAGTATCTTGATAAGATGCTGTTGTTGAAACTTGCCACAGCTATATCTTCAGGTATCTTTACATCCAAACTCTCAAATAACCTTACAGCTGCAAATGCTACCACGTCATCAGTGACAATCACTGCATCGGGTCTTGGGTCTAGGTCAGCTATTATGCTACCGTATTTATATCCTGTTTTCTCATCAAAGCTTCCCATAAATAACAGTTCGTGTTTAAAGGGTATATTACTTTCTTCTAGAGCTTTTTTATAGCCCTCTATCCTTTTTTGAGTCACAGTGAGTTTTTCGTCTCCGGCAATCATGGCTATCTTTTTCCTTCTACCAGTCATGCTGAGGTGACGGGTAAGTTCATATGCTGCCATGTAGTTATCGTTGTCCACATGGTTTATTTTATCACTAAAACAGTGGGGTGACCCTATAAGGGAGAATGGAAAGTCCAATGATGTTAGAAACTCAATACATTCATCATTTACTTTACTGGACATTAGAATTATTCCATCGACCTTCGAACCTCTTATGAAATTTTTTATTACCTTTAATTCTTCTCCCTTTTCCGCATTTGTGGAAAGTAATAGATCATAGCCTGCCTTAGATGCAGCCTTTGCAATACCCCTCAATGCTTCTGGAAAAAAAGGATTCAGTAATACATCTTCAGAGGTTGTAGGCATAATTACGCCAATAGTCCCTGACTTTTTGCTTGCCAAAGACCTAGCAATGGCGTTTGGGTAATATCCAAGTTCTTTCATGCATTTTAGCACTTTTTCACTGGTTTCAGGGGTGATTTTAGGATTCCTAGATATAACCCTAGAAACTGTCGAGGGAGATACGCCAGCCATTTTTGCAACATCTTTAATTGTGACTGCTCCACTTGTTTTCAAATTCTCCACTTCCTTATGTTAATACGTATATTCTTATATTATAGATTATTTCTTACTAAATATATAGTAATTTTTTAGTTACATCCTTGACTAATTTATACGTTCTCCACTTTCTGTATCAAAAAAGTGGATTGCTTCAATATCAAAACCAAAGGAGTGTGTCTCACCCTCGTTATATTTGTAGTGCCCTGGTGTAGAAATAACTAGTTCATGGCCATCTGCCATCTTGGCATATAGAATTTTTTCTTTTCCAAGCATCTCAACAACTTCAACTAATGCCTTAAAGGTGTCACCGAACTCTCCACCACTTTCGAATCTTTCAGGCCTTATGCCCACTGATACATTACGTCCTTCATAGGATTTAAGTTTAATACTATCTTCTTCAGATGGTGTTATTACCATAAGTTTATTCTTCGATACAAATTTCCCATCTTCCATGGTACCTTTAAGGATATTCATTGTAGGTGAACCAATAAATTTAGCTACAAATATATTAGCAGGTTTATTGTAAAATTCATCGGGTCTTCCGGCTTGTTGAATCTTACCTTCATTCATAAGTACTATTTTACTTGCCATGGTCATGGCTTCCGTTTGATCATGGGTAACATAGATACTTGTGGTACCTAACTGCTTATGCAGTCTAACAAGCTCCACTCGCATGTGCTCTCTAAGCTTAGCATCTAGGTTGGATAGGGGCTCATCCATTAGGAATACCTTTGGATTCCTTACCATGGCACGGCCTAGAGCTACTCTTTGGCGCTGCCCACCGGATATATCAGATGGTTTGGAGTATAGATAGTCTTCAATCTGAAGTACTTTGGCAGCCTCACGAACTCGCTCATCTATAAGTTTTTTACGTTCTTTTCTCATGGTGAGGGAAAATGCCATGTTCTCATAAACTGTCATGTGTGGGTAGAGTGCATAGGATTGAAATACCATAGCGATATCCCTATCCTTTGGTGCTACTTTGTTCATTCTTTTATTGTTAAATAACAGGTCACCCTCTGTTATGGAGTTCAGTCCAGCAATCATCCTCAGTAGTGTTGTTTTCCCACAACCAGATGGACCTAAGATAACACAAAAATCTTTTTCTTCTATTTCAAGATTTATGTCTTTTAAGGTAAACTCTTCCCGTCCTTCATATTTCTTACCTATGTTTTTCAAAGTAACTTTCATAAGGACCCTCCTCGTATTATCACTAGTATTGTAAACTCATTTTATGGATATTAACCTTTGACTGCACCCTTTGCCAACCCTGATACAAGTTGATCTTGAAGCAACATAAATAGTACTGCTATAGGTATGGCTGTTAACAAACCACCTGCCGCAAAGGCTGGTTGGTTCATTGTTCTAAAATCATTTGTTAGTGTAAAGAGTCCAGCAGCCAATGTATATGATTGAGGGTTTGTTAGTAATACCCTGGGTAACATATAATCCATAAAAGGTCCTATGAAAGACCAAAGGGCTATTATGGTAAGCATAGGACGTGCAATGGGAAGTATTATAAGTCTGTATACATCCATATTAGAGCATCCATCAATTTTCGCTGCATCATCAAGTTCAGTAGAAACAGAGTCTATATACCCCTTCAGAATAAAAGTATTACTAGCTATTGCCCCACCTGAGTAAATTAGTATCAGCATCATTTGTCTTGTGAATTGTGGAATCACTGATGCTATTATTGAGTGCATGGTAAAAAATGCTGTTATGCCCGCAAATGTTGGTATTGTTTGAATAAGCATTATAGCCATGAGGGAAGCTTTTCTTCCTTTAAAACGATACCTTGAATATGCATAACCTGTAAAGGATACAATGATAAGGGTCAGTATAGCAGTGGCACCAGAAATAAATAATGTATTTTTAACCCATGTCAAATATAGGGTTTCACTAAAAAGGTACTCAAAATGTTTCAAAGAAAATTCGAAGTTAGTGTTTTGCATCAAGTATGCCCCTTGTTTACCGTTGAAGGCAGATATAACCATCTGTAAGAGTGGCCATATTATAATAAATGCCCAGGCAAAGAGGACAACATACGATAGTCCTAACCCTAATATCCCCATTAGGGTTAGTGGTTGCCTATCAGACAGATATAGCCTTTCCTTTTTTCTAAATCTTAAGAAAGGTAATAAAGGTTTTTTGTTAATAACTAAATCATCTCTATTAAAACGGTTAAAAAGCTTCATTATAACCTCTCCTCTTTAAAGGCTTTTGAATTCTTAAATCCTATAAAGGCAAACGTCATCAATCCAAGGGATATAAATATGGTAATTGCAGCACCTATAGCTTGGTATTGATTTTCGATTGTCAACTTATATACGTAGGAAATCAACAAGTCTGACGAACCTGCTAAGTTTCCATATTTAACGGGGTTAAATGGCCCTCCTCCATTAAATAGGTAAATAATCGAAAAGTTATTGAAGTTAAATGTATATTGTGTAACCAATAGTGGCGCTATCTGGAACAATACAATAGGTATCGTAATCCTTCGAAGCTTCTGCCAAGATGAAGCTCCATCCATATCTGCAGCTTCGTAAAGGTCCCCAGGAATAGCCTGTAAAACGCCAGTTGTTAACAAAAATACATAAGCACTACCTAACCATCCCTGTAACGCTATCAAGGTTAACCTAGTTAAGGTTGGGCTGTATTTTACAACCACAGATATTCCAGTTATGTTTTCAATTATTTGTGTTAATGCTCCTCTTGGAGAGAACATTATACTAAAAAACATTATGGTTATAAAGGCAGGTACTGCCCATGGCAGTAGATATATTGTTCTAAAAAACTTCTTACCAATAATTCTTTCATTATTTGCTATAATGGCTAGCAGGAACCCTATAAGTATTGCTAAAGTAGTAGCAGCCAAGGTCCAAATAACTGTCCAAAATAAAATTAACCAAAAAGTTGATCCTGCCAACCCTTGCCCAAGAAAAATTCTTTTATAATTTTCTACTCCCACCCATGTAAATTTCGACTGTGTTTGAGGTCCCATATTTGTAAAGGACAATAGCACAGTTGTCAATACAGGCACCATAACTATAAATACTGTTACAAATAGGGCTGGAAAAGAAACAAGGTAGGGAAACCCTTCTTGTGTAATGCCTGATCTGGTTTCAAACCAGTTTTTCGGTCTTATACCAAGGATTTTCTGTTTTTCCACCTTTAGTACATCATTAAATGAGACTACAATTAAACCAATGGCAATTATACTTAAAAATAACGCGATAATCCCTTCAATCATAAATATAAGGGACTTATGAATTCTTGCGCCACCTTCAGCTAGGGATATAAGCCCTGCAATACCTTCTCCTTGATAATTTCCGTAACCTAGTGCATAAGGTACAGCAGCAAAGTAGATGAAAATTGAAGCCACAAAAAACATAGCTGCTTTTACATACTGCTTATTTAATAATTGTCCCAGCCCTGGAATTAAAAAAGTAAGGTAAGCGAAGATTGGTGACTGTTTTTTTGTTTCCATTGGTGTTTTTCTTCTTACATCTGCTATATCAGCATACAAGACATTTAACATGCGTTTCGTACCATTTCTAATCTCATATTTCTTGTTTGCTATAAGCTCTTTATTAGCCCTTTTAGGGGACTCAAACTTCTTAATTGCAAGGGCTTTTTTAAACTTTGTTTTTAACTCTGAAAATCCATTTTTCATTGCCTTTTGTGAAATAGTTCCTTGTTTCTTTTTTTGCTTCAGTCTTTTTTTGTTTTCCTGTAGTAATACTTTTTGGTCTTCCTTGTATTTTCTTATCTCTGAATTTGCTTTAACTTCTTTCTGTTGGTCTATATTACTACTCTCTTTGATTGCTTCAGCTAAATCCCTTTGATTTTGCTCTAGTGTGGCAATTATTTCAGGGATATGTTTTAATTTTAGTTTACTTTCATCGAAAGATAGTTCAGCGTCATAACATAGCTCTATATATTTTCCATAGAAACTATTTTTCTCTTGAGCATCTAACAACTGAACCTTTAGATTCTTCATTCTATATGCCATATCAGTTTCTTTTTTTAGATCTTTAATATAAGCTCTTTTCTTTTCTTTTAGTGCTTTTAAAAAATCTCTTTCTTTTGTTTCATATTCCCTTAACTTTTGATTATATGGATGAGTTGCTTTGCTCTTAGTCAACTCAGCAAGCTCAGCTTTAAGCTTGTCTTTATTTGCATTATCTGCCCCTTCAATCTTGTTCTCTAACAATGCAAGTTCTAATAAATATAAGTTTTTACGTTGATATTCATTTCCGATGTCATCATATAAAAATTGTTTATGTTTTGCCAAGGTACTCCCACCTTTACAAGAGTTTGCTTTCATTTATTACGCTTGATAATGACAATGTTGTAATTGTCAAACCTAAATAGGACACTATTCTAATATAGTAAAAAACTGAATGAAAATTTAACTCCACAGCTGTGTATGCCAGGCCACCTAGTATTAAAACTATCCAGAGAAAAACAAACAACCCGCTTATCCTGACTTTTACAAAAGCAAAATAAGAATGAATACTAAATATCATTGGTATAATGACAGTTAAGAAGTAGTGGCTTAGGTTAGCTGTTAGGTATGCATTCCAAATTTCTGCTTCTAACACCTGTGGATTATCCATTAGTTCCATGTTTTCAACCCAATTGTGGTAAAGGCCAATATCTTTCACCCTAAACATCGTTTCCAAAGATACAGCAAATATAATCACTGCACAAAATACTAAAATAAAATATAGATGTTTTCTAGGTAATTTAGTGTAACCATCCATTAGCCTTACCCCTTTATTATAGATTCTATCTTTAAGTTTAACATAAGTTACTTGTTAAATAATATAAGAAAATAATGTTTTAAGTTATAAATATAGGGAAGAAAGGTTTAACCTCTCTTCCCTTAATACTCTAGTCCTTAGAAGTTTGCCATCAAGGCATCGAATGAAGCTTTCATTTGCTCATAAGCTTCTTCTACTGACTGTGGATTAACAGAAGACCATGAAAGAAGTGAGTTCTTCCAAGTATCCCATACTTGACCCCATTCAGTGAACAGAGGACGAGCTGGAGCTTCTTCGTAAGACTCGATTACAGCTTCGATAACAGCTTTGTCAGTTGCTGATAAGTCAGAGTTTAAATATACAGAAGTTGGAACGTTCTCCATGATTTTACCAGTAGCTTTGAATAAATCTACTGCATAGTCAGTATTCATAATTTCTTCAATCATAAGTTGAGAAAGGAGCATTTTCTCTTCGTCTAATTCAACGCGAGAGTTAACAGCTAATCCCCAACCACCTTGCCAGTGAGTTAGCGGGTGACCTGCTATTGTAACTTGACCTATTGGTAGGATTTCAACATTTCCACCTGCATGGTTTGTTAAGTTACCAGTAGACCATGGACCTTCTATTCTTAGAGCAGTGTTTCCACCGGGAGCAAACTGTGTATCCATGTAGCCCCAAGCTGCGTCTTCATCCCAAAGGTCTGTTCCAGCTTGATGATGTGTTTTCCAATAGTCATAAAGTGCAGTTAAAACATCTTGTTGTTGTTGGTTTAAGTCAGCGAAATCTTTTGTCATATCAGAGAAAAGATTTCCTTGAGCATCTTTACCTAACAGTTCAATACCTCCAGCGTTAGCGACAGCAACACCGAACCATGCATCGAAAACAGGTATTAATATAGTTTCGAAATCTACTTCAGTAAGTTCAACAGAACCTGATAAGTCAACATCTAAATCTTCAGCATTTGCAGGGTTTGCAAAAGTGATAAGGGTTTCGATGTTCATTGGGAATGCTAGGTATTCGCCATTAACTTTAAAGTTTCCACCTAGACCAGCGTCGTAGTTGCTGAAACCACCTACGTTAGATGCCATGGCCTTTGCATCTAAAGCTGCTAAAGCTTCATTTTGTGATAAGGTATAAATTCTGTCAGCTGGGATAGCGAATACGTCTGCAACGTCTTCGTTTGTAACGTCTGTATCATCTAGTACATTTAGATGGTCAAAGGAACCTGTGACGATAAATTCAATTTTAGCATCAGGATTGTTTTCTAATACTCTAGCTTTGGCAGCTTCGTAGTAAGCTAACCAATCTTCTTCAACCTGTACAGTAATCTCAGCCGTGAGAGCTTCACCCTTTGGGTCGTCGTTTGAACCGCCACTACAAGCAGCTAATGATAGTGCCAAAATCGCGATAAGTAATAAACTTAGTCCTTTTTTCATTTTGAATCCTCCCCTTTTTTTACTAGCTTAAACTGATACAAATTACGCATTACTTGTTTATTTAATTACATGGTTATGAAAATATTTTTCATAGCTAGGTCATAAAATAAAATTTCATGCATACGATTGCACAGTTTAGCAAAAAAATTAATATCCCTCAAAAACATTATACAACGAACATTGTTAAATAGCAATAATATTTTAAACTTTATTTTATTTATATTTTGTGCAATTGTTTGCACACTAGAGGTGCTGACCATGTGAGCAAAGGTTGGAGGGGTGCTTACATGGTCAGTCTATCAGTGGTTGTTTTTATTACGCCTTTTCAATTCCCCATATTTCTTTAGCGTATTGATCAATTGTTCTATCAGAACTGAATTTACCAGCGTTTGCGATGTTCAGCCAGCATTTTTTTGCCCAGGTCATTTTTTCTCTAAAAGCTTGGTCAACCTCTAATTGGGCTTTTCTATAATCATCAAAGTCTCGAACAATATAGTAGTTGTCTGGCTTATGCCAGCTAGCACCTTTTAAAATAGAGTCGTGCAGTTCCTTAAACATCCCTGTACCTCCATCATCGAAGGTACCGTCAATTAATGAATCTATCACCCTTTGTAGCCCTTTTACGTTTACATATTCAGCTTTTGGATCATAGTTTTCTATTTTCGCGATATCTTCCACCCTTAGGCCAAAGATAAAGTTATTCTCTTCCCCTGCTTCTTCCACTATCTCCACATTTGCCCCATCATAGGTTCCTATTGTGGGAGCACCATTAAGCATGAATTTCATATTGCCTGTGCCAGATGCTTCTTTACCTGCAGTTGAAATTTGCTCTGATATATCTGCAGCTGGGAAGAGTCTTTCTGCATAGGATACTCTGTAGTTTTCCACAAATACTACTTTAATTTTTCCGTTGATTTCCGAGTCGTTGTTTACTAGTTTTTTAATTTCATTTATAAACTTGATAATTCCCTTGGCTCTAAAGTATCCAGGTGCTGCCTTTGCTCCAAATATAAAGGTTCTAGGAACTATATCTAAGCTTGGATCCTCTTTTAATCTATAGTATAAATCTAATATATAAAATGCCTTAAGTAGCTGTCTTTTGTATTCGTGCAACCTTTTAATCTGTATATCAAATATAGATTTAGGATCAACCTCTATTCCTTCGTTTTCTTTTATATAGTCTGCTAGTTGATTTTTTTTGGTTTGCTTAATGTTTATAAATTCCTTTAAAACTTCTTTATCATCAGAAACCTGGTTAAGTTTCTTCAGTTCTTCTAAGTTAGTAATCCAATTGTCTGAACCTAAAAGCTCCGTTATATAATTAGATAGCTCAGGATTGCTTTGGAGTAGCCATCTTCTTTGGGTTATCCCGTTGGTCTTGTTGTTAAATCTCTCTGGGTATAGCTTATACCAGTGGTTTAACTCCACCTCTGTGAGAAGGTCAGTGTGTAACTGAGCAACACCATTTGTAGATTTTGTCCCGTAGATAGAAAGCCAAGCCATTTTTATCATTCCATTACTTATTATCTCGAACTGTGGCAGTTCTTTTTTAGTTATACCTTTAGCTTCTAATTCTTCCCGAAGTTGTTGATCTATCTTAACAATAATTTCGTAAACTTCTGGTAGTAACTCCTGGTATAATTTCACTGACCATTGTTCAAGGGCTTCAGCTAGCAGGGTGTGATTTGTATAAGCAAATGTATCAACTACTATCTTCCATGCTTTCTCCCAAGACAAGTTCTCTTGTTGTGTCAATAACCTCATCATCTCAGGTATAGCTACCCCTGGGTGAGTGTCATTTAGTTGCACTGCATGAAGCTTTGCAAAGTTATCAAAGTTATGATCTTGATATTTTTCTTTGTACTTTCTAACAAGGTCTTGAAGGGACGCAGATACAAAGAAATACTGTTGTTTAAGTCTGAGTAGTTTACCTTCATCGTTAGAGTCGTTAGGATATAAAACTTTAGAGATGTTTTCAGCATCATTTTTATCTTTAACAGACAAATCATAGTTCTGATGGTTAAACTCTTCAAAGTCAAACTTATTAAGAGCTTCTGCTTGCCACAGCCTCAATGTGTTAATGGTTTTCTGACCAAAGCCTATAATAGGGGTATCGTATGGAACCGCAAGGACGTCTCCATCTGCAAAGGAAACCGTAATGGCTTCAGATGCTTTTCTGATAGACCAAGGGTCACCGTGCTCTAGCCAGTTATCACCGATTTCCACTTGAAAACCGTCAATGAATAATTGCTTAAATATACCAAACTGATATCTAATTCCATAACCCGTTAATGGGTAGTTTAAGGTTGCCCCAGAATCTAAAAAGCATGCTGCAAGTCTACCTAAACCACCATTTCCAAGGCCAGCATCCTCTTCTGCTTCCTCGATAGTATTGAAGTCTATCCCCATGTCTTCAAATAGTTCTTCAACTATAGCTTTAGATTTCATGTTTAATAGGTTGTTGGTAAGTGCTCTTCCCATTAAAAACTCCGCTGACAGATAGTATGCTTGCTTTTTACCCTCAAATTTTTCCTCTGATTGAATCCATGTAGGCACAATTTCTTCCATAAGCGCTTTTGCTAAAGCGATATATTTCTCTTTGTAACTGCATTTTGCTAATGTTTTTCCAAAACTAGTTAAAGAATAGCTTTCCATCTTTTTTAAGATATTTTCTTTGTTCATGCAGGCTACCTCCTATATATTTTATTTAGCTTAGCTATTTTCTTTGCAAGGGTATCATCTAGGTCAGACTTGCTCATTCTCCAAGTCCAGTTGGTTCCAATGGTTGATGGTATGTTTATCCTAGCTTCATCACCTAAGGCTAGAAAATCTTGCATTGGTGCCACTGCTAGATATGCCACTGAACTCCAAGCACCTCTTAAGAATCCCCAGTTAAAACCTTCATCATAGTTAAGCTTTAGGTAATCAATTGCGTATTTCTTGTCTTCTTTCGGTACATTTTCAAACCATCCCATGGCAGTATGATTGTCATGGGTTCCTGTATATACTACGCAATTATTGTTGTAGTTGTGAGGTAGATAATCACTTTCTTCCCGTGAATCAAAGGCAAACTGAAGTACCTTCATACCTGGAAAGCCTGAGTCTTCCATAAGCTTGTAAACATCTTCTGTAAGGTAGCCTAAATCTTCTGCAATTATATCTAAGTCACCTAACTCTTCTTTGATCTTTTTAAATAACTTCATACCTGGGCCCTTTACCCATTTACCATCTATGGCAGTAGCAGAGCCGTATTTCACTTCCCAGTATGCTTCAAAGCCTCTGAAATGGTCAATTCTTAAAGTATCATATAATTGGAAGCTGTGGTTTATACGCTTAATCCACCATTTGTAGTCGTCTTCTTCCATTGCCTTCCAGTTGTATATTGGGTTACCCCACAACTGTCCAGTTTCTGAAAATGCATCTGGAGGACAACCTGCTACTGTAATAGGCATCAAGGCTTCATCTAAATTAAATAAACTTGGGTTACTCCAGACATCTGAGCTATCTTCAGACACATATATGGGCAAGTCACCTATTATACTTATCCCATTTTTGTTGGCATATTTTTTCAACTTTTCCCATTGATTTGTAAAGAAATATTGGGTAAATACCCAGAAGTATAATTCGCCTTCATTAGCCTTTTCAAAGGCTATAACAGCATCAGATGTAGCACTTTTATATGAAGCATCCCATTGCATCCAAGATTTATTGTTGTTATGGGCTTTAATAGACATATATAGGGCAAACTCCCTAAGCCAATCTTTATTATCTTCATAAAAATCTTGCAAATCAGCAAAAATCTCTTTTTTTGCTTTTTTATAGGCCATTCTCAAAAGCTGCATTTTGTTTTTGTAAAGCAAACCATAGTCAACATAGCTTGAGTTTGTACCTAGGTCGAAATTTTTAACATCTTGAATACTTAAAAACTTAAGTTCAATCAGTTCATCTAAGTCAATGAAGTATGGGTTTCCTGCAAAGGCAGAAAAGCATTGATATGGTGAATCACCATAGCCGGTAACACCCAAAGGCAGTATCTGCCAGTTTTTTTGGTTCCCTTTAACTAAAAAGTCCACAAAATTATATGCCTCTTTACCAAAATCCCCTATACCATAATCACTTGGCAAAGATGAAATATGCATTAAAATCCCACTGGATCGGTTTTTCATATAGACTCTCCCTATCTATAGATTTATTTTTTTTACTGTCATATTACCTCTAGAATCAATGACTTTGAAATTTAGCTCTTTCACTGATGAATTGTTGTTAGAGACATTAATTTCATAATCATCTTTCTTCCATTCAATAGAGATGTTTGTGACAAATTTTTCCCCTTTTTCAAAATCATATGTTATCCCATCATCATCTAATAAAGTGTAATGAGCTTTTTCATCCACATATGCAACTACATCCATCATACTAGTATCCATATTTTTTACATTCTGAGATGGTCTAACTAATGGCAAAATACTGTTTTTCCGCAGGTAAAACTTTATATTTTCTAATCCATAATCCATATAGTGTATTTTGTCAGATTTAATTTCCACTTCTAAGCTTTCGGAACCCAGAGTTATCTCCGCCATTTTTTCTGGTAAGAAAACATATCTTCCCTTTTGATTTGCACTGTGTACTGGTGTAAGCATCAATTCATTACCAAACAAAAGTTGATCTTCTGTCTCTTTGGCTAAGCTTTCTCCATACTCAAATGCAAGGGGTTTAAACATCAACTCATATTGACTGACAGCTTTCATGTACTCAGAATAAATATATGGAAGAAGTCTATATCTTACTTTAATTATATTCTTAGAGTTTTTAGTAACTTGTTCATCAAAGCTAAATGGCTCTTGATTTCTACACCCTATGGCTGAGTGATTTCTCAAAAGTGGTGTAAAAACACTGAATTGAAGCCATCTAGTAAGTAGCTCGCCACTACAATTTCCACCAAATCCCCCTGTGTCTGCACCTGTGTAAAAAAATCCACACATATTTAGTGATGGCATCATCTTTATGTTCAGTTCTAGGTGTGACCACCATGATGAGTTGTCACCGGTCCACATGCCACCAAACCTATGCATTCCAATACTTGACGCACGGGAGATTAGGAGAAACCTTTTATTTTCTAAAAGCTTTGTAAGACCTAAATTGGCAGATTTAGTCATGTAGAATCCATATAAATTGTGGACTTCATCATTGGATAGCGTTTTATCCCCTAGTAGATGATAAAAGCTTTTATAGTACGCATCCTTATTTGCTAGGTTTGTAAACTTATCTTTTAGTGAAAAAAACGAATGAATATCAAGGTTCTTCCCCTTTGATTCTATGGCATATTCTATGGCTTCATCTAAAGCTTTAGTATCATAGAATATGGCAGGCTCATTCATGTCATTCCAAACACCCTCAATACCTGCGTCTGTCAGTAACTTATATTTTGATCCAAACCAGTGTTGAGTTTCATCTTTTAGAAAATCGGGGAAGTGCACTTTGCCAGGCCAAACGGCTGCTACATAAGGATCTCCATTTATGTCTTTACAAAAGTGGTCTCCCTTTATCCCCTCTTCATAAACGTCATACCCTGGTTCTACCTTTACACCTGCATCAATTATGGGTACTAGGTATAACCCTTCTTTCTTCAAATCCGTAACAAATTCTTTAAAGTCACTAAATCTTTCATCAGATATGGAAAAATCCTTAAAGTTCTCCATGTAGTCTAAGTCTAAGTAAATACCATCAATTGGGATATCATTTTCTTTAAAGGAATTGTAAATATCTAATATTTCCCCTTTATCCTTATACCCCCAACGACTTTGAAAGTATCCGAAACCCCACTTTGGAGGTATATATGCTCTACCAATTATTGTTAGGAATTTTGATGTAACTTCACTGGGTGATTTACCGTCAATAATATATATAGTAAAATTCTCATCAGTAATCTCAATGTTCAATATATCTGTTTTTTTGAAGCCCACGTCATACTTAATCATTGAAGGGTAATCTATAAAATATCCCCTAGAGACGTCACCAGATATGATAAAAAAATTATGTGCACCATATAGTTTGGTCTTATCTTCTGTATGACTTGGATCATCTGTACAGTATGACTCATAAGTTCTTCCTCGCTTATTTATTCCACCTAAGTTTGCACCAAGTCCATAGACAATGTCCTCAGGGGATAGCAGCAAGTTTATAGAACTATTATTTTTTTTGAATTCAATCTCAAGATCGGCATTTAGCTCCGTAGCTGTCATTTTTCCTTGTATAATCCCTGTTTCTATGGGTTCTCCATATCTAAAAACTTTAACACCATTTTCCATTAAATAAGATTTTATAATGACACCCCCACTTCTTTTGGCAATCAGAGTGATTTCCATATGTTTAGGGAAAAAGATTGCACAAGGTTATCTCTTCACCGTGCAAACGATTGCCCAAGTCTAGTTTTAATATAACACATAGTATTTTATTGGTAAAGTACTTTTCTTAAAATTTGCAAATAAAGACTAAGGATATTCATAAGTGATGGCTTTTAGTTGTAAAACTTAAGCTCAAAAGTGTCCTCATTGACATTGTCTTTATTTTAATGTTAGTATTTAAGGAAATGAACAAAGCATGAACCTTTCTGAACAATTTATAGAAGTTGGTGACTAGAATATGATTTTGATAGATAGATGGAGTAAAATATTGAATTATCTTAAGGAAAACCAGTCCGCCACTGTCCATGATTTAATGGATGCTTTTGACATATCCAAATCTACAGTAAGGCGGGATCTTATAGCCATGGAAGAGCAAGGCCTTATAAAACGAACCCGTGGTGGTGCTGAAATGGAAGTTAGGGAAGATAATATTATAAATATAAAAGAAGTTTTCAAAAAGGATACTGATAAGAAAAGAAAGATTGCTAAAAAGGCTGCCAGCTTAATCAAAGACAATGACTTTATTTTCATAGATTCGGGCTCAACTTGCTACTATCTAATAGAGAGCATTACAGCTAATAACGTAACTGTGGTTACAAACGGACTTTTCCACATACAAAAGCTTTTTGAGAAGAATATAAAGACATATATCCTTGGTGGCTATGCAACACCAGATTACAACATGATTATAGGTGAAGATATGGCTGACAAGGTTAGTATGATGAACTTCGATGTGGCTTTTATAGGCACATTGGGCATCCACTGTGTTGGTGGTTTTACAACTAATAACTTAGTGGACAGGGAATTAAAAAAAGCAGTAATAAAGGCCAGCCAAAGGTGTTTTGTATTAGCTGATACATCGAAGTTTAATGTTAGAAAATTTTATACCTATGGAGACCTAAAAGAAGCTTCCATCATAACAGATTCTACAGTGGATTTTGATGCTGAAGATACAGATATTATTTTTGCCTAATAACAAAGCTAAATAAAACACATACATGAATCCATGATTCCTAATATAAAAAAGCTCCTTACCTATTTTTTGGTAAGGAGCTTTTTGTTTAGCTATTTCTGTATGAAACAAAGTCATTTTAATGCGCCGCATATTAACTACACAGTACCAACTCTTGCGTCGAGAGTTAATGATAATGTTTAAGTTAATATGCTCATTTTGAGGTCAGACTTTCTCTTGGATGCTAAAGAACTAGGTCTTAACAAATTTAAGTGCGTTTTGTATGTTTTGATAGTGTAGGAGTAGTGTTTAGTTCATCCTATAATTCCTGTAATTATTTTCCTACTTCAAGTATCTGTTAAACCAGTTTGTTATTTCTTCTAGTCTTCTTATACGGTGTTTTGGTTTTCCGCTTCTGCTTAGTTCGTGGTTTTCACCTTTGAATATGCACATTCTTGCTTCTACTCCATGATATTTGATTGAAGTAAACATTTGATATGCTTCAGGAGTCCAGCAGCGGTAGTCTTCGTCAGAGTGTATAAAGAGGGTTGGAGTTTTTACTTTGTCTGCATACCTCATTGGTGAGTGCCACCATAGTTTGTCAACGTTGTTCCAAGGAGTCCCTCCCTGTTGGTCATCCACGAAGAAGAAACCAATATCCGTGGTTCCAAACTTCGATATCCAGTTGGAGATACTTCGTTGAGATGCTGCAGCTTTAAATCTATGGGTATGACCAATAATCCAGTTTGTCATAAATCCACCATATGATCCACCAGTTACACCAACTCTGTCTTCATCGATGTTCGGGTATTTTGCTAACACCTCATCGGTAAATTGCATCAAGTCATCATAGTCAACTGTTCCGTACTTACCTCTAATGTCAGCAAATTCATTGCCTTTTCCATCACTGCCCCTTGGATTACAGAAGAACACAAAGTAACCTTCATTTGCCCAGTATTGCATTTCATGATAGAACACTGTTCCGTACACAGTCTTTGGTCCGCCATGGATGTTTAGTATGGCAGGGTATTTTTTATTATCATCAAAGTCCACTGGTTTAAGTACCCAACCATCTATGGTTATTCCATCACTATTTTCAAAGGTCAATGCTTCTGGTATGGACAGCTTAATTTCATCCATTACCCACTGGTTAAAGTTTGTGATTTGCTTTTCTTGATCTTCCAAGGAATATAACTCTTGTAGTTTTAGTCCCCTCAGACCTATGAATACAATATTCCCACCTATTACATCAAATCCATCAATGGAACCTTCCCCATGGGTTATTTTCTTGATTGTCTTATCTTTGATATTCAATTTGTTCAGATAGGAGTTTTCACCTTCAGTGGTAACAAAGTACAGGTTTCCGTCTTCTACTTTATAAGATGTTGATCCACCATAGCGGCAATCTGAACCAACTGAGTTGTAAAGTCCCGCATCTAGCTCAGGGGTTAGACAAGTTACTTCTCCACTTTCAATATCAAGCTGGAAGAACTTCCTGTTTTCATTCATTCCGTATACTTCTCCCTTTGTTCCGGCAAATACAATACTTCCCTCATCTATAAAATCAGTGTAGCCACAAGCATACTCTCCTTCTTGTAAAAGGGTCTTAGTACTTTGTGTTGCTATATCATATAAGTAAATTCCCGTACTAAGGGATACTACTCCTTCAAAGGATTGTGTTGTGAATAAAATTTTGCCTTTATTAGGGCTTACAATATATGTGTTTACACTATGGGTAGCTTCTGAGATAGCTTTGTATTCATTGGTTTTTAGGTCATAGATATAAAGTCTGTTTCTTTTTTTGTTTGTAAATCCTCCACCATTACTCCAAAAAGGAATCTCCTCTATAACCTGATAGTCTTTTTCTTCCTTTTTCTTTTTTAGTTCCTTAGCTTTTTCTTCTTCATTTAACGAAGATAGGTCTTCTTCATTATGATCAAAAATTCCAGCAAAAGCGAAGTTACTTTGATCCACTTGCTTTATGGAGGTTACCCTTTTATCAATTTTGAAGAATTTCTGAGCTTCTCCTCCATTTATATTTATTTTGTAGTATTGTGTAAAACTTTCTCCTGATTCCAGCTTTTTCTTATCCTTCTCATCTCTCACAGTGGGGAATATGATACTATCTCCGTCTTCTAACCATATAAAGTTACTCTCTTTATCAAGTGCAGTTAGTTGGGTAAGCCCCTCGGACTTAAGATTATAGAGCCATAGATTTGAGTTGTAGTTATTGTCCTCTAGATTAGACCCATGAACTACAAACCCTGCATGTTTTCCTTTTGGTGATAACTCAATACCAGATAAAAACTTATAGCGGGTAAATTCCTCTAACTTAAGACTTTTCATTCATTTCCCTCCTTAATTATTCACTTAGATTTTTAACTAATTGGTAAAGGGTCCTTACACCCACACCAGTTCCACCTGTTGCTATATAGTCTCTGTCGCTACCTGTAAAAGCAGTTCCAGCTATATCCATATGAATCCATGGTTTCTTTTGCACAAACTCTTCAACAAACATAGCCGCTGTGATGGCTTGTGGGTTCCCCGCAGAATTTGTTAAATCTGCAACTTTAGATTTCAGTTGTTCCCTATAATCGTCGAATGTTGGCATTCTCCAAATCTTTTCCCCGGAAATAATTGTCGAAGCTTCAAGTTTACTGTAGAATTCATCGTCATTGGAAACTACTAAGGTTGCGTGAGCACCTAGGGCAACCACAGCTCCACCGGTTAATGTGGCCACATCCACAACTCTGGTTACTTTTTCATTCATTATGGCAAAATGGATGGCATCTGCCAGTGTTAATCTACCCTCAGCATCGGTACTTCCTATAAACACTGTTTTTCCTGCCATTGTATTTATGATATCCCCACCCCTATATGCAGTGGCATCGATGGCGTTTTCACAAGCTGCTACGATGGCCGTGACATTAAGCCTAGGTTTCAATAAGGCAATAGCTTTCATGGCACCTATGACAGAGGCTGCTCCACCCATGTCACACTTCATATTAAGCATACCCTCTTTAGGCTTTATGGAAAGTCCCCCACTGTCATAAGTAAGCCCCTTACCCACGAGACCAATTATCTCATTGGGGTTTTCTGTATCTCCTTTATACCTCATAACAATAAGTCTTGGCCTGTTTTCTGATGCCCTTCCCACAGTTAAGAATGCAACCATACCTAGTTCTTCTATTTTATTTTCTTCGAATACTTCTACCTCAAAGCCATTGTCCCTTCCTGTCTTTGCAGCTATTTCAGCCATTTTATGGGGAGTTAGGACATTGGCTGGTTCGTTCACTAAATCCCTTGCTAGTATTGTAGACTGAGCAAGAATTTCCCCTTCCTCCATTGCACTTTCAACTAATTCGACATTTTCAGTAATAAAATGGATTACCTCAATGGTGTTTACCTTTTTATCCTTAATGTACTTATGGAATTTATAGCTACCTAGTAATAGACCCTCAGTAATTGCTCTAACGGCATCAGCTACCTCTACTAAACTGGTTGGCAGTATTACATCCACTGCCAGGGGCTTCATAGCAGCGGTTTCTTTTACTGCCTTAGAGAAAACCCTTCTAAGCTTTTCGAGATCTGAATCTTCTTCTTTACCAAGGCCAACTAGAACTACCTTTTTGGGGCTTTCTGTTCTTGGTAGCTTTACAGCTTGCACTTCTTTAAACTTTCCACTGAATTCATTTTCTTCAACGAAGTATCTTATTGCTTGTTCTACCTCTTTAACAGGAAAATTAATCTCATCAGCTTTTATTCCTTCATAAAAAGGAATAATAATTGCTTCTGAGTAATTTCCACTTGGTTTTTTAGCTAGTACTTTTATATTCATCTTACTCCTCCTTGTTAGCACTGTATTTATAAAAATATATGTGGCATATTGCCACATATATTTCAACTTGTAGTCAGACCTACGACAAAGTCATTGACCCTGTCCCCTATATCTCTCCTAGGTCCTCGGTTATTTTGATTATTTCTTCGATCATTTCTCCGATGTATTCAATTGTGTCAAGAAGTGGTTTTTCAGTTGTCACATCTACTCCTGCCATTTTAGCAAGTTCCACTGGGGATTTAGTTCCACCAGATTTTAATACCTCTCTCCAGTCCTCAACAGCAGGTTGCCCTTCTGCTAGTATTCTCTTACTTACTTGTGTGCCTATTGTTAGTCCTGCACTGTAGGTGTATGGGTATAGTCCCATGTAGTAATGAGGTTGTCTCATCCAAGTAAGTTCTGCACCTTCGTTAATTTCCACTGTATCTCCCCAGAACTGTTCTAGGACCTGCTTTTTAAGCTGGCTTAACTTTGGAGCTTGAACACTTCCACCAGCATCGATGATTTTGTAAACTTCCCTTTGGTATGCAGCTTCTAAAAGGTGTGTTACAAAGTTGTGATAGTATGTTCTACTTACCATTGAGGAAAGAACCCATCTTTTAAATCTCGGGTCATCATTTGTGTTGATTAAGTGATTTGCCAGTAACATTTCGTTAATTGTGGACGGTGCTTCTATAAAGTACATAGAAGGTCTAGTGTTAAAGATATTTTGATGGCTATTAGCTAAGTAGAAATGTCCAGCGTGACCTAGTTCGTGAGCCAGAACAAAAACCTCTGCCATTCTGTTAGACCAAGAAATTAATATAAAAGGATGGCTTCCATAGGGACTTGCGCAAAAAGCTCCCGTTGACTTTCCTTTGTTTTGAACAAAGTCCACCCAGCGTTCATCATAGCTTCTTTTTACCATCTCAAGATAGTCTTCACCCATGATACCTAAAGCATCATACATGTATTGCTTAGACTCTTCCACAGATACCTTTGGTTCAAATGCTGGGTCCACAGCTAGCTTTAGATCTGTCCATGTCATCTTATCTAACTTGTGTACCTTTTGAAGTAATTTAGCGTATTTCCTCATATGAGGAGCTAGTTTTTCCATAATCACATCTATTTGTCTGTTGTATAGCTCTCTACTAACCCTTTGTGGAAATAGTAGGCTGTCAAATACAGACTCAAAGCCCCTAAGATCAGCAAGTGATTTTTCTTTTTGTATTTGTGTCTGATATGCTGCTGCTATGGTGTGCTGGTACTCTTTGATTTTCTTAGAAAATGCTTCAAAGGCAGCATGACGTACTTTTGTATCATTTTCATATTCCCACTCATTTTCAAAAAGCACAAAGCTTAGTGGATATTCTTTTCCGTCAACTGTAAAGGTTCCGAAATCCATATCAGCAAGTTTTGCTTTATTGTAGATTCCGTATGGTGCATTTAAAGTGCCAGATAAAGCAGACAACACTCTTTCCACTTCTGGATGAAGGGCGTATTGTTTTTCCTGCTTGATGTCTTCTAGGTAGTTTGCGTTTTCTGAAGAGCTAGATATGGCCTCTTCTATGATACTTTCATCAGCTTCTATTATCTCACTTCTTACAAAGCTTAGTTTACTGCTTAGGCTCGACATGACATTCATGAACTTCATGTATCTTCCTTGATTTTCCCCGTTAGCTTGATCTACTGAAACTGATAGATTTGCAAATGTTCCTGCGAGATTCATGGTCTCCATGGCTTTTTTTAGCTTGTCTAGGCAGTTGTTAATGGTCTCTGCAGAGTTTAGTTTGCCTTTGAAGGTAGCTTCAATTTCTCCCACTAATTCTTGGGCTTTTTTCACTGCAGCCTCGTATTCCTCTTCTGTCTTATAAATTGCTGTAAGGTCCCATGTAAGTGATTGATCTACGTCTTTTCTTTCAAGTACTTTCTTATCCAACTTAAACTCCCCCTTATATTTTGATTTTCCTTTTGCCTTGAGTTATAAAACTCCATTATTAGTTATATTATAAATCTTTCGACATAATACCGTAATATTCCTGCAATAAAAACACTCGATTATAAAAATATAGTTGTCTTCATTTTAGTTAAAGCACTAAAATAACTTATTTATTAAATCATCTAAAAATAGTATAATAAAAATGTTCTGATAATCACGAAAGGGTATGTCTTACAGCTCTATGTTGTAATTATACTCTCAATTATCTCTTTAGGGAATTTAACGAGCTACTCAGAAATAAATCGTAGTAGCTAGATTTATTCTAAATTTAGGTTAGAGGCAATTTTAAAAGAGAGGAGAAAAAAAATGATAAATTTTTTTTATGAAAATAGGGGTATATATTCTTTATTTAGTTTTGCTATTTATCTCTTACATTTGTCACTAGTCTTTTGGGCCTATAAAGATGCTATAAGCAGAGGAAAAACAGGCTGGAAAATAGCTGCAATAGTTTTATTCGGTGGTCCCATCGGTTTAGTTTATTGGTTGAGTGCTCGCCCCCCTAAGTTATAGTATAAAAAATATGTATGTATTTACTTTAAAGAAATCAAATACCAAATGAAATCCTAGATTATAAAAATATAGTTGTCTTCATTCTAGTTAAAGCACTAAAATAACTTATTGATTAAATAATCCCAAAATAGTATAATAAAAATGTTCTGATAATCATGAAAGGGTATGGTATTGTCAATGAAGTAATTATCTCATTTACTAATCAATTACAGAGAATTAGCAAACCTTTATTTAAAGGTTTATTTGCTATTTACTAATTGTGGAATGAGATAGTTATAATTGCTTATATGTTACTAGTAGAAAGTAGAAAGTTAAAAGTTGAAAAGGAGTAATACCTCTTGCTCACTGAATTACTTTTTTGTATTATATTTTCTCTAGTATTAATACCTAACAAAGCAAAAGACTATTCTCTCCATAAATATAGGAGGGATTTTTTTATGCAAACCTTAAGTTTAAATAAAATTAAGAAGTTTTATGGGGATAGATTAATTTTAGATATAGATAACTTAGAACTTTATGAAGGAGACAAAGTAGGTATTGTTGGTATAAATGGATCTGGCAAAACCACACTTTTAAACATAATTAGTGGCAGAGAATTAGCAGATGAAGGAACATTTAATACTCATGGAAAGTTATCATATATAACACAATTAGACTCAGTACATGACGACAGTTGTGAGCATATGCTATCACGTTTTACTAACAAGAGAGAATACTGTGAGACAATGAGTGGTGGAGAAAAGACCAGATTAAAGCTTGCCACGGGTCTTGGTAAAAATGCATCCCTAGTACTCATGGATGAGCCTACAACTAACTTAGATATCAAGGGAATCCAGCTTTTAGAGGATGAGCTCACTAAGTTAACAGGAACTTTACTTTTGGTTTCCCATGATAGGGAGCTACTGGATAAAATTTGTAATAAGGTTCTAGAGGTCAAAAATGGTAATGTAAAGCTTTACAACGGAAACTATTCAAACTACAAATATCAAAAGCAATTAGAAGAAGATTATGCTGCCTTTGAGTATGAATCATATGTTAGAGAAAAAGAAAGATTGACTAAGGCCATGCAAGAAAAAGCAGAAAAATCTAGTACCATGAGGAAAACTCCCAAAAGAATGGGCAACTCCGAAGCAAGGCTTCACAAGATGGGCAACCAAAAATCTAAGAAAAACTTAGATAATGCAGTAAAATCTATTAAAACAAGACTTGATCAGCTAGAGGTTAAGGAAAAACCCCGTGAACTAAAGAAAACATTAGTGGACATAAACAAAAAGGATGAAATTCATAGCAAGATTCTAATACAGGGTAATAACATCAATAAAGCTTTTGGTAGCAATGTTATATTTAATAATGCAGAATTTAATATACCTAATAAATCCAAAACAGTCCTTGTGGGTGATAATGGTTGTGGCAAATCTACTCTCGTGAAGATGATTGTGCAGGGTGAGGATTGTATTAAATCATCTTCTAAGTTAAAGATAGGGTATTTTAGTCAGAGCCTTGATATCCTAGATGAAAGTAAAACTATCTTAGAAAACGTAATGGAGTCCTCACCACACGGAGAGTCATTTACAAGGACAGTACTTTCTAGACTATTGTTTACTAGAGATGAGGTTTATAAGAAGGTTGAAGTATTAAGTGGTGGAGAGAGAGTAAAGGTTACTTTTGCTAAAATTTTTCTCCAGGACATTAATATTTTGATTTTAGATGAACCAACTAACTTTTTGGATATGGCTACAATTGAAGCAATAGAGAATGCCCTAGAAGACTACCAAGGCACTATACTGGCTGTGTCCCATGACCGCAGGTTTTTAAGCTCTGTTGCCAGTAGAGTTTTACACATTGGGGACAAAAAAATTAACACCTATGAAGGGTGTTATGAAGAATTTATTAAATCTAATCAAAGAACTTTTGTTAATGACTCCTACGAGGATAAAATTTTATTGGAAAACAAAATCGCACAGGTAATTGGACAATTGTCTGATCCAACATTGGCCAGTGATAAAAAAAATGAACTGGATAGGGAGTTTATGGAGCTCACAAAGAAGTTAAGGTCTACAAAGTTATGATATTCAAATATTGAAAAATATAAAAGAACCCAATCCCTTGGGTTCTTCAGCTTGTAGACAAACCTTAGACAAAGTCATTGACCTAAGATGTGCATATTAAAAAGCTATACAATTAATTCGAGGAGATAGACTTAAGAGCTGAATAGCTAAACGGAAGAAGGGGCGAGGAACAGGACGTCAGACTGTGTGGCTAATCTCTAAAAACTCAAAGATTAGCCGTAAATTTCCTGTCTTTTGGTGCAATATGACTTAAACATATAAAAATACAATGATAAAGTGGGTCTAAGAGCTACTAATATCCTTAGTAGTTCTTTCACTCCTATAATATTTATTACTCTTTTAAAATTATAGGCTAGCAAAACTAGGGCTGTCTCTGTAGTTACAGAATCCATCCCTCTTGTTAAAAAATACCCAGCATTCATTGTCCTTTTGATGGTTCCATAAGGATGCTCAACAATCATCTGCCTTTGTAGGTATTTGTCCATATTTGCTTCTGTTCTAGCATCTATAGTATCCAAAAAATCTTGGTTAGGTGACCGATTTATTATCCTGCCTTTGGCTGCAGTGGTGCATTTGCTTTTTGATTCACAGTTTTTACAGGCATCGTAGTTTCTATATTTTATTCTTTTTGGTTCTTTTGATTTGTGGTTTATTCTGCGTAATTCATGGCCCAAAGGACAAATATATAAGTCTTTTTCAGGCACATAAGTAAATTTATCTCCGTAGAAATCTTTGTCTCCTGTGGCGTTAGAATACGACTGTTTTGGCAAATAGACTGTTGTTTCGTTTCTCTCACATTTCATAAGGTCGTCTGCTTGGTAATAGCCTTTATCTGCTGCTACTTCAAGTTTCCTTTTTCCAAATATATCTTTAGCCTTTTCTGCAAGTGAATTTAGATTACCTTGATCTGCGGGATTGTTTGTAACATCATATGCCACTATAATACTATGCTTAGAGTCTACAGCTGTTTGTATGTTATATGCTACAGTAACACCATTGTTTTTGTTGTCCATAAGCCTAGCATCTTCGTCAACTGTAGATATTTCATTACTTTCGCTATCCTGTAGTTTTTTTTCCAACTCTTCAAATTTAATTTTACGCTCCTTGAGTTTTTCAATTTTTTGCTGAATTTCTTCAGGTGTATACTTAAGTTTAGGTGAATCGTCTTTGTCACTGCTTTCTAACAAATCTAGATAGGAATTAACCTTATCTTCGATATATTGTTTGTGTCTTTGTATTTTTTTCTTTGAGAAATTATTCTTCTTTGAATTATTAGCTTGAATTTTAGTCCCATCTATTGCTATGAATTCCTCGCCTAATAGTTTGAGATCCTTACACAACTTAGTAAAATCCTTGAAAACTTGTTTTAGCTGAGTTTTATTTTCTTTCCTGAAATCAGCTATTGTTTTAAAATCAGGTTTTAGTTTTTGTAATAGCCAAACCACTTCTATATTCCTGTGAGATTCTGTTTCTAGCTTTCTAGATGATCTTATGCCATTTACATACCCATATAGATATAACTTCAATAAAACAGAGGGATGATATCCTGGTGCACCTCTGCGGTGTTCCTTTGATTTAGTGAATGCACTCATATTGACCAGTTCTACGTATTCATCAATTACTCTAACGGGATTATCCTCACCTATGTAATCTTCTATGCAGTCAGGAAACATTGTTTTTTGCTTTCTATCTGTACCTTTTATAAATGACAATTTAAAATCCCCTCTCCGATATTCTATAACTTAATTATACTACAGAAAAAGGGAAAAGTACTGTATTTACAGTACTTTAGAGCCATTTAGACATATATTATTCTCTAATTCTCACACAGTCTGACGTTTCGAGAGCTCCACTTAACCATGGACGGTGAATTGGAGCGGTACCCTTCTGGAGTTTAGATAGAAGCCTTAAGTCCCGACGGAGAATTTTGTTTAGCGTTTAATATGCGACATTCCTAAAAAATGACTTTGTCATCAGTCTAAAGAACCCAATCCCTTGGGTTCTTTTATTGTCCTTAATTGGCTTCTAATATTTTCATGAATTCTTCACCAGTTATTGTTTCTTTTTCTATTAGATAAGCTGATAATTCGTGGAGTTTCTCCATGTTTTCTTTTAAGATGTTTATGGCTTTTTCATGGGCATTTTTAATTATTTCCAGTACTTCGTGATCTATTTTTGCTGCCGTTTCTGGTGAACAAGCTAAAGATGTATCTCCACCAAGATACTGGTTTGTTACTGTTTCTAATGCCATCATGTCGAAGTTTTTACTCATACCTAAGCGGGTAACCATGGCACGAGCCAGTTTAGTAGATTGTTCTATATCGTTGGATGCACCAGAAGTTATGCTGTTAAAAACTATCTCTTCAGCTGCCCGACCACCTGTATAGGTTACGATTTTATTAAATGCCTCTTCTTTTGATAATAGTACGTTTTCACTTTCTGCCAACTGCATTGTATATCCCAGTGCCCCTGAAGTTCGTGGGATTATAGTAATCTTATGAACTGGAGCAGAGTCTGTTTGTTTCGCAGCAACTATGGCATGACCGATTTCATGATAAGCTATAATTTCTTTTTCTTTAGCTGACAGAACAGAGTTCTTCCTTTGATATCCAGCTAAAACTACTTCCACTGCTTCTTCTAGGTCACTTTGGACAACTTGTTTACGTCCAAATTTCACAGCCCTTAGTGCTCCCTCATTAATCATATTGGCAAGGTCGGCTCCAGAGGCTCCAGGGGTAGCCCTTGCAATGGCATTGTAGTCAATACCATCACTTACCTTAACCTTTTTGGAGTGTACTTTTAATATAGATTCACGGCCAGCTAAATCCGGAAGTTCCACAGGTACTCTTCTATCAAATCTTCCTGGACGTAGAAGTGCTTTATCTAAGGTTTCAGGCCTATTTGTTGCAGCTAGTATAACAACACCCTTCTCACCACTGAAACCATCTAGTTCTGTTAATAGCTGATTTAAGGTCTGCTCCCTCTCATCATTACCTCCTATACCACCAGTATCACGTTTCTTACCTATGGTATCTATTTCATCTATGAAAACAATACAAGGAGCTTTTTCCTGAGCTTGCTTAAATAGATCCCTTACCCTTGCTGCTCCCATACCCACAAACATCTCCACAAACTCAGAACCTGAAATGGAGAAAAACGGAACCTTAGATTCTCCAGCTACGGCCTTAGCGAGAAGGGTTTTTCCTGTACCAGGTGGTCCCACCAGTAGTGCTCCTTTAGGCAAAACTGCCCCTATGTCCCTATATTTATTTGGATCATTTAAAAAATCCACAATCTCTGTCAACGCCTCTTTAGCTTCATCTTGACCTGCCACATCTGCGAAGGTCTTTCCAGTTTGAGCTTCAACATAAACCTTAGCGTTGCTTTTTCCAAAGGACATGGCATTGCCACCCATCCTTTTCATAATAAACTGACCTAATACTATAAAAATCATGATAGGGAAAATCCAAGTTAGAATCAAGTTCATAAAAGGAGATATTTCCCTTGGAATAATCCGGGAAAATTCTACTCCTTTACTATGCAATCTATTTACTAAATCAGGGTCATCAACTCTACCGGTTATATAAACTTTTTCCTTACCGTCTTCTAGGGCAGTATAGGCAATCTGTCTATCTTGTATTTCTACATCTTTAACTTCTCCTGCTTCAACCCTATTTAAAAAAGTATTATAGTCTACTTTTGTTACTTGATCATTTATAAAAAGTGGAAAAACAAATGCATTTAAGATCATTACAACAGCAAATGTCAATGCATAGTAATATATAAGTGGCTTTCTAGGTTTCTTCGGTCCTTTTGGTAATTTCATTTAATATCTCCTCTTCCCTTGTTGTGACGTTCTATTATTTTCCTCTGTTACTTCTTCGAGGAGGTCTTGAAGTTTCCCCATCCCAAGAGTGATTAAGACTTGAGAGTTTTCCTCCAAGAACCTAAGCCTTTCCCCAAACATAAGGTCTAACTCTTGATCTATTTCGCAAACTAATTTTTTCCCTGAGGGTGTAAGTATTACTTCCACAACCCTTGCATCATCAATATTTCTTATCCTCCTAATGAATCCTTTTTGTTCAAGCTTTTTGCATATCAAAGATAGGTTAGCTTCTGCAACACAGATACTATTGGCTAGGCTCCCGATAGTATGTTTCCCATGATGGAATAACTCAAAAAGAATAAGTAACTGGAGCATGGTAATGCCATACTTTTCACCTAGGTTGTTAAGTATCTTAGTCATTTGCTCTGATAATTTCCTAAAGTTTTGCAAGACTGTATTTTTAAAATCTGATACCTCCATATAATTACCTCCAAACAAAGCTAGGATATTTATGATTCATATATAATATTAAACATAAATAATCAACAAATCATAAGGTAATTGTAAATGTTTTGTAAATGTAAAAGGCTCCTTTGGGCGAAATGGAATAGCTACTCAACTTGACTTATTATGTTAGTTTTATTAGAATTAAATTGCAATTAAATTGTGTGCAACTAAATTATGAATAGGATGAATCCAATGACTTATAAAGAAAATACATTAGAAACAAACTATAATCACGAAGATGATATTCTAAAATTAGATAACCAACTTTGTTTTTCCTTATATGTATGTTCAAAGGAAATTATTAAGAAATATAAGCCACTGTTAGAGCCCTTTGGCCTTACCTACACAGGTTATATTACATTACTTGCCCTATGGGAAAAAGACAATATTACAGTGAAAGAGTTGGGCAAAAAGTTATATTTAGATTCCGGTACATTGACACCTTTGCTTAAAAAGTTAGAATCCCTGGATTATGTAAATAGGGTGCGAAGCTCTGTTGATGAGAGAAATGTCCATGTGGTTTTGACTGAAAAAGGTCAAAGATTAAAAGCAGAGGCTGTGGAAATACCTAAAAAACTAATTTGTTCAAGTAATTTAAGTGAAGAAAGTGCTTTGGACATTTATCTAGCTTTGAAAAAGCTTATGTCATTAGTTGACGGGTAAAAACACTTAACTAGTTTTTTCTATAAGGATGGTTGAAGTGATATATATCCCTTCAACCATCCTTATAGGGTTATGAAAAGCACTGGACTTTTAAAACTGTCCAGTGCTTTTATATCTTTTCTATATCTTTTCTATATCTTCTCTATACCATTTTCTATAAATTTTATTTTATTTTCCTTCAACAGTTTACCCACTGCTTTTTTAAATGCACCTTTGCTCATGTTTAGCTGCTCTTTTATAAGTTCTGGGGAGCTTTTATCATTTAAAAGAAGTATTCCTCCATTTTCATCTAGTTTTTCTTGGATAAATTCAGCGTCAATATCCATCTGTATGTAGGATTTCTCCCTAAGGCTAAGATCTAGTTTTCCATCTTCCCTTACCTTTGTTACTCTGGCTTCTACTATATCCCCTACCTTATAATCCTCAAATAACTCTTTGCGAGGGATAAGACCATTGAATTTATAGTCCACTGCCACAAGGGCACCTAGATCATTGTTAACGTCATATATAACACCCTTAATTTTATCATCCTTTTGATAAGGGGAGTCTGTCCTTAAAAAATCGTAGAGACGCATGGTGGCGCACAGTCTATCACTGTTATCTATGTATAGGCCAACCATATAGTATTTACCAGCCTCTACATCTCCCTTTTGTTCTTTGTAAGGTAGCAATAGGTCCTTGGGCAGCCCCCAATCTAACCATGCACCAATTTTTGTTACTTCTTTTACCTTTAGAGCAGTCACCTCATCTAGGGTTATTCTTGGTTTTTTGGGAGTAGCAATGATTCTATCTTCAGAATCCCTGTAAATAAATACTTCTATTTCATTTCCTTCTTCTAGTTCAGCTGGCACTTGACTATTGGGTAGTAGAACTTCTTCTGCAAAATCATCTTCCCTTGAACTTAAGTACATACCTACCGAAGATTTTCTTATGGCAACAAGTGTTTGCTTTTCACCTAATCTAATCATAGTTAATTCTCCTTTGTAACTTTCATTCTTTTATTATATATAGCTTCCTTCCCTTCTATGTTACTATAAATTCTAGAAAAATGCATCTTTTTCCAATGATGCTCGAAAATTAAAACGTTTAGACACCAATTACACCAACAAAACCCACCACCAATTTTACACCAATATAGACTAAACAGATTATCGGCCAAGTTCAAATTCAACTGAGCTTAGCCCCTAAACGCCCAACACCTAACTTCTGACTCCTAACCCCTAAAATCTACCCTGACTTCTTAGGCACACAATTAAACCCCATGCCCCTTCTTAGGGCATGGGGTTTGTTTTACTTCAGTGCTGCTGATATTTCTTCTATCATGATGTTTGTTCCTTCTAGTCCTCCTGAGGCTACGTACCAGATGTGGGAACTTAGGTAGTTTATTGTATGGTTTTTGTAAGCATTTGTCATTCTTACAATGTCGTTATCTAACACTTTTGATGCTCCGTTGGTTCCACCTGTTACTGCTGCTCTATCTATAACAAAGATTATATCTGGATTTACTTCTAAGATATACTCAAAGGATATACTTTGACCGTGATTAGATACTTCTATAGTCTCATCTGCTGCGGGGTAACCAAACTCTTTATGGATAACATTAAATCTAGAGTTTGGTCCATATACACTAAGTGCCCCATCGTTGGCCATAATTATTAGAGCGTTTTTACCGGCTTCTGTGACCTGAGAGTTCACTTCACTAATCTGTGTCTCAATTTTGTTTATCTCTGCATTCACAAAATCCTCTTTTTCGAAAATTTCTCCTAGCACCCTTAGATTGCTAGTAAAAGACCCTAAGTAATCCTGGTTATCTATAGGTAGAAATACAGTTGGAGCAATTTCCGCTAGGTCAGAATACACGTCCCTTTGCCTACCAGCTATTAAAATCAGGTCTGGTCTAAGTTCATAAATCTTCTCATAGTTTGGTTCAAACAAAGTTCCTACATCTTCATATTTATTGTCATTGTATTGACCTAAGTAAGCAGGGATATTTGATTTAGGAAGACCAATTATCTCCACATCCATTTGATTCAAAGAGTCCAAAGTTGCATAGTCAAATACTATTACCCTTTGAGGGTTTTTTACCACTGTTGCTTCACCAAGTTCATGGGTTATTGTTACTGTTTCTAAATCTTCTACATTGCCTTCAGTTGTTGCCTCTGTTGAGCAAGCTGTTAAACCAATCATTGAAATAATCATTAAGAATGCCAATAACATTAAACCTTTTCTCTTAAACATAATTTACACCATCCTATTTTTTTAGTTTGTTTTGTTTTAATACTTAGAAATAAACACAGATCCTTTGATTGTTAATATTTTGTATATTAAAGTCCATGTCATAGATTCCACCTAGTACCCCTTCGTCGATGATACTTGCGGTACTACCTTCCTCTACAAGTTTGCCTTCATTCATTGCTACTATGTAATCCGAGTAGCATGATGCAAAATTTATATCATGGATAACTATAATCACAGTCTTATCTAGGTTTTCCACTAAACTCCTGAGGATCTTCATAATCTCAACGGCATGCTTCATATCTAGGTTGTTGAGGGGTTCATCAAGGAGGATATATTCAGTGTTCTGAGCTATAACCATGGCTATATATGCCCTTTGCCTTTGCCCTCCACTTAACTGATCTATGAATTTACCTTGGATATCTTCTAACTTCATGTATGCTATGGCCTGTTCAATTTGTTTTTCGTCCTCTTTCGTTAAATTACCTTGGGAATATGGGAATCTACCAAAGCTCACAAGTTCTCTTATGGTCAATCGTATATCAAGGTGATTTGATTGTTTCAAAATGGAAATTTTCTTAGATAACTCTTTTGTATCCCACTGACCTATCTCCTTTCCTTCAATAAATACTTCACCTTCGTCTTTTTTTAGTAGACGGCTAACCATGGAAAGCAGTGTACTTTTACCTGCTCCATTGGGCCCAATAAAGGAAGTTATTTTATTTTTAGGTACTTTAAGAGAAACATTATCTACTACTTTTATATCCCCATATAATTTAGTTAAGTTTTTAACTTCTATCATGATTTTCTCTCCTTTAACAGTAGGTATATGAAATAGATTCCTCCAACTAGGTTTATAATTACACTAAGTGGAGTGTGGAAGTTGAAAATCCTTTCAACTAGCAACTGTCCACCTATGAGGGCTATACCACTAATGAGCATAGATGCCACAATGAGGTATTTATGTTTGTAGGTACTCATTAACTCCCTGGCAAGGTTTACTACCAATAGACCTAGGAATGTTATAGGTCCTACCAATGCTGTAGCAACAGATACCATTATTACAATTACCACAAGCATTCTCTTTATGAACTTGTCATAATCAATACCTAGGTTAATGGCATGTTCTCTTCCTAGTGAGAGTACGTCCATTTTCTTTAAGTATGGATAAGTGTAAATAGCTAACCCTATAAATATTATTGCTGATATATTTAATAAATCGGTGTTGACATTATTGAAACTGGCGAACATTCTGTTTTGAACTATACTAAATTCATTGGGGTCAATCAGCATTTGCATAAACGAAGACATGCTCTGAAATAACGTACTAAAAATCATCCCTACTAGTAGAAGAAAGTAAATATTTTGCTTTTCTTTCCTAAAAAGTAATTTATAAAGTAGTGTAGAGAAAAACATCATTACAGCTATTGATATTAAGAAATTTTGTTTTCCACTGATAACCTCAAAAGTCCTAGAGCCTAAAACAAAAACAATTACAGTTTGAACGAACATATAGAGGGAATCTAAACCAAGGACACTTGGTGTCAATATCCTATTATTAATTATTGTTTGAAATATCAATGATGAGAAAGCAATAACTGATCCCGTCAATAAAATTGCCACTGCCCTAGGTATACGCCTAGGAAGAGCATAACCCCAGTTAAAGCTATTTAATCCAATAGTAAGGTACAGTGCTGTTAGGGCTACAAGAGCTAATGTTAGTAGTAATAACTTCTTTTTATTTGACATTACTTATCCCCCCTAAGAAGTAGGTACAAGAATAGGAAACTACCTATAACTCCAACTGATAGCCCTATTGAGATTTCATAAGGATAAATAATGATTCTTCCTAAAATATCACAGAAAAGAAGGAACACTGCTCCAAGTAAAGCTGTTGGCACAAGATTTTTTTTCAGATTATCACCCTGGTAGATTGTAACTATGTTTGGGATAATCAGCCCTAAAAATGGCATTCGACCCACTGTTATTACTACAAGGGATGTAGATAATGCTACTATAACAAGCCCTATGTTTACCACTTTATTGTAGTTAAGGCCAAGGTTTGAAGAAAAATCTTCTCCCATACCTGCAACTGTAAATTGATTTGCATACAAGAATGCTATAACAACCAATGGGATGCTTAAGTACAATAGTTCGTATCTTCCCCGTATAACCATAGAAAAGTCCCCTTGTAGCCATGATGATATATTTTGAATTAAGTCGTATCTATAAGCAAAGAAAGTAGTGATGGAATCTATAATATTTCCTAGCATTATCCCTACTAGCGGGATAAATATTTTATTTTTAAACTTTATCTTTTTCATAATCTTAAGAAACAAAAAGGTTCCTGCTAGGGCAAATGCAAATGATACCAACATTTTTGTGAAGGTTCCCGCTGCAGAGAAAAGTAAAAGAGAAACCAAAATCCCTAGCCTAGCGCTATCCACTGTGGCAGCAGTTGTAGGGGAAACAAACTTGTTTCTAGTTAACTGTTGCATTATCAATCCACTCATACTCATGTTGATACCTGCAACTATGATGCTAATAAGGCGGGGTAGTCTACTTACTAAGATTATTTGAACTTGCTCACTCTCCAAACGAATGATATCCCAAAAGCTAATGTTTTTTACTCCTATAAATAATGAAGCAAAAGAGAGTATGACTAATGCTACAATTAAGTATTTTTTTTTCATAATTCCTCCTTGGCCAGTATTAGATTAAAAATTGACACTTACGATTATTGGTACTATAATTAATAACATGATTTTAATTGATTATGATTATCATTTTCACTTACATTATATTATCAGATAGAAAGATGAAGAACTTAAATATATTTCTATTTTTATAACTATATTTGAGTTATTTATATATAAAGGAGTTGGTTATTAATGGCAAAGAACTGGCTATCCCCTGGCAGAAAACATATTGTAGAGATTATGGAGAAGTTTAATCTATGTACCCACCTTCCCATAAAAGCAGTGGGTTTAAATGGTGACGAACTTAATTCTTGCGGATACAGCAATGATGTTGATTCTCTTTTAGGCCAATTAAAAGTTTTAGAGAAAGTAGACTTAGAACTAAACAAAAAAGATAGTACCAGCTCTTTGGTACTATCTTTTAGTGATGTTAATTATGTTGTAGTATACATATGCCCTAGGAATACTGATCGGGGCATTTATATTATAGGTCCTTATGCTACTAATCCAGGTACCGTTTTCCCCTATAAGCCTTCTGATTGCATAGGGCATTTAATAACATTACTGCGTAACATGGCAGAAAGTACAGACTTTATAAAAAGTAAAAAACACGCCCCACACGGTTTTTATGTTAAGAGAGCCTTAGATTATATAGATTCGAAATATCACGATTCCTTAACAGTTGATATGGTTTCCAACAAACTTGGCATAAGTAAATGTTACTTTTGCTTCTTGTTTAAGAAAGATACTGGTAAAACATTTACTCAAGTAGTTAATGAAATTAGAATTAAAAAAAGCAAAGTCTTATTACTAGACACAGACCGTTCTATTATAGATATAGCCATCTCTGTTGGCTATAACAATCAAAATTACTATAGTATGCTATTCAAAAAACTTAATGGCATCACACCACATCAATTTAGAAATAATTGATTATTGAAATTGCTTAAAGGGGCTATGGCACAATCAGTGAATACTCATTGTGCCATAGCCCCTTCTTAGATATTAATCGCTTCCATCCAGTTACAAGTATCTTTGGAGTATGTTTCTTCCAATAGAATTTTTAACAATCCTTTACTTTTTTCAAATAGTAAAGGGTCTAATTCTTTCCCCTTCATTAGTTCCATGACATCTATTGCATTCCTCATTCTAAATGGTCTGTAACATCTAGGTTGTGTAATAGCATCAAACACATCTGCTATTTTTAAAATTCTACTATAAAGAGGAATTTTATTACCTTCTAAATTATCAGGGTAGCCACTTCCATCCCAGTTCTCATGGTGATGGCGAATTACTTTCCCAATCTCCTTGTTTACTGTGTCGTTACTGGCCATGTTTAGATATAATTCTTGGGAATATAACGAGTGTTTAGCCATTATAACCCATTCCCTATGGTGTAATTTTCCATTTTTATGTAATATAGATGGAGGTATTTTACTTTTGCCTATATCGTGATATAATGCTGCGTCATATACTTTTCTTTGCTCTACTTTATTGTCCGTCAGCAAGCTACCAATGGATAAAGCAATATTGGCTACATTTACAGAATGCACGAAAACATCCAGTGGAAAACTATTGAGAAGAACTTCATTTTTTACATGAAGGATAGAATGATAATTGTTGTCCATTTAATTACCTCCATTGTGTCTATAGGATTAATTAGTTGATTTTATTTTCAATTTTTTTCATGTATTCATCGATTTCATTTTGTAAAATTTCTTCTAAGCAGTCTCTAAAAATCTCTTTTATAATATTATGTGCCTCTTTTGTATTTTTGCAATCTTTGATTATCTCCCTAGCCAATTGTTTTTTTAAACAGTCCATACTACCCCGTCCCCTTTTCAACTCTACTGCCTACCCAAAGCATATTTTTTCCACAAATCTAATTGTAATCTATTCTCATTATGCTGTCAATTCTTTTGGAATTGTTTTTAAATTCTTTTAGTTCATAGAAATATTCATTATATATGTATAAAGTTATTTATGAGGTGATAAAAATGTCAATTGACTATATATCTATCGGAAAGAAAATAAGAGAGGAACGAATGTTACGTAATTTAACACTGGAGCAGTTAGCCGAAGTTCTAGAATTATCTCCTTCATACATGGGACTTATTGAAAGGGGACAAAGGGGTATTAGTATTGATACATTATATAAAGTTTGTATGACATTTAAAATTTCCTCGGATTATTTAATAGGTATAGAAAATGATACTGCTCAAAGTGGAGAATATCATATTCTGTTAGATAAGATCATTGCTTATACCAAAGATTATTCAGAAGAAGAATTGAAGTTCCTAATTGAGTTTATAGAGCTTAAAAACAGACATTGTAACTAGCTAGAAGGTTTATCCCTCTAGTTAGTTACATCAAAAATAATATTATCCATTATTTTATTTAAAATCTCATCTAAATGGTATTTTCCCCTTAAAATGTCTTCATCAAAGTTGACTAAGGTTTTAGGCTCATCTTTTGCTAACATTTCTAATATTAATATTATATTTTTTTCCCGCATAGCATCACCTCCCATCAGGTAATACTATAGAGCAAGTTAAAAAATAACAAAAGTCCTCCAATTAAATAAGAGGCAAATAATTAGATTATTTACCTCTTTTCACACTACGATACTTGCCGTTTGTGTACGGCGGTTCATTAAAATTCTTATTTTTTTACATCACCCATGAGGCTACCATAAGAAATTGAATTGTAATAATTTCTACAAAAAATCCTTCCAAAGGGGAAATTGGAAGGATTTTTTATATAATTATGGGAGTTGGTTTCCTGCTGCTCTGTAAATTTCGTACCACTCTTGTCTTGAAAGTTCAACCTGTGAAGCTTTACATATATCTTTTAATCTTTGGTTGTTTGTTGTTCCTACTATTGTTTGTATCTTGGCTGGGTGCCTTAGAATCCAAGCCACTGCAATAGCAGAGTTTGTTACACCTTTAGTTTCTGCAATTTTATTTATTGTTGCATTAAGCTCTGGAAATTTAGGGTTATCTAGAAATGCTCCTTCAAAGAATCCGTATTGGAACGGTGACCACGCTTGTATTGTTATGTCTTTTAGGCGGCAGTATTCTAAGATACTTCCATCTCTATCTATGGATGGATCTATTTTCATGTTTACGTTTAGGCCAGAGTCAATCATCCCAGTATTTGTTATGCTAAGTTGAAGCTGGTTTATAAGTATCTTTTGATTTAAATATTTATTTAGCAGTTCTATTTGCATAGGGTTTTGATTTGAAACTCCGAAATATTTAACTTTACCCCTATTGTGCAAGGTATCAAAAACTTCTGCAACTTCTTCTGGCTCCATTAGTGTATCTGGGCGGTGGAGTAACAGTATATCTATGTATTCGGTGTTAAGCCTTTTCAAGCTAGCATCCACTGAACTTATTATATGTTCCTTTGAAAAGTCAAAAAATCCTTGCCTAATTCCACATTTTGTCTGAAGTATAAGTTTTTCTCTTACGTTAGAGTTCATACCTACAGCTTCTGCAAATATTTCTTCTGATTTTCCACCCCCGTAAATATCTGCGTGATCGAAGATGTTAATTCCTTGGTCTAGGGCTGTATTAATAAGGGTGCTCGCTTGGGCAGTGCTAAGCTTGGCAATTCTCATACAACCTAGGGATATCTGGGATGCACTCAGTTCCCCATTTCCAATTTTAATGTTTTTCATATAAACCCACCTCTTTTAGCTTTTATAGTTCTACCTCTAATACCAATAATTGTACCATCGTCACCATTAAATGTCATTTTACTTCCAAAACAGAATTTTCTACTTCCTTTATTCCCAATATGATTTTTTAATAGAATAATATAAAACAAAGCCAAGAGGAAATCTCGGCTTTGATTTATGTGAATTTAAAGTATTAAATTGTAAAGCTAACTATTATACTTGGGTCTAGGGCTCTGAAAGTAAATGACTCAGTTATAAATAATTTAACTTTCTTTGTGTCATGTCCTTCATAACCGATGCTGAAGTCTTGACCTATGGTTAACTCAAGGTCATCATGGTTGTATGGAACCAATAATGCTCCAGTTAGTTTTTTTGAATATACAATTTCAGTACCAAGTAAATTCTCTATAATTTTCTTTAGTGGATAACCGTTAACTATTGTGTTGATGTACTTCCAGCCTTCTTCACCAACAATTAGTGTATATGGCCCTTCAGAGTAGGCATCCCTTAACTTAAGTATTCCTTTAGAAATTGCAGCCATTATCTCATTTGCTTCCTTGCCAAATTCCATGGTGTGATCAGCCATCTCTACCATACCTTGAATGTTTGCTTTTTCGTACCCGTTATAGACTGCATTTTCTTCAAAGGAAGCAATTTTTTCAGCAGCTTTTTCTAGAGATTCTAAGTCTATGTCCCTAGCGCCTCGTACTATGTTATCTAATTCCCATCTATCAAGTTCAAAAGATATTCTAGCTTCCATCAGAGGTTGAACACTATAAAGGCCACTATTTACTTCACCATTTTCTGATTCAATTAAATCCATTCTTCCCCAAGATACTGCACTGAAATCCCAACCTTTAGGTCCATCTACCTTTACTACTTTCCTTGCGGATAAATGAGTTTTTAGAACCTGAGCAGCCCTTTGTTCAATTTCTTCCCAAGCATCTTGTGTTAAAGGTGCTAATGATCTTTTTAACATATCCATTTATAGTTCCTCCCTTATTTGTTTTTTAAGTCTCCTACTAATAAACCCTTTGCTTCTTCAGTACTTTCTGGTTCTTCATGACCATGTTGACCTACAATGGGACCCTCTTTAAACAAACAACTTCTAAGCTCTTCGTCCCAAACTGGCATATTTCTTCTCAACCACTCAATTGCCATGGCAGCATGCTCTATTTCCTCGTCACGATTATGTTCAAGTATCCTTTTAAGTTCTGGGTCATTAGTTGTTGCAACCCTTTGGTTGTAATAATCCACAGCCTCTAGTTCTTCCCTTAAGCTTATAATAGCTTTAGAAATATTTTTAGTTTTTTCATCTAATTGCTCAATAGGTTCTATATAGTTACTCATCCTATTTCGCCTCCTCTAGTTTTGTATTGTTGATAACTATATTATTATGGTAACATATTACAATTATACCTTCAAGATTTTTCTGACATTTTTACTAATATTAATGATAATTGTTATTGTTAATATTTTAAAGGTTGAGTCATAATTGAAAGCCACTATAAAAAAATGTTGCTAATCATTTTACAACAGCTCTTTTTCAACTTAGTTTCCATTTTAACAGTATAGTAAGTTCATTTCCCTTTAGACAAGCAGAGATTTCATGGCCCATTTGTTCTACTAGTTCTTTTGTAATGGCAAGGCCAAGACCCGTACCCTTCCCACCTCTTGTACGGTCTGCAGTAAAAAATCTTTGGAAAATCTGTTCTGAATCTGCTTTAGTCAAATCATAGGACATATTTGTGAACTTTGTTGATATATAGTTACCTTCCATTGCCAATAGTATCGTAACTGGCTCATTTCCATATCTCAAAATATTATCTAGTATATTAGAAAAAATTCTTCTTACAGCCCTTTCATCTGCTCTTATCCCTGGTGTCTTTTCATCTATTTTAACCATAGGCTCAATTCCCAACTCATTGAATTCTCTGTAGTATGAGCTTAGGATATCAGCCAGTACTTCATCTAATCTAGTTTCTTTAACGTCAAACTTATATTCATTTGCCTCCAGTCTTGCTAAATCATAAAAGCTAGTTATCAAACTTTGCAAGGACTGTGCCCTTTTTTTAACTACATTAATATAGTCTTTTTTCTCTTCAAATGGCAAATTTTCGTCATCTATAAATTCCATATAGCCCACTATGGATGTCAAGGGTGTTCTCAAATCATGGGACATGTTTGCAATGGCTTGCCTGATTTCTACTTCCATTTTTTTCGACTCTACCTCACTGATTTGTTTCTTATCTATAACTTTATTTATTTCTAAAACTAACTCCTCTAAATGTTTATCTGGATGTGAAATTAAAAGTCTCGAGTTTGATTCATTGTGGTTGACTTCACTTAACATTTTTCTTATACTTTTGATGCCCCTTTGCTGTAAAAAGTACAGAATGACAAAGAAACATAATAGTATAGCAAGTAATACAATAATCCCTTGTTCCATATTGTCACTCCTCGTTATCTAACTTCTTTTCTCCTAAAGAAAGCAATACTCAGGACAGTAAAAAATACTGTATACCCCAATCCTACGAGTATAGGTATAATCAAATGTTCATGGGAAAATCCAATGATGCTGAACTCTATGGGGTTCGGTGTAATTCTAAATGTTAAAGAAGATAGTTGTGATAGATGTTTAGTAATCAATAGATTCGTTGCTGAATTAAGTCCTCCTGAGGCATTAAAAAGGTCGTTGAAAAAAGAATGCATTAACCAGAAAGTGATCCCGAATGCTAAGGCAAATATCTTGGTATTTTTACTAACCTGGGCAACAAAGTTTGCCATAGAAATAACTCCTACCCATAAAAACAGTACTGCCATGGATTTTACCAGTATTATCATGAGAACTTCTCCACTTAAAAACTCAGCTCTCCCCCTAACTATCATGTTACTAAAAAGCAGAATAAGGACAAATATAAGCAAAGCTTTTAATACAACTATTGTAGATACAATCAACTTTGATATAACAATTTTTTCCCTGGAAAGACCATGGGAAACAATATTCTTTAAAGTAAGGTAATCATTTTCTTCACTTGTTACCATGGTAATCACCTCCACAGAGAAACCAAAAATAATTATGGGAGATGTTATGAGGTTTAGGATATTAAACATAGGCCCTAGTATATTGCTTTGGTCAGGAAATACTATCCTTAAGATAAGTTCAACTGTTATAACTCCTACTATTATAATACCAGTAAATATCCAATAATCTAATCTATTAAAAATTCTATAGAACTCAGATTTTATATAGTTAAGCATCTTTATTCCTCCCTGTCATTTCGATAAAGTACTTTTCTATAGTCATACTTGATTTGGTTATGGTGGAGATTTGAATACCATTTTTCACAAGTAATTCATTTACTTCTTCGGGGTTATTCACGTGTTCATATAAGTGTATTTCGTTATCATTTAATATCTCGTAGCTAGTTGTATTTAGTTGTTTCTCCATTACAACTGTTGATTTAGCTGTATCCTTTGTTTTTATTACTAAGTACTGCTTATACTTTTTTTCTAGCTCTTTTGATTCAATCTGTACTAATAATTTTCCGTTATGAATAATACCATAGGTATCAGCCAATTGGTCCAGTTCTGCCAATATATGACTGGCTATTACTATAGTTACGTTTCTATCCCTGCTAAGTTTCTTCAGTATTTCTCTAAATTGCAATATCCCTTCTGGGTCTACACCATTAGTAGGCTCATCTAGTATCAATAAATCTGGGTTTCCCATGATTGCTAATGCCAGTCCTAACCGTTGCTTCATACCAAGAGAAAGGTTTTTAAACAGTTTATCTTTAACATCCTCAAGTCCTACTAATTCTAAAACCTCATCAACAACTTTTCTTTCCACAATCCCCCATTGAATCCGATAGTATTCTAGATTTTTCTTAGGTGTAAAGTAAGGAAAAAAGTTTGGTTTACCAATCATTATTCCTGACTTCATCCTCGCAGTATTTAGCCCCGCCTTGGAGGTTTGATTAAATATCTCAATAACCCCACTGTTAGGTATTGTCAAACCACTTAACATCCTAAGCAGGGTTGTCTTGCCTGCACCATTCTTACCTACTAGTCCGTAAATTTCACCCTTTGAGACTTCTAAATTAACATTGTCTACTGCTGTTAAGTTCTTATATCTTTTAGTTAAGTTCTTAGTCCTTACAACAACTTCTTTCATGGTAAGTCCCCCTTTTGTTGTTTGACTATATTTTATACAATAGTCTCCAAGATAACGTAAAGAAAAACTTAAGAAAGCCTTAAGTTTACTCTTTTATCTTAAATCCTATCCCCCAGATAGTCTGTATGTATTCTGTGGTTGGGTCTGCTTTGGTAAGTTTAGAACGCAGGTTACTAATATGAACATTAACGGTGTTATCATCACCTAGATAAGGGTCCTTCCATACTGCCTCGAAGATGTTTGCCTTTGTAAATACTTTTTTAGGGTGTTTAATTATTAGTTCAAGTATGGCGAACTCCTTTACTGTAAGGGGTATTAGTTTACCAAACACACTTACTTCTAGTGATTCCCTATTTAGAATTAAGTTTTTATGAGATATGATGTTGGTTACTGCTTTTACTTGAGAAAAATGGATATACCGTCTCAGCTGTGCTTCTATCCGTGCTAGTACTTCATTTATATCAAAGGGTTTATTTATAAAGTCATCTGCTCCAAGTTTTAGTACACCAATTTTTGACTCTTGGGCTATTTTTGCTGATATGACTATAATAGGTATATTACTATGAGTTCTTAAATAAGGAATTATTTCCTCTCCTGTTGTCCCTGGTAACATGAGGTCTAGTAGCATTATTTGGAAATTGTAATGCTCTAGACATAATTTTGCTTCAGAACCTGAAAATGCAGGTATTACATTGTAGCCTTGTCTTTCTAATATCTTGCATAGCAATTTGTTTATATCCAGATCATCTTCTACTACCAGTATGTTTATTTTATCGTTCATATCCATCCCCCTTTAGAGATTCTAGTTTATATTATTCTACATATTATATTTTTTTCCTGTATAAAAAAAAGGAGCCGATATATTGAACTGACCTTTGTCAAGTAGACAGTTAATTAAATTAAAATTTATGCACATTTTGATGCATGGTTTCTATATTCTAAAGGAGCCATGCATCTTAGTCTTTTTTGAAATCTTTTTTCGTTGTAAAACTTAATATATTCAACTATTTTCCACCTAAGTTCTTCAAGTGACTTAAACTTTTTTCCGTAAAACATTTCAGCTTTCAAAACTCCAAAAAAACCTTCCATAGGCCCGTTATCTATACACTTGCCAACCCTCGACATGCTTTGAGTCATACCAGCTTCCTGGATTTTATCTCTAAAGATATTACCTGTGTATTGAAAGCCTCTATCGCTGTGAAATATCGGCTTTGCATCAGGATACTTTTCTATTGCTTTATCAAACATGTCAAATACAAGATGATTATTATTTTTGAAGGAAAGTTTATATTCAATAATACTATTATCATAAAGATCCATAATTGGGCTTAAATAAAGCTTTCTACTATCTCCAGGAATTGAGAATTCAGTTACATCTGTAAGCCATTTCTCATTAGGAGCCTCAGTAGTAAAGTCTCTTGATAAAATATTTTCTTTCGTATATTCTGGTTTTGTTCTCTTACGATTAACTTTCTTTCTTCTAATCCTGGCTGTAATACCTAAAAGATTCATAAGTCTATGTATATACCCTTCTGAGAATGACTTATGATTTAGTTTGTTAATGAACATAGCCATTCTTCTATAGCCTAAAATCCCATCAAAAGTTATATGATATTCATTAATTAGTGAACATAATAATTCATCTTGTTTTTCTTTTTCAGGTTTCACACGTTTTTTATGTTTGTAGTATGCACTTCTTGAGATATTTAGAAATTCGCATATTTTGGTCACTGCATAACCTTGATCTTTAAAAAAAACTACTGTTTTGTATTCTGCTTCATGTCTTACTTTCGAGAGCGAAGTTGCCTTTCGAATTCCTCTTTTTTTTTAAGAACTTCGAGTTCAAATTCTCTTCTTTTTCTCAATGCCTTTTCTTTTTCAAGTTCAAGTTTTAATTTTTCAACATCAGTTAAATTATTTTCATCAATTTCAGATTTGAGCTTTGGTCCACGCTTTTGATACTTTAGTGCTTCTGGTCCCTTGTCTATATATGCTCTTGTCCATTTATATACGAGCGCATAAGTAATTGAATACTTGTCAGCCGCAACTTTGTAGCTCATATTATTTTTGATAACCCATTTTGCTATCTCTAATCTCTCTTCAAATGTAGTTTTTCTAGATTTCATAGTATAGACATCCCCCTTAGGATCGTAATCCTCTATTTCTATACCATTATACCATTTAGTAATCCATCCTCTTAATACAGAATAAGTAATATTATACTTAGCTACTAAGTCTGGCATTGAATATTTCCCTGATGAATATTCATCTACTACTGACAACTTAAACTCCTTGCTATATGATTGGTTTCTACTTGATGTATCAAATACACTAGATCCATGTTCTTTATATCTGATATACCACTGACGCACAGCTTCCTTTGTAGTTCCAATTTCATCTGCAATTCCTACAAAACTACTATGACCTTTCTCATAATCCTTGCAAGCTTTGATTTTTACTTCTTTACTATACTTTGGTTTTCTTCCCATTAAAAATACCTCCAAGTAGATAATCTAATTTTAATTAATTAGACTGTCTACTTTGGAGGTATCATATCATATTCTCGGCTCTTTTTTTATAGTCTTTTTTTATTTAAGATTGCAAACTAACATTTGAGGAATTTTCTTCTGAATCGAATATATCTTGGTTAAATTCTCCTTCTGATTTAGCGATAATCAGTGTACATACAGTATCACCTGTGATGTTTATTGCGGTTCTTGTCATATCTAGTAGTCTATCAATACCCATTATAAGGGCGATACCTTCTACAGGTAGTCCTATTGAGGAAAGTACCATTGATAGCATTACTAGACCTACCCCTGGTACACCAGCTGTACCTATGGATGCCAGTGTTGCTGTTAGAATCACTGTCAGTATTGCGGAGAATGTTAAATCTATACCATATACCTGAGCGATAAAAATTGTAGCAACACCTTGCATAATTGCCGTTCCATCCATATTGATGGTAGCACCTAATGGAAGGGTGAAAGAAGCAATACTTTTAGATACTCCTAGGTTATCTTCAGCTACCTCCATTGTAACAGGAAGGGTTGCACCACTACTGGCTGTGGAAAAGGCTACTGAAACTGCAGGCATGAAATTTTTCAGAAATTTTCCAAAGCTTAAGCCTGTAAATGCCTTAAGCATACCGCCATAGGTCACTACAGCGTGAATCAATAGTGCTGCTACTACTGTTAACATATACTTCAACAGTGGAATCATTACATCAAAGCCCTCTGTAGCAAAAGTTCTAGCAATTAAGGCAAAAACTCCATAGGGTGCTATAAGCATAACATAGCTAACCATTTTCATCATTAAGTCATTTAATATATCAAAAATCCCAGTAATTGGTTTTGCTTTTTCTCCCATTGCAGAAAGTCCTACACCCATAAATACTGCAAAAACAATTATCTGAAGCATGTTGCCGTTAGTTAATGCTGCCACTGGGTTTCTAGGAATCATATCAATTAAAACTTCCACTAATGGAACCCTTTCATTTATAATAGGTTCTTTTGTCACAATGTCAGATAGGTCTAGACCTACTCCGGGGTTAACTACAGATGCCAGTGCCAAGGCTATAGAAATAGCAATTGCCGTTGTCACTAGATAGAACAGTACAGTCTTAACTCCTATCCTACCAAGCTTTTTTACGTCACCCATGCTTGCTGATCCATTTACCAAAGATATAAATACTAAAGGTACCACCATCATCAAAATAGATCTTAAGAATACTTGTCCTACTAAAAAGAACAATCCATCAATGATTACATCACTTTTAAATGTACTTTGTGGGAGCATGTAAAGTAGCACTCCAGTTATTAAGCCTAAAATTAGTCCAATAAAGATTTTAGTTGTTATACCTAGTTGCTTTTTCATTTTCTGCCTCCTCTTATCATATTTTTACTTTAATGCTTTATCTAGGTAAAGTTAAAATAAATATCATAGTGACTATTATATTATGATACATTAATTTACACAACCATAAATGTTTTCCATATTTGATCAACCTATATACTGTACACCCCCTACGACCTATTTTAAAAACTGTCAGATCTTTATAGAGAAACAAATAAGACTAGAGAATGTATCTACTCCAGTCTTATTGAGCCTTAGAATCAACTCGGGTCTTTGACAGTTGAATAGATGAAAAGTTCTTGTAAGCCTTAATATAGGCTTATTTTTTTGTCAAACTTTACATATTTTTAGTGCACAATGTTTAACAATGTGTTATGATATAAGTAGTTGTTTGTAAGGGTGGTGTAAAAAAATGAGACTACAAATTGTTAGTTCAAAAAATGCCGCATCTTTATATGTGGTTAAGTCTATTTACGAAAATGGAAAGCGCTCTTCTAAAGTTGTTGAAAAGCTCGGTACCGTTGCTGATTTAGAAAAAAAATTAATCGACCAAGATCCCATAGAATGGGCAAAAAATTACGTAGAAGAACTTAACAAAAAAGAAAAGGAAGAAAAAAGGGAAGTTCTTGTAAAGTACTCCCCCTCAAAACTTATTGATAAAGGTGAACCACGCTTGTTTAACGGCGGTTACCTATTCCTGCAAAAAATATATCATGATCTTGGGCTACACAAGATTTGTATGGAAATATCACAAAAATATAAGTTTGATTTTGATTTAGACTCGATTCTTTCCAGGCTTATTTACGGTAGAATTATCTTCCCTTCTTCAAAACTTGCTACATATGAGCTTTCTAAAAAGTTTATAGAACAACCCAAATATGATTTGCATCAAATATACAGAGCTCTTGAAATTCTTGCTAAGGAGACAGACTTTATCCAGTCCTCCTTGTACAAAAATAGCTTGAAGGTCTCCAAAAGAAATACCGGCGTTCTTTACTATGATTGCACCAATTACTTTTTTGAAATAGAGCAGGGAGATGGTATAAAGCAGTATGGTCCGTCAAAAGAACACAGACCAAACCCGATAGTCCAAATGGGGCTATTCATGGACGGGGATGGCATTCCTCTGGCTTTTAGCATTAACAGGGGGAATATGAATGAGCAACTGACTCTAAAACCATTGGAAAAGAAAATCGTTTCTGATTTTGAGCTTTCTAAATTTATCGTGTGCACAGATGCTGGGTTGGCTTCAGAAGCTAATCGAAAGTTTAACGACAAGGATGGTCGAGCTTTTATTACCACACAATCTATTAAAAAATTAAAAGCACACCTGAAGAAATGGGCTCTTGATCCTGATGGCTGGAAACTTCCAGGCAGCAAAAAAAACTATGATATTTCTGAACTCGATGAAATGATAGATAAGGCTACTCCTGAAGATAAAGCAAAAATAAGTGCAAAGGTCTATTTCAAAGAACGTTGGATCAAAGAAAATGGCTTTGAACAAAGATTGATTGTAACTTATTCGATCAAATACAGGGATTATCAGCGCAAAATCCGCAACTCACAAATAGAACGTGCTCAAAAGACTATAGATACAAACCCGACAAAAATCAAGAAATGTAATGCTAACGATTACAAAAGATTTATTCATAAAACGAGCTATACTCCTGATGGTGAAATTGCAAAGAAAGAAATATACAGCATTGATCAAGCTATCATCCAAAAAGAAGAAGCTTTTGATGGTTTTTATGGAGTTTGTACAAATCTTGAGGATGATGTACCTGAAATAATTAAGGTAAATCACAGGAGATGGGAAATCGAGGAATGCTTTAGGATTATGAAAAGTGAATTCAAAGCAAGACCTGTATTCTTAAAAAAAGATGACCGTATTGAAGCACATTTCAGCACATGCTTTATATCTTTAGTCATCTATAGAATGCTAGAAAAGCGACTTAAAGAGGAATTTACCTGTCATGAAATTATTAGTGAATTAAGAGATATGAATTTCAAAGAAATTAAGGGAGAAGGATATGAGCCCTTATATACTAGAACCGATTTTACCGATGCTTTACATGAAGCCTTTGACTTTCGCACAGACTACCAAATTGTAACAAAAAGCAAGATGAAAAAGATTCTAAAAGATACAAAGAAGTAAAAAACATTATTCACTTTTTTGACAAAAATTAAAGCCTACAAACCCTTTATTTTCAAGGGATTACAGGCTTTATTTAATCATCAAGTGTCAAACGTGGGATTAATTTACACAACCATAAATGTTTTCCATATTTGATCAACCTATATACTGTACACCCCCTACGACCTATTTTAAAAACTGTCAGATCTTTATAGAGAAACAAATAAGACTAGAGAATGTATCTACTCCAGTCTTATTGAGCCTTAGAATCAACTACTAATTCCTTTTATGTTTTCTTGTTTACCAGATTGAACATTGAAAGATATTGTTTGTACAAGCCATAGAGCCCCCACTAGTACGATTGCAAAATTTCCAGTGTTGAAAGCCTGCTTAGATATTACAGTTAGTACCAGTGCACCTAAGAGTGTATATTTCATCATTGTAAAAGTTTTATATGATGCTTGGTATATCATGTATTTTTCTGCTTCATCGCAGCTATCAATCCATTCCTTTTCAAACTTCATTTCCGCAGGATCCCCTTTTTTCAAAGGTTCTCTCTTCTTTACTAGATTAACAACAGTAATATCCATGAATGATGAAAAGAATATAACTCCCAGAAAAATAATTATGGAACCTATGAACCAATTGTTATTTTGATCAATAGCAATACCAAAGAGTGTAAAACTAGCAATATAATTTATGGAGCTGAATACCAATGCTTTACCTTGCCTTATATCAATATTTTCTTCTAGATTATCTGTATCATCCTCTGTATCATCTCCTACACTATTTGACATTAAATTTTTGGATTTGTAGAAATTAGCTATTGAGATGATACTAAAACCAATACCCACTGTTAGTTGAATCCAGAATATATTAGTTATAAGAAAACTAGATGCAGCTTCCAAACCTTCCCTAGCTTTTTCAATACCATAGCTACCTATGATTGCTCCCACGACACCAATAATTAGGCCTCCCAAAATCCAAAGCATTATTTTCAAGTAAGAATTCTTTAACTTCATTATTCACCCTCCTCTTCTTCATAAGCAAATATCTCTTCCACAGTTACAGAAAATATTTTAGCAAGCTTCAGTGCCAGTGTAATAGATGGGGAATAGTCCCCTCTCTCTATCAGGCTAATAGTTTGCCTTGAAACTCCTGCCATCTTACCTAGATCAGCTTGATTCACACCTAATCTGGCCCTATGCTCCTTTAGTCGATTCAAAAGTGGCATTTTTCATTCCCCTTTCTTTTAATCTGACATTTTTGCTTGTCATTATGACAGATATTATTGTCATATACATAATAACATTGACAACTATAATTGTCAATGTTATTCCATAAATAATATTCAAGAACGGGAAAATAACGCCTTATCAAGGCGTCATTTGGGCATGTTGCCATGCATTCCTTTTATTTTATTGTCTTTATCTAAAACAATCTCCTGTCCATAGGCAGCTTTGGAGAATATTTTTTCTGCTTGTTCTAGTGTCATACCTTTAATTATCATGTTGTTAGGATCAGCTTCTCCTACCTTAGCATTGTAGAGAGCATATATGTATTGAATGGCCTGTGGTAAGAATCCTAATAACCTTCCACCTATTGCATCGGCAGCTACAGGGTCAGTTGATACTATGGTTAACCCTTCTGTGTCCACAGCCTTGCCATCAGAAGGTCCTGTTCCTATCATGCCCTTGTCAACACTTACAATGGATAGATCTATGGGTATCTTCTTAGCCATGGCAACAATAAATCCATGTAAATCTTCATGGATACCAGTCTGTTTTTTAGGAAAGCCATGTATCTCTGCAGGGGGCCACCCCAGTGCAATATTTTTAATGGCAGCACTCATTGTTGCCTCTTCGTGTTGTTTTAATTGAGTAAAACTAATTAAAACATCCATATTTTCTATAAGACTATTTATCTTTGTCCTATTTATTATGCTATGGCCTAAGTCTATATCCACGTAAGGACCAAAATTTAAGTCTACAAATTTAACTGCTTCTTCTTGGATAGCTTTATCATAGCCAACTTTTTTAAAAACACTAGTAGTCTGATCACCACCGGACCCAGTGGCTATAATTATTTCTTTAGGATTAAACCTTTTTACATATCTTATTAGTTCTTGTAGGGTTTGAGGCCCTACTACTGTACCGGTACTAGGGTCATTTGCTTTCACCCAGTTAGGTGTGATAACTACTCTATCCCCTTGAGTAATTATTTGTTTTATGGGCAACAGTTCTAATCCCTGAATAATAGATTGTTGCTCATTTTTATTGCTAGATAAGCCAACGATTGGTTCTTTAATCTTTCTTTCTCTCACTTTTCGGCCTCCTAATTTAGGCATATTTTACCTTTAGTCTTATCAATTCCTAGAGGTCATATGCATATAGGTGTGTAACCCTAGTGGGAGAAACTTATATTTAAAACGCCCTGTTAATTTTCTGATCTTCTCTTTACAACATCTATATCATATAAAAGAACTTGCTTTTATAATCTCCTACTCATAAGGAGAATAAGTCTCCTCTAAAATAGTTAACCTTCTGTTAGATATATAATAGTTAAAAAATCTACAAGAAGTGCACCCCTGATCCCCTTCACACATCAACGTTCTTTCAAAAAAAGTTAAAGCTCCCAGATTGGGCGCTTTAACTTTTTGACTAAGAATTTTAAGTGGCTTTAATTAGTCTAGTGGTCGTTATTTTACCTTCTACTTTATTTAAGTTCTTTATTTTTAAGGTTGGTTCTGTAACACCACATTGGCCCATTATGCTTTCTAGTATTTTGAACTCTTTTCTTTTTATAACAACCTCTACCTTGTATCTTCTGTCTCCGTTATTACCCCTAGCTAGGTAGTTGTTAACTGTATAGCCTTCTTCCCTTAGCTTCTCTGCAACTTGGACCATCTTGTCTTTGTTGTTTAAGAATAAGTCTACTTCTAAAATACCTAATCCGATTTTTTCTTCAATCTTACCTCCAATGAAAACACCCATGGTTTTTCCTAAAGCATAGGCCACTATGAAGTGAACCCCTTCTGAGTTGGTAACCTTTCCTAGTACTGTTGCGAAGATTATAGCATCTGCAAATACTAAAAAGTATACTGGATTCATTATTTTTTTTGCAAGCAATATGCTCTTAAGAGTAGCGAAAATATTAGTAAGGGCTGTTATTAAAAACAAGCCAATAAGTGTAAATATTATATGTGTCATAAAGACACCTCCTTTAATTTTGTTTATTTAGTTAGTGTTATTTTAATATGGTGTTATTTTAATATGGTTTTATTTTATCGTTCCAAGACATAAAAAAGCTAACATATGGATATGTTAGCAAATAATCATTTTTAAGTTACTGAGTGGAAAATTCAACATAGAATAAGTTTACTTTCATTTATTAGATTGTGAAATTTTCTAATATACATTAAAGGATAGCATCTGACTCCTTATAAGAAATGATAGCAGCGTTATAATTTTGAAACTACAAACAGATTATTAATAATTAATAGGTTGTTGGAACAACCATCTTGACTAACTTATGAATTATACCATATTTCAAAAAACTTTGCAAACTTTGTTAGTTTCAGATAGTGTCAAAGTATATTCTGAAAACAGAGCACCAAGAATATTTAGTATAATTCTTTTACTTTAATTTCTGGATGTTGGTACCTAGCCCTTTTAACTGTTCCTTGCTTGTACTGTAGAGCTTTTTGAGGACACCATTGCATACAACCTAGGCATAGTTCACAGTTGTTCCTCCATACTGGTTTACCTTGTATAATTTCTATGTTATCAGCTGGGCACACTTTTCCACAAATGCCACAGCCATTGCAGCTTTGCTGTGTCCAAAAATTTTGGTCTTTTCCCTTAGGGTTAAATGTTTTAGAAAAAATCCCACCTAAAACTTTTGTGAAATATTTGCCTTGTTCTCTAAACGGGATCAGACGGTTATCACGTACAATCTCTACCATGTCTTTCGTGAAACTCTCTTGCTGTTTAAAAAGTTTTTGCTGTTTTGTCTCCGAAGCTGGTCCATACATCAACTGAAAGTTATCAGGCATGACGATCCTAAATCCAGCCGATAAACTCAGTCCTTTGAGGCTTAGTAGCATCTCTATTTGATTCATTGAAGCACCCACCGAGCCCCCACAGGTGGCAATAGCGAAGATATAATTCTTTGGATTGGTGTTAAAATTCTCGATAAATTTCTTTACCATGATAGGTAGCCCATAATAATACACAGGAAAAATTATACCTATTCTCACAGATTGACACTGAAGTTCGCCTGCTGAAACTTCACTGGTGATTCTAGTTAACGTACAATCTCCAATTTCCCGTGCAATATCTTTGGCTACTTTTAAAGAATTGCCTGTACCTGTAAAATAATAAATCTGTGTTGTCATCTCTTCCCCAGCCTTCCATATAATTAAATCTAGCTTTTAATAGCTTTTACCCTACCAACAGTGCCATTTTCCAACATAACTTTTATACCGTGATGGTGCTGAGGGGAATTAGTTAAAATTCTCTTTACGGTACCCTCGGTAAGTTTGCCGGTTCTTTGATCTTCCTTTTGAACAACCAATACTATGCTTCCTACCTTAATATTACTTCTAATAGTTCCTTCCATTTTTAGCTTCCTTTCAGCTTATAAGCTTCTTTTATAGTACTATTTTCTCCTTTACACTCCTTCTAAACTTCATGGTTTACTAAATCACCAATCCTTTTTTCTTTGCATCATTATCCATGGCAGATTCAATGGCTATTTGTTCAAACAATAGTTTCTTTGAATTGTAGTTATTACTATCCTTTAGTTCCACTAACAGTATTTCAACTGTCTTATTCTCCATGACTACCCCTCCCTATTTTTTCATTATACCTCTAAAATGCCTTTTATAACTATCTCTAATAATATTGTCTTTTAATTGTAGCATAAAAATATTAACCTTGTATTAATTATATTTGAGGCTGTTTGGTGGTAATTGTTACAACTATATTTGGCATAATAGATAGTGGTAGTGTCTATAGTAGGTTTTTTTACAAAGCACTTCCATACATTTTTGAAATATATGGTTAAAGGATGAATTTCTATGAAAATAAACGTAGCCCTTGGCTTTACAACATTAGAAGAAGAAATAGATAATATTGCTCTACCAATTCAAGGGAATATACCCCAGTGGCTTACAGGTACATTAATACGAAATGGTGCCGCAAAATTTGAAGTAGAAAAGGATAGTTACAACCATTGGTTTGATGGATTAGCTATGCTCCATAGATTTGATTTCAATCAAGGGAAAATCCTTTACACCAATAAGTTCCTTAGGGGAAGTACTTATAAAGAATCTATGATAAAGGGCACGGTTGTATACCCTGAGTTTGCCACCCTCCCCAAAACCTCAATGCCAAGTAGAATCCTAAGAAACGCCACTGGGCATTTTACTGATAATGCCAGCGTTAACGTAGCAAAAATAGATAATAAATATATTGCCTTGACGGAGACCCCTCCTAGGGTTGAGTTTGATCCTTTAAGTCTGAGGACTTTAGGTAGATTTAGTTACGGCGACAAAGTCAAAGGTCACCTAACAACTGTCCACCCCCATTATGATTATAAGAATAAACAAATTTTCAACTACATTACCAAGTTCTCATTGATTAGTAGCTACAATATATATAGTATCAGTGAAGGTAGTACTAAAAGAAAAATTATCTCCTCCGTTCCTGTAAAGCACCCTTCTTATATGCACAGTTTTGGCATGACAGATAACTACATTATCTTAACCCAATTCCCCCTTATAGTGGACCATTTTAGATTGTTACGTACAGGTAGTGCAGTGGCTGATAACTTAAAATGGAGACCTGAACGTGGTACACATTTTCTGATAATAGACAAAATTAGCGGGAAAGTCATTGGGAAGTTTGAATGCGAGCCTTTCTTTGGTTTCCATCATATAAATTGTTTTGAAATTGATGGTAACGTAGTTGTAGATATAGATGCATATTCAGATTCAACAATTGTAAGGTCGTTGTATCTAGAGGATTTACGGCAAGGAGACTTTTTATTGCCTACCCCTCAAATAATAAGATATCACTTACAGCTTGGCAGCAATAATGTTACAACTGAAACTATATGGGAAGATTTCGCTGAGTTCCCAAGGTTAAACTATGAAAGATGTAACGGTAAGGCTTACAACTATGTATACGGACTGAACGCTAAAAACTCCAATGGTTTCCCTAATAGGTTGGTAAAGTTCAGTACTAAAAATAGTTATTCCAATTATTGGTTTATGGAGAATAATTATCCTGGCGAACCTATCTTCATCCCTTCACCAGAAAATAGAGTAGAAGATGAAGGAGTTGTATTATCTATGATCCTTGATACTGAATTAGGTAAAACCTATTTGTTAATACTAGATGTAACCTCCTTTACAGAAATTGCTAGGGCCTATCTTCCTTTTCCAGTCCCTTTTGGATCCCACGGCCAGTATTTCCCCTAGACCTCTCCTAGATAATAGCAACTAGTAATTTAATATGTTTTCCAACAAATCGGGCTTTTACATTATACAAGCTTACCTCCCTTATCATATCTTGTTTAATAAAGAAGGAGGTGAGCAAGTTGATTACAAAACATCCAAAAAACATTCATCTACTCTTAGACGATTATGCTGGCCCCGATAGTGAATTAACAGCCATTTTACAGTATTTCCATCACTATTTTGTTGTTAAGCATAAAGATGTAGCGCAAATGCTAGAAAAATTCTCGCTAAATGAAATGCAGCATTTTGAAATGTTAGGTCATATACTTGAGCAGTATGGTATAGATCCTCGGGTTTATGATTCTAACAGAAGGTATTGGAGTGGTGCTGATGTCAATTATCAGTACAAAGTTTGTGACATTCTGCAGGTGAATTTACAAGGAGAGCTGGGAGCAATTTCTAATTATTATCAACGAATTAACCAAATCCCAGTTCCAGAAGTTCAGGAGATACTTTTGCAGATAATTAATGACGAGATTGGCCATGTGCAAGGTTTAACTAAAATGATTGGGAAATACTGCCCTCATTTTAGAACCCATGATTGGTTAAAAGAAGAATTCAAAAAGTTTTCTTTCACTCAGGAAATACAGGATAAATTACTAACACAATTAAAATAAATTAAAAAAGAGAAGGCTGGGCCTTCTCTTTTTAATTTACCTTTACATACTTAATAACAACAAGAGAAATCGCCGCATAGTATAAACTATACAGCGATTCTCTTGTTGTTATTTGTTGAAGAAGAAAAGTAATAAGATGATTGGTAGTATATCGTCATCGAAACCTATACCGTCATCTTGTAAGAAGAAAAGTAATAGAATAAGAATTAGTGGGAAGTCTCTTTTTTTCGGATGATGCGGGTGGTGTGGATGATGCTGAACTTCTGTACTCATTAATAATCCCCCTTTAATTTTTCTAGCTACCTTGTGTCCGGACGATCATTAACCAATGACCACAAGTACAATTTTTAGCTAGTATTTGAGATTTTGTTTTTATTTTGAGCTCGATATATACTATGTTTTCAACGTAATTTTGCGCCCCCATCCCCTTTAAATAGGCATTTGCTTAGTTTTTTGTGCCCTGGTTTGGCAAATATTTTCTACACATGGTAAAAAAGAAAAAGCTACTTAAGGACTTTGCCTTAATTAGCTTTTTTTCCCACTTATTTTTTATACACTTTACTTTAATTAATACTAGCTATCTTTACCTCTTACTGCTGTATTTACCTCTCCCATTCGCCGGATTAAATAGGTCATATTCAAAGGCTCAATACACTCATCTAATTGACATTGCTTTTCTTCAGACAAAAAAGGCCTTAGCGCAAGAAGTAAATTTATGGACGGTTCATTGTGATTTATATTCCTAGCTTCTATCTTTACTTGATCATTGTCATCCTTCTCTTTTTTCATAAGATCTGATACTAAATCACCAATTTTTTCACTTTGCTCTGACCCTCCCAGTAACTTACTCATTTTGCTAATCTTTTCTTTCATCTCCTCGTTGCCATCAAACATAGCCATAAGCTTGTTTAAGTCTAAGTTATTCTTAGACATAAAAACACCTCCTTTTTTTTAAAGAATCCCTTTTACTTTAGCTTACTAAGAGAATTAGTAAGGTTCCTATTAATGCTAAGTCTTTCTTAGGGCTCTTTAATACAGTTAACAACACTAATAATAGTAGCAACTGTTCGTTGCTATTTCTTTTGTGGCTCAGATCTTTAGTCTTTAGTTCCTCTTGAAAAAATGTTCCTTCTTCTATTTCTTCTATTTTCTCTATTTTTTCTATTTTTTCAATCTTCTCTTTTTCTAAATAAGACTGTTCTTGATTGTTAACAATATTTACTTCATTTTCATCTATAATCTCAGTATCATATATTTCTTTTGTTTCAACCTTTTCATCCACTTCATTGATAATATTTGTATCAGTTTTTAGCTTATGATTAAGTTTTGAAAGTATCTGTTCCTTTACAGCTTTATTTTCTATCTTGCGAGATTGATTCACGGGCTTTTGTGGCTCTTCTTTCTTTTGATCATTTGGGCGGAATATAAAAGTACTGCTCATTGTCTTCCCTCCTTTACCATGCTATCTTAGTTTACCTATTCAATGTATACTATGAATTTCACTTGTTTGTGTTACATTGCCTGTATATACACTAGCAATATCTTAAAGTGTTCTAAAAAAAGAAAACCTTACATGTTTAGTTTCCCAACTAACATGTAAGGTTTTTTTATAGAATTATGCTCATAAACAAAATTTACTCTTCGTTATTCTCTACCATTTCCTGTGATTTAGATTCTTTTTTGGCAGTATCATCTTCTTTGCTTTGCAAAAGATACTTAGGTAAGTCTAAACCGGCACTATTAAAGACATCTTGTAATGGTGGCAGGGATTGCATCATTCCTGATAGGAAGTTTGCAGTAGCTGGTTTTCCGTCTTTTCCACCACCCATGCTGTCCCATACAGTAACTTTATCGATATTGATACCTTTAATAGCTTCAACTTGTATCTTAACTAGCTCTGGCAACCTATCGGCGATCATCATCATTACAGCTTTTTCAGGAATACCTCCCGCTGCTTCTACTAGTCTTTGGAAACCTTCAGCTTGTTTTTCAAGCATCTCTTTAGTACCCCTAGCTTGAGCGTCCATTTTAGCAAATATAGCATCTGCTTCACCACGGGCAATCCTTCTAAACTCTTCAGCTTGGGCTTCTGCCTCAATTTCCAGCTTTTTCTTTTCAACTTCTGCATGAACAAGTACATCAGCTTCTTTAGTTGCTTTTTCTCTTCTAGCCCTTGATATTTCAGCTTCTTCCTCTGCTAAATATGCTTCTTCTAATGCCTTGGCAGATTGAACCTTTTCCGCAGCACTTGCTCTTCTTTCTGCCTCAGCGGCTTTCTCTCTTTTCTCTGCTTCAGAGTTAGCTACAGTGATCCTAGATCTATTCTCACCCTCAACAGCAGTGGCGTCAGCTTCAGCAACCTGTACCCTTTGATCTCTTCTAGCCTTAGCTTCACCAATGGCTCCATCTCTATCCTTTTCTGCAACACTCTTTTTAGCATCGTTGACTGCTTTTGCAGCAGCTTCTTTACCCAATGCTTCTATGTAGCCTGATTCGTCGTTGATATCTGTAACGTTAACGTTAATCAGACGCAAACCAATTTTTTTAAGTTCTGTTTCCACATTGCTTGAAACAGCTTCTAGAAACTTATCCCTGTCTGTGTTAATTTCTTCAATGTCCATTGTTGCAATTACAAGTCTTAACTGTCCAAAGATAATATCCTTTGATAGTTCTTGTATTTCTGTAAGCCCAAGGCCTAATAACCTTTCGGCAGCGTTTTGCATAACACCAGGTTCAGTGGAAATACCTACTGTAAACCTCGATGGTACATCTACCCTGATGTTTTGCTTACTTAAGGCTTTTTGAAGATTAACCTCTATGGATAAAGGTGTAAGATCTAGAAACTCATAGTGCTGGATAACTGGCCATATAAAGGCCGCCCCTCCATGGATACACTTAGAAGATCTATTTTCATCCCCCACTTTTCCAACCTTACCATAAACCACTAAAATTTTGTCTGATGGACACTTTTTATATCTACTAAAAAGCGCTGTAATAGTTCCAAATATAACTATTACAATTACAGTTATCAGAATAACTGCATATCCTGAACCTGAATCAAAACCCATTAAAATTCCCCCTTATTTGTTTTTTCTACTAATAAAATACTGTTGTTGACCACAGCCTTAACTGTAATCATGGCTCCCCTTGGAATCTTTCTGCCTTCATCTGTCATGGCCTCAAGCTCCCTAAAGGATCCTTGGAATGTAATATTCACTTTCCCTACTCCACTTCTGTTAGCAGGAATGGGAAGATAAACTTCTCCTGTGGCTCCTACAGCACGTTGAATATCCATGGTGCCACTATATGCTAGCTTAATAATGAAATAAAAAAGCGCTGACACAACTAGTAGCATAATGATACCAAGTATAGTAGATATCAATGCTGTAATTACTTGCCCAAAACCTAAGCTAGAAAATGTTATTCCTGACCAGCCAAATACTGCGAAAAAAGTAACTAAATTTCTGACTGTTAGTATCCTAAACCCCGGCTCAATATCACCATCGTCTCCGATATCCCCACCGTCATCTCCCCCATCTAAGTCACTATTACCGCCTAATCCTACAAAAGTAGATATAAGCTGTATAACTAACAGTACCGTAAATGGGATGGCTAAATACCAATATACCTTCTCAAATACTAAAACTTCAGTGAGCCATTCGATCACATCATCCCCCTCCTTTGCCCTTTTTTAAATACCCCATATGTTTGATAGAAACCAAAATGCAATCTTTAATTTCTACTCATTTACTTCTACAAATATGTGACAAAATCCTTTAGTTTTTTACAAAATTTCTTAATTTTTCAAAGAAACTCCCCTTATATTAGACAGTCATATTGTTTAACTGTGAAATATAAGGGGAGTATATCATAATGCTCTTTTATGCTACTATTTCTATTTGATTTCCATCGGGGTCTAGTACGCAACTTTCATAGTATCCGTCTCCTGTGGTCCTTGGTCCACTTAGGATTTTAAAACCATCTTGCTCTAATCGTTTGGTTAGGCTATCTACTCCTTCTTTACTCCCTGTGCTAAAGGCCAAGTGGATAAAACCTGAACTTATAAGATCTCTACTTAATTCTTTGACGTTAGGCCGGGTCATAATCTCAAGTCTACAGTCATTTTCAAAGGTCAAGAAATATGTTTTTAATCCGGTATTTTCATTGTGATACATCTGGTTGGGTTTCCCATTAAAGTACTTTTTATAAAAATCTTTCAGTCCCTCTAAATCATTGGTATATAAAGCTATGTGGTTTATTTTCAAGAAGATCCCTCCTAAATTATTTATACACTACCAAGTAACTATTCTATATATTTGGGTGAATATCCTCCTAGGTTACAAATCTAATCTAGCTAGGGAGATCCTTCTCCCCTCACTGAGAAATTTGATGTTTCGAACTAGCTTGTGTTGTTGTTAGACTATAGACACCGTAGCTAAGGCCAAGTCCAGTCACGACATCTAATATGCCATGCTGTTTGACAAACATGGTTGAGACAATAATTAACCACCCTATGCTTTTCATGTATATGCTATCTATTTTAGCTTCTTTTAATCCCAACATAGTTAACATGGTACCAAGTACATGGATGCTGGGAAGAGCGTTATATGGTTCATCTATATGATATATAAATCCAAGTATTTTAGAAAAAATATCCCCATGAACCAGTTCTGGTCGTGGCACTGTAGTCTGGAATAACAAGTAAGTAAGGTAGCATACTATAAGACCTACTGAGTAAGCTTTTACCACATGTATGTAAGTCTTACGATCTCGCAAAAACAAGAAAATCAAACAACATAGCACAAAGGGATAAAAAATTATATATGGCACAACAAAAACAGGTAACAATGGAATATAAGAATCGACCCAGATTAAAACATTTACCGCCGGTCGAGGAATTCTATTTAGAAAAAAATAAATCAACTTAAGACCAGGAATTGCAAACATGTAACCTAGTATAATTAAGTTTTCTTTACTAACGGGGATCTTTTTCATACTTTATCACCTCATACCCATATACTATTCAAAGAGCCCAACCAGTATTACTGCCAATTTAATAGGAAAAAAACTCCCTAGTCTGGGAGTTTTCACTTATACCTCTTTGCTTCTTGCAAACTTATTAACAACGAGGGCTATGGCGCCATCACCTATTACATTTGCAGCAGTTCCAAAACTATCTTGAGCAATATATAGTGCCATCATCAATGCTACTTGGCCATCGGTAAATCCAAGCATAGTCTCCAGCAATCCTACAGCAGCCATTATAGCTCCACCTGGTACACCTGGGGCCGCTACCATGGTTACTCCAAGCATTAAGATAAATGGAAATACTTGTGCAAAGTTCAGACTTAGACCTTCCAAAGCCATAACAGCTATGGCACATATGGTTAAGCTTATGGTGCTTCCTGCTAAATGTATTGTGGCACATAAAGGAACTGCAAATTCAGCTACTTCATCAGTGACTTTGTTGTTTTTTGTGCTTCTTACTGTTACTGGGATAGTAGCTGCTGATGACTGTGTACCTATTGCTGTGAAATAAGCAGGCAACATATTTTTAAGTGCCACAAAGGGGTTCACTTTAGTAATAGTGGAAGCAATCAAATACTGGAATACTATATACGCAATGTGTATTCCTATTACCAACACAAATACTCTACCAAATACCGCCAATGTCTCCGCTACTTCTCCTGAGTATGCCATTCTAGCGAAAATCCCCGCAATATGAACTGGTAACAGAGGAATTATTATTGTTTCGATAACCTTTTGAATAATTTGTTGGAATTCTTGCATGAAGTGAAGCATGGTATCACCTTTAATTGCTGCCATCCCTAGTCCTAGCATAAATGCAGTGACAAGTGCTGCCATTACCCCCATTATTGGTGGTATTAAAAGTTCAAAATACGGTGTTGCTGCCAATCCTTCTGCCACCGTTTCTCTTCCTTGGGTAATAATGCCTGGAAGAATTAAAGATGCGCTAAAAAAGGCCAGTGTCCCTGCTATCACTGTGGAAAGGTAGGCTATGCCAGCAGTCAAACCTAAGAGCTTACCTGCTTTACCTCCTAATTCTGCTATTCCTGGCGCAACAAATCCTATAATAAGTAATGGTATGATATAACCTAAGAAACTCCCAAAAATTCCACTAAATGTTACTAAAAGCCTTGTTAGTAATTCAATTCTAAATGTTCCAATGACTATACCTAAAACAATACCTATGAGGAGTTTGGGTAGTAAACCTAACTTTTTCATATAATTCTCCTTTCAATTCTCTTTAGATTTACAATCTAGTCTGATTTATAAATCTATCTACGTCTAGTAATAATTTTTGCGAATACAGAAAAAAAAATACCTTCCTTTTAGAATTAGGAAGGTTTTTTAAAAGGAGCAAGCATATTATATCAAAAATTTACTTATTTCGCCTGTATAGTACAATGATAGCTTATGCAAAGCTCGAGTACATGCTATATACAAAAGATTCTTATCATCATCTGCCTTAAAATTTTTATCATCCACACCATAAACCAGCACCGAATCAAATTCAAGACCCTTAGCCATATAGATAGGCACTATAATAATCCCATCAGTTGTATCAGAGGAATACTCGCTTATTAGTTGTACATCTATTTTATCTTTTATACTCTCATACAGTTTTGTTGCCTGTGTCATACTCTTGCATATGATTGCAATTGATCTATAGCCTTCACTTTGATTTTTTTTGACATCTTCTACTACTGTATTATCAAGTACAGATACCGATTCTTTATGCACTATGTTAGGCATTTCACCGTGCCTATCAAAGCTCTCTATATGGATATCACTGTCTACGAATCTTGAACTAAAGGTGTTGATTTCATGGGAACACCTAAAGCTTTTATTCATATATACGGTAGTAGATTTTTGTTTCTTTAAAATTGATTTCAAAAGCTCATAGCTAGAGATATCTGTTTGCTTTTCTATAGTCTGATTTACATCACCCACAACTGTATACTTTGCATCCTTAAACAATAGCTTTAATATTTCAAAATGTATTGGGTAATAGTCCTGGGCTTCATCTACAACTACCTGTTTTATATCCCTATGGGTTTTTAATCCAGTCATCTTTAATTTTAAGCATATAAACCCCATGGCATCCTCGTAGGATAATTCTTCCTCACCTAAATTTTTGTTAGTTTCATTAAGTATTTGCTCTATATCCTCAGGCAAGTTAAGTCCCCGTCCTAAGCGATAAAACAAATCCTTGTCTGCAAATAGTTTCTTATATAGAGGTAAATAATCTATCTTGGTAAACTTATCTATTGTTTTTCTTAAAGGTATACTCTCCTTTAAAGACAGTAACCTTGCAAAGGCTTTTTCATGGAATGGGTGGTCTGTGTGTTCATGTACAAACTTTTCTAGTTTTTTTAGTCTACCTTTCCTTAATTCCTGCAGTCTGTTTGTTATCTTAGTATTAATTTGTTCAAGTCTTTTTTCAATTGGAACTGATTTTTTCTCTTTCTTCAGTATGTCTGCCTTAAGTAGGTCTCTGGTTACCACACACTGGCCATTATAATGTATGTCCGTAAAATCTATCATTTTTCGTTCAAAATGCTGTATAAACCTGTCTAATATAGTAATGAACTCTTTAGACAATTTGAATTGAATACTTGCTTTTAGAAGCTCTTTTTTCTTGATATCATCAGTGGATATTATCTTTTCAAGTAGTGCCGTTCTGCTTTTTATATCAACAATGTTTCCACAAATAGTTGTAAATAGATCTTCAAATGTAAGAGTTGCAATGTTTTCTTCACCGAGCTCTGGCAATACATTAGATATATACTGACCGAACAGATAATTCGGTGAGATAAGTACAATATTATTTGATTTAAGTTTTTCTGTGAGTCCTTGATACATGAGGAATGCTACTCTATGTAAAGCCACAGAGGTCTTTCCGCTCCCTGCAACCCCTTGGACAATTACTAAGTCATTGTCTATGTCACGGATAATAATATCTTGTTCTCTCTGGATAGACTCAACTATTGTATTCATTTTCGATGATGTGTTGCCTGACAATGCTTTTTTTAATATATCGTCAATTACATTTACGCTAGAATCAAAAAAGTACTCTAACTTGCTATTTTTGATCTCATACTGCCGTTTCAGAGTAACTTCACCTTTTATAGTGCCCGAGGGTGAGTTGTAGCTAACATCTCCCAGCTCATAGCGGTAAAAGATACTGGATATGGGCACTCTCCAATCATAAACATAAATGTTATATGTCTTATCATCCATTAGATTAGCAAGACCTATATAAATACTTTCTTTCTCTAGGCCTTCTTCAGAAAAATCTACCCTTGCAAAATATGGAGAGTCCAAAAGCTTTTCATATTTTCTAATTCTTTTTGCTGTGGCCTCGTAATCATGGGTTTGTGTTTGTAAGGGACTCAACTGTTGAACCATTTCAACTATTTGTTCAAAATCCTGTGAAGAGTGTGGTGTGCTATCATACATATCTCTTCTAGCTGCAATTAGGTTCTCTCTTTTTATAGCAATATTATCTAATTCTTGTTCAAGTTTATTCTCAATAACTGCAAGGGTCTCATCTAAATAGTTACTTTCTATCTTTAGTTCTTTTTTATATTCAGCCAAAATATCACTCCTTACTTACTTACTTACAATATGATAACAACTTATTCATACCTTTAGTTTTACTTACACGTTAAACAGATTTATAGAAAAATAACCCTGTCTTAAAAAAGCTAGAAATGTTTCTTTAACACTTCTAGCTCTTACACTTATTTCTAGCTGAAATATCCGTACTTACATTGAGTTAATATTTCCAGCACCCTACCTACATAACGCCTGTCCCGATTTTTTTTTAGAAATTATAGTATATTTTACTATAATTTTAAGGGTTTAACAAGCACGGGAAAGGCAGTCAAAGCTAATATAGGTAAATCAGCAATAATTGAAAAAATATTATAATAGGAATTCCAAGTTTGAATTTTGCGTGTCTTGTTTTATGTTTAAACAATTTCATCCCTAGGTATAACCCTAAACTTCCTCCAATCAACGCAATAAATATCAGGGTATTTTCTTTTACCCTCCATTTATTTCTTATAGCCTTTTGTTTATCTATGTACATTAATACAAACCCCAGTGTATTAAACCCCATAAGATAGTAGTGCACATATTCTCCCATTGAGTAATAGCCCCCCTTTTTAAAACCTTTACTTTTATTTATGTTGCTAACTATATAATAACCTTTTATCACAAACTATTAAACATATAATATGCCCTAAGTAAAGGAATTTTATGTCCGACGTAGAATTATTAATACATATCAGTATTTAATAAAAAAGGGGGTTATACGTTGTATATGATTGATACTCAGTTCGCTCAAGGAATAGTTGAGTTAATTCATCAGGAAACAAACCAAAATGCACATATTTTTGGCGAAGGTGGTATGATTATCGCTACAACTCAGCCTGAAAGACTGGGGACAATTCACACTGGTGCAAAGGATATAGTATCTGGCAAAGTTGAACATATTGCCATAACCGAAGAAATGACTAAAACCATGAGCGGCACTCGGCCTGGATTTAGTGTAGGTATTCATTCTAATAGTGTTTGTATCGGCGCCATAGGAATTAGTGGCGATCCACATTTGATGAAACCAATTGCTATGATAGCAAGTCATGTCATAGTTTCAGAATATGAACGAAAAAAATTCATGGATAACATGAATAGTTTGGCTAATAGTATCAACAATAGTCTACAGGAATCCTCAGCAGCTTTAGAAGAAATTTCCCTTTCAGCTAAAAAACAAGAAGAAACAGTAGAAGGATTAAACGAGAATATATCAAATGCCAAGGATAATGTAATGAAGACAAATCATATCATTGAATTGATCCAAAGTATTTCTAAACAAACTAATATACTAGGTATAAATGCCTCCATAGAAGCAGCAAGATTAGGAAATGAAGGTAGAGGTTTTAATGTAGTGGCCAGTGAAGTTAGAAAACTAGCAGACGGTACTGCAACCTCAGTTAGCCAAATAGATGATATACTGAAAACCATTCAAAACATTATCTTAGATATCTCAGAGAACATAGAAGAACATACTATTTCGTCAAAGAATCAAACACAACTTGTGCAGTCATTATCTAGTGAGCTTGAGAACATTTCCATTTCTTTGGACAATTTTACTAAAAAGCTTGCATAAATTCTTATTAATACGAGACAATCCATGAAAAGAATAATGACGTATAAAATAAACCAGACTTCTTATGAAGTACTGGTTTATTTATGCTTTTATAAATAATTTTTGTACCTTTGTATATTTTCATCATTTAAGAACTGATTTGCATCAGTAATTTCCTGAAACATCTTTGTAGCATTTGGAGCTTTGCTCAAGTCTGGATGGAACTCTTTTGCCTTTCTCCTATATGCTAATTTAACTTGATCTTTATGGACGTTATATGGCACACCTAGTGTATCACAACTTTTTTCATATTTATTCTTAAAATCCACTGTAGAATTCATAAAGCCTTGCCCATAATTCCCCTGTCCCCCATAACTACCATAATTACCTTGACTTCCTTGCCCTTGGGAGTGTTGTTGCTGCCACTGTTGCTTAAATCTTTCTCCCCATTCCCTTTGCTGTTCATAATAGCGACGTTGCTCTTCTCTTATACGTTCTTGCTCTGCATTTTTATACGCCATCTTGTACTCACTGAAAGGTTTATACTGATATTTTTTCCCATCTATAAGGTGATTTGAAAGGTTAAATAAAAATTCAGTTATAATATATTTTTGATACTTCATGAAGGCTACAAACCTAGCCCCTAAGATAGGAAATAGTAGTAAAGTCAACACAAAAGCAAGTCCTATTGGGTCAGCTAGTATTCTAAGACCCCAGGTCGCAAAAAATATAAACAATAAGCAACCACCCATACTTAGTAAAGCAAAACAGCCTTTTGTAATGCTTTTTACAAATAACACTAAAGATTCTGTTCCTTGTATTAAAGTACCCATTATTGCAGATAATGCCTTAGTTATTGAATATAAGAGTTTACCTAATAACTTTCTAATTATATTCATCTCAGTAGTCTCTCCCTTAATGCGACGTTTTTAACATCTATGACATTTAAGTTTTCTTAGCAGCTTTTGTTTTGCATCTAGGACATGTAATCATTATTTTCCCCTTACCCTTTGGAACCCGTAGGGTGGTTTTACATGAATTACACTTAAAATATTTATGCGTTTTTGTGTCTTTTGCCCGTTTTTGATATTTTTTAAACTTAGAGTAAATTGGACTCATAAATATGGCAAATTTATAGTTCTCCATACTACGTTTTTGTACATCTTTAGAAAACATTCTGTAAACAGCAAAAAACAATGGCACATAACTTAAACTAATCATAAATGATATACCAGCTAGCAGACCTATTATTGTCAAAATTAATGATAATACAACTAAAAAAATAGAAAGCTGATCGCTTCCATATCTTCCTACCATAAACTTTTTTAACCAGTCCATCTAATCACTCCTAATATGTTACAAGTATTATATAGTGGTCATTAATAAATGCCTATTGAATAATTATATATTCTAAATGGCTATATCTCAAGCACATTTAATATTAGTTTGCAATAATTTTACACAAGTTAGCTATTATACTAATATACAAAGTCTCATATTTATTTTATAGAACATCAAACCCTAAAGTAAAGAACTAAGACCCTTTCAAACATAGTATTTATACAACAAAAGAATAGTAAAATGTTTGTTGAACATTCTACTATTCTTTGTATAATTTACTTTTTCTCAGCCTTCAAGCTAAGAATCATCGGTAATTTACCTTCTAATTCAGGAAAGTAACATAACCCATTTTCATCTGCTACACTACCACCCATTCCATAAAATCGTAGCTCAAGTCGCTTCCAATACAATTAAAAGCGTGGTTTTTCCAGCGCCATTTTTACCTAGCAACCCGTAGATTTTCCCTTTGTGAACCTCCCACGAATGAATTCGCAGGCTTCCAGTATCACTACTAGAATTTCCTGTTTCTCAGACCGACCTTACTGCATCGCATTCTCCACAGGCGTTAATTCGGATAGCTCCTACCCTACATGTTTTGTTTTTTGTTATGCTAACATTCGCAAGCCTTCTTGCAGTATATTCCTACTGGCATTTATATCTCTATTATGTTCATTTCCGCAATTATCACAAGTCCATTCTCTAACTGATAGACTCTTGGTTTTTGTGTTCTTAAATCCACAATGAGAGCATAGCTGACTAGATGGGAATAACCTGTCTATCTTGACGTAAGTTCTGCAATACCAGTTAGCTTTATATTCTAGTTGTCTAGTGAATTCTGACCATGACACATCTGATATTGCTTTAGCTAGTTTATGATTCCTTACCATTCCTCTTACATTTAAGTCTTCACTAACTATAACTTGGTTTTCGTTGATAATTTGCTTAGACAGTTTATGTAAGAAATCCCTCCTGGTATCTGATATCTTTTCGTGAAGCCTGGCCACCTTGATTCTCATCTTGTTTCTATTGTTACTAGTTTTTTGTTTCTTGGCTAATTGCCTTTGTAGTTTAGCCAGTTTTCTTTCATGTTTATGTAGGTTTTTTGGATTAGAAATTGTATTTCCATCACTGTCTATCAGAAAATTACTGATTCCTAAGTCTAACCCTATAGTCTTATCTACTTTCGGTAGTGGTAGATCTTTTGCTTCTGTATCCACAAGAATACTCACATAATATCTTCCGCTTGAGTTTTGAACTATGTTTGCAGACTTGATTTTTCCATCAAATTCTCTGTGAACTTTGGCTTCTATCCATTTAAGTTTAGGTAACTTAATTTTATTATCTGAGAAATCAATTTTTATGTTGTTATTTGTAAAATTAGTTGTGTAGCTTAATCTATTGCTATGTCTACTTTTAAATCTAGGAAATCCTGTCTTATCTTTTCCTTGTTTAACTCTTCTAAAGAAATGCTGATAAGCAGTATCCAGGTTGTAAATAGAATTGGTTAAGGCGAACTTATCTACTTCTTTAAGCCATATCAGTTCTTTTTTTAGTTCTCTGTTTAGATGGTTGTTACAATCTATTTTAGACAGAGATTCTTGTTTGTCTTCATACAGCTTTATTTTTTCGGCTAAGTAGTAGTTATACACAAATCTAGCACACCCAAAGGTTTTAGCTAGTTGCTCTTTTTGCTCTTTATTTGGATATATTCTATACTTGTATGCCTTTAACACCATGGTTCGCCTCCCTTTCTATTTAGTCTTTTGGCCTCTTATATATTCCCTTATTTGCTCCTGTGTATTTTCTGATACAGTGGCTACAAAGTAGCTAGGATTCCACAAATGCCCACCCCAGAGCTGTTTCTTTATTTCTGGATGAGCTTTAAATAGTAACCTTGCACTTACTCCCTTTAATGCTTTGATTATATTGGGAATATAATGTTGAGGGCTACAATCTATAAGTAGATGAATATGGTCTAAATCAGTTTCTATTTCTTCTATCCTGAACTGATTGTCTTGTGCAATCTGTTTAATTATCTCTTTTAGAGTCTTTTCTACTTTTCCTTGTAGTATTTTGTGTCTATATTTAGTACACCAAACTATGTGATACTGGATAGTATAAACATACCCTCTTCCATAAATAACTTTTCCCATACGTCACATCCTTTAATTATATGTTAACATATGTATATGTATAATTCTTGTATTTGTAATAATATAGGATCTATTTTAAGCAACATATGTTGCCACTAACTCATGACGGAAGTCACGTGAATGCGTGGCAACTCATTCAAAAGTATAACTAGCTTCCTTCAATACTTCTTTTTCCCCATAACTCTTTACAATTTGTTGCACTACTAATTTCATTGTGGTAATTCCCCCAAACCAAAAATATTTTTACTGATAATATACTTCAACACAGGATAAATATATCCTCTAGTAATTGATTAATAAATAATTAAACTTTTAGGTTTGAAGCCTTCAATAGTATTCCAGGTTTTAATGTATTATCTTTGCTCATCCAATCTTTGATATACCTTAAAAATGTACTTATATGGATTTGTCTCGTTGGTAATACCATCCCTCTCTGATACTAACACCCATTTTTTTAGGGAAAACTCTGGAAAATAGGTATCCCCTACAAAATCCTCATCTATATAAGTTATATAGAGCTTGTTGGCAAGTGGTAGAAATTGCTCATATACTTTAGCACCACCTATAATGAAAATCTCTTGAGATTTCTTATCATAAATCCTCAGTAATTCTTCTACAGAGTTCAATATCTCACAACCAGGATAAGTGAAATCCCTATCCTTTGTTAGAACTATGTTCTTTCTTCCTTTTAAAGGTCCATTCATGGACAGGAGAGTTTTCCTACCGCAAACAACCACATGTCCCATGGTTGTATCTTTAAAGTATTTAAGGTCAGCAGGTAAGTTCCATGGCATTTTATTATCTTTGCCAATAACATTTCCCCTCCCCATAGCCACAATCATAGATATATTCAAGCTGTTCAACTCCTTAAAATTTAACACTTTTGCATATCAGATCCATTATAGCAGTTTTCATTCCACATTGATAATTATATTCTCCTTAGGGTCTATATAAGAACTGCCTGAAGTTACTCGTAAAAGAAAAAGGGTATTATATACGATTAAAATCGCACATAATCCCTTTGTATAAGATAATAATATTACTCTAAGTCCTCACCATTTGTTCCAATAACTTTCTTGTACCAGTTGAAACTCTTTTTCTTTGTTCTTTTTAAAGTTCCATTTCCTTCATTGTCTTTATCAACATAAATATATCCGTAACGTTTTTTCATTTCTCCTGTGGAAGCACTTACTAAGTCGATACATCCCCAGGAAGTGTATCCCATTAGTTCTACTCCATCTTCGTTAACAGCATCTTTCATTGCTTTAATATGCTCTCTTAAATAATCTATGCGGTAGTCGTCTTCTACATATCCATTTTCGTCAGGATTATCCACAGCTCCTAAACCGTTTTCAACGATGAATAAAGGCTTTTGATAACGGTCATATAGGGCATTCATCGTTATTCTTAATCCCAGTGGATCGATTTGCCATCCCCACTCACTTGCATCTAGGTATGGGTTTTTCAATGTGCCAAATACGTTTCCTGATGTTTGGGCATTTATTTCTGGATCTGCACTTGTTAGTCGTGAAGAATAATAACTAAAGGAAATAAAGTCAACGGTGTTGTTCTTTAATAGTTCCTCATCCCCAGGTGCCATCTCTAGCTTAATACCCTTTCTTTCGAATTCTTTTTTTGCATAGTTAGGGTACTCTCCACGGGATTGTACATCAATAAAAAAGTAGTTTTCTCTATCCTTTTCCATTGATCTCCATACATCCCTTGGTGCAGGGGTATTTGGATACGTATTACCAGCTGCTAACATACAACCTATCTTAAATTCAGGATTAATTTCTTTCGCTATTTGGGTGGCCCTTGCACTGGCAACTAGTTCGTGGTGTGCAGCCTGAAACTTAACAGCCTCTTGGTTCTCTCCTTCTTCGAAGACAATTCCTGCACCCATAAATGGCAAATGCATTAGTATGTTAATTTCATTAAATGTAAGCCAATACTTAACTTTATTCTTATATCTATTGAATATCACATAACATAGCCTCTCATAATACTCAACCATTTTGCGGCTCCTCCAAGAGCCTACTGTTTTTATGAGGTGAATGGGCACATCAAAGTGAGTAATTGTAACTAATGGCTCAATACCGTACTTTAAGCATTCATCAATAACAGCGTCGTAGAATTTTAAGCCTTCTTCATTTGGCTCTAATTCATCCCCTTTAGGGAATATACGTGACCATGCAAGGGAGAAACGGTAACATTTAAACCCCATGTCAGCAAATAAAGCTATATCTTCTTTATATGTATGATAAAAATCTATGGCTTCGTGACTAGGGTAATAATGCTCCTGGTCACACTCTAACATTTTCATTTTCCCTAGCATAACAGGAAAACGATCTTCCCCATGGGGAATCACATCAACATTTGCCAATCCCCTATTTCCCTCAAAAACTCCACCTTCGCATTGGTTAGCAGCAGTAGCCCCTCCCCACAAAAAACCTTCTGGAAATCCTTTGGTCATAATAATTCCTCCTTTTTTTTACAAGCTTAGACTCATTCAAATTATACTACTATCAGTCTAAAAATTAGTATATGTACATACAATCTGCCCTATCCCTTACTTTTTTTTGCTTCGGCAAGCTCTTTTTTGTGTGTTATACACATTTATATAAAGCAAATAGCATGCCAAAACAATAATCTACAAAATTATTGAATGCTAACCCCTCCCTTCTTTTAACTTATTGTCAGTATCCTAGTCAGTTAATATCTATTTCAGCATCTCCTACATCATGTCCTTTAGTAATTGATGCTTTCTTTTGACAATTTCTCTGTATTATTACTATATCCTCTATTTATAGTTATTTTTAAAAACAAAAATACTCCCCTGTGGGAGTATTTCAGCATAAGACTAGGTTTCCAAAAATGTTTTATAATCTTCATAGTTCCTCTTCAATAGATTCGGAGTATCAAGGGCATAGGGGCAGTTTTCCTTGCATTTTCCACATTCTATACAGTTCTCTATTTTTCTCATTTTAGCTTGCCCTGTTTCTGATAGGTGTCCCCCTGTTGGGGAACGGCGGAGAAGTAGAGACATCCTTGCACAATTGTTAATTTCTATATCCACTGGACATGGCATGCAGTATCCGCAACCTCGGCAGAATTCACCCTTAATTTCTTTCCTTTCACTTTCAATATACTCTTTAATTTCCTCATCCATTGCTGGGGGGTTCTCATTATAAGAAATGAATTCATCAAGTTCACTTTCCCTTTGAACACCCCAAATAGGTAATGTGTTTCCGAACTGAGCAAGGTATGCATAGGCAGCGTGGCTTTTTGTTATAAGCCCACCTGCCAATGCCTTCATACATATGAAACCTACGTTCTTTTCCTTGCATAGGTTTACTAAATCTTCTTCTTTTTTATCTGCTAGATAGCTAAGGGGAAATTGCAAGGTATCATATAATCCTGATTCAACAGCATCAATAGCCACTGATAGCCTATGATTTGTAATACCTATAAAACGAATTTTTCCTTGTTTTTTAGCTTCTAACATGGCTTCATAAAGTCCTGTACCGTCATTTGGTTTTGGACAAAAACTAGGGTTGTGAAATTGATAGATATCGATATAATCTGTTTTAAGCATTTTTAGGCTATTATCTAAATCACTCCAAAATTCTTCTACATTTTTACCCATTGTCTTAGTGGCAATAAATATTTCATCTCTGACATCACTTAAGGCAAGCCCTAGTTTATATTCACTATCAGAATATACTTTTGCAGTATCAAAAAAATTGATACCGTTATTATAAGCTTTCCTTAACAGCTTTACAGCTTCCTCATGGGAAACCCTTTGTATAGGAAGAGCACCAAATCCATTTCTATTGACAACCATACCAGTTCTCCCCAATGTAACATTCATCATAATAACGACACCTCTCTTTCATTTCAAAGCATCCTAATTTTGTGTTCTTCTTAGCAACTTTTCTTTCACCATTAACCCTTGTTCATATCTATCAATCTTGTTGTCAAGGCGTTCTACTGTGGCTTTTATTTCTTCCATCTTTTCTGCTAAAAGATTCCTTTGCTCTATTAAAAGTTCTTTTCTAGCTTCAATGGTGGAATCACCTTTCTGAAATAGGTCAAGATACTCATTTAGCACTTCGATCTGAAGGCCTGCTCCTCGCATACATTTTACAAATTCAACCCACCTGCAATCATCCTCACTATAATCCCTAATTCCACTTTCATTTCGATTAACACTGGGAATTAACCCTATGCGTTCATAATAACGGAGTGTATCTTGGGAAATATCGAACTTTTTACTTACCTCTGCAATTCTCATACTATTCACCTTTCTTTTTTTACTTAGAGTTGACTCAAACTTAAAGTTATTTTTGAGGAGTATGGAAACACCATACTCCTTTTATTTGATTTACCAACACCTCTTTACTCAAATGTTACTGCAACATCTTTTAAGTGGTCGATAATCTTAATCTGTTGTGGGCATGCCTCTTCGCATTGTTTACAGTCAATACATTCCGATGCCTTGCCATATTTTTGTGTATAGTTATTATAGTAAACTTTTTGTAGTGAAAAATACCCTGGAGGAAATTGCTTTTCCGTATTATATAATGCAAAATAATTCGGTATGGCAATATTCTTTGGGCACCCCTTAACACAGTAATCACATGCGGTACATGGCACTGTTATGGATTCATTTATAATATCTACTGCTTTTTTAACAATATCATACTCTTCCTTAACCAGTGGTGTGAAATCCTGCATGTAACCTGTATTATCAACTAAGTGATCCATATTAGACATACCACTAAGAACCATCATTACTCCCTCAAGGCTAGCTGCATAACGGATAGCCCAAGATGGGATAGACATATCATTATTATAACCTTTAAAAAGATTTTCTGCACTTTCAGGCACATTTGCCAATATACCACCCTTGATAGGTTCCATAACAATAACAGGTTTGTTGTGCTTTCTTGCAACTTCATAACATCTTCTAGACTGAATACTCTCATTGTCCCAATCGATATAATTAATTTGTAATTGAACGAAATCAACTTCTGGGTGAGCAGTTAATATCTCATCTAGCAAGTCAGCTCTATCGTGGAAGGAGAATCCAATATTTCTTATTTTTCCTTCTTCCTTCTTTCTTACTATGAACTCAAAACTATTTAGCCTTTCAGCGTTTTTATAGCTTATCTCACCTAAGTTATGGATTAGATAGTAGTCGAAATATTCTACCCCACACTTTTCCAATTGCTCATTAAATGTATTTTCCTGTTCCTCTTTTGATTTCAAACGTGCTACTGGTAATTTTGTAGCAAGGAAAAACTTATCTCGTGGATAGCGCTTTACCACTGTTTCCCTAATTGCTGATTCACTCATCTCTTTATGATAAGGATAAGCAGTATCAAAATAAGTAAACCCTCTTTCTATAAACTTGTCTACCATTTCTTTAACTGCTTCCAAATCAATACTTGCTGCATCATCTTTGTCCTTTACAGGTAAGCGCATAAAACCAAAACCTAGCTTTGTCATAATTAATCCCTCCTATTTAATATCTAAGT